>CAWIFK010000005.1:0-878232 GCA_963835385.1 uncultured Actinomycetota bacterium
GCCGACGGCTGGATGGTCTTGCTGAGGTCATGGGGGTCACAAGAGAATCCCTAGAATCCACTTTTCGAGACTACTCGCTGCGGCGAGGTAGTCAACGGTGGAGTGTCGGTGCTTCAGGGCCTCGGTGTTGAAACCACTACAGCCGCACACGCTGTCGCCTGAGTACGTCGAGTCCACCGTCGGTATCTGGAGCGCGGAGCCAGTCATCACACTGTGCCCAGAGTGTATGGAGCGTTGCCGCGGTCGTGTTGTCGACTCAGTCAATCGCGCTGCCTATTTGCTGTGGTCCGGCGTCACCGATCGCGAGCAGCGCAACGGAGCGCGCCTTGTCGGAAGCTATGCCGGCGGCCTGGAGAAGCCTAGGGGCCTGATCGTGACGCGCAAGAAGGTGGGAAGCTGCGCTCGCTTCGCGTAGCGTCCCGCTAACGACCCAGTCAATCAGTGTGGACACGACTGTCGGGGGCAAGAAGTAGGCATCGCGGCCGCCGCGTGCAGCGCCACGATGTCTCCTCGTCGCCGAGCAGCGGCACGAGAAGTTCGGGCGACGGCGCGCGCCCAAGCCAAGGCCCCATGCTGCCGCGGCGCGGACCTCGGTCGGCGCGTTGCCTCGTGCGCCGGCGATGTCGTCAAGCGCCATGAACGCTGCGTCGACGTCGAGCTCCGAGAGGGCGAAGACGGCCTCCATATGTTCGCCCTCGCGGGCCCTCGCGTCGAGTGCGCGGTCGACGAGGTAGGCGACCGCGGTGTCGTCCACCGGGGCAAGGCTCGCGGCAGACTCAAGGCGGAGGCGCCAGTCGTGGTCCCGTCGTTCATGATCGCCCGGAGCTCATCGGCCACGCGGCGGGACCGAGGAAGCGGGCGGCCTTCACAGCCGGAAAGCTCAGACCTCGTCGGTCGGAGAAGAGGTCCGGACGCCAGTCCCAGACTGTCACCGACGCAGGTGACCTCGGCGGGTTCAACGCAGCTTGCGAGTATGTCACCCGCCTCGTAGCGCTCATGGACACCACGCGGCCCCGGGGATAATACGCAGCCCAACCGCGTGCCGATGTAGGTCTGGCGCCGGCCGTCATCCTTTACGTTCACCTCGCTTCCTATTCTGAGTGTCAAGGTCACGATTGCCGCCTTGCTTGGGCACCGTGAACGGGCCAGGAAACGTCAGGCTTCGGCGCCGTCCGCGATGGCCTTGCGCACGCCCTCCCGCAGGGACGGTTCGGCCGCGTGAGCGCTCGGCGGGTTACGTAGGCGACCTGACCGGCATCGGGACCTGATCGGTGTGACCGCACGCGGACGAAGGCGAAAGACGTCGTCCTGGCGCATGGCGGCCCACCGCTCGCGGCCCGGCGACTTCGGGGAGTGCGACAGCTTGAGTTCCAGGTTGGTCTTCCCTTTGGACTCGAAGCGGCGACCGCAGCGGATGCAGAGAAGGTCGGCCAGGCGCAGTCGCTTGACCTTCGTCTGCCAGATCTTGTTCGCCTTCGCGTAGCGCTCAAGCTCGATGATGTCGTGTGCCCTGTGCGCTCGAGGTCCTCAGCTGACCGCGGCGGTGGCGTAGGCGCCCATCGTGAGGAAGCGCGCGAAGTCCTCGTCCTCCTTGAAGGCCATCAGGCGTCAGGCCCTCATCGAAGAGATCAGAGGCGGGGACGCCGAGGGCACTCGCGAGGGGCGTGAATGTTGTCAAGGCCGACATTGCGCTGGCCTCGTTCGAGGCGAGGAGATGTACGTGCGGTGAAGGCCCGAGGCCTCGGCAAGAGGCCTCCTGTGAAATCCCTGGCCTGGCGGAACTCGCGGACGCGATCACCAAACGCAGCCCTGTGGACAAGGTCCGGGGACCTTGTCGGTGTCATGCGCGATGATGGATCGAAGCTAGGGCCGGCGCAGACGATGGGTCTACAGACTATGAGTAACATCGGCCGGGGTGACTGAAGAAATCGTCGTGGGCCGAGGCGATCCCGTGTACATGGCACACGCGTACCTCACGAAGGTGCCGGTGCCTGCGATCGTGCCTTTCATCGAGGCGTATTGTCCCACCAGGGTGGTATCGTTCTTGACCCTTTTGCGGGGTCGGGCATGACCGGCGTCGCAGCGGTCGCTTCGGGGCGCTGCGCAAGTCTCTCCGACATCTCCGTGCTCGGAGGTCATATCGGCAACGGGTATTTCAATCTTGTCGATCGGTGATCGTCGAGGCGGCCGCGACCAAGTGCTCAAGGCCGCTCAAGCGGAGGCTGGGTCAATCTATGTCGTGCCGTGCGAAGACTGCGGGCGCGAAGCCCGGCTGCTCAAGACCGTTTGGAGCGTTCTGGTCGAATGCGGCGGCTGCAAGCGGCCGGTGAACTACTACCACTCGCTCGAAGCGGCCAACTGGTCGAAGGCCAAGATGAGCTGCCCGCACTGCACTGCGGCGATCACAAGCAAGCTCGACCGAGTGGGCGAGGCGCCGGTACTCGATTATGTGACTTGTGCGTGCTCAACGAAACAGAAGGAGCAACTGGCACAGGCTGCACCCGAGCTGCCGCTGGAAGAGCTCGACTTCCCACGGGTGGAGATCACCCCTGATCGTGAGATGTATCGGGCGCAGTCGCTGGGCAAGAGTGGAAATACGACGGTTGGGTCGTTCTACTCGGCGCGGAACCTCCATGCACTCGTGGCGCTGCGGGACCAGATTCGCGAGTTGGAAGACGCGGCGCTGGCGCAGAAGCTGCTGTTTGCCTTCACGGCCACGCTGACTCGCGCTTCCAAGCGATACCAATGGTCGCGTCAACGTCCGCTCAACGCTGCAAATGCGAACTACTACATCGCACCGGTGTTCTACGAGTGGAACGTCTTCGAGTTGTTCGAACGGAAGGCCATAGCGGTGGGTCGTTCGGACGAGTGGATCCGGGATCAAGCGTACGCGCATGGCGCCGACTCGGGGAATCAAGTCGCCGAGTACGTCACTGAAAGCGCAGCAGCGCTGACCCTCCCAGACCAGAGCGTTGACTACGTCTTCACTGATCCGCCGTTTGGCTCCAACCTGTTCTACGCCGACATGGCTTTGTTCCAAGAGGGTTGGCTGGACGGCTTCACGGACGTGACACAGGAGGCGGTCATTGACCGCAGTACCGGGACCAAGCGTTCGGCAGGTCGCTATGAGCAACTTCTAACGGACGCGCTGGCTGAGTGCCGGCGAGTCCTGAAGCCTGGCGGCCGGGTCTCGATGGTTTTTGGGAACTCCAGCGGCAGGGTGTGGGCGCTCGTGCAGCGTGCCGTGGCGGCGGCAGGCTTGAGGATTGAGCCTGAACGCATCGTCGTTCTCAACAAGGGACAACGGTCCGTCAAAGGCCTAGCGTCGGGGTTCGAACATGTGGCGACGCTGGACCTAGTACTCACTATGGTCCCGGCAGACAACGCCGAGGCTTCGTTCATCGACCCAAGCGACGAAGAAGTCGCGGCCGTTAGTCGCAAGCTCGCGAGCAAGGGCGTGCCAACACCGAGCCACCTTTACCTCGAGCTGTTGCGGCACGCACTACGAAGCGGCTGGAATGTCGCAGGTCTCGATCTTCGAACCGTCACTGCCGCTCTTGTTGAGGGCGGATGGACGATCGATCCGAAGACTGGCCACACCGCGGCCAGCAACTCCGCCGACAACACGGCCCTGCCAGATTGATCCTGCGCGTCGACGCACGCACGCGATCGCTCCTGCAGGGCATGGCGAGCACCAGGCCACGGAGACGATAGACGCAACGCCGCACTGATCAGTCGAGCATTCGCTGTCTCGTTGCAACCGATGGGTGTCGGTAATGCCGCGTGGCGCGCTCCGTTGCTGAATTGGCCTCTATGAGATCAAGGCGCCGGCTCCGCCGGCGCAGCCTGCGGGCGGCGCTGGCGCGCCGTCCTCGGCCCCCAGCGCAAATCCGGCGTCCCGCTCACACGGTGATCTCGGTAGCGGACAGCTCCGAATCGGCGTCGATCCTTGGAATCCAACGCTCAGCGTCCGAAGCGCGCTTACTCATCGCGGCTGCCGCTAGGACCTTGCCTAGCACGATCAGGGGCCGGCAGGTCCACGACAAGGCAGTTCGCGGGAGGCGCCCAAGTCCGTACAGGGATGGCCTCAGCAACGTCGCCAAGGGAAAGGCTCGCGGCTGGCGAACTCTTTGGTGCACCCACGCGGCCCGCCAGCAGAAGCGTAGGGCCGGCAGCAGCCCCGCACGCCTAAGCACGCGCCATCGCACTGCGAGCTCCCGCCGTCCTCCAACTTGCCGCAACTGCTGATCGCTGGTGACCGCATGCACGCCATCACCGATGGCCTCCGCACGCATTGCTAGGTAATCGAGGAACACGTCGATGCGGGAGAGAGTGGCGGGGAAAACTCCAGCGCGCGGGCCCAACCGATACGCGGCGATATCTCGTCAGCCGTCAGATCTGCCCACCAGCGACCTTCCTCGAACGCTGGAGCCACGCAACCACCGAAGTCGTAGGCGTGACGGGTCACCGCCTCGACCGCCTCGCGCTCGCGCAGCACGTCGTGCCCGAGCGCATCGTAGACGGCACTGATCGACAGTCGTCGTCGGATGATCAAGTCAGACAGCTGGGCGAAGTGAATCAACACCTGCCTGATTGCGCCTTCGATCGGGGCTAGTTTGGCGAAGGTCTCGCGCTCAAGGTCCCAGAGATCTGATTGACGAGTCGCTTCGTATCCTGAATCGAAGGCTTGTTGAGCAGCCACCCGCGCGCCTCTGCAGGCCTCGAGCAGCCGCGCGTACTCGTCGCAACAATTCGTCGGCACCCCACGTTGACCCGCGCGCGTCGGACCAAGGCCTGCGGCCAACAGGCGCTCCCAGTCCGGACGAAGTTCCCGCCAGGCTTTTGCTTGGTCGCGATACGCATTAGCTTCCTCGAGGTTGACCTGGCGCCTCGCTACTAGAATTTGTCCCACAACGCCGAGAGACCCAAGAAGAGTCGCGACAACTGCAGCCACCCCAAGCAAGACCTGTTGATCCATCATCAGCACCCGCCCTTTCGGTTCGATCCTCCCAGACGTAACCGACAAGGGGTGTCCGGAGTGCCGCGCCGTAAGCTTCGGTGACCTGCTCAAAGCCACGGCGCGGCGACGTATTGGCGCATCAATATGCCAAGGGATTGGGGGCTCTTCCCAGTTGAGGGTGTAGCCGACGCGTGAGGTCGTACGCGGTGTTGGTCGGCGCGTCGGTGCCCAGATAGGGGTCGAGGTCTCCCGAGGATGGAGGTTCCTACACTGCCCATCTGGAAGACCTCGACGTGCCTGACGCTACCTTCGCCTGCCCTGACCTGACCACGTTCTGCCGCCTCGACGAGCTCGGCCTCGAAGTCGTCGGCCAGCGGCTCGAGCCCGACCGCGCGGTGCTCGCCTGCCGGGTCGTCGAGCCCGACCAGTGGTGTCGCCGCTGCGGCTGCGAGGGCGCGCCGCGCGACACCGTGACCCGCCGGCTGGCGCACGAGCCGTTGGGCTGGCGACCCACGACGCTGGTGGTGACGATCCGTCGCTACCGGTGCACCGGCTGCGGACACGTGTGGCGCCAGGACACCACCCAGGCCGCCGAGCCGCGCGCGAAGCTCTCCCGTCGCGGCCTGCGGTGGGCGCTGGAAGGCGATCGTGGTCGAACACCTGACCGTCGCCCGCGTCGCCGAAGGGCTCGGCGTCGCCTGGGACACCGCCAACGACGCCGTCCTGGCCGAGGGCAAGCGAGTCCTGATCGACGACGCAGCCCGGTTCGACGGCGTCCAGGTCATCGGCGTCGACGAGCACGTGTGGCGCCACACCAGGCGGGGCGACAAGTACGTCACGGTGATCATCGACTTGACCCCGGATCCGTGATGGCACGGGCCCCGCACGCCTGCTCGACATGGTCGAGGGCCGCTCCAAGCAGGCGTTCAAGCAGTGGTTGGCCGACCGTCCGCAGGCCTGGCGCGACGCGGTCGAGGTGGTCGCGATGGACGGGTTCACCGGCTTCAAGACCGCCACGCCGAGGAGCTCCCCGACGCGGTGGCGGTGATGGATCCCTTCCACGTGGTGCGCTTGGCCGGTGAGGCGTTGGACCAGTGCCGGCGCCGAGTCCAACAAGCCATCCACGGTCACCGCGGTCACAAGGGTGACCCGCTCTACACCGCCCGGCGGACCCTGCACACCGGCGCCGACCTGCTCACCGACAAGCAGAAGGACCGCCTCGCTGCGCTGTTCGCCGCCGACGCCCACGTCGAGGTCGAGGCGACCTGGGGGATCTACCAGCGGATGATCGCCGCCTACCGCGACCCCGACCGCACGCAGGGTCGCGGGCTGATGGGCAACTGATCGCCTCGGTCAGCCACGGCGTCCCCAGCGCGCTGATCGAGCTCACCACGCTCGGGCGGACGCTGAAGAAGCGCGCTGCCGACGTGCTGGCCTACTTCGAGCGACCCGGCACCAGCAACGGTCCGACCGAGGCCATCAACGGACGCCTCGAGCACCTCCGCGGCTCCGCCCTCGGGTTCCGCAACCTCACCAACTACATCGCCCGAAGCCTACTCGAAACCGGAGGCTTCAGGCCCCGCCTACACCCTGGATTCGGATGAGCCGGATTGGGTGGTGTACGTCAACGGCCGAGCCGCTGGGGAAACCCTGTACGTGTCAAGGGCGAGGACGGCAGGCGAGGCCGCGGCGCCGAGAATTATGAGCAGCCGGCAGCTATCACTCGACCCATACCAAGTGGCTTGGCCAGTCCACGGGACGGGGCGTATGCCCGCCTCGAGCTCATCTCGAAGAACTGCCCTTCGGTGACGACTGGGACGACGGCGGCCCCCGCCCGTCGGTGCGAACCTCCCCCGCGGCACGCATGTCGTACACGAAGCCCTCAGGCGTCGAGAGCACAAGCCGTTTGCCGGTGAGGATCGGTTCCGAGGCTGCGGCCGGGGCTGCCTTGCTGGCGGAACGCCGAAATAGGGGTAGCCGCTAGCGTGCTTCCTGACGTCATCTTCGCCTCCAAGGTGACCCATACCGGCCGATGGTCCGAGCTGCCCGCAGCGAGGCAGCCTTGCGACTCGACGGCGTAGTACTCCGGGTGGAAGGCGACTCCGTCGATGCGGCCACCGTGTGGCCCTGACCCGGCAGCAAGGGGCGCTCGTCACGCCAGTTCGTCGTCATGGACACCTCACTCAACTGCGGCACCGGACTCCAGGGCTCCTTCGCCACGTGTAGCGGATGGTTCCAGTCGCCACCGACCAAAGGTGGGTAGCCAGCGTCGTAGAAGTCACGCGCGAGCTGCTGGTAGCTCGATGTCATCTGCAGGTAGCGACGACGCTGGCTCGTCGTCAGAAGACGACCGGGCCGGCATGTGGAGGCTCGCCACCGCGATCGGTCCGCTCTCGCCCCGGAGCAGAGCCCACGCCATCCATCGAGCAGCGCGTCCGTCGCGGTACCCGAGCTCGGCACCCGTCTGCTCGGCTCGAATCGGTCGGCATCCCACACGACAGCCGACTCGCCCTTGCGCCCCGGCGGTTGCCACGAGTCCCAGCGGCCGGGCGCAGAGGCGATCAGACGGTCAACGTCGTGACCGGCGACTTCCTGGAGAAGGACGACGTCGGGACGACGCGCCAGCACGTACTCGAGGTGATCCCGCGCTTGGCGGTCAGACAGGGTGTAGCCCACATTGGCCGTCATGACAGTCACCGTGTTCGCCGATGTGGTCGACGCAGGGATGACGCCCTCGGCCGGACGAGCTGCCGACGTTGCGTGAGAGCCAGCGTGACGGATCGACGTTGTCCTCGTAGATGGCCCCACCGCTCGGGTGCACCTCGAAGTGCAGGTGACACCCGCTCGAGTTTCCCTCCGAGCCGACGGAGCCCAGCTGCTGGCCGGGGCGTACGGTCTGCCCGTCGGTCACTTCAAGCGACTCCATGTGGCCGTACCAGGTCGTCAGGCGGCCCGACTCCAGTGCTCACCTGGACGAGCCAGGGCCCCGACCACGGTTGATCTGTGCGGACGATGACGCGCCCACCCGTCGCCGCCAGAACGGGCGTGCCGCACCCCACGGACAAGTCGGTGCCGGTGTGGCCGTGGCTCCAATTCCCACCGCTGTTGCCCCAGTTCGCTTGGTCCACGTACCCGGAGCCGGCTGGCAGCGGAAAGACAACGTTGCCGGCGTCGTACTCCTGCGCGGCGCAGCTGGCATCCCCAGCCGCCTGGAATGCGGCCGCCGTCACCCCTGCGGTCCGGGCCATGCGGGGATCACTCAGCAACGACTCTGCGAGAGGCACGTCGTCGGCGTATGCATCCGGGTACGCCGACCGTTGCACCGCCTGCCCAGCGACCGTGACGGGCAGGTCAGCCCATCCGGGTACGCGCAGGAGTGCTTCGTAGAACTTGCGAGCAGCAGCCTGCGGATCCATCAACTCCTCCATGGAGCCCCACCACGGCCATTGCTGTTGGAACACGCCGAGAGATCCGTGGTCGGTGCCGACCGCCTGATGTGGCAAGGCCAGAGAACGGGCGATCCCGATCTGCTCCCACCCCAGGTCAGAGCCCTCCCCGTCGTTGGCGTAGTTGAGGAACCGAGACTCCTGGCTTGCCACCGCGAGGGCGACCACGATCCCTTGCCTCGGCACTCTCAGCCGGTAACCCTCCGTGATAATCACCGCGGCGTTCGCGCGCTGATCTTCGCTGAGGCCGCCGGCCAGGAGCTGGCTGACAGCGGAGACATCCCCGCCGCCGGAGCTGTAGCCACAGGACTCGGATCGCTCGGAGCTCAACTCGAGCGACACCACGAACATCATCACCGGGACGGCGAGCGCCAGGATCCCAGCGAGGGCGGCAAGCCCAACTAGCAGCCATACGCGTCGACTCACAGCGCACCCCACGCGAGTTCGCTAGGCGGCGTCATCAGCGTCTCCCGCGCCCGGGCGATAGATGGCGAAGACCTCCTCGCCGTCCACCCATTCGGGCTCCGTCGGAGGCAGGGGGACACCCTCGGCCGGAGGGGCGGGCACATAGTCGTCCGCGCCGTACGGCCTCCACGTGTCAGCCGCACCTGCGTGCTTTCCTGCTGTCGCTGGCGCCGGATCGCTCGGTGATTCGGGATCGGTCGGGGATACAGAGCCGCCAACCCGTTGCGAAGGCACCACGCTGGCAGGAAGCGCGCGAGGCCCAGCGGGCGCCGGCGGTGTGCTCGGTTCAGCGAAGGTCGCTGGTGAGGGCTGGGACTCGGCTCGCTCGGGTGTCTCGTCGTCGGTCAGATGCTCGACAGTCGCGGCCGCGGCCACGTTGCCGGTGTAGACCGCTCCGGCTGTGGTGGCCATCTTCCTCATCCATCGACGGCTCTTGCGCGCCGTGTCTCCCATGGAGCCTGTCGCGTCCCCGAACGGATCGGCGTTCGGGCTGACCATCTGAGTGAGGCGTCGGAAGGGCCTCAGGGCGACCCACATGATGAAGCCGAACAGCGGCATCAGAACGAAGCCGAGCCACAACGGGAGCCGAGATTCTGGATCGAGCAGCACACCGAGCACTCGGATCGTCACGGCCGCGCCTATCCCGAACACGACTGCGTTGACCAACGCCGCCCCCACGGTCCGGCCGATGCCGATGACAGCACCGCGGCCAGCTGGAAGGACGCCGAGCGTCGCGAACGCCGGAAACAGCATGACGGCGAGCCGGACGATCAAGAACGAGCCCAAGAGCAGGAAGGCCGCCATCAGCAGGAACGGCAGGGCAAGCAGTGCACCCACCGCGGACAGCAGCGCATACCCGACTCGGGTGTCAGAACGCTTTCCCGTCAGATGCTCGTAGGCGGTTGGATCGGTTTCCTCAATCTTGTCGGCTAGGGCACCCCAGTCTTTCTGCTTCTGCTCGATGATCTGCTTCCCACGCTCCGGGTCGTTGCGCACTACCTCGGCCTCGCTCCAGGTGAGCGCCTGTGCCTTGAACAGTTCTGGCCCGTACTTGCGGGCGGTGGAGCTGTCGGTGGACCCGAGCGTGCCGGCCAGCCACGAGTGGTAGAAGAGGGACTCCTGGACGTTGGATGCGACCGCAACGCCAGGATCAGTGCGCTTCTCGGCGCCGTCGAGGCCAGAGACCACAGCGCCCAGAGTCGACGTGACGGTGCTGTCGGCGAACTGACCTGCAGCCACCGGCCAACGGAAGACAGCGGTTGCGATGAGGACGACAATCACCGCCCACCCGACCGTCGCAGCAGTAGTCGCAAGTGCGGCCCGATGCGCTCTGAAGAGGATCAGTAGGCCCAGCACCGCAAGCACGGCCGGCACCCAACTCGCGAACAGGCTGTCGTGGAGCGCCGACGACACGCGTGTCATCGCCGGGTTGAAGACGTCGAGGAATGTTGGGTTGAACGCGACTCTCGTGATCGAGGCCGTCAACGCGGTCATCGAGATCGGCAGATTGACGATCCAGTTGCTCACCGCCGTACCGATGATCGCGTCAGGATTGCGAGCGGCGTCGGGGCCGCAGCCGAGGTCGTAGGTGTTCCACCTCAGGCCGGCGAAGCCGTACTGCTCGTAGATCGTCGTGCTGGAGCCCTTCGCGAAGGGGTCCTCGGGTGACGGCAGAGGGTCCGGCTTGCGGTCGAAGAACGACGAAAGGCCCTGGCCTGGCATGTCAGGGGTCGGCGACTCCTTGCAGTCGAGGTTCAGCGCCCGGATCTCGTCGGCCTGCGCCGGAGCGGTGACCGCCGACAGAAGCAGCAGGGTCAACACGGCCGCGACGGTCAGCACGCTGCGTCTCATGCGACCTGCACCTCAGCCGCCGAGCTCGTTGCCGTCGTGTTGAGCGCCGCCAGCAGGTCGGCGTTCGCGGTGAGGTCGACGCGAATCTTGTCGACGTTGCCGTCCACGTCCCTCATGACGAACTCGCGGAAGCCCGACGTACCTCGTCCCGATGAGAGGTTCGCAAGCGCTCGCTCGTAGCCCACGCCGGTGGGCACCCTCAACATGCGCAAGCCGTCCCGGGCGGCAGCCTCGTCTTCGATCCGCCCGACAAATGCCGCCGACATGAAGTTGGCGACGTCCATGCCGAGAACGTCCGCCGGGTTCTGAGAGGCGGCCAGGACGCATGTGTTCCACTTCCGGGAGTCGCGGCCGAGGCGGGTGAACAAGGCCCTACCAGCCGACCACTCGCCGAGAAAGTGGGTCTCGTCGAGCGCTACCAGCTTCCTGCTCTGCATGCTCCGGCCGTAGACCGCTCGGGTCGCGTACCAGGAGGCGAGGTGAAGCAGCGGCACGGCGAGCTGCTCGGACGTCGACCAGTGCTCGCGCGGGACCGAGCGGGGCGGCAGCACCAGGCCGGGCATGGTCAGCACTGTCAGAGTGGCGTCCAGGCGCTCGCCCGAGGGTGCGCTGGGAAAGAACAGCCTGGCGAGTGGGAGCTCCGCCATGTCACGCAGGTAGTTGGCGACGATTCGGCCGTGCGAGGCATCGAGCCGCTCGAGATTCTCGACGACGTCCCAGAGCGATGCGGTCGGCTCGCCACGAGTGGCACGAACCGCGTCGGAGATGACAAGCGCCGTGTCGGGCATGCTGTCGAGCGATGGAGGCAGCAGCATCTTCACGACGTCCATCGCCAACAACTTGCGGTCCTGGGCGGCCAGGACCTCCGCCTCCGCGAGTGCTTCTTCGGAAGGGAAGGCCCGCGCGCTTGGACGGGCGACGACCTCGAAGGGGTTGAGCGTGCCGCTGGCGGCCGTGGTGAGGTCGATGTGCTCACCGTGACCGCGCAGTTCGGGCAGCTCTGTCAGGCGTGCCAGTGGACCTGAGGGGTCAAGAACGACGGAGGGGATGCCCCGTCGTACGGCCTCGTAGGTGATCTGACCAAGGAGCACGCTCTTACCGGCGCCGAGGCCTCCAACCACCGGAACCAGACCGGACGTCTCCCGCTCCTCAGTCGCGAAGTGCGTGTCGAACATGACCGCTCGTCTCGAGGCACCGGCGGTGTAGCCGACGTACGGGCCACGCCGGTCCCCGAGCTGGCTCGAAGCCATGGGAACGCCGGCCGTCAGATACAGGACGGGCAGGCGTCGCCGGTAGGCCGTCGTGGAGATCGGCTCACCGGGTATGAACTCGCGGAGCAGGCCGGACTGGCCACGGGGGTGCTCGATGCTGACACGACGACCGCGGTACGACGACTTCACCTTGCGCACACGCTCGAGGCACTCGTCTTCGGTCGGCGCTGAAACGGCCAGGCGGAACCACCCGTGCACTCTCGCCGCGGCGACCTCCACGCCCCGGCTCATCTGATCCTCGACCTGCCGTGCATGCCGCGCCTGACGGTCGAGGGCCAGCGGCTCGTCCAGGTCGTGCTCGCGGTAGTGCCGTTGCATGTCGCGGACGACCAGCAACTTCCGTTGGATGGCCTGGCGGGCGTCCCCTCCCGAGAGGATGTCGAACTGCGCCGACCATTCAACGGGGAACGGCAACCGGTCGGTGTGGCTCAGCCAGGGTTCGTGCCCCGGGTCTGGGGCCTCGATCTCCTCGAGCCGGCCGACGGACATCACCGCCACGTGCCGCTCGACGGGCCGGGCACCCCCTCGTCCGACTACCTTGACGGTCCGTCCGAACGGTACGGCGGCGTACTCCACCTCGTCGGTGAAGCTGTGCAGGTCGTCGGAGGTCCAGGTGTCACTGTCCGCGGGCGAGAGCATCGCTGGGGCGGGCAGCCCGAGCCCGACGGAACGTCGAAGCAGCCACTCCATCTCCTCGCTCGTCGCGGGTCGGCCACTCAACCCCGGTAGTCCGACCGTCTCGGTGATCCGTTCGACGTTCGCCAGAAGGCGCGCCTTCTCCACGTTTCCGGGCTTGCGCCAGATGGAGGCGGCCAGGCGATGGCTCCTCGCTCGGTTCGCCACCCTGACCCCCAGATACACCTCCTTCTCGGCCATGGTCTGGTGCCGGAGGTGCTCCTGCATCTGGACCAGGTGGTCCCCCCAGGACGCTCGATCCGCGGCTAGGGGGCGAGGCGTGGCGTCGTCGAGACGTCGCGCCCACTCGGCGGCCGGATAGGGCCGAGTGGTGACGCGCAGATGCACGCGATGCCCGGCGAGCCAGGCCAGGGCGTCGCCGGCGCCGAACAGCAGCTGCTCGCGCTGGGTGTCTGATCGAAACGCCCAGGGCTTGGTGGGCAGCACGAACCATGCCCAGGCCTCCCGGGTCGTGAAGGCCAAGTTGTTCTCGATGTCGCGCAGCGCGAGCTTGGCTCGGGCCGCGTGGTCACGGTCAGCGTGTCGCCCCATCAGGGGTGCTCCTCACTCGAACAGAAGTGGGCTTGACCCGCTCGGGCCGGGGCAAGCGCTCCGCTCGAGGCGCTGAGACCTCAGAGCGAACGAGCTGCCAGACGCAGACCAGCGGGCGGTCGTGGTCGATGACGCCGGTGAGGGCATAGGTGGCCAGGATCGTCAGGACGACCTCCCACACCGGTGGGAGACTGACCTGCATCGGCAGCACCGCCTCCACCAGCAGTACGCCGACGAAGAGGACGACCCAGATGCCGTAGGCGGAGTACCGAGCCGACCACGGCAGTGTCAGGCCGCGGGGGCCTAGCCAAACCGCATCGACCCGGTACACGTCGTCGTCGGGGCGGAGCAGCACGGCTCAGCCCTTCGCGAAGACGAAGCTCGCGATGTTGTCGGCGAAGCCGAAGAAGAAGCCAGCCCCGGCGATGACGATGAGCCCGAGCATCACGTTGGTGATCGTCATCGCGTTCTGGCTCATCTGGCCCTTGCGGGCGCCGGCGATGATCGCGATGCCGATGACCAGCAGAACGATCGGGATGATGTTCTTGACGCCCCACTCGACGATGCCGTCGGAGTTGATGTCGGGCGCGGCGGTGATCGCCTGGGCGATTACGTGGGACATGAGCCGTTACCTCTCGAGAGTGGCCCCAGCAGGTTCAGCGACGACAGCCGCCTCCCCGATGGAGCGCGGACAGTGTTCTTTACTTCCGGATGAGCCGACCAGGACATGTCCGGTGCGCGGGAAGCCCCAGAACGAACTCTGTGGACAGAAATATGGGCGTCCACGTCGAGGCCCTCGGTTTCGCGACGCTCGCACAGGCCAGGGCAGCCGTGGCCGCGGGCCGAGATTTCGGAGGAGACCCGCGACTCCCGGGCTCGAACCGCTGTTCACGGCTCGACAAGCTGCAGCGGGAAGTTCCTGCTCATCGGTGCGTTCGCGCAGAACTGGGCAACGTCTCTGGTCGATCGAGCTCGAGGGGCTGGCGCCTCTTGGCAGGCAAGGCCTGAACGCCGGCACTATCCAAGTGGCGGACTTCCGCTGAGCCCGAGGTGTCTACGTGCTCTACGACGACGTCGGCACGTACTACGTCGGGCTGGCGTCCGGATCTCAGGCATCGGCGGAAGATTGAAGGACCATCTTCATGACGAGCACGGCGACAAGTGGACCCGCTTCTCGTGGTTCGCCTTCGATGGAACTGCTCAGCCCGGAGGCACACAGACGGCGTTCTCGATGACTCAGCCGCTGGAGCGGAGCTGAGCGATAGTCGAGTGTCGACATCCCGGGATATGGCTGGCGCTGGCTCATCTCGCCATGCGACCGATCCCAACCGGAGCTCAGGCTGGCGCTTGCTGCCGCCGTCGCGGTCAGAACTGTCATGGAGGTCTACGAGCCGGCCGACTCCACAATGCCGAGGGGGACCAGGGGCCTTTCGGATGGTTTGCGTGACTCAGCCAGTCCGCGGCACTCCGCTGCCATCAGGAGGTTGTTGACGGCAATGTCTGACGGCAACGGGACCAGACGCGCCCAGACGGTCCAGTTGCCGAATTGCCGATCGTGAGCGTGAGACAGACGCAGCGAGACGCCCTGAGACAACCGCGCCGAGGCTACGGATCAGAAGGTTAGGGGTTCGAATCCCTTCGGGCGCGCAACCGAACCGCAGATCCCTACATCGTCCCCGCCTCCATCGGCGCGCTGCTGCCGTGCACCGTCGTGGTGCGTGGCCTCAGCGGCTGAGGTCCGGGTTTCCCACCCGGATGCCCTCGCCGTCGAGGAACTGGCGAGCGCGTCCGAGCTGGCGGTCGGTGGAGTAGAGGTACCACTGGTCGGCCAGGTACTCCTGGTGCACGAGGTCGCGGAACCGGCGGAACGCGCCCTTGCCCTCGATCGCGCGCTCGAGCCGCTCGCGGAGCGACACGTCGCGTTGTCGCTCGGCGAAGCCCGCCATGTCCTGCCAGCCGTCGTGCGAGCCGGTGCGGTCGAACCACAGCCAGCGGTCCGGCTCCTCCTCCACGTCGATGGCGCTCTCCTCTCCGACCATCATCGGATCGGTGTCGTGCTCGCCGTACACCTCCCCGGTGTGCAGGTCGATGTAGCCGCCCGTCGACCTGTCCGAGTCACCCTCCCGCTCGGTCCCGAGCATCTCGAGATCGACCGGCACGACTCGGCCTCGTAGCGGCTCGCCGCGCAGACGCGCCGACAGATCCTCGGCCAACACGTCGTCACCCACAGCGCCGCGCCAGGAGAGCCGGTTGACCACCGACCTGACCACAGGCTCGGCCTCGCTGCGGCGCCGTTCCAGTGCCATCGGGAAGCCCTCCGCGACCTGTTGCAGCGCGTCGTCGACCTGGCGGCCTCGCAGCGCGGCGAGGAAGCGGTTGGCGTCCGCCCTAGCGATGGCGGAACGCACACCGGACAGGTCGAGTGGGGGCACCTGCTCCTGGTCCGGCCATGTGTGCAGCAGCATCGGGTGCGGCTGTTGCGGACGCCTCGGCACCGGGCTCTCCCCGTCGTCGTCGGCCCAGCGGCGTCCGTACTGGTCCGGCATGCTGCCCCATCCCCAGTAGGGCACCGGAACGGCGGGACGACGGCCCAGAATCTCTACCGGATCGATCTTCTCCTGGTCGATGAGGCAACGGTGAGTCCAGTCGTCGCCCAGGTCGAACGTGTACTGGAACTCGGCCCCGGGCTCGAGGACCCGAGACACCTTGGCCGATTCGATGTCCAGCGGCGTCACGACCGGTCCACCGATCGAGCCGGCCATCTCGCTTCCTGTCTCCTCGTCCGTGACGATGCTTCCGTCGGCAAGGGTGAACAGCGAGACGTGTGAGGGGTCCCAGCGGGCGAAGGTGCTGTTGACGGCGTCGGCGAGGTCCATGAAGGTGTGCGACGGCCCGACCGCGAAGACCCGCCCGGGCCAGGGCCACAGCTCCTGCCCGCCCCCGCCGAGTAGCTCCACCTTCACCGACAGCCAGGTCCGCGCCATTCCTCGAGGATGGCACGCGCGCACCAAGGACCGGGAGGAGGCGATATGGCGCGGAGTGCGGGCTCTCGAGGCATTTCGATCGGGGTTCCGTGGGCTGGTGGGTCCGGCACCGGACGAGTAGCGTCGAAGTCCAACCGGCGACGTCCGGGGGCGTCGTCCGTATCCGACGGAGGAGCCATGGGTCTGAGTGATGGCAAAGTCGCCGCCGCGATCGCGGTCACGGACGTAGCGCGAGCGGTCGAGTTCTACGAGGGCAAGCTCGGCCTGAGTGCCGGCGGTGGTGACGACCCCGACGGCGGACGCACCTACGAGTGCGGTGGCGGCACCAGTCTCCACCTCTTCCCGTCTCCGATGGCCCGGGCCTCCGGAGCCACAGTCGCGGGTTGGAGGGTCGACGACGTCGAGGGCACGATCGACGGGCTGATCGCCAAGGGGGTGACCCCCGAGAAGTACAGCGAGGGTCCGTACGCCACCGACGCGAAGGGGCTTGCCCGGATGGGAGAATTCGTCGGCGCATGGGTCAAAGACCCTGACGGCAACGTCCTCTCGATCGGCAACGGATAGTTGCAGCGGAGGTCGCCTCCAGGCCGCCTCACCACGGCGGCGTGAGTACGCCCATGCGCTCGGCGAGTACGACGGCCCCGGCGCCCGCTGCCGCCACCGCTGCGGCGAGCGACGCGCGCCGGCGAGCCCACCACGGTCGCCGGACCTCGTCGGACTCCGGCAACGCCTCCATCAGCGCTTCCAGGCGCAGGGCGATCTCGTCGATCTCGCAGGTGGAGAGCACCCTCGGCGAGGAGGCCACGATGTGCTCGAGCGTCTCGGTCGTGGTGACGAGGACGTCGTCGACGAGGTCGGCCATCGGTTCGCCACCGTCGCTGCACAGCACCGGCCGCACCCGGCCGCGGTACCGCTCGGGAAGCAGGGCGGCGACAACACCTGCCGCCTCGCGACCGGCAGCCACCAGTCCCGACTGGATCATGCCTCCGGTGGGGACGGATCCGGCCGCCGTGACGACGTGCACCCCGCTGGGACACACCAGCAGGCGCTCGACCACGAGATCGGGACGCGACGGATGGCGTACCCGCCGCATCTCGTGCCGCAGGCGTTGGGCCTCGACGAGGTGCAGACGTCGACGGGCGTCCCGGATTCCCTGCTGGTTCATGGTGGTCCCTCGAGGTTGTGCTCCGGGACAAGGCTAGGAACCCGGCCCCGGTTCCGTCCTCCGTTTCCCCAAACGCCTCTCCTGTCACATCGGTCCACGCCTCTTTGCGTAATCGCAACGAAAACAGGCATGACCGCTACCGACACGGGTAGTGCCGAAAAAGAACGATCGCCGAAAGAAGGGAGTGCGGGATGTCGCCACTCCTCGAGCGCGGCCCCGAGCCGAGCGCGGCCGTCGAGCACGTCGACATCGACAGCCTGCGCGCGGCCCTGGAGGCGCGTGTCGCGGGCGAGGTCCGGTTCGACGACGGCTCCCGGGCGGCGTACTCCACCGACAGCTCGAACTACCGTCAGGTCCCGCTGGGCGTCGTCGTCCCGCGCACCGTCGAGGACGGAGCCGAGGCCCTGCGCATCTGCGCCGAGCACCGGGCCCCGGTGCTCTCGCGGGGCGGCGGGACCAGCCTGGCCGGCGAGTGCACCAACGAGGGCGTCGTCGTCGACTGGTCGAAGTACTGCACGGCACTCTTGTCCGTCGACCCGGAGCGGCGCACCTGCACGGTGGAGCCCGGCATCGTCCTGGACCGCCTCAACCGGCTCCTCGAGCCGCACGGGCTCGAGTTCGGCCCCCGTCCGGCCACGCACGACCACTGCACCATCGGCGGCATGATCGGCAACAACTCCTGCGGAGCGACGGCGCAGCGCACGGGCAAGGTCGTCGACAACGTCGTGGCGCTCGAGGTGATGCTGTACGACGGGACCCGCATGTGGGTGGGGGAGACGAGTCCCGAGGACTTCGACCGCATCCAGCGCGAAGGCGGGCGCCGGGCGGAGGTCTACCGGCTGCTCCGGGACCTGCGCGACCGCCACCTCTCGGAGCTGCGGACCGGGTATCCCGCGATCCCGCGCCGCGTCTCGGGCTACAACCTCGACTCCCTGCTTCCCGAGTGCGGCTTCGACCTCGCCAAGGCCCTGGTCGGCTCGGAGAGCACGCTGGTCACGGTGCTGCGCGCCGAGCTGCGCCTGGTGCCGCGCCTCGACGTCACCGCGCTCGCGGTGCTGTCGTACCCGGACATCGCCACAGCCGCCGACGACGTGCCGCGGATCCTGCGGACGGAGCCGGTCGCAGTCGAGGGAATCGACCGTCTCCTGGTGAACTACGAGCGCAGCAAGCACCTGAACCCGCAGGCGCTCCGCTTCTTCCCGCAGGGCCACGGCCACATGCTGGTTCAGTACGCCGCGTCCTCGGTCGACGAGGTGCAGGAGACGGTGAAGGCCGCCCTCGCCGACATGGGGCGCACCGGTGACGACGAGGACGTGCAGGTCTTCACCGAGGAGGATCACCAGGCCGAGATCTGGCACGTCCGGGAGGCGGCCCTCGGGGCGACGGCCCGCGGAACCGACCGCCCCGACACCTGGCCGGGGTGGGAGGACTCGGCCGTGGCGCCGGAGGACCTCGGTGACTACCTGCGGGAGCTGAAGCGCCTCTACGACAAGTACGGCTTCACCACCGCCTCCCTCTACGGACACTTCGGCCAGGGCTGCGTCCACACCAGGATCCCGTTCGACCTCGTGACCGACGCAGGCGTGCGCGCCTTCCGCTCGTTCGTGGAGGAGGCCTCCGACGTCGTCGTGTCCTTCGGTGGCTCCCTCTCCGGCGAGCACGGGGACGGCCAGGCACGAGGCGAGCTGCTCGAGAAGATGTTCGGTGCCGACCTGCACCGGGCCTTCCTGGAGGTCAAGTCGATCTTCGACCCGCAGCTGCGGATGAACCCGGGCAAGGTCGTCCCCGCCAACCGCCTGGACGAGAACCTGCGGCTCGGCCGTGACTACGAGCACCCGGCCCCCCGGACCCACTTCGCCTATCCGCACGACGAAGGGAGCTTCAGTCGCGCCGTCCTTCGCTGCGTCGGTGTCGGCAACTGCCGTCGCGAGGACGGCGGGGTGATGTGCCCGAGCTACATGGTGACCCGCGAGGAGGAGCACTCCACGCGGGGCCGGGCCCGCCTGCTGTTCGAGATGCTCGACGGCACCGCGCGGGGCGGCACGGTCGCCGACGGGTGGCGCTCCACCGAGGTCAAGGACGCGCTGGACCTGTGCTTCGCGTGCAAGGGCTGCAAGTCCGACTGTCCGGTCAACGTGGACATGGCCACCTACAAGGCCGAGTTCCTCTCGCACCACTACGCCGGCCGGTTGCGCCCCCTGGCGCACTACTCCATGGGGTGGCTGCCGCTCCTGGCCGTGGGCGCCTCGAAGGCACCCGGGCTGGTCAATGCGGTGACCTCGGCGCCGGTCGTGTCCCGGCTGGCGATGCGCGCCGGCGGGGTCGACACCCACCGCAGCGCACCCGCGTTCGCATCACAGACCCTTCAGGACTGGTACGTCGGACGTGGCGCGCGCGGCACGGGGACGCGTGGAGACCTGCTGCTGTGGCCCGACACGTTCACGAACCGCTTCGAGCCGGCCATCGGACAGGCCGCGGTCGAGGTGCTCGAGGACGCCGGCTGGCGCGTGGTCATGCCGCGACGGGCGCTGTGCTGCGGCCTGACGTGGATCTCGACCGGCCAGCTGAAGACCGCCAAGCGGGTCCTGCGGCGGACCGTGGACCAGCTCCGGCCGCTGATCCGCGCGGGCATCCCCGTGGTGGGGCTGGAGCCGAGCTGCACCGCCGTCTTCCGCTCCGACGCACCCGAGCTGCTTCCCCACGACGCGGACGTGGAACGGCTGCGCAAGCAGACCTTCACGCTGAGCGAGGTGCTGGTCGAGCACAGCGAGGGCTGGGAGCCACCGCACCTGGAGCTCGACGTGCTGCGGCAGCTGCACTGCCACCACCATGCGGTGATGGGCGAGGAGGCCGACGACGAGCTGCTCGACCGGATGGGGGTGGGGCGCCTGCCCATGGACTCCGGCTGTTGCGGCCTCGCCGGCAACTTCGGCTTCGAGGCCGGCCACTACGAGATCTCGATGGCGGCCGCGGAACGCGTCCTGCTGCCGGCCGTGCGGGGGTGCTCGGAGGACGTCGCCGTGCTGGCCGACGGGTTCAGCTGCCGGACCCAGGTCGCACAGGGCGACAGCGATGGCCGCAGGGCCATGCACGTCGCAGAGCTGCTCCGGGCCGGGATCCAGGGCCACGGTCCCCGGCTGGGCCCGCGCCCGGAGGACCGTTACGCGCGGCGACCGCGTCAGCCCGCCACGAGGAGCGAGAGGACGTGACGGCCCGACGAGCACCTGGTTCAGACAGCCGGCACCTCGTGACCAAGGTCCTCTTGGCATTCGGCCACAACGTTTCTACCGTCAGAAGAGACATGCCCCCGGGTGTGCCACCGGACGCCTAGACCCTGCGACCGTAGAGGACCAGTGCCATGAGGCAGACCCTGCCTGGAGCAACTGACCGTGTTTCCAAAGCTCATGTCGACGTTTGCCGCGCCACCCCGGCCGAGTGGGTGCTGGTGCGGGAGACCTTGTTGTGGGCTCTCCTCTCAGACGACGACGCCGCGCCGGTCCGCTTCTGCGAAGCGGTGCGTGAGACCGGCACCAGCTGGCTGACCCGGTTGGCCTTCGACCCCTGGCTGCTCGCCCGGGCCGACGGGGAGGTGGTCGGCATCGCCGGGAGGCTGACCGTCGCCGAGGGCGAGCCGCCCGGACTGGCGCTGTGGGTGGCGCCGGCCTGGCGGGGGCTGGGCATCGGGACACGGCTGATGGACGCGGTGTCGGAGGCCGGCGGCGAACCGGACACGAGCGTCGTGGAGCCGTCGGCCCACACCACCAGCCCGGTGCGGCCGCTGCGGCCGCTGAGCCAGGCGTCGGCGTTCGCGCCCTGGGCGTAGGCCGCCGTCGCGTCGATGTCGACCCAGGTCAGATCCGGGCCGACGACCGTCACCGACGCGACCCCCTGCGGCGCGAGCCCGGTCCGCGCATCGACCAGGTGACTCCCGCGGTGGGCGGTGCCCGAGGTGGCGACCGCCCCGTTGTGCACGGGGACGAGCCCGAGCAGCCGGGTGGGGTCCCGCGGGTCCTCGATGCCCACCCGCCAGGGGCCCGACGCCGGGTCGAGCGTCCGGCAGACCAGGTCGCCGCCGGCGGAGAGGGAGAAGTCGGTCTCGGCGAGCGCGCGCAGGGGTGCGGCGGCCCGCTCGACGGCCCAGCCCTTGACCACGCCGCTCGGGTCCAGCGTGGTGCGGTCGTCGTCGCCGGCACGACGCCGCACCGAGAAGGCGCCGTCGGACTCCTGCTCGGCCCTTACGCCGAGCGCGAGCACCTCCGCGACCTCGACGGGGCAGTCCGGCAGGGAGATCTCGCCGCGGCCCAGGCGCGACACGAACGAGTCGGTGCGGTAGGTGCTGAACACGCGGTCGACCTCCAGCAGGATCGCCATCGCCTCGGTCCACGCCTCGAGGCCGGCGCGGTCGTGGGCGTGCCGGCCGCGCAGGGCCAGGCTGATCGGCATCCCCATCGTGTGGGCGACGTAGCGGCGCACGGTGCTCACATCCCCGCCTGGTCGAGGGCGCTCTGCAGCGACTGCAGGTAGCCGCCACTGGTGACCGTGGCGCCGCTGACCATGTCGATGTTCGCGCTCTGCGCGTCGATCGTCTCCTGCACCAGGATCGGCAACGCGTAGGAGTTGATCGCGTCGTCCTGGGAGTTGCCGCTGGGGTACTGCGGTACGGCGACGTCGGTGATGGTGCCGCGGGACACGGTCAGCTGCACCTGCACCGGACCCCACTGGGTCTGCACCGTGCCGCCGGTGACGGTCTTCGTCGCCGACCGGTTGCGCGGCCCGGACGTCGTGGTGGTGGTGCCGCCACTGGAGACCACCGAGGTGGGCGACGACGTGGCGAGCGAGCTGCTGGTGGAGGTGTGGTAGCCGAACAGCAGCACCACGACCGACACCGTGCTGAGGAACCACGTGACGATGCGTCTCATGTCAGGTCACCACTTGAAGGTCTCGAGGTGGAGGTGCTCGGAGGGCAGGCCGGCGGCCTGTGTCGTGAGCCGGACCGCCTCGGCCCAGGCGTCGGGGCCGCAGACGTAGACGTCGCGCTCGGCGATGTCGGGCACCCAGTGCCGCAGGGCGGTCAGGTCGTCGGCGGTGCCGACGCCGCTGCCCAGCCAGGAGTCCGGCGTCCGGCGGCGCCCGGGCAGGTACAGCACGTCCAGGCCGCGCTCGCGCGCGAGGGCGGACAGCTCCCGGGTGAAGATCGGCTGGTCGCGGAAGCGGTAGAGCAGCACCGCCTCGCCGGGCGCGTAGTCGAGTCCCTCGGCCAGCGCCCGCAGCGGGGTGATCCCCACCCCTGACCCGATCAGCGCGACCTTGCGGCGGGTGCGGGCCCGGGGGCTGAGCCGGCCGTACGGTCCCTCGAGCAGCACCGGGGTGCCGGGCCGCAGACCGGGCAGCGCGGTGCTGTCGTCACCCAGGGCCTTGACGCTGACCCGCAGGCTGCGACCGTCGGGGGCCGCGGAGAGCGAGTAGGGGTGCGCACGCGACCAGCCGACCCGGCCGAGGAACCGCCACGAGAAGAACTGTCCGGCCTCGGCGCGGAGCAGGTGAAGGTGGCGTCCGCTCATGTACACCGAGACGGTGCCGTCCCCCTCCGGGATCACGGAGGTGACCCGGACCCGGTGCCGCACGCTGCGCCACAGCGGCACGCCCACGCGGAACACCAGGATGGCGCCGGCCGCGGCGGCCCACATCGTCCACCAGAACACCGTGGCGCCGGTTGAGGAGAGGAACTGCTGGCCGGTCCACAGCTGGTGCGGCAGCGCCAGCCCGACCCCGAGGTAGGCGTAGAGGTGCAGCAGGTGCCACGACTCGTAGCGGATCGTGCGCCGGGCCGCCTTGAGGCTGCTCACGACGACCATCACCAGGGCGATCGTGCCGCCGGCGGCGAGCAGCATGCCGGGGTACTGCGTCACCAGCTGCCACAACGTCCGCGGTGCGTCGGCGAGCCGGCCGGCGGCGTACCCCCACGTGATCAGCACGACGTGCGCCAGCATCAGGTTGAACGAGGTGAAGCCGACCAGCCGGTGCTGGCGGGCCAGCCGGTCCTGGCCGAAGGCGGCCTCGAGGACCGGCAGCCGCGCCATCAGCAGCACCTGCACGAGCAGGAGGTCGGCGGCGACCAGGCCGGTGAGGCGGCCGAGCGAGGTGAGGCCGCTCTGCCGGCCGAGGAGGTCCTGGATCCCGCCGCCCGTGGCCCACCAGTAGGTGACCAGCAGCAGGCTCAGCCACAGCGTCGACCCGGCGAGCAGCCGCACGGCCGCGTCGAGGCGGGCGCGTGGGAAGCGGCCGGGACGGGTCCGGGACCGGGCCATGCCGCTGACGGGGAGGCTGGTCATGTCGTCGAGCTGTCGTCGTCGTCATCGAGTGAGCCGTGCTGGTCACCGTCGTCGTCGGGGGCTCGGTCGGGAGCAGACCCGGGCGGCGGGGCGGGGGGTGCGTGGAACCGGCCGTCGCCGTTCCCCGGGGCGTCCTCGCCGACCAGGCCGACCCGGTCGCCGGGGTCGGCGCTCACGTGTCCGAGCGCGAAGCCGCCCACCCCGGCCACGAGCGCGAGACCGAGGCCGGCGGCGCCCGCCGCCAGGCCCGTGCGGCTGCGGAGCCCGGCGAACCGGCTGCGGCGGTCGGTGGGGGTCACGGTGGTGGGTGCTTCGTCGTCGACCTGCGGGGGCTGCGCCGGCTCCCAGCGCGATCCGCTGCCGGGGGTCTGCTCGTCGCTCATCAGGTGCTCCTGTCGTCGTCGTCCTACGCCCGATGCTGCTGCGCGGATCTGGACGGCGCGGATGAGGAGCCTGTGGGCTACCTGTGCATCGGGAGCGTGACCGTGAAGACCGTCTCGCCGGGACGCGTCGCGACCGCGATCCTGCCGCCGTGGGCCTCGGTGATCGCCTTGGCCAGCGACAGGCCGAGCCCGGCGCCCCCGGAGGCGCGGGTGCGGGCGGAGTCGCCGCGGGTGAACCGCTCGAACACCGTGTCCTGCAGACGGGTGGGGATGCCCGGGCCGTCGTCGCGGACGGTGAGCTCCGCCTCGCCGGCGCCGGCGGGCCGAGCCCCGACGGTCACCCGGGTCCCGGCAGGGGTGTGCCGTCGTGCGTTGGTCAGCAGGTTCGTCAGCACCTGGTGCAGCCGCTGCTCGTCACCGGTCACCACGACGGGTTCGTCCGGCAGGTCCAGGGACCACCGGTGGTCGGGCGCGGTCACCCGGGCGTCCCCCACGGACTCGAGCACCATCTTGGTCAGGTCCACGTCGGTGCGTTCGAGTGGCCGTCCGGTGTCGAGCCGGGCGAGCAGCAGCAGGTCGTCCACGAGGGCCGACATCCGGCCGGCCTCCACCTCCACCTTGCCCATCGCGTGTCGCAGCTGGGCGGCGTCCGGCTCGGCGCTGCGGCGGCTCAGCTCGGCGTAGCCCTTGAGGGTCGTCAGCGGCGTGCGCAGCTCGTGGGAGGCGTCGGCGACGAACTGGCGCACCTGCTGCTCGTTGCGGTGCCGTTCGTCCAGGGAGCGCTCGACGTGGCCGAGGAGGGTGTTCAGCGCCGATCCGACCTGGCCGACCTCCGTGCGCTCGTCGGTGAGCGGCTCCGGCACCCGGGCGGTGACGCCGATCTCCCCCGTGGACAGCGGCAGCGACGCGACCTCGTGGGCGGTCCGCGCGACCTCCTGGAGCGGGCGCATCTGCCGGCGTACGACGAGCAGCGCGATGCCGCCGGCCGCCAGCACCCCGGCGCCGATGAACAGCAGCTCGCGGCCGACCAGGCTGCTGACGGTGGCAGCGACGTCGGAGGTCGGCAGGCCCGCCGCGACGTCGACGGCGCCGGCATCGACCACCAGGACCCGGTAGTCGCCGAGACCGGCGAGCCGGACGGTGTGGGCGCGGCCGTCGGCGGGCAGCGCCCGCAGGGCGGTGAGCACCTCCCGTGACAGCGGCGTGATGGTGCCTTCGGCCGCCACGACGTCGCCGTAGGCGGCGCCGCTGCCGAGGTCGGCGCGCAGCGCGCCGGCGCCCTGGCCGCGACCGAAGGCGTCGTCGGGGTCGCGGCGGGGCGCGTCGTCGTTGTGCTCGCGGCCCTCGTCGGTCGTGGGCGCCTCGTCCCCGCGCAGGCTGCGCTGGGCGGCCTGCCGCAGGTCGTCGTCGAGCCGGCCCAGCAGGTAGCTGCGGATGGCCACGGTCGTCGCGGCCGCGATCAGCAGGCTGACCAGCGCGACGAGGGCGACCGCGACCAGGACCAGCCGGCTGGTGAGCGAGGTCGGGGCGAGTCGGCGCACCTGCTCAGCCCACGGGCTTGAGCACGTAGCCCGCGCCGCGCATCGTGTGGATCATCGGCTCGCGTCCGGCGTCGACCTTCTTGCGCAGGTAGGAGATGTAGAGCTCGACGACGTTGGCCTGCCCCCCGAAGTCGTAGTTCCACACCCGGTCGAGGATCTGGGCCTTCGACAGCACCCGGCGCGGGTTGCGCATCAGGAACCGCAGCAGCTCGAACTCGGTGGCGGTCAGCGAGATCTCCTCGCCGGCCCGCTGCACCTCGTGGCTGTCCTCGTCGAGGGTGAGGTCGCCGACGGTGAGCACGGAGCTGTACCGCCGGTCGGCCGCGCCGGCGCGTCGCATCAGGGCCCGCAGCCGGGCCACGACCTCCTCGAGGCTGAACGGCTTGGTGACGTAGTCGTCGCCTCCGGCGGTGAGTCCGGCGACCCGGTCCTCGACGGAGTCACGGGCGGTCAGGAACAGGACCGGTACGTCGGGGTGGTGGCCGCGAACCCTCCGCAGCACCTCCATGCCGTCGAAGTCGGGAAGCATCATGTCGAGCACGATGGCGTCGGGCCGCTCGTCCTTCGCGGCCCTCACGGCGCCGCGGCCGGTGTGCGCCGTGCTGGTCAGCCAGCCCTCGTAGCGCAGCGCCATGCTGAGCAGCTCGGCGATGTTGACCTCGTCGTCGACCACGAGCACGCGCAGGGGCGACCCGTCGGCGCGGAGGAGGGCAGGGGCGGCCTGGTTCACCTCTCCAGCATGGACGACGGCGACGTGGCGAACCTGGGCTTTTCCTGTGAACCGGCTGTGCGTCGCCTCTCGTCAGTCGATGACCCGCAGCCGGACCGTCTCCGGGATGTCACGCAGCGCGGCCAGCACCTCGGGGGTGAGCACCGAGGCGGTGTCGGTGACGACGTACCCGCTGTGGCCCCTCGTGGCGAGCACCTGGCCGTCGATGTTGACGTCGTGGTCGGCGAGCACCTGGTTGAGGTGGGCGAGCACACCGGGGGTGTTCTGGTGCAGGTGCGCGATCCGCTGCGCGTGCACGGAGCGCTCGGGCGTCAGCGTCGGCAGGTTCACCGACAGCGTCGTCGTGCCGAGCTGCACGTAGTCGCGCAGCTTGCCGCCGACGAACCGGCCGATGTCCTCCTGCGCCTCCTCGGTGGAGCCGCCGACGTGCGGGGTCAGGATCACGTTCGGCAGGCCCCGCAGCGGTGAGTCGAAGCGGTCCCCGCGGCGCAGCGGCTCGACGGGAAACACGTCGACCGCGGCGCCGGCGATGTGGCCGGAGGTGACCTGCTCGGCGAGCGCGTCGTAGTCGACGACGAAGCCGCGGGAGAGGTTGAGGAACAGCGACCGGGCACGCATCCGCTCGAACTGCCCGGCCCCGAAGATGCCGGCGTTGCCGAGCCGCCCGTCGACGTGCAGCGTCACGGTCTCGACGGTGTCGAGCAGCTCCTCCAGCGAGGAGCAGCGGCGGGCGTTGCCGAGCGCCAGCTTGTCCTCGACGTCGTAGAAGTAGACCTGCATGCCGAGCGCCTCGGCGACCACCGACAGCTGCGAGCCGATGTTGCCGTAGCCGACGATGCCGAGCGTGCGCCCGCGGATCTCGTGGCTGCCGGTCGAGGACTTGTCCCAGACACCGTCGTGCAGCGCCTTGTCCCGCTCGGTGAGGCGGCGAGCCATCGCGATGATGTTGGCGACCGCGAGCTCGACCACCGAGCGGGTGTTGGAGTACGGCGCGTTGAAGACGCCGATGCCGTGGTGGGTGGCGGCGTCGAGCGCGATCTGGTTCGTGCCGATGCAGAAGGCGCCGATCGCCACCAGGTCGGGACGGGCGTCGAGGACTCGCGCCGTCACGTCGGTCTTGGAGCGGACGCCGAGCAGGTCCACCCCGTCGAGGGCGTCGATGAGGTCGTCCTCGGCGAGCGCGGAGGTGCGCAGGTCCACCTCGACGCCGGCCTCGGTCAGCAGCGTCTCGGCGAGCGGGTGCGGGTTCTCGAGCAGCAGGGCCTTCACCGACCCAAGGTTGCCACCCGCGGCGGTCCGCCCCGGGACCGGGCTGACAGGTGGACACCCCGGCCCCGTCGCCCGTGTGCGTGATCAAGCAGGCCGACCCGGTCAACGTCGAGGGCGCGTGACTCGTGCCAGCAACGGCACCATCAGCAGCGCCGCGAACAGCCGGAGCACTTGCAGGCTGAACACGAGCCCGGTGTCGGCGCCGGTGGAGAGCGCGATCGCCACCACGGCGTACAACCCGCCGGGCGTCGTGGCGAGGTAGGCGTCCAGCGTCCCGATGCCGGTGGTCGCCGCGACCAGGTAGCCGATCCCGGCGCAGGTCGCGATGGTTCCGGCGACCTGGACGAAGGCCAGCGGCAGCAGCCGCGCGATCAACCGCATGGTCGCGGGGGTGAACTTCACGCCCACTTGGACGCCGATGACGACGTAGCCGGCATTGAGCAGCGCAGCCGGCACGGTGGCGTCCCCGAACCACCCCGTCGCCGTCAGCGCCACCCCGGCCAGCATGGGAAGCAGCACCGCCCCGCCGGGGAAGGGGAGGTAGCGCACGGCGACGAGACCCACGAGCAGCGCCACCGCGGTGAAGAGGTACGCCGCCCAGCCGGGCTCGGCCGCGGACCCCGACGTGCCGCTCAGGGAGGCCGACGGGTCGATCAGCCCGGCGATCACCGGCATCGTGAACAGCACGACGAGCACGCGCAGGTACTGGATCGTGGCCACCACCGGCTCGTCCGCCCCGGCTTCGCGGGCGGTCGCCACCACCCCGGAGGCGCCGCCGGCGATCGAGGCGAAGCTCGCCGTGGTCGCGGTGACGCCGGGCTGCAGGCGCAGCACCTGTCCCCACGCGAGGCTGGAGAGCAACGTGGCCGCGAGCGCCAGGGCGATCGCCCAGCCGTGCTCGGCCAGCGTGTCCAGCAGCTCGACGCTCACCAGCGTGCCGACCGACACACCGATGACCGCCTGCCCGAGCGGACCCGCCCGGGCCGGCAGGTCGGGTGCCTGTGCGCACAGCGAGGCGAGCAGGCCGCCGACGAGCGCGCCGAGGAGGTACGGCGCCGGGGCGTCGAGCAGCGTGAGCGCGCCGATCGAGACCGCGACCAGGAGCGCGAGGAGCAGCCAGCGCTTCTGCACCGGCCAACCCTAGGTGACACACTCGGTTGCATGAGCGCACCCATCAGCACTGTCGCACTCCTCGGCACCGGCGCCATGGGCGCCGGGATGGCCCGCAACATCGCCGCAGCCGGCATCGGGCTCCGGGTCTGGAACCGCACCCGGGACAAGGCGGAGCCGCTCGCGGACGCCGGTGCCACGGTCTGCGACACCCCGGCCGAGGCGGTCGAGGCGGCCGACGTCGTCATCACGATGCTGTGGGACGCGGGCACGGTCGAGGAGACGCTGCGCGAGGCCGCCCCCGGCCTGCGGGAGGGGGCGGTGCTGCTGCAGACCACGACCGTCGGCGTCCGGGGAGCCGCGCGGCTCGCCGAGGTGGCCGACGAGCTCGGGCTGGTGCACGTCGACGCCCCGGTGCTCGGCACGAAGCAGCCGGCCGAGCAGGGCGCGCTGGTCGTGCTCGCCTCCGGCCCCGACGAGGTCCGCGACAAGGTGGCGCCGGTCCTCGAGGCGATCGGGTCGCGGACCGTGTGGGTGGGGCCGGCCGGCACCGGCTCGCGGCTGAAGCTGGCCGCGAACGCCTACGTGCTCAGCCTCACGGGCGCCGTGGCGCAGTCTCTCGCGGTGGCGCGCGCCCTGGGCCTGGAGGGCCAGCAGTTCCTCGACGCGATCGGCGGTGGGCCGATGGACTCGCCGTACGTCGGGCTCAAGGGCGGCGCGATGCTCCGCGGCGACTACACGTCCGCGTTCGGCATCGACGGCGGTGTCAAGGACGCCGACCTCATCCTCGAGGCGGCGCGGGCCGAGGGCACCGACCCGGTCGTGCTCCGGGCCGTGCGCGACCAGATGGCCCGGGTCGTGCAGGCCGGCCACGCCGACGAGGACATCGCCGCGGTCTTCCGCGACTACGTCGATTGATCCGCGGCCCGATCGGGAACGACGACGTCATGAGCGTTCCTACCATCACCCTGAACAACGGCGTCGAGATCCCGCAGCTCGGGTTCGGCGTCTTCCAGATCGACCCCGCCGAGACCCGCGAGGCGACGCTGGCCGCCCTCGAGGTCGGCTACCGCCACATCGACACCGCGGAGATGTACGGCAACGAGAAGGGCGTCGGCGAGGCCGTGCGCGACTCCGGTCTCGACCGTGGCGAGGTCTTCGTGACCAGCAAGCTGAACAACGGGTTCCACGCCCACGACGACGCGCTCAACGCGTTCGACCGGTCGCTGGAGGAGCTGGGCTTCGACTACCTCGACCTGTTCCTCGTGCACTGGCCGCTTCCCGAGGTCGGCGACTTCGTCGAGACCTGGAAGGCGATGGAGGAGATCTACGCCTCCGGGCGCGCCAAGGCGATCGGTGTCTCGAACTTCCAGACCCACCACCTCGAGCGGCTGCGCAACGAGGCGAGCGTGACCCCGGCCGTGAACCAGATCGAGGTGCACCCCTACCTGTCCAACGACACCGTGCGGGCCTACGACAGCGAGCACGGCATCGCCACCGAGGCGTGGTCCCCGATCGCGCAGGGCAAGGTGCTCGACAACCCGACGATCGTGCGGATCGCCGAGAGCCTGGACCGGACCCCGGCCCAGGTCACCCTGCGGTGGCACCTGCAGCGCGGCGACATCGTCTTCCCGAAGTCGGTCACCCGCACGCGCGTGGAGGAGAACTTCGCCCTCTTCGACTTCGAGCTCTCGGAGACGGACATGGCCGACATCGCCGGGCTGAACCGCGACGAGCGCACCGGCCCGGACCCGGACAGCTTCAACTACGTCCCGGAGTAGCCGGCCAGGACCGGACGCCTCAGCGGACCACCACCCGGGTGCCGACCCGGGCGAAGTCCCAGAGGCGTCCGGCCAGCGCCCGGCTGACCCGGATGCAGCCGTGGGACTGCTGCAGGTCGGTGCCCAGCATCCAGTCGGCATGGATCTGCTCGCCGGTGGACTTGCGCACCGGGATCTGGTGGAAGCCCACCCCGCAGGGGGCGAACCGCACGAAGTACGGCAGCCACAGCGAGCCGCCGACGTCGCTGTTCTCGCGGATCCTCGCCGTACGGCCGCACTTGTCGCCCACGCGGTAGCCGCCCCGGGAGAGCACCCCGGTGTTGTCGGCCATGCCGCCCTGCGCGACCACCCGGCCGCCGGCGCCCACCAGCCAGACGTAGTTCTGCCGCTGGCTGATCACCACCCTGCGCCCGGTGCCGGACCGCACGACCGGCCGGTCGTCGCAGCGCACCTGCCGGTCGGCGTACAAGCGGGCGCGGGTCTCCCTGGTCAGTCGGCCGCTCTGGCCGAGCCCGTTGGCCGCCTGGAAGCGGACCACCCCGGCCCGGGTGTGCGCGCCGAGCTCCCCGTCGGCCGGGCCGACGTCGCAGCCCAGCGCGTCGAGCGCCGTCTGTGCGCGCACGACGAAAGGGCTGCCGGATCCCGTGGCGGCAGCGGCGGGCAGGGCCGTGCAGGCGAGCAGGACGGCGACGAGGGCGCTCGCGCAGCGCAGCGGCCGGAGTAGGTGCGACATGGCGTCCAGTATGGGGTGAGATCACCCTGTCGACGCAGTCTTCGCACCGTCTGCCTCAGTCGCGGAGCAGGGCCACGTCGCTGACCTTGTCGACGTGGTCGCGCATCGCCTGGGCGGCGGCCTCGGAGTCCCCGGCCCGGATCGCCTCGGCGATCCGGCGGTGGCCCGCGAGCGACTGTCGCGGGCGCTCGGGCTGGGAGAGCGACTCGATGCGGGTCTCCTTGATGAGGTCGCTGATCTCGGCCATCAGCCTCTGCAGCAGCGCGGAGTGGCCGGCCGCGGTGACGGCGGCGTGGAACCGCTCGTCGCCGGTGACTCCCCGGCCGCCCTCCTCGATGTCACGCTCCATGCCGTCGAGGGCCTCCTCGATCCGGGCCAGGTCTTCCTCCGTCCGGCGTGCGGCGGCGAGCGCGGCGAGCTTGGTCTCGAGCGCCTCGCGGGCCTCGAACACCTCGGGCAGCTGCTGCGCGTGGCGGCGCAACGCCTCGACCACCTTGGAGACTCCGCGGGGATCGACCAGGACGGCGCCGTCACCGTGCCGGACCGAGACCACGCCCACGACCTCCATCGCCACCAGGGCCTGGCTGATCGTGGCCCGGCTGACCCCGAGCCTCGTGGCCAGCTCGCGCTCCGGCGGCAGCCGGTCTCCCTCGCTCAGACCGTTCTCGTGCACCCAGTCCAGGATCTGCTCGGCGACCTGCTCGTAGAGGCGCGGGCGCGTGACCGGGCGGAGCTGAGCCTTCTCGTCCATGAGACGAGTGTATTGACAGATGGCCCGTTGGCATATTGGCTAGTCCACTGATCCAGTCGGTGACCGACGTCACCTCTCGGGAAGAAGGATGTGTCATGTCACCAGAGTGGGTATCCATTCTCGCGCTCGTCGCACTGTTCGTGGTCGGCACCGTGCTGCCGATCAACATGGGGGCTCTCGGCTTCGTGGCCGCCTGGCTGGTCGGGATGTACTCCCTCGGCCTGGACGAGAAGGAGATCATCGGGGGGATGAGCGGGGACCTCATCCTCACCCTCGTCGGCGTCACCTACCTGTTCGCGATCGCCAAGAACAACGGCACGGTGGACCTCATCGTCGGCAAGGCCGTGCAGGCGGTCGGCGGCCGCGTCGGCCTGATCCCATGGGTCATGTTCGGCGTCACCGGCCTGCTGACGGCGATCGGCGCGGCGAGCCCCGCCGCCTGCGCGATCATCGGCCCGATCGCCCTCGGGTTCGCGGGCCGCTACAAGATCAGCCCGCTGTTGATGGGGATGCTGGTCGTGCACGGTGCCCAGGCGGGTGGCTTCTCGCCGATCAGCATCTATGGCACGATCACGAACTCCGTCATGGCCGACAACGACATCCCGGGTGCCGAGGTCACGGTCTTCCTGACCAGCCTGGTGATCAACTTCCTGATCGCCGTCGTCCTGTTCATGGTCCTCGGCGGCCGCGAGCTGATGTCCCGGCGGCTCGACGAGAACGAGATCACCGGGGGACTGGCTCCGGGCGGCGACACCGGCGGCACCACCGGCGTCAGCGGTGCGGTCACCTCGACCGGCAACCAGGGCACCGTCACCGAGCCCACCGGCGGGGTCGCCACCGCGACCCGCGCACCCGGCGGGGCGGTGGCCGCCGCCAGGGTCACCCTGGACCAGGTGGCGACGCTGATCGCCTTCGTGGTGGTCGCGGTCCTCGCCCTGGCCTTCGACCGCAACATCGGCTTCGCCGCGATCACCGCGGCTGTCGTGCTGACCGCGCTGTTCCCGAAGGCCCAGAAGGGCGCGGTCTCCCAGATCGCCTGGTCGACGGTCCTGCTGGTGGCCGGTGTGAGCGCGTTCGCCGCCGTCCTCAGCGCCGCCGGCGCGCCGGAGTACGTCGGCACCTGGGCGGCCGGCCTCGGTGCCGCCGCCCTCGGCGCGCTGATCCTCTGCTACGTCGGCGGCGTGGTCTCCGCGTTCGCGTCCTCGACCGCGCTGCTGCCGCTGATCATCCCGATCGCGATCCCCCTCGTCGACGCAGGCGGTCTCAGCGCGATCGCCATCGTCGCCGCCCTGGCGGTCGCCTCCACGGTCGTGGACGTGAGCCCCTACTCCACCAACGGTGCGCTCATGGTCGCCAACCGTCCCGACACGATCAGCGAGGAGCGCTACTACAAGCAGGTGCTCGCCTACGGCGCCCTCATCGTCGTGGTCGGCCCGCTGCTCGTCTGGGCCGCGGTCGTCCTTCCGGGCTGGATGTGAGTGAGCAGATGACCGACCCACAGCAGACCGGAGGTACCGGCCCGCTCGCGGGGCTGCTCGTCGTCGACCTGTCGCGAGCCCTCGCCGGGCCGCACGCGACGATGATGCTGGGCGACCTCGGCGCCCGCGTCATCAAGGTCGAGGCTCCCGGCCGGGGCGACGACACCCGCGGCTGGGGCCCGCCGTTCGTGGCCCCCGAGCAGGGTGAGCGGGAGTCGACGTACTTCCTGTCCGCCAACCGCAACAAGGAGTCGATCACCCTCGACCTCAAGGCCGAGGCCGACCGCGACGTGCTCCTGGACCTGGTCCGCCGCGCCGACGTGCTGGTGGAGAACTTCCGCACCGGCGTGCTGGACCGGCTGGGGCTCGGGTTCGAGCGGCTGCACGAGGAGAACCCGCGGCTGGTGGTGCTCTCGATCACCGGCTTCGGCCACGACGGGCCCGAGGGCGGCCGCGCCGGCTACGACCAGATCGCGCAGGGCGAGGCCGGGCTGATGTCGCTGACCGGCTCCGGTCCCGACGACCCGCAGAAGGCCGGAGTGCCGATCTCGGACCTGCTGGCCGGGATGTATGGCGGCTACGGCGTCCTCGCCGCGCTGCTCGAACGGGAGCGCACCGGGCAGGGGCAGGTCGTGCGCACCTCGCTCCTGGCCGCGACGGTCGGCGTGCACGCCTTCCAGGGCACCCGGTGGACGGTGGCCGGCGAGGTCGGCCGCGCGCAGGGCAACCACCACGCGTCGATCGCGCCGTACGGCCTGTTCCACTGCGCGGACGGCAGCGTGCAGATCGCCGTCGGCAGCGAGGGGCTGTGGCAGCGGTTCTGTGCCGGCTTCGAGCTGGACCCGCAGACGCCGGGCCTGGAGACGAACCCGGTGCGGGTCGCGAACCGGGAGCAGACGATCGCCTTCGTGGAGAAGGCGTTCGCCGCCTGGGACGCCGAGGACCTGCTGGCCAGGCTCGCCGAGATCGGCGTGCCGGCCGGCAAGGTCCGCACCCTCGACGAGGTCTACGCCTGGGACCAGGTCGCCAGCCAGGGCCTGCAGGTGACCGTCGAGCACGACACCCTGGGGTCGCTGCAGCTGCCCGGCCCGCCGCTGCGGTTCTTCGACGCCTCCGGCTCCGAGCGGACCCGCACCCGGCACGCGGCGCCGCCCACGCTCGACGCCGACGGCGCGTCGGTGCGGTCGTGGCTGGCCGGCGGGCCCGAGGAGGGCGCGTGAGCGACCGCCTCGACGGCCGGGCGCTGATCGGACTCGCCCTCGACGAGGGCTCCTTCGAGTCCTGGGACAGCCCGGTGACCGAGGCGGACCTCGCCGGGCTGGACCCGGCGTACGTCGAGGAGCTGCGCGCCGCGCGGGAGCGCTCGGGGTCCGACGAGTCGGTGCTGACCGGGCGCGGCCGGATCGAGGGCCACGAGGTCGCGGTCATCGTCGGGGAGTTCGGGTTCCTCGGGGGGTCGATCGGCCGGCTCACCGCGCGCCGGATCGTCGCGGCGGTGCACCGCGCCACCGAGCAGCGGCTGCCGCTGTTCGCGGCGCCGTCCTCCGGCGGCACCCGCATGCAGGAGGGCACCCCGGCCTTCGTGACGATGGTCGACATCTCCCGCGCCGTCGCCGCCCACAAGGCGGCCGGCCTTCCCTACCTCGTCTACCTGCGCCACCCCACCACCGGCGGGGTGTTCGCCTCGTGGGGATCGCTGGGCCACGTGACCGTCGCCGAGCCCGGCGCCCTCGTCGGCTTCCTGGGCCCCCGGGTCTTCGAGGCGCTCAACGGCCAGCCGTTCCCGGCAGGCGTGCAGGTGGCGGAGAACCTGGTCGACAAGGGCGTCATCGACGCGGTGGTGCCGCACGACCAGCTGACCAGCGTGGCAGCCCGCGTCCTGAACCTGCTGACCCCGCAGGAGGGCCGGCCGCAGTCCCAAGCCGCGGGTACGGCGGCGGCGCGCTCGCCCGCGGGCAGCGCCTGGGAGTCGGTGCAGCTGACCCGCCGCCCGGACCGGCCCGGCGTGCGCGAGCTGCTGCGCCACGGCGCCGACGACGTGATCCCCCTGAGTGGCACCGGCTTCGGCGAGCACGACGCGGGCCTCGTGCTCGCCCTCACCTCGTTCGACGGCGTCCCGTGCGTGCTGGTCGGACAGGACCGGCGAAACCAGACCTTCGAGAAGTCGATGGGTCCGGCGGCCCTGCGGGAGGCGCGGCGCGGCATGCGGCTCGCCGACGAGCTCGGGCTGCCGCTGGTCACCGTCATCGACACCCCCGGCGCGGACCTGTCCGCCCACGCCGAGGAGGGCGCGCTCGCCGGCGAGATCGCCCGCTGCCTGGTGGACATGTCGACGCTCCGGGTGCCGACCGTGTCGGTGCTGCTCGGCCAGGGGTGCGGCGGCGGCGCGCTGGCGCTGCTCCCGGCCCGGCGGGTGCTCGCCGCCGAGCACGCCTGGCTCTCCCCGCTGCCGCCCGAGGGCGCGAGCGCGATCGTCTTCCACGACGTCGAGCACGCCGCGGAGATGACCGAGCGCCAGCAGGTCTCGGCCGCGGACCTGGCCCGGGCCGGGATCGTGCACGTGGTGGTGCCCGAGGATCCGACGGCTCACGAGGACCCGGAGGGCTTCGCCCGCCGGATGGCCAGCGCCGTGGCCAGCGAGATCGAGTCGATCCGCTCAGGCCAGTGAGGCCGCCTCGCTCGCGCGCCGGGTGACCGCGGCCCAGTCGCCGCGGCGCACCGCGTCGGCGGGGGTGATCCACGACCCGCCGACGCAGCCGACGTTGTCCAGCGCGAGGTAGGACGGTGCGCTCGCCGCGGTGACCCCGCCGGTCGGGCAGAACCGAGCCTGCGGGACCGGGGCGCCCACGGACGCCAGGAAGTCCACGCCGCCGGACGCCTCGGCCGGGAAGAGCTTGAGATCGGTGTGGCCGCGCTCGAGCAGCGAGAGCACCTCCGAGACCGTGGCGGCGCCGGGCAGGAACGGCAGCCCGGTGTCCTCCATCGCGGCGGCCAGCGCCGGTGTGGTGCCGGGGGAGACCAGGAACTGCGCCCCCGCGGCAGCGGCCCGGCCGGCCTGCTCGGGGCTGACGACGGTGCCGGCGCCCACGAGGATGTCAGGCACCTCCGCCGCGATGGCGCGCACGGCGTCGAGCGCGGCCGGCGTGCGCAGCGTCAGCTCGATCACCGGCAGGCCGCCCTCGACGAGGGCGCGGGCCAGCGGCACGGCGTCGGCGGCGTCGTGGAGCACGACGACCGGGACGACCGGGACGCGGTCGAGCAGCGAGTCACTCATCGTGGGTCTCCTCCTTCATCGGACTGGAGCGGGCCGAACACGGTGGCGCCCTGGTCGGCCGGGCCGACGGCGGCCCGGAAGGCGCCGAACAGCTCCCGGCCGGTCCCGGCGACCGGGGTGTCGTCGGGGCGGTCGCTGGCACGGACGTCGAGCTCGTGCCCGGCCACGTGCAGCTCGAGGATCCCGGCATCGGCGTCGAGCGTGACCAGGTCGCCGTCGCGGACCCTCGACAGCGGGCCGCCGACCGCGGCCTCGGGCGTGAGGTGCAGGGCGGCCGGGACCTTGCCGGACGCCCCCGACATCCGGCCGTCGGTGACGATCGCGACCCGCTGGCCGCGGTCCTGGAGCACGCCGAGGGCCGGGGTGAGCTTGTGCAGCTCGGGCATCCCGTTGGCCGCCGGGCCCTGGAAGCGCAGCACCGCCACGAAGTCGCCCTCGAGCTCGCCGTCGGAGAACGCGGTGAGGAAGTCGGCCTGGTCGTCGAAGACGCGGGCCGGGGCCTTCACCTGGCGGTGCTCGGGCCTGACCGCCGAGGTCTTGATCACCGAGCGGCCGAGGTTGCCGCCCAGCATCCGCAGCCCACCGTCGGGGGCGAACGGGTCGTGGGCGCCGCGCAGCACGTCGGTGTCGTGGCTGGCCTTGGGACCCTCCTCCCAGGTGACCGTGCCCGAGGCGGCGCCGTCGAGCCGCGCCTCGGAGGTGTAGCGCCACAGGCCGTGGCCCGCCGCCGTGCGCACGTCGTCGTGCAGCAGCCCCGCCTTGAGCAGCGAGTGCACGGTGAACGCCAGCCCGCCCGCCGCGTGGAAGTGGTTCACGTCGGCCTTGCCGTTGGGGTAGACGCGGGCCAGCAGCGGCACGACCGCCGACAGGTCGGACAGGTCGTCCCAGGTGAGCGTGATCCCGGCGGCGCGGGCGATCGCGACCAGGTGCAGCGTGTGGTTGGTCGAGCCGCCGGTGGCGAGCAGGGCGACGCAGCCGTTGACGACCGCCTTCTCGTCGACCACCTCGCCGACCGGGGTGAACTCCTCGCCGAACGAGGTCAGGTCGACGACCCGTCCGCCGGCGGCGGCGGTGAGCGCCTCGCGCAGCGGCGTGCCCGGGTTGACGAAGCTGGCGCCGGGCAGGTGCAGGCCCATGACCTCCATCAGCATCTGGTTGGAGTTGGCGGTGCCGTAGAACGTGCAGGTGCCGGCGGAGTGGTACGACGCGGCCTCCGCCTCGAGCAGGTCGTCGCGGCCGACCTCGCCGGCGGCGTACGCCTGCCGGATGCGGGCCTTCTCGTCGTTCGGCAGCCCGGAGGTCATCGGCCCGGCCGGCACGAAGATCGTCGGCAGGTGGCCGAACGACAGCGCGCCGATCAGCATGCCGGGCACGATCTTGTCGCAGACGCCGAGCATCAGCGCCGCGTCGAACATGTCGTGGGAGAGCGCGATCGCCGTCGACATCGCGATCACGTCGCGGCTGAACAGCGACAGCTGCATGCCGTCGCGGCCCTGGGTGATGCCGTCGCACATGGCCGGCACGCCGCCGGCGAACTGGGCGATGCCGCCGGCACGCATCACGGCCTGCTTCAGCTGGGCCGGGAACGTCTCGAAGGGCTGGTGGGCCGAGAGCATGTCGTTGTAGGCCGAGACGATCGCGACGTTCGGCTTCGTGTGCCGGCGCAGCGCCGCCTTGTCGGCGGGCGCGGAGGCCGCGAACCCGTGGGCCAGGTTGGCGCAGGCCAGCCGACCGCGGGCCGGGCCGCGGTCGGCCGTGGAGCGGATCCGGTCGAGGTAGGCCTCCCGCTCGGGTCGGCTGCGCTCGGCGACGCGTCGGGTGACCGTCTCGACGACGGGGTGCAGGGAAGGGGTCATCTCTACAGGCTGCTTTCGTGCCAGGAGCGGCCGTCGCGCTCGATGAGGGTGGTCGCGGCGGTGGGACCACCGGTCCCGGAGGGGTAGGGACGGGGGTGGTGCCGCGGCTGCGACCAGGCCTGGAGGATCGGCTCGGTCCACTCCCACGCGGCCTCGACCTCGTCGCGGCGCATGAACAGCGTGGGGTTGCCGCGGACGACGTCCATGAGCAGCCGCTCGTAGGCGTCGGGCGAGGAGGTCTGGAACGCCTGGGCGTAGTTGAGGTCGAGCGAGACCGGGCGCAGCCGGATCCCGCCGGGCCCGGGCTCCTTGGCGGTCAGGTGCAGCCGCATCCCCTCGTCGGGCTGCAGGCGGATCACCAGCCGGTTCGGCTCCTCGGAACCCTCGCTGTTGGGGAACATCGGGTGCGGGACGTCCTTGAACGTCACCACGATCTCCGAGCACCGCCGCTCCATCCGCTTGCCGGTGCGCAGGTAGAACGGGACGCCGGCCCAGCGCCAGTTGTCGATGTGGGCCTTGATCGCCGCGAACGTCTCCGTGCGGCTCTCCGGGCGACCGACCTCGTCGGCGTACGACGGGCTCGCGGCGCCGTCGACCAGGCCGGCGGCGTACTGCCCGGCCACCGTCAGGGTCGCGGCGTCCGCGGCGGTGATCGGCCGCAGCGCGCGCAGCACCTTGAGCTTCTCGTCGCGGACGTCCTCGCGGTTGACGTAGGTCGGCGGCTCCATCGCCACCAGCGTCAGCAGCTGGAGCAGGTGGTTCTGCACCATGTCGCGAAGCGCACCCGAGCCGTCGTAGTACTCCCCGCGGCCGCCGACCCCGAGCGTCTCGGCGACGGTGATCTGGACGTGGTCGATCCAGTGCGAGTTCCACACCGGCTCGAGGAAGACGTTGGCGAAGCGGGTGACCAGCAGGTTCTGGACGCTCTCCTTGCCGAGGTAGTGGTCGATCCGGAAGATCTGCTTCTCCTCGAACACCGCTCCGACGGCGTCGTGGATCGCCTCGGCGGAGGCCAGGTCGGTGCCGAGCGGCTTCTCGAGGACCACGCGCGACTGCGCGCTGACCAGGCCGTGCTCGTCGAGCCGCTGCGAGACACGGCCGAACAGCGCCGGGGCGATCGCGAGGTAGAAGACCCGGATCCGGTCGGGGTCGCGGCCGAGCAGGTCCACGACCGGCTCCCACGCCGCCGGCTCGTCGAAGTCGAGGCTGAGGTGGTGCAGGCGGTCGAGGAAGCGCTCGACGGTGGGCTCGTCGTGCTCGCCGGTGGACAGGAACCGGTCGAGCTCCCCGCGCACCTTGGCGCGGAAGCCCTGGTCGTCGAGGCCGGCGCGGGAGAGCGCGACGACACGGGTGTCGTCGGTCAGCTGGCCGGCCCGGTCGCGGAGGTAGAGGGAGGGCAGCAGCTTGCGCATCGCGAGGTCGCCGGTGCCGCCGAGGACGACGAAGTCGCACGGACTCACGGTCTGCACAGGGGGGGTCACGAGATCTCCAGGTGGCGGTGCGGTGAGTCGACCACGCTAGTGCGACTTAGGTGGTCTGGCAAGCACTACTTAGGTATCTTGCAATGCATAAGTGTCCCATGACGGTCCGCGGTCGGAGGGTGTGAGGGAATGGTCGGCGTGTCCACCAGCGAGGTGCCGGGCCCCGGCGCGGTCCTGGACCTGATCCGGTCCGGGGTCGCCGGGACCCGTGCCGACCTGCGCCGGCTGACCGGGCTGTCCCGGACCGCGGTGTCGGCCCGCCTAGACGCGCTGGCAGCGCTGGACCTGGTCCGGGAGGGGGAGCCGGCCGAGTCCACCGGGGGGCGCCCGCCGAGCCGGCTGACCTTCCACCGCCAGGCCGGCGTCGTGCTGGCCGCTGCGATCGGCCGCAGCCGCACCCAGCTCGCCGTGTGCGACCTGTCCGGGGTGGTGCTGTGCGCGGACGACGTCGAGCAGGAGGTCGGCTCCGGTCCCGACGAGGTGATGCCCCGGGTGGTCGCCGGCTTCCGGTTGCTGCTCGAGGCCGCGGGCCGGTCGAGCGCCGAGGTCCAGGCCTTCGGGTGCAGCATCCCCGGCACCGTCGACCGCGAGCGAGGGGCGAGCTACGACTCGCCGCTGATGACCGGCTGGGACGGCATCCCGCTGAGCAGTTGGCTGCACGGGCTGGCCGAGGCCCCGGTCCTCGTCGACAACGACGCCGCCGTGCTGGCGCTCTCCGAGCTGGTCGGGCGGCCGGCGGCCACGGAGAGCCTGCTGGCCCTCAAGGTCTCCACCGGCCTGGGCGCCGGGATCATCGCCGACGGGCGGCTGGTCCGCGGCGGCCAGGGCGCGGCCGGCGAGATCGGCCACGTGAAGACGTCCGCGGCGCAGGGCCTGACCTGTCGCTGCGGCGAGGTCGGCTGCCTGGAGGCGGTCGCCGGAGGCTGGGCGCTCGTGCAGCAGATGCGCGACCTCAGCCACGACGTGGGCCACCTGCGCGACCTCGTCGCGATGGCGACCGAGGGCGACTCCGAGGCCCGGCGGCTGCTGCGCGAGAGCGGGCGCCGCTACGGCGAGGTGCTCGCCGCCGTCGTGACGGTGCTCAACCCGGACGTGCTGGTCATCGGCGGCGACGTGCTGCCGGCGTACGACCTCTTCGTGGCCGGCATGCGCGAGACCGTCTACGCCCAGGCGACTGCCCTGTCGACCAAGGACCTGCGCGTCGAGCCGGCTCGGCACGGCGAGCAGGCAGGTCTGGTGGGCTGCGCCGCGATGGCGCTCCAGGAGGTGCTCAGCCCGCGGGCGGTGGACCTCGCCGCCTCCCGTGTCGGCCGGTGACCGCTGGGCAGTCTGGGTCCTTCGTCCCTGACGTCCCGGGCCCGCTGCTGCCTAGGTTCGTCCCATGGTGGACATCTCCGTCGACCTGCCTGTCGAGACCGCCCTGCTGCGACGTGTCCGCGAGGCCGTGATCGGCGACGACCAGGTGATGGTCGGCCCCTTCGGCCCGCGGCGGGTCACCTACGCCGACTACACCGCGTCCGGGCGGTCGCTGACCTTCATCGAGGACTTCGTCCGCGACGAGGTGCTGCCGCGCTACGCGAACACGCACACGGAGTCGAGCGGGACCGGTCTGCAGACCACCCGGCTCCGCGAGGACGCCCGGGCGATCATCCGCGAGGCCGTCGGCGGCGACGACGAGACGGTCGTGATCTTCACCGGGTCCGGCTCCACCGCGGCGATCGACAAGCTGGTCGGGATCCTCGGGCTGCGGATCCCGAGCGCGCTCGAGGACGCCTACCACCTCAGCGACGCCATCCCCGCCCACCGGCGCCCGGTGGTGTTCATCGGACCCTACGAGCACCACTCGAACGAGCTGCCGTGGCGCGAGTCGGTGGCCGACGTGGTGACCATCCCGGCCGACCGCGACGGCCACGTCGACCTCGCGGTCCTCGGCGCGGAGCTCCGCCGCTACGCGGAGCGGCCCCTGATGATCGGCAGCTTCTCGGCGGCCAGCAACGTCACCGGGATCCTCACCGACACCGACAGCGTCGCGACCCTCCTGCACCGTCACGGGGCGCTGTCGTTCTGGGACTTCGCCGCCGCGGCGCCGTATGTCGACATCGACGTGTACCCGTCGCCGGGCGCGGACCCCGCGGCGTACAAGGACGCGGTCTTCCTGAGCCCGCACAAGTTCATCGGCGGTCCCAGCACGCCGGGCGTCCTCGTCGTACGCCGCGAGCTGCTCACCAACCGGGTGCCCGACGTGCCCGGCGGTGGCACGGTCGCGTTCGTCAACGCCGACGAGCACCGCTACCTCGACGACCCCGCCCACCGCGAGGAGGGCGGGACCCCCGCCATCGTGGAGGCCATCCGCGCCGGCCTGGTCTTCCAGCTCAAGGCCGCCGTGGGGCTCGAGGTGATCCGGGCGCACGAGGAGAGCTACCTGCGCCGGGCCGTGGACCGCTGGCTCGAGGAGCCGCGCATCGAGATCCTCGGCAACCTCGACGCCAGGCGGCTGTCCATCGTGTCGTTCCGGATGCGCTCGCCCAGTGGGAAGCACCTGCACCACAACTTCGTGGTCGCCCTGCTCAACGACCTCTTCGGGATCCAGTCCCGCGGCGGCTGCTCGTGCGCCGGTCCCTACGGCCACCGGCTGCTCGGCATCGACGTCGAGGAGTCCCACGAGCTCGCCCGCGAGGTCGCGCACGGGTGCGAGGGGATCAAGCCCGGCTGGGTGCGCGTGAACTTCAACTACTTCATCTCCGAGGCCGTCTTCGACTATGTCGTGGAGGCGGTGCTCCTCGTCGCGCGGGAGGGCTGGCGGATGCTGGGGGACTACCGCTTCGACCCGGCCCGGGGGCTGTGGGTGCACCGCCAGGGGCCGGTCGAGCCCCCGCTGCGGCTGCGCCAGGTCGGCTACGGCCCCGACGGTGCGATGACGTACCCGGTGCACGACAGCACGGCGCCGGAGTCCGTGCTGGAGGAGTACCTCGACGTCGGCCGGTCGCTCATGCACGCGACAGCTCCGCCGGCCATGGGCGGCGCGGCGGAGCTGTTGTCCTCGGAGTTCGAGCACCTGCGGTGGTTCGACCTGCCGCCGGTGTGCCTGGAGCCGGCGTCGGCCGGGTGAGGCTCAGGCCGCCTCGGCGTCGGTCAGGGCGGCGACGAGGGCGTCGACGTCACAGGAGTCCTGCGTGCGGTTCCACGGCATCTTGGACAGCGCCATGCCCATGGCGCAGGTGTCGGTCAGGGCGGCGCCGGTGAGCCCGGCACCGATGGCACCCGCGACCCACTTCAGCTGCGGCACGGCGAGGCTGGCGAGCACGCTCCCGGCGACGATGGACCCGGCGACGAGCCGGACCTGCCGCTCGAGCTCCCAGGTCTGACGGCCTCGGTTGACCGGGGCGCCGGTGGACTGCCAGCTGACCATGCCGCCGTCGAGCACCTGGAGCCCCGGAAGGCCGGCCTCGCGCAGGGACTGCTCGGCCTGGGCGGCCCGGGCGCCGGAGCGGCAGACGAGGACCACGTCCTCGTCGAGGTGGCGCCGCAGCTCGTCCCGGTGCTCGCGGAGGGTGTCCAGCGGGACGTTGTAGGCGCCGGGGATGTGGACGGACTCGAACTCGGCCGGGGTCCGCACGTCGAGCACGCGCGGGGCGTCGTCGGTGGCCAGGCGATCCTGCAGGCTCCGTGCGTCGAGGCGGCGGGCGTCGGGAGCAGTGCTGGTCGTCAAGATCTTCTCTCCTTGTTCGGTGCGGTTGACGGTGCTGTCGAACATACCCATGGGGGTATCTCGTCTCGACGCTAACACCCCGGCCCCGCCGTTTCATCCCGACGGTCTGGACCGTGCCCGACGGTCGCGCCCTGGCATGATCGACGCGTGCGCCTCTTCGTCGCCCTGGTGCCGCCCGACGGCGTGGTGGAGCACCTCGCCGAGTTCCTGGCCCCCCGGCAGGAGGCCGGCCGCGAGCTGCGGTGGACGGTGCCGGAGCAGTGGCACCTCACGCTGGCGTTCCTGCCCGACGCCGCCGACCGGCACCTCGACGACCTCGAGGAGCGGCTGACCCGGGCGGCGCGGCGCCGTACCCCCGTCGAGCTGCGCCTGGCGGGCGCAGGCGCGTTCCCGAACCCCGCCCGCGGCAAGGTGCTGTACGCCGCCGTGGCGACCGGCTCGGGGCGGGAGGCCCAGGAGCTGCGCCGGACGGCCACCGGCGCGCGGGCCGCCGCGGCGAAGGCCGGGTGCACCGTCGAGGGAGCCCGCTTCCACCCGCACGTGACGCTGGCCCGCAGCGGCCGCCCGCAGGAGCTGACCCGGTGGTTGCGGGTGCTGGAGGTCTACCGCGGGCCCGCCTGGACCGCCGAGGCGCTGGTGCTGGTCGAGTCACACCTCGGCGAGGGGCCGCGCCGGCGGCCGCGCTACGAGACCCGCGGGGTCTTCCCGCTGGGAGGGCGGCGTCCGTGCACGTGAGTCGCATCGGGTTCGCCGAGATGAAGGGGACCCGCCACCTGTCCCGGCCCTCGGTGGAGCTCGATGCCGCCGGACCCGTGGGGGACCGCCGGCTCTGCCTCGTGGACCCGCTTCGCGGCCGGGTGCTCAGGACAGTCGAGCACCCGTGCCTGCTGCAGGCGGTCGTGCGGGAGCGGGACGGTCTGCTCCTGGCGGAGCTGCCGGGCGGCACCGTCAGCGCCGAGGTGCCGCGGGCCGGGGCTGACGCCGACGAGCTCGAGGTCGACTACTGGGGGCGCCGCGTCGCCGTCCGGCTGCTGGAGGGGCCCTGGTCGGAGGCGTTCTCGGACCACCTCGGGGTGAGGGCCCGCCTGGCGCGGGTTCGAGCTGGTGGCGGCGTCGTCTACGCGGGAGCGGTGTCGCTGGTGGGCACGGGATCGGTCGCCGCGCTGGCCGCGCGGGCCGGCCGGTCGCTGCACCCGGCGCGCTTCCGCTCCACGCTGGTGGTCGACACCGGTGCCCGCGAGCCGCACGCGGAGGACGGCTGGGTGGGCCGGACGCTCGCGGTCGGCGAGGTGCTGCTCCGGGTCACCTCCCGGGTGCCCCGGTGCGCGGTCGTCGACCTGGACCCGGTCTCCGGTGCGCGAGACGCCGCGGTGCTCGCGACGCTGGCGGGCTATCGTCGGGGCGCGGGTGAGATCCACTTCGGCGTCGACGCCGAGGTGGTCCGGCCCGGACGGGTCCGCGTCCACGACGACGTCACAGGGGAAGGGAGCTGACGGGTCATGCCGTTCCTGCTCCGCGTGGAGCTGCCGGACGTGCCGGGGTCGCTGGGACGGGTGGCAGCCGCCATCGGTGAGGCCGGCGGCGACATCGAGGCGATCGAGATCGTCGAGCACCGCCGCGACGGGACCGCGGTCGACGACGTACTGCTCGAGACCGCGCCCGGGATCATGCCCGACTCCATCGTGTCCGCCTGCAGCCGGCTCGCCGGGGTGCGCGTGCTCTGGATCTCCCGGTACGCCGCCGGCGGCAACCTTTTCCTCGACCTGGAGGCCGTCGAGCAGATGACCGAGTCGCCGGCCACCGCGCTCGACGAGCTCGTCGACCTGCTGCCGATCACCTTCCGCGCCGACTGGGGCCTGCGCCTGCAGGCCGACGGCGACGGCGCCGCGGTGCTGCACGGCACCTCCGCCGCCCCCGACCAGCCGGTCACGGACTCGGCGTGGTTCTCGCTGGTCTCCGCCGCCCGCCTCGACCTGCCGGCGGCCTGGCTGCACCTCGACGGCACGCTGCTCGCGGGCGCCCCGCTGGGCGAGGGCGCGATGGTGGTCTTCGGCCGGCGGGGCGGGCCCGACGTGCTCGACTCCGAGCTGGCGCGGCTGCAGCACCTGGCGGCGCTCGCGGTCTCGATCTCCCGCGCTGGCTGAGCCCCCGTCAGACGGGCTCGGCCAGGAAGACCGGGATGTCGCGGTCGGTGCGGCGTTGGTAGTCGGCGTAGTCGGGGAACGCCGCAACGGCCCGCTCCCACCACCGCGCCTTCTCCTCGCCCTCGGCGAGACGGACGGTCATGTCCTGCCTGACCGGGCCGTCCTGCAGCTCGATGAGCGGGTGCGCCACCAGGTTGTGGTACCAGACCGGATGCGTCGGCGCGCCGCCCTGCGAGGCCACCAGCGCGTAGCGGCCCTCGTGCTCCACGCGCATCAGCGGGGTCTTGCGGATCTTGCCGCTGCGGGCCCCGAGGCTGGTCACGACCACCACCGGCAGGCCCGTGTCGCGCAACGTGGTGCCCTGCGTGCCGCCGGAGCCCTCGTAGAGCTCGACCTGGTCGCGGACCCACTTCTGGGAGCTGGGGACGTAGTCACCGGAGAGAGGCATGCCTGGTGCAACGTGCGGGCGACGTGCTCTGTTCCGCCGCCGGGCTCGGCGGAGTGTTCGGCTGCGGGAGGGCGCCCAGTAGCCTCCCTGCCATGTCCGAGCCCAGCCAGCATCCTGTCTCCGAGATCTTCGACCCCTCCGCCTGGCGGGAGGTGCCCGGCTTCGAGGAGCTCACGGACCTCACGTACCACCGCGCGGTCGAGCACGGCACGGTCCGGATCGCCTTCGACCGGCCCGAGGTGCGCAACGCGTTCCGGCCGCACACCGTCGACGAGCTGCTGCGGGTCCTCGAGCACGCGCGGATCTCCAGTGACGTCGGCTGCGTGATCCTGACCGGGAACGGTCCGTCGCCGAAGGACGGCGGGTGGGCCTTCTGCTCCGGGGGCGACCAGCGGATCCGCGGACGCTCCGGCTACCAGTACGCCACCGGCGAGTCTGCCGAGACCGTCGACAAGGCGAAGCTGGGTCGGCTGCACATCCTCGAGTGCCAGCGGCTGATCCGGTTCATGCCCAAGGTCGTGATCTGCGTGGTGCCGGGCTGGGCCGCGGGCGGCGGGCACTCGCTGCACGTCGTGTCGGACCTGACGCTCGCCTCCCGCGAGCACGCCCGGTTCAAGCAGACCGATGCCGACGTCGGCTCGTTCGACGGCGGCTTCGGGTCGGCGTACCTCGCCCGCCAGGTCGGGCAGAAGTTCGCCCGCGAGATCTTCTTCCTGGGCGAGGAGTACGACGCCGAGGACGCGCACCGGATGGGCATGGTGAACCGGGTGGTGCCGCACGCCGAGCTGGAGCGGGTCGCCCTGGAGTGGGGCCGGAAGATCAACGGCAAGTCGCCGACCGCGCAGCGGATGCTGAAGTACTCCTTCAACCTCATCGACGACGGGCTCGTGGGCCAGCAGCTGTTCGCCGGCGAGACCACGCGGCTGGCGTACATGACCGACGAGGCCGTGGAGGGGCGCGACTCGTTCCTGGAGAAGCGGGAGCCGGACTGGTCGCCGTTCCCCTGGTACTACTGAGCGACGCTTTCGGCACCCGCCAGTCTCTAACGCTCGCTCGGCGTAGGACGAGCCGCGGTGGGAAACACCTCTGCAAACACCGTGTCCGTTGTCGTGCCAGAGTCGGAAGCCAGGGGGAGTCGAGTGCCTGTCGAGATGCTCGATGTCGCCGAGCGGCTGGCCGGCGACTTCCAGGACCGACTCCCGGCCAGCGCCGTGCTCGGGGCCGTGGTGGGCTCCGTCGCCGAGTTCCCCTCGGGCGACTCGATGTTCATCGAGCAGGCCGCCCGGGCGCGGCTCGACGGACTGGTGGAGCGGCGCGGTCGGCAGGTCCAACACGACGCCCTCGATGTGGCGCTACACGAAGACGCGCTCCTCGACGAGGTGGAGCTCACCACCACCCTCATCATCGCCGCCAGCGACTCCAGCGCGCCGCGGCTCAGCCAGGCGGAGGTCGACCGACTTCTCGGCCTCGACCCAGGGGGTCGATGACCTCCGCCGGCGGCTCTCAGTCGACGTCCACGACCAGTCGCGCCGAGGAGTTGCGCCGCGTGCTCCCGGCGGGATCGCCGACGGCGCGCAGGTCGCGCTCGCCGCGCTGCGACAGCACGACGCGGACGCGGTAGTAGCCCTGCTCCCCGGTCGTCACGCGCGCCCCGGTCAGGCCGACCCAGGTCCCCGCGCGCAGTGTCTGCACCGTGACGGTGCCGCCCGCGAGGGCCCGGCCCGTCGGCGTGGTGAGGCGGCCCCGGAGCACGAACTGCTCACCCGAGGCGGGTGTGGCCTCGGAGGTGCGGACGGTGAGGTGGCTGGCCGGCCTGGTGGCGGCGTCAGCGGGAGTGACCGTGGCGACGGTCCCGACGACGGAGACGGCGGCGACCGCGGCGGCGACGGCGGCGCGGTGACGGGTCTGTTGCATGACGGTGTCCTTCGATGAGGCAGGAGGCGTGTTCCCCCTTGGTGCTCAGAGGACGTCGCGCGGCGGGCTGAGGTTGCATGCCCGTGGCCAACCGCTGTGGTGGGGCCGAAAATGTCGGTGGTCTCGGGTGGAATGGTCTGTATGGACAGGCCGGTCGATGAGCACGATGTCGAGCAGACGCTCGACGGGGTGGAGTCGCTGTGGCGTGTGCAGCAGGAGGCGGCGTGTGCGACGTTGGTGTTCGCCGCGCACTATGCGGACCTGTGCGACGGTGACGGGTTGCCCGGCGTCGGGTCTCGGGCGTTGCCGGGCACGGAGCGTCGGGTGAGGCTGGGTGGTGTGGGGACGCCGCGGGTGGCGGAGTTCGCCGCGGCGGAGCTGGCGGCGCGGATGCGGATGAGTCCGCGTGGGGGTCGGGCGCTGTTGGCCGATGCGCTGGACGCCCGCCATCGGTTGCCGTTGATGTGGGTGCGGGTGCAGAGCGGGGAGGCGCGGGCGGGGTGGGTGCGCTACGTGGCGGCGCAGACCCGGCACCTGTCGGCGGAGGCGGCCGGCCGGGTGGACGCCGACCTGGTCGAGGTGGTCGACGGGCGGCTGCCGTGGTCGCGGTTCGAGAGTCGGCTGGAGGGGCGGATCGTGGCCGCGGACCCGGAGGTGGCTGCCCAGCGTGAGGAGGAGGAGCGGGCGCGGGTGTTCGCCCGGGCCTCGCGGTCCTCCGAGGCGGGCATGAAGTCGCTGTACGTACGGGCGCCGGCGGCGGTGGTGATCCGGGTCGAGGCCACGATCGCCTACGTGGCACAGGCACTGGCCGCCATGGGCGACACCGACAGCGAGGACGAGCGTCGGGTGAAGGCGGTGCTGCTGCTGGCGAACCCGACCCAGGCCGTGGAGCTGCTGGCGGCCTACGCCGCGCACCGCGCCCGCACCGGAGCCGACACGGGAACGGACGCAGACGTGGGGACAGACGCGGGGGCGGATGTGCCGCTGCCGGGCTGCGACCCGGGCGCGGGTGCGGCCGACGTCCCGGCCGGGCCCCGTGAGCCTGGCACCGATGACGCTGGCGAGGCAGCCGGTTCGACTGCCGGCGACGCCGCCGGCGGCGATGCTCAGCGAGCGGAGCCGGTCGGCGCGAACGACGCGGTTGGCGCAGCCGCACGGGACGCAGCCGCACGCGACGCGGCAGCCGATGCTGACTTAGCCGACCGCGACGCCGACGCAGCCGACGCCGACGCCGACGATGCAGTTGATCCGCGGGTGCCGAGGCGGTTCCGGCCCGGTGAGCTGCCGCGGTGGCTGGCGCGGGCCAGTGATCCCGAGCATCGGTGGCGGTGGGACTGGCCGGCCCTGTTGCCCCGGGCGAACATCTGGCTGCACCTGGCCGGTGAGACGCTCGAGGGTGGGGCGACCGGTCCGCCCGGCGGGGTGGTCCGGTGGGAGGGCGAGGGCCCGGTGAGCCTGGCGTACCTGCGCGAGCAGCTCGCGCCCTACCACGCGATGACGGTGCGCCCGGTGCTCGACCTGGCCGGGCAGGAGCCGGTCGACTCCTACGAGATCCCGGCGCGGCACCGCCGCGCGGTGGCGCTGCGCACGCCCGCGGACTGCTTCCCGTTCGCCGCCCAGGTCGGCGGCGGCCTCGACCTCGACCACACCGAGCCGTTCGACCACAGCGCCGGTGCCGGCGGGGTGCGGCCTGGGCAGTCGCGGATGGACAACTACGGCCCGCTGGGCCGGTTGCACCACCGGATCAAGACCCACGGCGGCTGGCAGGTCAGGCAGCCGTTCGAGGGCATCTACCTGTGGCGCGACCCGCACGGCCATCACTACCTGGTCGACCACACCGGCACCCGCAAGCTCGACCGGCCACGGGAGGCAGCGCGGCCACGACCCCGCACCATCGAGCTCTACATACGCCCCGACCTCGACCTCCGCTACGACGCCGCCTGAGCCGGCCCCCCTCACGATTTCAGTGAGACCGAATCCTCGCCGGAGACGCCCAGCGAATGGCAACGCCGCGCAGCCTGACACGATCCATGCCTGTGACCGACAGGAGCTTGCCGACGCAGGGGTCCGGAGGCGCCCTTCCATACCGCCTCTCGGTGGGAGACGCCGTGCCGGAACTGGACCAGAGGCTGTCCGATGAGCTCGACAGGGTGAACGCAGACGCAACGAGGGGCACCGCCCCTGCCCGTGAGCTGACGGTTCAGAAACTCGATGACGAGGGGCAGCTTGCCGCCGGCATGAGCGGTTGGACGTGGGGGGTCGCCGCGGGAATCGGCATGACCTGGGTTCGCGAGGACACTCGCGGTGCGGGGCTCGGCGCCAAGCTGCTCGACGAGTTCGAGGCTGAGGCCAAGAACCGCGGATGCACGCACGTCTTCGTGACCTCCTTCACCTTCCAGGCCCCCGGCTTCTACGAGCACCACGGGTACGGCGAGATCTTCCGGTGGGAGGGTGTGCCTGTCGTCGGAGCCTCGGACGTGCACTTCCGGAAGGACTTCTGACTCGGCTTCCTCGGCAGTCGCCCACGCCCGGCGTTCGTTGGCTGGTGGTGTTCGTACAGGTGGATAGGGACGGGGGCCGGACCGGAGCCTGACCGACTGACAGAGTCCTCCCATGACTGACACGCCCCGCACCCGCTGGCACCAGCTGTCGGAGCGACCGAGCGGCGAGGACTACGCCGCCCGGTTCGCCCGGCTCGCCCGCAGCGGCCAGGACGTCCACGGGGAGGCCACGCTCGTCGCCGGCCTCGTCGAGCCCGGCGCTCGGGTCCTCGACGCCGGGTGCGGCACCGGCCGGGTCGGCGGTCGGCTCGCAGAGCTCGGCTTCGAGGTGGTGGGCGTCGACGTCGACGAGTCGATGCTCGAGGTGGCGCGGCGCGAGCACCCGGGCGTCCCCTGGGTCGACGGCGACCTCGCGGCCCTGCCGGCGCAGGTGACCGATCGGGCGCCGTACGACGTGGTGGTGCTGGCCGGCAACGTCGTACCCCTCCTCGAGGCCGGGACCCTGCCGGCCGCGGTCGCCGGCGTGACCGGCGTGCTGGCCCCGTACGGACGGCTGGTCGCCGGGTTCGGTCTCGACCCCGCTCACCTGCCGCGGGGATGTCCGGTCACCTCCCTGGCCGACTACGAGACGACCGTCGCGGGAGCCGGGCTCGTCGTCCTCGAACGGTTCTCCACGTGGCAGGCCGAACCGTTCGACGCGGCCGGGGGATACGTCGTCTCGGTGACGGGACTTCGGTCCTGACATGGCGACACACCGGCGGGTGTTCGTCACACTAGGAGGAACCTCGCCTCTCGGTGCCCTACGTTGACCTAGGTGAGGATCGCAGTCGCCAAGGAGACCCGCGAGGGGGAGACCCGCGTCGCGATGGTGCCCGAGCTGGTCGGCAAGCTGACCGCCCTGGGATGGACCGTCGCCGTCGAGCCAGGCGCCGGGGAGGCCGCCCTGTTCGACGACGAGGCGTACGCCGATGCCGGGGCGGAGGTGTCGGAGCAGGCGCTCGACGGTGCCGTCCTGGTCGTCTCGGTGAACCCGCTCGACCCGGTGCGCGTGCGGCTGCTGCCTGCCGGCACCGCCACGTTGTCGTTCCTGCCGGTGAACCAGAGCCTGGACCTGGTGGCGGACCTGCGCGACTGCGGGGTCACCGCGTTCGCCATGGAGCTGGTCCCGCGGATCAGCCGGGCGCAGTCGATGGATGCGCTCTCGTCGCAGTCACTGGTGTCGGGCTACCGCTGTGCCGTCGTGGCGGCGGGGCTGCTGCACCGGTTCTTCCCGCTGAACATGACCGCGGCCGGCACCATCCCGCCGGCGCAGGTCGTCGTGCTCGGAGCCGGGGTCGCCGGCCTGCAGGCGATCGCGACCGCCAAGCGGCTCGGTGCGGTCGTGAAGGCCTACGACGTCCGGGCCGCCGCCGCGGAGGAGATCCGGTCGATGGGGGCGCAGTCGATCGACCTCGAGCTCGAGACCCTCGAGGGCGCCGGCGGCTACGCCCGCGAGATGACCGAGGACCGCGCGGCGCGCCAGCGCGACCTGCTGACGCCGTACATCGCCGCCGCGGACGCGCTGATCACCACCGCCGCGGTGCCCGGACGCCAGGCGCCGCTGCTGGTCACCTCCGCGATGGTCGAGCAGATGTCTGCCGGATCCGTGGTCGTGGACCTCGCCGCGGAGAGCGGCGGCAACGTCGAGGGGGCGGTGCCCGGCCGGGTCGTGCGGATCGGTCGCGCGCAGGTCTGGGGCGGGGCGAACGTCCCGGCGCAGATGCCCGGACCGGCCAGCCGCCTGTACGCCCAGAACATCGTGAACCTGGTCACGTTGATGACCCGCACCGGCGACGACGGAGCGGCGTTCGCTCCCGACTTCGACGACGAGATCGTCGCCGGCTCGTGCGTCACCCACGACGGCGCGGTGCGGCACGAGCCGACGCGTCTCGCCCTGGAAGGAGGCCCGGCATGAACGAAGCGGTCGTGTGGCTCACGATCTTCGTCCTCAGCGTGTTCGTCGGCACCGAGGTGATCTCCAAGGTCTCCTCGACGCTGCACACGCCGCTGATGTCCGGCGCCAACGCCATCCACGGCATCATCCTGCTCGGGGCGATCATCGTGGCCGGCACCGCCGACTCGACGGTCGGGCTGGTGGTCGGCCTCGTCGCGGTGGTCCTGGCGGCGGTGAACATGGTCGGCGGCTTCGTGGTCACCGACCGGATGCTGCAGATGTTCACCCGGAAGAAGGGGGCCGCCAAGTGAGCACCCCGGTCTGGGTCCAGCTGGTCTACCTGGCCTGCGCCGTCTGCTTCATCCTCGCGCTCAAGGGCCTCTCCGGGCCGCGCACCGCCCGCGGCGGCAACCTGCTCGGCGCCGCAGCCGCGGTGGTCGGCTGCGCAGTCGTGTTCACCTACGCCGACCTCGACCACGTCGGCTGGATCGCCGGCGCCATCGCGATCGGTACGGCGGTCGGCTTCGTCGGCGCGCGACGCGTCCAGATGACGCAGATGCCGCAGATGGTGGCACTGTTCAACGGCGTCGGCGGCGGTGCGGCGGCGCTGGTGGCGCTGCTGGAGCTGTCCCACCTGACCGGCGCGGAGCCCGGCTGGTTCGAGCTCGTGGCCACCGCGTTCACCATCGTCGTGGGCGCGATCTCCTTCGCCGGGTCGATCGTCACCTTCCTGAAGCTGCAGGAGCTGATGACCTCCCGGCCCGTCGTGTTCCCCGGGCTGCCGGTCCTGTTCGGCGCCGGCCTGCTCGCCGCCGTGGTCCTCTCGGTGCTGGTCGTCACCGCCCCGTCCACGGCGACCGGTGTCGTGCTGCTGCTCGTCGGCCTGCTGGTCGGCGTGCTGCTCGTGCTGCCGGTCGGTGGCGCCGACGTGCCGATCGTGATCTCGCTGCTCAACGCCTTCACCGGCCTCACGGTCGCAGCCGGCGGCTACGTGCTCGGCAACGCGTTGCTGCTCGTCGCCGGCACCCTGGTCGGCGCCGCCGGTTCGTTCCTGACCAAGCTCATGGCCGCGGCGATGGGCCGCTCGGTGGTCAACATCCTCTTCGGCGCGCTGAAGGGCGGCTCGACCCTCGGCGCCGGCGAGGTGAGCGACCGGCCGGTACGGTCCGCGAGCCCGGAGGACGTCGCGATCCTGCTCGGCTACGCCTCGAAGGTGATCGTCGTGCCCGGCTACGGCCTCGCCGTCGCCCAGGCCCAGCACACCCTGCGCGAGCTCGTCGACGTGCTCGGCGAGCGGGGCATCGCCGTCGACTACGCCATCCACCCGGTGGCCGGCCGGATGCCCGGCCACATGAACGTGCTGCTCGCCGAGGCGCAGGTGCCCTACGAGCAGCTCCAGGAGATGGACGACATCAACGGCGAGTTCAAGCAGACCGACGTGGTGCTCGTCGTCGGTGCGAACGACGTCGTCAACCCCGCCGCGAAGACCAGCCCGGGCGCCCCCATCTACGGCATGCCGATCCTCGACGCCGACGAGGCGAAGCAGATCGTGTTCCTGAAGCGGTCGATGCGTCCGGGCTTCGCCGGCATCGAGAACGAGCTGCTCTTCGACCCCAAGACCACGCTGCTCTTCGGTGACGCGAAAGACAGTCTGAGCAAGCTGCTCTCGGCGGTGAAGTCGCTCTGACTCCCGAGACTCAGCCGGCGACGCCGTACAGCCGGTCCCCGGCGTCGCCCAGGCCGGGCACGATGTAGCCCTTCTCGTTGAGCCGCTCGTCCATGCCCGCGGTCACCACCGCGACGGGGACGTCGAGGTCCTCGAGGTCACGCTCGACCCGCTCGCAACCCTCGGGAGCCGAGAGCAGGCAGATGGCGGTGATGTGGTCGGCGCCGCGGTCGGTGAGGAACCGGATCGCCGCCGCCAGCGTCCCGCCGGTGGCCAGCATCGGGTCCAGGACGTAGCACTGCCGTCCGGAGAGGTCGTCGGGCAGGCGCTCGGCGTACGTCGCCGCCTCGAGCGTCTCCTCGTTGCGCACCATGCCGAGAAAGCCGACCTCCGCCGTGGGCAGCAGCCGCATGAACCCCTCCAGCATGCCGAGCCCGGCCCGGAGGATCGGCACGACGAGGGGCTTCGGCGACGCCAGCCGGACGCCCTGCGCCTCGGCGACGGGGGTGCGGACCGTCACGGGCTCCACGCGGACGTCGCGCGTGGCCTCGTAGGCGAGCAGCGCCACCAGCTCGTCGGCCAGCCGGCGGAAGGTAGGGGAGTCGGTGCGCTCGTCGCGCAGCGTCGTGAGCTTGTGAGCGATCAGCGGGTGGTCGGCCACGTGGATGCGCATGGCCTTCAACCTACTGCCCGGGTTCTCCCTGGTGCGACGGCGGGCACTTCTGCCACCATCGACCCATGGACCCGGAGTTCGACGCCAACGCGGAGGGCGTCGACTTCGCCCTGGTCGCCTACCGCGAGGAAGGCGCGTGGCAGCTCGAGGAGCTGACGCCCGACTCGGCCGCCGACCTCGACGTCTTCGCCGAGGAGCTGCGCCGCTGGCCCGGCGACGGCGGAGCGTTGGGGCTGGTGTCGGTCGACGAGGACTTCTTCATCCTCGTGCGGGTGCTCGGACCCCAGCTGCGGCTGCTGCTCAGCGACATCACCGCCGCCACCGACTGGCCGCTGGCGCGGGCGGCCGTGGAGCGGCTCGCGCTCCCCCTCCCCGACGACGAGGACGACGAGGCGCCCGCCGGCGACCTCGGGATCGTCGCGGACCTGGGCATGGGCGCCATGGACATGGGGGCCCTGCTCGACGACCTCGACCTCTACCCCGACGAGATGCTGGGCGACATCGCCGGCCGGCTCGGGTTCGGTTCGCTGTTCGACCAGACCATCGGCGTCAGTGCCGGTTGAGCGCTGGGCCGTCCCGATGCGGGAGGCCCTGTCCGAGGCGCGCGCGGCGCTGGCCACCTCCGACGTACCCATCGGAGCGGTGGTCCTCGACCCCTCGGGAGCCGTGATCGGACGAGGGCGCAACGAGCGGGAGGCGTGCGCGGACCCCACCGCCCACGCGGAGATAGTGGCGCTGCGCGAGGCGGCGCGCTCACGCGGCGAGTGGCGACTCGAGGGGTGCACCCTCGTCGTCACCCTCGAGCCCTGCACCATGTGCGCCGGAGCCCTGGTGCTCGCCCGCGTCGACCGGCTGGTCTTCGGCGCCTTCGACGAGAAGGCCGGCGCCGTCGGGTCGTTGTGGGACGTCGTGCGCGACCGGCGGCTCAACCACCGACCCGAGGTCGTCAGCGGGGTGCTGGCAGAGGAGTCGACCGCGGTCCTCCTCGACTTCTTCGCCTCCCACCGGACCGAGAGGCCCTGATTTCGGCCCACCACCCGGTTCTAGTACCCTCATCGGCGGTGGCGTGTCCGAGCGGCCTAAGGAGAACGCCTCGAAAGCGTTTGTGGGCGCAAGTCCACCGAGGGTTCAAATCCCTCCGCCACCGCCAGCCAGGGGGTTCCGACGAAAATCTGGAATCCAACCGACGAAAGTCGATGAGAGCCGCCTCAAGCCCCGGAATCGGGTGCCGGAGGCGGCTCTTGGCATCCAGGCGGGTTCAGCGGTCCGAACCGACGAGTGAGCCGCTGGTCGCGAGCATCGCCCACAGCCGGCGGCCGCCGGCTGTGGCGTCCACCCCCCAGCCCTCCGTGAGCTTCTCGATGAGAAGCATGGAGAGGTAGCGCGGCTCGAAGACAGTCTCGACGCTGCCGTGGTCCTCCAGGGCGATCACCAGGCTGTCGGCCCAGCACTCCATGCTCAACCGCAGCGCGTCGTCTCCCCGACGTCGGCAGTCGGTCGCGAGCTCGGTGGCCACCAGGCACGCCTCGAGCTCGATGTCGGCGGCGTGCCACCGGCAGAGGTTCCTCCGGACGACCTGGCGGATCTGCCAGTTGCCGGGCGTCTCCGGCGTGATGATCAGCTTGACGGCTGGCGTTCGGTCACACATGCTCTCGGCCCCCGTGAGACTCCCGCACCGTGGTCCCGGTGACTCGAGATCACGTGTGCGCCACCATCATGACTCGGACGCGGTGGGCACCGGAAGAGTTGAGAAGATATCGGCTGAAGGTGCCCTTCAGCCGGATTCAGCCCTGTTCTTGGCGGTTCGTCCCGTCGACGAGCTCGACCAGCGGCACGTCCGCGTCGCGCAGCCGCTCGACGTCGACCTCGGCTCCCACCAGTGCGCGGATCGTGTCGGTGGCGTCCCAGTCGTTGGCCTGCATCCCGGCGAGCACCCGTCCCCCGCGCAGCCAGAACGCCGTGAACGGGTCGCTGCCCTCGTGCGGCTCACCCCTGACCACGACGGTCTCGGCCCCGTCCGCGCCGACGTGCCCGACGTACTCCATCCCGAGGTCGTACTGGTCGGTGAAGAAGTAGGGGAGCCGGTCGTAGGGTTGCTCCTCGCCGGCCAGGTTGTGACCCGCCGTGGTCCCCTGCTCGGCGGCGTTGTCCCAGTGCTCGACCCGGATCCGCTGCTGCAGCGCGGGATGCCAGGCCGACGCGATGTCGCCGGCGGCGAGCACGTCGGGGTGCGAGGTGCGCAGGTGCTCGTCGACCGAGACGCCCTTCGTCGCCTCGTCGAGCTCGAGCCCCGCCTCTGCGGCCAGGCCGGTGTTCGGCACGACGCCGACCCCGACCACGACGAGGTCGGCGTCGCGAGCGGCGGCGGCGTCGAAGCCGGTCCCCAGTCGGAGGTCCACGCCGTGGGAGCGGTGCAGGTCGGCGAAGATCCGCGCCACCTCGGGCCCCAGGACGCGCAGCAGCGGCAGCTCGAGCGGCTCGACGACGGTGACCTCGGCGCCCGCCGTCCGCGCCGCCGCGGCCACCTCGAGGCCGATCCAGCCGCCGCCGACGACGAGGATGCGAGCGCCCGGCTGCAGGGCGGCCTTGATCCGGTCGCTGTCCTCCAGCGTGCGCAGGTAGGCGACCGGCGCCCCGGACTCGTCGGCGTCAGGCAGCCGGCGAGGCGTGGAGCCGGTGGCCAGCAGCAGCCGCCCGAACGGTACGGCGTCGCCGTCGAGGAGCACCCGGTGACCGGCAGGGTCGAGATCGGTGGCGGTCCTCGCGCGCCGCAGGTCGACGTGCTGCTCGGCGTACCAGGCCTCGTCGTGGACGACCGCGTCCTCGAACGGCGCCTTGCCCATGAGGTAGTCCTTCGACAGCGGCGGCCGCTCGTAGGGCAGGTGTGGCTCCGAACCGACCAGGACGAGGTCGCCGTCGTAGCCGCTCGCCCGCGCGGCCTCGACCGCCTTCGCTCCGGCCAGGCCGGCCCCCACGACCACCAGCGGCCCCGTGACTGTGCTCATGGCGCCAATCTAGCCCCGAAGCCAGCCGGCCAGGCGGTCCAGCGCTTCGCCGACCTCCGCGGTGCTGCCCGCGAACGAGAACCGCAGGAACCGGTCACCGGCCTCGGTGTCGAAGTCGACCCCCGGCGCGGTCGCGATCCCGGTCTCCGCGAGCAGCCGGTGGCAGAAGCCCATCGAGTCGGCGGTCAGGTGCCCGACGTCGGCGTAGACGTAGAACGCCCCGTCCGCGGGCGCCAACCGGTCGATCCCGAGCCGGGGCAGTCCCTCGAGCAGCAGCGCGCGGTTCGCGGCGTACCGCGTGACGTGGGCGTCGCACTCGGCGTACGCCTCCTCGGTGAACGCGGCGACCGCGGCGTGCTGGGCGAGCACCGGCGGGCAGATCGTGAAGTTGCCGGTGAGCACGTCCACCGGCCGCCGCAGGCGCTCGGGCACCAGCATCCAGCCGATCCGCCAGCCGGTCATCGAGAAGTACTTCGAGAACGAGTCGAAGACGACGGCCTCCCGGGAGGTCTCCCAGGCCGACGAGCCGAGCGCGGGAGCGGCGTACTCGATGCCGTGGTAGATCTCGTCGCTGATCAGCTGCACCCCGTGCTCCTCGCACCAGCGCGCCAGCCCGGCGAGCTCCTCGGGGCGCAGCATCGTGCCGGTCGGGTTCGCCGGGCTGGCCACCACCAGCCCCTGCACCGGGGCGTCGAGGCCCTCGAGCATCGCGACCGTCGGCTGGAACCGGGTCTCGGGTCCCGTGGGCAGCTCGACCACCTCACAGCCCAGGGCGGACAGCACGTTGCGGTAGCAGGGATAGCCCGGCCGCGCGATCGCCACCCGGTCCCCGACCTCGAACGCGGCCAGGAAGGCCAGCAGGAACCCGCCCGAGGAGCCGGTCGTGACCACGACGTCGGCAGGGTCCACCTGGATCCCGTGCCACCGCGCGTGGTGCCCGGCGATCGCCTCCCGCAGCTCGGGGATGCCGGTGGCGACGGTGTAGCCGAGCACGCGCTCGTCGAGCGCCCGCTTCGCCGCCTCCCGCACCGGCGCGGGCGCCGGGGTCGACGGCTGGCCGGCCACGAGGTTCAGCAGGTCGCCGTGCGTGCGCTGCCGCTCGGCGGCCGCGGCCAGCAGGTCCATGACGTGGAAGGGGGGTACGGCGGCGCGCGTGGCCGCCTCGAGGTGCTGCATCACGTCACGGTAGAGCGTGGCACCATGACGACCCATGGAGGACCGCTTCGCGCCGGTGCGTGACCTCTTCGCCGACATCGTCGAGGCGTCGCCGGGCACGGGGTCGGCGTTCGCCGCCTGGCACGACGGCCAGTGGGTCGTCGACGTCTGGGGCGGCTTCGCCGATGCGGCCCGCAGCCGGCCGTGGACCCGCGACACCCTGGTGATGCCCTACTCCGTGGCCAAGCCGTTCGCAGCCGTCTGCGTGTTGCAGCTGGCCGACCGCGGGGCCGTGGACCTCGACGCGCCGATGACGACGTACTGGCCCGCGCTGCCCGGCGGAGCCACCGTGCGGCAGGTGCTGGCCCACACCGCGGGGCACGTGCTCCTCGACGAGCCCGCACCCGAGGAGGCCTTCTACGACTGGGACCTGATGTGCCGCCTGCTCGAGCAGCAGCAGCCGACGTGGCCGCCGGGTGACGCGCTGGGGGAGTCGGCGCTGTTCTACGGCCACCTGCTCGGCCAGGTGGTGCGCCACGTCGACGGCCGCTCGCTCGGCACCTTCCTGCGGGAGGAGGTGTGCGGACCGCTCGACCTCGACTTCCACATCGGGGTGCCGCCGGCCGACCTCGACCGGATCGCCGACCTGACCGGCCTCGAGGAGTCGTTGCGCCGTCGCGGGGAGCAAGGGTCGGGGCTGATGGTGCGCGCCCTGGCGAACCCACCGGGCGCGCTGGACCCGGCGGTCGTCAACGGCCGGGCCTGGCGGACCGCCGAGGTGCCGGCCGTCAACGGCCACGGCACCGCCCGGGCGGTGGCGGGGCTCTACGTCGCCCTGGCGCAGGGACGCCTGCTCTCGCGGGGGATGCTCGAGGAGATGACCACCGTGTCGGCGCGCGGGACGGACCGCGTCACGGGCGGCGTCCAGGCCTGGGGGCTGGGCGTGGGGGTGGATCCCGACGGTTTCGGGATGGGCGGCCTCGGCGGCAGCTTCGGTTGGTGGAGCGCGAAGGGCGGGTACGCCGCCGCCTTCGTCACCGGTGACGTCGCCGGCCACGACCGCGGCGACCGACTCGAGAACGCGCTGCGCGACGTGCTCGGACTCGCCCCCATCTGAGTCACCCATTGTGACTATGGCGCAGGGGCCGACCTCCGGGTGAGGCTTTCAGGCGTAGGAGCGCGGTGGGTCCGCCCTGAGCGCACCGCTTCCTCACGGTCGCGACCGCCTTCGTCAATCCCCCGGCGGGGGCGGTCGCCCGGGGGCGTAGACCACTAGACTGACCGTCTCGCCCCCGACGACGAGGTGACCGTGAGCTTCGACGCGCACCAGCTGGACACGGTCCTGCTGGTCGGCGCCAGCGTCATGCTCGTCGCGATCCTCGCGGTGCGACTCTCGGTGCGAGCCGGGCTCCCCAGCCTCCTGGTCTACCTGTTCATGGGCGTGCTGCTCGGCGAGTCGGGCGCCGGGATCCGGTTCGAGGACGCGAACGTCGCGCACGCTCTCGGGTTCGCCGCGCTGGTGGTGATCCTGGCCGAGGGCGGTCTGACCACGAACTGGGGAGAGATCCGGCCGGCGATCGGCATGGGGGTGGCGCTGGCGACCCTCGGCGTGGGGATCAGCGTCACGGTGATGACGCTCGGGGCGCACTACCTGTTCGGGCTCGACTGGCAGGTCGCGGTCCTCTTGGGCGCGGTGACGTCGCCGACCGACGCCGCCGCGGTGTTCTCGGTGCTGCGACGGGTGCCGCTGCCGCGCCGGCTCACCGGGGTTCTGGAGGCCGAGTCCGGCCTCAACGACGCACCCACCGTGCTCCTGGTGACCCTGGTCAGCTCGGGCACCGCGCTCGAGCACGGCGTCCTCGGGTTCGTCGGCATCGTGGCCTACGAGCTGGCGTTCGGCGTCGTCGGGGGGCTCGCGGTGGGGTTCGGCGGCGCCTGGGTGATGCGCCGGGTGGCGCTGCCGGCATCGGGCCTCTACCCGCTCGCGGTGCTGGCGTTCACGGTCCTGGCGTACGCCGGCACGGCGGCGCTGCACGCCTCCGGCTTCGCCGCGGTCTACACCGCGGCCCTGGTCCTCGGCAACAGCGAGCTGCCGCACCGCAACGCGACCCGGTCGTTCTCGGAGGGGATGGCCTGGCTGGCGCAGATCGGCCTGTTCGTGATGCTCGGCCTGCTCCTCTCGCCGGGCCGGATCTCCTGGGAGCACGCCGGGCTCGCGCTGATGGCGGGGTTGTTGCTGACCTATGTGGCCCGGCCGGTGTCGGTCTTCGCCTGCTGGTTCGCGCTGCGGCTGTCGCTGCGCGAACGGCTGTTCGTCTCCTGGGCGGGGCTGCGCGGCGCCGTACCCATCGTGCTGACCACCATCCCGCTCGCCCAGGGCGTCGAAGGCGCCCAGAAGCTGTTCGACATCGTCTTCGTGATGGTCGTCATCTACACCGCGCTGACCGGTCCGACGCTGCCGGCCGTGGCGCGCTTCCTGGGCGTCGCCCAGCGCGACGAGCCGCGGGACCTCGAGGTGGAGGCGGCACCGCTGGAGCGGATGGCCGCGGACCTGCTGCAGGTGACGATCACCAGACGCTCGCGCCTGCACGGGGTGGAGGTGGGTGAGCTGCGGCTGCCGGTCGGCGCCTCGGTGTCGCTCGTGGTCCGCGACGGGCAGATGCTGGTCCCCGACGCCCGCACGGTGCTACGGCGCGGCGACGACCTGCTCGTCGTGGCGCCGCGCAAGCATCGTGAGCCCACCGAGGAGCGCCTGCGTGCGGTGTCGCGCCGAGGCCGGCTCGCGCACTGGCTGGAGGACTGACTAACCGGCCTCGGGTACGGCGGCGGGGCAGACCTCCTGCGGCTTCCTCACCTTGATCGCACCGACCCGGCGGCCCAGTCGCTTGAACCGGTCGCCGACGACCACGTCGACGCCGTCCTCACCGAGGTCCCGCTTCCGCGTGACCACCTGGGTGCGGGTGCCGAGGTTGCGCGCCACCAGCCGGCCGGCGTTCTCCTCGCCCTTGACGATCCAGACCTGGGCCCTGCTCACGCCGGCGTCCGGTGCGTTGCCGACCGTGCCGGCGCGGAACCCGCGGGTGGTGAGCCTGTCGAGCGTCTGCCCGGCCAGCCCCTCCTTGCGGCCGGCGTTGAACACGTTGACCCTCACGTCCCCGATCCGCAGCCGCTCCCCCTTGGCGAGGGTCCGGCAGGCCGGGGTCTGCGCCGCACTCGGCTCGTCGTCGGCGCCGACGGGGGCGAACAGCTGGTTCATGCCGACCACCGCGCCGGCTGCCAGGATGCCCAGGAGGACGACAAGGGTGATGCCGGTCGTCACGTGCCGAGAGTTCATGGTGTCCTCACACTCCCACGGCGTGGACTCGGGCGTGCAGGACGTGGCGCTGCTGGAGCGCCGCCCGCAGCGCCCGGTGCAGGCCGTCCTCGAGGTAGAGCTCGTCGCGCCAGTCGACGACGTGCGCGAACAGGTCGCCGAAGAACGTCGAGTCCTCGTCGAGCAGCGTGGTCAGGTGCAGCGTGTCCTTCGTGGTCACCAGGTCGTCGAGCCGCACCTGCCGCGGCGGCAGCGCCGCCCAGTCCCTGGCCGACAACCCGTGGTCGGGATAGGGCTTGCCGGCACCGACGCGCTTGAAGATCACGCGCCTCAGCATAGGTCGCCCCGCTCCGGCCCCGACCGGCCGGTGATTGCGCGGCCGTCATCCGGTATAGGGTCGATGTTCGGTCCAGACCCGGCCGAGCCCGCACCGCCCCGAGAGAGCCTTGCGTGTACGCCGAGAACGACCTGCTCGACATCGCCGTCAACCAGCACGGGAACCAGACCATCGTGACCCTGCGCGGCGAGCTCGACCTCGCGACCCAGGGGACCTTCCGGGCGCAGGTGATCGATCTCATCGTCTCCGGTGCGAACCACCTCGTGATCGACCTGTCGGCTCTGGACTTCCTCGACTCGACCGGGCTCGGCGCGCTGATCGGCATCCGTCGGCGGACCCATGCGCTCCAGGGCTCGATGGTGCTGGTCTGTCCCACCCACGCCGTGTTGGAGCTGTTCGCGATCGCCGGCCTGGAGAAGGTCTTCGACATCCGGCCCACCCTGGACGCTGCCCTCGAGGCCGGTCAGGCACCCCAGCGGACGGCCTCCACGGCGAAGTCGGCCGGCGCGTAGGTCCCGCGCAGGTCGGGCCTGGTCCGGAGCAGCTCGGCCAGGCTGTACGTCCGCTCGGCTGCGCGTCGCTGGGCGGCCAGCGCGAGGCGGTCGGAGGTGGAGGTCGCCCTCTCGGGCAGCACTGCGGTCATGTCGGCCCCTCGGCTCGGTCGAGCGCGGCCGGTCGGCCCGCGTCGTGCTCCAGGGTGCCAACGCTACTTGTCCGGATCGTTACTTCGCGTGACGAACAGTTGAACTCACGCTTCCTCGCGTGCCTGGCGGCCGCGGTGCGGAGGCAGGCGCACCGGGAGCTCCTCGACGCGCTGACGCTCGGGGCTGTCCTGCGGCAGGCTGCGGTGCACGTGTGCCCCGTAGGCCCGGCTGAGCGGTGCGGCGCTGGCACCGTGGAGGACGATGCTCAGGATGATCGTCCACGAGGCGACGATGAAGACCTCATCGGCGCCGGTGATCCCCCCGGCCTCCGCCACGAGCACCGCGTAGACGATCGACGCGAGGCCTCTGGGCCCTGCCCAGCCGAGGAAGCCGACCGTCGACCTGGACAGTCCCGCTCCGAGCAACGCGGCGGAGGCCGCCAACGGACGCACCAGGAAGAGGCTCAGGAGCCCATAGAGCAGAACGCTCCAGGTCAGGTCCGTCAGCACCGATCCGGCGACGACCGCGCCGAAGAGGAAGAAGGTCAGCAGCGTGAGCAGCTGGCCCTCGGACTCGGTGAACACGCTGGTGGCCTCGAGCAGCTCCCGGGCGGTCGTACCGACCGTGAGCCCCGCGACGAAGGCAGCCACGAACCCGTTCCCGCCGAGCGACTCTGCGCCGGCGTACGCGATCGCCGCCAGCGACAGCGTGCCCAGCCTGCGCGTGGTCTCCGTGGTCCAGTCGCGACTGGCGCTCCACACGAGGACCTTGCCGCCCGCCCAGCCGACCAATGCCCCCACCGCCGTGCCGAGACCCACCATCGCGGCGAAGAGGGCCACGTAGTCCAGGACGCTTCCGGCTTCGTCCTTCGCCACGTCGACCAGGACCAGCAGGAACGGTAGGGCCAGACCGTCGTTGAGGCCGCTCTCGACGTTGAGGCCCTGCCGGATGCGCAACGGGACCGCGTCGTTGCTCACGAACGACTGGCCCAGAGCGGCGTCGGTGGGGGCGAGCATCACGGCCAGCAACGCCACTGCCGCGAGCGGCATCTCCGGAAACAGCAGGAGCCCTGCGAGCCAGCCCAGCACCATCGCGAGCGGCATGGCGGCCACCAGCAGCCGCAGGGCGATGGAGTGCTCAGCCAGCACCGTGCCGAGGTGCATGCGGCTCGCGTCAGTGAACAGCACCACGACCAAGGTGACCTCGGCGAGGATGCTGACGAACTCGCTGTCGGCCCCGACGTCGATCACGCCCAGTCCCTGCGTGCCGAGTAGCAGGCCGGCTCCGGTGAAGAGCATCGGCATGGTGACGGGGGTGCCACAGAGCCGGCCGGCGAGCACGGCGAAGGCCAGGACGGCAAGGGCGATGATGAGGATGTCCACGTCCACGGGTAAGCCTCCGTCGTCCAGGCCCGGTCGCCAGCCGACGTACCCGTCGGCAGCCGCCCGACACATGGAAGCGGCCCCCACCGACGGGTGGGGGCCGCTTCGTCGTGCTGTTGCTGGCGGAGGATAGGGGATTCGAACCCCTGAGGGCTGTTAACCCAACCCGCTTTCCAAGCGAGCGCCATAGGCCACTAGGCGAATCCTCCGCCGGAGAGGGTACCGGCCGCCTGCCGCGATGTGGAAATCGCGCCCGGCTTGGGCGGCCCGCGCCCCGTCACCTAGACTCGAGGCAACCCCCCGTGCGGCGGCATCTCGCCCAACTCCCCCAGGGCCGGAAGGCAGCAAGGGCAAGTGAGCTCTGTCGGGTGCGCGGGGGGCCTTTTCGTGCCCGGGGGCTCCGCCCTGTGCGTTGTCGGCCCTGGTGGTTAGGGTCAGGGGCGTGGAAGCACCGCTCGCCCTCTACCGCCGCTACCGGCCCGAGACCTTCGCCGAGGTCATCGGGCAGGACCACGTGACGACGCCGTTGCGTGCGGCGCTGCGCAACAACCGGGTGCACCACGCGTACCTGTTCTCCGGTCCCCGCGGCTGCGGCAAGACGACCAGCGCCCGGATCCTGGCCCGCTGCCTCAACTGCGAGCAGGGCCCGACCGACGAGCCGTGCGGGGTGTGCGCGTCCTGCGTCGACCTCGCCCGCGGCGGCCCCGGATCGATCGACGTGATCGAGATCGACGCCGCCAGCCACGGCGGCGTCGACGACGCCCGCGACCTGCGCGAGCGGGCGTTCTTCGCGCCGGTGAGCAGCCGCTACAAGATCTACATCATCGACGAGGCGCACATGGTCTCGCCCGCCGGCTTCAACGCGCTGCTCAAGCTCGTCGAGGAGCCGCCCGAGCACATCAAGTTCGTCTTCGCGACCACCGAGCCGGAGAAGGTCATCGGCACGATCCGGTCGCGCACCCATCACTACCCGTTCCGGCTGATCCCGCCTCGGACGCTGTCGGACTACCTGCGCGTGCTCTGCGACGAGGAGGGCGTGCAGGTGGAGGCGGCCGCGCTGCCGCTGGTGGTCCGGGCCGGCGGCGGCTCGGCCCGCGACACGCTCTCGGTCCTCGACCAGCTGATCGGCGGGGCAGGGCCGGACGGGGTCACCTACGACCTCACGACCGGCCTGCTCGGCTTCACCCCCGAGACGCTGCTCGACGAGGTGGTCGACGCCTTCGCGGCCGGGGACGGCGGCACCGTCTTCGGGGTCGTGGACAAGGTGATCGAGACCGGCCAGGACCCGCGCCGGTTCACCGAGGACCTGCTGCGCCGGCTGCGCGACCTCCTGATCATCGCGGCCGTGCCCGACGCCCCGGCCACCGGGCTCATCGACCTGCCCGAGGACCAGGCCGAGCGCCTCGTCGCCCAGGCCGCCCGCTTCGGCCGGGCCGACCTCAGCCGCGCCGCCGACCTGGTGGCGACCGGGCTCACCGAGCTCAAGGGCGCCACCGCGCCGCGGCTGCTCCTGGAGCTGATCTGCGCGCGGGTGCTGCTGCCGGGAGCCGACCACGGCACCGGCGGCGTGATGGCCCGCCTGGACCGGCTCGAGAAGCGGATGTCGATCGAGGGCGTGCCCTCGGCCGCGCAGGCCCCGCCGGCCGCGCCTGCGCCGGCGCCTCAGTCCGAGCCTGCACCGGTGCCCGAACCTGCACCCGCGCCCGAACCTGCACCCGCGCCCGAACCTGCACCCGAGCCCGAGCCGCCTGCCCCCGCTGCGCCGGCCACGCCTGCGTCGCACGGGCTCGGCCTGGTCGAGGTACGCCGGCTGTGGCCCGACATCCTCGAGGCCGTCAAGCTCAAGCGCCGCTACACGTGGATCCTGCTGAGCCAGAACGGTCAGGTCACCGCTGTCGACGAGAAGACGCTGACGGTCGCCCTGGTCAACGCCGGCGCCCGCAACTCGTTCACCAGCGGCGGCAGCGAGGAGATCCTGCGCCAGGCCTGCATCGACGTGGTCGGACACGACTGGCGCATCGAGGCGATCGTGGACCCGGCCGCCCAGCCGGGCAGTGACGCCCCGGTGACGATCCGCAGCCAGGAGAGCCGCTCCCCGGCGCCGGCCGAGCCCCAGCGGCGCCCGGTCGACCCCACCGCGGTGGCCTCGGCCCGCGAGGCGATCCAGGACACCCGCGGACGCGGCGAGCAGCGACCCGCGGCCGCCGACCCGGCGGTCTCCGACGACGACGCCGACCGCGACGACCCCGACGCCGACGACGACCTCGGCGGGGCGCAGCTCCTCCAGCGTGAGCTCGGTGCGAGCATCATCGAGGAGATCCCGCACAGCTGAGCAGCACCCGTCCACCCCCAGAGAGAGCGACGCGACATGACCCAGGGCACCCCCGACAACCCGTTCGGCGAGGGCGGCTTCGACATGAACGCGCTGCTGCAGCAGGCGCAGCAGATGCAGCAGCAGATGATGAGCGCCCAGGAGGAGCTCGGTGAGGCCCGCGTCGACGGCACGGTCGGCGACGGGCTGGTGACCGTGACGGTCAACGGCACCGGTGAGATGGTCGGGATCAAGATCCGGTCGGGCTCCTTCGACCCCGACGACACCGAGGACCTCGAGGACCTGGTCCTGGCCGCCTACCGTGACGCCCGGAGCCGCTCCGACGCGCTGGCCAACGAGAAGCTCGGCCCGCTCGCCGGTGGCCTCGGCGGCGGCGAGCCGGGCGCCGGCGGCCCGGCGCTCGGCTTCTGAGCGGGGCCCTGCGACTCACATGTACGAAGGTGTCGTCCAGGACCTCATCGACGAGCTCGGCCGGCTGCCGGGCGTGGGCCCCAAGAGTGCCCAGCGCATCGCGTTCCACCTGCTGGCGGCCGACCCCGTCGACGTACGCCGGCTCGCCGACGTGCTCGTCGAGGTCAAGCAGCGGGTCAGGTTCTGCGTCGTGTGCGGCAACGTCGCGGAGGAGGAGACCTGCCGGATCTGTCGCGACCCCCGTCGCGACGGGGCCGTGATCTGCGTGGTGGAGGAGCCCAAGGACGTCGTGGCGATCGAGCGGACCCGCGAGTTCCGCGGCCGCTACCACGTGCTGGGCGGCGCGATCTCGCCGATCGAGGGCATCGGGCCCGACGAGCTGCGGATCCGCGAGCTGATGACACGGCTCGCCGACGGCGCCGTGACCGAGGTGATCCTGGCCACGGACCCCAACCTCGAGGGTGAGGCGACCGCGACGTACCTCACCCGCATGTTGCGGCCGATGGGCTTGCGCGTGACGCGTTTGGCTAGTGGACTGCCCGTGGGCGGCGACCTCGAGTACGCCGACGAGGTCACGCTCGGGCGTGCATTCGAAGGGAGACGTGCTGTCGATGAGTGAGGCAGAGCAGGGCGCCGCCGTGGGCATCGGCAGCGACCTCGAGGACTTCGCCCAGCAGATCGCCGACCAGGTGGAGAGCTTCCTGCTGGCCCTGAGAGCGATCGCGCGTGGCGACGCCACCGGCGGCGAGGCGATCTCGCTGCTGCTGCTCGAGGTCAGCCAGGTGCTCCTCGCGGGCGGCCGCCTGGGCGTGCACACCGACTTCACCCCGGCCGACCAGTACGAACCCGACGCGGGGCCGGACCCGGACCTCGACGCGATGCGGTTGCGCCTGGCGGTGCTGCTCGAGGAGGTCGACGTCTACACCGAGGTCTTCGACCCCTACGTCGACCCGCCGGAGGTGCTGTCCTCGCTGCTGTCGGACGACCTCACCAGCATCGCCACCTCGTTGGCCCACGGCCTGCGGCACTACCGCGCCGGCCGGGTCAGCGAGGCGCTGTGGTGGTGGCAGTTCTCCTACATGTCCTCGTGGGGCGCCGAGGCCAGCGGCGTGCTGCGCGCCCTGCAGTCGGTGGTCGCGCACGACCGGTTCGACGCCGAGATCGAGGGCGAGCAGGACCAGGTGGAGGCGGCCGACGAGATGCTCGAGGCCGTGCGCCGCTGACGACGGTCCGCCATTCGTCGGGGCCGTGAGGCCCTCGGGCCGGCTCGGTAGGATCGGACCCGTTGTCGTGAGGCGAGGAGAGCAAGAGTCGTGGGCATTGTCGTCCAGAAGTACGGCGGCTCCTCGGTCGCCGACGCCGAGGGCATCAAGCGGGTCGCCCAGCGCATCCTCGACGCCAAGCGCGCCGGCAACGACGTGGTGGTCGTGGTGTCGGCGATGGGCGACACCACCGACGAGCTGATCGACCTCGCCGAGCGGGTCTCGCCGCTGCCCGCGGGCCGCGAGCTCGACATGCTGCTCACCGCCGGCGAGCGGATCTCGATGGCGCTGCTGGCGATGGCGATCGGCAACCTCGGTCAGGAGGCCCAGTCCTTCACCGGCAGCCAGGCCGGCGTGATCACCGACAGCTCGCACGGCAAGGCCAAGATCATCGACGTCACGCCCGGGCGGATCGAGAAGGCGCTCGAGCACGGCGCGGTGGCGATCGTGGCCGGGTTCCAGGGCGTCAGCCAGGACACCAAGGACATCACCACGCTCGGTCGCGGCGGCAGCGACACCACGGCGGTCGCGCTGGCAGCAGCGCTCGAGGCCGACGTGTGCGAGATCTACAGCGACGTGGACGGCGTCTTCACCGCCGACCCGCGGATCGTGCCGACCGCCCGCAAGCGGGACCGCGTCTCCTACGAGGAGATGCTGGAGATGGCCGCCTGCGGTGCGAAGATCCTGCACCTGCGCTGTGTCGAGTACGCGCGGCGCTACGAGATGCCCATCCACGTGCGGTCCTCGTTCAGCCAGAAGACCGGGACCTGGATCACCGACGAGGAGAAGGTGGACATGGAACAGGCGATCATCGCCGGCGTCGCGCACGACCGGAGCGAGGCCAAGATCACCGTCGTCGGCGTGCCGGACAAGGTGGGTGAGGCGGCTCGCATCTTCGAGGCGCTCTCGGAGGCACAGGTCAACCTCGACATGATCGTGCAGAACGTCTCCGCCGCCTCGACGAACCTCACCGACATCTCGTTCACGCTGCCCCGCGACGACGGCCAGGTGGCGATGGCGGCGCTGGCGAGGATCCAGGGTGAGGTCGGCTACGACTCGCTGCTCTACGACGACCAGATCGGCAAGGTGTCGCTGATCGGTGCGGGCATGCGCTCGCACCCGGGCGTCACCGCCAAGTTCTTCGCCTCCCTCGCCTCGGCCGGGGTGAACATCGAGATGATCTCCACCTCCGAGATCCGGATCTCGGTGATCGTCGACCAGGCGCAGGTCGACGACGCCGTCGTCGCCGCGCACACCGCCTTCGACCTCGACTCCCACGAGGTCGAGGCCGTCGTCTACGGAGGGACCGGTCGATGAGCGTGCGACTCGGCGTCGTCGGCGCCACCGGACAGGTCGGCTCGGTCATGCTCCGGCTGCTCGCCGAGCGGGGCTTCCCGGCCGACGACGTACGCCTGTTCGCCTCGGCGCGCTCGGCCGGACGGACCCTGGAGTACGCCGGCCGGCAGGTCGTCGTGGAGGACGCCGCCACCGCCGACCCCACCGGGCTCGACGTCGCGCTGTTCTCCGCCGGCGCGAGCACCTCACGCGAGCTCGCGCCGACGTTCGCGCAGGCCGGCGCCACCGTCGTGGACAACTCCTCCGCCTGGCGGCGCGACCCCGACGTGCCGCTCGTGGTCAGCGAGGTGAACCCGGAGGCGATCCGCGACATCCCGAAGGGCATCATCGCCAACCCCAACTGCACGACGATGGCCGCGATGCCGGTGCTCAAGCCGCTGCACGACGAGGCCGGCCTGGTCCGGCTGGTGGCCAGCACCTACCAGGCCGTCTCCGGAAGCGGTCTCGCCGGCGTCGAGGAGCTCGCCGACCAGGTCGCGGCGGTCGGCGACCGGGGCCCGGAGCTGGCCCACGACGGGTCGGCGGTGTCGATGCCGGCGCCGGAGAAGTACGTGCGCCCGATCGCGTTCAACGTGCTGCCGATGGCCGGCTCGATCGTCGACGACGGCTCCGAGGAGACCGACGAGGAGCAGAAGCTGCGCCACGAGACCCGCAAGATCCTGGACATCCCCTACCTGCGGGTCTCGGGCACGTGCGTGCGGGTCCCGGTGTTCACGGGCCACTCGCTGTCGCTGAACGCGGAGTTCGCCAGGCCGCTGTCGGCCAAGCGCGCCACCGAGCTGCTCTCCGAGGCGCCGGGGGTCGCTCTCGCCGACGTGCCGACCCCGCTCGAGGCGGCCGGCAAGGACCCCAGCTTCGTGGGCCGGATCCGGCAGGACGCCAGCCTCGACGAGGAGCGCGGCCTGGTGCTGTTCGTGTCCAACGACAACCTGCGCAAGGGCGCGGCGCTCAACACGATCCAGATCGCGGAGCTGGTCTGGTCGACGCTCGGCTGAGGCGCCCGCACGACGGCGGCACCGGAGACCGAAGAACCCCCATCCCGGCTGGGATGGGGGTTCATGACCTCGTGGCCACCTGGTCGGGCTGACAGGATTTGAACCTGCGGCCTCTTCGTCCCGAACGAAGCGCGCTACCAAACTGCGCCACAGCCCGATCGCCGAGTACCGGCATCGGCCCTCGGCAGCGCGGCGAGTCTACCCGAGGCTCAGCGGCCGGACGAATCCGGCCCTTCGGTGAGGGTGAGCAGCGTGGCCTCGGGACGACAGCTGAACCGGAAGGGGACGTAGGGCGACGTGCCGAGGCCGCCGGACACGTGCAGCCACGCGCCGCCCGGCGCTCCGGGAGCGGAGTCCGCGGGATGGCGGTGCAGCCCCTTCGCGCGCCCCGGCTCGAGGTCGCAGTTGGTGACGATCGCCCCGGACAGCGGCAGGCACACCTGGCCGCCGTGGGTGTGCCCGGCGACCAGCAGGTCGTAGCCGTCGCCGGCGAACCGGTCGAGGACGCGCAGGTACGGCGCGTGCGCCACGCCGATCCGCAGGTCGGCCGCCGCGTCGGCGGGCCCCGCTACGGCGGACAGGTCGTCGTACCCGAGGTGCGGGTCGTCGACGCCGGCGAAGGCGACGGACCGGCCACGGACGTCGAGGGTGGCGCGCACGTTGTCGAGGTCCACCCAGCCGCGCTTCTCCAACCCCTCCACCAGGTCGCGCCAGGGAAGCGGCGCGGAGCCGGTGTGGCGGCTGCCGTCGTCGGGAAGCAGGTAGCGCGCGGGGTTGCGGATGGTCGGCTCGACGTAGTCGTTGGAGCCGCGGACGAACACGCCGGGCACGTCGAGCAGGTCCCCGAGGCAGTCCAGCAGCAGCGGCACGGACTCGCGGTGCGCCAGGTTGTCCCCGGTGTTCACGACGAGATCGGGCTCGAGGGCGGCCAGCCCCCGCAGCCACTCCTGCTTGCGGTGCTGTCGGGGGGTCAGGTGGATGTCGCTGAGGTGCAGGATCGTGAGGTCCTGCTGGCCGGCCGGCAGCACCGGCACGACGGCACGCCTCAGCGCGAACCAGCGGGCCTCCGCGAAGGCGTAGGCCAGTCCGGCAGCGGTCGTGCCGGCCCCGGCGGCGGCGACGCGGGCGAGTGGGTGCATTGCCCCAGGCTGCCACAATGGCCCGATGAGCGAGCTCAAGGACCGGTTGCGTGCCGACCTCACCACCGCCATCAAGTCCCGCGAGGAGGTGCGTTCCTCGACCCTGCGGATGGTGCTGACCGCGATCACCAACGCCGAGGTCGCCGGCAAGGCCTCCCGTGAGCTCAGCGACGAGGACGTCGTCGGCGTGCTCAGCAGCGAGGCGAAGAAGCGGCGCGAGGCCGCAACGGCCTTCGCCGACGCCGGTCGCGAGGAGCAGGCGGCCAAGGAGCGCGCCGAGGCCGCGGTGATCGCCGACTACCTGCCGGCCCAGCTGAGCGACGAGGAGATCGCGGGCCTGGTCGGCACCACGATCGCCGAGCTCGGCGTCGCCGGTGACGGTCCGCGGGCCATGGGCCGGGTCATGGGCGCGCTCCAGCCGCAGGTGAAGGGCCGCGCCGATGGCGGCGCCGTGGCCGCGGAGGTACGCCGCCAGCTCGGCTGATCAGCCGCGGCCTCCGCCGCCGCCGGGCTTGTCGTTGCGACCCGTCCCGCCGCCGTTGCCGTTCCCGCCGCCGTTGCCGTTCCCGCCGCCGTTGCCGTTGTCGTTCCCGCCGCCGTTGCCGCCGTTGCCGGTCCGGGTCGGGGGCTCGCTCGGCGTCGGTGCGGGAGTCGGCGTCGGGGTCGGCGCCGGGGTCGGCGTCGCGCTCGGCGGTGGCGGCTCCGGGGTGCCGTTGGAGACGTAGATCGTGATCGTGCTGCCGGTGCCGGCCTGGGTGCCGGACCCCGGCGAGAGGAACGCCACGGTGCCGTAGGAGTTGGCGCTGTCGACGAACGGGCCGATCACCGGGTTGAAGCCGGCCTTTCGCAGGGCGTCGGCGGCCGCAGAGGGGCTGTAGCCGTAGAGCGAGGGCACCGTCACCAGTCGTCCGGCGATCGCCTTCGGGTCGGGCACGGAGAAGTCCTTGTCGGGCAGCAGGTCCTGGACCGCCTTCATCGCGTCACCCCACATCGGACCGGCCGTGGTGCTGCCGGCGGCGCTGGCGATGTAGGAGCCGCCGACGGTCTGACCGTTCAGCGTCACCCACTCCCCGAGCCGGTTCGCCCCGGCGATCATCGAGGCGGTCGCCATGTTCGGGGTGTAGCCCAGGAACCAGACGGCGCGGTTGCCGCTGATCGTGCCGGTCTTGCCGGCCGAGGGCTGGTCCAGGTTGATCCCGGCGCTGTAGCCGAAGCCGCCGGGCTCCTGCACGCCGCGCAGCACGTCGTTGACCGCGTCGGCCTCGGCGTTCTTCATGACCTGGTCGCACTCGGAGGGGTAGTCGGCGATCTGCTTGCCGGCGCTGTTCTTGACCGAGAGGACCGGGCGGGGCGTGCAGTACTCGCCACGGGCCGCGAACGTGGCGTAGGCGGCCGCCATGGTCAGAGGGTCGGTGTTCGTGACGCCGAGGGTGAAGGAGGGCACCACCGTCTCGGGGTCGACCCGGATCCCCATCTTCTTGGCCAGCCGCGCCGGCGCGCACAGCCCGGTGCGCTGCTCGAGCTGGGCGAAGAAGGTGTTCACCGACTGCTGGGTGCCCTCGTAGAGGTTGAAGGTGCCGCTGCTCGTGGAGTTCTCCACCGGCCAGCTCTGCGTGGAGCGGTACCTCCCGTCGCAGTCACGGAAGGAGTCCTCGGGCAGCGTGAGGTTCGGCGGTGCGGAGATGGTCGTCGACAGCGGGATGCCCTGCTGGATGGCCGAGGCCAGCACGAACGGCTTGAACGTGGAACCCGCCTGGAAGCCGTTCGCGTCGCCGTACTCCGGCGGCACGACGTAGTTCAGGTACGTCTCGCCCGCCTTCTTGTTGCTGCCCATCGGCCTCGACTGCGACAGCGCGCGCACCTCACCGGTGCCGGGCTCGACCATGGCCAGGCCGCCGATGGCCCGGTCGGTCGGGTCGACGTGGCTCCTCACGGACTTGTCGGCGGCCCTCTGGAAGCGCAGGTCCACGGTGGTCCGCACGGTGAGGCCGCCGCTGTAGAGCAGCTGCCTGCGGTCCTGCTCGGTGCGGCCCAGCGACCGGTCCGCCAGGAGGTACTGCACGACGTAGTCGCAGAAGAACGCCGCCGCCGAGCTCACGCAGCCGTTGCTCGAGGGGCTGACGTCGAGGCCGAGGTTGCGCTTCATCGCCCGGTCCGCCTCGGACCTGGAGATCACGTTGAGCGACAGCATCGTGGACAGGACCGTGTTGCGCCGCTCGAGCGCCTGCCCCGGGTCGTTGGTGGGGTCGTAGCCGGTCGGGTTCTTCACCAGGCCGGCCAGCAGGGCGGCCTCGTGCAGCTTCAGCTGCGAGGCCGGCTTGGAGAAGTAGTGCTGCGCGGCGGCCTCGATGCCGTGGGCGCCGTCGCCGAAGTAGGCGATGTTGAGGTAGCGCTCGAGGATCCAGTCCTTCGAGTAGTTCTCCTCGAAGGCGATCGCGTAGCGCAGCTCCCGGATCTTGCGTGAGTAGGAGTCGGCGGTCGCGTCCGCCCGCTCGGCGTCGGTGTCGGCCTGGGAGAGCAGCGTCATCTTGACCATCTGCTGGGTGATCGAGGAGCCGCCCTGGACCACCCCGTCGGCCATCTCGTTGGTCACGAACGCCCGCAGCGTGCCGCGCAGGTCGAGGGCGCCGTGCTGGTAGAAGCGGTAGTCCTCGATCGAGATGATCGCCTTGCGCATGATCGGCGCCACCTTGGCGAGCGGGACGTTCACCCGGTTCTCGTCGTACAGCGTGGCGAGCACACGGCCGTTCTTGGCCAGCAGGCGGGTGCGCTGCGGCAGCGGCTCGGCCTTCAGCTCGGCCGGGATCTTGTCCATGGTCTGCGCCACGTCGCGCGCCGACAGGCCGACGACTCCGGCGAACGGGACGGCGAGGCCGGCGACCAGCACGCCCATCACCGCGGCGACGGCCACCATCACTCCGAGATGGGAGAGGATGGAGGCAGGCTTCAACGTGTCGGTGCGGCGCGCTGGCATGGTCCCAGGGTAAGGGACGCCTGGCTGGTGGGCCGGTGTTGACGATTTGGTCGACTTGAGTAGTTCCTTTGGACTAGGTGAAGTTGCTCCCTCTGTGTCTGTTTCGCGTCTTTACCATTCTTTACCTTTCTTCTTGGGATGACTGAACGACCTGCAGTGTGTGGGCAGGTCCACTCGGATGGGAGCCGAGACATGACGTGGAACGAAGACTGGGCGAGCGTGGCCCTGTGCAACCAGACCCGGCCGGACGAGCTGTTCGTCCGCGGGGCGGCGCAGAACCGCGCCAAGCAGATGTGCGCCGGTTGCCCGGTGCGCACCGAGTGCCTCGCCGAGGCTCTCGACAACCAGATCGAGTGGGGCGTCTGGGGTGGCATGACCGAGCGCGAGCGCCGGGCCCTGCTGCGTCGTCGCCCGAACGTCAGCTCCTGGCGTCGGCTGCTCGAGACCGCGATGGCCGACCACCAGGCGGCCGTGTCGGTCCAGATGGCGGGCTCCGCCGTCTCCGCCTGACCTACCCCTGCCCCGCCAGCAGGTCCCCGACGACTCGCAGGCCCTGCAGGTCGTGCACGTCGGTCGACAGCGCCGGCACCACGACCTGCGGCACCTGCGGGTGTGCGGCGGTGAACCGTCGGCAGAGCCGGGCCTCACGCACCACCACGCGGGAGCGCTCGGCAGCCAGCCGCAGCAGCCCCGAGGTGAGCTCGTCGCCGTCGCCGAGACGCTCGGCGGCGGCGAGTGCCTGCTCGCCGGAGAGGTCGCCGAGCGTGGAGCGGCTGGCTCGGTTCACCACCAGGCCGGCGAGCGGCATCTCCTCCTCCTCGAGCCGCTCCACGAAGTACGCCGCCTCCCGGAGCGCGTCCGGCTCCGGCGCGGCCACCACGAGGAACGCCGTGCCGGGCGCCTGGAGCAGCTCGAAGGTCTTCGTCGCCCGGGCCCGGAACCCGCCGAACAGCGTGTCGAAGGCGGCGACGAACGTGGACATGTCCTTGAGCACCTGGGCACCCAGGATCTTCGTGAGCGCGTTGGTCACCGCCGACAGGCCGGCGGTCATCAGCCGGGCCGGTCCCTTCGCCGGGGCCAGCAGGATCCGGATGAACCGGCCGTCGAGGAAGCTGGAGAGCCGCTCCGGCGCATCGAGGAAGTCCAGGGCCGACCGAGACGGTGGCGTGTCCACCACGATCAGGTCCCACCGCCCGGTCCGCAGCGCGTCCTGGTGCAGCTGGCCGAGCTTCTCCATCGCCATGTACTCCTGCGTGCCGGCGAACGAGCTCGAGAGCGCCACGTAGAACGGGTTGCCCAGGATCTGCGCGGCCTTCTCCGGGGTGGCCTGGCTCTCCACCACCTCGTCGAAGGTGCGCTTCATGTCCAGCATCATCGCGTCGAGGGTGCCGCCGCCGGTGGGCCCGAGGTGCGGCACCGGACGCGGCACGTTGTCCAGCGCCTCGATCCCCATGGACTGCGCCAGTCGGCGTGCCGGGTCGATGGTGAGCACCACCACCTTGCGGCCACGCTCGGCCGCGCGCAGCGCCAGCGCCGCCGACGTCGTGGTCTTGCCCACACCGCCGGATCCGCAGCAGACGATGATCCGGGTGCCGGCGTCGTCGAGCAGCCGGTCGATGTCCAGGGCGGGGCTCGTGCGGGCCTTGCCGGCCAGCGGACCGACGCGTCCGGGGGTCATGCCATCCCCTGCTCGCACAGGTCGGCGGCCAGCTCGTAGAGCCCGCCGAGGTCGACGCCGTCGGCGAGCCTGGGCAGCTCGTAGGTCGGCACGTCCAGCTCCGCGACCCGCTCGCGCATCCGGTCCTCCAGGTCGCGCCGCTCCGCGTGGTCGCGGGCCTCCTCGAGCAGCTCGGTGACGAGGCCGGGCGTCACGTCCAGCCCGGCCTTGGCCAGCTGTGCCTCGACCTCGGCGCGCGGCAGGGCGCCGGCGAGCGCGGCGCGGCGGTCCGCCTCGTCGAGCGTCTGGTCCCGCACCAGGTTCACCACGACCCCGCCGACCGGCAGCCCCGCAGCCCGGAGCTCGCCGATGCCGTCGGCGGTCTCCTGCACCGGCATGTCCTCGAGCACCGTCACCAGGTGCACGCGGGTGCGCTCCGAGCGCAGCAGCCGCATGACGTTGTCGGCCTGGCTTCGGATCGGGCCGACCTTGGCGAGGCCGGCGAGCTCGCTGTTCACGCCGAGGAACTGGGCGATCCGGCCCGTCGGTGGCGCGTCGAGCACCACGGCGTCGTACTCGCGCTGGTTCTTGCCGCGCCGGTTGCGGTGCACGGCCTCGTAGACCTTCCCGGTGAGCAGCACGTCGCGCACCCCCGGCGCGATCGTGGTGGCGAAGTCGATGACGCCGAAGCGGTCGAGTGCCTTGCCGGCTCGGCCGAGCCGGTAGTACATCGCGAGGTACTCCAGCAGCGCCGCCTCGGGCTCGATCGCGAGGGCGTAGAGATGACCGCCGCGAGCGCTGTCGCTGTCGGCACCCGAGGCGATCCGGCGCTCCTCGTAGGGAAGCGGGGGCACGTCGAACAGCTGCGCGATCCCCTGGCGGCCCTCGACCTCGCACAGCAGGACCTGCTGTCCGCGGCTGGCCAGGGCCAGCGCGAGAGAGGCCGCCACGGTGGTCTTGCCGGTGCCGCCCTTGCCCGTGACGACGTGCAGACGCACGTCCTGCCACTGCCCGGTCGGCCCGCTGCCCTGGTCGCTCACCTCTCGAAGCCTAGCCGGGCCGGCGTGCCGTTTACCGCGCCGGTGTCGAGCGTCACAGGTGGTGGCTAGGGTGTGCTGGTCCGGATCCGGTCCGGTCACTGGTCGAAGGAGGAACCGTCGTGGACAAGGTGGTCGGGTCGGCCGCGGAGGCAGTGGCCGACATCGGGAGCGGCGCCACCATCGCGGTGGGCGGGTTCGGGCTGTGCGGGATCCCCTCCGTGCTGATCGACGCGCTGCTGGAGTCCGGGGCCGCGGACCTGGAAGCGGTGTCGAACAACTGCGGCGTGGACGAGTGGGGCCTGGGCCGGCTGCTGTTCGCCAAGCGGATCCGGCGGATGATCTCCTCCTACGTCGGGGAGAACAAGGAGTTCGCGCGGCAGTACCTCCACGGCGAGCTCGAGGTGGAGCTGACGCCGCAGGGCACGCTGGCGGAGCGGATGCGCGCGGGAGGCTCGGGGATCCCGGCGTTCTTCACCGCGACCGGCGTCGGCACCCAGGTGGCCGAGGGCGGGCTGCCGTGGAAGTACTCCTCCGACGGGTCGGTGGAGGTGGCGTCGCCGGCCAAGGAGGTGCGGACGTTCGGCACCGCCGAAGGGGAGAAGGAGTTCGTGCTCGAGGAGGCGATCGTGGCCGACTTCGGGCTGGTGCGGGCCTGGAAGGGCGACCGGCACGGCAACCTCGTCTACCGGGAGTCCGCGCGCAACTTCAACCCGCTGGCCGCGATGTGCGGCCGGGTGACGATCGCCGAGGTCGAGCAGCTGGTCGAGCCCGGTGAGATCGACGCCGACGCCGTGCATACCCCCGGGGTGTTCGTGCAGCGGGTCGTGGCGCTGACGCCCGAGCAGGCCGCCGACAAGCGGATCGAGAAGAAGACCACACGAGCGGCTACGTCCGGATCGGAGGCCTGACATGGCGTGGAGCCGTGAGGAGATGGCGGCGCGGGCGGCCTCGGAGCTGACCGACGGGTCCTACGTCAACCTGGGGATCGGCCTGCCGACGCTGGTGCCCAACTACGTCGCCGACGACGTCGAGCTGGTGCTGCAGTCCGAGAACGGCATCCTCGGGGTGGGCGCGTACCCGGTGGAGGACGACGTCGACCCGGACCTGATCAACGCCGGCAAGGAGACCGTGACCCTGCGCAAGGGCGCCTCGTTCTTCGACTCCGCGACCTCGTTCGGGATGATCCGCGGCGGCAAGATCGACGCCGCGATCCTGGGCGCGATGCAGGTCTCCGCGGGCGGCGACATCGCGAACTGGATGATCCCGGGGAAGATGGTCAAGGGCATGGGCGGCGCGATGGACCTCGTCCACGGCGCCAAGCGGGTGATCGTGCTGATGGAGCACGTCGCCAAGGACGGCTCCTACAAGATCGTCGAGGAGTGCTCGCTGCCCTACACCGGCCGCGGCGTCGTGCAGCGGATCATCACCGACCTCGCCGTCATCGACGTGGTCGGAGGCGGCCTCCGGCTGGTCGAGACCGCCCCCGGCGTCAGCGAGGACGAGGTCCGCGAGAAGACCGAGCCGCCGCTCACCTCCTGAGAGAGGGGATGAGCGGCCGGGGTGGTGGGTATGCCGCAGGCATGACTGAGCAGCCGCAGAACCACGAGACCGAGAACGTCGGCCGCATCGACGACGCCGAGGAGGAGCGCGAGCCCACCTCCACGACGGACGGCGCCGCTGCCGACGGCGACTACGACCCGGCGCAGGGATCGCCGGCCGGGGCGCACCCCACCGGGGAGGACTTCCCCGAGGAGGCGACCCGCTACGACGACCCGGAGCATCGGCGGCCCTGACCGCCCGCCGCGACTCATCAGAGCGTGCGACGCCGAGAGCGTCGCGGAGGGCCGCTGGCCATTGCTTGCGGATCGACTTCCCGAGCGGATCGAAGACCCGTGCCTCGGAACAGGAGTGTGCCGGATGGCCGGACGACGGCATACGCAGCGAGCAGGTCATAGAAGCGGCCCTCGCGGAGCTTGGCTGACATTCGGACATGCCGCCGACAGCTCGATCGTGCCCATCTGTGGGCGTGGGTGTTCAACTCGCAGATGCGTCGAACCCGGTCATGCGGATGAGTCTGGCTGGCACCCCAGCGACAATCGCGTTGGCCGACACGTCCTTGGTCACGACCGCGCCCGCGCCCACGATCGCGCCGTCGCCGATCGTCACGCCCGGGACCACCGTGACACCGGCACCGAGCCACACCTTCCGACCCAGCACAACCGGGGCCGGGACCATGTCACCTCGACGGTCAGGGTCGATCCCGTGATCGATCGTTGTCAGGGTGCTGCCGTGGCCGACCAGGGTGCCGTCCCCGATGGTGATGCTCCCGGTGTCCTGGAAGCGGCAGCCCATGTTGATGAAGATGTCTTTTCCCAAAGTGAGGTTCTTGCCGAACTCGCTGTAGAACGGCGGGAATACTACGACCGACTCGTCCACGGTCTTGCCGGTGAGTCGAGCCAGCAGCGCCCGCACCTCATCGGGGGTGTGATATCCCGTGTTGATCTCAGCGACGATCCCCAGTGCCTCTTGGGCGACCCCGTGCATGAACTGGTGTCGTTCTGAGCCAGCCTCGATCGTCTCGCCGCGGTCCACATGGTCCAAGAAGTCCTGCATCTGCATCTGCACGATCTTGCCACTTCGTTGCCGTACACGTCTCCGGGGTCGCTGACCCAACGCACGCCCATGCCGCCGTCCGCTCGGCAGGCACCCAGCTGACTGCACGGCGAGCGGGGGGTCGCCGTACTCGACCCAGACCGGGTAGCGGGCGCCCAGCAACCTTTGCGGGTCATCCGTCTGAACCAGTTCCGTGTCTGCGGACGTGATCCGGATGCCGGTGCCATCGTGGCGCGGGCCCGCGCTGACTGTTCCATCTGGCTGGGTGGTCGTCAGTCGTCGCAGCTCAGCAATCTGTTCTGCGAGTCGGTCTGGCGCCCCAAAGAGCGCTCGGACCGAACCAGCGAGCCAGGGCGTCGGGCAGCCCCGGGCCGTCGCCGGCGACCCACGCCACGTGACAGTCCGGCCGCATCAGGGCCGCGTCGACCTCCAGCCGAGGTTGGCTGCGTCCTGAAGGCCGAGATTCTGCCCCTGCCCGCCGACCGGCGGGTGGACGTGGGCGGCGTCGCCGGCGAGGATCACCCGCCCCACGCGGTACCGCTCGGCCAGCCGCGTGGCGTCGCCGAAGCGGGTGACGAAGCGCGCCGCGCGCAGCCCCAGGTCGGAGCCGACCCGCTCGCGCAGCAGGGCGCGGACGTCGTCCAGGCTCGGCGGGGGAGCGTCCCGGCCGGCCACCTCGTCGGTGAGGAGCACGATGCGGAACACGCCCTCGGGCGTGACGCCGACCGGAGGAGCGAGCCGTCCGCGAGCCGGACCTCGACCGACTCCTCGTCCTGGGTCAGCGAGACCACCTCGACCCCGCGGCGCACGTCGGCCCCGAGCTCGCGCGCCCACTCCTCGAGCAGCCGGTCGGTGGCGGTCTGCGGGACGCCGAGGACGTGGGCCTGACGGCTGTCGATCTCGAGCGGGGACCCGGCGCCGACCCCGGCGAAGACGCCTCCGACGGGGTACGTCGTCCCCAGCGCCAGGAAGCGGTCCAGGACGCCGCAGGACGCGAGGACCTCGAGGCTGCGGGCGTGCAGCCCGAGCGAGCGGACCTGGGCCGTCGGCACGCGGTCCCGTTCGAGCACGGTCACCCGCACGTCCTGCAGCCGCAGCTCCGCCGCCAGCATGAGACCGGTCGGACCGCCCCCGACCACCAGCACCTCCGGGTCGTACGCCGTCACGACGATCCCCCTCCCCGGCCGCCCGATGCGGCTCCGGCCGAGGAGTCTGCGCCCTGACGGGGGGCTTGCCGCAAGCCCCCCGACCGTCTATACGTTGGAGAGGGAAGAGGTCAGCGAGCACGCCGTGAGCGCCACTGGTGACGGCCCCTGCAACAGGGACACACCGAGTCAGAGGTCGGGGTGCTTGGTGGCGAGCCGGTAGGACCCGGAGTGGAACACCAGCGGCTCGCCGCCGGGCGCGGAGAAGGACTCGATCTCGCCGAGGAACACGACGTGGTCGCCCGCCTCGACCCGGTCGGTACGGCGGCACACGAACGACGCGACCGTGCCGCTGAGCAGCGGTGGGCCGTCGCCGGCGAGGTCCACCCCGTCGAACTTGTCGGTGCCCGAGGTGGAGAACTGCCGCGACAGGTGGTGCTGGTCGCTCGCGAGCACGTTGACGGCGAACCGGTCCTCGGCCTCGAAGGCGGCCAGCGACGGCGACGAGGTGGCCGCGGCCCAGAGCACCAGCGGCGGGTTCAGTGACACCGACGTGAACGAGTTCGCGGTCATCCCGTAGCGCTGGCCGGCGTGCTCGGTGGTGACCACGGTGACGCCGGTGGCGTACTGGCCGAGCGCCCGGCGCAGCTCCCGGGCGTCGAAGCGGTTCCCGGCGGCCGCCTTCTGCTCGGCGAGGAAGGCCGCGGCCGCGGGGTCGTCGTACCACCAGGGCTCGAAGATCCGGGCGTCGTCGAACCCGGAGGCGATCCGCTCCGCGACGCCGGGGAGGGAGGCGGCGGCCGCGAGCAGCTCGCGCTGGTGCGGCTCGGTGCGCTGCAGCCAGTCATTGGTCCACCGGGTGGCGAAGCAGCCCCAGCCGCGCCAGAAGCGGTCGAAGGTCTGCTCCATCCAGGCGGCGTCGAAGGGACCCCGGTGGGCGAGGACCGCCTCCAGGTAGAACGACGCGGACTTCACCGCGTTGTTCGAGCCCTGGCTGGTGACCGGGTCGTTGAGCACCACCACGTCGGCCATGCCCAGCACCGTCGCCCCGCTGGGCAGGGTGCCGACCGGCCGGCGCACCACCGGGGTGATCGTCCCGCGCAGGACCGCGTGCTCGTCGGCCAGCGTGGCCCCGGCGAACCGCAGCGCCTCGGCGGGGAAGTGCGTGGCGAGCACCTCCAGCAGCCGGTCGAGGTGCTCCTGGGGCGTCCGCACGTCGTCCCAGGTGTCGAGCGGACCGCCGGGCACCCCCTCGACCACGACGATGTCGCACGGGCCCTCGACGGTCAGGGCGGGGCAGGTGAAGCACTCCCCGACGCCGTCGACGGCGTGGTAGCGCAGCCCCGGGCCGGCCGGGTCCGGGGCGCCGCCGCGCAGGTAGGTCAGCGCCGCGACCCGCCGCGGCGAGGAGTACGGCGTTCGGAGGGGCTCGACCTCGAACAGGTCGGCCAGGCCGCCGCGTCCGGTGGAGATCACCACGAGGTCGTGCCCGGCCGCGAGCTCCTCCACGTCGTCGACGCCTGCGCTGCGGACCAGCACCTTCCCGCCGAGCCGCTCCACCGCCTCGAGTACCGCCGGCAGCTTGACCCGCAGGTCGACCGACCGGGCGGGCGCGGCCAGTGGCGTCTCGAAGGAGGCGACGGTCCCGGCGGCGTCGCGAAGGTCGAAGGTGAGCCGCTCGATCGCCGGCGCCGCCGGCAGCAGCGCGCTGATCCCGAGCGCGTCCTCCACGGCCAGGGCGGACTCGAAGGTGACCTGGCTCGACATCACGTCGCCGGCCCGGATCTCCTCGGCCGTCCGATCGGTGACCAGCGTGACGTCCCAGCCCTGGCCGAGCAGGCCGAGGGCCAGGGTGGTGCCGGCCGGGCCGGCCCCGACGATCGCGACGCTGCGGGTCATGCCTCCAGCGTCTCACCCGGACGCGGGGCGCTCACCGCGGGACCGTCACGGCGTCGAGCACCGGCGGCCACGCCGCCGACAGCGGGTCGATGACCTCGAAGTGCCCCAGCCCGGGCAGCTCGCGGAGCGCCACGCCGGGGTGGGCGACCGCCAGTGCCCGGCTCTGCGCCACGGGTACGACGTCGTCGTCGGTGCCGTGGACGGTGACGATCCGGCCGTGGGGTGCCGTGCCGGCGTCGAGCAGCGTCAGCGGGTCGGCCGCGGCGTACCGCTCCGGGACGTCGTCGGGGCCGCCGCCGAGCAGGTCCTGGGTGGCGCCGTCGCCGAGGCGCTGGTCGGCGGCCGCGCGGAGGTCGGCCACTGGCGCGAGGGCCACCACCCGCTCGGCAGCCACGCCTGGCCGGGTGGCGAGCCAGAGCACCAGGTGGCCGCCGGCGGAGTGCCCCACCAAGGAGGTGGTCGTGGTGGCGATCCCCAGCCCGGCCAGCAGCGCCGGCAGCGCGACGAGGGCCGCCTCGATGTCGGCGGCCGTGCCGGGCCACCCGCCCCGCGGCTCATCGGGACCGACCCGGCGGTACTCCGGCGCGGCCACGACGAAGCCGGCGTCGACGAGCGCGCGCGCCATCGGCCGGTTGTGCAGCCGGTCGTAGCCCTGCCGCCAGAAGCCGCCGTGGACCAGGACGACCAGCGGCAGCGGCTCGCGCAGGCCGCGCCGGTCGGCCGGCAGGTGCACGTCGACGACCGCGTCGGCGTGGTCGGCGTAGCGCAGCACCACCTCGGGGAGGTCCGCCTGCCGGGTCAGGATGTCGCGAGGGTGCACGCCGTTCATCGCGGTCACCGTAACGGTTAGGCTCGCCGCCATGACGAAATGGGAGTACATGACCGCGCCCGTGCTCGTGCACGCGACCAAGCAGATCCTGGACAACTTCGGCCAGGACGGCTGGGAGCTCGTCCAGGTGGTGCCGGGGATGAACCCGGAGAACCTGGTCGCCTACTTCAAGCGTCCGGTCCAGTGACCCCCGAGGAGCGGCTCGCCGAGCTGGGCCTCGAGGTCCCGGACGTGCCGGCTCCGGTGGCGGCCTACATCCCGGTGCTGCGCAGCGGCAACCTGGTCTTCACCTCCGGGCAGCTGCCGATGCGTGAGGGCCAGCTGCTGGCCACCGGCAAGGTCGGGGGTGAGATCAGCGCCGAGGAGGCCCACGAGTGCGCCCGTCAGTGCGCGCTCAACGCGATCGCCGCCGTGCGTAGCGAGGTCGGCGAGCTCTCGGCGGTCAAGCGGATCGTCAAGGTCGTTGCGTTCGTCGCCTCCACTCCCGACTTCACCGGCCAGCCGGGGGTCGCCAACGGCGCCTCGGAGCTGTTCGGCCAGGTGTTCGGCGACGCCGGGCGGCACGCCCGCTCCGCGGTCGGCGTCCCGGTGCTGCCGCTCGACGCGCCGGTCGAGGTCGAGATCGTCGTCGAGGTCTGATGGACCCGGCGACCCGGCTGCCCGACGACCTGGTCGAGCACGCGCTGGCGTTCGCGTCGGGCGAGCGGACCCCGGTCGAGCCGCGGTTCGCCTCGACGGTGGTGCTGCTGCGCGACGGGGAGGGCCGCGACCCCGGCTCCCTGGAGGCCTACCTGCTGCGCCGCCACGTCGACATGGCGTTCGCGGCCGGCATGTGCGTCTTCCCCGGCGGCGGCGTGGACCCGCGCGACTTCGACCACACGGTCGGGTGGGCCGGCCCGTCGCCGGGGGCGTGGGCGGAGCGCATGGGCGTCGAGGAGTCCCTGGCCCGGGCGCTGGTGTGCGCGGCCGTCCGCGAGACGTTCGAGGAGTCGGGCGTGCTGCTGGCCGGTCCTTCGGCGACCAGCGTCGTCGCCGACACCACCGGCGAGGACTGGGAGGCCGACCGCCGGGCGCTCGAGGCGCGCGAGGTCGCCTTCACCGACTTCCTGTCGCGTCGCGGCCTGGTGCTGCGCACCGACCTGCTGCGGCTGTGGGGCTCGTGGGTGACGCCGGTCTTCGAGCCGCGGCGCTACGACACCCAGTTCTTCCTGGCCCGGCTGCCGCAGGGGCAGGTCACCCGCGACGTCACCAGCGAGGCCGACCGGGTGCTCTGGTCGCGCGTCGACGCCGCGATCCGCTCGGTCGACTCCGGCGAGATGTTCATGCTGCCGCCCACCTACGTCACGCTCCTCGAGCTCGTGCGGTACGGCGTCGTGGCCGACGCCCTGGACGCCGCCGGGGCCCGCGACCTCACGCCCGTGCAGCCGGAGGTCGTGCGGGGCGAGGACGGTGGCGCCTACCTGTCGATCCCCGACCACCTGGCCGAGCTCGGCCGGTCGGTGCGCGATCGGCTGGGCTCGTGACGGCGCGCGAGGGCTGGTCGGGAGGCTCGTTCGGCGAGCGGGCCGTGTGCGTGCTCGCGCCGAACGCCGACATGATGACGCTCGACGGCACCAACACGTGGGTGCTGCGCGAGCCCGGCGCGCGGCGCAGCGTGGTGGTCGATCCCGGCCCGGAGATCGGGTCCCACCTCGACGCGGTGGCGGACGCGGCCGGCCCGGTCGGCGCCGTACTCCTGACGCACGGGCACCTCGACCACTCGGAGGCGGCGCGGACCTTCGCCGAGCGCGTCGGGTGCGGGGTGCGGGCGCTGGACCCGGCACACCGGCTGGGCGGCGAGGGCCTGGTCGGCGGCGACGTCGTGGACGTCGACGGGCTGGAGGTCCGGGTGGTCGCGACGCCCGGTCACACCTCGGACTCGCTGTCGTTCGTGCTGCCCGCCGAGGGGGCGGTGCTCACCGGCGACACCGTGCTCGGGCGCGGGACGACGGTCGTCGCGCACCCGGACGGCAAGCTGGGCGCCTACCTCGACTCGCTGCGCCGGCTGCGCGACCTGGCGGAGGCGCAGGAGATCGGCACGGTGTGGCCCGGCCACGGCCCGGTGATCGACGACGCGCTCGGCGCGCTGGACTTCTACCTCGCTCACCGCAGTGACCGGCTGGACCAGGTGCGCCGGGCGCTCGCCGAGCTCGATGCCGACGTCCGCGGCGAGGGGCTGGCCCGACTCGTGGTGGAGCGGGTCTACACCGATGTGGACCCGGTCCTGTGGGGCGCCGCCGAGCTGAGCGTGCGCGCCCAGCTGGAGTACCTCACCACCCCCCCACCCCGTTGACCCGTCAGTCTTTCGCAGTCGAGTCGTCATTCTTTCGCAGTGACCCGTCAGTGATTCACCGTCGAGCGGGCCGGATTTCATCCCCTGCGCTGCTCGGCCGCGCCGCGTCCCCAGCCGACGGCGGGAGTGCGTGGTCGCACGGCCGGCGCCACAACGCTCGAGCACATGATGCGACCTCCTGTGCAGTTCCCGGACCATCCCTTCACCTGGCGCGAGACACAGCGGCTCGGCATCGCGCGACACCGGCTGGACGCCGCCGTACGAGACCGCGAGGTGCGCCGGGTGCTGGCAGGCGTCTACGTGCGCGCCGACGTCCCCGACACCACCGAGGTCCGGGCGGCGGCAGCGGCCCTGGTGATCAGCCCGTACGCCGTCGTGTGCGACCGGACCGCCGCCTGGCTCCACGGCATCGACGTGCTCGACTTCCGCGAGCTCGACGTGCTGCCGCCGCTGGAGACGTTCGTCCTGGCCGGGCACGGACGGACCCGGCGCGCCGAGTGTCGAGGTGGCGCCCGTGACCTGCGGCCGGAGGACCTGTGCCTCGTGCACGGTGTCCGGACCACGACGCCGCTGCGCACGGCCCTGGACCTGGGGTGTCGGCTGTCGCGTCGGCGGGCGCTGGCCGCGCTCGACGCGTTCATGCGTGAGTGCGGCATCACCCACGCCGAGATGAGGCGCGTCCTGCCGCGCTACTTCCGCCGGCGCGGGGTCGTCCAGCTGCGCCAGCTCGTCGCCATCGCCGACCCGCGGGCGGAGTCGACGGGGGAGTCGTGGACGAGGCTCGAGATCGTGGACGCCGGCCTGCCCACCCCCCAGCCGCAGTACTGGGTGCGGCGTGGTGACCAACGGATCTTCCGACTGGACCTGGCCTACCCGCATGCCAAGGTGGCGGTCGAGTACGACGGCCGCGACTGGCACGAGGGCGACGGCCAGTCCGCGGCCGACGAGGACCGCCGCACGTGGCTTCGCCGTCAGGGCTGGACGGTGATCGTGGTCGACCAGAACTCCTTCACCGCCGATGCGCTGGCCGACTGGCTCGCCGAGCTGCGGCAGGCACTGACCGACGGCTCGATTGTGAAAAGCTGACGGGTCGAGTGCGAAAAAGTGACGGGTCGAGTGCGAGAAGCTGACGGGTCGACGGTCAGCGGGCGCGGCGGCTGAGGCGCTCCATGTCCATGATCACGACCGAGCGCGGCTCCAGGCGCAGCCAGCCACGGGAGGCGAAGTCGGCCAGCGCCTTGTTCACGGTCTCCCGGGAGGCGCCGACGAGCTGCGCGAGCTCCTCCTGGGTGAGGTCGTGGTGGACGTGGACGCCGTCGTCGGCGGCGCGGCCGAACCGTTCGGCGAGGTCGAGCAGCGCCTTCGCCACCCGGCCGGGCACGTCGGAGAAGACCAGGTCGGCGACCACGTCGTTGGCCTTGCGGAGCCGGCCGGCGAGCTGGGTGAGCAGCCCGCGGGCGACGCCGGGGCGGCCGTCGAGCCAGCGCAGCAGGTCCTCGTGGGAGAGAGAGGAGAAGGTCGTGTCGGTCACGGCGGTCACCGTCGCCGACCGCGGCCCCGGGTCGAACAGCGAGAGCTCGCCGAACATCTGACCGGGCCCCAGGATCGCCAGCAGGTTCTCCCGGCCGTCCGCGGAGGTCCGGCCGAGCTTCACCTTGCCCTCGGTGACGACGTAGAGCTTGTCGCCCTCGTCGCCCTCGTGGAAGAGCACCTCGCCGCGGCGCAGCCGGGTGTCGGTCATGGACGCGCGCAGGGCGGTCGCCGCCTCGTCGTCCAGGGCGCTGAACAGCGGTGCCTGGCGCAGCACGTCATTGTCCACGTGTGGTCCTCTCCTCGGGTCATCAGCCACAGTCGTACATGTCACAGTCTGTCGTATCACCACCCTGGCTGCCTACGACGCCCCCGGACCGGGACTTCCGTGGCCCTCTAGGGTTGTGGCGTGCCCGATGCCCGTCCCGACACCAGCCTGGTCCGGCGCGCCCGCAAGATCGACCGGGTCCTGGCCGAGACCTATCCCGACGCCGGGTGCGAGCTCGACTTCGACGACCCGTTCCAGCTGCTGGTCGTCACGGTGCTCTCCGCCCAGACGACCGACCGCCGGGTCAATGCCGTCCGCCCGGCCCTGTTCGCCGCGTATCCGGACGCGCAGGCGATGGCCGCGGCCGACCGCGACAAGCTCGAGCAGCTGATCCAGCCGACCGGCTTCTTCCGCGCCAAGACCGAGTCGCTGCTCAAGCTCTCCCAGGCCCTCGTGGAGCGGTACGACGGGCAGGTTCCGCCGAAGCTGCAAGAGCTGGTCACCCTCCCCGGCGTCGGCCGCAAGACCGCCAACGTCGTCCTCGGCAACGCCTTCGCGGTGCCGGGGATCACCGTCGACACCCACTTCGGCCGGTTGGCCCGGCGCTTCGGCTTCACCGAGGAGACCGACCCGGTCAAGGCCGAGCACGAGGTCGGCGCCCTGTTCCCCAAGCGCGACTGGGTGATGCTCTCGCACCACCTGATCTGGCACGGCCGCCGGATCTGCCACGCCCGCAACCCCGCCTGTGGCGCCTGCCCGGTCGCCCACTGGTGCCCCTCGTACGGCGAGGGGCCGACCGACCCGGCCGCGGCGGCCAAGCTGGTCCGCACGGAGGGCCGAGCGTGAGGGCTCGCCTCAAGGCCGTCGTGGCCGCGGTGGCGGCGGTGCTGCTGGTCGCCGGCTGCACCGACGCCGCCTCGCCACCCGAGGTGCGGGCGCCCTCGAACAGCGTCGACGTCGACACGGCGGCGCTGCGCGCGCAGAAGGCGGAGGCCGGGATCGAGCCGTGCCGCGCCCCCTCCGGTGCGAGCCAGGGGGCTGCCGACGCCGCGGCCCGGCTGCCGGAGGTGACGTTGCCGTGCCTGGGCGGTGGACCGGAGGTGGACCTCAGCCGGTTGCGCGGCCCCCTGGTCGTCAACCTGTTCGCGCAGTGGTGCGGGCCGTGCCGCGAGGAGCTGCCCTACTACCAGCAGCTGCACCAGAAGGCCGGCGACCGGCTGCGGGTGCTGGGCATCGACTACCTCGACACCCAGCCCGGCGGGGCCCTCGACCTCGCGCAGGCCACCGGGGTGACCTACCCGCTGCTCGCCGACCCCCAGGGGCTGCTCCGCTCCGAGCTGCGGGTGCGGGGGCTGCCCGGAGTCGTGTTCGTGGACGAGTCGGGCCGGGTCACCGCGGTGGAGTTCACGGTCGTGCGCAGCTACAAGGAGCTCGCCGACCTCGTCGAGCAGCACCTCGGCGTGCGGATCTGATCGCGTCGGGTCCCCTGGGTACCCTCGACCCGTGCCCGACGCCGCCGTACCCCCCGCGCTGCCCGACTGGCTGCAGCCGGTCCGCGAGGGTGCCCTCGCGATGACGGCGCGCGACCTGACCAGCTTCGTGCCGCCCGAGGACGCCGAGACCCGCGAGGGCGCGGTGCTGCTGCTCTTCGGCGAGGGGCAGACCGGTCCGGACGTGCTGCTCACCGAACGTGCCCACGACATGCGCTCGCATCCCGGCCAGGTCTCGTTCCCCGGCGGGTCGGTCGACCCCGGTGACCCCGGCCCGGAGGCGACCGCACTGCGCGAGGCCGAGGAGGAGGTGGGGCTCGACCCCGCCGGGGTCGACGTCTTCGCGACCCTGCCCCAGCTGTGGCTGCCGCCGAGCAACTTCGCGGTCACGCCGGTGCTCGGGTGGTGGCGCGAGGAGAGCCCGGTCACGGTCGTGGACCCGCGCGAGGTGCACGCCGTCTACCGGGTGCCGGTCGCCGAGCTGCTCGACCCCCAGCACCGGATCTCGGTGCGGCACCCCTCCGGCTGGCGCGGCCCGGGCTTCCTGATCGGTGCGGACAAGGACCTGATCCTCTGGGGCTTCACCGCGGGCATCATCGCCCGGCTGTTCGACTACGTCGGGTGGTCGCGCCCCTGGGACGACAGCGAGGAGCGCGAGCTGCCGGACCACATGCTGGCCGGACGGCGCGAGGCGCCGCTGTCGCGCCCGACCGACGTCCGCGGCCGGTGAAGGGCAGTTCGTGAACTTCCTCGACTGGCTGCTGGTCGTGCTCGTGATCGCCTACGCCGTCTCCGGCTACTGGCAGGGCTTCATCGCCGGCGCCTTCGCCACCGTCGGCCTGCTGCTCGGCGGGCTCCTCGGGATCTGGGCGGCTCCCCGGCTGCTGGGTGACATCCAGCCCGCGCTGTGGGTCTCGCTGGCGGCTCTGTTCGTGGTGCTGCTCTGCGCGTCGTTCGGCCAGGCTGTCCTGCAGTACGTCGGCGTCCGGCTCCGCTCGCGGATCACCTGGCAGCCGGCGCGCGCGCTCGACGCCGTCGGCGGGGCGGCGCTCAGCGCCGTGGCCGTGCTGGTGGTCGCCTGGGCCCTGGGGGTCGCGGTCAGCGGCGCCAGCCTGCCGTGGGTGAGCAACCAGGTCCGGGAGTCGCGGATGCTGGCCCGCGTCGACGAGGTGATGCCCGAGGACGCGGTGACCGCGCTGGACTCGTTCAACGACGTCGTCGGCTCCTCCTTCTTCCCGCGCTACCTCGAGCCGTTCGCGCGCGAGCGGATCATCGAGGTCGCCCCGCCGCCCGGCCGCGTCGGGAACGACCCGGACGTGCAGGACGCCGCCGCCAGCGTGCTGAAGATCCGCGGCGAGAACTCCTGCAACCGGGGCGTCGAGGGCACCGGCTTCCTCTACGCCCCGAACCGGGTGATGACCAATGCCCACGTCGTCGCCGGGGTCAGTGACCCCGCGGTGATCCTCGACGACAGCGAGGTGCCGGCCACCGTCGTCTACTACGACGAGGACCTCGACGTGGCGGTCCTGGCCGTCGACGGGCTGGACCGGCCGTACCTGCCCTTCGACGGCGGCGGTCGGGCCCAGCAGCCGGCAGCCGTGCTCGGCTACCCGCAGGACGGTCCCTACGACGTGCAGGCGGCGCGGATCCGTGGCGAGCAGCGGCTGCGCAGCCCGGACATCTACGGGGACGGCTCGGTGGTGCGCGAGGTGTTCTCGATCCGGGCACTGGTGCGCCCGGGCAACTCCGGGGGGCCGCTGGTCTCCGCCCGGGGACGGGTGCTCGGAGTGATCTTCGCGGCGTCGGTCAGCGACAACGACACCGGCTACGCCCTCACCGCGGACCAGGTGCGCCGACCCGCGGCGCAGGGCCTCACCTCCGACCGCGAGGTCAGCACCGGCGGCTGCGCCTGAGGCACAGCCGCCGGCAGCACCCCGTCACCGACTGGGATTCACCTGGTCAGGTGCGCGAGCGGGCGTACCGCAGGGAGGTGGTTCTCGGAAACCAGCCGGCGAAGGATCTCCCATTCACCCGGGGGTGCGTGGCAGTAGTACCCGTGATCGGAGTCGACGAGATCCAGCTTCAGCAGGTCGTCCGCCAGCAGCGTGGTGGTCCACGCCTCGCTGTACCCCTGCGGACAGGCGTAGCCGCCCTCCGACTCGAGGGAGAGCCGGGTGCCCCGGAGCCGGAAGGTCCCGAAGAAGCCTTGACCACCCTCCTCGAACAGCCGCCCCTCAGGGTCGAAGGCGAACCGACCATCCGCGGTGAACCGACTCAGGCTGATCTCGGCCAGGTCGCTCCACTTGCCCCCCGCCTCTTCCAGGTACCAGAGACCTCCGAGCTCTCGGTGGGTGAGCGCGGTCGCAGGTGAGCACTCTCGGCGATACGCGTCCGCCAGTGCGGTGGCCGGCTCGGCGAGCTGCACCACCTGCTCGCCGCGACCTCCGGGACCGTTCGTGCGCACGCGCAGCGATGTGACCAGAGGTGTCGACGGCTGGTCACACTCGGTGGGAAGCGAGAACGCGACCAGCGACCGCCCCCCCGGTGCCACGTCCTCGGCGGTGCTTCGGGTCACCGGCGTCAGGTGGCCGACCAGTCCGCTGACCCGCACACGGACGGTCTCCTCGCCCGCATTGAGGACGCCGACGCGGAAGCGGAGCCGGTCCGCTGGGTCGCCCGCCGCCGCCAGCGAGCCGGCAGCAAGGGCCGGCTCCGGGTGACTCGTCGCGGCGGTCCGCGACCAGTCGCCCACCTGCACCCCGATCAGCACGCCCGCCGCAACGCCAGCAACCGCGGCGGCGAGCAGTCGGCGAGGGCGGGTCGGTGGGTCGTCGTCACCGTGGACGAGGAGCTCACCGTCCTGATCCCCGTCGGTATCCCGCGGGTACCACGACGTCACTCCTCGACTGTGGCACGCGGGGCGGGACGGGGCCATGCCCCGGAGACGTCATACCCGGATGTGCCCGCGCCCCCCTACGGGGCCCCCTTACCTGTCGCGGTGAGGGTCAGCGCCGCGGGCTGCCCGGCAGCCCGGCCAGCCACGAGAGCAGCGCCTCGCTGACCGCGTCGGGGTCCTCCTCGGGAGCGAAGTGGCCGACGCCCGGGAGCACCCGCACGGTCGTCGGTCCGGTGACGTGCCGGGCGGACCGCACGATGGCGTCCGGGGACAGTGCCGGGTCCAGCTCCCCGGCGAGCGCCAGCACCGGCTGGCGGACGGGCTCGGCGAGCGCCCGGGCGAACGCGCGGCCGTCCGAGCGCAGCCGGGAGCGGACCAGCCAGCGGTGGTACTCCAGCGCACAGTGGGAGGCGGGCCACAGCCGCATCGCCGCCTGGTACGTCGCGGTCACGTCCTCGTCGGGGAAGCCGGAGCCGGGGGCCGACCACGCGGCGAGGTGCGCGGCGACCCGCCCCTGGGCCGGGTCGGCGAGCCGGCGCTCGGGCACCACGGGCACCTGCATCGCGAGCACGTGCCGCAGGGCACCGACCCGCCCTGCGCGGGGGATGGCCTCGAGCATCACCGACGGGTGGGGGGCCGACACCACGGCCAGGGCGGCGACCTCGCGGGGGTACAGCACGGACGCCGCCCAGGCGACGTAGCCGCCCCAGCCGTGGCCGACCAGGATCGCGCGCCGCGCCCCCAGGGCCTTCACCACCCCGATGACGTCCCCGGAGAGCGTGAACGGGTCGTAGCCGTTCGGGGTCTTGTCCGAGCCGCCGTAGCCGCGCAGGTCCATCGCCACGGCGCGGTAGCCGGCCCGCGCCAGCACCGGCAGCTGGTCGCGCCAGGCCCACCAGAACTGCGGGAACCCGTGCAGCAGCACGATCACCGGCGCGTTCGGGTTGCCTGGCTCCGGATCGCACTCGGCCACGTGGAAGCGGGCCCCGTTGGCGGCGACGTACCGGTGCCGCCACGGGCCCGGGAGCTCCACGGTGCGGGAGGCGTCACCCGGACGTGCCACCGCGACGGATCGGTCAGGAGCGCTTGAGGAGGGTCTTGGCCTCCTGCGCCTGGTGGATCGCCCGCTGGGGAGCGCGGACCCGCTTGACCTTCCGGACACCGATCGCGGCCAGGATCGCCGCGATCACGACGTAGACGCCGAACACGATCAGGAAGGCCCAGGCCGGGTCCAGCCCGGCCATGGTGATGAAGAACGCGAACGCGATCGAGATCATCACCACGGCCAGCAGGACCAGGAAGGCGGCGGCGGCGAAGAGCCCCGCGCCCGTGCCGCCGTTCTTGAGGCTGACCCGCAGCTCGGACTTCGCCAGCGCGATCTCGTTGTGCAGCAGGCTGGAGAGGTCCCGGGTCGCGTCGGCGACCAGCCGCCCGATCGTGGGGTCGTCAGGGGACGGTACGTCGGCCGAGGACCGACCGGACCGTTCGCTGGGTGGGGCGATGTGCGACATGGACTCTCCCTTCGGGGCCGACCCTACCGGGCCGGAGCGGCAGCCCACGCTTGCCCCGCCGGGGGCGCGCTCACACCTCGCTGCCGCGGCGGACGTTGTTGCGCCCGCGCAGCACCAGGGCGGCGGCGCCGGCTGCCACGACCGACCCGAGCAGCACCGCGGTCTTGGCGGCCTCGGACTCGCCGCGCGCGAAGGAGAGGTCGGCGACCAGGAGGGCCACGGTGAAGCCCACCCCGGCCAGCAGCGCCAGCCCCACCATGTCGCGCCAGGTCACCTCGTCGCCGAGGTCGGCCCGGGTCAGCTTCGTGACCAGCCACGCGCCGCCGAGCACGCCGAGCGGCTTGCCGATCACGAGACCGGCGAAGACGCCGATGACGACCGGGTCGGTCAGGAGCTCGCCGCCCCCGGCGATCACCACGCCGGCCGACATCAGTGCGAAGAACGGTACGGCGACGCCGGCCGACCACGGGGTGAGCAGGTGCTCGAGCTGCTGGGCCGGCGACTTCTCCTCGCCCTCGTCGAGACGAACCCGGGTGAGCAGGCCCATCGCCACCCCGGCGATCGTGGCGTGGATGCCGCTCTCGTGGACGAACCACCAGATGGCGATCGAGAGCGGGACGTACCAGAGCCACGACTCGCCGCGGATGTGCTGCAGGAACGCGAAGACGCCGAGGAGCGCGACCGCCACGAGCAGCGGCACGAGGTGCAGCTCGGAGGTGTAGAAGACCGCGATGATGAGGATCACGATCAGGTCGTCCACGATGGCAAGCGTCAGCAGGAAGGCGCGCAGCTGGGTCGGCAGCGAGGACCCCACCACGGCGAGCACCGCCAGCGCGAAGGCGATGTCGGTCGCGGCGGGGATCGCCCAGCCGCGCAGCTCGCCGCCGTTGAGGTTCACCGCGACGTACACCAGGGCCGGTGTCGCGACCCCGGCGCAGGCGGCGACGATCGGCACCAGCGCGTCGGACGGCTTGCGCAGGGAGCCGACCAGGAACTCGCGCTTGAGCTCGAGTCCGGCGATGTAGAAGAACAGCGTCAGCGCCCCGTCGGCCGCCCAGTGCTCGACGTCGAGCGGACCGATCTTCAAGGTCCGGATGCTCTCGTAGAGGTCGCCGAGGGGGCTGTTGGCCCACACCACCGCCAGCACCGCCGCGACGAGCACCACCGTCCCGCCGATGGTCTCCTTGCGGAGCATCTCGCCGGTGAAGGTGGTCTCGCCCGGAGTGGAGTTGGGGAACAGCAGGCGGCGGTTGTGGCGCATGAGCTGCCTTTCGCGGTCGACGACTACACCGCCGACCAGACTTCCCGGCACACCTGGGTCCCCCGTCGGCCCCGCAGGGCCACCTCCAGCCTACCCAGGTGCCCGGGCGGTCACTCCTCGGAGCTGGCGGGGCCCTGGAGGTTCGCCGAGATCAGCTCCATGACGGTGGAGTCTGCGAGCGTGGTCACGTCGCCCACCTGGCGGTTCTCCGCGACGTCCTTGAGCAGCCGCCGCATGATCTTGCCCGAGCGGGTCTTCGGCAGCTCGGGGACGATCATCACCTGGCGCGGCTTGGCGATCGCGCCGATCTCGTGGGCGACGTGGTTGCGCAGCTCCTGGACGATGTCGGCGCCGCCGTCGCCGGCCTCCTCACGGAGGATGACGAACGCGCAGACGGCCTGGCCGGTGGTGTCGTCGGCGGCACCGACGACCGCGGCCTCGGCGACCTTGGGGTGCGAGACCAGCGCCGACTCGATCTCGGTGGTCGAGAGCCGGTGCCCCGAGACGTTCATGACGTCGTCGACGCGTCCGAGCACCCAGATGTCGCCGTCCTCGTCCTTCTTGGCGCCGTCGCCGGCGAAGTAGTAGCCCTGGTTGCGGAACCGGGCCCAGTAGGTGTCCTTGAACCGCTGGTCGTCGCCCCACAGCGTGCGCAGCATCGAGGGCCACGGAGCGGTGAGCACGAGGTAGCCGCCGGAGCCGTTCGGGACCGGCGACCCCTCGTCGTTGACGACCTCCGCGCTGACGCCGGGGATCGCGGTCATCGCCGAGCCGGGCTTGGCGTGGGTGACCCCGGGCAGCGGGCTGATCATGATCGCCCCGGTCTCGGTCTGCCACCACGTGTCGACCACGGGGCACTTGCCGCCGCCGATGGTCTCGCGGTACCAGACGTAGGCCTCCGGGTTGATCGGCTCGCCGACCGAGCCCAGCAGCCGCAGGCTCGAGAGGTCGAACCGCTCCGGGATCTCCGAGCCCCACTTCATGAAGGTCCGGATGGCGGTCGGTGCGGTGTAGAAGATCGTCACGCCGTACTTCTCGATGATCTCCCACCAGCGGCCCTTGTGCGGGCTGTCCGGGGTGCCTTCGTACATCACCGACGTCGAGCCGTTCGCCAGCGGCCCGTAGACCGTGTAGCTGTGGCCGGTGACCCAGCCGATGTCGGCGGTGCACCAGTAGACGTCGGTCTCGGGCTTGAGGTCGAAGATCGCCCAGTGCGTGTACGCCGACCCGACCAGGTAGCCGCCGGTGGTGTGCAGGATGCCCTTGGGCTTGCCGGTGGTTCCGGAGGTGTACATGACGTAGAGCGGGTGCTCGGCGTCGAACGACTCCGGGGTGTGCTCGGTGGACGCGCCGTCGACGAGGTCGTGCCACCACACGTCGCGGTCCTGATCCCAGCCCGACTCGCCCAGGTCCTGCCCGGTACGGCGGACGACGAGCACCTTGCGCACCACGTCGCCGGCCTTCGCGACGGCCTCGTCGACCGCCGGCTTGAGCGCGGACGGGGCACCGCGCCGGTAGCCGCCGTCGGCGGTGACCACCACGTGCGCCTCGCAGTCGACGATCCGGCTGGCGAGGGCGTCGGCGGAGAAGCCGCCGAAGACCACGGTGTGCGGAGAGCCGATGCGCGCGCACGCCAGCATCGTGATGACCGTCTCGGGGATCATCGGCATGTAGATCGCCACCCGGTCACCGGCGCCGACCCCGAGGTCGGTCAGGGCGTTGGCGGCCCGGCACACCTCGTCCTTGAGCTCGGCGTAGGTGATCGACCGGCTGTCGTCCTCCGGCTCGCCCACCCAGTGGAAGGCGACCTTGTCGCCCCGACCGGCGTCGACGTGGCGGTCCACGCAGTTCACCGAGGCGTTCAGCCGGCCCCCCACGAACCACTTCGCGAACGGCGGGTCGTCCCAGTCGAGGACCCGGTCCCACCGCTGGTCCCAGTCGAGGCGCTCGGCCTGCTCGGCCCAGAACCCCTGCGGGTCCTCCGCGGCCTTGTCGTACCAGTCCGCGGTCACGTTGGCGTCGCCCGCCAGGCCCTCGGGCGGTGCGAAGCGCCGCTCCTCACGCATCAGGTTGGACAGGGTCTCCTCGCTCACGAAAGTCTCCTCACGGTCTCGCGTCGATGGCCGGGTGCTGCTCGTGCGGTCGTCCTGCTGGGCAACCTACCCCCGTCAGTGCGTGACGGCCCCCTCCGCGCCGGCGCCGGTCAGCGACCGGACCTCGAGCTCCTCGTAGGCCGCCACCGCCTCCGGCTCGTCGGAGGTGACGGTGCCCAGCCAGCCGAGGAAGAACCCGGCAGGGATCGAGACGACGCCGGGGTTGCTCAGCGGGAACCACGACCAGTCGTGGCCGGTGAACAGGGCCGTCTCGCTGCCCGACACCACGGGTGAGGAGGCGACCAGCACCAGCGTCGTGACCAGGCCGCCGTAGATGGCGAACATCGCGCCGCGGGTGTTGAACCGGCGCCAGAACAGGTTGTAGAGCAGCGACGGCAGGTTCGCCGATGCCGCGACCGCGAAGGCGAGCGCCACGAGGAACGCGATGTTCAGCGACTGCGCCGGGATGGCCAGCGCGATGGAGATGCCGCCGATCACGAACGCCGCGACCCGCGCCACCCGGACCTCGTCCTTCTCGGTGGTGGCGCCCTTCTTGAAGACGTTGGCGTAGAGGTCGTGGGCGACCGACGAGGCAGACGTCAGGGTCAGGCCCGCCACCACCGCGAGGATCGTCGCGAACGCGACCGCCGAGATCAGTGCCAGCAGGATGGCGCCTCCCGTGCTCCCCTCGCCGCCGCCGACGGCTTCGGCGAGCAGGGGTGAGGCGAGGTTGCCGCCACTGGTCGCCACCGCGCTCTCCGGTCCGGTGTCGAGCAGCGCTGCCGCGCCGAAGCCGAGCACCAGCGTCATCAGGTAGAACAGCCCGATGAGCGTGATCGCCCACAGCACCGAGGTGCGGGCGTCCCGGGCGGTCGGCACGGTGTAGAAGCGGATCAGGATGTGCGGCAGGCCCGCGGTGCCGAGCACGAGCGCGAGCGCGAGGCTGACGAAGTCGATCTTGCTGGTGAGGCTGACGCCGTACTTCAGGCCCGGGTCGAGGAACGCATCGCCCTTGCCGGTGTTCTGAGCAGCGGCTCCCAGCAGGTCGGAGATGTTGAAGTCGAACTTCGCGAGCACCAGCACGGTGATCAAGATGGTGCCGGCCATCAGCAGCAGGGCCTTCACGATCTGCACCCAGGTGGTGCCCTTCATGCCGCCGACCGTGACGTAGAAGATCATCAGCAGGCCCACCGCGACGATGGTCAGGTTCTTCAGCGCCTCGCTGTTCACGCCGAGCAGCAGGGCCACGAGCGCGCCGGCGCCGACCATCTGGGCGAGCAGGTAGAAGATCGACACGACCACGGTGGAGGTGGCCGCGGCGGTGCGGATCGGCCGCTGCCTCATCCGGTAGGCGAGCTGGTCGGCCATCGTGTAGCGGCCGGAGTTGCGCAGCAGCTCGGCGACGAGCAGCAGCGCCACCAGCCAGGCGACCAGGAAGCCGATGGAGTAGAGGAAGCCGTCGTAGCCGTTGAGGGCGATGGCGCCGGAGATGCCGAGGAACGACGCCGCCGACATGTAGTCACCGGAGATGGCCAGCCCGTTCTGGGCCCCGCTGAACGAGCGGCCGCCGGCGTAGAAGTCGGTGGTGCCGCTGGTCTGGCGGCTGGCCCAGAAGGTGATGCCGACGGTGACGGCGACCACCGCCAGGAACAGGACGGTCGTCAGGGTCTGGCTGCTCATCGGCCGACCTCCTCGTTGTAGCGCTTCTCCAGCGAGCGGGCGAGCGGGTCGAGCGCCCGGGCGGCGTGCCGCGCGTACAGCCACGCGATCAGGAACGTGGAGGCGAACTGCAGCAGGCCGAGGATCAGCGCCACGTTGATGTTGCCGACCACGCGCAGGGACATGAAGTCGTGCGCCCAGTTCGAGAGCGCCACGTAGAGCAGGTACCAGGCCAGGAAGGTGACGGTCCAGGGGATGGCGAAGGCCCGGTAGGCCCGCCGCAGCCGGGCGAACTCGTCGGTCGCTGCCAGGTCGCGGTAGATCGCGTGTCCCGAGCGTTGGTGTGGTGACTGCATGCTGTCTGCCACGGCGGTCCATCCCCTCTTCGTTGCTCGTCAGCTGTGACGGCGCTCACGCTAGGAGCGGCCCGCCGGCCGCGACACCGGAGAAGCCCGCCGCAGCGGCCAGTGGGCGCCCCGCTGCGACGTACGGCGCGATGTGGACGACGAGCGGTCGGGTGCTACCGCGGGCTGGGGCCGCGGTCGAGGTCGACCGCCTCGGGGGTGTGCAGCCGCACCATCGTCCGGGACACGTGCCGCGGCAGCCGGGCAGGCGTGACCAGCGACCCGATCACCATCGTGGCGAAGGCGACCGGCACGGTCACCGCCGCCGGCTGGGACACCAGCGCCCCGGGGAGGCCGGTCGGGGTGGCGTCGAGCAGCGTGATCATGACCGCCCCACCGGACAGGCAGCCGCCGACCAGCAGCCCGGCGACGGCCCCGACGTCGGTGAGCCGGCGCCACCAGATCCCGAGCACCAGCAGCGGGCAGAACGTCGATGCCGCCACGGCGAAGGCCAGCCCCACCGCGCGCGCGACCCCGACGCCCTCGGCCAGCACGGCGAGCAGCAGCGGCACCGTGACGGCGACGACGGCGGCCGCCTGGAACGCGCGGACGCCCCGGAAGGTCCGGCCCATCACGTCCTGGCTGAGCACGCCCGCCACCGCGATGGTCAGGCCCGACGACGTCGAGAGGAACGCCGCGAACGCGCCGGCCGTCGTCAGCGCCGACAGCAGGTCGCCCCCGAGGCCGGGGACCATCCGCGACGGCAGCTCGAGCACCACCGTGTCGGTCGCCCCGCCGGCGACCAGGTCGGGCGCGTAGAGCCTCCCCAGCGCGCCGTACACCGGCGGCAGCACGTAGAAGAGGCCGAGCAGCGCGAGCACCACGAGCGTCGTACGGCGGGCCGTCCGCCCGTCCGGGTTGGTGTAGAAGCGGACCACCACGTGCGGCAGGCCCATGGTGCCGAGGAAGGTGGCGACGATGATCGAGTAGGTGGTGTAGAGCGGGAACGCGCTCGTGGAGTCGACCGGCGAGGCCCAGACGTCGCCGTGCACGCCGCCGGCCACGGTCCCCGCGCCGGCCGGGGAGGGGGCGCCGCCGCCGAGCCAGACCTCCAGCAGGAACAGCGCCGGGACCAGCAGCGCGGTCAGCTTCAGCCAGAACTGGAACGCCTGCACGAACGTGATGCTCCGCATGCCGCCGAAGAACACGTTGACCAGCACCACCACCCCGACCGCGACGCCGCCCACCCAGGTCTCGGTGCCCGCGACCGTGCGGAGCGCGAGGCCGGCGCCCTGGTACTGCGGCATCAGGTAGAGCCAGCCGATCGCCACGACCAGCACCGAGGACACCCGCCGCACCGCACGCGACTCGAGCCGCGCCTCGGCGAAGTCGGGCAGCGTGTAGGCGCCCGACCGGCGCAGCGGCGCGGCCACCAGCACCAGCAGGACGAGGTAGCCGGCGGTCCAGCCGACGGGATACCAGAGCATGTCGGCACCGAAGGCGAGCACGAGGCCGGCGACGCCGAGGAACGACGCCGCGGAGAGGTACTCCCCGCCGATGGCCGAGGCGTTGAGCGCCGGCCGCACCGACCGGGACGCGACGAAGAAGTCGCTCGTGGTCCGCGAGAACCGCCAGCCGTAGGCGCCGATCCCGAGGGTGGCGACGGCGACGAGGACGACCGCGCCGATCGCCCAGCCGGACCCGATGCCGGTCTGCACCCGAGGCCCTCCTACTCGCGTTCGACGACGTCGACGAAGTCGCGCTCGTTGCGCTCGGCGGAGCGGACGTAGAACACCGCCAGCGCGAACAGGAACGGGTAGACGGCGAAGCCGAGCAGCACCCAGCTGACCGGCATGCCGAGCAGGTGCGTCTCGTCGAGCGCCGGCACCTCGCGGAACAGCAGCGGGAGGCCGCCGACGGTCAGGGCGAGCGAGAGCAGCACCACGGCGGCCAGCCGGCCCTGCGCGCGCAGCAGCGAGGACATGTACACCTCGCCGAGGTGGGTCTGGGCGTCGATCTCGGAGGTGCCCTTCAGCCGGCGCTGCCGGACCGCGTCGGTGCGCGGGCTGGTCACCCGGACCCGGCGGTGCGGCTCCGACGTGGGGCTCACGAGCGGGTCCCCCCGCCGGGCCGGGCCCGTCGTACCAGCAGGTCGCGCAGCTCGCGGGTGTGCCGGCGACTGACGACGAGCTCGCGGGCGCCCACCAGCACCGTGCAGCGGCCGCCGTCCATGCGCACCTCGGCCACGTGCGGCAGCGAGACGAGCAGCGAGCGGTGGATCCGCACGAAGCCGGCCGCGCGCCACTGCTCCTCCAGCGTCGTCAGCGGGCTGCGGATCAGGTGGCTGCCGCTCGCGGTGTGCAGCCGGGCGTAGTCGCCGTGCGCCTCGACGTACTGCACCTCCCCGCGGGAGATGAACCGGGTGACGCCGCCGAGCTCGACCGGGATGCTGTCGTCCTCGTCGCGGGTGTCGGCCGGGCCGCCCGCCTCGACCACCCGGCGGACCGCCTCGGCCAGCCGGTCCTCGCGGACCGGCTTGAGGACGTAGTCGACCGCGTTGAGCTCGAACGCGTCGACCGCGTGCTCGTCGTAGGCGGTGATGAACACGACCGGCGGCGGTGTCCGGAAGCGGGAGAGCACCTTGGCCAGCTCGAGCCCGGACAGCCCGGGCATCCGGATGTCGGTGAAGACCGCCCCGACACCGCCGACCTGCAGGACCCGCAGCGCCTCGGCGGCGTTGTCGGTGCAGGTCACGGTGCGCACCCGCGGGTCGCGCTGCAGCAGCCACGACAGCTCGTCGAGGGCGGGACGCTCGTCGTCGACGACGAGCACGTCGAGCATGTTCATGCGCGGACTCCCGGGGCGTATTTCGGCACCCGAACGATAACCTTCGTCCCGGCTCCGCGGGCGGTCTCCACGACGAGGCCGTAGTCGTCGCCGAACGCCGAGCGCAGCCGGGCGTCCACATTGCCGAGCCCCACCGAGTCGATCTCTTGGTCGCCGGCGAGCGCGAGGCGGACCCTCTCGGGGTCCTCGCCGACGCCGTCGTCCTCCACCGAGATCACCGCCTCGCGGTCGAAGTCCTCCGCGACGATGGAGATCCGGCCCTCGCCGGCCTTCTGCTCCAGGCCGTGGCGTACGGCGTTCTCCACGAGCGGCTGCAGGGACAGGAACGGCACCACCACGGGCAGCACCTCGGGGGCGATCCGCAGGGTCACCGAGAGCCGGTCGCCGAAGCGGGCCTTCTCCAGCACGAGGTAGCGCTCGATCGAGTTGAGCTCCTCGGCGAGGGTGGTGAACTCGCCGTGGCGGCGGAAGGAGTAGCGGGTGAAGTCGGCGAACTCCAGCAGCAGCTCGCGGGCGCGCTCGGGGTCGGTGCGCACGAACGACGCGATCGCGGTGAGCGAGTTGTAGACGAAGTGCGGGCTGATCTGGGCCCGCAGCGCACGAACCTCGGCCTCCATGACCCGGGTGCGGGAGGCGTCGAGCTCGGCGAGCTCGAGCTGCCCGGACACCCAGCCCGCCACCTCGTCGGCCGCGCGCACGAGCGCGGCGGAGGCCGACGGCACGAACACCTGGAAGGTGCCGATCACCCGCTCGTCGACGGTGAGCGGGGTGACGATGGCCTGGCGCAGCGGGCACCCGGCGTCGTTGCACGGGATCGCGTCCCGGGCGCGCACGACGGTGCCGCCCTCGGCCACCACCCCGAGCGCGAGCGGGCCGGCCTGGTGCTGGTGGTGGTGCAGGCCGCCGTCCCAGGCCAGCAGCCGCTCCCGGTCGGTCAGTGCGACGGCCGGTGCCGCGAGCAGGCTGCGCAGGTGCCGCACGGACCGCTGGGCCGAGGACCGGGTCAGCCCGCCGCGCAGGGCGGGGGTGGCCAGCGAAGCCGTGTGGAGGGTGCGGAAGGTGGCGCGGTCGGCCTCGGTGCCGAGGTGCCCGCGCCGCAGCCAGCCCGGCCACCCCGACCAAGCAGCCATGTCGGGTCCCTTCAGCTGAAGTCGATGAGCAGTGAGCCGGTGTCGTCCTCGGTCGGCGGGTCCGACGGCGGACCGCTGCTCGGCCCGGACGGACCACGACGCGGACGTGCCTCGGCCGCTGGCGCCCGGACCGTTGCCGCGTAGCAGCGGGTCAGGTAGGGCAGCAGCATGCCGTCGTGGCCACGACCGTAGTCGTCGTAGAAGGCCCCGATGCGGTCCAGCAGGGCGTCGCGCTCGGCGGGCGGTCGCACGGCGACGTACGAGCGGGACAGCGCGAGCTCGCGCAGGCGCTCCTTGCCCAGCGGCTGCCAGAAGCGGTACGTCGTGGACTCCACGAAACCGAACAGCTGGGAGGCGACGAGCCGCTGCGTGGGGTCGGTGTCGTGCTGGCCGCCGCCGATCAGGGCGCCGAGCCGCTTCACCCACGGGATCCGCTCGTCGCGCAGGTTCCACACCAGTGCCAGCCGGCCCCCGGGCCGCAGCACCCGGGCGATCTCGGGCAGCGCCCGGTCGAGGGCGAACCAGTGGAAGGACTGGGCGCACACCACCGTGTCCACGCTCCGCGCCGGGAGCGGGATCGCCTCGGCGGTGCCGGCCAGGGTCGGGCAGTCAGGGTGCTGCCGCCGCAGGATCCGCAGCATGGCGGGCAAGGGGTCGGTGGCGACCACGTCGTGCCCGAGGGCGAGCAGCTCGCCGGTCAGCTTGCCCGTGCCCGCACCGAGCTCGAGGACCCGCGTCGGTCGCGGGCCGGCCAGCCACGCGGCAGCCTCACGCGGGTACGCCGGCCGGGCGCGGTCGTAGGCCTCGGCCACGTCCGCGAACGCGTGCGCCTGCTCTGCATCGGTCATCGCGGCGAGGTTACCCAACGCCACCCTTGCGCCGCTGGTGCAAGCGAGTAAACATAATTACATGATTACTGACAAACAGCTGGAGCGGGTCAGGGGCTGGTTCACCGGCCGCCTGCCCGAGGAGTGGCGGACCCGGCCCGCCGAGGTGACGGTGGACCGCGACGAGATCACCGTGGTGCTCTCGATCGGCGACGTGGAGGTGTCCGAGGACGCCTCGCCGGCGGAGCTGGAGGAGGCGCGGTCCGGTCGGGCGCGGGGCTTCCGGGAGGACACCCGGGAGGCCCGGATGGCGATCGCCCGGGAGGCGGAGCGGCGCTACGAGCGCAAGGTGTCGTGGGGAGTGCGCGTGGGCGAGCACCGCGAGCTCTTCACCCACCTCGCGGCGCCGGTGATGACGCGGCTGCGACAGCCGCAGCGCCAGGTGCTCGACACCCTCGTCGAGGCCGGGGTGGCCCGGTCCAGGTCCGAGGCCCTGGCCTGGTGCGTGCGCCTGGTCGGCCAGCACGAGGGCGACTGGCTCGCCGAGCTGCGCCAGGCGATGACCCACGTCGCCGAGGTGCGCGGCAACGGCCCGGCCGCCTGAGCGACGGCCCGTTCGGGCCAGTGACACGCTCCTCGGTCGGGCAGATACTGCCGGACATGAGCAGCGATCCGGCGGTGAGCAACCACGATGCCTACACGGTCGTCTTCGAGAACGACCGGGTGCGGGTGCTGGACTACCACGACACCCCGGGTCACCGGACCACCCCGCACCACCACCCCGACAGCGTGATGTACACGCTCTCGTCGTTCCGCCGGCGGTTGCACGTCGACGGCGGCCAGCGTGACGTCGAGCTGCCGGCCGGCCTGGCTGCGTGGCTGCCCGCGCAGGAGCACGCCGGGGAGAACATCGGCGACACCGAGACCCACGTGGTCTTCGTCGAGCTCAAGGACGGCGGTCCGACGGCGGCCGGCGGTGCCGGTGCCGTCGGTCCCGACCTCTGAGCCGCCGACTACCCTTCCCGGGTGCCCGACACCGACCCGCTCGCCCGTCTCACCGCTCTCGAAGGCGTCGGTTCGGCGATGGCTGCCGCCCGCGACGGCATCGACGCGCTGCTGCGCGACCGCGGCCTGCGGCGGACCGCGCCCGAGACCACCGGCGAGTCGCTGCTGCGCGGGGCCGCCGCGAGCGCGGCCCTCGAGGGGGCGGACGCCACGCTGGACGAGGTCCGGTCGGGCGGCGGCGGGCCGGTCGCGCTGGCCGCCGTACGGGTGAGCACGGAGCTGCTCGGACTCGCTCCGGTGCTGACCGCCGCGCCCCTGCAGGCCCTGGCCCGGATCCACACGCTGGCCGCGAAGGGCGAGGTGGCCGACGCCGACCTCGGCCGGCCCCGTGACGCCGGGTCGGCCGCCCGGCTGCGCGACCTCGGCGCGACGCTGACCGCGCCGACGGCCGCCCCCGCGCTCGTGGTGGCCGCCGTGGCGCACGCCGAGCTCGCGTCCGCCGCGCCCTTCGTGTCCCACAACGGCATCGTCGCCCGGGCCGCCGAGCGGCTGCTGCTGGTCTCGCGCGGCGTGGACACGACCTCGCTGACGGTGCCGGAGGCGGGGCACCTCGCGCTGCGCCGGGAGTACGAGTCGAACCTGCGCGGCTACCGCGACGGCGGTGCCGGTGGCGTGCACGCGTGGCTGCTCTACGCCGCGGAGGCCTACGCGGCCGGTGCCGAGGCGAGCCCGCTCGTCGATCGTCGCGACTGACCCGGACATGCGAGCGGCACTCTCACCTCGAAAGGTTGGAGTGCCGCCGCTGACACGTGAGACGCCGGCTACCAGGCGTGCACCGGTTATGTTGCCGCGGGAAGTCCCGGGGTCAACGCCCATAGGAAGGGTAGGTCGCCGCGTGGGTACCAGGCTCACGTGCGGGTCTTGAGTTGTCGTCCTTCTGTCCTCTTTGTACGCCCGACGGGCCGCCACCACAAGGGCCGAGGGTAACTCGGTCGCGGTCGGGTGCGGGTGGTCTAGGTGGGTCAGCGGCCGAGGCGCCGGCGCGCGGCGTAGTAGACCGCACCGCCGACGGCCAGCGAGGTGCCGAGTGCCAGGGCCACGAGTGTCGGGGCGCTCTGGGGCAGCCGCATGCGGCTGCGCAGCGTCACCGGGCGGGCGAAGACCAGCACCGGCCAGCCCCGCTCGGTCGCCTGCCGGCGCAGCTCCCGGTCGGGGTTGACCGCGTGGGGGCGGCCGACGACCTCCAGCATGTGCACGTCGGTGATCGAGTCGCTGTAGGCGTAGCTGCGGGAGAGGTCGTAGCCCTTCTCCTCGGCAAGCGCCCGGATCGCGTGCGCCTTGTTCTCGGCGTAGGCGTAGTAGTCGATCTCTCCGGTGTACTTCCCGTCCGCGATCGCCATCCGGGTCGCGACCACGCCGTCGGCGCCGAGCATCTCGCCGATCGGCTCGACCACCTCGGCGCCGGAGGCGGAGACGATGACCACGTCGCGGCCGGCGAGCTGGTGCTCCTCGATGAGCGAGACGGCCTCGTCGTAGACCAGCGGGTCGACGATGTTGTGCAGGGTGTCGGCGACGATGTCGCGCACGGTCTGCACGTCCCAGCCGGCGCACAGGTCGGAGAGGAACTCCCGCATCTTCTCCATCTGGTCGTGGTCCGCGCCGCCGACGAGGTAGACGAACTGGGCGTAGGCGCTGCGCAGGACCGCACGCCGCGAGATCAGGCCTCCGGCCTGGAACGGCCGGCTGAAGGCCAGGGTGCTCGACTTGGCGATGATCGTCTTGTCGAGGTCGAAGAACGCCGCAGGGCGTCCGGTGGCGCGACCGGGCGTGGCGGAACTGTCCGTCACCTGCTCGCCTCCTTCGTGCCGGCGGACCGGGCTCCAGCATAGGAGGGCGACAGCGGGTAAAGGACGCGCTACCATGGAGGCGGTCCTTGCGACCCGCTTGTCTCGGGAGCGATATCCCCAGCAGATCCCAGCGACGGCCCCCCTGTCGCTGGTGAGGTCCCGGCTCATCCCCCCCGAGCCCGGACCTGGCGGCCCTCGGCCCTCCCCCCGGCCGGGGGTCGCCCCTCGTGGGACGCCGGATCTCGTCCCCAGCCCGGCATCGGTCGGTGCCGTCCACAGGTACGGCGTCCGGCTCGGAACGCCGAGCCAGCGGCGCAGCACGCTGAGCGGCATGCCCCTCCTCTCCCCGCGCACCCGGCGCTCCCCGGGGCCGCCGGAGCCACCGGCCTCGCGAGCCGGCGTCGCGTTGCTGGCCACTGGCGACGCCCGGCTCGTCGAGGAGGTGCTCCGGCTCGCCGCGGCGGCCGGCGTCGACCTCGAGGTCACCCCGGACCCCGGCGCCGCGCTGCGGTCGTGGTCGTCGGCTCCGCTCGTGCTGGTGGGTGCCGACCTGGCCGCTGTCCTGGGGACGCACCACCCGGCCCGGCGCGACGACGTCCACGTGCTGGGGTCCGGCCCGGTGGACGACCTGCTGTTCCGCAGCGCGCTCGCGCTCGGCGCCCGCGACGTGGTCGAGCTGCCCGGTGCCGAGGCCTGGCTGGTGGACATGCTCGCCGACGCCGCGGACGGCGGGCTGGCGGTCGCCGCCATGGTCGGCGTGGTGGCCGGCTCGGGAGGCGCGGGCGCCACCACGTTCGCCGCCGCCCTGGCGCTGACCGCAGCCCGCGCGGTGCCCTCTCTCCTGCTCGACCTCGACCCCTGGGGTCCCGGGCTGGACCAGGTCGTCGGCTTCGAGGAGGTGCCCGGCGTCCGGTGGGAGGCGCTGCTCGACGCGGAGGGGCGGCTCGGGTCCCGGTCGCTGCGCGCCGCCCTGCCCGAGCGGGACCGGCTCGCCCTGCTCACCTGGGGTCCCACTGCCTCCGGCTCCCCGACCGCGGGCGTCGCCGCCGAGGTGCTGTCGGCGGCGCAGCGCGGCAGCGAGCTCGTCGTCGTCGACCTGCCCCGCTCGCCGGACCCGGTGGCGGTCGAGACCGCGGGTCGCTGCGACCGCGTGGTGCTGGTCTGCGAGTCCTCCGTGCCGTCCGTGGCGGCCGCGAGGAAGGTCGCCGCCCACCTTGGCCGCACGCGCGCCGAGGTGGGGGTGGTGGTGCGGACGTCGGGGGCGAGCCTGGCGCCCGACCACGCGGCGCAGGCGCTGCAGCTGCCCCTGCTCGCGCACTACCCCAGCCGTCGCCGGGTGAGCGAGCTGGTGGACCTCGGCCTGGGGCCGGTGCCCACCACCCGGTCGCCGCTGGCCCGCGCCGCTCGAGACGTGCTGGCGGGGCTGCGCCCGACCCGGGCCGGGTGGAGGTGAGCGGGGCCGTGCGTGCGGGCGTGCGGACCGAGGTCGTCGAGGCGGTCCGTGAGCAGCTGGCCCGCCTGGGCGCCGAGGTCACCCCCGAGCTGGTGGCGAGGGCACTGCGCGAGCAGGGCCGCCCGGTTGGCGACGCGACGGTGCTCGCCGTGCACGACCTGCTCCGCGAGGACGTCCGCGGCGCGGGGCCGCTGGAGCCGCTGCTGCGCCGCCCCGGCGTCACCGACGTGCTCGTCAACGGCCCCGACGCGGTCTACCTCGACCGCGGCGCCGGCCTGGAGCTCACCGAGGTCCGCTTCCCCGACGACGACTCGGTCCGGCGGCTGGCGCAGCGGCTGGCCGCCGCGGCCGGCCGACGCCTCGACGACGCCAGCCCCCACGTCGACCTGCGGCTGCCCGACGGCACCCGCTTCCACGCCGTCCTGGCGCCGCTGGCGCGTCCCGGCACCAGCATCTCGCTGCGGGTGCCGCGTGGGCGGGTGTTCACCCTCGACGAGCTGGTCCGCGCCGGCACCGTCCCGGTGACCGGCGCGGAGCTGCTGCACCAGCTGGTCGAGGCGCGACTGGCCTTCCTGGTCAGCGGGGGCACGGGCTCGGGCAAGACGACCCTGCTCTCGGCGCTGCTCAGCCTGGTCGACCCCCGGCACCGCCTGGTGGTCGTCGAGGACGCCAGCGAGCTGCGGCCCGACCACCCGCACGTGGTCGGGCTGGAGACCCGGCCCGCCAACGTCGAGGGGGCGGGAGAGGTCTCCATGCGGACGCTGGTGCGGCAGGCCCTGCGGATGCGTCCCGACCGGCTCGTCGTCGGCGAGGTGCGCGGCGAGGAGGTGACCGACCTGCTCGCGGCGATGAACACCGGCCACGAGGGCGGCTGCGGCACCCTGCACGCCAACTCCGCCGGCGACGTACCTGCCCGCGTCGAGGCACTGGCGATGGCCGCGGGTCTGCACCAGGACGCCGCGCACAGCCAGCTCGCCTCGGCGGTGGACGCGGTCGTCCATCTGGGGCGTGACCCGGACGGGCGCCGCCGCGTCGTGGAGATCGGCTGGCTGCAGCGAGGCGCCGACGGCCGGGTGCAGGTGCTGCCCGCGGTGCGCTTCCCCCGGGACGCCGCTCCCTGCGAGCTGGCCGGGGCGGCGCCCCTCGGACGGCTGCTCGCCGAGCGGCTGGGCCGGTGAGCGCGGCCGCCGCGGCCGCCGTGGTCGGCCTCCTCGTCGCCGCCGCCGCCCGGCTGGCAGCCGGCCCCGCGCCCGTGCGGCTCCTCGTCTCGTCGGGGCGGCTGCCGCACCGCTGGGTGAGGGGCCGAAGGGGCGCGGCGGCTGCGCTCGCCGGCGGCGTCGCCGCCCTCACGGTGCCGCTCGAGGGCGCCTCGCTCGCGGTGGCCGTGATCGCCCTGCTCACCGTCATCGGTTCCGCGCTCACCTGGCGGCGAGGGCGCGAGCAGGCGCGCTGCCAGGAGCGCCGGGCCCAGGTGGTGGAGGTCAGCGAGGCCCTCGTCGGCGAGCTGCGCTCCGGCCAGCCGGTCGTGGAGGCGCTGGAGCGGTGCAGCCGGACCTGGTCACCGCTGCTCCCGGTGGCCGCGGCGGCCCGGCTCGGCGCCGACGTGCCCGCCGCACTGCGCCGGAGCGCCGCGCTGCCGGGCGCCGAGGGACTGGAGCGGCTGGCGTCGGCCTGGCAGGTCTCCCAGCGCACCGGCAGCCCGCTGTCGCAGGTGGTCGACCAGGTGGCGGTCTCGGCGCGCGCCGAGCTGGCCGCCACGCGTCTGGTCCGCGCGGAGCTGGCGTCGGCGCAGGCGACGGCCCGGCTGGTCGCCCTGCTGCCGGTCGCGACCCTGACGATGTCGGCCGGGGTCGGGGGCCACCCGTGGGCGTTCCTCCTGGGGCACCCCGTGGGGCTGGCCTGCCTGGCCACCGGGATCGGGCTGGTGTTCGCGGGCCTGTGGTGGATCGACCGGATCGCCGCTTCGGTGGCGCGGTCATGACGCTCGCCGGCTGGGTCGTGGGCCTGATGGCCGCCGGTGCCGTCCTCGCCGTCCTGCCCCCTCGTCCGCAGCCGCCCCGCCGACCGACGCCGCCACGGCGGTCGCGCCCGGGCGAGGGCGGCTCCCGCGGGTGGACGGCTCCGGCCGTGGCGGCGGGCTCCGCCCTGGCCGCCGCACTCCTCGTCGGTGGCTCCCTGACCCTCCCGGTGGCCGTGCTCGCAGGCGCCGCGGCGTGGGTCGCGGTCGGCCGGTCCGAGCCCGCGGCCGTGCGCCGCCGTCGCGAGCGGCTGGAGACGGACCTGCCGCACGCCGTCGACCTCCTCGCGGCCTGCCTGGTCGGCGGCCAGGCACCCGGGCACGCCCTCGGGCACGTCGCCGCGGCGCTGCGCGGGCCGGTGGCCGACGAGCTCGCCGTGGCCGCGTCGCGGCTGAGGCTCGGGGTCGACCCGGTGACGGTGTGGCGCGACGTGGCCCGGCACCCGCAGCTGGGCGTCCTCGGCCGCGCGGTGGTCCGGGCGACCGACAGCGGCGCCTCGGTGGCCGAGGCGATGACCAGGCTCGCCGAGGACCTGCGCCGCGAGAGCCGCGCCCGGGTGGAGAGCAGGGCGAGGTCCGTCGGCGTCAAGGCGGCGCTGCCGCTGGGGGTGTGCCTGCTGCCCGCCTTCGTCCTCACCGGTGTCGTGCCGCTCGTGGCCGGCGCGGTGAGAACCGTCGTGGCCCCGTGAGCCGGGCCGGATCGGGTCCACAACGACGAGGCGGCTCCGGCCGTCCCCAGCCGCGCGAGGACGTCCCCCGCGACCGGCCCGCGGACGCGAGAGTCGGGGGGTCAACGCACCCACAGAGGAGGTCCTCATGACCGCATCACCCGTCGCCCGGCTCCGCAGGGAGCACGGCGTCGCCTCGGCCGAGTACGCCGTCGCCACGGCCGCCGGCTGCGGCTTCGCCGCGGTGCTGATCAAGCTGCTCACCAGTGACTGGGGTCAGCAGCTGCTCAAGACGCTGTTCGAGCTGATCATGAAGATGATCGGGCTTTGAGCGGTGCCGGCGTCGTCGGGCACCGGGGCGCGCAGCGGACTGCTGCGCGCCCCGGCGCGTCGCCAGCAGGGTGCGGTGACGGCCGAGGCGGCGCTCGTGCTGCCACTGCTCGTGGGGATCACCCTCGGGCTGGTCTGGCTGCTCGCCCTCGCCGCGACCCAGGCCCGGGTGGTGGACGCCGCCCGGGAGGTCGCCCGCGCGGTCGCACGTCACGAGCCCCGGGGGGCCGCCCTCGCGCTCGGGCGCCGGATCGCTCCGGAGGCTGCCCGGTTCCGCGTGGTCGAAGGCGGCGGCACCGTCGAGGTGGACGTGAGCGCACCCGTGCGTGGCCCGGGCGGCCTGTTCCGCTTCGTGCCCGTCGTGACCGTGGCCGGCGAGGCCGTCGCCGCGCTGGAGCCACGATGAGGCGTCCCGGCCACCGAACCCGCGGTCAGCGGGGGAGCGCCACCGCGCTGGCCATGCCGCTGGTCGGCGTGCTGCTGGTGGCCGGGGTGCTGCTCGCACCCGTCGGCGGCGTCGTGGTCGCCCAGCGGCGGGCGCAGGCGGCAGCCGACCTCGGCGCGCTGGCCGGCGCCGTGGCAGTCCAGCAGGGTCACGACGTCTGCGCCGACGTAGCGCACGTCGTCGACCTCAACCGGGCGAGGATGCGGTCGTGCGCGGTGGAGGGCCGCGACGTGCTCGTGCGGGTCGAGCTGCGGCTCGAGGTTCCCGGTGGCCGGGCCCTCACCGTCCACGCCGACGCGCGGGCCGGTCCGGGCGCGGGCACTCCGCTGCCGGGAGGGCTGCCGCCTGCCTGACCGTCGGTGCGCCGCTCAGCCGTGAGCCGGTGGCGAGGTGCCGGTCGAGTCGGCCGTGCCGCCCGCCTCCGGCGCGGTGCCCCCCTCGCGCTGCTCCTTCTTCAGGCGCGTCAGCTCGTGCTTGTCGCGCCGGCGCGTCCGGGCGCGAGTGAGCCCACCGCGCAGCAGCGCCAGACCGAGCAGGAGCAGCAGCAGCGTGATCGCGCCGACCAGGAAGACCGCCAGCGTGCTGAGCTGGGCGTTGAGCACGCCCACCTCGAAGCGGGCGGTGTCGTCGGCGCCGCCGAGCGCCACCCCGAAGAACAGGCCGATCGCCACCAGGATCAACAGAATGCCGAGCACGAGCATGGTCGTTCCCTCCTTCAGGACGGCGGCTCGTCGGTGAACCCGGACCTCAGCCGGCGAGCAGGACGTCGAGCAGCGCCACGGCAGCGTGCTTGTCCAGCGTGTTGTTCCCATTCCCACATTTCGGCGACTGCACACACGAGGGACAGCCGTCCTCGCACCGGCAGGAGGCGATCGCCTCCCGGGTGGCGCCCAGCCAGGCCCGCGCCTGGTGGAAGCCGCGCTCGGCGAAGCCGGCGCCGCCCGGGTGCCCGTCGTAGACGAAGACCGTCAGGGTCCCGGTGTCCGCGTGCAGCGCGGTGGAGACGCCGCCGATGTCCCAGCGGTCGCAGGTCGCGAACAGGGGCAGCAACCCGATGGAGGCGTGCTCGGCCGCGTGCGCCGCACCCGGCAGGTCGCGCGTCGCCAGGCCGGCGGCGTCGAGCACGGACGGCGGGAGGGTCCACCAGACCGCTCTCGTGTCCAGGACCCGCTCGGGCAGGTCGAGGGGCTCCTCGCCGAGCACCTCACCGGAGGGCACCCGGCGGCGCAGGAACGACACGACCTGGTGGGTGACCCGCACCGACCCGTGGCTGACCCGGGCCGGGCCCCACGCCACGTGCGCGTGCTCCCCGGTGATCTCGATGTCGGTCACCTCCCGGGCGGAGGTCGAGTAGTCGGGGTCGGCCCGCTGCACCACCGCGACGTTCTCGTCGAGGTCCAGGGACCCCACCAGGTAGGTCTCGCCCTGGTGCAGGTACACCGCCCCCTCGTGCACGGTGCCGTGGGCGGAGGCCTGGTCGACGGTGCCGAGCAGCCGGCCGGTGACCGCCTCGACCAGCCGCACCGGGCTGCCCCCGGTGGAGCGGAGGTCGGCGAGGTCGCTCGCGCGCCGGCGGTCGGTCCAGTACCACCCGTGCGCCCGGCGGCGCAGCAGCCCGGCCGCCGTGAGGGCGTCCACGCCGGCGCGTGCCCCGGGCCCGAACATCGCCAGGTCGTCCTCGCGCAACGGGATCTCGGCGGCCGCCGCGCACAGGTGCGGTCCGAGGACGTAGGGGTTGTCGGGGTCGAACACGTTCGCCTCGACCGGGGGGCCGATCAGCGCCTCCGGGTGCGTGACGAGGTAGGTGTCGAGCGGGTCGTCGCGCGCGACCAGCACTCCCAGAGCGTCCTGGCCGCCCCGTCCGGCGCGGCCCACCTGCTGCCACAGAGCGGCCCGGGTGCCGGGGAAGCCGGCCATCAGCACGGCGTCGAGCCCGGCGACGTCGATGCCGAGCTCGAGCGCGTTCGTCGCCGCCACTCCCAGCAGCGTCCCGTCGCGCAGCGCCTGCTCGAGAGTACGGCGGTCCTCCGGCAGGTAGCCGCCGCGGTAGGCGGCCACCCGGTCCGGCAGGCCGGCGTCGACCTCCGCCAGCAGCCGTCGGGCCGTCATGGCGACCGCCTCCGCACCCCGTCGGGACCGGATGAACGCCAGCGTGCGGATCCCCTCGACCACCAGGTCGGTGAGCAGGTCCGAGACCTCGGCGGTCGCCGAGCGCCTGACCGGAGCACCGTTCTCGCCCGCGTGGCCGGTCAGCGGCGGCTCCCACAGCGCGAGCGCCACCTGGCCCCGGGTGGAGCCGTCGTCGGTGACCGCGGCGACGTCCAGGCCGGTGAGCCGGGCCGCCGAGACCTCCGGCTCGGCGACGGTGGCCGAGGCCAGCACGAACGTCGGCTCGGCGCCGTACGACGCGCACACGCGGCGCAGCCGGCGCAGCACCTGGGCGACGTGCGCGCCGAACACGCCCCGGTAGTGGTGGCACTCGTCGACGACCACGTAGCGCAGCGACGCGAAGAACCTCGCCCACCGGGCATGTCCGGGCAGCAGGGAGTGGTGCAGCATGTCGGGGTTGGACAGGACGTACTCCGCGTGGTCGCGGGCGAAGTCCCGCAGCTCGCGCGGCGAGTCCCCGTCGTGGGTGGTGGCCGCCAGCCCCGGCACCCCGAGCGCCAGCAGTGCCGAGAGCTGGTCCTGCGCGAGCGCCTTGGTCGGCGACAGGTAGAGCACCGAGGCCCCCCTCCGGCCGGTCGCTCCACGTTCCTCCAGCACTGTGGACAGGGCCGGCATCAGGTAGCCCAGCGACTTGCCGGACGCCGTGCCGGTGGACAGCACGACGTGGCGCCCGGCACGCGCCGCCTCCGCCGCCTGCACCTGGTGCGTCCACGGCCGTTCGATGCCGCGGGCGTGCCACGCCGCCACGAGGTCGGGGTGCACCCAGTGCGGCCAGTCCGCGCGCCGCCCGGGCCGGGGCGGCACCACCTCGAGATGGGTGAGCCGCTCGTCGTGGCCGCCACGGGCGGCCAGCCGCCGCACCAGGGCCGGCGTGTCGAGGGTGTCCGCGCTGCTCACTCGTCGAGTCTGGCAAAGCCCTCCCCCGGGCAGCGCCGGGGTGGTCCGGACGGGCATGATGGGCGGGTGCATGATTGAATGCACACGCAGTGGCTTCGGGGGCCACCGACCGATCAACCGAGAACGACGAGGGAGTTGGGCGTGGACCTGTCACTTGAGACGCGCCGCGAGGGTGGGCACACCATCATCGAGGTGGGCGGCGAGATCGACGTCTACACCGCCCCCAAGCTGCGCGACAAGATCACCGAGCTCGTCGGCAACGGTGAGTACAACCTGGTCATCGACATGGAGAAGGTCGACTTCCTCGACTCCACCGGCCTCGGTGTGCTCGTCGGCGGCCTGAAGAAGGTGCGCGCACACGACGGCTCCATGCGGCTGATCTGCAACCAGGAGCGTCTGCTCAAGATCTTCCGGATCACCGGCCTCGCCAAGGTGTTCGTGATCCACGCCTCGCAGGCCGACGCCCTCGCCGAGAGCTGACGCCGTGGCCACCGACGTGGCCCGGGCCACGGGCATCACCGTGTCGATCGCCCGCGACCCCGCCCTCGTGCGCACCGTCCGGCTCGTGGCCGCCGCGGTCGCCCGCCGCGCCACCCAGGACGAGGAGTTCGTCGAGGAGGTCCGTCTCGCTGTGGGCGAGGCCTGCGCGCTGATGGTCGGCGCCGAGGACCGCGCCCGGTCCGCGTCCGACTCCCCGGTGACGATCACCCTCGCCCTCGACGACCGGCTCCGCGTCGACGTGCAGTCCGACTCCCCGGTCGTGGCTGAGCCGTCCACCGCCGGCGACGTCGACGGAGTCGAGCCGTGGGCACTGCTCCGCGGCCTCATCGACGACCTCGAGCTCGTCGAGGACGGCCCCCGCACGAAGGTCTCCATGTCCTGGGCACTGGTCTGACCGGAGCGCTCCGGCGAGAAAATGTGGGTCATCCCACACGAGGCGCCGCCGCAACGATGTGACGCGTCAGTAGACTCCGGCACATCACCTGCGTGCGTGAGGCGGGTCACACCCGTGCGCGCCCAGTCCCCGTGAAGACCCACGCGGGGCGCACGCGCCCGAAAACGAGGGGCCCTGGGGCCCAATCGGAGGAGGACGTATGTCCGGGCAACTCTTTGCTGCCGAGGTCGGCGGCGAAGCTGGGGCTGTGGACCTGTCCGGCGGCAACCTGACCTTCGTCTACATCGTCCTCGCCATCGCGGTCATCGCGCTGGTGCTCGGTGCGATGTTCCGCAGGCAGGTGCTCGCCGCCGGCGAGGGCACGACCAACATGCAGACCATCGCGCAGGCCGTGCAGGAGGGCGCGAGCGCCTTCCTGGGCCGACAGTTCCGGACCCTCGGCATCTTCGCCGTGGTGGCCTTCGTGCTGCTGTTCCTGCTGCCGGCCGACGGCGGCACCAGCGTCCGCATCGGGCGTTCGGTCTTCTTCCTGATCGGCGCCGGGTTCTCGGCGGCCATCGGCTACTTCGGCATGTCGCTCGCGGTGCGCGCCAACGTGCGCGTCGCGGCCGCCGCCCGCAGGGGCGGTCGCGACGACGCGATGCGGATCGCCTTCCGCACCGGTGGCTTCGTCGGCATGGCGACCGTCGGCCTGGGGCTGCTGGGGGCCGCCTCGGTCGTGTGGTTCTACAAGACCGACGCGCCCACGGTGCTGGAGGGCTTCGGCTTCGGCGCCGCGCTGCTCGCGATGTTCATGCGGGTCGGCGGCGGCATCTTCACCAAGGCCGCCGACGTCGGCGCCGACCTCGTCGGCAAGGTCGAGCAGAACATCCCCGAGGACGACCCCCGCAACGCGGCGACGATCGCCGACAACGTGGGCGACAACGTCGGTGACTGCGCCGGCATGGCCGCGGACCTCTTCGAGTCCTACGCGGTGACGCTGGTCGCCGCGCTGATCCTGGGCAAGGCGGCGTTCGGCGCCGAGGGCCTGGTGTTCCCGCTGATCGTGCCGGCCATCGGGGCCCTGACCGCGATCATGGGCGTCTACATCACCCGGCCACGACCGGGCGAGAGCGGCCTGACCACCATCAACCGGTCGTTCTACATCTCCGCGGCCGTCTCGGCCGTGCTCAGCACCATCGCGGCGTTCGCCTACCTCCCCGGCTCGTTCGCCGAGCTGACCGACGTACCCGCGGCGCTGCAGTCCTACGACGGGGACCCGCGGATCATCGCCACGGTCGCGGTGCTGATCGGCATCGTGCTGGCCGCGGTCATCCTGTCGCTGACCGGCTACTACACCGGCACCGACCACCGCCCGGTCAAGGACGTGGGGACGACCTCGCTCACCGGCGCGGCAACCGTCATCCTCTCCGGCCTGTCGGTGGGCTTCGAGTCCGCGGTCTTCACCGCCCTGGTGATCGGCGCCGCGGTCTACGGCGCGTTCCTGCTCGGCTCCGGCGTGGTCGCGATCTCGCTGTTCGCGGTGGCGCTGGCCGGCTGCGGCCTGCTGACCACCGTCGGCGTGATCGTCGCGATGGACACCTTCGGCCCGGTCTCCGACAACGCCCAGGGCATCGCCGAGATGTCCGGCGACGTCGACGGCGAGGGCGCGCAGATCCTCACCGAGCTCGACGCCGTGGGCAACACCACCAAGGCGATCACCAAGGGCATCGCGATCGCCACCGCGGTGCTCGCCGCGACCGCGCTGTTCGGCTCCTACACCGGTGCGATCACCACGGCGCTGCGTGACTCCGGTGCCACCGAGGTGGGCGACTCCTTCATCACGGCGGTCTACAGCCCCAACGTGCTGGTCGGCCTGCTCATCGGAGCCGCGGTCGTGTTCCTGTTCTCGGGCCTGGCGATCAACGCCGTCGGTCGCGCCGCCGGCGCGGTGGTCTACGAGGTGCGGCGCCAGTTCCGCGACATCCCGGGGATCATGGAGGGCACCGGCCGTCCGGAGTACGGCAAGGTCGTGGACATCTGCACCCGCGACTCGCTGCGCGAGCTGGCCACCCCCGGCCTGCTGGCCATCTTCGCCCCGATCGCCGTCGGCTTCGGCCTCGGCGTCGGCCCGCTGGCCGGCTACCTGGCCGGTGCGATCGGCGCCGGCACCCTGATGGCGATCTTCCTCGCCAACTCCGGTGGTGCCTGGGACAACGCGAAGAAGCTCGTCGAGGACGGCCACCACGGCGGCAAGGGCTCCGAGGCCCACGCGGCCACGGTGATCGGCGACACCGTCGGTGACCCGTTCAAGGACACCGCCGGCCCGGCGATCAACCCGCTGCTGAAGGTGATGAATCTGGTCTCGCTGCTGATCGCCGCCGCCATCGTCCAGCTGAGCGTCGGCCAGGACCAGAACGACGTGCTGCGGATCAGCATCGCGGTGGTCGCCGCACTGATCATCGCCGCCGCGGTCTACGTCTCCAAGCGTCGTCCGATCGCGATCGGGGAGGACGAGCCGGCCACGGCCGTCCGCGCCTGACCCACCCCTCCAAACCCCGATTCGTCCGCGGAAGCGAGCCAGGTCTACGCCTGGCCACCGCGGACGAATCGGGGTTTGTGGTGTCCGGAACCTAGGGTGGTGCGGGTGACGAGGGTGCGGGACATGCTGGACGCGGCGACGGTACGGCGGCTCGCCGAGGCGCTGGGGGCCGCCGGGTTCACCTACGACGGGGTCGCCGGCCTGCTGGGGCCGGTCGCGCACGCCGCCCTGTCGCGCAACGAGACCACCCCGGGGCTGCGCGCTACCGGGGGCGGCTCACCGCTCGCGACGCTGACCCGGCTCTGGCCGCTGCAGGCGACGGTCCCGCTCGCGGACGCCGAACGGGCGCTGCCGGACCTCGTCGACGCCCTCTGCGTCGCCGGGCTGCTCGAGCGCAGCGTCGGCGAGGTGCGCGCCCGCGTCGACCTGCGGCCCTACGCCGACGACACCCGCGACTGGTGGGTGGTCAGCGACCTCACCCCGGGCCTCGACGGTGCGGGCGCCCGCGTCTCGGCCGACCACGTGCTCGGCATCAGCTCCGCCTCGTCGTCGCTGGCGCAGCTGACGGTGCGCGAGCGCGTCGGCCGGGCGCTCGACCTCGGCACCGGCTGCGGCGTCCAGGCGCTCCACCTCGCCGAGCACACCGGTCACGTGGTCGCCACCGACGTCAACGAGCGGGCGCTGGCGATGACCCGGCTCAACGCCGCCCTGAACGGAGTCGAGGTCGACGTGCGCGCGGGCGGCCTCTACGAGCCGGTCGCCGGCGAGCAGTTCGACCTGGTGGTCACCAACCCGCCGTTCGTGGTCTCGCCGGCGACCGGCGAGCGGCTGGTCTACCGCGACTCGGGGCTGCCCGGCGACGAGATGGTCCGCCGCGTCGTCACCGGTGCGCCGGCACGCCTGGCGCCCGGCGGGGTCGCGCAGGTGCTCGCCAACTGGGTGCACCGGCGCGGCGAGCCCTGGCAGGAGCGGGTCGAGGGCTGGCTGGCCGGCGCCGGCGTGGACGCCTGGGTCGTCCAGCGCGAGGTGGCCGACCCCGCGGCCTACGTCGAGCTGTGGCTCAAGGACGCCGGACTGCACGGCAGCGAGGAGTACCAGCGCCGCTACGACACGTGGCTGTCGTGGTTCGAGGGCCAGGGGATCGACGGCATCGGGTTCGGCTGGCTGAACCTGCGCCGGGCGCCCGGGCAGCGCCAGCCCGTCCTGGCGCTGGAGGAGTGGCCCTACGAGGTCGAGCAGCCGCTCGGTGCCGAGGTCGCCGCCCGGTTCCGGCGCACCGACCTGCTGGCCGGGCTCGGCCCGGAGCAGGCGCTGCTCGCCGCCCGGCTGGCCGTGCGCGACGACGTGCGCGAGGAGTCGGTGGGACGGCCCGGGACCGCCGATCCCGAGACGATCGTGCTGCGCCAGCAGCGCGGGATGCGGCGCGCCCACCGGGCCGACACCGTCGTCGCAGGGCTCGTGGGCGCCTGCGACGGCGAGCTGACCGTCGGGCAGATCCTCGACGCGCTCGCCACCCTGCTGGAGCGCGACGCCGGGATGCTGCGCGAGGCGTACGTCGGCGAGGTGCGCGAGCTGGTCGCCGAGGGGTTCCTGGACCGGGTGGGCACGGACTGACCCCCGCAGCCCGGGCCGGGGAGGTCACCGTCGCGTTGACAGAGGGCGTTACCGTGTCTGGCGCGGAAGCAGACCGCATCGAGCAGCGAGGGAGCACATCACACGTGGCAGGCAAGAACGGCACCGGGAGCAAGCTCGTCATCGTCGAGTCGCCGGCCAAGGCGAAGACGATCGCGGGCTACCTCGGCAACGGGTACGTGGTCGAGTCGAGCATCGGCCACATCCGTGACCTGCCGCAGAGCGCCGCCGACGTGCCGGCCAAGATCAAGGGCGAGCCGTGGGCCCGGCTCGGCGTCGACGTCGAGCACGACTTCACCCCCTACTACGTGGTCTCTCGCGACAAGAAGTCGCACATGACCAAGCTCAAGGGTCTGCTCAAGGACGCCGACGAGCTCTTCCTCGCCACCGACGAGGACCGCGAGGGCGAGGCGATCGCGTGGCACCTGCTCGACGAGCTGAAGCCGAAGGTGCCGGTCCGCCGGATGGTGTTCCACGAGATCACCCGGCCGGCGATCCTGGCGGCGGTGGAGAGCCCCCGCGACATCGACATGGACCTCGTCGAGGCGCAGGAGGCCCGGCGGATCCTGGACCGGCTCTACGGCTACGAGGTCTCCCCGGTGCTGTGGAAGAAGGTCATGTCCGGCCTGTCCGCGGGCCGGGTGCAGTCGGTCGCCACCCGGTTGGTCGTGGACCGCGAGCGCGAGCGGATGGCGTTCCGCACGGCGGCGTACTGGGACCTCGAGGGCACCTTCGACGCCTATCCCGGGGGGTTTCCGGGGGGTGCCCCCCCGGATGTCCGGATGTTCCCGGCGAAGCTCTACTCCGTCGAGGGCGCCCGGGTCGCCCGCGGCTCGGACTTCACCGCCCAGGGCGTGCTCAAGGACGGCAGCCAGGCGGTCCACCTCGACCGCGGCCGCGCCGAGGCGCTCGCCGCCGCGCTGCAGGAGACGGCGTTCGAGATCCGGTCGGTGGAGGCCAAGCCCTACAGCCGCAAGCCCTACGCGCCGTTCCGGACCACCACGCTGCAGCAGGAGGCCTCGCGCAAGCTCGGCTACGGCGCCTCGCGGACGATGCAGGTCGCCCAGCGGCTCTACGAGAACGGCTTCATCACCTACATGCGGACCGACTCCACGACGCTGTCGGAGTCGGCGGTGGCCGCGGCCCGGCAGCAGGCCCGTGACCTCTACGGTGACGAGTACGTCCCGGACAAGCCCCGCACCTACGCCTCCAAGGTGAAGAACGCCCAGGAGGCGCACGAGGCCATCCGTCCCGCCGGCGAGACCTTCCGCACGCCGGCGCAGACCGGCCTGACCGGCGAGCAGTTCCGGCTCTACGAGCTGATCTGGATGCGCACGGTCGCCTCGCAGATGAAGGACGCCGAGGGCCGCTCGGTCACCGTGCGGCTCGGCGGCGCCGCCGGCACCGGCGAGGACGTGGTGTTCTCCGCCTCGGGCCGGGTGATCACCTTCCACGGCTTCCTCAAGGCGTACGTCGAGGGCCGCGACGACGAGGGCGACTCCGACGATCGCGAGACCCGGCTGCCGGCGGTCGCGGAGGGTGACGAGGTCTCCGCCGCGAACCTCCAGGCCGCGGGCCACGAGACGAAGCCTCCCGCCCGCTACACCGAGGCCACGCTGGTGCGCGAGCTCGAGGAGCGCGAGATCGGCCGCCCCTCGACGTACGCCTCGATCATCGGCACGATCCTCAACCGCGGCTACGTCTACAAGAAGGGCACCGCGCTGGTGCCGGCCTGGCTGGCGTTCTCGGTGATCCGGCTGCTCGAGGAGCACTTCTCGCGGCTGGTGTCCTACGAGTTCACCGCCTCGATGGAGGACGCCCTCGACGAGATCGCCGGTGGCCGCCGCGACCGCAACACCGAGCTGGCCGCGTTCTACTTCGGCGACGGCGACGTGGAGGGCCTGCAGAAGCTGGTCTCCGAGCTCGGCGACATCGACGCGCGGGAGCTGGCCACCTTCCCCATCGCCGAGGGCATCGACCTGCGCGTGGGCCGCTACGGCCCCTACATCGAGACCACGGCGACGGAGTCCGGCGACTCGGTCCGCGCCAACGTGCCCGAGGACCTGCCGCCCGACGAGCTCACCGAGGCCAAGGCCAAGGAGCTGCTGGCCAACCCGGCCGGCGAGGAGGCCCGGCTGGGCACCCACCCGGAGACCGGCCTGGAGATCGTGGCCAAGAACGGGCGGTTCGGGCCCTACGTCACCGAGCTGCTGCCCGACGACGCGCCCAAGTCGGCCAAGCCCCGGACCTCCTCGCTGTTCAAGTCGATGAACCTCGACACGATCACGCTCGAGGACGCCCTGCAGCTGCTGACGCTGCCGCGCGTGGTCGGCACCGACCCCGAGTCCGGCGACGAGATCACCGCCCAGAACGGGCGCTACGGGCCGTACCTGAAGAAGGGCACCGACTCGCGCTCGATCGACTCCGAGGAGAAGCTGCTCACGATCACGCTCGAGGAGGCGCTGAAGATCTACGCCGAGCCGAAGCGTCGTGGTCGGGCGGCGGCCGACCCGGGCCGGGAGGTCGGCGACGACCCGGAGACGGGGGCGAAGATCACCCTCAAGAGCGGCCGGTTCGGTCCCTACGTCACCGACGGCGAGTACAACGCGACCCTGCGCCAGGGTGACGACGAGTCGACGTTGACGCTCGAGCGCGCGGCCGAGCTGCTCGCGGAGCGACGCGCCAAGGGCCCGGCGAAGAAGGCCGCCAAGAAGGGCGCCAAGAAGTCCCCGGCGAAGAAGACCGCGAAGAAGACGGCGAAGAAGGCGACGACCGCCAAGAAGAGCTGAGAGTGGGCCTCGCACGGTTCCGGGAGCGGGGCCGCCCGGCCGTAGGGTGTGCGCTGTGAGCATGCCGCATCCCTCCGGTGTCGAGGAGCTGCAGCACGCGCCGCCGCATTCGCTGGTGGCGGTGCTGAGGATCCCCGACTTCCGCCGGTTGTGGGTGGGTCTGGGCCTGTCCAGCCTCGGCGACTGGATCGGCCTGCTCGCGCTGACCGCGCTGGCGAGCGCGAGCGCCGACTCGTACGCCGGGCGCAACTACGCGATCGCCGGCGTGCTGTTCCTGCGGGTGCTGCCCGCCCTGATCATGGGCCCCATCGCCGGCTACGTCGCGGACCGGCTCGACCGGCGCCACGTGCTGATCTGGGGCGACTACATCCGCGGCGCGCTCTTCCTGACGATCCCGATCGTCGACCGGCTGTGGTGGATCTTCGTGGTCACGGTGCTGGTCGAGACCGTCTCTCTCGTGTGGGGCCCGGCCAAGGACGCCACGGTGCCGAACCTGGTGCCCCGGCACCGGCTGGAGGCGGCCAACCAGGTCAGTCTCGCCACGACGTACGGCTCGGCGCTCCCCGCTGCGCTGATGTTCTCCGGGCTGACCCTGGTCGACCACCTCTACAGCAACCTGTTCAGCTTCTTCGACCGTGGCCCGATCGACCTCGCGCTGTACTTCAACGCCGTGACGTTCATGGTCTCCGGTCTGGTGATCGCCACCCTCAAGCACATCCCGCGCGGCCCGGCGGACACCGACGGGGACGGCACCGTCTGGGCGGTGGTGGTCGAGGGCTGGCGGTACGTCGGCACCACGCCCGTGGTCCGCGGCCTCGTCACCGGCATCATCGGGGCGTTCGCGGCCGGTGGCGTGGTGATCGGACTGGCCCGCACGTTCGTCGACGACCTCGGCGGCGGCGACCCGGGCTACGGCGTCCTGTTCGGCGCGGTCTTCCTCGGCCTGGGCATCGGCATGTGGCGCGGGCCGCGGCTCCTGCGCGGGCTGTCGCGGCGCCGGCTGTTCGGCATCGCGCTGACCACGACCGGACTGCTGCTGTTCCCGCTGGCGCTGTCGCAGTCGCTGGAGATCGTCACCGCGGTCACGGTGCTGCTGGGCTTCTGCGCCGGCGTCGCCTGGATCGTCGGCAACACGATGCTGGGCCTGGAGGTGCCCGACGACATCCGCGGACGGACCTTCGCGTTCGTGGGGTCGATGATCCGGCTGACCCTGGCGCTGGTGCTGGCGGTGGCGCCGCTGATCGCGGGCCTGATCGGGACCCACGAATTCGGGCCGACCGACGACCTGGGGCAGCCGTTCCTGGTCTACAACGGTGCGGCGTTCACGTTCCTCATCGCCGCGGTGCTGATGACCGTTGTCGGTGTCGTCTCCTACCGTCAGATGGACGACCGGAAAGGAACTCCCCTGGTGAGCGACCTGCGCTACGCGTTCTCCGGCACGCAGGGGGTCTACTCCGCGACCGGCTGCTTCGTCGCGCTCGAGGGCGGGGAGGGCGCCGGCAAGTCCACCCAGGCCAGCCGGCTGCGGACCTGGCTCCAGCACCTCGGGTACGACGTGGTGCTGACCCATGAGCCGGGCGCCACCGACGTCGGGAAGCAGCTGCGCAGGATCGTGCTGGACCCGGCGACCGGAGCGATCTCGGACCGCACCGAGGCACTGCTCTACGCCGCGGACAAGGCCGAGCACGTCGAGGCCGTCATCGCCCCGGCCCTGGCCCGCGGCGCCGTCGTGGTCACCGACCGCTACGTCGACAGCACGCTGGCCTACCAGGGGGCCGGCCGCCGCTCCGTCACGGACCGGGCCGTGGAGCGCATCGCGCGGTGGGCCACCGAGGACCTGAGGCCGAACCTGACGGTGCTGCTCGACCTGCCGCCGCAGCAGGGCCTGACCCGCTTCGAGGAGCGCGACCGGATCGAGCAGGAGTCGCTGGAGTTCCACGAGCGCGTCCGCGAGAAGTTCCTGCAGCTGGCCTCCGCCTCGCCCGATCGTTACGTCGTGGTCGACGCGCGGCAGCCGGTGGACCGGGTCGAGGCGGCGATCCGGGTCCGCCTTGAGCCGCTGCTGGAGGGCGCCCGGCGCACCACGCAGGACCTGATGGCCGAAGACGCCGGCGGGCACGGGGTCGCCGAGCCGGCGGGTGCGGAGCGGGAGCAGGAGCGACGGTCGTGAGCGAGACCGCCACCGGGACGTCCGTCTGGTCGACGCTGGTCGGGCAGCGCCACGTCGTCGATGTCCTGAGCCGGGCCGTCGCGGGCCAGGGGATGACCCACGCCTGGCTGTTCACCGGTCCGCCCGGCTCCGGCCGCTCCAACGCGGCGCTGGCGTTCGCCGCCGCGCTGCAGTGCCCGCGCGGCGGCTGCGGGGTCTGTCATGCCTGCCAGACCGCGCTGGCCGGCACCCACCCCGACGTGAGCGTGACCCGGTCCGAGACCGCGGTGCTCTACATCGACGACATGCGCGAGCTGGTGCACCGCTCCGCGCTGGCGCCGGTGGAGCGGCGCTGGCAGATCATGGTCGTCGAGGACGCCGACCGGCTCGGCGAGCGCACCGGCAACACCCTGCTCAAGGCGATCGAGGAGCCGACGCCCAAGACCGTGTGGCTGCTGTGCGCGCCCACGCTGGAGGACGTGCTGCCCACGATCCGGTCCCGCGCCCGCAACGTCGCGCTGACCACCCCCACCGCCCGCGAGGTGGCCCGGTTCCTGCAGGACCAGGACGGTACGCCGGACGCGGTGGCCGCCTTCGCCGCCCGGGCCAGCCAGGGCCACATCGGCCGGGCGCGGGCGCTGGCCCGCGACGAGAGGACGCGCAACCGCCGCCGTGAGGTGGTCTCACTGCCCGCCGGCCTGCACACGCTCGCCGACTGCCTCAACGCGGCGGCGAACCTGCTCGACATCGCCAAGGAGGAGACCGCGGCGATCACCGAGTCCTCCAACGCCAAGGAGCTCACCGACCTCGACACCACCTACGGCGACGACCGCAAGAGCCACGCCTCGCGGGCCTACCGGGCGGCGCTGCGGGAGCTGACCCACCACCAGACGCAGCGCGAGCGCCGCCGGGTGATGGACGTGATCGACCGGTCGCTGATGGACCTGATGTCGGTCTACCGGGACGCGATCGCGGTGCAGACGGGCGCCCCGGGCGCCCTCGTCAACGAGGAGATGCGCGCGGAGGTCGACCAGATCGCGCGCCGGTCCACCCCGGAGAGCAACCTGCGCCGCATCGACGCGATCTTCGCCGCGCGCGACCAGATGATGGAGTACAACGCCAACCGGGAGATGACGCTGGAGGCGATGATGGTGTCGCTGCGCCTCGGCTGACGCGGACTCGTAGGGACCGCAGCCTAAAGTGTGCGCGTGACCCCCCTGAGCATCCGGACACCGGCCCGTCGCCGGCTCGGCGTGGCCTTCGCCGCCGCCCTCGTGCTGCCGCTGGCGCTCGCCGGCTGCGACACCACCAGCGGCGCCAACGCGCCGGAGCCGTCCCTGACCCCGGCGCCGATCGAGTCCGGTTCGCAGTCCGGCAGCCCGGGCGGCGCGGGGTCCGACGAGGCCGCCCTGGCGCGGTTCTACGACCAGAAGCTCGACTGGTCGCCCTGCGACGGCAACCAGTGCGCGACCCTGACGGTGCCGCTCGACTACGCGAAGCCGGACGGCGACACGATCGACCTCGCGCTGCTGAAGGTCCCGGCGCGCGACCAGGGCGACCGCGTCGGCTCGCTGGTGGTCAACCCGGGCGGTCCCGGCGCCTCCGGCGTCGACTACGCGTCGAATGCGTCGACGTACTTCGGCACCGAGCTGCTCAACGCCTTCGACATCGTCGGGTTCGACCCGCGCGGGGTCGGCGAGAGCACGCCGGTGCAGTGCCTCAGCGACGCCGAGCTCGACGACTTCGTGGCCAGCGACCCGGACCCGGACACCCCCGCGGAGGTGGCCGACTCCGACCGGCTGCTGCGCGAGTTCGGGCAGGGCTGCGTGCAGGAGAGCGGCGACCTGGCCGGCCACGTCTCCACCGAGGAGGCCGCCCGCGACGTCGACATCCTGCGCGCCGCGCTCGGCGACCCCAAGCTCAGCTGGTTCGGCGCCTCCTACGGCACCTTCCTCGGAGCGATGTACGCCGAGCTGTTCCCGCAGCGGGTCGGCCGGATGGTGCTCGACGGAGCGCTCGACCCCTCGATCAGCTCGCTGCAGCTCAACCTCGTGCAGGCCAAGGGGTTCGAGACCGCGCTGCGGGCGTACGTCGGGGCCTGCGTCGACCGCGGCGACTGCTTCCTCGGCGACACCGTCGACGCCGGCACCGCCCGGATCCGCACGCTGCTGGACTCGATCGAGAAGGACCCGCTGCCCGTCGGCGACCGCACCCTCGAGGTGGGCAACGCCGTGCTCGGCATCTGGACGCCGCTCTACGACAAGAACTACTGGCCGATCCTGGACGGCGCGCTGCGCACCGCGATCGACGGTGACGGCCAGACGCTGCTGGCGCTCTCGGACGCCTACACCTCGCGCGGGCCCAAGGGCTACCTCGACAACTCCCTCGAGGCGCTCTACGCCGTCAACTGCCTCGACCACGACGATGCGATCCCGAGCTCGCAGGTGGCGCCCTACATCCCGCGCTTCGAGAAGGTCTCGCCGACCTTCGGCGCCATCTTCGCCTACAGCCTGTCCAGCTGCAGCCAGTGGCCGATCGACACCGGCCGGGTCCCGCACGAGATCCACGCCGCCGGCGCCGCCCCGATCGTCGTGGTCGGCACCAGCCGGGACCCGGCGACGCCGCTGGAGTGGGCCGAGTCGCTGGCCGCCCAGCTCGACTCGGGGGTGCTGGTGCGCCGCGACGGCGACGGCCACACCGGCTACCTCGCCGGCAACGCGTGCGTGGACCGCACGGTGGAGGCCTACCTCGTGCAGGGCAAGGTCCCGGACGGGACGGTGGACTGCTGATGACGCGCTACGGCCCGCAGTTCGGCCCGGACCTGACGTTCCTCGGCGTCGAGCGCTGCGACCTGTCCGACCCGGCGACGTTCGACGGTGCCGATGTGGTGATCGTCGGTGCCCCGTTCGACGGCGGCACCTCGCACCGGCCCGGCACCCGGTTCGGGCCGATGGCGATCCGGCAGGCGTGCTATCTGCCCCACGACGGGTCGCGGCCGCACCTCGCGCTGCGCACCGACGCGCTCGCCGACCTGCGGGTGCTCGACGCCGGCGACGTGGAGATGTTCTCCGGCGACATCGAGCGCTCCATCCACGACCTCGAGGCCGCCGTGTTCACGGTCGCGCAGGCGGGCGCCGTACCTCTCGTGCTGGGCGGCGACCACACCATCGCGCTGCCGGACGCGACCGGCGTCGCCCGGCACCACGGGATGGGCCGGGTCTCGATGCTGCACTTCGACGCGCACGCCGACACCGGCGACATCGAGTTCGGCTCGCTCTACGGCCACGGGCAGCCGATGCGCCGGCTGATCGAGTCCGGCGCGCTGCGCGGCGACCGGTTCCTGCAGATCGGGCTGCGCGGCTACTGGCCCGGTCCGGAGACGCTGTCCTGGATGGCGCAGCAGCGGATGCGCTCCTTCGAGATGACCGAGATCGGCAGGCGCGGCCTCGACGGCTGTCTCGACGAGGCGTTCGAGATTGCGCTCGACGAGTGCGAGGGGGTGTTCCTCTCCGTCGACGTCGACGTGTGCGACCCCGGGCACGCTCCCGGCACGGGCACCCCGGAGCCGGGGGGCCTCTCCTCGCGACAGCTGCTCGACGCCGTACGCCGGATCTGCCTGGAGCTGCCGGTCGTCGGGATCGACATCGTGGAGGTCTCGCCGCCCTACGACCACGCCGAGATCACGGCGTTCCTGGCCAACCGGGTGGCGCTCGAGGCGCTGTCGGCGATGGCGGCGCGGCGCAACGGGATCAGCCACGACCCGGCGGGTCCGCTGCTCGAGGGTCGCTGAGCCGAACGGCGCTCGCGCCGTCAGCGGGGGTGGACCGGCTCCGCGACCTCGTGGATGCGCTTCGTGGCCAGCTCGATCATCAGCTGCGCCGCGGGGGACAGGCTGGCGTCGGCCCGGTGCACGATCGCCAGCACGTCGTACTGGCGCGGGCGCAGGGAGACCCAGCCGGCCTTCGGGGCGAGCCGGGGCAGGAGCTGGGTGGCCGCGCCGCGGGGGATGACCGAGTCGGCAAGCCCCATGCCGACCAGCTCCACGGCGGTCTCGACGTCCTCGACCTCGATCCGGGTCTGCGGGTTGCGGCCGGTCTCGTGCAGCATCGTGCGCAGCACGATCCGGGTGGAGTCGACGGCGCGCCAGGTGGTCTCCGGCATCACCAGGGAGGCCTGGGACAGCCGGTGGGCGGTGACCGGGCTCGCCAGCCGCTCCGGGTCGGCGCTGATGTAGACCAGCTCGTCGCGCGCGACCGGCATGACCGCCATGCCCTCGCTGACCGTGGGGACCGCGATCATCGCGGCCTCGATCCGGCCGCGGCGCAGGTCCTCCTGGACATCGGAGGAATTCTGGCCGACGAGCTCCACGCGGACGCCCGGGTGCCGGGCCAGCACGTCGGCGACGAGACCGGCCCCGGCGTACAGGCGGGCGGTGCCGAACATGCCGAACCGGATGGTGCCGGTCTCGAGCGCGGTGACCTCCTGGGCGACGCGTCGGGCCTCCTCCGCGGCGGCGATCGCGCGCTCGGCGTACGGGCGCATCGTCTCGGCGGTTGCCGTCGGCACCACGCCCCGGCCGACCCGGGTGAACAGCGGCGTGCCGAGCGACCGCTCCAGGGTGCGGATCTGCTCCGACACCGACGGTTGGGCGTAGCCGAGCAGCTCGGCCGCGCCGGTCAGCGAGCCCTGCTCGTACGCTGCGAGAAAGCAGCGGAGCTGGTGCAGCGAAAGCATAGGAGCATCCTTGGTGAGATCTAGGAAACCGAGGCTACCCCTATGGCTTGGGAGTGGTCACCATGGTGGTGCACCATTCACGTTCCTTCGAGGGAGGTCGCCATGTTCGATCACGTCTGCTCCGCGTGCGAGAAGCGCCAGCTCATCTTTCCCAGCCAGGTGACCTCCGTGGTCAACACCGACCACGGCATCGAGGTGGCCTTCACCTGCTGGTGCGGCGCCGACCAGACCTGGGTCACCGGCCGCGCTGCCACCGAGAAGAACCAGGTGGCGGTCGCCGCCTGAGGCGCTCGTTTCGCGCGCTCGCGCGGTTGTCCGTATACTTCCACGCGCTGCCCGGGGACGGCTTCGGCCAACTGCCGGGCAGCGTGCCGCCTTAGCTCAGTCGGTAGAGCGATTCACTCGTAATGAATAGGTCGTCGGTTCGATTCCGACAGGCGGCTCTCCTTAAAGCCCCAGGTCAGAGGCCAACTTCCTCTCCTGGGGTTTTGTCATTCTCGGCACCAACCGGCTTCGGTACCCCAGTGGGACCCGAGCCTGGCGGCGACCACCCAGGGGTTGGTTGGCGACCCCTTTCGCGTGTGGTCTTCCCGTCGCCGCGCCGGGTCACGGACGAGAGGTAGCGACGAGGGACTCAGGGCGCATCCAAGGCCTGACTGTAGGCCTTGATGCCGTGACCGGACGCCATGGCCCTTCACCTCCGTTGCTCCGGCTCCACCCGCCAGGCATGAGGACGACGTCGACGAGGTGGACCAGCGTCACTCAGTCGCCGCCGTCGCCGCCGTCGCCGCCGTCGCCGATGGAGCTCGAGAAGTCTCAGAATCCGTGCCGCCATGGCCCACATCAGCCACGTGCCGCGGCGGACGAGGTAGAGGGTCGTGTGGCGAGCTGTTCGGCGGTCAGTCCCTCGCACTTGAGGTCGAACGTCATGCGGTGCTTGAGGTACCCCTCAAGCACCGCCTTCTCGCCACTTCTCGACTGCCCCCGGTCGGGACGGGCCTTTCGACCCTGAGCACCGAGCGCTGCTTGACGCGGTCGAGGACGAACAGGCGGTTCTTCGCCCCTGACGCAGTCACGTCCGGTTGCGAAGACTGAAAGAAGACATTTCGGGCTCTTCCCAGTTGAGGGTGTAGCCGACGCGTGAGGTCGTACGCGGTGTTGGTCGGCGCGTCGGTGAGCAGATAGGGGTCGAGGTCTCCCGAGGATGGAAGTTCTCACACCGCCCATCCGGAAGACCTCGACGTGCCCGACGCTACCTCGCAGGGCGGCTTCTCCTGCCCTGACCTGACCAGGTTCTGCCGACTGGATTCTCTTGGCCTCGAAGTCACCGGCCAGCGACTCGAGCCGGACCGTGCGGTTCTCGCCTGCCGGATTGTCGAGCCGGACCAGTGGTGCCGCCGCTGCGGCTGCCAGGGCGTCCCGCGCGACACCGTCGTGCGCCGGCTCGCGCACGAGCCGTTCGGCTGGCGACCCACGACGCTGGAGGTGGTCGTCCGGCGCTACCGGTGCATCGGCTGCGGACACGTGTGGCGCCAGGACACCAGCAAGGTCGCCGAGCCACGCGCGAAGCTCTCCCGCTCGGCCCTGCGGTGGGCGCTGGAAGCGATCGTGGTCCAACACCTGACCGTGGCGCGTGTCGCCGAAGCCCTCGCCGTCGCATGGGACACCGCCAATGACGCGGTCCTGACCGAGGGCAAGCGGCTGCTGATCGACGACGCCGCGCGGTTCGACGGCGTCCAGGTCATTGGCGTCGACGAGCACGTGTGGCGCCACACCAGGAAGGGCGACAAGTACGTCACGGTGATCATCGACTTGACTGGCATCCGTGATGGCACGGGCCCCGCCCGGCTGCTGGACATGGTCGAGGGCCGCTCCAAGCAGGCGTTCAAGCAGTGGTTGACCGACCGTCCGCAGGCCTGGCGCGACGCGGTCGAGGTTGTCGCGATGGACGGGTTCAGCGGCTTCAAGACCGCCACGCACGAGGAGCTCCCCGACGCGGTGCCGGTGATGGATCCCTTCCACGTGGTGCGCTTGGCCGGTCAGGCGTTGGATGAGTGCCGGCGTCGAGTGCAGCAAGCCATCCACGGTCACCGCGGTCACAAGGGTGACCCTCTCTACACCGCCCGGCGGACGTTGCACACCGGCGCCGACCTGCTCACCGACAAGCAGAAGGACCGCCTCGCTGCGCTGTTCGCCGCCGACGCCCACGTCGAGGTCGAAGCAACCTGGGGGATCTACCAGCGGATGATCGCCGCCTACCGCGACCCCGACCGCACGCAGGGTCGCCGGCTGATGGAGCAACTCATCGCCTCGGTCACCAGCGGCGTCCCAAGCGCGCTGATCGAGCTCACCAGGCTCGGGCGGACGCTGAAGCAGCGCGCTGCCGACGTGCTGGCCTACTTCGACAGACCTGGTACGAGCAACGGTCCCACCGAGGCCATCAACGGACGCCTCGAGCACCTGCGCGGTTCAGCACTCGGGTTCCGCAACCTCACCAACTACATCGCCCGATGCCTGCTCGAGACAGGCGGCTTCAGGCCACGCCTACACCCTGGATTCGGATGAGCCACATTTCGTCGAGGGGGGGACAACCAACTATCTGATCGCGGCTGAGACGCGATCAGATTTGCACGATCAAGCCACGACTGCGAAGAGATCATCAGAAGGACCAGTCATGTTGAAGAAGATTCTTACCGTCTTCGCGGCGGTCATCGCCGCGCTCGCGCTCGCCATCACACCGTCTGCCACCGCAGCCGGCGGGCCAGGCGGTGGCGGTGGGCCAGGCGGTGGCGGTGGCGGCGGTGGCGGCGGTGGCGGCGGTGGGGAAACCACGGTCACCAACAACCTGTCCGTCCCGGCGGTGTTCGTCGGCGCAGGCGCCGGCTTCGGGCTCACCAACCCAGCGCAGCAGCCGCCGACAGGGGCCCCAGCCACCGGCTACGAGATCGATCCAAGCGCCTACTACTACGTGCAAGGGGTCAACAAGTGGCAGGCGCAGTACGTGGTGCAGGAAACCGACACGGCCACAGCCAAGTGGGGCGACAACCTCGCCGGCGGCGAAGCCTCGTTCAAGGTCGGCGCCCCGATACGCGTCGAGATGGGCCTCACCTCGACCTCCCACACAGGAGACATGCAGGGCTACTCGGTGGTCAAGCTGCAACCGAGTCAGCTCGACAGGAACTCTGCCTACGGAATCCTGGCGAAGGCCAACAGCGACGGCACGTACTCGGCGACCCCCGAGCTCATGGCCGCGCGAGTCTGGGGACCTGGCGCAACGGTGACGATCACCGGTCCGGCGACCTCCACCGCTGCCATGCCGGGCGAGATCAACGCCGCGGGCGCCATCGTCTTCGGCTACAACTGGCGGCCGTCCACGGCTGGCGCCTACACGCTGACCTTCAACCCGCCGGCAGGCGTGACAGTCGTTGACACGGCGACTCTGTCCGTCCCGGTCGCTGTTGCCCCCGGCGCAGGCAGCAGGGGTGGCGGAGGCGGCGGCCGGCCGTAGGGCTCTGCCAACAAGTTGGCACCCCTCGGTGACGAGGGGGTGCCGCTTGCTGTCTGCCGCTCTGGAGGGGCGTTGGTTCGCAGTCGATAACCGGCCGTGGTTGGGCGAGAGACGTGGCAGCCGCGCCGATGGGCAGGACGAGGCCTTCAACGCACGCAGGTCTGGTCGTTCGACTCGAGCGAGAGGGTGACCACGTCGACACCGTCGACGAGGGCGGCGTAGCGCCTGCCGCCGGGAAGCGGGATGAGGTAGCCGGAGACGATCTTCTCGGCCTCCGGGTAGAGCCGCCTGAGGTCCGAGACCGACGAGCCGACACCGAGTCCTTCGGGCGTCGTGACACCGTCCGGGGCGAAGAGGACCTCGACGCCGTACGACGTGACGTAGCCGTCGATGCGACCGGGCTCGTCGCCGGTGTAGGTGAGCGAGCGACAGGAGTTCGGCCCTGTGCCGGGGTCCTTGTTGACGGTCGCCTGGCCGGTGTCCGCGACCTCCTCGGGGGTCAGGAAGAGCCGGAGGTCGCCGTAGGTGTCCGGTCCGAAGGTCTTGCCGGTCACCGTCGGTGAGTCGGTCGGTGTGTCGGTCTGTGACGCCCCGGCCCCGCAGCCGGCCCCGGTGAACACGCACATCGCCGCCACCGGGCCGGCCAGTCCGTCGAGCTCGGCCTGGGCGTTGCGTTCGAAGCCAGGCGGGTTCGTCAGGCCGGAGGTCTCGCCGCCGGCCCAGGAGTAGAGCACGGCGTTCCCGACCCGCACGACCGCGTAGATGTTCTCGCCGATCGTCGGCGCGCCGTCGAACATCGCACCGTTCTTGACGGTCCACGCCTCGTCGCCGAGCTCACGCGGGGTCACCTCGTTGAGGGCCTCCCCGTGGCCGGTGTCGCCGGTGTCGGTGTCGTAGCGCGGGCAGCCCTCGAACTCGGCCACCAGGTCCCGCGCCATCCGGTGCGCCGTCGCCGCGTCCGGGTACACCATGAGCTGGCGACGCTGGCTGTAGCCGGTGTCGTCGTGCATGACCCCGACCGCGTCGGTGGTGACGTCGGCAGGGGAGTAGGGGGCGACGTCGCCGCAGATCGTCATGTCCGTCAGCCACAGCGCCTTGCGTGACGGCCCCCTCACGCTGGCCGCCTCGGCCATGCCCTGGTCGAGAGGGAAGCCGTCGGGGACGCGCGTCGCCGGCCCTGCCGCCTGCTCCGACGGCGACGGCCCCTGGCTGGCGGGCGGCACCTCGCGGTAGCTGCTCGGAGACCGGTCGGCCAGGCTGGTCGCGCCGAGGGCGACGATCGCGACCGCGGCCGCTCCGCCGAGGACCTGGACCGCCGCACGCCGGCGGCGTTGCCGGTCACCCCGGCGGCGGACCTCTGCCGCGGGCAAGGACGAGACGGGCTCCCGCGGCATGTCGCGGAGCGGGTCGAAGAGGTCAGACATGGCGGCCCCCTCCCGGGGTCAAGGTGTCGTCGAGCAGGGAATGGAGGGCGTTTCGGCCCCGGGAGAGCCGGGCCTTGACGGTGCCGACCGGTGCCCCGACCTCGGCGGCGACCTCGGCGACCGGGAGGTCGCACAGGTGGTGCAGCACGAGGGCGCGTCGCTGGTCGGCGGGCAGCTGGGCGAGCGCGGTCATGAGCGCCACGCGGGACTCGTCGGGCTCCTTCGCGGCCCGCTCCGGCTGGACGGCACGGTCCGGCGCCCGCCAGCTGCGCACGGTGCGTCGCCATCGGCTGACCGCCAGGCGGTACGCCGTGGTGCGCACCCAGGCCTCCCGTGAGTGCACCTCCCGGAGCGAGCGCCGGTGGGACCAGGCCCGGACGAACGCCTCCTGGACACACTCCTGGGCCTCGTCGCGGTCGCCGATCATCGCCTGGAGCTGCCCCACCAACCGCCCGAAGCTGCCGGCATAGAAGTCGTCGAACTCCTCCGGACTCACCCCGTCACCGCCCTTCCCGCCGAGTGCTGTCGAGATGTCTACGCCTGGGCACGGGAGACGGTTGCATCCCGGGCAGCATCTCTCACGAAGGCCCACCCGGTGTCACGCGGTGGATCGGCCGCCGAGGGCCGCAGCGCCTCGTCCCTCCGGGACCAACGGCCCGATGCCAAGCGGCGCGCGCGGACCTACCGTGGAGGTCCCTCGGGTCTGTCAGGAGGTTGGTCTCGCATGACCGGTTTCGGCATCGATCTCGGCACCGCCAACACGGTGGTCTGCCACCAGCGCCGCGGTGTCGTGCTGGACGAACCATCGGTGATGGTGGTGCGAACCTCCGAGGCGCGCTCCCGGCGCGTGCGACCGCTGCTGGTCGGCCACGAGGCGCGGCATCTGATGGGCCGCTGCCCGGTCGGGCTGACGGCCGTGCGGCCGTTGCACGACGGCGTGATCGTCGACCTCGAGGCCGCCCGGGCCTTCGTGGTCGGCGTGCTGAGCAGGATCGCCGCCCCGGCCTGGCAGCGCACCCGCCCGCGGGCGGTGATCGGCGTGCCGGCCGGAGCGACCGCACTGGAGCGGCGTGCCCTGCTCGAGGTGGCGCGGGAGGCCGGCATCCGCAAGCCCGAGGTGGTCCCCGAACCGATCGCCGGCGCCGTCGGCTGCGGCCTGGACCCGCTCGAGCCCCGGGCGCACATGGTCGTCGACATCGGCGGGGGTACGTCGGAGATCACGGCGTTCTGCTACGGCGGCGTGCTGTCCCACCGGTCGTCGCGGATCGCCGGCGACGAGATGACTCTCGGCCTCTACCGCTACCTGCGCTCCGAGCACCAGATGCTCGTCGGCGAGCTGACCGCCGAGTCGCTGAAGTGCCGGGTGGACGCCGAGGACGGGCTCTCCTCCGTCGTGCAGGGCATCGACCTGGCCACGGGGCGCCCGCGACTGCTGACGCTGGAGTCGGCGGAGGTCCTCGACGCGCTGCGGCCCACCGCCGACGCGATCATCGACGCCCTCGCCGGCGCCCTCGACGACCTGCCGCCGCAGGCCGCCGACGACATCCTGAGCGACGGGGTGACGGTGTTCGGCGGCTCCAGCCTGCTGCGCGGGTTCGACAAGCTCATCGAGGCGGCGTTCGCCTTCCCGGTCCGGATGGCCGAGCGGCCGCTGACCTGCGTCGCCGAGGGGGCCGCCCGCTGCCTGGCCGACCCTGACGTCGTACGCGCCTACGAGGACACCTTCGTCGACGCCACCTGACCGGCGCTCGTGCCGTCGGCGGCGCTCACCGGCGCTTGGCGGGCGGTTGCCCGACGCGGACGATCTCCCGCTCGTGCGCGAAGAAGTACTGCATCACGGGGAGCACCACCGCGCCGGACGTGCTCACCCCGTGCCCGCCGCCGCGGACGAACGACGTTGCCACCATCCGCGGGTGCCGGTGCGGCGCCGCGGCGGTGAACCAGGAGTCGGGCGCGCCGTTGGGGGCGGAGGAGTCCTGTGCCGAGCCGGTCTTCGCGCCGGACGTGACGGGCAGCGCGTTCAGGATGCTCGCGGTGCCCGACGTGGCGGCCAGCGCCATCCCCTCCCGCACCGGCCCCAGCTTGTGGGCGTAGGGGAGCCGGTCCGGCCGCGGCCAGGGAAGGTGCGTGAAACCCTGCCGGCCCGTGCCGTAGGCAAGGCCGAGGTGGGGCGTGACCATGGCGCCCGTCGCCACCCCGGCCGTCCATAGCGCATCCTGCAACGGTGTGACGGTCAGGTAGCCCTGGCCGATGCCGAGGATCACCGTGGAGCCCGGGTACCACGTGCCGCCGGCCCGGGTCACCGACGTCGGGGTGCCGAGGTAGCCGCCGCTCTCCCCGGGCAGGTCGATGCCGGTCGGCCGGCCGACACCGAGGCTGCGCGCGGTGCGGATGATCGGCTCGGGACCGAGAGCCCAGGCGAGCTGGTAGAAGTACACGTTGTTGGACCACGCGATCGCCTGCTGCATGTTCTGGGCGGGCAGCGGCATCCAGTTGCCGAAGGACTGGCTGCCGAGCGACCACGCGCCGCCGCCGGGCAGCACCCGGCTTGCGGGCACCAGGCCTCGCCGGAGGTCGGCCGCGGCCACCACCAGCTTGAACGTCGACCCTGGTGGCGCAGCCACCTGCGTCACGTGGTGGAGCATGGGGCTCGCCGGACGGCGCGACAGCGCGGTGAGCGCCTTGCTGTCCACCGGCGGCCCGAAGACCCGGCTGCTGTAGGAGGGCAGGCTGGCCATCGCCAGCACCTGGCCGTTCCTCGGGTCGAGGACGACCGAGCCGCCGACGTCGCCGCGGGGCTGGCCCGGCAGGCCGCGCAGCGCACGGGCGAGCTCGCCGGTGAGCTTGCGCTGCAGGCCCAGATCGAGGGTGAGGCGCAGGGTGCTCCCGCGTCGAGGCGGCGTGTAGGGACCGAGCGCTGCGGGAGTCCCCGCCGGCGTGACATAGACGCACTGCTGGCCGTCGGTGCCGCGCAGAAGGGGGTCGTACTGCTGCTCGAGGCCGGTTCGGCCCACCCGGGCCCCGGGCGGGAGGTCGGGCCAGCGGTCCGCCTCGACGGGGGTGGCGATGCCGGTCCAGCCGAGCACCGGCCCGAGGAGGTCACCGGTCGGATAGCGCCGGCTGGTGTCGGGCACGACGAAGACCCCGCCCAGGCCGGCCTCGCGGACGCGCTGACCTGCCGACGGCGGAAGGGTGGCGACGGTGAGGTCCAGGCTCTTCGCGTTCCGGTCCAGCAGCCGCTGCAGGACCGCGTCCGGGCGCGAGGTGAGCGCTGCCAGGGTGGGTACGTCGCCGGGCTGCACCAGCGCGGGGACGACCGCCACCCGGTCGCGTCGTACGTCGACGGCCAGCAGCTCTCCGTGCCGGTCGGTGATCTCACCTCGAGCGGCGGGAACGGCCGTGCACCGCATCATCTGGCGCAGCGCGGCCGCGCGGAGCTGGGACCCGTCGGCAGTCTGCAGCTGCCAGACGAAGCCGACCATGCCGAGCATCGCCCCGGTGACGACGGTGGCGGTCGTGCGGACCAGCCGCGGCCGGACGGTCTCCGGCCTCCCCGGGGCCCACAGGCGATGGGTCTCCCCGTCGGCGCGCAGGGCGAGCACCAGGCCGAGCGCCGCGATGTGCACGGTGGCCGCCGTACCTCCGTAGCTGAGCAGCGGGAACGGGACGCCCGCGGTCGGGATCAGCCCGAGGTTGCTCGCGACCGAGACCGCGACCTCGACGCTGATCAGCGCCGCGAAGCCGGCCGCGGCCAGCGCGGCCGCGCGGCTGCGCGCCCGGCGGCTGGCACCGACGATGCGCCACACCAGCACGGCCGTCGCCAGCACCGCCACCGTGCCGGCGATCACCCCGTGCTGCTCCACGAGGCTGACGAAGGCGAGATCGGTCTCCCGGCTCGGCAGGTACAGCGCCACCAGGCGGTGCAGCGGATGGTCCGCGCCGCCGGTCACCCCGCCCCAGGCGAGCGCGATGTGCATCTGCAGGATCGTCCAGCCGGACCCGTTGGCGTCGGTCGACCCACTGAGGAAGGCGTTCAGCCGTTCCTGCTGGTAGGGGTGCATCAGCTGCTCGCCGAGGGGGAGCAGCAGTGCAGCGGTCACGACGAGGAGCGCCAGCACCTTGAGCGGGATCCGGCCGAGCAGCAGCATGCTGGCCACGACCGCGCAGAGCACCGCCGTGGTCGAGAGGTCCGGCTCCGCCAGGACCAGGGCGATCGGCACGGCAGCGACGGCGAGCGCTGCGACCAGGCGCCTCGGCCAGGACCGGTCGCTGCCCAGCACCTGTGCCAGCACCAGCACCAGGCCGAGCTTGGCCAGCTCGGAGGGCTGCATCGTGAAGGAGCCGAAGGCCAGCCACCTGCGCGCCCCGTTGACGGTCGTCCCGCCGAGGTCGACAGCCACCAGCAGCAGCAGGCTGAGGCCGTAGCAGCCCCAGCCCAGCCACAGCAGGCCGTCGGTGCGCCAGCGACGCAGCACCACGAACAGCGCCACTCCGGCGACGACCACGACGAGCTGGTGCTGCATCACCGACACGTCGCCGAGGGCCGCGAGGTTGGCCAGCCCGAGCCCGGCCAGGACGGCCACCGCCCCGATCGCCCACGGGTCGAGGGCGGCGGCGACCGGGAGCCGGGCCGGCCGGCCCGGCCTCGAGCCGGACCGGTTCCCGCCCAGCAGACCTCGTTCGACGCTGAGCATGGCCGGCTCAACAGCGCAGCGAGGCGCCGGCGATCGGCACCGGCCGCGACTGGGCCCGGTCCGGCTTGGTCGTCAGTGCGACGAGGGCCAACGGACGGCGGCCCTGTGGGACCTCGACCGAGGAGCTGGCATAGACGGTGCTCCACCCGGGCTGGGCGGTCACGGCGACCGGGGCAGACCAGGCGACGTCACGCTTCGTGCACACCCGTGCCACGCCCACCTTCCAGCCGACGGTCCGGCTGGTCGCGGTCGGCCGGAAGCGCACCGTCACCGTGACCGGACAGGCGGCGCCGGGCCGGCACGTGCCGGCCTTCTGCACCGCGACGGCGTTGATCGGGCCGGCCCGCCGGGGCGCGAGGGCGGGCACGGCGCGCGGGGGTGCCGGCTTGGTCTGCTTGGTCTGCTTGGCCGGCTGCTTCGCCGGCGGGGCGGGTGCGGTCGACGCCGGGGAGGACGGCTCGTCGGAACCGAGACCGGGGAGCTGGAGGTCTGAACCGCGCAGCATGACGTAGCCGCTGCCCGCGAGCACGGCAGCCAGCACCAGCGCGATGATCGCCACCCTGCGGCCTCGGGTACGGCGATGGAGCAACGACCCGCGGCGGCGAGGCGCGCGGCCGGGCGGAGCCGCGGCCGCGGAGCGGCGCCGTGGCGCCGAGTGCGAGGAGCCCGTCGCCGTGGTGGGCGTGGGCGGCCGGTGAGGTCCGGCGTCGGGCGCGGCGTGAACGGCGGCGGCGTGCACGGGCACGGCCTGGAACGACCCGCCGGGCGTTGCAGCGGCGGTGTGGGCGACGTGGGCGAAGGCCCGGACGAGAGCCGCGAGCTGCCCCGTCAGGCGCTCGCGCCACCTCGGTCCGGCCGAGTCGGCCAGCGCTGCCTCGAGCTCGCGCGCCCGCGCACCCGGTGCGAGCACCGGGCCGGCGACCGTCTCCTCGAGCCGTCGCAGGAGCGAGAGCTGCTCGGGCTTGGGGTGCGCCGGGAGCCGGCGGGCGTTCTGGAGCAGCTGCGCCAGGACGTCGCCGACCCGGGTGCCGTCGTCGGCGTACGCCTGGCCGACGTCGACCTCACCCGAGGGCTCGAGGAGCACCGCGCCGAGCCGGACGTCGAAGGGCTGCTCGCCGTCGCGGTGGTCCCCCCTCGTCGCCGCGGCGTCGAGCAGCGCCACGGCGACGACCGTGGCCTGGGCCGGAGTGAGCACGGCGACCGACACCAGCCGGTCGAGTGGCACCGGTGGGGCCGCTCCGGCCGTTTCCCCCGCCCGGTTCCCAGCGGGCGCTGGGTCCTCCGTGCTCCGCGCGGGGACCGCCTTCGCGGTCCTCGACGTCAAGGTCTCGTGAGTCATGCGATCACCAGCTTCCACCGACCGACAACCAGTGGTCGCCCCCTTGGCTTCGCAGTCGCGCGACCAGGCTCAGTCTCCGATGGCGACCGATTTCTCCCCAGGGTCCTTGGACCCCGTCAGGGGGGTCATCCGTGATGCCTCGCTCGATCCGCGGACGTTGGTGCGGTCGTCGCGGCGCTCGAGGAAGAACGCGCCGAGACTGCCGGCGAGGGTGGCGAAGACGACCACCGAGAAGAGGGCCAGCAACAGCTCGAGCACCTCCGCGAAGCCGTCGGAGCGGCCCAGAGGCTCCCCGGTGATCGTGGCCAGTGCAGCCGCGTGCAGTGCGTCGCCGTAGCGGCCGTACCCGGAGAACTGGTAGAGCAGCTGGCTGCTGGCCAGCACGGTGATCGCCCACACCACTGCCAGCCAGCCGATCCGGCCACCCAGCACCCGGTGCGCGGAACGGGAGGAGCGGACCGCCGAGGAGAGCACCCGGCCGGTCCGCAGCAGTCGCACCGCCCTGACCAGCCGGAGCACCCGCAGGAACGGCAGGGCCAGGAACACCACCTGCCACCAGTTGCGACGCAGGAACCGGGTGGTGCTCGGCGCCACGACCATGCGGGCCACGAACTCGATCACGAACACCAGCCAGAGCGCCCAGCCCAGCAGGGTCAGGGCCAGACCGACCGCCGATCCCTCGCGCGCGAGGCTCTCGCCGAGGACGAGCAGGAGGAACAGCACCCCCAGGCCCGTCATGGCCGGGGTGAGCCGGTCCAGCACCTCCTCCGCCCAGCGCTCGCGGTCGGTGGTCGGCAGGTCCAGCAGAGTCGCCATGCCACGCCGTACCCCTCAGCGGTGCGGGTCATGGCGGTCCCGCGGCCGCTCGCGCCGTGTCGAGCCCGCGCTCAGGTCCGTTCGGAGGGAGCGACGGGGTGGGGGTCCCACCAGGAGCCCCCGTCGTCGGTCCAGTGCAGGTCGGCGGCGGCAGTGACGTCGGGAGCCTTCACCGTCAACCGGATCAAGGCGTGCGTGGACATCTTCAGCCACACCTGATGGGTGTCGTCGTGCGGGAAGGAGCCGACCTTGATCGGCCCGCGTCCGACGCGCACCCGGTGAGGCGCTGTGTCCCAGTCGGGTCGGGAGAAGACCACGCGTTGCACCCGGCCGAGCTCGACGGGGAAGTGGTCGACGAGATCGGCGAGCTCCAGCTGTAGGTCAGTGGACTGGGGCCACCAGGCGCCGTCCACGGCGCCGTCGCCGAGAACGGCGTCGAGCCGTAGTCGCAGGGGCTCCCGCCGGCCGGACGGCGTGGAGGAGGGGAAGAGGTCGGTCGGCGTCGTCATGACGTCCGCCTTTCGACCGGCTCACGCCGATGGGTCCGAGCTGGACCCGGGCTGAACCGGTCACTGGCCACAGTAGTCCACGCCCGGGTCCCAGGTCGGCTCTCAGCCGAGGAACTGCGCGAGCCAGTCCAGGTCGTCCGCGCGGTCCACCCGGTAGACGCCGCCGGTCCCGCCGCAGGTGGGGTTGAGCCCGAACGAGGTGACGCCGGCGACGACGTTGGAGGTGCCGACGAAGTTCGGGCCGCCGGAATCGCCGAAGCAGGTGCCGCCGGTGTGCGCGTTGTTCGACAGCAGCAGCGAGCCGTCGCCGGTCAATCCGGTGTTGATCTGCAGCAGGTGCGGGTGGGCGACCATGCGGACCTTGAGCGCGCTGTTCTTCCAGGACGCGGCGTCGGGGAAGCTCTTCTGCAGCCCGTAGCCGACCGCGGTGAAGGTGACGTCCTGCTGGCCCCTCCTGGTCTTCAGCTTGTCCAGGGAGTTCAGCTCGGGCAGCGCGCCGTAGGTCGACATGGTCATCGGCTCGTCGAGCACGACGACTCCGAGGTCGTAGAGGTAGAAGGCGTCAGGGTCGAACTGCGGGTGCGTGTACGGCGTCCCGCCGACCTCTCCGGTGAAGGGGTAGCCGTTGTCCGGGACACCGGACTGCACGTCGGCGTCGAACCAGATCTCGACGTGATCGGCGGGGGACTCCGTGCAGTGCCCCGCGGTCAGGAAGACGGTGGGGGACATCAGGGTGCCGCTGCACCGCCACAACGGGTTGCCGTCGCCGTCCTGCGCGACCATGAGGCCGACGTAGGGGTGACCGTCGCCGTCGAGCTCGCCGTCGGTCACCGCGCTCGCCGTGCCGATGCCGCTGAGCAGCAGCGCCAGCACCGCAAGCAGGACAGTCGATGCCTTCTTCATTCGAGCTCCTCGGTCGTCGCATTCCGGGTTGAGCGGTCCTTGCGGAACTGTGCCTGCGGACCGGACACTCTGTCGATGGCCCGGACGCGGGCTTGCCCTGGCCCGTGCGGGCGGGCATCAAGCCCCGAATCAGACGATCCGGGCGCCTGCTCCGGTGGACGACGGCGAGGCGGTGGCAGGCTGTCCGGCATGTTTCCGGAGAAGGTCTGTGTCGTGGGCGTGGGCGCGATCGGCGGCCTCGTCGGTGCCCGGCTCGCCGCCTCGGGAGCCTGCGAGGTCAGCGCGGTCGCCCGGGGCGACAGCCTGGCGGCGCTGCGCGAGCACGGCTGGCGGCTGCGGGGCAGCGCACCCGTCGCGGCTCCCGCGCACGCCACCGACCTCCCCGACGACCTGGGCCCGCAGGATCTCGTGGTGATCGCGGTGAAGGGGCAGTCGCTGCCCGCGGCGGCACGGCTCGTCGCGCCGCTGATCGGACCCGACACCGTCGTCCTGCCCGCGATGAACGGCGTGCCCTGGTGGTTCACGCACGGCACCGTCCTCGGGGACCAGCCGCTGCGGTCGGTGGACCCCGGCGGCACCGTCGCGGCCGCCGTGCCTCTCGAGCAGGTCCTCGGGGGCGTCGTGCACGCCAGCTGCGTCGTCGAGGAGCCGGGGGTGGTGCGCCACGTCGCCGGCAACGGCTTCATCGTCGGGGAGCCGGGCGGCGGGGTCTCGTCTCGCGCCGAGGCCGTCGGTGCGCTCCTGAGTAGTGCCGGGCTCGACGTCACCGTGAGCCCCGACATCCGTCACGACATCTGGTACAAGCTCTGGGGCAACCTCACGATGAACCCGGTCTCGGCCCTCACCGGCGCGACCACCGAGGACATCCTGGCCGACCCCCTCGTCCGGGACCTGTGCTCGCAGGCGATGCGCGAGGCGGCCGCGATCGGTGCCGCGCTGGGCTGCGCGATCGACGAGGACCCGGAGTCGCGGCACGCAGTGACCGCGCGGCTCGGCGCCTTCAAGACCTCGATGCTGCAGGACGCCGAGGCCCGGCGGCCGCTCGAGCTCGACGCGATCGTGGCGGCGGTGCACGAGCTGGGGACCCGGCTCGGGCAGCCGATGCCCGGCATCGGGGCGATCCTCGGGCTGACCCGACTGTGGGCGCGCAGCCATGGGTTGTACGCCGCCGCGGCGGCTGACCCGTCCACGGCGTGAGCGGCTGCTCCACGAAGCCGGCGCCGGCGGGGGAGAATGGGCTCATGACCGAGGCCCCCGACGACGACCCAGGCGCGGCCCTGCTGCGGCTGCGGCACAGCATCGACAACCTCGACTCCGCGCTGGTCCACCTGCTGGCCGAGCGGTTCACCTGCACCCAGGCCGTCGGTGCGCTCAAGGCGCGGCACGGCATGCCGCCCGCGGACCCGGACCGGGAGGCCTACCAGATCGCCCGGCTGCGCCGGCTCGCCGAGGAGTCGGGGCTCGACCCGGCCTTCGCCGAGAAGTTCCTGACCCTCATCATCAACGAGGTCATCCGCAACCACGAGTCGTTCGCCCGCCGCAACGGCGCCGGCTGACCGGACAGCGCTCACTGGGTGTGTTCCTATTGCTCGGCCGGCGCTCATCGGCACTGTGCGGGGCATGTCGTACCCAAGTGACCTGACCGAGGAGCAGTGGGGACTGCTGGAGCCGGTGTTCAACGCGCCGGGCAAGCGTGGCCGCAAGCACGGCGACGACCTGCGAACCGTGGTGGACGCGATGTTGTACATCGCCCAGACCGGCTGCCAGTGGCGCTACCTGCCGGAGTCGTTCGGGCCGTGGACGCGGGTGTGGTCGCAGTTTCGCCGCTGGTCGCGCAACGGCACGTGGGCTCGGGCGTTGACGGTGCTGCATCAGGCGGCACGCGAAGCGGACGGTCGTGGAGAGCTGACGCCGTCGATGGTGGTCATCGACACCCACCTCGCGCGTGGTGGCTCGAACGGCGGGGTCACTTTCCATGACCGCGGTGGTCCCTACGGCCGCACCAAGGGCGCCAAGCGCATCGTGGCCGTGGATGTGACGGGCCTGCCGGTGGGTGCGCTGGTGGTCCCGGCTTCCACGCACGAGAATCGGGCCAGCGAGCTCATGTTGCAGCACCTGGCCGAGCAGGGTGTGACCGGCAGGCTGGAGCTGGTGCTGGTTGACCGTGGGATCACTGCGGCCGCCGCGCGACGACTTGGCCGGGCGCACGAGTTGGAGGTGCGAAGGGTGGGGTGGAACGACAAGCAACCGGTGTTCCGTCCCATCCGGCACGCCTGGCGGGTGGAGGTCGCTCGCGGTCGCCTGGGGCGTGCCCGCCGGTTGGCGAAGTCGTTCGAGAACACCACCAGTTCGGCCACGGGTTGGCTCCAGGTGGCCAGCATCGCCACCACGCTGCGGCACCTGTCGGGCGTGAGCGCTCCTCGACGCGGCCTTGGGGTCGCGGTGTGATTCGGGCGCGCACGCGGACTGTGGGTGGAGCATGGCTGGCGGGTCGTGGGTTGGCGTTCAGCGACCGGGTGGCGGGTTAGGAGAGTGAGCGCTTACGTCGGTTCCGGTCCGTACTGCTACGCCAACACCCTGTCGATGGTGGTCGAGGACGCCTGGCGACCCGGCCTGGTCGAGACCCTGACCGGGTCGCCGTTCGGTTTCCAGCTGGTCGGTCCGCTGCCGCTGTTCGACCCTGCTGGGTGGGACCCCGAGACGGGCCCGGACCAGGCGCTGACCTTGCTGGGCTGGGGCAGCGACCGCGAGACGTTCACGTCTGCGGAGGAGGCGTACGCGCGCCTCACGGTGCTCTGCGAGCGTGGGCCCGTGTTCGTCGGGCCGTTGGAGATGGGACTGCTCCTCCATCAGCCCGGCTCGGACCGGCCGATCGGCGCCGACCATTTCGTCGCGGTCCTGGAGGCGGGCCCGGATGGGGTCACCATGCATGACCCGCAGGGACATCCCTATGCCTGGTTGCCTCGCGATGCGTTCCTGGCGGCCTGGGGCAGCGAGACGATCGGGTACGGCACCGGCCGCTTTCCCTTGCGGACGGACTTCCGGCGGGTGGAGGACCGGACCGAGCACGACGCCGTACGCGACGTGCTTCCGCTGGCCTTCCGGTGGGCTAGCGGCGACCACGGGTCGCCGGGCGGAAACGCCGACGGAATGCGCAACCTCGCCGAGCGAGCCGACGCCGGAGTCGGCATCCCGGCGTTGCCGGTGTTGCAGAACTTCTCGCTCCGTCTGGGGTCGCGCCGACGCGTCGACGCCGCCGCGGAGCTTGCGGCCTGGCCGGAGGTCGCCGACGTCTTGGACCGCCAGGCCCGTACGCTCGGAGCGGCTCAGTACGCCGCCGAAGCCACTTGAGGGTCGACTCCGCGTCTGCTCCTCAGCGCGACCCGGTATTCACGGTTCTGTCGGTGCTGACCGGCACCATCTGATGCGTGCCCCTTGCTGCTGCCCGTCACGACGCCCTACTGGTGTCGCATACCGGTGTGCCGTTGACCCGGGCCACGATCTTCCGGTTCACCCTCGACGTCAATGGCGAGCAGCATCACCGGCTGTTGGCGCACGCCGGGGCGTCCCGGCTGGCGTTCAACCACCACCTGGGCCGGGTGAGGGCGACGCATGCTCGCCAACCGGCGGTTGGCAAGGGTGGTCTCCGACGCCGCGTTCTCCGAGCTGCGCCGGCAACTCGAGTACAAGGCCGCCTGGTACGGCACCGAGCTCGTCATCGCCGACCGCTGGTTCCCGTCGTCCAAGACCTGCTCCGGTTGCGGAACCACCAAGGTCGACCTGACCTTGGCTGACCGGATCTACCACTGCCACACGTGCGGTCTGGCCATCGACCGCGACGTCAACGCCGCGATCAACCTCGCCCGCTACATAGACACACCGAACAGTTCACCGCCACACCACGTGGCCGCCTGACGCCCGCACCGCGTCTGCACCCGGATGGGCCGGGGAAGAGCCGATCGCCACCCTGCAGCACTGGGGCACTGGGTCGGAACCGAGGTAAGACCACTTCCAGTGGCGCTCGGACGGCAACCAAGCACCACCGCACCCTCGGAGGTGGTGGCCAAGGGAAGCCGGTGACGTCCCGATTAGGGACACACCCAGTCAGAGCAGTCCGGCGTCGTGGGCGAGCAGGGCGACCTGCGTCCGGTTCTCCAGACACAGCTTGGCCAGGACGCTGGACACGTGCGCCTTCACGGTCGCGACGCTGAGGTGCAGGTGAGCGGCGATCTCGGCGTTGGACCGGCCGCGGCCGACCGCGAGTGCGACCTCGAGCTCGCGCTCGGTCAGCACGTCGAGCTCGTGCCGGGCGGCGCCGCGTACCCCTGCTGCGGAGACGGCCTGGTCCATCAGCCGGCGCGCGACCGCCGGGGAGAGGATCGGCTCCCCCCGGGCGACCCGGAGGACCGCGTGCACGATCTGGTCGGGTGCGGTGTCCTTGAGCAGGAAGCCGCCGGCGCCCGCCTGCAGCGCCGCGACGATGTCGTCGTCGGCGTCGAACGTGGTGAGCACGACCACCGCAGGTGCCGAGCAATGAGCGCGCAGGCGGCGGGTCGCGGTGACTCCGTCGACGCGGGGCATGCGCAGGTCCATCAGGACCACTCGTGGAGAGAGCCGGGCCACCGCAGCCGGGACCTCGGCGCCGTCGCCGACCTCACCCACCACCCGGATCCCGTTCGCGCCGTCGAGGAGCATCGTGAGGCCCGCGCGGACCATCGGGTCGTCGTCGACGACGAGCACCTTCACCTGCTCCGGGACCGGGGCGCTCACGGGACCCACCGGAACGTCGCACGCAGCCAGAAGGCGCCGCCGTCCTCGCCGTGCGCGAGGGCGCCGCCGAGCAGGCCGACCCGCTCGGTGAGCCCGACCAGCCCGTGGCCCCGGGTGTCGTCCTGCGGTCGTCCGGGCCCCAGCGGGTTGCGCACCCGCACCTCCAGGGTGCCGCGCACCGGCGTGCTGACCCGCACGGCGGCGGGCCTTCCGGGCGCGTGCCGGCGCGCGTTGGTGAGGCCCTCCTGCACGACGCGGTACGCCGCCCGGCCGATCCGGACGGGCACCTGCTCGACCGCGGCCGCCCCGTCGAGGGACACCTCCATGCCCGCCGCGCGGCACTCCTCCACCAACCGGGGGAGATCGAGCAGGGTGGGCAGCGGCCGAAGGCTTCCCGGGCCACCCGCCCCGCTCGTGAGGCCCGCATCCTCCGGCTCGGTGTCGTCGCGCAGCAGCGCGATCACCTCACGGAGCTCCTGCAGCGCCTCGTGGAGTCCCGCTCGGACCACGCCGGCCGCCTGCGCCAGGCGTTCGGGACAGGAGTCGGGACGGTACTCCAGCGCGCCGGCATAGGTGGCCAGCAAGGACAACCGGTGCGCGAGGACGTCGTGCATCTCGCGGGCCAGGCGCTCCCGCTCGAGCGCCCGTCCCTCGGCGACGCGTGCGGCCTGCTCGGCCTCGGCCCGCCGGGCCCGCTCGGCCAGCGAGGCGACCAGCTGCCGCCGGGCCCGCGACCACGCGCCCCAACCGACCAGGCCGGCGTAGGTGGCGACGACCAGCAAGAGGTACCACCCGTAGCCGATCCCCGGGGTCGGCCGCCACAGTCCGAGCAGGACGTGGGCGCAGACACCGATGCCGGCGACCACGGCGGCGTCCGTGAACGACCGCCATCGGGCGACGTGGAAGGCCGCCATGGTGGCCACCGGCGTCGCCACCGGTGACAGGACGGCCAACGACGAGACCAGCACGCCGCCGAGGACCGGGCGGCGCACCAGCACCGGGGTCAGCCCGACGCCGAGCACGGCGACGGTCACGTCGACCGCGAGCAGCACCGACGACGTCCCGGAGGCGATCTGCGCCGTGAGCTGGAGCCCCGCCAACGCGCCGGCGGCGACGACGACCGCCGCGAGGACGGCCCGGCCCACCGGCGGGCAATCGGGCGGCGCGGTCGGGGGCACGAGCGACAGGCTAGGTGACCCCGGGGACGCACGACACCGCCCGAAGTAGGGGGTCGCGACGACGGAGGTCGGTCGAGGAGTCGCCGGGAGACCGATGCCGGCATGCCCTCTCGCTGCCACGGTGGCGGCATGGCCTTCACCCAGCACGACCTCGGCTGCCGTCCCGTCGCCCCCGCGTCGAAGGTGGGCCGACGGCGGTGGCTGTCGGTCCTCCTCGCGATGGCGGCCGCCACCGCGGTCACGGGCATCGCGGGCCCGGTCGCCGGCATCGACCTCACCGTCGAGACCGGATCGGGAGCGTTCACCGTGGAGCCGCTCTACGCGACCCTCACCAGCCTCGCCGCGGGGCTCGCCGGCTGGGCACTGCTCGAGCTGCTCGAGCGGTGGACTGCGAACGCGCGCCTGGTCTGGGCGGTCACGGCCTGCGGGGTGTTCCTGGTCTCCCTGCTCGGCCCGCTGTCGGCGACCACCCTCGCGGCCGCGGCGGTGCTGACGGGGCTGCACGCGCTGGTGGCGCTCGTCGTCGGCTGGGGGCTCTGCGGCTCACCGCGGCCGAGCCCGCGACACAGGTGAGCGACCGGAGCGGGCATACGCTGCGCCCATGGATCGCACGCGGCCGGTGACGGAGGCGACGACCCCCACCGTCGGTGTGGCGACCGCGAGCCGGCAGCTCGCCCTCATCGCCGCCGTCCAGGTGCTCACGATGTCGTGCTGGTTCTCCGCCTCCGCCGTGGTGCCCAGCCTCCGGGCCGAGTGGGGGATCAGCGCGGCCCAGGGCACCTGGCTGACCGTGACCGTCCAGCTCGGGTTCGTGACCGGTGCCGTGCTCAGCGCGGTGCTGAGCCTGCCGGACCGGCTGCCGCCGCCGTCGCTGGTCGCCGGCTCCGCCGCCGTCGCCGCCGCGAGCACCGCCCTGCTCGCGCTCACCGTCGACGGCCTCGCCTCCGCGGCGGTGCTCCGCTTCCTCACCGGCATCGCGCTCGCCGGCGTCTACCCCACGGGCATGAAGCTGATGGCCTCGTGGTTCGAGCGCGGCCGCGGCTTCGCCATCGGGGTGCTGGTCGGTGCACTGACCCTCGGCAGCGCGTTGCCGCAGCTGGTCAACGGCCTCGGGTCGCTGCCGTGGCGGGACGTCCTCGGTGTCTCGGCCGGACTCGCCGCGCTGGCCGCCGTACTCGCCGCGGCGACGCTGCGCACCGGACCCTTCGCCGGCACCGCCGCCCCGCTGAACCCCGGCTACGTGCTGCACCTGTTCCGGGTCCCCGGACCCCGGCTGGCCAACATCGGCTACTTCGGGCACATGTGGGAGCTCTACGCCATGTGGACGTGGCTGCCGGCCTATCTCACCGCCAGCTTCGCCGTCCACGGCACCTGGGCCGGGTCCCGGCTGGCCGTCGGGCTCACGGCGTTCACGGTCATCGGGGTCGCCGGCGTCGCCGGCTGCCTGCTCGGTGGCTGGCTCGGGGACCGCGTCGGCCGGGCGCGGGTCGCCGCGGGCGCGATGCTGGTCAGCGCGAGCTGCTGCGTGCTGGCTGCGGTGGCGTACGGCGCCCCGCCGGTCGTGCTGCTCCCGGTGCTGGTGGTCTGGGGCGTGTCGGTGATCGCCGACAGCGCGCTGTTCTCCACGTGCATGACCCAGGTGGCCGACCCCCGCTACGTCGGCACCGCGCTCACCGTGCAGACCGCGGTCGGGTTCCTGCTGACCGTGCTGACCATCAACGCCGTGCCGTACGTCGTCGACGCGGTCGGCTGGCGCGGAGCCGTCGCGCTGCTCGCGGTGGGGCCGTTCGCCGGCTCCGTGGCGATGCTGCGACTGCAGCCGCTGCTGCGACGCTGACTCCCCGGTCCCGGAGACCGGCCGGGGAACGGGACCTTGGTCACTTACACCGGCAGACGGTCACAACGGACAATTCCCAGGACCGGCTCAAGGCCGGACGTCCGGGGGGTGCTCGCTGGGATGGTGGCGCACAGACGCGTTCTGCTCGCCGGAGGCGCCGGCCTCGCTGCGGTCGCCGTGGCGCTCGGCATCGTCGGCGTACGCAACAGCCCGGACCCGCCGACCGGCCACGACCCGGTCGTCGCCTCTCCCAGCCCAGCGGAGCGGCGCGCCGCGGGCCTGCCCTCGCTGCGCGACCCGTCGAGGGTGGTGGTGATGGCGGCGGGGGACATCGCCTCGGGCGGCAGCTGGCAGGAGAACGCCCGCGCCACGGGCGACCTGGTGCGCGCCGGCGACCCGGACCGGGTCCTGACCCTCGGGGACAACGCGTACCCCGACGGCACCCCCCAGGACTACGCCGCCCACTACGCACCCACCTGGGGATCGTTCCGGAGCAGGACCCTGCCGGTGCCGGGGAACCACGACTACCACCGCGACCCGCCGTCGGGGTACGTCGGCTACTTCGGCCCCGACCGGGTGACCAACCGCGCCGACGGGCAGCTCTACTACGCGCGCGACCTCGGTGGCGGCTGGCGCGTCTACGCGATGAACACCGAGCTCGACACCGCGGGGGCCCAGCTGCAATGGCTGAGGAGCGACGTGGCCGCGCATCCGGCGAGCCACTACGTGCTGGCCGCGCACAGCCCGCGGTACACCTCGGGCGAGGAGCACGACCCCTCCGACGACGTCTGCCCGCTGTGGGACGAGCTGGCCGGCACCGGACGGCTCGAGATCGTGCTCGCCGGGCACCAGCACGACTACGAGCGGTTCGCGCCGATGGACTGCCACGGGCACCAGACCGGTCGCGGTGCGCGCAGCTTCGTGGTCGGCGCCGGGGGCGGCGGCATCTACGGCTTCCGCGATCCGGAGCCCGGCAGCCAGGCCCGCAACGACACCGACTTCGGGGTGCTCAGGCTCGTCCTGCGCCGCGCCTCGTACAGCTGGAGCTACCTGGCCTCGGGCCGGGGGTGGGACGGCGAGCATGCCGTGGACACCGGCAACGCCGGCGAGGTGCTCGACTCGGGCCGACAGGCGACGCACGGCCCCGGGTAGCCGGGGCCCGTCATCGCGCCTGAGGGGCACCCCGGCTCCTGCCGGGGGGCCCCTCGCGCGTGAACCGCTGCCCGCTCGCTAGTGAGCGGCGGCCGGGTGACGGCCGGGCAGCCGCCCGACGTGGTCGAGCATCTCGACCGCCCACACCGCGGCGATGGAGATCATGAAGATCGCCAGCAGCCACTCGGCTGCCGCCGTCTCGGCGAAGGCCAGCGCCGCCAGGCCGAGGACCAGGCTGCCCAGGGCCAGAGCGGACTCCGACTTGCCGACCTGGTCGAGCTTGTCGCCCTGCCGGAGGACGAAGAACGCCACAGCGCCCAGGACCAGCCCGGTGGCCGACATCCCGCGCGCATCCTGGATGAACGGCATGTCTCCGTTGATGAGGTAGCCGAGGTAGGGAATCGCGATCAGCGCGACCAGCGCTGTGCCGATCCAGTCTCGTCTCGTCAGCTTCATGCTGACTCACCTCCCTTTCTCTTGTGCCTCCAGTGTTCGCCGGCCGTCCTCCGTCGTCGCAGAGGCGGCGGGCCCGCTCCCGGCGCGGACGGCCCCTTGCCGGGGTCCGGGAAGAGCCCTCCGGCGGGCGGCTGCCGGGACCTTGGTCACCGACGAACCCGACCAAGTGGACAAAGAGGACCAGCCCGATCGGAAGGACGGTCAGGGCCGGTCACACCGGACGGAGCCGCCCCTCGTCCCCTGTGTCCGGGGGACGGCTCCGTGGTGTCCCCTACGCCGGCGACTGCGTGAGCGCGGCCATGAAGAGCGAAGGTGCCGTACCCCGACGCCGTCAGGTCATTCCTGGGCAGTGGAGAGATCCTCCGGCGCGGAGCTCGCCGGGGCGACCGGGGCCGTGGCCGGCTCGCCGTGGATCCGGCAGGTCGGGTCCGCCACCTCCACGTCGAAGGCGTCGCGGCGCAGGTGGCCGATGCAGGAGCAGGCGGTCGAAGGCATCTGGTTCCCCTGGGTCTGGAGGAGTGGCTGCTGCCTCCATGGTCCTGCCTGCGGGGGTCCGCGTGGAAGTCACCACGCGGGGGGCCTCAGGGCCGGTGGCCCGGGTCCACCGAGCTCCACGCCGACCGGACGTGGCTGCGCATGACGGACTCGGCCCAGTCGGGGTCACCGGCCCGCAGCGCCGCCACCAGCTCGTGGTGGTGGGCGAGGCTCCGGGCGAAGGACTCCGCCGAGTAGTGCGAGAAGGTCCGCCACACCACCGGGACCTGCACCACCGAGGCGACCACGCCGGTGAGACGGCTGTTGCCCGCGGCCTCGAGGATCAGCCGGTGGAAGCGGTTGTTCAGCTCGGTGATCGTGTCGACGTCCGGCGTCCGGCCACCGGCCGCCTCGTCCATGGCCCGGGCAAGCCGGTCGAGCTCGTCGACGTCGAGGTCGGGGCTTCCGGCCGCCAGCCGGCAGCCCCACGGCTCCAGCACCGAACGCAGGCTGAAGATCTCGTCGAGGTCGTGGACGCTCCAGGCCTGCACCTGCACGCCCCGGTTGCGCTCGTGCCGGACCAGGCCCTCGGCGCTCAGCCGGCGCAGCGCCTCGCGCACCGGGGTCCGGCTCACGCCGAGCTGGTCGGCGAGCTCGCCCTCGCGCAGCCACTCACCGCCCTCCCGGTCGCCGGACAGGATCTGGTCGCGGATCAACCCGTAGGCGTGGTCTGCGGCGTGCAGGCTGTCCGGCTCAGGCAACGGCTCACGGGCGGTCATGGTGCCGCGACCGTAGCACCGAGGCTCTCGGTTGTATGCAATGTCTGAAGCACCTCTTGACTGGCGTCGGACACCGCGCCTAGCGTCGCAGCATCAGTGTGACGGCAACCACATAGCCACATTTTTGGTATACACATCGCCTTCGAAGGGATTCCCGCCCCGATGGACGACGCCCTGCCCCTCGACGATCTTCGCGTCGTCGAGCTCGGCCAGCTGCTCGCCGGCCCGTTCTGCGGCCAGCTCCTCGGCGACTTCGGCGCGGAGGTGATCAAGGTCGAGGACCCGCGGACCGGCGACCCCATGCGCCAGTGGGGCCGGGAGAAGCCCTACGGCAAGTCGCTCTGGTGGCCGGTGGTGGCGCGCAACAAGCTGTCCGTCACCGCCGACCTGCGCACCGAGCGGGGTCAGGCCCTGGTCCGCCGGCTGGTCGCCGAGGCCGACGTGCTGGTCGAGAACTTCCGCCCGGGCACCCTCGAGCGCTGGGGCCTGGCTCCCGAGCAGCTCTGGGAGACCAACCCCGGCCTGGTCGTCACCCGGGTCACCGGCTTCGGGCAGAGCGGCCCCTACGCCGCGCGGGCCGGCTACGGCTCCATCGGCGAGGCGATGGGCGGCATCCGCTACGTCACCGGGGACCCCGACCGGGCGCCGGCCCGCGCCGGGATCTCGCTGGGCGACTCGCTGGCGGCCACCTTCGCCTGCCTGGGCACGCTCGTCGCGCTCCACCAGCGGGGCCGCACCGGCCGCGGGCAGGTCGTCGACTCCGCGATCTACGAAGCGGTGCTGGCGATGATGGAGAGCCTCCTGCCCGAGTGGCAGGTGGCGGGCTACCAGCGCGAGCGCACCGGTACGACGCTGCCCAACGTCTCGCCGAGCAACGTCTACCCGACCGCGGACGGCGAGATGGTGCTGATCGCGGCCAACCAGGACACGGTCTTCCGGCGGCTGGCCGAGGCGATGGAGGACCCGGAGCTCGCCCAGGACGAGCGCTACTCCACCCACGGCGCCCGCGGGACGTGGATGCAGGAGCTCGACGAGCACATCGCCCGGTGGAGCGCGACGCTGAAGGCCGACGAGCTGCTCGAGCGGCTGCACGCCCACGGGGTGCCGGCCGGGCGGATCTTCCGCGCCAAGGACATGTTCGCCGACCCGCACTTCGCCGCCAGGGAGGCGATCGTGCGGCTCGCGCACCCGGACCTGGGCGAGTTCGCGATGCACAACGTCGCCCCGAAGCTCTCGGAGACGCCCGGTCGGGTCCGCCACGTCGGACCGGAGCTGGGCCAGCACAACGACGACATCTACCGCGGCCTGCTGGGGCTCGACGACGACACCATCGCGTCGCTGCGTTCGGCCGGCGTCATCTGAGGAGGGACCCATGACCTACCGGCTCGGCGTCGACGTCGGCGGCACGTTCACCGACATCCTGCTGATCAACGAGGAGTCCGGCGAGACCTACCGGGCCAAGACCGCGTCCACGCCCGCGGACCAGTCGGTCGGCGTGCTGCGCGGCATCGAGCGCGCCTGCGCCGAGGCCGGGCTGACCATGGCCGAGATCGCCGAGGTCTTCCACGGCACCACCGTCGCCACCAACGCGATCCTCGAGGGCAAGGGGGCCCGCGTCGGCCTGGTGACGACCGAGGGCTTCCGCCAGGTGCTGCAGATCGCCCGCTCCTTCGTGCCCGGTGGCCTGGCCGGGTGGATCATCTGGCCCAAGCCCGAGCCGCTGGCCGCGCTGGAGGACACGGTGGAGGTGCGCGGCCGGATCGGCAGCGACGGCAGCGAGGTGACCGCGCTCGACGAGGACGACGTCCGGGCGAAGCTGGGGGTGCTCCGGACCCAGGGCATCGAGGCCCTCAGCATCAGCCTGATCAACTCCTACGCCAACCCCGACCACGAGCGCCGGGTGGCCGCGATCGCCGCGCAGGAGCTCCCGGGGATCCCGGTGTCGCTCTCCTCCTCGGTGCTTCCCGAGCTGCGGGAGTACGAACGCACCATCACCACGGTCGCGAACGCCGCCGTGCAGCCGCAGGTGGCCCGCTACGTCGCCAACATCGCGGCCCAGCTCAAGGACGCCGGCGTCCAGGGCAAGCTGTCGATCCTGCGCAGCGACGGCGGCCTGGTCTCCGCCGGCGTGGCCGCCGACAACCCGGTCAACCTGCTCCTCTCCGGCCCGGCGGGCGGCGTCACCGGTGCTGTCTGGGTGGCCGAGCAGGCCGGCTTCCGGGACTTCCTCACCTTCGACATGGGCGGTACGTCGACCGACGTGGCGCTCGTGCAGGACCTGACGCCCCGCGTGGGGCGCGAGACCACGGTCGGCGACCTCAAGGTCCGCGCCACCTCCGTCGACGTCCGCACCGTCGGCGCCGGGGGCGGCTCCATCGCGCACGTGCCCCCGCTCACGCAGGCGCTGCGGGTCGGCCCGCAGTCGGCGGGGGCCGCGCCCGGCCCGGCGGCGTACTCGGCCGGTGGCACGGACCCGACCGTCACCGACGCCAACGTGGTCCTGGGGTACCTGCCCAGCGAGCTCGCCGGTGGTGAGATCACCCTGGACCGGGAGGCGGCGCGTGCGGCGGTCAAGTCCATCGCGGACGCCACGAGCCTCGACTCGGTGGAGGCGGCGGCGGCCGGGATCATCGACATCGTCAACGAGAACATGTTCGGCGCCCTCCGGCTGGTCTCCATCCAGCAGGGCTTCGACCCGCGCGACTTCGCGCTGGTCGCCTTCGGTGGAGCCGGCCCCCTGCACGCCAACGCGCTCGGCCGGCTCACCGGCGCGTGGCCGGTGATCATCCCGCCGTCCCCGGGCGTGCTCTGCGCCTACGGCGACGCCACCACCAACCTGCGCGACGAGTCGGTGCGCACGCTGGTGCGCCGGTTCAGCGAGTTCACCGACGACAGCCTCGCGGAGATCCTCGACGAGCTCGCCACGGCGGCCCGCGAGACGCTCAGCGGGGAGGGCGTCCCGGCCGACCAGCAGCAGGTCGTCTACTCCGCCGACCTGCGCTACCACGGCCAGGGCTTCGAGATCCCGGTGACCATAGACATCGACACCTTCGACGGGTCGGGCGCGGGCATCGAGGCGATGCGCAAGGCCTTCGACGCCGAGCACCAGCGGCTGTTCTCCTTCGTGCTCGACGCCGAGCACGAGGTGGTCACGGTCCGCGCGACCGCCAACGGGCCCCGTCCCGACGTCTCGGCGCCGGGGCTCGAGGAGGCCGGCGAGGACGCGAGCGCCGCGCTGCGCACCCGGCACGACATCTGGGTCGACGGCGAGGAGGTCGAGGCCGGCATCTACGACCGGGCCCTGCTGCGGGCGGCCAACGTCGTGACCGGTCCTGCGGTGATCACCGAGATGGACTCCACGACCCTCGTGCTCCCCGGCCATGCCGCCACCGTGCACTCCAGCGGCAGCCTGCTCATCCGCCCCGTCGACAGCGCCCAGTGAGCGCGCCCAGCGAGAGGGAGAACCACCCATGGCACAGCTGATCCAGACCGCCACCGAGCCGCTGCGCACCGTCGACGTCGACGTGGTCACCCTCGACCTGGTCGAGAACGCGCTGCGCAACGCCCGCTACGAGATGGACGAGGTGCTGTTCCGCACGGCACTCTCCCCGGGGATCCGCGAGCAGCACGACGAGTTCCCGCTGATCGCCAACCCCGACGGCAAGATGATGGTCGGCCAGTTCGGGCTGTCGATCCCCGACTTCCTCGACAACTTCGACGGCACCATCGAGGAGGGCGACGTCCTGCTGACGTCGGACCCCTACTCCTGCGGCGCCGCGATCAGCCACGCGAACGACTGGCTCGTGGTGATGCCGATCTTCTTCGAGGGCCGGATCGTGGGCTGGTCGGCCATGTTCGGCCACATGTCCGACGTGGGCGGCAAGACCCCGGCCTCGATGCCGACCGACGCGCGGACGATCTTCGAGGAGGGGGTGGTGATCCCACCCTTCAAGCTCTACAAGAAGGGGGTCCTCGACGAGGACGCGCTGCGGATCATCCTCAACCAGGTCCGCAAGCCGGACTGGAACCGCGCGGACCTCAACGGCATCGTCGCGGCCTGCCGGACCGCCGGGCGGCGGGTGCAGGAGATGTGCGCCCGGTTCGGGGTGGACACCTACAACTCGGCGCTCGACCTGCTCCTGGACCGCAACTACCGGGCGATGAAGACGTTGCTGGAGATGGTGTTCAAGGAGGGCGAGACGCTCTCCTTCACCGACTACATCTGCGACGACGGCCTCGGCTACGGCCCCTACGAGCTCAAGCTCAGCCTGACCCGCACCGGCGAGAAGGTGCTGCTCGACTTCAGCGGCAGCAGCCCGCAGGCCCAGGGGCCGATCAACTACTACATCAACGAGAACCTGGTCCGGATGTTCTTCGGGATCTACATGATCACCGTCGCCGACCCCCAGATCCTCTGGAACGACGGCTTCTACCCGCTCGTCGACGTGAAGATCCCGGACGACTCGTTCTGGAAGCCGCGCTACCCGGCGGCCCTCAACGCCCGCAACCACGGGATCGGCCGGGTCTTCGACCTGTTCGGCGGCCTGCTCGGGCAGACGAACCCGGACCTGCTCAACGCGGCCGGCTTCTCCTCCTCCCCGCACTTCATGTACTCCGGCAACTACGGCGACGGGCCCCGCAAGGGCGAGTGGTTCCAGCTCTACTCGATCGGCTTCGGCGGCATCCCCGGCCGCCCGATCGGCGACGGCCCCGACGGTCACTCGCTGTGGCCCTCGTTCGTGAACATCCCGTGCGAGTACCTCGAATCCTACTACCCGCTGCGCATCGAGCGCTGGGAGACCGTGGCCGACACCGGCGGGGCGGGGCTGCACCGGGGCGGCAACGCCGTCGACGTGGCCTACCGGTTCCTCGAGGCCGGCACGATCGCGATCCACGACGACCGCTGGCTGACCTACCCCTGGGGCGTCAACGGCGGCGAGCCCGGCGCCCGCAGCCGCAAGTGGATCGAGCGCGCCGACGGCAGCACCGAGATGCTCGGCAGCAAGGTCCACGACGTGCCGGTGCGCCGCGGTGACCTGCTGCACTTCGTCACCTGGGGCGGCGGTGGCTGGGGCGACCCGCTCGCCCGCGACCCCGGGCTGGTCGGCCTGGAGGTGCGGCGCGGCCTGGTCACCGCCGAGGGCGCCCGCCGGTACGGCGTCGTGTGCGACGGGCCGGGGACGGTGGACGCCGACGCGACCACCGCCCTGCGCGCCGAGCTGTCCGCGGGGCGCGCGGACCCGCTGCCCACCTTCGACATGGGGCCGGGCCTGGAGACCATCCTGGAGCGCTGCGAGGCCGAGACCGGCCTGCCGGCTCCCCGGCCGCCGGTGGCCCTGTGACCGACGGTGCGGGGCGGGGCGAGGCGGCGCCGGAGGAGGGGTTCGGGGGAGCGCTCGCTCCCGGTGCCTCCCCGGCCCTCCTCGTCGTGGACCTGATGCGCGCCTACTTCGACCCCGCCAGCCCGCTGTGCCTGCCCGCACGGGACTGCCTCGACGGGGCCGCCCGGGTACTCGCTGCGGCCCGGGACGGCGGGGTGCCGGTCGTGCACACCCGGGTGGCCTACGGGCCCGGCGGCGCCGACGGCGGGGTCTTCCTGCGCAAGGTGCCGGCCCTGCGCCAGCTGGTCGGGGGAGGGCCGATGAGCGAGCCGATGCCCGAGGTCGCCCCCCGCCAGGACGAGCTGGTGCTGGTCAAGCAGTACGCCAGCGCGTTCTTCGGCACCACCCTCGCCTCCACCCTGCAGGCCCGGCGGGTGGACACGGTCGTGGTGGTCGGGGTCAGCACGAGCGGCTGCGTCCGGGCCACCGCCGTCGACGCGTTGCAGCACGGCTTCGTGCCGCTGGTGGTCCGCGAGGCCGTCGGCGACCGGGACCGCGGACCGCACGAGGCCGCCTTGTTCGACCTCCAGGCCAAGTACGCCGAGGTGGTCGGCGAGCAGGCCGCCACCGACTACCTGCGGGAGGACCGATGACCGGGCCGCACGAGGCGAACCCTGCCGTGGAGATCGTCGAGGTCTCCCCGCGCGACGGGCTGCAGAACGAGTCGGTGCTGCTCAGCACCGAGGACAAGGTCGAGCTCGTCGACCGCGCGGTCCGGGCCGGGGCCCGGCGCATCGAGGTCACCAGTTTCGTGAACCCGGCCCGCGTGCCCCAGATGGCCGACGCCGACGAGGTGATGGCCGCGCTTCCCCGGCCGGAGGGGGTCCGTTACGCCGGGCTGGTGATGAACCGCCGCGGCCTCGACCGCGCCCTGGCAGCCGGGGTCGACGAGATCGACGTCGTCGTCGTCGCCACCGACACCTTCTGCGCCCGCAACCAGGGCATGACCACCGCCGAGGCCTGCGACACGGCCGCCGACCTGGTCGCCGCCGCGCGTGCCGCGGGCGTGTTCAGCACCGTGACCGTCGGCGCCTCCTTCGGGTGCCCGTTCGAGGGGGAGGTGCCGCCGGCCCGGCTGCAGGACGTGCTCGCCCGCGTCGCCGACGCCGGACCCGACGAGCTGGCCCTCGCCGACACGATCGGTGTCGCGGTCCCCTCGGAGGTCACCGACCGGATGGCGCTGGCGCGCGACGTCGCCGGCCACGGCCTGCCGCTGCGGCTGCACCTGCACGACACCCGGCACACCGGCGTCGCCAACGCGGTCGCCGCGGTCGAGGCCGGCGTCACGGTCCTCGACGCGAGCATCGGCGGCACCGGCGGCTGCCCGTTCGCGCCCCAGGCCACCGGCAACGTCGCCACCGAGGACCTCGTCTACCTCTTCGACCGGATGGGCCTGTCCACCGGCCTCGACCTCGCCACCACGACGGCCACCGTGTCGTGGCTCGAGGAGCGGCTCGGCAAGTCGCTGCCCGGGGCGCTGCTGCGGGCCGGCGGCTTCCCCGGCTGACCCCGGCGGCCGCCGTACCGCCGGGAGGGTTTCGACGACGGCGTGCCGGGGAACCGGGCAGGCATGGTCCGAACCCTCGCCGTCGGCACCGTGGTCGCCCTGGCGGCCGCGATGTCGACCAGCGCGCCCCCGGACGCCCAGCAGCGGCCGCTGCCGCAGTGGTACGTCGAGATCTGCGCCGACGTGAGCACCTGCTGACCCGTCCGCGTGACGGAGGACGAAGGTCCCCGTGCGATCGGTCCGGTCGCCTCTCCGGCCCCCGGCGGTGGGAGGCCACCGTGGAGGTATGACAACCTCAGCCGCCACCGGAGCAGTCGTCGTCGGCGTCGACGCCACGACCCACAGCGATGCCGCGCTCGAATGGGCGACGCGGTATGCGACGGCCCACCGACGCCCGTTGCTGCTCGTCCACGCAGCCGGGGTCCCGACCGTCTACGAGTCCTTCACCGGACCCACCGAGAACCGTCGTGAGCTCCGGATCGCCGGGCGACGCACCACCGACCGGGCCCTCGGGCTCGTGCAGCAGCAGTCGCGCGACCTCGACGTCCGCGTCCACATGGCGCTCGGCGTGGCCCGTGACGTGCTGCTCGACTCGATCGAGGGCGCGCACCTGCTCGTCGTCGGTTCCCGGGGCCGCGGCTCGCTGGCCTCGCTCGTGCTCGGCTCGGTGAGCGTCGGTCTCGCGGCCAAGGCGCCGTGCCCGGTCGCCGTCGTCCGGCCCGTGATGGCCCGCCACGAGGACAGCCCGTACGCGGGCCGCGTCCTGGTCGGGGTCGACGGCACCGATCTCTCCCAGCCCGCGCTCGAGCACGCCTTCGAGATCGCCTCCGTCGAGGGGCGCGGCCTCGTCGTGCTGCACGCCTGGGGCTCGGCGCTGGAGACCGACCACCACCACCACGAGATGGAGAACTTCGTGAGCGAGCAGCACCACCTGGTGCTCGGCGAGGCGCTCGCCGGCTACGCCGAGCGGTTCCCCGACGTCGCGGTCACGGAGTACCACACCCATGACGACCCCGGCCGCGAGCTGGTCCGGGTCTCCGAGGACGCCTGGCTGGTCGTCGTCGGCTCGCGCGGCCGCGGCGACACCCGCTCGGCGATCTTCGGGTCGGTGAGCCGCCACGTCGTCGAGCACGCCCGCTGCCCGGTCCTGGTCGTCCGCCGCCAGCCGGCCGCCTCGACGGCAGTGCCGCCGCCGGCGTCGGCTGCGGCAGCCCCGCGATGATCCGCAGCGACGGGCCGGTGGTCGTCGCGGTCGACGGCTCGGCCGACGGCCTGCGTGCCGCGTGGTACGGCGCCGCCGAGGCGATGCGCCGGGGCGCCGCGCTGCGGCTCGTGCACGTGCTGGACGACCCCGGCGGCTGGGCGGCCCTGTCCGCCCCCGCGTGCGAGGCGCTGCGCACCGGGGCGCTGGAGGTCCTGGACGCGGCGGTGGACGCCGTCGAGGAGGTCACTGCGGGCCTGCTGCACGTGGAGGCCGTCCTGACCCGCGGGCCGCGCGTGCCGGCACTGCTCGAGCGCACCGAGGACGCCTCCCTGGCGGTCGTCGGGACCCGCTCCTCCACGGTGCGGCGGGTGCTGACCGGCTCCACGTCGGTGGCCCTGTCGGCCCGGGCCGGCTGCCCGGTCGTGTCCGTCCCGCAGGGCTGGAGCCACGCCGTCGGCCGGCACCGGGTCGTCGCCGGAGTCGACGGCTCCGAGGCGACCGGACCCGTGCTCGACGCCGCCTTCGAGGAGGCCGAGGTGCGCGCCGCGGTGCTGACCGTCCTGCACGCGTGGCGGCCGGACACCAGGGACGAGCGCACCACCGCCGCGCTCGCCGAGGAGCGGTGGCGCGAGAACGCGGACGCCGAGATCGAACGGCTCGTCGAGATCCGCCAGGCCGGACGGCCACAGGTGCGGGTCGAGGTGCGGATGCCGCACCGGTGGCCGGCCGAGGTGCTCCTCGAGGAGTCCGCGGACGCCGAGCTCCTGGTCGTCGGCCGGCGCGGCCACGGGGGCCTGCTCGGGCTGTCGCTCGGCGGTACGTCGCGCAGCCTGCTGCGCAGCAGCCACTGCCCGGTCGCGATCGTGCCCGCCCCCCTCGGCGCCGTCCTCTCGGCGCCCCGGGCCTGACGCTCAGGTCACCGAGCGGCGCATCGGCACGTGCGGGATGCCGTCCTCGAGGTACTCGGGTCCGGTCGCGGCGTAGCCGAACCGCTCGTACCAGCCCTGCAGGTAGGCCTGCGCCTCCAGCTCGCTCTCGCGCTCGCCGATCAGCTCCAGCGCCCGCCGCATCAGCCGCCCGGCGAGCCCCTGCCCGCGGTGGCCGGCGGCCACCAGGACCCGGCCGATCCGTGCGGTGCCGCCCTCCTCGAGCACCCGCAGGTAGGCGACCGGCCCGTCCCGCCCGTCGAGCCACACGTGCCGGGTGCCCGGCTCGAGGTCCCGCCCGTCCAGCTCGGGGTAGGGGCACTGCTGCTCGACCACGAAGACGCCCTCGCGCAGGCGCCACAGGGCGTACGCCGCGCGGGCGTCCAGCTCGTCGAAGCGCGCCACCTGGATCTGCTCGTCCACGGAGGCAGGGTAGCCACGCCGCCCGCCGTGCGCGGCGGCCGCGGTCACCGTCGGTCGGACAGGAACGCGGCGATCCGGCGCCGGGCGGCACGGCCCTCGGGGACCGGCAGCAGCGGGTAGACGTGGAGCAGCCCCGGCTCCTCCTCGTAGGACACCTCCACCCCGGCGGCAGTGGCGCGGCGGACCACCTCACGCACCTGGGGCAGCAGCAGGTCGCGGGTCCCGCAGAGCACCAGCGTGGCGGGCAGCCCGGCGAGGGCGCCGGACAGCGGGCTGACCTCGGGTCGGGAGGGGTCGTCCGCACCGGCCCACCAGGAGCCGTAGAGCCGCAGCTTGCTCAGCCGCAGCCACGGGTCGTGGGCGGTCATCCCCTCCGTCCCCGGCGTGGTCCCGGTCAGGTCCACCCAGGGCGAGACCAGCACCAGACCCGTCGGCTGCGGGCCGGCGGACGCCGCGACCCGCTGGGCCAGGGCGAGCGCGAGGCCACCGCCGGCGGAGTCACCGGCCAGGGTCACCCCGCCGGGGGACTCGACGGCCAGCTCGGTGAAGAGGGCGGCCAGCGCGTCGTGGCAGTCACGCCACGTGTGCGTGGGGGTGAGCGGATACGCCGGCAGGACCCAGCGCGTCCCGGTGTCGCGCGCCAGGGCCGCGGCGAACCGCCAGTGGAACCGGTCCAGCCCGCTCACGAAGCCGCCGCCGTGCAGGTGCAGCACGGTGCGCTCCGGGCGCGCCCCGGCCGGCCGGAGCTCCCAGACCGGGAACGGCGGACCGTCGCGGCGGCTGACCTCCAGCCCGGGCAGGCCACGGCGCGGCGGCTCCTGCCCCGACCGGGCCTGGGCGGCGAGCACCGCCTCGCGGGTCGCCCGCGGGTCGCGGACCTCGGAGGAACGGCGCAGCACCGGGATCACCCGGGCGAGCAGATCGTGGACCAGGCTGGGCACCGCGCGAGGCTACCGCGGGGCACCGCGTGTAGGGTCGAGGCACACGACAGGGGAGCGTCACCGAGACGCTGAGAGTGCGGCAGCAGCCGCAGACCCTCGAACCTGATCCGGGTCATTCCGGCGAAGGGAGTCGAGAATCTCGACCGCACCTGCGGTCCCCTCCCGAACGCATGGGAGACCTCGCATGACCTACCTGCCCCGCCGCTTCTCCAGGCCCGCCCGGTACGCCGCCGGCGCCGCCGTCCTGGGCCTGCTGGCCGCCTGCTCGCCGGGCGGATCGTCCTCCACCGACGAGTCCGGCGCCGCGGCCTCCGGCTCGCCCGAGGGACCCACCGAGGTGGTCGTGGCCACCCACGACTCCTGGGCGATGTCGAAGAAGGTGCTGCGCGAGTTCACCGACCGGACCGGCTACACCGTCGAGGTGCAGCCCTCCGGGGACGCCGGCGCGCTGACCAACAAGATGGTGCTGACCAAGGGCGACCCCGTCGCCGACGTGGTCTACGGCATCGACAACACGTTCGTCTCCCGGGCCGTGGACGAGGGCGTGCTGGCGGCCTACACCCCGGCCTCGGACCCGGGCGCCCGGTTCGAGCCCGAGGACGCCGCCGCGGCCGACCAGGTGACGCCGGTCGACTACAGCGACGTGTGCGTCAACGTCGACGACGCCTGGTTCGCGAAGGCGGAGCTGCCGCCCCCGACGACCTTCGAGGACCTCACCGAGCCCGCCTACCGGGACCTGTTCGTCACGCCCGGCCCACCGACGTCCTCGCCGGGGCTGGCCTTCCTCGCCGCGACCGTCGCGAAGTTCGGCGAGGACGGCTGGCAGGACTACTGGCGGCGGCTGCTCGACAACGGCGCCAAGGTCACCTCCGGCTGGTCGGACGCCTACCAGGTCGACTTCACCGCCGGCGGCGGCGACGGCGACCGGCCGATCGTGCTGTCCTACGCGAGCTCGCCGCCGTTCACGATCCCCGAGGGCCCTGGCGGTATGGGGAAGCCGACGACCAGCGCGCTGCTGGACACCTGCTTCCGGCAGGTGGAGTACGCCGCCGTCCTCGACGGGGCCGCGAACCCCGCCGGAGCCAAGGCGTTCATCGACTTCATGGTGGGCCGCTCGTTCCAGGAGGCGCTGCCCGACAACATGTACGTCTTCCCCGTCGACGAGGCCGTGCAGCTGCCGGCGGTGTGGGCGAGGTGGGCGCCGCCCGCCACCGACCCGTGGTCGCTCCCGGAGAGCACGATCGCCGCCGAGCGCGACGACTGGCTCACCGCCTGGGCCGACCTCGCCGGCCGGTGACCCGGACGGCGGGATGAGGCGATGAGGAGCGGGTGGCGGTCGGCCCTCGGGCTGGCCGCCCTGGCCGCCGTACCGCTCCTCGCGCTCGGCGTCTTCTTCGTGCTGCCGGTCCTCGGCATGGTCGCCGAGGGCTTCTGGACCGACGGGGTCTTCGACCCCCTCGCCGTCCTCGAGGTGCTGACCCGCAGCCGGACGCACCAGGTCCTGTGGTTCACGCTGGTCTCGGCCGGCAGCGCCACCGGGGTCGCCGTGCTGCTCGGGGTGCCGCTCACGTTCGTCCTCTACCGGCTCGACGTGCCGGGCGGCCGCGTCCTGCGGGCGCTGGTGACCATGCCGTTCGTGATGCCCACCGTCGTGGTCGGCGTCGCGTTCCGCACGCTGCTCGTCCCCTCGGGGCCGCTGGGCTGGCTCCGCCTCGACGGCACGCCGGTCGCCATCGTCGCCGCGCTGGTCTTCTTCAACCTCTCCGTCGTCGTCCGCACCGTCGGCGGCATGTGGGAGGGCCTCGACCCGCGGCGCGAGCAGGCCGCGGCCGCCCTCGGCGCCTCGCCGTGGCAAGCCTTCCGGACCGTGACGCTGCCCGCCCTCGCGCCGGCGGTGGTGTCGGCGGCGAGCGTGGTGTTCCTCTTCTGCGCGACCTCGTTCGGGGTGGTGCTCACCCTCGGCGGCCTGCGCTACTCCACCGTCGAGACCGAGATCTACCTGCTCACCACCCAGTTCCTCGACCTGCAGGCGGCCGCGGCGCTGTCGCTGCTGCAGCTGGCCGTCGTGGTCGCGCTGCTGGTCGCGGCGGCTCGCGGACGGTCCCGCCGCGAGCAGGCCCTGGCCCGCACCTCGGCGCGGTCGGCGGTACGCCGGCCCGCGGCTCGCGACCTGCCCCAGCTGCTGGTGGCGGCGCTCGCGCTGCTGCTGGTGCTCACGCCGGTCGCCGCACTCGTCGCCGGGTCGCTGCGGGTCGGCGACGGCTGGGGGCTCGCGCACTACCAGGCGCTGCAGACCACCGGTGAGGGCTCAGCGCTGCTGGTCCCGGTCACCGAGGCGCTGGCGAACTCCTGGCGCATCGCCGTCGACGCCACGCTCATGGCGATGACGCTGGGCTGCCTGGTCGCGGTGATCGTGTCCCGGCGCGGCGCGACCCGCCGGCGCCGACGTACCCTCGCCGTCCTCGACGGCGCCTTCATGCTCCCGCTGGGCGTCTCGGCGGTGACCCTCGGGTTCGGCTTCCTGATCACCTTGGACCGGCCGCCGCTCGACCTGCGCAGCAGCCCGTGGCTGGTGCCGATCGCGCAGGCGATGGTCGCACTGCCGCTGGTGGTGCGCACCCTGACGCCTGTGCTGCGCTCGGTCGACCCGCGGCAGCGGCAGGCCGCCGCGTCGCTCGGTGCCTCGCCCGTGCGGGTCCTGGCGACCGTCGACCTGCCGACCGTGTGGCGCCCGCTGCTGGCGGCGACCGGCTTCGCGTTCGCGGTCTCCCTCGGCGAGTTCGGCGCCACCAGCTTCCTGGCCCGGCCGGACCGGCCGACGCTGCCGGTGGTCATCTACCAGCTCATCGGGCGCCCCGGCGAGGGGAACTACGGGATGGCGCTGGCGGCGTCGGTGGTCCTGGCGCTGCTCACCGTCACCGTGATGGCGCTGGTCGAGCGGCTCCGGTTCGGCAGCGTGGGAGCCTTCTGACCGTGCTGACCGTCCGTGACCTCTCCGTGCGCTTCGACGGGGTCCCCGCCGTCGAGGACGTCTCGCTGACGCTCCCCACCGGCGAGGTGCTCGCGGTGCTCGGGCCGTCCGGCTGCGGCAAGTCGACGCTGCTGCGGGCGGTCGCCGGGCTGGAGCCGCTGGACTCCGGCTCGGTGGAGTACGACGGGGAGGACCTGGCCCGGGTGCCGACCCACCGCCGCGGGTTCGCGCTGATGTTCCAGGACGCGCAGCTGTTCTGGCACCAGAGCGTCACCGGCAACGTCGCCTACCCGCTCCGGCTACGACACCGTCCGCGGGCCGCGGCGCAGGAGCGGGTCGCCGAGCTGCTGGAGCTGGTCGGGCTCCCCGGCTACGGGGACCGCAACCCCGCCACCCTCTCCGGCGGTGAGCGGCAGCGGGTCGCGCTCGCCCGGTCGCTGGCCGCCGAGCCCCGGCTGCTGCTGCTCGACGAGCCGCTGAGCGCCCTCGACCGCGAGCTGCGGGAGCGGCTGGCCGCCGACCTGCGCAGGATCCTGGTCGCGGCGGGGACCACGGCGCTGTTCGTGACCCACGACCAGGAGGAGGCGTTCGCGGTCGCCGACCGGATGGCGGTGATGCGGGCCGGCCGGCTGGTCCAGGACGGCACCGTGGAGCAGGTCTGGACTGCGCCGGCCGACGGCGAGGTGGCCGCCTTCCTCGGCTACGCCACCGTCCTGCACGGCGAGCCGGCCCTTCGCCTGCTCGGGGCCGGTGGCTCCGGCTCCTCGCCCGGCGGGGGCGTGGCGCTGCGCCGGTCCGCGCTCGTCGAGGACCCGCACGGCCCGCTCGAGGGCCGGGTGCTGGAGGCCCGGGTGACCCCTGAGCAGCTCCGCCTGGTGGTCGAGGTGAGCGGGGTGGGGCGTGCGCACGCCGTCGCCGACCCGTCGGCCACCCTGCGGGTCGGTGAGCGGGTGCGTCTCCGCGTCGACCTCACGCGCGCCGCCGTACTGCCGGACTGAGCGGTCCGGGCGTCTCCTAGAATCGCTCCTTGTGAGACGTCCCGCCTATGCCCTCCTGGTGGCGGTCGCCGTGCTCATGGGAACCCTGGCGCTGATCGCGTCGTTCAAGCTCGACGCGTCGCTGCGAGACCCCGACGGGTTTCTCGGGCCCTCGTGGCTGCGGCTGCCGCTGATGGTCCTGGGGGCGTTCCTCGTCGACGTGGTGCCGCGCTCCGTGTGGCGGGCCCGGCACGACTGGCGGTCGTTCCGGCGGCACGCGACCGGCATCATCCGCGAGCACTGGACCGCCGAGCGGATCAAGCTGGTCGTGATCGGGCTGACCTGCTTCTTCGTCACCTACGTCAGCTACCGCAACCTCAAGAACTTCCTCCCCCGGCTCGGCGGCGAGCTGCAGGACCCGGTGCTGCACCGCATCGACCAGTTCCTCGCCCTGGGCCACGAGCCCGCCGTGCTGCTGCACGCCGCGCTCGGCGAAGGGGTCGCGGCCCACGTGCTGGCGTTCGTCTACCTGATGTTCCTGCCGCTGGCCCCCGCCTCCCTGATCGTGTGGCTGGTGTGGTCGCGCAACATCAGCTACGGCTACTGGTACGCCACCGCGCACTGCCTCACCTGGGCACTGGGCACCGCCAGCTACTACCTGGTGCCGTCGCTGGGCCCGAACTTCGCCTACGTCTGGCTCTACTCCGACCTCGACCAGACCGGCGTGAAGTCGCTGCAGGACGCGCTGTACTACGGCCGCACGGACCTGCTCTACAACCCGTTCGCGGACTCCCTCCAGAGCGTCGCCGGCTTCGCCTCGCTGCACGTCGGGATCATCCTGACCCTCGCGCTGGTCACCCAGTACACCGTCCGGCACGCCGTCATCCGCTGGGCGATCTGGGTCTTCTTCGCGTTGACGGTGGTCTCGACGCTGTACTTCGGCTGGCACTACATCGCCGACGACATCGCCGGAGCCGTCATCGCCGGTCTGTCGGTGTGGATCGGCGGGCTCGCCACCGGGCAGAAGTTCGACCGGCGCGGGCGGGCCTCGCACCCCACGACCACGACCGCCCGGGTGCCGGTCGCCGAGGACGCCCGGCAGTCGTAGCCGGCGACAGCGAACCCGGCCGGCGCCTGCGGGCGGAGGATCTTCTAGCGCCCAAGTTTCGCCTCCTCTCGTGTCGCGGCAGCGGGCTCCCGTACAGTGGGTGCTGGAGGGAGCACCGGGGGGCGCCCGCTCGAGGCCGTCGAGCCGACGGGCAGGCACTCACGACTCGCTCCGGTGCTGTCGCAGCCTCCCAATGTGGCAGCACCTCCGGTCCCGTCCTGACCTCCCAGCAGGGCGGGACCTCTCCATTTCTGGCCGCGTTCTCGCCGCCCTCCCGCCCGAACCCCGATTCGTCCGCGGTGACGCCGCGCAGAGGTCACTCGGAATCGAGGACGAATCGGGGTGGGATGCTGCTGCCCGAATTACATCGATGTAGTTCGTCAAGTCGACACGCCGTGGGGCAAATGGTTTCTTTGTGAAAAGTGTTCCATCTGGGACAGAAGCGCACTAGCGTGCCGCAAGTCGCCTCGCGAGAGGTGTGCCGGTTCGGGTCCGGGTGGTCGGCCTGGGAGGACCGACCACCTTGCGAGCGGGGGTCGACGGGCTGCGGCTCGCGGCTCGTGGCTCGCGCCGACGTGGCAGGGCCATCCGGTCCAGAAGGAAGAGCGCACGAGCCGCCGGGGAAGCGGCTCGTGCGCACGACGGAAGGAACGCGGTGCGCGCCAGCTCAGGTCACTCCGGTCCGGGACGTGCGGGACCGGTCGGCACTCTGCCGGCCGGTGCTGGTCGGCTCCTGCTGATCCCGCTGCTCTCGCTCACGGTGAGCCTGTCCCTCGCCGCCCCGGCCCTCGCCGACCGCGGTGACCCGGCCCGGCCCGACCTGCCCTCCGCCGCGGACGTCCGTGCCGCCGAGGAGGAGGTCGCCGCCCGCGCCGCCGACGTCGGCGCGATCAAGGCGCAGCTGCTGATGGCCAACCAGCGCCTGGAGGCAGCGGCGGTTGCGGCCGAGCAGGCCTCGGAGGCCTACAACGGCGCCCTGTGGAAGCTGCAGCAGGCCAAGGACGCCGTGGCCGAGGCCCAGCGGCGCGCCAAGCGGGCCCGGAGGGCCGTCGCGGTCCAGCGTGACGCGATCGGGGCCCTCGTCGCCACGTCCTACCAGCAGAACAGCCAGCTGTCCGCGCTCAACGCGATGATGAGTGCCGAGGGTCCGGTGGCGGTCCTGGACCAGTACTCCGCCTTCCAGGGCGCCTCCACCTCCCTGCAGGCCGACTACGACCGGTTCGCGGCCACGGACGCCGTCGCCCGGGTCTTCGAGACGAAGGCTCAGCAGGCTCGCGCCGACCGGGCGCAGCGCGCCCGTGACGCAGCGCAGGCACGTGACGGGGCGGCCGCGGCCGCCGCCGCGGCCCAGCAGGCCGCCGGGACCATCGCGGAGGAGAAGGAGCGGCTGATCGCCGCCCTCGCCCAGGCCCAGGACATCTCAGTCGACCTCGCCCGCGAGCGCCAGAGCGCCCTCGAGGAGATCGCCCGGCAGCGGGCGGCCGAGCAGGCCCGGCGCGAGGCGGTCGCGCAGGCGCGCGACGAGGCGCGCAGGCAAGCGGCGGCGCGCAAGAAGCAGCGGGCCGAGGCGGCCGCCGCGGCCGAGGAGCCCGCGGCCCAGGAGGTCGCAGCGCACGAGGCCGCCGGCGGCGACGAGCCCCGCGCACAGCGCCCGCAGCCCGACCCGCACCCCGCGCCGGCCCCCCGTCCCGCGCCGGCCCCGCAGCCTGCGCCGGCCCCGCAGCCTGCGCCGGCCCCCCAGCCCGCTCCCGCTCCCGCGCCGGCCCCGCCGCCGGCCCCCTCGGCGAGCGGTGCCGAGCGCGCGATCGCGTTCGCCCGCCAGCAGCTCGGGGAGCCGTACGTCTGGGGAGCGACCGGGCCCAGCTCGTGGGACTGCTCGGGGCTGACGATGGCGGCCTGGCAGGCCGGCGGGAAGTACCTCCCGCACTACTCGGTCGCCCAGTACGAAGCCGGCACACCGATCTCGGTGAGCCAGCTGCGACCCGGGGACCTGGTCTTCTGGAGCTCCAGCAGCTCACCGAGCGGGATCCACCACGTCGCGCTCTACATCGGTGACGGGCAGATCCTGCACGCGCCGCGCACCGGCCGGCCGGTGGCGGTAGAGAGCATGTACTACTGGATTCCGCCGACGCACTTCGTGCGGCCCTGACCCGGCGACCCCGATTCGTCCGCGGTTGCGAGGCAGTTCCCCGCGGGGCAGGAGCGGACGAATCGGGGTCGGGCAGGCCGGGTCAGTCGCTCTCGCCGAGGGGAGCGGGCGGGGTCTCCTCGTGGGGGTCGGCCTCGTACCGCTTGAACGAGGCGTTGACCTCGGCCTCGGCATCGGTACGCCCGACCCAGTTGGCCCCCTCGACGGACTTGCCGGGCTCGAGGTCCTTGTAGACCTCGAAGAAGTGCTGGATCTCGAGGCGGTCGAACTTCGACACGTGGCTGATGTCGCGCAGGTGCTCCAGGCGAGGGTCGGTGGCCGGCACGCACAGCACCTTGTCGTCCCCGCCCGCCTCGTCGGTCATCCGGAACATCCCGATCGCGCGGCACCGGATCAGGCAGCCCGGGAACGTCGGCTCCTGGAGGATCACCATCGCGTCGAGCGGGTCGCCGTCGAGCCCGAGGGTGTTCTCGATGTAGCCGTAGTCGGCTGGGTACTGGGTGGAGGTGAACAGCGTCCGGTCGAGCCGGATCCGGCCGCTCTCGTGGTCGACCTCGTACTTGTTGCGCTGTCCCTTGGGGATCTCTACCAGTACGTCGAACTCCACTACCGCTCCTCCGCTTGGGATGCCGTGACCTCGTTCGGTTAGTGTCCCGCACAAAGTCGGTGCACGCGTAGTCGGGAGGGTCCAGAGGTGGCTGAGCGTGACGCAGCGCACAGTCACGAGCGGCGCGATCCCGCCGCCCGCGGCTCCGGCTCGTCCGGTCGCGGGATGCGGCGCTGGAGCGCGGGCCTCGTGGTGCTCGTCCTGCTGGCCGCCCTGACGACCCACCAGTTCGACCTGGGAACCCGCTGGTTCGGCCTGGGCAACCCCTCGCCGACCGACGCGCCCGCCGAGGTGCCGCCGCCGCCGGGGCTGTCGCTGCCGCGACCGGAGGCGGCCCCCGCGGTGGCCGAGGCGACCGAGCCCGTGGCCGCGGACCCCGGAGCGGTGCGACGAGCAGTCGCGCCGTTCGCGCGGAGCCGGGCGCTCGGACCCCGGGTCGCCGTCGCGGTCGCCAACCTGTTCGACGGGACGGTCGTGCACCGCCAGGGCCCGGCCCGGATCACGCCGGCGTCGACCCTCAAGCTGATGACCACCGGAGCAGCCCTGCTCAGCCTCGGCGCCGACCACCGGTTCACCACCTCCGTGGTCCGCTCCGGCCCCCGCGGGCCCCTCGTGCTGGTCGGCGGCGGCGACCCGTTCCTGGCCCGGCGGCCGGCCGGGGACGACGTCTACCCGGCGCGCGCCGACGTGCAGACGCTGGCTCGCGAGACCGTGCGCGCCCTGCGTGCGGAGGGCCGCGACCGGGTGCAGCTGCGCTACGACGCCTCGCTGTTCACCGGTCCGGCGGCGAGCCCGCGGTGGGAGCCGTCGTACCTCCCCGACAACGTGGTCAGCCCGATCGGCGCGCTCTGGGTCGACGAGGGACGCCGCGAGGGCAGCTACCTGCGCAGCGCCGACCCGGCTGCCGACGCCGCGGCGGCCTTCGCCGACGCGCTGCGGCAGCGGAAGATCACCGTGGTGGGCCGACCGCGGCCCGCGCCGGCCGGCGAGGACGCCACCGAGATCGCGGCGGTCCAGAGCGCGCCGCTGGGTCAGATCGTCGAGCGCGTCCTCGACGTCAGCGACAACGAGGCGGCCGAGGTGCTGGCGCGCCACGTCGCGATCGCCGCGGGCCGGCCGGCCAGCTTCGCCGGAGCCGCGCGCGCGGTGCAGGAGACGCTCCTCGACGCCGGCGTCGATGCCGCCGGCAACGCGGTGCACGACGGGTCGGGGCTCTCGCGCCACGACCTTCTCCGTCCGGCGACGTTGCTGAGCCTGCTCCACGTCGCCGCGTCCGAGGAGCACCCGGAGCTCCGTCGGCTGCTGACCGGGCTGCCGGTGGCCGGGTTCACCGGGTCGTTGACCTACCGCTTCGACACCGGCTCGCCGCTCGGCCCCGGGGCGGTCCGCGCCAAGACGGGGACGCTGACGGGGGTGCACGGCCTGGCCGGGACGGTGACGACACGGGACGGGGCCGTGCTGGAGTTCGTGGCGATCGCCGACCGGGTCAAGGAGGCCGACACCCTCACCGCGCGTGCCGTCATCGACCGGCTCGCGGCGGCGCTGGCCGCGTGCAGCTGTGCCGCCTGAGCCGTCGCCGGCCCTCCGCAGCCGCCCGCCACGTATGGTCGAGCCATGGTGGGACGCTCAACGATGATCGACTGGGACCTGGCCGTGACGGCCGCCTCCCGGATGGCGGGGCCCGGGCCCGAGATCACCCGGCCGGAGGCGGAGGCCGCGGTGGCCGAGCTGCACGCCGGCGCCGAGCGGTCGACGCCACTGGTGCGCGGCTTCACCGGGCTGGTGGCCGAGGAGCGCACCGCCCCGGTGCTCGTGGTTGACCGCACCGGCTGGATCCAGGCCAACGCCGACGGCTTCGCCACGGTGCTCTCGCCCCTGGTGGACAAGCTCCAGGAGCGCCGCGGGGCGCCGTCCCCGATGACCGAGGCGGTCGGCTCCCGGGTCACCGGGCTCGAGGTCGGCGCCCTGCTCGGCTTCATGTCCTCGAAGGTGCTCGGCCAGTTCGACCCGTTCTACGGGCTCGTCGACGGCGGCCCCGCCGGGCCGGCGGGCCGGCTGCTGCTGGTGGCGCCGAACATCGTGCACGCCGAGAACGAGATGGGCGTCGACCCGCGCGACTTCCGGCTCTGGGTCTGCCTGCACGAGGAGACCCACCGGGTGCAGTTCACCGCCGTCCCCTGGATGCGCGACTACATCCACTCACAGATCGAGGACCTCGTCGGTGCCGTCGAGGTCGACCCCGGCCGGCTCGCCGCGATGGTCGGCGAGGGCGCCCGGCGCATCGGCGAGGTGGTCCGGGGCCGCGACGACGTGTCGCTGCTCGACCTGTTCTCCTCGCCGCAGCAGCGCGAGGTGCTCGACCGGATGACCGCGGTGATGTCACTGCTCGAGGGGCACGCCGACGTGGTCATGGACGGTGTCGGCCCCGAGGTGATCCCGTCGGTGGCCCACATCCGGCGCAAGTTCAACCAGCGCCGCAAGGGTGCCGGCCCGCTCGACCGCGTCGTGCGGCGGCTGCTCGGCCTCGAGGCGAAGATGGCGCAGTACCGCGACGGCGCGGTGTTCGTCCGTGGTGCCGTCGACGCCGTCGGCATGGATGGCTTCAACGCGGTCTGGGCCCGGCCGGAGAACCTGCCCACGCGTGCGGAGATCGGCGACCCCGAGGCCTGGGTGCGCCGCGTCCACGGCTAGCAGCCGGTGACCCTGCATCCCGCGGTCGCTGCGGTACGACGGGCCGTCCGCTCGACGCTGGTGGGCCTGGAGCAGCCGGAGGGCCGGCCGGTCCTGGTCGGCTGCTCGGGCGGCGCGGACTCGCTGGCGCTGCTGTCGGGAACCGTCGCGGAGGCTCGCGCCGTCGGCTGCCCGGTGCTCGGTGTCACCGTCGACCACGGCCTGCAGGCGGGCTCGGCCGACCACGCCGCCCGGGTCGTGGCGCGGATGGCGGTGCTGGGAGCAGACGAGACCGTGTCGGTGCGGGTGCAGGTCTCCCCGGCCGGCCAGGGCCCGGAGGCCGCGGCGCGGGAGGCACGGTACGCGGTGCTCGAGGAGGTCGCCCAGCGCAGCGGCGCGGCCGCCGTACTGCTCGGGCACACGGCTGACGACCAGGCCGAGACCGTGCTCCTCGGCCTGACCCGCGGGTCCGGGGGCCGCTCCATCGCCGGGATGCGGCGGGCCTTCGGGCCGTTCCGCCGCCCGTTGCTGGACCTGACCCGCGCGCAGACCGAGGCCGCCTGTGCGGCCGAGGGCCTCGAGTTCTGGTCCGACCCGCACAACGAGGACGACCGGTTCACCCGGGCCCGGGTGCGGCACCGGGTGCTGCCGGTGCTCGAGGCCGAGCTCGGCCCGGGGGTCGCGGCGACCCTGGCGCGCACCGCCGACCAGCTGCGCGAGGACATGGAGGCGCTCGACGTGCTGGGGGACGAGGCGCTGCGCGAGGCCATCGTGGCCGGCGGCCCCGACGACGGGCCCGGTCTGGACGCGGCGGTGCTCGCCGGCCGCCTGCCGGCGCTGCGCCGGCGGGCGCTCCGGCTGGCCGCCCTGGCCGCCGGCAGCCCCGCCTCGGAGCTGTTCCGGGTGCACGTGCTGGCGGTGGAGGCGCTGGTCACCGACTGGCACGGCCAGAAGGAGGTCCAGCTCCCCGGACACGTGTCGGTGCGGCGCAGCGGGGGCGTCCTCAGGTTCGCCCGGAGGCCTGTGGCAGGCTGAGCCGCATGGACGAGAAGGACATCGAGGGCGACCTGGTCAACGTCCTCTACACCGAGGCCGACATCCAGCAGCGGCTCGGTGAGCTCGCCGCCGCGATCGAGAAGGACTACGTCGGCAAGGAGATCCTCCTGGTCGGCGTCCTCAAGGGCGCGGTCATGGTGATGGCCGACCTGGCCCGCCACTTCGGCCGGCACGTCGAGATGGACTGGATGGCGATCTCGTCCTACGGCTCGGGCACCAAGTCCTCGGGCGTCGTGCGGATCCTCAAGGACCTCGACACCGACATCAGCAACCGGCACGTGCTGGTGGTCGAGGACATCATCGACACCGGCCTGACGCTGTCGTGGCTGATCTCCAACCTCGCCTCCCGCGGCCCCGCGTCGGTCGAGATCTGCACGCTGCTGCGCAAGCCGGAGGCCCAGCGGATGAGCGTCGACGTGAAGTACGTCGGCTACGACATCCCCAACGAGTTCGTCGTCGGCTACGGCCTCGACTACGACGAGCGCTACCGCAACCTGCGCTCGATCGGCACGCTGGCGCCGCACGTCTACTCCTGAGCCGCGCCGGGGTCGGCCGCACACGCAGATCTGCGATCCGTAGGGCAGGCGGCCGGGTCCGGCTGCTGTCCGCAGATCAGCGCGCACCGGCCGTGGCGCGGTGCAGGTCCTCCGCCATCTGCCGCAGGAACAGCTCCTCGTCCAGCGACCGTTCCCGCGGCCAGCCCGGCGGTGGCTCGGTCGTCCATCGCCGCTCCTCCTCGCTCTCGAAGCGGGCGCGGTCCCGCGTGGACAGCAGCCGCCGGACGGTCTCGGCCGGCCGGCGCAGGTCCGGGGCCACCACGGTGGCGTACTCGAGCCCGAGCCGGCGCATCCGCTCCTCGCGGGCGAGGTCTTGCGCCCGCCGTACGACGCGGAGGTGGTCCGCCCCGTCGTACTCCACGACCATGCCGGCGACCGGATCGAGTAGGTCGGCCACCCCCACCAGCCGCCCCTCCCGGGTGAACACCTCCCGGTTCACCAGCGGCCGGGGCAGCCGGGCGTCGACCTCCCACAGCAGCCGTGCGCGCGTCTCGGCGGGGGACCCGCTGCGGTCCGACGCGAAGCGGAGAGCCCGCGCGACCTGGCGTGCCCTGCGCCACTGCGGACGATCGGCGACGTACGCCGTCATCTCGGCGACCGACGACACCCGGGCCGCGGCCGCCATGTCCATGGCGACGACGGCCTCGCGCCACGAGCCCGCCTCCCGGAGCGCGTCGAAGACGGCGCGCACGGGTGCGGCACACCGGATCCCCGACCGGACCACCGTCTCCGCCGGGTCGATCGGTTCGCGGGTCACCCGCAACCCGCCGCCGCTGCGCATCCGGCTCGTCGGCGGCACGACCGCTGTGACGGGGCTGAGCCCACCCTCGGAACCGCCGGCAGGATAGCCGCCACTGTGGCCGTCGAAGTACGCCGCCCCGTGCAGTCGGCAGGCGGCCCACCCCGTCACCACTCCGTCCGCCGGAAGCCGTGCCGCCTGCTCCAGGATCCGCTGCTCGGGCAGGCCTGAAGCGACGCCGACCGGCACGTACAGCCCTCTCGAGGTGCGCCGCCACAGCGGACCGGCCGCCTGGCCGCGCGTGAGGCCGTGTCGCCCGTCCGGGTCGACCGGGACCGGCGGGACCAACCCGGACGGTGGCCGGCAGACCGGATTCCACACCCCTTCGTTTGTCCTCATCGGTCCAGGGTGTCGGTTCCGGCCGGTTGTCGGCGGGCGCCGTCCACAGGCACGCGGCGATCTGCGAACGGCAGGCGGTGAGCGCGCCGCGACCTGCGGATCGCAGATCATCGCGAGACGACTGGCGCAAGGCGAGTTCCGAAGGGGGCCGTGACCCGTCGCGAGCGGCACTCGGCCCGGGTGCGCGCGGGACTCGCGGCGGGTTGGTGGGGCCTTGGGTTGGGCATCCGCGACGTTGAGCGGGACAATGGGCCACGTCGGCGGAGGCGCGCACGCCCGTTGGCGCTCGCGTGTACCTTCGAGACGGATCAGCTGACTTGGCAGGAGGGCGGGGCCGTGGCCCCGGGACATGGACGTTAAGCGAATTTTCCGCGGCCCCTGGTTGTGGATCGTGGTGGCCGTCGTCGGGGTGCTCGTCGCGCTCCAGTACCTCGCCCCCAACGGCGGGTACGACGAGATCGACACCTCCCAGATGGTCGAGAACATCAAGGACGGCTCCGTCAAGGAGGTCACGTTCGTCGACGGGGACCAGGAGATCCGCGCCGAGCTCGACGACGGGTCGAAGGTGATGGCGTCATGGGTGTCCGGCCAGCAGCGCAGCATCGTCGCGCTTGCACAGGACCAGGTCGAGGCCGGCGCGATCGAGAAGTCGAACTCCGAGAACCCGCAGCCGAGCCTGCTCGGCTCGATCCTCGCCACCTTCCTGCCGTTCGTCCTGATCATCTTGCTGTTCCTGTTCCTCATGAACCAGGTGCAGGGCGGCGGCGGACGCGTGATGCAGTTCGCCAAGTCCAAGGCCAAGCTCATCTCCAAGGACATGCCGAAGACGACGTTCTCCGACGTCGCCGGCTGCCAGGAGGCGATCGAGGAGCTCGGCGAGATCAAGGAGTTCCTGCAGGAGCCGGCGAAGTTCCAGGCCGTCGGGGCCAAGATCCCGAAGGGCGTCCTGCTCTACGGTCCTCCCGGCACCGGCAAGACGCTGCTCGCGCGGGCCGTCGCCGGCGAGGCGGGCGTGCCGTTCTACTCGATCTCCGGCTCCGACTTCGTCGAGATGTTCGTCGGCGTCGGCGCCTCCCGGGTGCGTGACCTGTTCGAGCAGGCCAAGGAGAACGCGCCCGCCATCGTGTTCATCGACGAGATCGACGCCGTCGGCCGGCACCGCGGCGCCGGCATGGGCGGCGGCCACGACGAGCGCGAGCAGACCCTGAACCAGCTGCTCGTGGAGATGGACGGGTTCGACGTCCGCGGCGGGGTCATCCTGATCGCCGCGACGAACCGGCCCGACATCCTCGACCCGGCACTGCTGCGCCCCGGCCGCTTCGACCGCCAGATCGGCGTGGAGGCTCCGGACCTCTCCGGCCGCCACAAGATCCTTCAGGTGCACAGCCGCGGCAAGCCGATGGCCACCGACGTCGACCTCCTGTCCGTGGCACGTCGTACGCCGGGCTTCACCGGCGCCGACCTGGCCAACGTGCTCAACGAGGCCGCGCTGCTCACGGCCCGCCAGAACTCCAAGATGATCGACGACGAGGCCCTCGACGAGGCCATCGACCGGGTCATCGCCGGTCCGCAGAAGCGCACCCGGCTGATGAGCGAGAAGGAGAAGCTCATCACCGCCTACCACGAGGGCGGGCACGCCCTGGTCGCGGCGGCGCTGCCGGGCACCGACCCGGTGCACAAGGTCACGATCCTGCCGCGCGGGCGGGCGCTCGGCTACACCATGGTGCTGCCCGACGAGGACAAGTACTCCCAGACCCGGTCGGAGATGCTCGACAAGCTCGCGTACATGCTCGGCGGCCGGGCCGCGGAGGAGATGGTCTTCCACGACCCGACCACCGGTGCCGGCAACGACATCGACAAGGCCACGTCGCTGGCCCGGGCGATGGTGACGCAGTACGGCATGACCGAGCGGCTGGGCGCGATCAAGCTCGGCGAGGCGCAGGGCGAGCCGTTCCTCGGTCGCGACATGGGCCACACCCGCAACTACTCCGAGGACGTCGCCGCCGTGGTCGACGAGGAGACCAAGAAGCTGCTCTCGGTCGCCCACCAAGAGGCCTTCGACATCCTCGAGGAGAACCGCGACGTCCTCGACTCGCTCGTCACCGAGCTGCTCGACAAGGAGACGCTGGACAAGGCCGAGGTGGCCGCGGTCTTCGAGCCCCTGCGCCGGCGTCCGGTCCGTCCCGCGTGGACCGGCTCGCCGACCCGCTCGCCCTCCACGATCCCGCCGGTCGACGTGCCCAAGGCAGCGGCCAACGGCCACCACCCCGGCCCGGAGGGCGGCGTGATCCTCACCCCGCCCGGCAGCGGCGGCGACGTGCACGGAGACCCCGGGGTCACCTCCTGATGTCGATCAACCCGATCAGCGTCGAACCGCGCAGCGAGGTCCCCGAGTTCGACCAGGAACGGGCCGAGGCGGCCGTCCGCGAGCTGCTGATCGCGGTCGGGGAGGACCCGGACCGCGAGGGCCTGCTCGAGACGCCGGCCCGGGTGGCGCGCGCCTACAGGGAGCTGCTCTCCGGGATGCGGCTCAGCGCCGACGAGGTGCTGACCACGACCTTCGACCTCGGGCACGACGAGCTGATCCTGGTCCGCGACATCGAGCTGTGGTCGATGTGCGAGCACCACCTCGTCCCGTTCACCGGGGTGGCGCACATCGCCTACATCCCGAACGAGGACGGCCGGATCACCGGCCTGTCGAAGCTGGCCCGGCTCGTCGACGTGTTCGCCAAGCGACCCCAGGTGCAGGAGCGGCTGACCACGCAGGTGGCCGACTCGTTGATGGGCATCCTGGAGGCCCGCGGCGCGCTGGTCGTCATCGAGGCCGAGCACCTCTGCATGACGATGCGGGGCGTGAAGAAGCCGGGGTCGAAGACGATCACCTCCGCCGTGCGCGGCAGCCTGCGCAACCCGGCCACGCGCGCCGAGGCCATGAGCCTGATCACCTCCGGCCGGCGCTGAGCGCCGAGCCTGCTCGGGCGGCGCGGGCGGCCGCCCCCCGCCGGGGCAGCCGGTCGGGGCGCACCATCACCATGTCGAACTCGATGACCCGCATCGTGGGGCCGTGCCGGGTCACCGGGTACATCCCGGTGATCTGGAAGCCCCGCGACTCGTACTCCCTGAGCTGCTCGGGCAGCCGGGGCATCCCCTCGTAGATCGGGACGCAGCCCACCTCGGACTGCATCGCGACGATGTCCTCGATGCGGTCACCGGCGCCGCGGAAGGTGGGCACGTCGAAGCCCTGGGTGTCCATCTTCAGGTACGTGCGAGGCCGCCTGAGTCCCGCGGTGACCTCGTCGTACACCGAGTCCAGGCGCCGGACCTCGATGGTCTCGACCTGGGTGGTGGACAGCTGCTCGGTGAACTTCTCCAGCCCGAACTCGCTGGCCGGCAGCAGGGAGCTCAGGCGCTTGCCGGGCGTCGTGTTGATCTCGGCGGTCGTGTCCTCCTCCCCGAGCGCGTAGGGACACACCCACCAGTCCGGGTCGTCGGCCGCCTTGCGCTCCAGCTTCTCGACGAACTCCGCGACCGGCTCGAAGGAGACGATGCGCCCGGTGAAGCCCGCCCCGCGGAGCTTCTCGGCGTACTGGCCGGCGTTCGCTCCGACGTCGAGGACGCAGTTGATCCTCGCCCGGCGCAGGACGTGCGCCACGTGCTCATGGGCCAGCCAGTCCTCCATCGTGCGCTGCACCGAGCTCATGTGCGTGCGTACCTGGCCCAGGTCGACGAGGAGACCGGACCGTGCCTCGGGGACTCCGAGCTCGACGTACTGGCGCCGCCGGCCGCGCTCGAACAGCCACGCCGAGTCGTCGAGGCGCCGGGGATGGATCCCGCGCCCACCGTTCGAGCGCTCGTGCGGCGAGGCCGATCCGTTCCCGGACGGACGCAGGGTCGAGCGTGCCGCCAACCGGGCGTTGCGGACCATTCGTCTCAGGGCGTCCCCCATGGCGGTCAATGTACGTCAGCGACGGCGTCTCCGCAGCGTCCCGCGGTCCGGATATTGTCCTGGACATGTTCGAGCGCCCGCCCCGCTACGTCGAGGGTCTTCCGCGCCCGGACCGCTGCGTCGTGATGGGGGTGCTCAACGTGACCCCGGACTCGTTCTCCGACGGCGGTCGGTTCCTCGACCCGGAGCGAGCCGTGGAGCACGGCCGGTCGCTGGTGGCGCAGGGGGCCGACCTGGTGGACGTCGGGGGCGAGTCCACCCGGCCCGGCGCCGTACGCCCCTCGGCGGAGGAGGAGCTCGCGCGGGTCGTGCCCGTCGTGCGCGCGTTGGCCGCCGACGGCGTGCAGGTCTCCGTCGACACGATGCGCGCGACGGTCGCCGAGGCGGCCGTCGGCTCCGGAGCGGTGCTGGTCAACGACGTCTCCGGTGGCCTCGCCGACCCCGACATGCTCGGGACCGTGGCGCGGCTGGGGACCGCCTACGTGCTGATGCACTGGCGGGCCCACTCCGCGACGATGCAGCAGCACACGGAGTACGTCGACGTGGTCGGCGACGTGGTCGCGGAGCTGCGCGGGCAGCTCGACCGGGCCGTGGCGGCCGGGATCGACCCGGCGCGGGTCGCGCTCGACCCCGGGATCGGCTTCGCCAAGACCGGGGAGCAGAACTGGGAGGTCCTCGCCGGGCTGGGGCGCTTCCACGAGCTCGGCCTGCCGCTCCTGGTCGCGACCAGCCGCAAGCGCTTCCTCGGCGCCCTGCTGGCCGGGCCGGACGGCGAGCTGCGAGCGCCGGCCGAGCGCGACGACGCCACCACCGCGACCACCGCGCTGGCCGCGGCCGCCGGTGCCTGGTGCGTGCGCGCCCACAGGGTCGGGCCGACCCGCGATGCCGTCCTGGTCGCGAGCCGCTGGGTGCGCGCTGCCGGCCCGGCCGGAGCCAGCCGGTGACCACCGAGGAGGCCCGCGCCGAGGTCGAGCGCGCGAACGCGGCCTTCTACGCCGCCTTCGAGACCGCGGACCTCGACGCGATGCGGGACCTGTGGCTGGAGCACCCGGAGACGCTGTGCGTGCACCCGGGGGCGCTGCCGGTGCGCGGCACCCCGGCGATCAGCCGGTCGTGGGCCCTGATCATGGCGAACACGCCCTACATCCAGTTCTTCCTCACCGACGTCGAGGTCAGCGTGCTCGGCTCACCCGGCGAGGGGCGCGACGTCGCCTCGGTCACCTGCACCGAGAACGTCCTGACCGGTGACGAGCGCGCCGGGACCGACGTGTTCGGAGGGGCCAGGGCCGTGGCGACGAACGTGTTCGTGAGCACACCGGCAGGCTGGCGGTTGTGGATCCACCACGCCTCCCCGGTACTGTCGGGAGGAGAACCATGACCATGAATGAGCAGTCAGGCGGCGGGGGCGCCGGTCCGTCGGACCGGCTCCGCGTCGTCGGGATCGAGGCCGTCGGGCATCACGGGGTGTTCGACTTCGAGAGGCGCGACGGCCAGGTCTTCAAAGTCGACCTGACGCTCGGGCTGGACACCCGGCCCGCGGCGCGCAGCGACGACTTGCAGGACACCGTCGACTACGGAAACCTCGTGGCGAAGGTGAAGCAGGCGATCGAGCACGAACCGGTCGACCTGATCGAGACTCTGGCCCAACGCATCGCCGACGTCTGCCTGTCCGATCCGCGGGTGGGCTGGACCGAGGTGACGGTGCACAAGCCGGATGCGCCCATCGAGGCGACGTTCTCAGACGTCGTCCTGACCATCCATCGGAGCCGACCGTGACCGAGACCCCCAACCCGCACATCGTCGACACCGACACCCTCACCGGGGAGATGCACCCGATCCGCCGCTGCGTCATCGCGATCGGGTCCAACCTGGGTGAGCGGCTGAACAACCTCCAAGGCGCCGTCGACTCGCTCGCCGACACCCCCGAGGTGTGGGTGACGTCGGTGTCGCCGGTCTACGAGACCGAGCCGCTCGACGCGCCCGAGGGCTCCGCGACGTTCCTCAACGCCGTCGTGCTGGCCGACACCACCCTGTCGGCCCGGACCCTGCTCGAGCGGGCGCTGGCCGTCGAGGACGCGTTCGGCCGCGAGCGCACGGGGGAGTACGGCGCCCCGCGCACCCTCGACGTCGACCTGATCGTGGTCGGTGACCGGCGCGCCCACGACGAGGACCTCGTGCTGCCGCACCCCAAGGCCCAGGAGCGCGGTTTCGTGCTGGCGCCCTGGTACGACGTCGAGCCGGACGCCGAGCTGATCGACCACGGGCCCGTCGCCGAGCTGCTGTCGAAGGCCGACACCGACGGCCTCACCAGGCGGGACGACCTCACGCTGTCGCTGCAGTGAGCCGGCTGCCCGACCCCGAGGAGGAGCCGGTCCCCGACCCACCCGGCCCTGCCGGACGGGTCGGGCCCACCTCGCCCGGGCTGCTGGTGGGCCTGGGCCTGGCCGGGCTGGTGCTCGGCTGGCTGGTCCGCCCCGTCGCCGTCCGCCTGGGCGGCCCCGGCGCGATCGCCCCGCGGGTCAGCTGGCTGCCGGTGCTCGCCCTGGTGCTCGTCGCGGTGATCCTCGCCGCAGTCGCCTGGTCGACGTACCGCGCCCTGCACCGGCGGCACGAGCGGCTCCAGCCGCACCAGGCGGTGAACCGGCTGGTGCTGGCGAAGGCGTGCGCGCTGACCGGCGCGCTGGTGGCCGGGGGGTACCTCGGCTACGCCCTCACCTGGCTGGGGATGACCGACGCCGAGCTCGCCGAGCAGCGGATGGTGCGCTCGCTGGTGGCCGGGGTCGCCGGTGTGGGGATCGTCGCGGCGTCGCTGCTCCTGGAGCGAGCGTGTCGGGTCCGTGGGGACGACGGCGAGAACCTAGGCTGAGGGCATGGCCGATGCCTCCCCGAACCCCGCCGCACCGCGGCCGCAGCGTCGCCGCCAGCGCAGCGTCCGCGTCACCGTCGCCGTCGCCCTGCTCAGCCTGGCCACCGTCGGGGTGGTCCTCGCCGTCCCGACGCAGTCGCCGGTCTGGCTGAGCGCCGCGGCGGTCCTCGCGCTCGCGTGCGGGTGGGCGGCCGCACGCATCGTCTACACCGAGCTCGCGCAGAGCCGCCGGGACGCCGCCCGGGACCGCGCCGCCCAGGCCCAGGCCTACCGCAGCATGTTCGCCGAGCGCGCCACCGAGCACGCCGAGTTCACCACCGGCATGACCGACCGGCTGACCCGCCGCGAGCGGGAGATCAGCGAGCTGACCGCCGACGTCGTGCGCGCCGAGCGGCGCGCCGCCGAGGCCGAGTCGCGGGTGCAGCGCGAGGCCCGGCGCGCCAACGACGCCGGGGAGCGCGCCGAGGCCGCGCGGACCCGTCTGGTCGCGAGCGAGGAGCGGGTGGTCGAGCTGGAGCGGCAGGTGGAGGAGCTGGAGGTCCGTCGCGCCGAGCAGTTCGACCAGCTGGCGAGCTGGGAGGGCTTCGAGACGGTCGTGGACCTGATGGCCTGGGAGCAGAAGGTCAGCGCCGGCCACCACGCGGTGCCGGAGCAGAAGCAGGCCTGAGCCGACCCCCTGTCGCAGCAGCGGCGCGGTGCGGAAGACTGGCCGGGTGATGCAGACCAGCGACACGTCCCCGTCCGACCCTGTTCGCCCCGCCGGTGCACGCCTCTTCCTCCCCGACGACGTGGCAGCCCTGCTGCCCGAGGGCTGGAGCGCCTCCGCGCCCGGCGTCGACGACGTCGGGGAGCTGACCCGCCTGCTGCGCCGTCACGAGGAGCGTGCGAGGGGCTGGGCGACGTCCTCGGAGGACGACCTGCTGATCGAGGTCTCCGACCGCGGCTACCTCACCCGCGACAACGTGGTGCTCTGCGACGAGACCGGCGAGCTCCGCGGCTGGGCCAGCGCACATGACCGCGCGGCCGGCCGGATGCTGCTCGTGGTGGTGGTCGACGACCGGCTCGAGCCGGAGGTCGCCGACGTGGCCGCCGAGGCGCTGTTCGGCTGGGCCGACGAGGCCGCCCGCCGGGTCGGCGCGGCCCGCGGGCTCGCCGTCCAGCAGATCGACGCCGGTGCGTTCGCCGACGACGTGCGCCAGCACCGGTGGCTGGAGCGCACGGGCTTCGAGCGGGTCCGGTCCTGGTGGCAGATGACCCGCCCCGTGAGCGCCGACGAGGCCGAGCTCGACGCGGACGTCCGCGAGGGCGTGCGGATCCGCAAGGTGGAGCGCCAGGGCACCGGGATGCCCTCGGAGGAGGACCTCCGCATCGTCCACGACGTGCTGGAGAGCGCCTTCGAGGACCACTTCAACTCTCACGAGGAGACCTTCGAGGAGTTCGTCTCCCGGCTGCGCGAGGACCCGGGCCACCGGTGGGACCACTGGTGGATCGCCGAGCTGGTGGACGACGAGGCCGACCCCGAGCCGGCGGGCGCGCTGGTCGGCGCGGTCAGCGAGGGGGGCGAGGGCCGCCCGGACGGGTCCTACGTGGAGTACATCGGCGTCCTGGCGAACGCCCGCGGCAGGGGAGTGGCGAAGTCGCTGCTGCGCACGGTGATCGCCGACGCCGCCGCCCGCGGCCGCGACCGCGTGGGTCTGGAGGTGGACGCCGACAGCCCGACCGGCGCGGACGGCCTCTACGTGTCCATGGGCTGGCAGACGACGTACACCACCGAGTCGTGGCACAAGGACGTCCCCACCCCGATTCGTCCGTGAGACCGAGCGAGGTCAGCGCCGGGAGGCGACGGACGAATCGGTGTTGACCGAGCGGCGCAGCGCGCGGTGCACGGTCGCGGCGGTCAGGACGCCGACCGGCCGGCCGTCGCGGGTCACCGCGATCCGCTCCCCGTCCTGACGCAGGAGGGTGGCCAGCGCGTCCTCGAGCGAGTCGGTCACGCTGACCGAGACCGGCGGCACGTCGCCCTCCAGGGGCTCGAGGTCGTCGGCGTCGATCGGCGTGACGGCCAGCCGCCGCAGGCCGCGGGACGCGCCGACGAAGTCGGCCACGAAGTCGTCGGCCGGGGACCCCAGCAGCCGGGTCGGCTCGTCGTACTGGGCGAGGCGGCCGCCGGCGGCGAAGACCGCCACCCGGTCGCCGAGCCGGACCGCCTCGTCGATGTCGTGGGTCACCATGACCACGGTCTTGTGCAGCTCGCGCTGCAGCCGCAGGAACTCGTCCTGGAGCCGGGCGCGCACCAGCGGGTCGACCGCGCCGAAGGGCTCGTCCATCAGCAGCACCGGGGGGTCCGCGGCCAGGGCGCGCGCCACCCCGATGCGCTGGCGCTGGCCGCCCGAGAGCTGGTGGGGATAGCGCCCGCCGTACTGCCCCGGGTCGAGGCCGACGAGGTCCAGCAGCTCGTCGGCCCGCGCCGACGCCTTGTCCTTGTCCCAGCCGAGCAGCGTCGGCACGGTCGCGACGTTGGCGCGCACGGTCTGGTGCGGGAACAGCCCGGTCTGCTGGATGACGTAGCCGATCCGTCGCCGCAGCGCGACCGGGTCGGTGTGGGTGATGTCCTCGCCGGCGAGCAGGATCTGCCCGCTGGTGGGCTCGATCAGCCGGTTGATCATCTTCAGCGTCGTGGACTTGCCGCACCCCGACGGGCCGACCAGCACGACCAGGTCGCCGCGCGGTACGTCGAGGTCGAGCTCCTGGACCGCCACGGTGCCGTCGGCGTAGGTCTTCCCCACGCCGACGAGCCGGATCATCGGCTGTTCGCTACGGTCACTCATGTGGCTCCCTCGTCGAGCGTCCTGGCTACGCTTCCCGGTCTGCACCGGCTGATCCCCACAGGTGAGTCACCGGGCGTGCCCGACAACTGCCTCGTGCGCAACGACTGGGTGTGCGGTGAGTACCTGCGCTCGCGGGCGCCGCAGATCACCGACGCGCTGACCCAGCACATCGTGATCACGGTCGTCTCCGTCCTGCTCGGCCTCGCGCTCGCCTTCCCGCTGGCGCTGCTGGCACGACGCTACCGAAGGCTCGAAGGCTTCCTGGTCGGTACCACGACCGCGATCTACACCATCCCGTCCCTGGCGCTCTTCGCGCTGCTGCTGCCGGTCACCGGGCTGAGCGCGACCACCGTGGTGCTCGGCCTGGCGCTGTACTCGCTGACGATCCTGGTGCGCAACATCATCGAGGGGCTCAAGGGCGTGCCCGACGACGTGCGCGAGTCGGCGGTGGGCATGGGCTACGGCAGGCGCCGGATGCTCGTCAGCGTGGAGGTGCCGCTGGCCATGCCGGCGATCATCGCCGGGCTCCGGGTGGCCACGGTCTCCACGGTGGCGCTCACCACCGTCGGCGCGATCGTCGGGTACGGCGGACTGGGGAACCTGCTGCTGACGGCCGTGGACAGCCGGTTCAAGGCGCAGGTGCTCACCGCCGGCGTGCTGTGCGTGGTGCTCGCCGTCGCGTTCGACCTGCTGCTGGTCGGCGCCCAGCGGGTCCTCACCCCGTGGGACCGCGGACGGGGGGCGGCGTGATGCTGCAGTCGCTCCTCGACTGGTTCTCCGACCCCGCCACCTGGACCGGCGCGAACGGCATCCCCAGCCGGCTGGCCGAGCACGTGCTGCTCGCGGGGGTGGCCACCGTGGCGGCAGCGGCGATCGGGCTGCCGCTGGCGCTGTGGCTGGGCCACGTCGGCCGGGGCGGCCTGCTGGCGATCAACGTCTCCAACGTCGGCCGAGCGGTGCCGACTTTCGCGGTCCTGCTGCTGCTCGCGATCGGCCCGGTCGGCACGGCGTACTTCGGACCGTTCGGACGCGCCGGGCTGGCCACGCTCGTGGCGCTGGTGCTGTTCGCGCTGCCGCCGATCATCACCAACACCTACGTCGGGATGCGCGGTGTCGACCAGGACACCGTCGAGGCGGCGCGAGGGATGGGGATGACCCCGTTGCAGGTCCTGCGCTCGGTGGAGCTGCCACTCGCGCTGCCGCTGGTGCTGACCGGTCTGCGGCTGGCGCTGGTGCAGGTGTGGGCGACCGCGACGATCGCCGCCCTGGTCGCCGGCCCCGGTCTGGGGCGGATCGTGACGCTCGGCTTCGTGCGCCAGGACACCGGCCAGGTGGTGGGCGGTGCACTGGTCATCGCGGTCATCGCGCTGCTCCTCGAGCTCGGCATGGTCGCGGTCCAGCGGGTCGTGGACCCGGTGGCACGGGCTCGGCGCCGGCCGGCCGCGACGCCGGTGCCGGCGTCCGCCCTGGGCTCCGCCGGGGATCCCCCGTAGAGTGAGCCCCGTGGGTGCCGTCGCGGCCGCTGGTCGCACCGGAGCACCCTCCGGACACGCGCGGAAGTGAACCGCGGGACACAGAAGGTGGGAGCACCCATGAGCATCACAGCCCTGTCCGGCCGCCGTCTCCTGGCGGTCGCTGCCCTGGCCCCCCTCGCGCTGCTCGGCGCCTGCGCCGGGGACGACGCGCTCAGCGACAGCGCCTCCGGGGGCGAGAGCTCCGGCGGCGCCGGTGGCGGTCAGGTGACCATCGCCGGTCAGAACTTCACCGAGATGCAGCTGATGACCGAAATGTACGCAGCGGTCCTGAAGGACGCCGGCTACAACGTCGACGTCAAGCTGGTGGAGAGCCGCGACGTCTACGCCCCGCAGCTGCAGAAGGGTGCGGTGGACGTCTCCGCCGACTACCTCTCCTCGATGACGGAGTACCTCAACAAGCAGGTCAACGGCCCCGACGCCGAGGTGGTCGCCTCGCCGGACACCCAGGAGACGCTGGCGAAGCTGGAGGAGCTGGCCAAGCCGACCGGCATCGAGCCGCTCGAGCCGGCACAGGCCGAGGACGCCAACGCCTTCGCGGTGACCCAGCAGTTCGCGCAGGAGAACGACGTGCAGACCCTCAGCGACCTCGCGGCGCTGGACCAGCCGGTCACGCTGGCCGCCGCGGAGGACTGCTCGCAGCGCACCGACTGCGAGATCGGCCTGGAGAAGACCTACGGGCTCGACATCACCAAGGTGGAGCCGCTGGGCTTCGGTTCGACCGGCACCAAGGACGCGCTCGCCAAGGGCGAGGTGGACCTGGGTCAGGTGGGCACCAGCGACGCGACCCTCGAGCAGCTCGGCCTCGTGATCCTCGAGGACGACAAGGACCTGCAGAACGCCGAGAACCTCGTGCCGATGGTCAACAGCAACTTCATCGCCGACAACCAGAAGGTCGCCGACACGCTCAACGAGCTGTCCGGGCAGCTGACCACCGAGGACCTCGCCACGATGATCGGCAAGGTGGACCTCGAGCGCGAGCTGCCCAAGGACGTCGCGGCCGAGTACCTGCAGGAGCAGGGCCTGGTCTGACGCCGTGCCGTCGGCCCGCGACCTCGCGGAGCGGGCCGGGAGCGGCCGGTTAGCATGACGGTCCCCTCGGCCCGCTGAAAGGACTGCTCTGTGCGCCTGGACCGTCGACTTGGCCCGGCACTCGGCAAGGTGGAGCGACGCCTGCCCCGCACGGTCCGGAGGGCGCTGGCCACGGCCGGTCGACGCGGATCGGCGGAGGGGGCACAGGTCAGCGTCGTCGTGGCGGCCGGCGGGCCGGACGCTGCCTGGCTCGGGGCGTGCCTGGACCGCCTCCGCGCACAGACGCACCGCAACCTGGAGATCCTGGTGGTGCTCCACGGCGACGCGGACGCCTGCGTACCGGTCGTGGCCCCGCACGCCCGGGACGACCACCGCGTCCGCCCCCTCGACGCCCCCATGCCCGACGAGGCGGCCGCGCGCAACCGCGGCGCCGACGCGGCGCGCGGCCGCTACCTCTGCTTCGTCGACCCCGAGGACGTCGTCCCGCCTACCGCCGTCGAGGTCCTCGCCCGGTCGCTGGAGCGCAGCGGTTCCGACCTGGCGATGGGGCGCGAGGTTCCGCTGGGGGGTCCGCGGGGCGTCGAGGCGCCTGACGACCCCGTGCACGAGGGCTACCGCTGCTCGACGACCCTCGGGGAGTTCCCGCTCGCCGTTGCGGACACCGGTGTCGGGAACCGGCTCTACCGGACCGGGTTCTGGCGCGACCAGGGCCTCGCCTTCTCGCCGCCGGCCCCGGTCTCGCGTCCCCTGGCGGTCGACGCCTTCCTGGCGTGCGGCCGGTTCGACGTCCTGCCCGAGGTCACCTACCGCCGCAGCGTCGCCGGCGAGAGCACCGTCTTCAGCCAGGTGCCGGACGCCATGGCCGGTGTGGCCGGATGGCTGAGCGAGCAGCAGGTCGCCTGGAGCACCCTGGCGGAGCCGGAGGCGAGCGTGGTGCGCGACGCCTGGGCCTACGCCGTGTGCGACGTCTGGGCGCTCCCTTTCGTCGACGACGTGGAGCGTGCGACGACCGAGCAGTGGACCGGGCTGCGCGACTACCTCGGCTCGGTCGTGGCGGCCATGAGCGGCGAGATGTGGCGGCGGGTGCGCGCGGAGTCCAGGGTCAAGGTGTGGCTGCTCACACAGGACCGCCGCGCCGAGCTGGAGCACTTCCTGAGTCAGCGGTGGTTCGAGCACGGCGACAGGGCGACGGAGGTGGTCGACGGGGAGGTCCACGCGCTGCTGCCCTACCGGGGCGACCCGGACCCGGGCGTGCCCGACTCCTGCTACGTCATGTCCGAAGCGGAGACCCGGCTGGACTCGTTCCTGCGGGCCGTCAGGTGGGTCGCTCCCGACGTGGTGGAGCTCGACGTCTTCAGTCACATCGACTTCGTCGACATGGCCGGCCGGGTCCCCACGCTCGCCGTCGAGGCGGTCTGCGCCGCGTCCGGCACGCGGACTCCTCTGGCCGTCGAGCAGTGGAGCGACCCGGACGCGACGGTGTCGGCGGGGCACCGCTACCAGGACTACGCGAGTGGCGCGTGCACCGTCCGCATCCCGCTCGCCGACCTGCTCGCCCGGGCGGCACCTCGTCCGAACGACGCCGGTCGCGCGTTCGCGCGGCAGGACTCGCTGGCCGAGTGGTGGGTCGAGCTGCGCATGGAGGTCGACGGCATCGAGCGACGGGGCTCTCTCACTCGCAGCGACGAGCGCGGGTCGGCCGGGCAGCTCTCGTCCCCGGCGCTGGGAGCGAGGTCCGTCGGCGGCAGGCGGGTCCGGATGGTCCCGGACCCGTACGTCGGCCTGCGGGTCGTGGCTCTCGAGGAGCATCCGGTGCTGCTGACCGGCTGCGGTGTGCGGGGCCGGATGGTCGAGGGTCGGGTGTCCGCTCAGGAGCACGACGTGAGAAGCGTCGTCGCGGTGCGGGCGGACGGTACGACGTCCCAGGGACGGCTCACGCCCGACGGGGACGGAGCGCTCCGGTTCGAGCTCGACCTGGCGCAGGCGCCGCGCGCCAAGGGCATCGGCGGCGGGGTGTGGCGGCTGTACGCCGTCGACCGGCGCGGCACCGAGCACCCGCTCGGTTTCGGGCTGCCCGGTCCCGACGCCCTCTGGGGCGGTGCCTCCCCCGAGAGTGACCTGGTGGTGGCACGCGACGGTGAGCGCGCCTGCGAGCTGGTCGAGGCAGACCGCACGGTGGAGATCGAGAGCTTCGACGTCGGGGAGGGCGGCTGGCGCGTCACCGGCCGGTGGCCCGGCCGCGTGCCGGAGGGTTTCACCGTCCGGTTGCGCAGCAAGCGCCTGCGGCTGGTCGCCTCCTCCCTCGACCGCGACGGGCAGCACTTCGAGGCGACCGGTCCGATGACGGCTGACGAGTGGGGGCTGGGAGAGGCGCCGATACCGGCTGACCTCTACTACCTCGACGTGCTGCGCAAGGGCCGTAAGCCGGCGCGAACGGTCCCGAACCCGCTGGTCGTCGACCGCCTCCTCTCGGCCGTCAGCACTCGCCTCCACCGCGTGGTCCGCGTCGCACATGGACGCGAGCTGGGGGCCCGCCTCACCCCGCCCCTCGGTGCGGACGAGCGCGGACCCTACGCCCAGAAGCAGCTCCAGCTCTGGGCCGGGCGATGCGAGGAGCCGCTGGACCCGCAGGCCGTCTACTTCCAGTCCTACACCGGCACTGCGGCCACCGACAGCCAACGCGCCCTCCATGAGCAGCTGCGCCGCAGCCGGCCGGACCTCACCTGCTACTGGGCGGTGGCCGACCACTCGACCCAGGTCCCCGATGGTGCGCAGCCGGTGCTCATGCAGAGCCGCGCGTGGTACCACGCGATCGCCACGTCGACCTACCTGTGCTGCAACATCGACTTCGGCCGGTGGCTGCGCAAGCGGCCGGGGCAGCAGCTGCTGCAGACGTTCCACGGCTACCCTGCGAAGTCCATGGGAATCGTGCACTGGCAGGGGCTGGGGTTCACGCCGCATCGCATCGAGACCGAGCTGGACCGGACGTCGCGAGCCTGGGACCTCATCCTGACGCCGTGCCCGGAGATGGATCGCTACTACCGTGAGCAGTACCGCTACGACGGGGAGATCGAGTCGGCGGGCTACCCGCGCGACGACGTCCTGGTCTCGCCCGACGCCCCCGCCATCCGCGAGCGCGCCCGCGAGCGTCTCGGCGTGCCTCCGGACAAGACCGTCGTGCTCTACGCACCGACCTGGCGCGACGACCTCGCCACCCGCGCCCGTTCGGCGCCGCTCGTGCGGCACCTGGACCTGGAGTCGGCGAGCAGCAGGCTGGGCGACGACTACGTCTTCTTGATGCGTGGCCACCGGTTCCACGCCCGGGGTACCGGGCGCAGCGGCCGCACCGCGCGCTTGATCGACGTCACGGACTACCCCGAGGTCAACGACCTGATCCTCGCCGCCGACGCGGCGGTGCTCGACTACTCCTCGCTGCGCTTCGACTTCGCCCTGACCGGCCGACCGATGCTGTTCCTGGTCCCCGACCTGTCCAGCTACACCGGCGCGGTACGCGGCTTCCTCTACCCCTTCGAGGAGAGCGCGCCCGGGCCGTTGATCGAGGACGCCGAGGACGTGGTGGAGCGGCTGCGCGACCTCGAGGCGCTGGCGGCCGAGTACAAGGACGACTATGACCGCTTCAACGCGCGGTTCAACTACCTCCAGGACGGCAGGGCGACCGGGCGGGTCGTCCGCCGGTTCTTCGGCTGAGCCTGCCGCAGTCGGAGCGTCACTCGGTCTCGGCCAGCCGGCGCTGGACCTCCTCGAACGCCTCGACGCCGCGCCCCCCGGCCAAGGGGTCGACGCGGCGCAGGTCGACGACGTGTCCGGTGCCGGGGCCGACGAGGGTCAGCAGCGACGACCTGGCGACGTCACGTGAGCTCAGCAGCGAGTCCTCGGGCTCGGCACCGAAGGCATGGGTGCGCATCGGGGTGCCGGTGCGCTCGGGATTGATGCAGTTGACCCGCACCTGGTCGAGGGCCCACTCCTCGGCCAGCGCCTGGGTCAGGTTGACCGTGGCGGCCTTGGCCGAGGAGTAGAGGCTGTAGCCGCTGCGGCCGCGGGTGTAGGAGCTGGAGGTGAAGAGCAGCAGGCTGCCGCGGCTCTCGCGCAGATAGGGCAGCAGCTCCTGAGCGATCAGGATCGGCGCGATGTAGTTGATCTCCGTCGCGGTGTAGATCGTCTCCTCCGAGGCCTCCTCGAGCCGACCCCGAGGCAGCACTCCCGCAGTGTTGACCACCATGTCGACGGAGCCGAACCGCTCCCGGGTCTCCGCCGCCGCCTTCGCGATGTCCGCACGCCGCTGCACGTGTGTGCTCGTCGTCGACCGACTGTAGGTCGCCACGTTCGCCCCGTGCTCGCGCGCGAGCTCGGCGATGTCCGCACCGATGCCATAGCTCCCGCCGAAGACGAGCAGCGTCTTGCCCGCAACGGCGGCGAGTGACCCCTCCGGCTGTGGTCCCGAGTGCCGCGTGCTGGTCAGCTGGAAGAGCTTGTCGGCGATGTAGACGTCGATCGGCTCGGTGACCTTCATGTTCCGGTCCTCGCCCGCGACCACCCAGATCGGCACGTCCGGCAGGTGGCGCAGCACGACGCTGCAGTCGTCGGTGGCCACGAAGCCGGGGTCGTTGCCGGCGCGGAGGTAGGCCTCCCTGATCACCGACGCCTTGAACGCCTGGGGGGTCTGGCCGCGGCGCAGGTTGGCCCGCGGGGGGATGTCGGAGATCGTGTTCGCCGCGTCGACCTCGATGATGGTGTCGGCCGACGGGATGGCCACGTCCACGGCCCCGTAGGACCCGAGGGCCTGGAAGCACTCGGAGACGATCCTGGCGCTGACCAGCGGACGCACCGCCTCGTGGAAGAGGACGTTGCACTCGTCGGCCGGGAGCGCGTCCAGAGCACGGAGGGTCGTCTCGTTGCGGGTGGCGCCGCCCTCGAGGATCTGGGAGACCTTGGTGAAGCCGCGCGAGCGGACGATCTCGCGGACGGCGTCGAGGTGGCCGGGCGCCATCATCACGACGATCTCGTCGACGTCTTCGTGGCTGTCGAGGATCTGCAGCGTGTGCTCCATGATGGGCCGGCCGGCGATCTTGATGAGCTGCTTCGGGACGTCGAGCCCGACCCGGGTGCCCACACCACCGGCCAGCAGCACCGCGACGTTCCTCAACGCGCCTGACACGTTCGCTCCTCCTGATGCAGACACCGGCCCGCCGTTCGAGCGTGGACGAGTGTGGCACACGCGCAGCGCCCCCCGGCGCAGGCGGCCTACTTGTCGACGTCGCCGACGACGAAGAACATCGACCCCAGGATCGCCACCATGTCGGCGACCACGCAGCCCTCGAGCACCTCGGGCAGCACCGCGATGTTGTTGAACGACGCGGTGCGCAGCTTCATCCGCCACGGCGTCTTCTCACCGCGCGAGACCAGGTAGTAGCCGTTGATGCCCAGCGGGTTCTCGGTCCAGGCGTACGTCGAGCCCTCGGGAGCCTTCAGGATCTTCGGCAGCCGGACGTTGACCGGGCCGCGGTCGAGCGAGCGCAGCCGGTCGACGCACGCCTCGACGAGGTCCAGGGAGGCCTGGACCTGCTCCAGCAGCATCGCGAAACGGGTGTAGCAGTCACCGTCCTTCCCGGTCACCACCCGCAGGACCCCGTCGGCCCCCAGGTCCTCGTAGGCGAGGTAGGGGTCGTCGCGACGCAGGTCGAAGTCGACACCGGAGGCGCGGGCGATCGGGCCGGAGACGCCGTACGCCTCGACGAGGGCGGGGGAGAGCACGCCGACGCCGCGGGTGCGGGCGCGGAAGATCTCGTTGCCGAAGATCAGGTCCTCGATCTGCGGCATCCGCGACCGCACGGCCGACGTGGCCTGCTGCACGCGTCCCAGCCAGCCGGCCGGCACGTCCTCCTTCAGGCCCCCCACGCGGTTGAACATGTAGTGCATGCGGCCGCCGGAGACCTCCTCCATCACCGCCTGCAGGGTCTCCCGCTCCCGGAAGGCGTAGAACATCGGCGTGATCGCGCCGAGCTCGATCGGGTAGCTGCCGAGGAACATCAGGTGGTTCAGCACCCGGTTCAGCTCGGCCAGCAGCGTGCGCAACCACACCGCGCGGCGGGGCACCTCCATGCCGAGCATCCGCTCGACCGCGAGGACCACCCCGAGCTCGTTGGAGAACGCCGAGAGCCAGTCGTGGCGGTTCGACAGCACGATGATCTGGCGGTAGTCGCGGACCTCGAAGAGCTTCTCCGCGCCCCGGTGCATGTAGCCCACCACGGGTTCGCACTCGGCGATCCGCTCGCCGTCGAGGACCAGGCGGAGCCGGAGCACGCCGTGGGTGGCCGGGTGCTGCGGCCCGATGTTGAGCACCATGTCCTGCGTCGCCAGGCTTCCGGCGGCCTGGCCACCGCCCCGCTCGTGGCCGCCGAAACCGGCCGCGCCGGCACCGACGCCGACGACCAGCTCCTCGCGTCCCTGGCGGCTCACCCGCTCATCCTTGCACGTACGCTCGGCTGCGTGGACGACCTCTTCGCCCCACCGGGGACGCCGTGGCAGCGGGTCTCCCCGTCCCTGGCGCGGGTCCGCCGGCTGCTGCTGGCCGGCATCGTCCTGCTCGTCGCTCTCGCGCTGGCCGCCGTGTGGTGGCTGACCCCCGTGCCCGGCGGGATCGTCGCAGCGGCGCTGGCGGTGCTGCTCGTGCTGCTGGCGTGGGGGCTGTACTTCATCGGCCGGACGGTCCGGCGGTGGGGCTACGCCGAGCGCGACGAGGACCTCTACATCACCAGCGGCGCGTGGTTCCGCCGACTGGTGGTCGTGCCCTACGGCCGCATGCAGTACGTCGACGTGCACGCCGGTCCGCTCGACCGGGCGGTCGGGATCGCGACCGTCCGGCTGCACACGGCCAGTCCCGCCACGTCGGCGCACATCCCCGGGCTGCCGGAGCAGGAGGCCGCCCGGCTGCGGGACCGGCTGACCAGCCTGGGTGAGGCGCAGGCGGCCGGTCTGTGAGCCAGCCGCCGCAGCCGGACGCGCCCGCACTGCACGCCCCCCGCCGGCTCTCGCCGATGACTCCGATCGTGCGCGGCGGCATCTGGCTCGTCGCGGCCGTCGCCACCACCTGGGACGACCTCGTCGCCGGCCGGCTCGGGCCCATCGGGTTCACGCTCCTCGCCGTCCTCGGCGTCGGCACCGTCGCGGGCTACGCCTCGTGGCTGCGCACCACCTACGTGATCGAGGACGACGAGCTGCGCATCGACACCGGCCTGCTCACCCGGCGCTCGCGCCGCATCCGCGTCGACCGGCTGCAGGGCATCGACATCAAGCAGCCGTTCCTGGCGCGCCTGTTCGGCCTCGCCGAGCTGGCGTTCGACACCGCCGGCGGTGACCGGGAGGGGGCGCTGGCGTTCCTCCCGCTCCAGGAGGCCGAGCGGCTGCGCGAGCTGCTGCTGGCCCGCCGCGACGCCGTCCGGGGCGCCCGGGAGGCGCCGGCCGGGGCTCGGGCCGCGGGCGTGCCCGCCGCGGAGCGGGGATGGGCGCCGCCGGACCACGACATCGCCGTGCTGGACGCGCGGAGCCTGGTGGTGAGCAGCCTGCTCTCGACCGGGACCATCATGGCCGCGCTCCTCCTCGCCCTGGCCGGGGTCGCGCTGGTGTGGGGCGGCCCGTTCGTGGTCACTCCGGCGGCGCCGGTCGTGATCGGGTTCGTGCTCGTGCAGCTGCGGCGGCTCACCGGCTACTACGGGTTCGCGGTCTCCCAGACCCGCTCCGGGCTGCAGATCCGGCGGGGCCTGTTCGACCGCACCACGCAGACGATCACGCTGGCACGCGTGCAGGGCGTCGTGGTCACCGAGCCGTTGCTGTGGCGCCCCCTGGGCTGGGCCCAGCTCGACGTCTCGGTCGCCGGCTACGGCAGCGGCCAGGACAGCGACGGCGGTCCGTCCGCCACGACGGTGATGCCGGTGGCCCCGCGAGCGTTGGTGCTCGAGCTGGCCCGGCACCTGCTCCGCGGCCGGCCGACCCTGCCGGTCGACCAGGAGGACGACGGCGCCGCCGGGCCGCAGATAGGGCTCGACGACGTACCCCTGACGCCGCCGCCGGTCCGGGCCCGCTGGGTGGACCCGGTGGGGCGCCGGTTCATCGCGGCGGGGGTGGGGCGTGACCTGCTCGTCTCGCGCACCGGCTGGCTGAACCGGCGCACGCACGCGGTGCGGCACACCCGGGTCCAGTCGCTGCGGCTGAGGCAAGGACCGGTGCAGCGGATGGTCGGTCTCGCCGACCTCGTGGTGGACAGCCCGCCCGGGCCGGTTTCAGTGCGGCTGCGGCACCGCGCCGAGGGCGAGGCGCGGGCGCTGCTCGACGAGGCGGTGATTCGGGGCAGGACGGCCCGCACGACCGGTCTGGAAGGCTAGCGTCATGAGCGCCCTGCAGAGCCGGATCGCCCGCGGCTACCCTGTGGTGGGGCCAGTGCTCGGCGTGCTGGTGCTGCTGGTCACGTGGGGTCGCGACCTCGCCGCGCTGCCGGTGGTGCTGGTCGCCCTCGTGCTGGTGGCAGCGGTGCTCGCGGCCGTGCACCACGCCGAGGTGATCGCGCACCGCGTCGGTGAGCCGTTCGGGTCCCTGGTGCTCGCGGTGGCGGTCACCGTCATCGAGGTGGCGCTGATCCTCACGCTGATGGTCTCCGGGGGCGACAAGACCGCCACGCTGGCGCGCGACACCGTCTTCGCCGCCGCGATGATCACCATGAACGGCATCGTCGGGCTGTCGCTCCTCACCGGGGCGCTGCGCCACGGGGTGCCCCGGTTCAACGCGGAGGGCGCAGGCTCTGCGCTCGCCACCGTCCTGTCCGTCGCCACGCTCAGCCTGGTGCTGCCGAACTTCACCACCAGCTCCCCGGGCGCCCAGTTCTCCGGGCCGCAGCTGGTGTTCGCGGCCGTCGCCTCGGCGGCCCTGTGGCTCATGTTCGTGCTCACCCAGACCGGACGCCACCGGGAGTTCTTCCTGCCCGTGCAGGACTCCTCCGGCGAGCCCGCCGAGACGGTCGCGGACGAGCACGCCGCCGATCCGCCGACCGCGCGACAGGCGCTGGTCAGCCTCGGTCTGCTCCTGCTCGCGCTGGTGGCCGTGGTCGGCCTGGCGAAGGTGGAGTCGCCGGCGATCGAGGACGGGGTCGAGGCGGCCGGCTTCCCGCAGTCCTTCGTCGGTGTGGTGATCGCCCTCGTCGTGCTGCTTCCCGAGACCCTGGCGTCGGTCCGGGCCGCTCGCCGCGACCTCATGCAGACCAGCCTGAACCTGGCCTACGGGTCAGCGGTGGCCAGCATCGGACTGACGGTCCCGGCCATCGCAGTCGCCTCGATCTGGCTGGACGGGCCGCTGATCCTCGGGCTCGGCGCCGTGCAGATGGTCCTGCTGCTGCTGACCGCGGTCGTCAGCGTGCTGACCCTGGTGCCCGGCCGCGCGACGCGGCTGGAGGGCGCGGTGCACCTCACGTTGTTCGCGGCGTTCCTGTTCCTCTCGATCAGTCCGTGAACGGGGGCGGTACGTCGAGCGCCGTCACCAGCCACGCGAAGTCGCCGAGCCCGCCGGTGGCGGTCAGCTCCGCAGCCTCGCCGGCGCGGGCCAGCGCCCGGACGTAGCCGGCCGGGTCCTCGGTCGCCTGCGTCGGCTCCGGCCGGGCGCCGCGAACCCCGAGCCGGCGCAGCGCGTCGGCCTGCCGGTGCACCGTCGCGGCCACGCGGTCGGCCACGGCGTCCACGGCGACATGGGCGGTCACGTCGCGGGACCCGTCGGGCAGGAGGGGCGCCTCGGCACCGTTGCGGTAGGAGCGCAGCGAGCCGAACGGCGGCCGGGTCTCGCGCGTGTGGCCGTAGTCGACGGCGATCGCGAGACCGCGGGCGACCCGGCCGACGACGTCGGCCCATGCGGTGTCGCGGGTGGTGCCGACCTCCGCGCGGGTGCCCGGCTCGCGGGGCGACAGCGGCCACCACCGCTCGCACCACGCTGCCAGCGACGCGGGGACCGACTCGTGGTCCAGCGGCCTGCCCAGCGACTCCTCGCCGGTGCGCGGGTCGACGTGGACGACGTGGATGCGGCCCTCGGGCCCCACCTCCACGACGTGGCACGGGATGTTGTCGAGCCACTCGTTGGCGACGACGAGGCCGTCCACCGACTCCGGCAGCGCGGTGGTCCAGTCGATCGTGGCGGGGAGCTCGGCGGGGCGGCGGGCGACCTCCACCCCGAGCAGCTGCAGGTCGGGTGCCCGGGCGTGCACGGCCGCCAGCAGCTCCCCCCGTCCGGCACCGATGTCGACCACCGTGTCGAGGCCGCTGCGACGCACCAGCTCCACCACCGCCTCGGCGAACAGCGACGAGGCGTGCACCGACGTGCGGAAGTGCGCCGCCGGCGACTCGCGCCGGAAGAACCCGTCGGCGCCGTAGAGGGCCTGGTCCCACGCGGACTTCCAGGCGGGTGCGTCGGTGGGGGGAGGCTCGGGGCGCGGGCCGGGCATGCCGAGCGGGGTGGGGCTGCTCACCGGGTCCAGGCTACGGGGCGCCGGGCGCGCGGACGCGGCGCTCCGCTGTGACCGACGCCACCGGGGCGCCGCTTTCCGCGCCGAGAGCGGGCCCCGTACGCTCGAGGTGCACACATCAGCACAACGTCCGGTACCCGAACCCGCGAGGGAGGGACTGGAACGAAAGGCCCGTGATGATGCAGTCATCCTCTCCTGCCGCCCTCGGTGTCGGAGTCGTCGGCGCCGGCCGGGTCGGCGCGGTCCTCGCCGCCGCCCTGCGCGAGCGCGGCCACGACATCGTGGCCGCAGCCGGCGAGTCCGCCGCGTCCCGCACCCGGATCGAGACGCTGCTGCCCGGCGTCCCGGTGCTGAAGCCGAGCGCGGTGGCGCGTGCCTGCGACCTGCTGCTGCTGACCGTGCCCGACGACATGCTCGGCAACGTCGTCAGCATGCTCGCGGCGAGTGGCGCCCTGCGCGAGGGGCAGTACGTCGTCCACACGTCCGGCAAGCACGGTCTGGCCGTGCTGCAGCCGGCCGCCGACCTGGGCGCCGAGGTGCTCGCGACGCACCCCGCCATGACGTTCACCGGCACCGACGTGGATCTCGACCGGCTGCCGGGCTGCCGCTTCGGGGTGACGGCCACCCCGACGACCAGGGAGCTCGGCCGGCGGCTGGTCGCCGACCTCGGTGGTGAGGTCGTCTGGGTGGAGGAGTCGCACCGGGTGCTGTACCACGCCGGCCTGGCCCACGGTGCCAACCACCTCGTCACCCTCGTCAACCAGGCGATGGACCTGCTCCGCGCGTCGGGGGCCGAGGACCCGGCCGGGACGCTGCGTCCCCTGCTGACCGCCGCTCTGGACAACGCGCTGTCCTACGGCGACGCCGCGCTGACCGGGCCGATCGTCCGCGGCGACGTGGAGACCGTCCGCTCGCACCTCGCCGACATCGCCGCCACCCATCCCGAGGCGATGGCCTCCTACGTCGCCATGGCGCGTGCCACCGCGGCCCGGGCGGTGGCCGACGGGCGGCTGCTGCCGATCCGGGCCGCCACGCTCGAGCGGGTCCTCGCCGACGCACTGGTGCGGGCCGGAGCCGGCGCGTGAGCGTGCGCCTGGCCCGCACTCGCAGTGAGCTCGACGACCTCCTGGGCCCGGCCCGCGCCGGCGGCGGACGGGTCGGCCTCGTCCCCACCATGGGGGCGCTGCACGAGGGCCACGGCGCGCTGATGGCGCAGGCCCGCGGCGCGTCGGGGCCCGACGACGTGGTCGTGGTCTCGGTGTTCGTCAACCCGCTCCAGTTCGCGGCCGGTGAGGACCTGGACCGGTACCCCCGCACGCTCGAGGCGGACCTGGACGTCTGCCGCCGGCACGGGGTCGGCGTGGTGTTCGCTCCGGCGGTCGACGAGGTCTACCCCGGCGGCGAGCCGGCCGTCACCCTCGACCCGGGCCCGCTCGGCGCAGTCCTCGAGGGCCGCAGCCGCCCCACCCACTTCCGCGGCGTGCTGACGGTCGTGGCGAAGCTGTTCGGGCTGGTCCGGCCCGACCTCGCCGTCTTCGGCGAGAAGGACTACCAGCAGCTCGTGCTGGTGCGGCGCATGGTGGCCGACCTCTGCATGGCCGTCGACGTCGCCGGCGCGCCCACGGTCCGCGAGCCCGACGGCCTCGCCCTGTCCTCCCGCAACCGCTACCTGTCCCCCGAGGAGCGCCGAGCCGCGCTGGCGCTGTCGGCGGCCCTGGCCGCGGCCGCCGACGCGGCGGCCGGCGGGCCCGCGCAGGCGCGCGCCGCGGCCCGCGCGGTGCTCGGGACCGCGGCGGGGGTCGACCTCGACTACCTGGAGGTCGCCTCGCCGGACCTCGGTCCGGCACCCGAGCGGGGCGAGGCGCGGGTCCTCGTCGCCGCCCGCGTGGGCGCCACCAGGCTCATCGACAACCGTCCACTGCACCTCGGCGAGCCCGCCGGGTCACCCGATCGAGAGGCCGGCTGATGCTGCGCACCATGATGACCAGCAAGATCCATCGCGCCACCGTCACCCAGGCGGACCTGCACTACGTCGGGTCGGTCACCGTCGACGCCGACCTCCTCGACGCGGCCGACCTGCTGCCGGGCGAGCAGGTCCACATCGTCGACGTCACCAACGGCGCACGCCTGGAGACGTACACCATCGCCGGCGAGCGAGGCTCGGGCGTCATCGGCATCAACGGGGCCGCGGCCCGGCTGGTGCAGCCGGGCGACGTGGTCATCCTGATCGCCTACGGCCAGATGGAGACCGCCGAGGCGCGGGAGCACCGTCCGCACGTCGTCTTCGTCGACGCCGACAACTTGGTGGTCGGCACCGGCGACGACCCGGCCGAGGCGCTCCCCGGCACCGGCCTGCTGCGCGGTGACGCTGCGCGCACCGGCACCCCGGTTCCTCAGTAGTCTCACCGGGGTGAGCACCCTTCCGTCCCGGCTCGCCGCGCCCAGGCCCGGCTGGACGACGTACGCCGACGTCGTCGTCATCGGCTCGGGGATCGCCGGGCTGACCGCAGCGCTCCAGGCGCGCGCCGTCGGGTCGGTCATGGTCGTCACCAAGGACCTGCTCTCGGCGGGGTCGACGCGCTGGGCCCAGGGCGGCATCGCGGCCGCCCTCGGCCCGGGGGACACCCCCGAGCAGCACCTGCACGACACGCTGGTGGCGGGGGCCGGCCTCTGCGACGAGGACGCCGTGCGGGCTCTCGTCACCGAGGGCCCCGACGCGGTGCGGGCGCTGATCGCGCTGGGCACCCAGTTCGACCAGGACGCCGCCGGCGAGCTGTCGCTGACCCGCGAGGGCGGGCACCTGCGCGACCGCATCGCGCACGCCGGCGGCGACGCGACCGGGGCCGAGATCCAGCGGGCGCTGGTGGCCGCGGTGCGCGCCGCCCCCGACATCGAGGTGATCGAGCACGCCCTGGTGCTCGACCTCGTGCCGGGCGTCGACGGCGGTGTCGCCGGCGTGACCCTGCACGTCATGGGGGAGGGCCAGCGCGACGGCGTCGGAGCGGTGCTGTGCCGCGCCGCGGTGCTGGCCTCAGGCGGTCTCGGGCAGGTCTACTCGGCCACCACCAACCCGTCGGTCGCGACCGGTGACGGGATGGCGCTGGCGATGCGTGCCGGCGCCGTCCTGCGCGACCTCGAGTTCGTCCAGTTCCACCCGACCGTGATGTGGCTCGGCGCGCACTCCCTGGGCCAGCAGCCGCTGATCTCCGAGGCGGTCCGTGGCGAGGGCGCCTTCCTCGTCGACGACCGAGGCGCCCGCTTCATGCAGGGCCTGCACCCGCTGGCCGACCTCGCTCCCCGGGACGTGGTCGCCAAGGCGATCATGCGGCGGATGCGCGAGCAGGGGGTCGAGCACCTGTGGCTGGACGCCCGTCACTTCGGCGCGCAGAAGTGGGAGCGCCGGTTCCCCACGATCCTGTCCGTGTGCCGGGCCCACGGCGTCGACCCGGTCACCGACCTGATCCCGGTCGCCCCGGCGTGCCACTACGCCTCCGGCGGCGTCGCCACCGACCTGCACGGGCAGAGCAGCGTCCCGGGCCTCTTCGCCTGCGGGGAGGTCGCGTGCTCCGGCGTCCACGGCGCCAACCGGCTCGCCTCCAACTCGCTGCTGGAGGGGCTGGTGTTCTCGAGGCGCATCGCGCAGCGGCTCGCCGGGGAGCTGCCGCGGCGCCGGCAGCCGGCGGCCGACACCCGTCCCGAGGGCCTGGTGCCCGGCTCGCTGCGCCAAGAGCTGCAGGCGGTGATGACCGAGCGTGCCGGCGTGCTGCGCTCCCGCGAGGGCCTGTCCGAGGGGGCCGACGCCCTGGACCTGCTGGCCTCCAAGGCCGGTGGCGAGGCCGGCGTCGACGCGTGGGAGACCACCAACCTGCTGACCGTCGCGCGCGCCCTCGTCGCGGCGGCGCTCGCCCGCGAGGAGACCCGCGGCTCACACTGGCGCGAGGACTTCCCCGGCACCGACGACGACATCTGGTCGGTCCACCTCGACCTGACCCTCGACGCCGGCGTCCCGAGGCTCGCCGGCACAGTCCCCCGCCCGCAGCCCAGCCCAGGAGGAGCTCCGTGACCGGACCCGTCCGCACCCCCGTCGAACAGCTGCCCGGTGCGCTGGTGGAGCGGCTGCGGGACGCGGGTCTCGACCCCGCCGCCGTGCACGGCCACGTGGTGGCGGCGATCGCCGAGGACCTTCCCGGCGCGGACGTCACCAGCGAGGCCACGGTCCCCGCGGACGCGGTGGCGACCGCGGACCTGGTCGCGCGCGCCGACGGTGTGGTGAGCGGCCTGGCCGTCGCCGAGCTGGTCTTCTGCTACGTCGCCGGCGCCCGCGTGTCGGTGTCCCGCTCGGTCGAGGACGGCGACGCCGTACGCCGCGGGGACGTGCTGCTGACCCTCACCGGGCCCGTGGGGCTGCTGCTCACCGCCGAGCGCACCGCGCTCAACTTCCTGTGCCACCTGTCCGGCGTCGCCACCACCACCGCCCGGTGGGTCGCCGCGGTCGAGGGCACGGGCGCGCGGGTGCGCGACAGCCGCAAGACCACGCCGCACTTCCGCGCCCTGGAGAAGTACGCCGTGCGCTGCGGCGGCGGGGTCAACCACCGCGGCAGCCTGTCGGACCAGGCGCTGGTCAAGGACAACCACGTGCTCGCCGCCGGCGGCGTCGTGCCGGCCTACCGCGCCGTGCGCGAGCGCTACCCCGGCCTGCCGGTGCAGGTGGAGGTGACCTCCCTCGACCAGCTCGACGAGCTGCTCGAGGAGGGAGCGGAGTCGATCCTGCTCGACAACATGACGCTCGAGCAGACGGCCGCCGCCGTGAGGGCGACCGCGGGACGGGCTCGCCTGGAGGCCTCGGGCGGACTGTCGATCGAGCGGGCGCGCGAGGTCGCGGCCACCGGCGTGGACTTCCTCGCCGTCGGTGCGCTGACCCACTCCGCGCCCGTCCTCGACATCGCCCTGGACCTCCGCACGGGGGCTCCGCCCCCGTGGACCCCCACCGGGGGCTCCGCCCCCAGACCCCCGGACCTGCGGGGCGTGTGATGCTGTTCTGCGCCGACATCGGCAACAGCCACACCACCCTGGGGCTGGTCGACTCCGGTGAGGTCGTCGACCACTGGCGGGTGGCGACCGACGAGCGGCGGACCGCCGACGAGTGGGGGGTACTGCTGCGCGCGCTGACCGACGACTCGCCCGTGCTCGAGCCGGTCCTCGGGGTCGCGGTCTGCTCCACCGTGCCCGCGGTGCTGCACGAGTGGCGCGACATGCTGCGCACCTACTACGGCGACGTGCCCCACGTCGTGGTCGAGCCCGGGGTGCGCACCGGCGTGCCGGTGCTGATGGACAACCCGCGCGAGGTCGGCTCGGACCGCATCGTCAACGCGCTGGCCGCGGCCCATCTCTACGACGGCCCCGCCATCGTGGTCGACTTCGGCACCGCCACCACCTTCGACGTGGTCAGCGCCAAGGGACAGTACGTCGGCGGTGCGATCGCCCCCGGCATCGACATCTCCCTGGAGGCGCTCGGCCGACGCGGGGCCCAGCTGCGCAAGGTCGAGCTGCTGCGGCCCCGGACCGTGATCGCGAAGAACACCGTCGAGGCGCTGCAGTCGGGGGTGCTCTACGGCTTCGCCAGCCAGGTCGACGGGCTCGTGGGCCGGATGCTCGCCGAGCTCCGCCTGGAGCCGGGGCAGGCGCACGTCATCGCCACCGGCGGGCTGGCTCCCCTGGTGGTCGACGAGTGCGCCAGCGTCACCACCCACGAGCCCTGGTTGACGCTGCTCGGCCTGGAGCTCGTCTACGGCCGGAACACCTGAGAGCCGGGCGGCGGTCGGCAACTAGGCTGGGGCCCCATGAGCGACCAGCCGACCAGCCCCGAACCCGTGGAGGACGACCTCCCCGAGCAGATGCGGGTGCGCCGGGACAAGCGCGAGCGCCTGCTGGCCGCCGGGACGCCGGCGTACCCGGTCACCGTCGAGCGCACGCACACCCTCGCCGGGATCCGCGCTGCCTACGACGAGGCCGGCCTCGAGCCGGACACCCGTACCGGAGAGCAGGTGGCCGTGGCGGCGCGGGTGATCTTCCTGCGCAACACCGGAAAGCTGTGCTTCGTCCGGCTGCGCGAGGGGGACGGCACGGAGCTGCAGGTGATGCTCTCCCAGGCCGAGGTCGGCGAGGAGTCCCTCGCCGAGTTCAAGGCGCTGGTCGACCTCGGGGACCTGCTCGCGGTGCGGGGCGAGGTGGTCACCAGCCGGCGCGGGGAGCTCTCGGTCCAGGCCACCGCCTGGTCGATGGCGGCCAAGACGCTCCGCCCGCTGCCCAACGAGCACCGGCCGCTGTCCGAGGAGGCGCGCGTCCGGCTCCGCTACGTCGACATGATCCTGCGCCCGGAGCCGCGCCAGATGGTCCGCAGCAAGGCCGCGGTGCTGAAGTCGCTGCGCTCGACGCTCGACACCCGCGAGTTCGTCGAGGTGGAGACCCCGATCCTGCAGCTGACCAACGGTGGCGCCGCGGCCCGGCCGTTCCGCACCCATCTCAACGCCTTCGACCAGGAGATGCTGCTGCGCATCGCGCTGGAGCTGGACCTGAAGAAGGCGATGATCGGCGGCGTCGACCGGGTCTACGAGATCGGCCGCACCTTCCGCAACGAGGGGCTGGACTCCACCCACGCCGCCGAGTTCTCGATGCTGGAGGCCTACGAGGCCTACGGCGACATCAACACGATGAAGGAGCTCGTGCGGAGCCTGGTCGTGAACGCCGCCCGCGCCGTCGGGCGCACGGTGGTGACCGCGCGTGACGGGTCGGAGATCGACCTCGAGGCGGAGTGGACCTCGGCCAGCATCCTGGACCTCGTCAGTGCCAAGCTCGGTGAGCAGGTGGACGCCGACACCCCGCTCGAGACGCTGAAGAAGTACGCCGAGCGGCACGGCGTCGACCTCCAGCCGCACTGGAACGCCGGCGAGGTCGCCCTGGAGCTCTACGAGCAGCTGGTGGAGCACACCCTGATCCGGCCGACGTTCGTGGAGGACTATCCCGAGTCGGTGCGTCCGCTCTCGAAGCCGCACCGGACCAAGCCCGGTCTCGTCGAGGCCTTCGACCTGATCGTCAACGGGGTGGAGCTCGGTGTGGCCTACTCGGAGCTGAACGACCCGGTGATCCAGCGCGACCGCCTCGTCGAGCAGTCGCTGTTGGCCGCGCAGGGGGACCCGGAGGCCATGGACCTCGACGAGGCGTTCCTCAAGGCGATGGAGTTCGGGATGCCGCCGGCCGGGGGCATGGGAATGGGCGTGGACCGCCTCGTCATGCTGCTGACCGGCGCCGGTATCCGCGAGACCATCCTGTTCCCCCTGCTGCGCCCCGAATAGCCCCTCGTGAATCGATTTCACCGACCTCGCCCGATGACCGCCTGATATTCGGCAAAATCGGTAATGGATTCGACGGGGACCTGATTTCCCGCACTTGCGTGCGCTAGCCTCGAGAAAAGCCTGCATTCAAGCCTGCATTCTCCGGCGGTAAACCCCTGCATTGCCCGCCGGGCGGATATCGAAAGGACCGGTTTTCTCATGGCCCAGCGTGTGAACGTGGTGCTCGTCGACGACATCGATGGCGGCGACGCGTCCGAGACGGTCTCCTTCGCCCTCGACGGCGTCGACTACGAGATCGACCTCAGCGAGCAGCACGCCGGCGAGCTGCGCGACGCGCTCGCGGTCTACATCGGCCACGGCCGCCGCACCGGCGGCCGGCGCCGCAGGGGGCAGGGCGCCGCCCGGGCAGCCACCCCGAACGGCGGGGCGAGTGCCGCCGAGATCCGGGAGTGGGCCAGGGAGAACGGCTGGGACGTCCCCGAGCGCGGACGTGTCTCGGCAGAGGTGCGATCGGCCTACGAAGCCGCCCACTGAGCTGCGGCGCCGCCGCAGCGCGGCGTCGTCTCGTTCCGCGCCCCCGAGAGCCACCCGAAGCGGGTGGAGCGGACCACCCTGTTCGCTGACGGCGAAGGCGTTACCGCGCCCCGGACGGAACACGTAGGCTGACCGATGGGTTGACCACTCGTGACCGCAGCGTGCAGGCGGTCGCAGGTCGACCTCAGGGACGCACGGGGCAGGACCTCGTGACAACGGCTTCGCCCCTTGGCGGGGCAGGGCAAGGAGCGATGCAGACATGTTCGAGCGGTTCACAGACCGGGCCCGTCGGGTGGTTGTCCTGGCGCAGGAAGAAGCCCGCATGCTCAGCCACAACTACATCGGAACCGAGCACATCCTCCTCGGCCTGATCCACGAGGGCGAGGGTGTCGCCGCGAAGGCCCTCGAGAGCCTCGGCATCTCGCTGGAGGCGGTCCGCGCCCAGGTCGAGGAGATCATCGGCCAGGGGCAGCAGGCGCCGAGCGGGCACATCCCGTTCACGCCGCGCGCCAAGAAGGTGCTCGAGCTCTCGCTGCGCGAGGCGCTGCAGCTCGGCCACAACTACATCGGCACCGAGCACATCCTGCTCGGCCTGATCCGCGAGGGCGAGGGCGTCGCCGCGCAGGTGCTCGTCAAGCTGGGCGCCGACCTCAACCGGGTGCGCCAGCAGGTCATCCAGCTGCTCTCCGGCTTCCAGGGCAAGGAGACCGCCACCGCCGGCACCGCGCCGGAGGGTGCGCCCTCCTCCTCCCTGGTCCTCGACCAGTTCGGCCGCAACTACACGCAGGCCGCGCGGGAGGGGAAGCTCGACCCGGTCATCGGGCGCGAGAAGGAGATCGAGCGCGTGATGCAGGTGCTCTCCAGACGCACCAAGAACAACCCGGTGCTCATCGGAGAGCCGGGCGTGGGCAAGACCGCCTGCGTGGAGGGTCTTGCCCAGTCGATCGTCCGCGGCGACGTCCCGGAGACGCTGAAGGACAAGCAGATCTACTCCCTGGACCTCGGCTCGCTCGTCGCCGGATCCCGCTACCGCGGTGACTTCGAGGAGCGACTGAAGAAGGTGCTCAAGGAGATCAAGACCCGCGGCGACATCATCCTGTTCATCGACGAGCTGCACACGCTGGTCGGTGCGGGAGCGGCCGAAGGGGCGATCGACGCCGCCAGCATCCTCAAGCCGATGCTGGCCCGCGGTGAGCTGCAGACCATCGGCGCCACCACGCTCGACGAGTACCGCAAGCATCTCGAGAAGGACGCCGCGCTCGAGCGTCGGTTCCAGCCGATCCAGGTCCAGGAGCCCTCGATCGCGCACACCATCGAGATCCTCAAGGGCCTGCGCGACCGTTACGAGGCGCACCACCGGGTGACGATCACCGACGAGGCGCTGGTCTCGGCCGCGACGCTGGCCGACCGCTACGTCTCCGACCGGTTCCTGCCGGACAAGGCCATCGACCTGATCGACGAGGCCGGGTCCCGGCTGCGGATCCGCCGGATGACCGCTCCGCCGGACCTGCGCGAGTTCGACGACAAGATCGCCGACGTGCGCCGCCGCAAGGAGAGCGCCATCGACAGCCAGGACTTCGAGCTCGCCGCGTCGCTGCGCGACGAGGAGAAGAAGCTGATCGTCGCCAAGGGCGAGCGCGAGAAGCAGTGGAAGGCCGGCGACATGGACGTCGTGGCCGAGGTCGACGAGGAGCTCATCGCCGAGGTCCTCGCCGTCGCCACCGGCATCCCGATCGTGAAGCTCTCCGAGGAGGAGTCCACGCGGCTGCTCAAGATGGAGGACGAGCTGCACAAGCGGGTGATCGGCCAGGAGGAGGCCGTCCGTGCGCTCAGCCGGGCGATCCGCCGTACCCGTGCGGGCCTGAAGGACCCCAAGCGCCCCGGAGGCTCGTTCATCTTCGCCGGCCCGTCCGGCGTCGGGAAGACGTGGCTGTCCAAGACGCTCGCGGAGTTCCTGTTCGGCGACGAGGACGCGCTGATCCAGCTCGACATGAGCGAGTTCAGCGAGAAGCACACGGTCTCGCGGCTGTTCGGCTCGCCTCCGGGCTACGTGGGCTACGAGGAGGGCGGCCAGCTCACCGAGAAGGTGCGCCGCAAGCCGTTCTCGGTGGTGCTGTTCGACGAGGTCGAGAAGGCGCACCCGGACATCTTCAACTCGCTGCTGCAGATCCTGGAGGAAGGTCGCCTGACCGACTCCCAGGGCCGGGTCGTGGACTTCAAGAACACCGTCATCATCATGACCACGAACCTCGGCACGCGCGACATCTCCAAGGGCGTCAACCTCGGATTCCAGCAGGGCAGCGACACCCAGGGCTCCTACGAGCGGATGAAGGCCAAGGTGTCGGAGGAGCTCAAGCAGCACTTCCGCCCGGAGTTCCTGAACCGCGTCGACGAGATCGTGGTGTTCCCGCCGCTCTCGCAGGAGCAGATCGTCTCGATGGTGGACAACATGATCACCGGCGTCGAGCTGCGGCTCAAGGACCGGGACATGTCCATCGAGCTGACCCAGGCCGCGAAGGACCTGCTGGCCAAGCGGGGCTTCGACCCGGTGCTCGGCGCCCGGCCGCTGCGGCGGACGGTGCAGCGCGAGATCGAGGACACGCTCGCGGAGAAGATGCTCTACGGCGAGGTCGGCCCGGGCCAGATCGTCCTGGTCGACGTCGAGGGCGAGGGCGTGGAGGCCACGTTCACCTTCCAGGGCAACCAGAAGAGCGAGCTTCCGGACCTGCCGCCGATCGAGGCTCCGGCCGCGACCGGCGAGACCGAGTAGCACCTCGCAGCAGCCACGAGGGCGTCCCCGTCAGGGGGCGCCCTCGTCGCGTTGCGGCCCGGCCTCGTCGTGGCGCTGCCGCAGGCGGGCCCGCACCTCGTCGGGGGTCAGCTGCGCGCGCTGCCGCTGCTCACGCGCGATGATGGCGCCGGTCGCGGCGACGCCGGCGAGCCCGGCGAGCCCGAGCACCTTCCAGAGCTTCATGGACAGGAGACCTTTCGTGCACGAGACGATGCTGGGCCTGGACAGGGCCGTGGAGCTGACCCGGACCGGGGACCTGTGGCTGTTCCGCGGCCGGTCGGCGGCCGACCATGCCATCCGAGCGGTCACGAACGCTCCCGTCAACCACGTCGGGATGGCGGTCGTCCTCGACGACCTGCCGCCCCTGTTGTGGCACGCCGAGCTGGGCAAGGGGCTGGAGGACCTCTGGAGCGGGAACCGGCACCGCGGCGTGCAGCTGCACGACCTGCGGGCCGCCGTCGAGCAGTGGGTGCACCGCTACGAGCAGCGCGCCTGGCTGCGCCAGCTGGAGACGCCGGTGACCCGGGAGATGGAGGACGCCCTGATGCGCACGATCGCGCGGATGGACGGCACGCCCTTCCCGGCGACCGCCGCGCTGGCGGGCCGCTGGCTGCGGGGACGGGTACGGCGATCGGCGCCGGTCGAGTCGACGTACTGCGCCGAGGTGGTGGCCGGCACCTACCAGGCCATGGGGCTCCTCGACGGCACCCGGCCGGCCAACTACTACGACCCCGGGAAGTTCTGGTCCGGCGACCACCTCGTGCTCGCCGGCGGCGCGCGGCTCGGGGAGGAGATCCGCGTGGACGTCCCCTCCGCCGGGGGTTAGCCTCGATCTTTCGTGTGGCTGCGGTGTGAGTCGTTGAGTACGACGCTCGCCTGGGATCGGCTGCGAGGCGTGGACGGCCACCGGCGCTGTGCTCGCCGGGTTCTCCGAGGGTCCTGGTCGGTGGAACGGGGTCGCTGGGTCAGCTGGGTTGGAGGGCTGCCCATCCGGTGTCGATGAGGTCGTTCCAGGGCCACCCGCGAGGCAGACGGAGCCGTTGTCGGCGTCCGCTGCGGATGATGCGTCCGGCCACGGCCAGCAGCCGGAAGCGAAGGTGTTTGGGTTCCCAGCGGCGGGCGGGCTGGTCGTGCCAGGCCAGCGTCTGGGTCCAGACGAGCAGGTCTGCGGCCAGGGCGATGATCTCCAACCAGACCTGGTTCTGCGCGAACCCGTGGAAGGGCAGGTTCCGCAGCCCGGTGTCCTTCAGGGCACGGATGCGGTCTTCGGCGCGGGCGCGTTGCCGGTGCCGGACCTCGAGGGCGGCCAGGGTCCAGCCGGGGCCGCGGGTGTTGGTGGCAAAGCAGGTGATCCGCCAGCCCTCGTGGTCGGTCAGTCTCAGCTGCGCGCCGGGGTGGGGTCGTTCGCGGCGGGCGATGACTCGCATCCCGGCCGGCCAGCCGCGCAAGGTGGCGGGCAGGTAGGCGGTGAGCTCGGCGACCTGGGCGCCCTCGCGCGGCAGCCCGTCGCCGTCGATGGCGGCCCGCCAGGCCTGCCGCGGCACCTGGCGGAGTGCTTCGACGACCGGTGGCATCCCGTAGAAGCCGACGGAGTACTCCAGGCCGAGGTTGGTGATGTGGCCCAAGAAGTCCTTGACGCCACCGCCGGTGTCGGTGCGCACCACCACGTTGCTCCGCTCGGCATCGGGCAGCTGCGCGAGCGCGGCGTCGAGGACGGCGATGTGGTCCGCGGCGCAGTTCGCGCCGGCCGAGCCGGTGCGCAGCATCCCGGCCAGTGTCTCTCCCGAGCCGTTCTCGCCGTGGTCGACGAACGCGAACAGCGGGTGGAATCCGAACCCGCGCTTGAACGTCGGCGCCGCAAGTTCCTTCTCGCTGTGGGCGGTCACCAGCGTGGCGTCCATGTCGATGGTCACCTGCCCGCCCTGCTGCCCGGCGACCGGACGCCGCCGGGCCCAGACCCGCTCCCGAGCAGCGGCGCGCGCAGAGCGGATCGCCGTGACCGCCGCGTCGACGTCGCCAGCCAGCGCGGCGACCAGCCGCGACACCGTCGGGTCGGAAGCGACCGGTCCGAACACCTCCGGCTGAGCCCGCACCACCGCGACGTCGGCCAGGCAGTCACCGCCCAGCGCGACCGCGGTCGCGACGTCGAGCAGCACCTTGCCCGGATCATGGATCGCCCGCGGCGAAGCCCACGGCGTCAACGCCGCCGTCAACGTCCCGGCCAGCCCGGACAGTGCGATCGTCTGACGCAGCAGCATCCCTCCTGAGGAGGAGACCAGCGACTCGCGGGCGGGATCGAGAACCAACATCGGGACGCGGTTACGCTTCACCTACGGAGTGCCTCTCTACGTGGTGGATCTTGACCTTCGACAAGCCAAGAATCCCGCGTCAGACAGGCACTTCCGTGCGTTACGCGCCGTACTCAACCCCCGAGACGTGAAAGCGCGAGGCTAGCCGGGCGTCTGGTGGGACTCGTGCCGGGTCTCCTCGGGGTGGTCGGTCCGCTCGTCGGACTCCTCGAGGATCGCCTTCGCCTGCTCGGTGGCGTCCTCGCTGCCCGCCGCGTCCTCCTCGGGGAGCAGCTCGGCCCGGCTCGTGACTCGGTCGGCCTCGGGTTCGGTCATGGACCGACCGTACCCGCGGCTCACGGCAACGCGTAGGTGTCCTCCGAGAGGCGGGCGACCAGACCGTCCTCGACCAGCCACGTCAGGCACCGGTCGCGCTGGTCGGCCGGCGACCAGGCCTGCTCCAGCACGCTGCGGTGCACGGGGGTGTCGCTGTCGCGCAGCACCCCGAGCAGCCGGCCGCGGCACTGCCGGTCGGTGCCGGCGTAGGTCTGGCCGCGGCGCGGAGGTCCGTCGTACGCCGGGTAGCCGGCCGCCCGCCAGGCGCACAGGTCGCTCACCGGGCAGCTCGCGCAGCGCGGGGCGGCGGCGGTGCAGACCACGGCGCCGAGCTCCATCGTGCCCACCGCCCACGCGGCCGCGGTGGCGTCCTGCTCGGGCAGCAGCGAGGCCGCCAGGTCCCGCTCGGTCCGGGTCACCGCGGTCGCGGGGAGCTCGACGCCGGAGGCGACCCGGGCCAGGACCCGTCGCACGTTGGTGTCCAGGACGACGTGGCGGCGGCCGAAGGCGAACGAGGCGATCGCGGCCGCGGTGTAGTCGCCGACGCCGGGCAGGGCGAGCAGGTCGTCGTAGCCGGACGGCACCTCCCCGCCGTGCTCCTCGACGATCGCGGTCGCCGCGGCGTGCAGCCGCAACGCGCGTCGGGGGTAGCCGAGGCGACCCCAGGCGCGCACCGCCTCGCCGGTGCCGACCGCGGCCAGGTCCGCCGGCCGCGGCCAGGCGTCCAGCCAGGCGCCGTAGACCGGCAGCACCCGCGCCACCGGCGTCTGCTGCAGCATGAACTCGCTGACCATCACCGCCCAGGGCGTCGCGTCCGGTGCCCGCCACGGCAGCTCGCGCGCGTTCTCGGCGTACCAGTCAAGGACGCGCTCGTGCAGGTCGCTCATCGTGGGACAGGCTATCCGGCGTCCGTCGGTGACCTCCCCGGTGTGGCAGCCGAGCCGCGAGCCCAAGCCCCGTTAGCGTTTCGTCCATGAGCGCGCTGGCACCGAAGGGACACCTGCCCGCCCGCATCTACTGGGTCCGGCGGCTGCTGGTCCTCGGCGTGGGGCTCGCCCTCGTCTTCGGGCTCGCGCAGCTGCTCGGGGTCGGGCGGACCCAGGAGCCCGGGGGGGTGCGCGTGATCATGGACCTGCCCTCGCAGTCGTCGGGCGCTCCTGCGGCGTCGCCGACGAGCACGCCCGCCCGCACGCCGGCTCCCGCTGCCACCGAGCCCACCACCGCCGCGAAGAACGGCACGAGCGCGAAGGCGACGCAGGCGCCGTTGCCCACCCCCAGCGGTCCGTGCGCGCGCGAGGACATCGTGGCGACCCCGGAGGTCGTCGGCACGGCGTACGCCGGCCGGCCGGTCCGGTTCCGCATCGACCTGACCACCAGGACCACCCCGGCGTGCACCTGGACCGCCTCGTCGACGTCGCTGGCGGTCAAGATCGTCTCCGGCGACGACCGGATCTGGTCGAGCCAGGACTGCCCCGCCGCCGTGTCGGGGGCCGACGTGGTCGTCCGCGAGGAGGTGCCGGCGGCGGTCCGCGTGACCTGGCGCGGCCAGCGCTCGGACGACACCTGCTCACGCCTGCCCGACTGGGCCCAGCCGGGGTGGTACCACGTCGAGGCGGCGACCTTCGGCGGCGACCCGACCGATGTGCAGTTCGAGCTGCGGACCCCGGTCGCCCGCACGATCACCGCGAGCCCGAAGCCGGAGAAGCAGGATCCCGGCGAGCCGCAGGAGAGCCCGGCCGCCACCGGGAGCGCCGCCCCGCGACGCTGAACGACCCGGGGCGACCCGGGCCCCGCCGGGCGGTCAGACGTAGCGCTCGAGGATGCTGGACTCGGCCAGCCGGGACAGTCCCTCCCGCACGCTGCGCGCCCGCAGCTCGCCGACGCCGTCGACGATCTGGAGGTCGTCGATGCTGGCGCTCAGCAGCTTCTGGAGGCTGCCGAAGTGGTCCACGAGGCGGTCCACCACGGTGGCCGGCAGCCGCGGCACCTTCGCCAGCAGCCGGTAGCCGCGGGGCGTGACCGCCCCGTCGAGGTGCTCGCTCGTCCCCAGGCCCAGCGCGCGGGCGACGGCGGCGACGTCGACGAGCTCGGTCGGCCCGAGGTTCTCCAGCGCGGTCAGCACCTCCTGGGCGGAGCGGCGCCGGCGGCTGTGCGGCAGGTAGTCGCGGATCACCAGCTCCCGCTCGAGGTCCACCCCGGTGACCAGCTCGTCGAGCTGCAGCGAGAGCAGCCGCCCGTCGGTGCCCAGCTCGAGCACGTAGTCCTCGATCTCGCGGGCGATCCTGGTCACCATCTCCAGGCGCTGGGCGACCACGGCGACGTCCCGCACGGTGACGAGATCCTCGATCTCCAGCGCCGACAGGGTGCTGGAGACCTCGTCCAGCCGCAGCTTGTAGCGCTCCAGGGTCGCCAGCGCCTGGTTGGCGCGGGACAGGATCTGGCCGGAGTCCTCGAGGACGTAGCGGATCTCGCCGACGTAGACCGCGATGATCTGCATCGACTGGGACACCGAGATCACCGGGAAGCCGGACTGCCGGGCGACGCGGTCGGCGGTGCGGTGCCGGGTCCCGGTCTCGGTGGAGATGATCGACGGGTCCGGCATCAGGTGCACGGCGGCGTGCAGGATGCGGCTGGCGTCGTGGTCCAGGATGATCGCGCCGTCCATCTTCGCCAGCTCGCGCAGGCCCGTCGCGGTGAACGGGACGTCGAGGGAGAACCCGCCGGTCGAGATCGAGTCGACGACCTTGTCGGTGCCGAGCACCAGCAGCGCCCCGGTGCGGCCGCGCAGGATCCGCTCGAGGCCGTCGCGCAGCGCGGTGCCCGGCGCGATACCGGCCAGCGTGGTGCGCAATCGCTGCATGTCGTCCACGCGCTCAGTCCCTGCCACCGTGCCCCATGCTCCCCTGCGTCCTCGCCGACCTGAGAAGCCGACCCACCTGCGTCGCGCCAGTCTAGGCGAACGGTGCCCGTGCCCGGGCCGCGCCCGGCGCTACACCAGGCCGAGCACGGGCCGGGCGGGCCGGTCGGGACGTCGCGGCTCGAACAGCGGGGTGCTGTCGCCGCGGCCGAGGTCCAGCACGCGCAGCGCCGCGTCCAGGTCGGGCACCTCGACGACCTTCATGCCGTCGACGTCGCGGACCGTGACCGGCGAGCCGCCCGACTCCATCGGCACGATCGCGCCGCGGAAGCCGAGCCGGGCCGCCTCGGCGACCCGCTGCGGCATGTCACGGACCCGGCGCAGCTCCCCGGCCAGACCGATCTCGCCGATCGCGGCGACGTCGGTGGGCACCTCCCGCTTCTTCCAGGCCGAGGCCACCGCCACCGCCGTGGCCAGGTCGGCCGCGGTGTCGTGGATCCGCACGCCGCCGACGGTGGAGGCGAACACGTCCTGGTTGGCCAGCGAGATGCGGCAGCGCTGGTGCAGCACGGCGACGATCATCGCCGCCCGGGACCCGTCGAGCCCGGACGTGGTCCGCCTCGGACGCTCCGCCGAGGAGGGGCTGACCAGCGCCTGCACCTCGGCCAGGATCGGCCGCCGACCCTCGAGCACCACGCAGATGCAGGTGCCGGCGACGGGCTGGTGGTGGCGGGCGACGAACAGGCCGGTCGCGTCGGTGACCGCGACGATCCCCTCGCTGGAGAGGTCGAAGCAGCCGACCTCGTCGACCGGTCCGAACCGGTTCTTGACCGCTCGCACCATCCGCAGCCGGGAGCTGCGCTCACCCTCGAAGTGCAGCACGACGTCGACGAGGTGCTCGAGCACCCGCGGCCCGGCGATCGAGCCGTCCTTCGTGACGTGGCCGACCATCACGGTCGCGATGTTCTGGGTCTTGGCCACCCGGACCAGCGCCGCGGCGACCTCCTTGACCTGGGTCACCCCGCCGGGGGCGCCCTCGACGTCACCGGCGCCGATGGTCTGCACCGAGTCGATCAGCAGCAGCTGCGGGCGGACCTCGTTGACGTGGCTGAGCACCGCGCCGAGGTCGGTCTCGGCCGCGAGGTAGAGCTCGGGGTGCACCCCGCCGGTCCGGTCGGCGCGCAGCCGGACCTGGGAGGCGGACTCCTCGCCGGTGACGTAGAGCGTACGCAGGCCGCTGCGGGCGGTCTGGGCGGCCACCTCGAGCAGCAGCGTCGACTTGCCGACTCCGGGCTCACCGGCGAGCAGGACGGCGGCACCCGGCACCACGCCGCCGCCGAGCACCCGGTCGAGCTCCGGCACGCCGCTGGTGCGGGCGCGCGAGTCCTCGACCGGCACCTGGCCGATCGGCACCGCCGGGGAGCTGACCGGCCCCGCCGCCGTACGAGCGGTGGGGGCGCCCACCTCGACGACGCTGCCCCACGCCTGGCACTCGCCGCACCGGCCCACCCACTTCGCCGCCTCCCAGCCGCACTCGCTGCACCGGTAGCCGGGGCGGGATCTGGCTCTGCTGCTGCCTCGAGACGTCATGGCCCGAACCTAGGCCAGGGCGCCGACACTCACGCGCAGGCGCGGCGGGACGGCCGCGACGGCGCCGGGGGGCTAGCATTGGATCGTTCAACCTGTGATGACCTGGGGGTTCGCCGATGTCGCTGCACACCGATGCTCCACCGACGCTGGCGACGGTCGCCGCGGAGGCCGGGGTGTCGCGGCAGACTGTCTCCAACGCGCTCAACAGCCCCGAGCTGCTGCGCCCCGAGACGCTCGAGCGAGTGCAGGAGGCCGTCGAGCGGCTCGGCTACTCGCCCAACCGGGCCGCGCGCAACCTGCGCACCCGCGCCTCGCACCTCGTCGGCCTGCGCATCGAGCCGGCCGTCGAGGACAGCGCCAACGCGTTGATGGACCGGTTCCTGCACTCACTGGTGGAGAGCACCCGCGACGCCGGCTACCACGTGCTGCTGTTCACCGGCAGCGAGACCGGCTCGGACGCCAGCAGCGGCGAGCACCGGCCGGCCGACCCGGGCGACGGCTACGACGAGCTGCTGCGCTCCGCGGCCGTCGACGCCTTCGTGGTCACCGACACCTACCGCGGCAACCCGCAGGCCGCCTGGCTGGAGGCACGGGGCGTGCCGTTCGTGGCCTTCGGCCGCCCCTGGGCCGAGCCGCACGCCCGGCACCCCTGGGTCGACGTCGACGGCCGCGCCGGCGTCCGGCTGGCCGTCGACCACCTCGTGGAGCGGGGCCACCACCGGATCGCCTGGGTGGGCTGGCAGAAGGGCTCGTTCATCGGCGAGGACCGGCGCAGCGGCTGGACCGACCGGATGCACGACCACGGGCTGTCCACCTCGCGCCTCAGTGCCCGCGGCGACGACACGCTCGACTTCGGCCGGCGCGCCGCGCACGCCCTGCTCGACAGCGAGCAGCCGACGGCGTTCGCCTGTGCCAGCGACACCCTCGCCATGGGCGTGCTCCGGGCGCTCGGCGAGCGCGAGCTCAAGGCGGGCCGGGACGTCGCCGTCGTGGGCTTCGACGACTCCTTGGCCGCGCAGGTCTGCCCGCCGGGCCTCACCTCGGTGCGGCAGCCGCTCGAGCAGGCGGCGGTCGAGGTGGTCCGGCTGCTCGGCGACCTGCTGACGCACCGCGCCGTCGGCCGGCCGGGTCTCGCGCTGACGCCGACGCTCTCGGTGCGCGCCTCCTCCTAGAAGGCGCGCCACCACACGTTGAGCGCGTAGTCGACCTCGCATCCCGGGTGCCCGGCGAGCGCCTCGTCGGCGACCGCCTCCGGAAGCTCGATCCGCACCACGGCCTCGAGGTCCTCCCGCGTCTCGCAGCGGAGCACGGTGTCGACCGCCAGGCGCTGCCACCCGTGCCGCGACCAGAACCGCTCGACCTCCGCCGCGTCGACCCCCGGGTACCCGCGGCGGAACCAGCGGCCGAAGGTGGAGCGCCGCGCGTCGTTGTCGACGACGAACGCCGTACCTCCGCGGCGCACGACCCGGGACAGCTCGGCCAGTCCGGGCTCGCACCTGGGGCCGAAGAAGTAGGCCAAGCGGGCCTGCACCACGTCCACGCTGCGGTCGGGCAGGGGGAGGGCCTGGGCGGTGCCGCACAGGACCGTGACACCCCGCGTCCGCGCGGTACGGCGGCGCGCCACCGCCGCCAGGTCCGGGTGCGGCTCCACCCCGGTCACCGACCGCGCGGTCGCGGCCCAGCGCGGCAGGTGGTAGCCGGTGCCGCAGCCGACGTCCAGCACGTCGCGGCCGGCCCACGAGGCCACCGACGCCATGGCCTGCTCGATCCGGCGCTCGGGGTCGAGGGCGCGGTTCTCGGTCTCGTAGACCTGCGGGTGGTGCCAGATGTTCGGGCTCGGCACCGAGCCCGGCAGCGGGGCGCCGGGGGCCACGTGGTCGCCCGAGGTCAGATGCGGACCAGGCCCGACCGCGTCGAGAACTGCGCGGCGACGATCCCGGGAGTGCCGTGCGGGGCCACCCACTGGACCGCGACGTCGTCGAGCGGGTCGACGTCGGGGTCGCCGAGCCAGTCGTTGACCCGGTGCGGGTCGCCGGCGATCTCGAGGGTGTCGAGGCGGACCGCGCCGGACGCCCCCACGGACGGGTGCAGCTCCGAGCCCACCTCCCACTGCACGAAGAACGGCAGCTGCGGGTCCGACTGCAGGCCCGTCACGCCGACCTGCTTCCAGCGCAGCTCGACGCCGTCGGGCCGGTGCCGGTTGCCGTCGACCGCCTGGCGCCCGAGCCGCGCCTCGACCTTGTCGAGGTGGTCGACGCAGACGACCCAGCCGAGCCAGCCGCCGCCGAGGGCGGAGCGGGCGCGCACGGCCTGACCGAACGGAGCCTTGTCGGACGCGGGGTGGTCGAGCACGCCGACCACCTCCAGGTACGTGCCCTGGCTGAGAGGGAGCACCATGTTGCGGGTCCCGAAGCGTGGGTGGATCCCCCCGTCGCGGAACTCCTCACCGAGCAGCTCGCCGAGGCGGCGAGCCGTGCCGTCGAGCCCGTCGGGCCCGGCGGCGTACGAGAGATGGTCCAAGCGCATACGCAGCATTCTCACCACCGGGCCGGAGGGCCCGGACAGTGGGGTGCCGGTGGGCTCTTGTGGGGCGAGCGTCGAGAGGTGTTCAGTGGCGTCTGGAACCCCGCTAGGAGGAGACGTGGCAGGACGGCAGCCGGCATCCGGCAGAGGCGCAGGTGCAGGGAAGGACGGTGCTCCGGTCGCAGACCGGGCGGATGCGGTCCGCAACGTGGCCCTGGTGGGCCCGGCGGGATCCGGTAAGACGACGCTGGTCGAGACCCTCCTGGTCTCGGCCGGTGTGCTGAACAGGCCCGGCAGCGTCGTGGACGGCACGACCGTCTGCGACTTCGACGACGCCGAGCACCGCCAGCAGCGATCGACAGGTCTGGCCCTGGCACCGCTGGTGCACGAGGGGGTCAAGGTCAACCTGCTCGACACGCCGGGCTACGCCGACTTCGTCGGCGAGCTGCGGGCGGGGCTGCGCGCCGCCGACTGCGCCCTGTTCGTGGTGGCCGCCAACGAGGGGGTCGACGAGCCGACGAGGCAGCTGTGGCGGGAGTGCGCCGACGTGGCGATGCCCCGCGTCGTCGTGATCACGAAGCTCGACCATGCCCGCGCCGACTACGACGGCGTGGTCGCGCAGGCACAGGAGGCGTTCGGCGACAAGGTGGTGCCCGTCTACCTGCGTGAGGGCGACGCGCTGGTGGGGCTGCTCAGCCATGACGTGGGCGACCACGCGCACGACGAGCAGCGCGGTGCGCTGATCGAGGCGGTCATCGAGGAGTCCGAGGACGAGACGCTGATGGAGCGCTACCTCGGCGGCGAGGAGATCGACAAGGAGCTCCTGGTCGCCGATCTCGAGCGCGCGGTCGCCCGTGCCTCGTTCCACCCGGTGCTGCCGGTCGACTCCTCCGGCGGCGTGGGCGCGACCGAGCTGCTGGACCTGGTCGTCTCCGGGTTCCCCTCGCCGCCCGAGCACGCGATGCCCGAGGTGTTCACCCCCGCGGGACGCCCGGGCCCCCGGCTGACCTGCGACCCCGACGGGCCGCTGGTCGCCGAGGTGGTCAAGACGACCTCCGACCCCTACGTCGGCAGGGTCAGCCTGGTCCGGGTCTTCTCCGGCACGATCCTCCCCGACGCCACCGTGCACGTCTCGGGGCACTTCCGGTCCTTCTTCGGCGACCCGGGCGAGGCCGAGCCGGGGTCGGGGGTGCGCGAGGACCACGACGAGGACGAGCGGATCGGGGCGCTCTCGGTGCCGCTGGGCAGCACCCAGCGCCCGGTCGAGCGCGTGGTGGCCGGCGACATCTGCGCGATCGGCCGGCTCAGCCGGGCCGAGACCGGCGACACGCTCTCGGACAAGGAGACCCCGCTGCTGCTCAAGCCGTGGTCGATGCCCGAACCGTTGCTGCCGCTGGCGATCGAGGCCCGGGCCAAGGCCGACGAGGACCGGCTGGGCCAGGGCCTGCAGCGGCTCTCCGCGGAGGACCCCACCCTGCGCGTCGAGCACAACGCCGAGACCCACCAGATCGTGCTGTGGTGCATGGGCGAGGCGCACGCCGACGTGGTGCTGGACCGGCTCGAGAACCGGCACGGCGCCGGGGTGGACCAGGTCGAGGTGCGGGTGCCGCTGCGCGAGACGTTCGCCTCCGCCGGTGGCGGCCACGGCCGCCACGTCAAGCAGTCCGGCGGGCACGGGCAGTTCGCCGTCTGCGACCTCACCGTCGAGCCGCTGCCCGAGGGCGCCGGGTTCGAGTTCGTCGACAAGGTGGTCGGCGGCGCCGTGCCCCGCCAGTTCATCCCCTCGGTGGAGAAGGGGGTGCGCTCCCAGATGGAGAAGGGCGTGGTGGCCGGCTACCCGGTCGTCGACATCAAGGTGACGCTCACCGACGGCAAGGCGCACAGCGTCGACTCCTCCGACATGGCGTTCCAGACCGCGGCCGCCCTGGCGCTGCGGGAGGCCGCGGCGGCGGCGCGCACGTCGTTGCTGGAGCCGGTCGACGAGGTGGCCGTGCTGGTCCCCGACGACCTCGTCGGCACGGTCATGAGCGACCTGTCGGGGCGGCGCGGACGGGTGCTCGGCAGCGAGCCGGCCGGGGACGAGCGCACGTGCGTGCGCGCCGAGGTGCCGCAGACCGAGATCGGCCGCTACGCCATCGACCTGCGGGCGTTCTCGCACGGGGCGGCCTCGTTCACGCGCAGGTTCGTGCGCTACGAGCCGATGCCGGACAACCTGGCCGTGAAGTACCGCGACCACCCGGCGTCCTGACCGGGGCTCACTCCGGCGGGTCCGCCGGGTGCAGCGCCAGGGCCGACCGGGAGGCCAGGTGCCGCTCGCAGTGCTCGACGAGCTCGTCGTAGCCGGCCTGGCCCATCAGCTCCACGAGCTCCCGGTCGTTGGAGAGGTAGACCGGGTCCATGCCGACGTGCGCCTCGGTGTTGCCCGAGCAGTACCAGTCGAGGTCGTGGCCCCCGGGCCCCCAGCCGCGACGGTCGTACTCGGCGATCGACACCTCGGTGTACGCCGTGCCGTCCGGCAGCTCGACGTCGCGGTAGCTGCGCCGGATAGGCAGCTGCCAGCACACGTCGGGCTTGGTCTCGACGAAGTGGCGGCCGGTCCGCAGCGCCAGCCCGTGCAGCGCGCAGCCCTCGCCGCCGGGGAACCCCGGCCGGTTGAGGAAGACGCAGGCGCCGTCGACGACGGCGGTCTTGCGGTCGCCGTCCTCGTCGGTCTCGACCCAGTCGGAGCCCTGGCCCGCGTCGTAGAGCTGCCAGGTCTCGGGGGTGAGCTCCAACTTCCGCGCCCGCACCCGCTTCTCGTCGGCCTTGTCGGAGAAGTGGGCGCCCAGCGTGCAGCAGCCGTCGTCGGGGCGACCGGCGTAGATGCCCTGGCAGCCGGCGCCGAAGATGCACGTCCAGCGCGAGGTGAGCCAGGTCAGGTCGCAGCGGAACACCTGGGACTCGTCGGCGGGGTCGCGGAACTCGACCCAGGCGCGAGGGAAGACGAGGTCGACTTCGGGCACCGGCCCACCCTACGTCCCACCCCCACCCCGATTCGTCCGCGCTCGCGAGCGAGCTCTGCGCGGAGCGGGAGCGGACGTATCGGGGCTGTAGCCTCAGTCCATGCGGTTGGGCGTGCTGGACATCGGTTCGAACACCGGCCACCTCCTGGTGGTCGACGCGCACGGCGGCGCGGCGCCGCTCCCGGCCTTCTCCTTCAAGGAGCCGCTGCGGCTTGCCGAGCACCTCGACGCGTCGGGGGCGGTCACCACTCGCGGCATCGACGCGCTCACCGGCTTCGTCGGCGACGCCCTGGACGTGGCCGGCGACAAGGGCTGCGAGGAGATGCTCGGCTTCGCCACCTCGGCGATCCGCGGCGCCACCAACTCCGACGACGTGCTCGACCACGTCCGCGCCCGCACCGGTGTGGACATCGAGGTCCTGCCCGGCGAGGACGAGGCGCGGCTGACGTTCCTGGCGGTGCGGCGCTGGTTCGGCTGGTCCTCGGGCCGGCTGGCGGTCTTCGACATCGGCGGCGGCTCGCTCGAGATCGCGGTCGGCTCCGACGAGGCGCCCGCCGCCGCCCAGTCGCTGCCGCTGGGCGCCGGGCGGATGACCGGCGAGTGGGTGGCGGCCGGCCGCACCCCCGACGCGGCCCGTGACCTCCGGCTGCGCATCCGCGCCGCCATCGCCCGCGACGCGGGCACGATCCTGCGCGGCGGCACGCCGGACCACCCCTGCGCCACCTCGAAGACGTTCCGGTCGCTGGCCCGCATCTGCGGTGCCGCCCCCTACTCCGACGGCCCGCTGGTACGACGGGTGCTGCCCGCGAAGGGGCTGGCGAAGCGGATCCCCGAGCTGATCGAGATGTCCGAGACCGAGCTGGCCGCGCTGCCGGGCGTCTCCGCCGGCCGGGCGGGGCAGGTGGTCGCCGGCGCGCTGGTCGCGGACGCGGTCATGGACCTCTTCGACCTGCCGGAGCTCGAGATCTGCCCGTGGGCGCTGCGGGAGGGCATCATCCTGGAGCGGTTGGACCAGATCGGCGTCGTACGCGGGCGGTGGACCGCTCGGTAGTCTCGGGACCGTGATCGCCCTGTCCACCGCGTCGGTGTACCCCGAGAACACCGCGCAGGGGTTCGAGCTCGCCGGGCAGCTCGGCTACGACGCCGTCGAGGTGATGGTCGGCATCGACCCGATCAGCCAGGAGGTCGACGCGGTCCGGCACCTCGCGGACTACCACCAGATCCCGGTGGCCGCCGTGCACGCACCCTGCCTGCTGATCACCCAGCGGGTCTGGGGCGTCGAGCCGTGGGGGAAGCTGGAGCAGAGCGCGGAGATGGCGCGCGCCGTCGGCGCCGACGTGGTCGTGGTGCACCCGCCGTTCCGCTGGCAGCGCGACTACGCGCGCGGGTTCGTGGAGGGCATCGCGGCGCTCGAGGAGCGCACCGGGGTCGCGTTCGCGGTCGAGAACATGTATCCCTGGCGCGCCGCCAAGCGGCAGATGGAGGTCTACGTGCCCGGCTGGGACCCCTCCGGGGAGGACTACCGCAACACCACGATCGACCTGTCGCACTCGTCCACGTCGCGCTCGGACCCGGTGGCGATGGCGCGGCGGCTCGGTGAGCGGCTGCGGCACGTGCACCTCACCGACGGCAGCGGGTCGGCCAAGGACGAGCACCTGGTGCCAGGCCGCGGCACCCAGCCGGTCGCGGAGCTGCTCGAGCACCTCGCCGGGGCCGGCTTCGGCGGTCACCTCGTCGTGGAGATCAACACCCGCAAGGCGGCGAACCGCCAGGCTCGCGAGCTCGACCTCCTGGAGTCGCTCGCGTTCGCCCGGCTCCACTTCGCCGCGGCGCCGGAGCGGGGCTGACCGCGTCCGCCGGTCGGCGCGGTGCGCGTGTCCCTTGACGGGCGCACCACGACGGTCCTAGATCGACACATGGACCGGCACAGGGAGGACAGGACCGTCGTGGAGGTCAGCGACCTGCACGTCACGAGGGGCGGGCGGCGGGCGGTGGACGGCCTCGGCTTCGCCACCGCCGCCGGCCAGGTCACCGGGCTGCTCGGGCCGTCGGGCTGCGGCAAGACCACCCTGATGCGGGCCCTGGTCGGCGTGCAGGTCGTCGAGAGCGGCACGGTGACCGTGCTGGGCCGGCCCGCCGGGCACCCCGACCTGCGGCACCGGGTCGGCTACGTCACCCAGGCCCCCAGCGTCTACGGCGACCTCACCGTCGCGGAGAACCTGCGCTTCTTCGCGCGCGTGCTCGGCGTCGACGGTGACGAGGTCGCCCGCTGCACCGGCGCCGTCGACCTCGACGACCGGCGCCACGTCGTCGTCGACCGGCTGTCCGGCGGCGAGCGCTCGCGTACGTCGCTGGCCGTCGCGCTGCTCGGGCGTCCGGAGCTGCTGGTCCTCGACGAGCCGACCGTCGGCCTGGACCCGGTGCTGAGGCGCGACCTGTGGGCGATGTTCCACGCGCTGGCCGGCCAGGGCACCACGGTGCTGGTCTCGAGCCACGTGATGGACGAGGCGGAGCGGTGCGACCGGCTGCTGCTCATGCGCGAGGGCCGGCTGCTGGCCGACGACACCCCGGTGGGGCTGCTGCGCAGCACCGGCGCCGACGACGTCGAGGAGGCCTTCCTCGGCCTGGTCGAGGGCAGCCGGGCATGACCCCGCGGATCACTCTCGCGGTCGCGGCCCGGGTGCTGACCCAGCTGCGCCGCGACCACCGCACCCTCGCGATGCTGCTGGTGCTGCCCTGCGCGATCCTGGCGCTGCTGTGGTGGATGTTCAAGGACCTGCCGCTGGGCCGCACCGGGTTCTCCTCGCTCGGTCCGCCGCTGCTCGCGCTCATCCCGTTCATCGTGATGTTCCTGGTGACCTCCGTGACCACGCTGCGCGAGCGTTCCTCGGGGACCCTCGAGCGGCTGTTGACCATGCCGATGGGCAAGGTCGACCTGCTGCTCGGCTACGCGCTCACGTTCGGCCTCGTCGCGGCCGTGCAGTCCACGCTCGCGGTCCTGCTGTCGGTGACGCTGCTCGGTCTGGAGGTCTCCGGCGCGGTCTGGATGCTGGTCGTCGTCGCCATCGTCGACGCCGTGCTCGGCACGGCGCTCGGGCTGTTCGTGTCCGCCTTCGCCCGCACCGAGTTCCAGGCGGTCCAGTTCATGCCGGCGATCGTGATCCCGCAGATCCTGCTGTGCGGGCTCTTCGTGGCCCGGGACGCCATGCCGCCGGTGCTCGGCTTCCTCTCCGACCTGCTGCCGCTGTCGTACGCCGTCGACGCGATGAGCAGCGTGGCGGCGCGGACCGGTCCCGCGGTCGGCGACGTCGAGCGCGCCGTCTGGGGCGACATCGCGGTCGTCGTCTGCTTCGCAGTGGCCGGCCTGGTCCTCGGCGCGACCACGCTGCGCCGCCGTACCGCCTGACCGCAGCACGGCGCGGGCTTCCCCGCGGCGTACCCTGGCCACGCGCGGCGGTGCTGCCGCGCCCCCGGCCGTCCTGGAGGAGACACGTGTTACGGCAGCCCCTGCTGATGCTCGCCCGCAGCGAGAAGGTGAAGGACCTCGTCACGGCGATGCCGGTGTCGAGCGGGATCGTGTCGCGCTACGTCCCCGGCGAGGAGACCGTGGACGCGGTCGGCGCGACCCGCGGGCTGATCGCCGACGGGCTGCACGTGACCCTGGACTTCCTGGGCGAGGACACCGTCGACCGGGCGCACGCGGACGCGACCGTGTCGGCCTACACCCAGGTGCTCAAGGCGCTCGCCGACGAGGGGCTCTCGCGCAACGCCGAGGTCTCGGTCAAGCTCTCCGCGGTGGGCCAGGCCCTGCCCGACCGGGGCGAGAAGGTCGCGCTCGACAACGCGCGCGTGATCTGCCAGGCGGCCCGCAACGCCGGCACCACCGTCACCCTCGACATGGAGGACCACACCACCACGGACTCGACGCTGGGCGTCCTGCGCGAGCTGCGCAAGGACTTCCCCGAGACCGGCGCCGTGGTGCAGGCCTACCTGCACCGCACCGAGGCCGACTGCCGCGACCTGGCCTACGAGGGCTCTCGGGTGCGGCTGTGCAAGGGCGCCTACAACGAGCCGGAGTCGGTCGCCTTCCAGGACAAGCACGAGGTGGACAAGTCCTACGTGCGGTGCCTGAAGGTGCTGATGGCCGGCCACGGCTACCCGATGGTGGCCTCGCACGACCCGCGCATGATCGACATCGCCGGCGCGCTGGCCACCCGCCACGACCGGGCCCAGGGGAGCTACGAGTTCCAGATGCTGTTCGGGATCCGCCCCGACGAGCAGCGGCGGCTCGCGGAGGCGGGCGAGAAGGTGCGCGTCTACCTGCCCTACGGTCAGGAGTGGTACGGCTACCTGATGAGACGCCTCGCCGAGCGTCCGAGCAACCTGACCTTCTTCCTGAGGTCCCTGGTCTCCAAGAAGTGAGGAACGTCATGACCGGCTCCCAGACCGCCATCCTCGGCGCCGGGGTGATGGGGGAGACCCTGCTCTCCGGACTGCTCCGCGCCGGCCGCCGCGCCGAGGAGCTGCTCGTCGGCGAGAAGCGGCGTGAGCGCGCCGAGGAGCTCGAGGAGCGGTACGGCGTCCGCGTGGTCGGCAACGTGGAGGCCGCCCGCACCGCGGACACCCTCGTCCTGGTCGTGAAGCCGCAGGACATGGGCGACCTGCTCGCCGAGGTCGCAGCGGCCACCCGGCCGGGCCAGCTCGTCGTCTCGCTGGCCGCCGGCATCACCACGGGGTTCATCGAGTCGCACCTGCCCGAGGGGGTCGCGGTGGTGCGGGTCATGCCGAACACCCCGGCGCTGGTCGACGAGGGGATGGCCGCGATCTCGCGCGGCTCGCACTGCGACGAGTCGCACCTCGTCGAGGCCGAGCAGATGCTGGCCTCGGTCGGCAAGGTGGTCCGGGTGCCGGAGAAGCAGCAGGACGCCGTCACCGCGATCAGCGGCTCGGGCCCGGCGTACCTCTTCTTCGTCGTGGAGTCGATGATCGAGGCCGGCGTGCACCTCGGCCTGCCCCGCAACGTCGCCTCCGAGCTGGTCGTGCAGACCGTGGTCGGATCGGCGAAGCTGCTGCGCGAGACCGGCGAGCACCCGGTCGTGCTGCGCGAGCGGGTCACCTCGCCCGGCGGCACCACCGCAGCCGCGATCCGCGAGCTGGAGGACCACAAGGTCCGGGCCGCCTTCCTCACTGCACTGGAGGCGGCGCGCGACCGCTCCCGCGCGCTCGCCGAGGGCACGTCCTAGCCGGACGCCGCGCTGCGTCGAGGGGTCCGCGTCGGCGGCGCCCGCGCGGGCGTAGTCTCGCTGGCATGTCGGGAACAGCCTGCGTCGTCTTCGACCCGTCGTTGACCGACTACGACTTCGGCCCCAGCCACCCCATGTCCCCGATGCGGGTCGACCTGACCCTGCGGCTGGCCACGGAGCTCGGTCTGGTCGGCGGGTCCGCGCTGCCGGCCGTGCCGGCCCCGGTCGCCTCCGACGACCTGGTGGGCACCGTCCACGACCCGGCGTTCATGGCCGCGGTCGAGAAGGTCAGTGCCGACCCCTACCAGGTGGACGAGGAGCACGGGCTCGGCACACCCGACAACCCCACCTTCGAGGGCATGCACCGCGCGTCGGCGCACATCGTCGGGGCGACCGTCGAGGCCGCCCGAAGGGTGTGGACGGGCGAGACGCTGCACGCGGCGAACGTCTCCGGCGGCCTGCACCACGCGATGCCCGACAAGGCCAGCGGCTTCTGCGTCTACAACGACGTGGCGGTCGGCATCAGGTGGCTGCTCGACAACGGGGCGCAGCGGGTGGCCTACGTCGACGTGGACGCCCACCACGGCGACGGCGTCGAGCGGATCTTCTACGACGACCCCAGGGTGCTGACGGTGAGCCTCCACGAGACCGGGCAGATGCTCTTCCCCGGGACCGGCTTCCCCAAGGACACCGGTGGGCCGGGAGCAGAGGGCAGCGCGGTCAACGTCGCGCTGCCGCCGGGCACCTCAGACGCCGGGTGGCTGCGCGCCTTCCACGCCGTGGTGCCCCCGCTGCTGCGGGAGTTCGCGCCCGACATCCTGGTCACCCAGCAGGGCTGCGACTCCCACATCGAGGACCCGCTGGCCCACCTGATGCTCACCGTCGACGGCCAGCGCGCCTCCTACGAGGCGCTGCACGACCTCGCGCACGAGCTCTGTGGCGGGAAGTGGCTGGCCACCGGCGGGGGCGGCTACGCGGTGGTCGACGTCGTGCCGCGGGCGTGGTCGCACCTGCTCGGCATCGTCGCCGGCATGCCGGTCGACCCGCTCACCCCGACCCCCGAAGGGTGGCGCGAGCACGTCTCGATGCTGCTCGGCCGGACCGCACCGTTCCGGATGACCGACGGGCGGACGCCGGCGTACCGGGACTGGAGGGAGGGCTACGACCCCTCCACCTGGCTGGACCGGGCCATCCACGCCACCCGCGAGGCGGTCTTCCCGCTGCACGGACTGGACCCGATGCCCTGAGCGGCCCCGCCGTGCACCCTCGCGGCGGCCGCGTGTCGAGGCGACACGCGGGGGAGCAGGGTAAAAAGTGACCGGTGCCACGCCCCTTCCCCACAAGTCACTCTAGGCTCTACTCTCACGACAGGCACATACGCTTTTCCCTCCGGCGGGGAAGCCGGAGGCGGAATGTGCTGCGAGAAAGCGGTGCATGATGGCGTCTCACAACTCAGGGGACATCTCCGAGGTCAGGTTCCTCACCGTGGCCGAGGTGGCCACCGTCATGAGGGTCTCCAAGATGACGGTCTACCGCCTGGTGCACTCGGGCGAGCTCGACGCGGTCCGGGTCGGCCGCTCGTTCCGGGTCCCCGAGGTGGCCGTGAACGACTACCTGCGCAAGAGCTACTTCCAGACCGGCTGAGCGCGCTCACCACCACGACCGAGGAGCCGTCCGACCGGGCGGCTCCTTCGCGTGTGCGCACCGCGACCCCTGGTTCCGGGCCTTGAGCGCTGCCGATAGGCTTGTCTTTCCGTGCTGCGTGCGCACCCTGCCATGCAGCCTCCTCGCGTACGAGAAGTCAGGACAGGTTCGTTGGGCTCCGTCATCAAGAAGCGTCGCAAGCGCATGGCCAAGAAGAAGCACCGCAAGCTGCTGAAGAAGACGCGCATCCAGCGTCGTCGCCAGGGCAAGTAGGCCCGGGCCGGCGTAGCCGGCCCCCGGGCACCCGGACGCGGAGGAGTCTTCGGCGTGGGTCGCACCGTGCTGGTCACCGGGGTCTCGTTGGACCTCGGAGGCGCTCTCGCGCGCCTGCTCGCGGCGGACCCCGCCGTGGAGCGGGTGATCGGCGTCGACGTCGTCCCACCGCGCCGTGACCTCGGCGCGGTGGACTTCGTCCGCGCCGACATCCGCAACCCCGTGATCGCCAAGGTGATCGCCGGCCGGGACGTGGACACGGTGGTGCACATGTCGGTGCAGGCCGCCGGCCACAGCGGCGGCCGCTCCTCGGTCAAGGAGCACAACGTCATCGGCACCATGCAGCTGCTGGCCGCCTGTCAGAAGGCCCCCGGCCTCGAGCGGCTCGTGGTGCGCTCCTCCTCGGAGGTCTACGGCTCCTCGAGCCGCGACCCCGCGATGTTCACCGAGGAGATGACCGCCAAGCGGATGCCCCGCGCCGGGTTCGGCAAGGACGTCCTGGAGGTGGAGGGATACGTCCGCGGCTTCGCCCGTCGCCGGCCCGACGTCTCGGTGACCACCCTGCGCGCGGCTCCCGTCGTGGGGGCGCGGGTCCGCTCGCCGCTGGCCGACTACCTCCGGCTCCCGGTGGTGCCGACCCCGCTCGGCTACGACGCGCGCCTGCAGTTCGTGCACGAGGACGACCTGCTCGCCGCGCTGCGGCACGCCACCCTCGACGGCGTGCACGGCACGTTCAACGTGGCCGGGGAGGGCATCTTGATGCTCTCGCAGGCGGTACGCCGGCTCGGCCGCCCGAGCGTGTCGATGCCCGGCTTCGCCATCGACAACCTCGGGGCCCTCCTCGCCCCGCTGGGCGGCAAGCGGATCGACCGCGACCTGCTGGGCTACCTGTCCTTCGGTCGCGGGCTGGACACCGACCGCCTGCACCACGTCCTCGGCTTTCGCCCCGAGCACGACACCGCCGCCACGTTCGAGGACTTCGCCCGCTCGGTCACGCCCGGGATGGTGCCTCCGGCGCGTGCGGCCGTCGGCCTCCTCGCGCCCGTCCCGACGACCGGGACGGAGGTGGGTCGTGGCTGACGCCGAGATCATCCCGTTGGGGACCCGAGGGCGCCCCGGCCGCGGAAGTGGCAGTGCCAAGCCGTCGTCGGCCGCCCGGACGCTGGCCGCGGGGTCCACCGCACCGAGCCGGAAGTCCGCCTCCGCCGAGCGCGGGGCGCAGCCGTCGCCCGCGGGGCCGCCCGAGCCCCCGGACGCCGAGCGGGCCGACGAGGCGGGGGAGCGCGCCGAGCGCGCCCCCGTGACCGCCGTCGACCGCGAGCCCGGCACCGGCATCCCCGTCACCGAGTGGCTCGTCGCGCTGACCGACGCGGCACGGGAGGTCTTCGGCGAGTCGTGGGAGCGCCGGCTCGCCGAGCTCCTGGCCTTCCTGCGCCGGCGGGTCTCCGGGGACTACTCCGTGGACACCTACGGCTTCGACGCCGAGGTGACCGAGCGGTTCCTCCACGCCGCGATCCGGCCGCTCAAGGAGAAGTGGTTCCGCGTCGAGGTGCGGGGCGCCGAGAACATCCCCGACGAGGGGGGCGCGCTGCTGGTCTCCAACCACTCGGGCACGGTCCCGCTCGACGGGCTGATGACGATGGTGTCGGTGCACGACCACGCCGGCCGCAACCTGCGCCCGCTCGGCGCGGACCTGGTGTTCCGGCTGCCCGGGATCGGCGAGCTGGCACGCAAGAGCGGCGCCACCCTGGCCTGCACCGAGGACGCCGAGCGGATGCTGCGCGGCGGCGAGCTCGTCGGGGTCTGGCCCGAGGGGTTCAAAGGGATCGGCAAGCCCTACTCCGAGCGCTACAAGCTGCAGCGATTCGGTCGCGGCGGCTTCGTCTCGGCCGCCCTGCGCACGGGCGTGCCGATCATCCCGTGCTCGGTGGTGGGCGCCGAGGAGATCTACCCGCTGGTGGGCAACGTGCCGTCGCTGGCCCGGCTGCTCGGAGTGCCCTACATCCCGATCACGCCGCTGTTCCCGCTGCTCGGGCCGCTCGGGCTGGTGCCGCTGCCCTCGAAGTGGCTCATCGAGTTCGGCGAGCCGATCCGCACCGACTCCTACGACAGGGGTGCCGCGGACGACCCCATGCTGGTCTTCAACGTGACCGACCAGGTCCGCGAGACCATCCAGCAGACCCTCTACACGTTGCTGATGCAGCGGCGGTCGGTCTTCCACTGAGCCGTCCTCCGGCGGTCGGGCGGCCTCAGCGCACGCGGCGGCGGATCGCCAGGGCCGCGGCGGCGCTCCCGGCCACCGCGCCGGCGGCTCCGGCCGTCACGAGACCGGCGCGGGCCGCCTTGCGCCCGGTGCGGTAGTCGCGGATCCGCCAGCCCTGCGCCCTGGCGTGGTCGCGCAGCCGCGAGTCGGGGTTGATCGCGCACGGGTCACCGACCAGGGTCAGCATCGGCAGGTCGTTGAAGGAGTCGGAGTAGGCCGAGCAGCGCGCGAGGTCGAGGCCCTCGCGGTCGGCGAGCGCCCGGATCGCCTCCGCCTTGGCGGGGCCGTGCAGCATGTCGCCGACCAGCCGCCCGGTGTAGACGCCGTCGACGTGCTCGGAGACGGTCCCGAGCGCGCCGGTCAGGCCGAGCCGCCGGGCGATGATCGTGGCGATCTCGACCGGCGCCGCCGTCACCAGCCACACCCGCTGCCCCTGGTCGAGGTGGAGCTGGGCCAGCGCACGGGTGCCCGGCCAGATCCGGTGTGCCATCGCCTCGTCGAAGATCTCCTCACTGAGCGTCTCGAGCTCGCTGACCTCGTGGCCCTTGATGAATGCGAGCGCGGACGCCCGGGCCTCCGCGACGTGCTCGGGGTCCTCCACCCCCACCAGCCGGAAGTAGGCCTGCTTCCAGGCCGCGCCCACGATGTCGCGGGTGGTGAAGAAGTCGCGCCGGTGCAGGCCCCGGGCCAGATGGAAGATCGAGGCGCCCTGCATGACGGTGTTGTCGACGTCGAAGAACGCGGCCGCCGCCGGGTCGGGGGGCACCGCCAGGGAGCTCTCCACCTCGGCCGCCGCCGCGGCTGCCTCCCCGGCCAGCACGGACCGGGTGCGCAGGTCGATGCGCTGGGGCCGGGACGGCCGGCGGGAGGCGCGGGCGGCATTCACAGGGGTCAGCCTAGACTCGCTCGCGTGAGCGCCCACCTCCCCGAGCTGCTGACCCGTGCCGCCCAGGAGCACCCTGACCGCGTCGCGCTGGTGGAGCGCGGCGGCCGCCGGCTCACGTGGGCCGAGCTGGACCGCGAGGTCGACCGGGTCGCCCGGGGCCTCAACGAGCGTGGGCTCGTCGCCGGCTACCGGGTCCTGGTCGCGGTCGGCAACCGGGTCGAGTTCGTCACCGCCTACCTCGGCGTGCTGCGGGCGCGCCTGGTCGCGGTCCCGGTGAACCCGCGGTCGGCGACCGGGGAGCTCGCCCGGATGATCGCCGACTCGGGCGCCCGGCTGGTGGTCGCCGACGCGCCGACCGCGACGACCGTCCGGCAGGCCGTCGCCGGGCTGGAGGACGCGCTGATCGGTGCCGACGAGGCGCTGCGCGAGCGGGCACAGGTGCCGCAGGTCGTGGTCGTCGGCGGTCCCGCGCTGCCGGGGGAGGTCGCCTACGCCGACCTGCTCTCGGACCGGGAGCTTCCCGACGCCGGCACCGCGGGGGACCCCGAGGCGCTGGCCGTGCTGCTCTACACCAGCGGCACGTCGGGGCGCCCGCGGGCGGCGATGCTGACCCACCGGGCGCTGCTGGCCAACGTCGAGCAGGCCGCGGCCGTCGAACCGCCGATCATCACCGGCGACGACGTGGTGCTCGGGCTGCTGCCGCTGTTCCACGTCTACGGGCTCAACGTGGTGCTGGGCGCCACGCTCGACCGGGCTGCCCGGCTGGTGCTGGTGGAGGGCTTCGACCCCGCAGCCACGCTGGACCTGGTCGTCGGGGAGGGCGTGTCGGTGCTGCCGGTGGCCCCCGCGGTGCTGACCGCCTGGAGCGGCCTCGACCGGCTGCGGGACCGGCTGGCCGGCGTACGACTCGTGCTGTGCGGCTCCGCGCCGCTGCCACCGGAGCAGCGCGACGCGTTCACCGCGGCGAGCGGGCTGGAGGTGCACGAGGGCTACGGGCTGACCGAGGCCGCGCCCGTCGTGACCTCGACGCTGTGCACCCCGAAGCGCCGTCGCGGATCGGTGGGTACCGCCCTGCCGGGGATCGGGCTGCGGGTGGTCGACGAGCTCGGCCAGGACGCCGAGATCGAGGACCCGGGAGAGATCCGGATCCACGGCGCCAACCTGTTCAGCGGCTACTGGCCGGACGGTGCCGACGGGCCCGGGCCCGACGGCTGGTTCCGGACGGGCGACGTCGGCTTCCTCGACCACGACGGCAACCTGTCGCTGGTGGACCGGCTCAAGGAGCTGGTGATCGTCTCGGGGTTCAACGTCTACCCCGTCGAGGTGGAGGAGGTCGTCGCCGAGGTGCCCGGTGTCGCCGAGGCCGCGGTCATCGGGGCCCCGCACCCGGAGACCGGCGAGGCGGTGGTCGCCTACGTCCGACGGACCGCCTCCCCGGGAGCCGGCACCGACGACGACCTGGTCGCGGCGGTGCGCGCCCACTGCGCCGAGCGGCTCGCCCGCTTCAAGCAGCCCGCCGAGGTGTACGTCGTCGACGAGCTGCCGCACACCGTCACCGGCAAGGTGGCCAAGGGGCGGCTGCGGGCGGCGCGGCGCCGCCAGGACCTCGGGTTCGGCGAGTGACCCCGGCAGAGCCCGGCGCGACCGGGGCCGCCACGCCGCGGGTGCGGCTGTACGCGCGACCCGGGTGCCACCTGTGCGACGACGCGCGCGTGGTCGTGGCGGCGGTCTGCGCGGAGCTCGGCGAGACCTTCGACGAGGTCGACATCAGCGGCTCGCCGGAGCTCGAGCGCCGGTTCGGCGAGGAGATCCCGGTCACCTTCGTCGACGGCGAGCAGCACGACTTCTGGCGCGTCGACCCGGCGCGGCTGCGCGCCGCACTGGCCTAGACCGCAATCGCGGGGTGCCCCCTCAGGGGTGAGCGATGTCACCTGTGCTAGTGACCGCCGCCACTCAGTTTGTTCCCACGTTCACAAACTCCTAAAGTGGCCATGCTGCCGGCCCCACCGCGGCCCGAGATACGGGGTCCCCCGTGGCCATCGGCAGTGTCCAGGAGAGCTTGAGAGCGTCGTGTCCTCGCCACGCAGCCCGCGGAACGGAACGCCCCAGCCGGGTGCCCCCCGGCCGACCGCTGCGAAGCTCCCGTCCGACCGTCCCGCCGACCGCGGAATCCCCGAGGCGACGGTCGCCCGGCTCCCGGTCTACCTGCGCGCCCTCGTCGCCCTGGCCGACCGCGGGATCGCGACCAGCTCCAGCGAGGAGCTCGCCGCCGCCGCCGGCGTCAACAGCGCCAAGCTCCGCAAGGACCTGTCCTACCTGGGCTCCTACGGCACCCGTGGCGTCGGCTACGACGTGGAGTACCTCCGCTACCAGATCGCTCGCGAGATCGGCGTCACCCAGGACTGGCCGGTCGTCATCGTCGGGATCGGGAACCTCGGGCACGCGCTGGCCAACTACTCCGGCTTCAGCTCCCGCGGCTTCCGGATCGCCGCCCTGCTCGACGCCGATCCGGACCGGCAGGGGGAGCGGATCGGCGACCTGGAGATCCAGGGCTTCGACCTGATCGAGTCCCTGGCCGCCGAGCAGCGGATCGCCATCGGCGTCATCGCCACGCCGGCGCTCGCCGCCCAGGCGGTGTGCGACCGGCTGGTGGGCGCCGGGGTCGGCAGCATCTTGAACTTCGCTCCGGTGGTGCTCTCGGTGCCCGAGGGGGTCGACGTCCGCAAGGTCGACCTGTCGATCGAGCTGCAGATCCTCGCCTACCACGAGCAGCGCAAGGCCGGCCGGCACGCGTCGGCCGACGGCGTCGTCCCCGTGGACGGGCTGGACGCCCTGGGCCAGCTCGCCGCCGACCTGCCGGCCAAGGCGGTGGGCCGATGAGCGTCCTGGTGGTGGGCGTCTCCCACAAGACCGCGCCGGTGTCGGTGCTCGAACGCCTCGCCCTCGACGCGAACGGCGTCGACAAGCTCGTGCACGCCGTCTGCGGCTCGGACCACGTCACCGAGGCGACGGTGCTCGCCACCTGCAACCGGATCGAGATCTACGCCGAGGTGGACCGCTTCCACGGCAGCGTCGAGGCGGTCTCGCGGATGCTCTGCGACATCGCCGAGGAGCAGCCGGAGGAGGTCGTTCCGCACCTGTACGTCCACTACGACGACGGCGCCGTCTCGCACCTGTTCCACGTCGCCTCCGGCCTGGACTCGATGGTGGTCGGAGAGGGCCAGATCCTCGGCCAGACCCGCGAGGCGCTCCGGGTCGGTCAGGAGCACGGGACGATCGGGCCCGCGCTCAACACGCTGTTCCAGCAGGCGCTGCGCGTCGGCAAGCGGGTGCACGCCGAGACCGACATCGACCGCGCCGCCCCCTCGCTGGTGTCGGTCGCGCTCGAGCGCGCCGCGGCGCACGTCGACGGGGTGCCGGGCTCCCGTGTGCTCGTGGTCGGCGCCGGCGCGATGGCCGGTCTCGCCGTCGCGACCGTCTCGCGCCTCGGGGCCGCCGAGGTCGTGGTCTCCAGCCGGACCGAGGCGAACGCGCGGCGGCTGGCCGGGCAGTACGCCGCCCGTGCCGTCGCGCTCGCGGACGTCGAGCCGGAGATCGCCGACGCCGACATCCTCGTCTCCTGCACCGGCTCGGCCGGCGTGGTGCTCTCGCTGGCGGCGATCGCGGCGGCCCGCACCTCACCGAAGGGACCGCTGGCGGTCATCGACCTGGCCCTGCCCCATGACGTCGACCCGGCGGCCGCCGAGCTGCCCGGCGTCGAGCTGATCGGGCTGACCCGCCTCGCCGCGGAGCTGCACGGCGGCGAGATCGCCGAGGACGTGCTCGCGGTGCGCCGGGTGGTGACCGAGGAGGTCACCGCCTTCCTCGCCGCCCGTCGCTCTTCGGCGGTCACCCCCACCGTCGTGGCGCTGCGCACGATGGCCACCGGGGTCGTCGACGCCGAGATGGGGCGGCTGCGCAGCCGGCTCCCCGACCTCGACCCCGTCGTGCGGGCGGAGGTCGAGCACGCGGTGCGGCGCGTCGCCGACAAGCTGCTGCACCAGCCGACCGTGCGGGTCAAGGAGCTGGCCAACGAGTCCGGGGCGGTCTCCTACGCGGCCGCGCTGGCCGAGCTGTTCGCCCTCGACCCCGACGCCGTCGAGGCCGTGACCCGGGCGGAGCGGATGTCATGACCGGCACCCCGCTGCGCGTCGGCACCCGCGCCTCCCTGCTCGCCCGCACCCAGTCCGGCCACGTCGCCGACGCCCTGGCGCAGGCCCTGGGCCGCGAGGTGGTCCTGGTCGAGGTCACCACCGAGGGCGACGTGTCCGCGGCGCCCCTGGCCTCCTTCGGCGGTGTCGGCGTCTTCGTCAGCGCGCTGCGCGACGCGTTGCTCCGCGGCGACGTCGACGTGGCGGTGCACTCGCTCAAGGACCTGCCGACCGCGGAGCACCCGGACATCGCGCTGGCCGCCGTACCGCTGCGGGAGGACCCGCGCGACGTCGTGGTGGCCCGGGACGGGCTCACGCTCGGCGAGCTCGGCCCCGGTGCCCGGGTCGGCACCGGGTCGCCGCGCCGGGTCGCACAGCTGCACGCGCTCGGTCTCGGTTTCGACGTGGCGGGAATTCGTGGCAACGTGGACACCCGGATCCGGAAGGTTCGCGAGGGAGAGTACGACGCAGTCGTGCTCGCCCGCGCCGGGGTGGCCCGCCTGGGCCGTCTCGAGGAGGTCACCGAGGTGCTCGACCCGCTCCAGATGCTCCCCGCCCCAGGGCAGGGTGCCCTGGCGGTCGAGTGCCGCAGTGACCGGACCGACCTGGTCCACGACGTACGCCGGGCCCTCGACGACGCGGGCACCCGGGCCGCCGTCACCGCGGAGCGCATCGTGCTCGCCGACCTCGAGGCCGGCTGCTCGGCGCCGGTCGGGGCGCTGGCCGAGGTGGCCGAGGGCGACGAGGGCGAGGAGCTGTGGATCCGGGCGGTGACGCTGTCGCTGGACGGCGGGCTCGCGGTCCGCAGGTCGGCGACGGGACGGCCGGACGACGCGGCCGGGGTCGGACACCGGCTCGCCGGGGAGATGCTGGCCGACGGCGCCGGCTCGCTCCTCGGGGAGCCACAGGCAGAGGAGACGGTGCGATGAGCGTGGCGTCCAGCACCAGCACCAGCAGAACCACTGGCAGCACCCGCGACAACAGCAAGAAGGCGACTGTGAGCACATCTGTTTCGAAGGCCACCACCAGCCGAGCCACCCGAGCGACCCCGGCCACCCGGGCGAGCGCCGACCGGGACCCGGTACCGGCGCCGTCCACACGGGTGGGACACGTCTCGTTCGTGGGCAGCGGCCCCGGAGACCCCGACCTGCTGACCGTGCGAGCCGCGGAGCTGCTCAAGGCCGCCGACATCGTGGTGACCGAGGCGCCCGAGCACGCCGGGCTGGTCGAGCGCCTCGCCCCCCGGGCGACCGTCGTCGACGGTGGCTTCGGCACCGACGGGCAACCGCTGACCCACGCCGCCCGGGCCAAGGTCGTGGTGAAGCAGGCCAAGTCCGGCGGACGCGTGGTCCGCCTGATGGCCGGCGACCCGTTCGTCTACGCCAGCGGCCCCGAGGAGGCGCAGGCCTGCGTCAAGGCCGGGATCGGCTTCGAGATCGTCCCGGGCATCAGCTCGGTGACCGCGGTGCCGGCGTACGCCGGGGTGCCGCTCACCGACAAGAAGCACGGCGAGGTCGCGGTGGTCAACTGCTCCGAGGCCAAGATCGACTGGACCTCCTACGCCGACGACCGCACGCTGGTCCTGCTCTCCGCCGTGGGCTCGATCGGCGCGATCGCGGAGGCGCTGGTGGCCGCCGGCCGCTCGCCGCAGACGCCGGTCGCCATGACCCGGGTGGGCACCACCACCGAGCAGGAGACGGTCGTCTCGACGCTGGAGAAGGTGGCCGTGGACTGCCGCGCCGCCCGGATGGCGCCGCCGGCGGTGACCGTGGTCGGCGACGTCGTCGACCTGCGCACGACGCTCTCGTGGTTCGAGACCAAGCCCCTCTTCGGCTGGCGGGTCCTGGTGCCCCGCACCAAGGAGCAGGCCGGCTCGCTCTCGGCGCGGCTGCGCGGCTACGGCGCCGTGCCCGAGGAGGTGCCGACGATCTCCGTCGAGCCCCCGCGCAACCCCCAGCAGATGGACAAGGCGATCCGTGGGCTGGTCGAGGGCCGCTACGAGTGGATCGCGTTCACCTCGGTCAACGCCGTGAAGGCGGTGCGCGAGAAGTTCGACGAGTACGGTCTCGATGCGCGCGCCTTCTCCGGGCTGAAGATCGCCGCCGTCGGCGAGAGGACCGCCGCGGCCATCGAGGCCTGGGGCCTGCGCGCCGACCTCGTGCCCACCGGCGAGCAGTCGGCCCGCGGCCTGCTCGAGGAGTGGCCGCCGTACGACGAGGTCCTCGACCCGATCAACCGGGTGTTCCTGCCGCGCGCCGACATCGCCACCGAGACGCTGGTGGCCGGCCTGGTCGAGCTCGGCTGGGAGGCCGACGACGTGACGGCGTACCGCACCGTGCGGGCCACGCCGCCGCCGGCGCCGACCCGCGAGGCGATCAAGACCGGCAAGTTCGACGCGGTCGTGTTCACCTCCTCCTCGACCGTGCGCAACCTGGTCGGCATCGCCGGCAAGCCGCACGCCTCGACGGTCATCGCGGTGATCGGCCCGGCCACGGCCAAGACCGCCGAGGAGCATGGCCTGCGGGTCGACGTGCTGGCCGCGTCACCGTCGGTGGAGGTGCTCGTCGATGCGCTCGCCGACTTCGGCGCCGCCCGGCGGGCGTCACTGGTCGAGGCCGGCCAGCCGGTCACCAAGCCGTCCGAGCGTCGCCCCTCGGCCCGGCGCAAGGCCACCTGAGCCGATGACCGACAGCCCCGGGTTCCCGGTCGTGCGGCCGCGCCGGCTGCGGCGCACCCCCGCGCTGCGCCGGCTCGTCGCCGAGACGACCGTCGAGCCGCGGCAGCTCGTGCTGCCGGCGTTCGTGCGGGAGGGGATCGGCGAGCCGGTGCCGATCGGGAGCATGCCCGGGGTCGTCCAGCACACCCGCGACTCGCTGCGGAAGGCTGCCGCGGAGGCCGCGTCGCTGGGCCTCGGCGGGATCATGCTGTTCGGCGTGCCGGCGGCCAAGGACGCCCGCGGCAGCGGCGCGGTCGACCCCGAGGGGATCCTCAACCTCGCGATCGCCGACGTGGTCGCCGAGGTCGGTGACGCCCTCCCGGTGATGGCCGACCTGTGCCTCGACGAGTTCACCGACCACGGCCACTGTGGTCTCGTCGCCGCCGACGGCTCCGTGGACAACGACGCGACGCTCGAGGTGTACGCCGAGATGGCGCTCGCCCAGGCGGCCGCCGGCGTCCAACTGGTCGGTCCGAGCGGGATGATGGACGGCCAGGTCGGCGTCATCCGTGCCGCGCTCGACGGTGCCGGGCACAGCGACGTGGCGATCCTGGCCTACTCCGCGAAGTACGCCTCCGCCTACTACGGCCCGTTCCGGGAGGCGGTGGCGTCCTCGCTGCAGGGGGACCGGCGCACCTACCAGCAGGACGGTGGCAACGTCGTCGAGGGCGTGCGGGAGGCGCTGCTCGACGTCGCCGAGGGCGCCGACATCGTGATGGTGAAGCCGGCGCTGGCCTACCTCGACGTGATCCGCGCCGTGCGCGAGGCGGTCGACGTCCCGGTGGCGGCGTACAACATCTCGGGTGAGTACTCCATGGTCGAGGCCGCCGCCGCCCAGGGCTGGATCGACCGGGAGGCCGCGATCGTCGAGACGCTCACCTCCATCCGCCGCGCCGGCGCCGACATCACGCTGACCTACTGGGCCGCCGAGGCCGCGGAGCTGGTCCGGGCCTCGCGCTGACCTCCCGGCTGCGACCGGAGGAGCGGCGGAGCGGCGGAGGTCACAGCGCGGCGGCGGCGCTGATCGCTCACCGTGCGCGCTTTGTGCTGTGCTCGGTCGCCGCGGGGAGCGCTGATCGCTCACCGTGTGCGGTTTGTGCTGTCGAGGGAACGGCTCGCCCTTCCGGGTGGTCGGGGGCGCTGTCCCCGATGCCCAGGGTTGTCCGCTGTCCACCGGACAACCGGGCAGGCGCCCGCAGGAGAACGCGCCGTGGCGCCCGTCCCCGGACGTGCGGCCATGGCAAGGCTCACATGCCGCCGGGCCGGACCGGGCTCGAACCGTCACCACCTCTCGGCGACAATGGCCGGGTGACCTCCTCGACGACCTCCGGATCCGCTGCGCTGTTCGAGCGCGCCCACGCGGTGACCCCCGGTGGGGTGAACTCGCCGGTGCGCGCGTTCAACGCCGTCGGCGGCACCCCCCGCTTCATCGAGAGCGCCCGCGGGGCCCTGCTCACCGACGTCGACGGCAACGAGTACGTCGACCTGGTGTGCAGCTGGGGGCCGATGCTGCTCGGGCACGCCCACCCCGCCGTGCAGGAGGCCGTCGCCGCAGCCGTCGCCCGCGGGACGTCGTACGGCACGCCGACCCGCCCGGAGGTCGAGCTCGCCGAGGAGATCGTCGACCGGACCTCGGTCGAGAAGGTGCGCTTCGTCTCCTCCGGGACCGAGGCGACCATGTCGGCGATCCGGCTGGCGCGCGGCTTCACCGGACGCGAGCTGGTGGTCAAGTTCGCCGGCTGCTACCACGGCCACGTCGACTCGCTGCTGGCCGCGGCCGGCTCGGGACTGGCCACGTTCGCGGTGCCCGGGACGCCCGGCGTCCCCACCGCCTCCACCGCGGCGACGGTGGTGCTGCCCTACAACGACCGCGCGGCGGTGGAGCAGGTCTTCGCCGAGCACGGCGAGGGCATCGCCTGCCTGGTGACGGAGGCCTCGCCCGGCAACATGGGAGTCGTCCCGCCGCTGCCCGGCTTCAACGCGTTCCTCGCCGACATCTGCCGGCACAACGGCGCGCTGTTCGTCAGCGACGAGGTGATGACCGGGTTCCGTGTGGGCCGCTCGGGCCAGTGGGGCCTCGACGGCGCCGTCGAGGGCTGGCGCCCCGACCTGGTCACCTTCGGCAAGGTGATGGGGGGTGGCTTCCCGGCTGCGGCGTTCGGCGGCCGGGCCGACGTGATGTCGCAGCTCTCCCCGGAGGGGCCGGTCTACCAGGCCGGGACCCTGTCGGGGAACCCGGTGGCGACCACCGCCGGGCTGGTCACCTTGCAGCACGCCACCGACGAGGTCTACGCCCACGTCGACCGGGCGGCCGGCATCGTCGCGGACGCGGCGGCCAAGGCGCTGTCCGAGGCGGGCGTCGCCCACGTCGTGCAGGCCGGCGGCAACATGTTCAGCGTCTTCCTCTTCGACGACGAGCGGCCGGCCGTGACCGACTTCGCCGCCGCGGGGGCGCAGAACCTCGCGCGCTACCAGGCGTTCTTCCACGCGATGCTCGACCAGGGCGTGTACCTGCCCCCCAGTGCGTTCGAGGCGTGGTTCCTCTCCTCCGCCCACGACGACCCGGTCCTCGACCGGATCGTCGAGGCGCTCCCGGCCGCAGCCCGCGCCGCGGCCGCCGTACCCCCCTCCGACAGCCCGGGAGCCGCATGAGCGAGACGACGACCGTCCACCTGCTTCGCCACGGGGAGGTCTTCAACCCCGGCGGCGTGCTCTACGGCCGCCGCGACGGCTACCACCTCTCCGAGCTCGGCCAGGAGATGGCGCAGCGGGTCGCCGATGCCGTCCGCGACCGCGACATCGTGAGCATCACCGCCTCGCCGCTGGACCGCACCCAGGAGACGGCCCGGCCGCTGGCGCTCGCCCGCGGGCTCGAGATCGGCACGGACAGCAGGATCCTGGAGTCGACCAACGTGTTCGAGGGCGAGCGGTTCGCCGGCGGGCAGGGAGTGCTGCGCCACCCGCGCACCTGGCGGCACCTGTGGAACCCGTGGCGGCCGTCGTGGGGCGAGCCCTACAAGGAGATCGTCGCCCGGATGATGGCCGCGGTGCACGACGCCCGCGACGCCGCCCGGGGGCACGAGGCCGTGCTGGTCTCCCACCAGCTGCCGATCTGGACGACCCGGCTGCACGTCGAGCGGCGCTCGTTCCTGCACGACCCGCGCCGGCGGCAGTGCACGCTGTGCTCGCTGACCTCGCTCACGTTCGTCGGCGACCAGCTGACCACGCTGCGCTACTCCGAGCCGGCCGCCGACCTGATCCCGGTGCAGGACCGGTCCGCGCCGTTCTCGGCCGGCGGCGCCGCTGCCGCCCCCGCCGAGGACGACGTGGCGGAGGGCGCCTGAGCGATGCCCGCACGCCGCCGTACCCGTCTCGCAGCAGCGCTGTCCGCACTGGCCCTGACCGGCCTGGCGGGTTGCTCCAGCGACGTCGGCAGCTCCGGCGACCAGGGCTTCGTGTCCGGCGAGGGCATCATCACCGCGTTGCCGGCCAGCCAGCGGGCGGTGCCCGGTGAGGTGTCGGGCACGACCATCGACGGCAAGCCCCTGTCCCTCGAGGACTACCGGGGGCAGGTCGTCGTCGTCAACGTGTGGGGGTCGTGGTGCGGGCCCTGCCGGGCCGAGGCCCCGATGCTGGCCGACGCCGCCCGCGACCTCGCCAAGCAGGACGTGGCCTTCCTCGGGATCGACTCCCGCGACCCGAGCGAGGCCCAGGCGCGGGCGTTCGTGCGTACCTTCGACATCCCCTACCCGAGCATCTACGACCAGCAGGGCCGCACGCTGCTTGCCTTCCGCGGCACGCTGAACCCGAACGCGATCCCCAGCACGGTCGTCATCGACCGGGAGGGCCGCGTCGCCGCCAGCGTCCTCGGCGAGATCACCAGGACCACGCTCTACGACCTGGTCGAGGACGTGCTCGACGAGGGGCGGGGGGCGGCGTCATGACCGGTCTCGGCGTGGCTCCGATGGACGTCGCCGGCTGGTTCGAGAGCACGGTCCTGTCCGGCTCGCTGGTCCTGGCGCTTCCGGTGGCGGCCGTGGCCGGCGTGGTGTCGTTCTTCTCGCCGTGCGTGGTCCCGCTGCTGCCGGGCTACCTGTCCTACGCCACGGGCCTGTCCGGGACCGACCTGGCCTCGGCGCACCGCGGACGGATGGTGCTCGGCTCGGCGCTGTTCGTGCTCGGGTTCTCGTTCGTCTTCGTCGCGCTCGGCACGCTCTCCGGTGCCCTCGGCGACGTCTTGTGGGAGTACATGCGCCCGATCAGCGTCGTGCTGGGCGTCGTCACGGTGCTGGTGGGGCTGGCCTTCCTCGGCCTGGTGCCGTGGCTGCAACGCGACGTCCGCTTCCACCGGGTCCCGGCCGTCGGGCTGGCCGCGGCGCCGATGCTCGGCGTGCTGTTCGGCCTCGGCTGGACCCCGTGCATCGGTCCCACGCTCGCCGCCGTGCAGACGCTCGCGCTCAACGAGGGCACCGCCGGCCGCGGCGCGGCGCTGAGCATCGCCTACTCCCTGGGCCTGGGCATCCCCTTCGTGCTGGCCGGGCTGGCCTTCCGCCGTACCCTCGGCGCCGTGGCGTGGGTGCGCCGCCACCAGGTCTGGGTGACCCGGGTCGGCGGGGTGATGCTGATCGGCGTCGGGGTGCTGCTGGTCAGCGGGCTCTGGGACGTCTGGGTCGCGGACCTGCGCGGCTGGGTCGGCGGCTTCGAGGTGGTCGTGTGAGCACGCCGACCCGCCCGTCCGAGCGGGAGCAGACCTCGGGGGACCGGCCGGCCGCCGGCGCCGGAGGTGCCGCCGCCAACCCGGCACCACCGGCCGCGCCGCCCGGTCTCGGACCGGTCGCGCTCGGGCGCTGGGCCTGGCGTCAGCTCACGTCGATGCGGACCGCCCTGGTGCTGCTGTTCCTGCTGGCGCTCGCGGCGGTCCCCGGAAGCGTCGTCCCCCAGGAGAACATCGACGCCGTGGCGGTGCGCGCGTGGCGTGAGGACCACCCGAACCTGGCGCCGGTCTACGACTTCCTCGGGATGTTCCACGTCTACGGCTCCGTGTGGTTCTCCGCGATCTACATCCTGCTGATGGTCTCGCTGGTCGGCTGCGTCGTGCCGCGGCTGCGGGTCTACTGGCGCGCGATGCGGGCCCGGCCGCCCCGGGCTCCCCGCAACCTGGGCCGGCTGCCCCAGTCCCGCACCTTCGAGCTCGACGAGCCGCCGGCGGCCGCCCTCCAGCGGGCGGCGGCGGTGCTGCGGAAGCGGCGCTACCGCGTCGAGGTCGCCGAGGACGCCGTCGCCGGTGAGCGCGGCTACCTCCGCGAGGCCGGCAACCTGCTCTTCCACACCTCGGTCCTGCTGGTCCTCGTGGCGTTCGCCGCCGGCCAGCTGCTCGGCTACAAGGGCGGCGTCATCACCGTCGTCGGGCAGGGCTTCTCCAACTCGCTGACGCAGTACGACGACTTCGCGCCCGGCTCCCTGTTCAGCCCCGACGACCTCGCCCCGATCAACCTGACGGTCGAGGACTTCGACGTCACCTTCCTCACCAGCGGCGCGCAGATGGGACAGCCGCAGGACTTCCGGGCGCGGGTGCGCTACTCCGAGGAGCCCGGCGCCCCCGAGCGCACCGAGGAGGTCTCGGTCAACCACCCCCTCACGCTCGACGGGGTCAGCGTGTTCCTGGTCGGCCACGGATACGCACCGGTGGTCACCGTCCGCGACGGCAACGGCGACGTGGCCTTCTCCGGGCCCGCGGTGTTCTTGCCGCAGGACAGCTCGTTCGCGTCCTTCGGCGTGATCAAGGTGCCCGACGCGGCACCCACGCAGCTGGGCTTCGAGGGCCTGTTCCTGCCGACCTACGGGTTCACCATGTCCCGCGGCCCCTTCTCCCAGTTCCCCGACGCGCTCGACCCCGTGCTCTCGCTCGTCCCCTACTCCGGGGACCTGGGCCTCGACGACGGCAAGCCCCAGTCGGTCTACCAGCTCGACAAGGACGGCCTGACGACGTTCGCGAGCGCCGACACCAGCCGCGGCTCGGCCGCCCGGGTGAAGCTCTCGCCCGGCGACACCGTGGAGCTGCCCGACGGTGCCGGGTCGATCCGGTTCGACGGCGTCCAGCGCTGGGTGAAGCTCCAGGTGAGCGACAGCCCGGGCAAGGGCTGGGCGCTCGGCGGCGTCGTGCTCGGCATCATCGGCCTGATGGGGTCGCTGTTCATCCGGCCCCGGCGGGCCTGGGTCCGCGTCCGGCCCGGCGCCACCGGGGCGCGTACGGTGGTGGAGCTGGCCGGCCTCGACCGCAGCTCCGGGGGCGATCTCGACGTCGAGATCGACGAGCTCGAGCGCCGCATGACCTCCGGCGCCCCTGTCCGACACGAGGAGACCTGAGTGAGCACCGCGGACTTCGCCGCCTTCTCCAACAACGCGATCATGTTCGCGTCCGTCGTCTACGCCCTGGCGTTCCTGGCGCACGTGCTCGAGTGGTCCGCCACCCGGGCGCTTCCGCGCCCTGTCGCCGCCGCGGAGCGTGAGGCCGCGGTCGCCGCGGTCGGCGCGGAGGGACGACGTACCGAGGAGGTGGGCGGAGCGGCTGCCGATCCGGCCGGGCCCGACGGCTCCGACCTCGAAGACGCGGAGTACCGGGTCGAGAAGTGGGGCCGGATCGGCGTCTCGCTGACCGTGCTCGCGGTGCTGCTGCACCTCGCGGCCCTGGTCACCCGGGGGCTCGGCTCCGACCCGATCCGGGTGCCGTGGGGCAACATGTACGAGTTCACGATGGCCGGGGCCTTCGGCGTGAGCGCGATGTACCTGCTGCTCGGGCGCCGCTACAACCTGCGCTGGATGGGGCTGCCGGTCACCGGCTTCGAGCTGGTGGTGCTGATGCTCGCGGTGCTGCTGCTCTACGTGCCGGCCGGCCCGCTGGTGCCGGCGCTGCACTCCTACTGGCTGGTGATCCACGTGATGGCCGCGGTCATCGCCTCCGGCGCCTTCGCCGTGGGGGCGATCGCCTCACTGCTCTACCTGGTCAAGGAGCGATCCCTGCTGCGCGGGCGGCTGCGGCCCGGCGGCTACCTGGACCGGCTGCCCGAGCTCACGGCGCTGGACCGGGTGTCCTACCGCCTGCACGCCTTCGGCTTCCCGGTCTGGACCTTCGCGGCGCTGGTCGCCGGCCCGATCTGGGCCGAGTATGCCTGGGGCAGCTACTGGAACTGGGATCCCAAGGAGGTGTGGGCGTTCATCACGTGGGTCGTCTACGCCGCCTACCTGCACGCCCGGGCGACGGCCGGCTGGCGGGGACGCGCCGCGGCTGCCATCGCGCTCGTCGGCTTCGCCACGCTGCTGTTCAACTTCGTGGGGATCAACTTCTTCTTCGGCGGCGGCAGCATGCACTCCTACGCCGGCGGCTGACCCGCGGGCTAGCTGTCGGGGGTGTCCGGCTGGCCGTCGCGCGGCTGGCGACGCCGGCGGCGCTCGAGCTCGCGCAGGAACTCCGGGTCGTCGTCGGGCGCGACCACGCGCCGCGGCGGCGGCTGCACCGGACGCGACGAGCCCGGCCGGCCGGCGGCGCGCCGCTTCTCGACGAGCCTGATGACGGTGTAGATCACCAGCCCGAGCACGATGACGACGAGAAGTGCCTTGCCCACACTCACAGGGTAGGCCGTGTCGCCAAGACATGGGTGACTAGTCTGGAGGGGTGAAGGAGTTCGCGGTCTACACCGTCGCCAGGATCGGGGTGTTCGTGGCGTCCTACGCCGTGGTGGCCGGCGTCTGGCTGCTGGTCACCGGAGGCGGGAACCTGCCGGTGCTGCTCCCGCTGCTGGTCGCTGCGGTGCTGTCGGTGCTGGTGTCCTACCCGCTGCTGCGGGGTCCGCGCGAGCGCTTCGCCGCCGTCGTCGAGCGCCGCGCCCAGCGCGCGTCGGACGCCCTCGAGCGCTCCCGCTCCAAGGAAGACGTGGACTAGGCAGGCCGGGGTGGAGACGCGCCGGGACGGCTGCTGCCGGGTGGCCAGCCGGGACGACGGGGACAGCCGCACCGCCCGGGCCTGGCTGAACGAGGCGATCCGCAGGGTGGAGGCCGACGCCAACCGCTCCGCCGACACCCACCTGCACGTGTTCCCGCTGCCCAGCGAGTGGGGCGTGGACCTCTATCTCAAGGACGAGTCGGTCCACCCGACCGGCTCGCTCAAGCACCGGCTGGCCCGATCACTGTTCCTCTACGCCCTGTGCAACGGCTGGATCCACGAGGGCACCACAGTGACGGAGGCGTCGTCGGGCTCGACGGCCGTCTCCGAGGCGTACTTCGCCGGGCTGCTCGGCCTGCCCTTCGTCGCGGTCATGCCCGCCTCCACCTCGCAGGAGAAGATCGACCTGATCGAGTTCCACGGCGGGCGCTGCCACCTCGTGGAGGACCCGGCGACGATGTACGACGAGGCACGGCGCATCGCGGCGGAGACCGGCGGGCACTACCTCGACCAGTTCACCTACGCCGAGCGGGCGACCGACTGGCGCGGCAACAACAACATCGCCGAGTCGATCTTCGACCAGCTCTCCCAGGAGCGGCACCCGATCCCCACCTGGGTGGTCGTCGGCGCCGGCACCGGCGGCACGTCGGCGACCATCGGCCGCTTCGTGCGCTACCGCCGCCACGACACCCGCGTCTGCGTGGTGGATCCGGAGGGGTCGGCGTTCCTCGACGGCTGGGCCTGCGGCGACCCGACCCGTACCACCACCGGCCGGTCCCGCATCGAGGGCATCGGCCGCCCGCGCATGGAGCCCTCGTTCGTCCCCGCCGTGGTCGACGAGATGATCGGCGTGCCGGACGCCGCGTCGATCGCCGCCGCGCGCTGGTGCAGCTCGGTGACCGGAAGGCTGGTCGGCGGCTCCACCGGCACGGCGCTGTGGGGCGCGCTCCGGCTGATCGCCGGGATGCGCCGCGCGGGCCGCAGCGGCTCCGTCGTCACGCTGCTGTGCGACGGCGGCGAGCGCTACGCCGGCACCTACTACGACGACGGCTGGCTGGCCGAGCAGGGCCTCGACATCGCGCCCTACGTCACGACACTGGAGAAGTTCGCCGCGTCGGGGGAGTGGCACGAGCCGACCGCCTGACCCTGCGGACGCGGCGCCGGCGTTCCTCCTCCGCCTCGGCCGGTCGACTGGTGGCAGCACCGACAGGGACTGCTGATCACGCCGTGGCGCTAGTGGGTGGAGTCGTTCCCCGGCCGGTGTCCGTGAGCGGTGCCTGTCCTGGCAAGCCGACGGTAATCGTGCGTGCCGCCTTCTTCACGGGGTCTCTCCTTCGCCGGGTGCTGGATCAGAGGCGTGGCTGGTCGCTGTCGTCGCCCTCGAACCCGATGAGGCTCCCCGGCCCCGCGTCTGCAGATCCTCCACCCTCCTGGTGACGGCTACTCGCAGCCGGAGCCGTCGCCGTCGCGATCCAGGTGCGATCCGTAGCCGGGGTCACCGCGGTGCACCGGCGCGGCACCGGCGGCTCGAGCCGCGTCGCAGTTCTCGTAGTACACCGACCCGCCGCTTGACCCGCCGGTGGAGGTATGGGTCGATCCGCTGGTGGAGCCGTGGTCGGGTCCCGGGTCGGTGACGTTGACGTCGACGCGGACCGGGGCGCTGGAGTTCGTGGGAACCGACTGGTCGGGGCACCCGGCGAGCACCCGCGCCATCGCGGTCCCCTCCGCGGGCGTGACCCACAGCGAGTACTTCGCCTTCACCGCGATCTGGCGGGCGATGTAGGAGCACCGGTAGCTCTTGTTCGCCGGCAGCCAGGTCGCGGCGTCCGCGTCACCCTTCTGCCGGTTCGCCGAGGCGTCGACGGAGAGCAGGTTCAGCGGGTCGTTCGCGATCGCGGCTCGCTTCTCGATGTCGAAGCGGAGCCCGCCGGTGACCCACACATTGCCCAGGGCGACCACGTGGTCGATGTCGACCAGGGACCCGTCGCCGTACACGAAGTCGATGGCCTTGGCCGTGTACGGGTCCCCCAGGTCGCCGGCCAGCACCTTGCAGTTCTGGGTTCCGGGCTCGAACCGCACGGCGTCCAGGTCGCGGGCGAGCATGTCGTTGCGGGTGTCGCAGCCGTTGCGGTCGGCGTCCAGCCACGCCTGGCCGAACCGGTCGCGGTCGTAGCCGGTCATCGGCGCGCGTCCCTTCACCGGGAGGGTGGCCAGCACGGCGGCGGCCGTGCCGCCGGCCGGGTGCACGGGCGAGGAGGAGGCCGGTTCGAGAGCTTGCGTCGATGCCGGCGACCGGGTGCCGGTCTCGGTGCCGGCGGCCGTGGAGGGGCTCTCGGTGGGTGTGTCCGAGGGCGTCGGGGTCGCCGTGTGAGTGGTTGCGGCGCTGGCCGGACCGCTGGAGGTCGGCTTGTCGGCCACCTTGCTGGTGGCGCTGTCGGTGGCGGTGCCGCAGCCGGCCAAGGAGACCGCCGCGGCGCCGGCGGCCGCGGCCAGCGCGAGGCTGCGGGCTGCGGGTCGTCGTGCCGGCCGGGGGCGGTTCCCGGCGGGACTCGAGGAGCGGTGGCTCATGCGCACCACCGTGCGTGTCTGTTCCCCCACAGCAGTGGAACGCCCTTCGTCTGCTCGTCGAGCTCCGGCCGGGTCTGGTGCGGACCCGTGACGGGGCCCCGGCCGCGATGTGGAAGATGCGCCTGGCGTGGCCCCGGCAAGGTTCGCACACCGGAGCCGGCGTCGTCAGGAGAACCGCGGTGCGCGAACGTGCCCGGTCGAGGTCGGGGCGGGTGCGAGCAACGAACACCCGGTCAGGTGAGCAGCGCCAGGCCGAGGAACAGGCCTGCGGCGTAGAGCAGCTCGGAGGTCCCGGTGCGCTGCAGCACCGGCACGAGCGCCGGGCCCTGCGCCTCGCCGAGCACCGTGCGCACCGCCGGCACCGCGGTCAGCAGGTAGGCCGCCCCGAGCAGCGCCCAGCGGCTGGTCTCCAGCGCGACGCCGAGCAGGAGGACCGCTGCGACCGCGACCAGGAAGGCGAACAGGTAGCGGGTGCGCTGCTCCCCGAGGCTGACCGCGAGCGTGTGCTTGCCCGCGACCCGGTCGGTGGGGACGTCGCGCAGGTTGTTGGCCACCAGGATGGCGCAGGCAAGCGCACCGGTGCCGGCGGCGGCGTACCACGCGGGGAGCGGCAGCGAGCCGGCCTGGACGTAGGTGGTCCCGAGGACCGCCACCAGGCCGAAGAACACGAACACCATGACCTCGCCGAGCCCGCGGTAGCCGTACGGCGTCGACCCGCCGGTGTAGAACCACGCCGCGGCGACGCTCACGGCGCCGACGACCAGCAGCCACCACGCGGTGGTCACGGCCAGCACCAGACCGGCGAGGCAGGCGACCCCGAAGGCCAGGAACGCGGCCCGCTTCACCGCCGCCGGGCCCGCGGCGCCGGAGCCGACCAGCCGCATCGGGCCGACCCGGTCGGCGTCGGTGCCGCGGATGCCGTCGGAGTAGTCGTTGGCATAGTTGACGCCGACCTGCAGCGCCAGCGCGACGACCAGCGCCAGGAGCGCCTTCCACCAGACGGCCTCGTCGAGCCAGGCAGCGACGGCCGTGCCGGCCAGCACCGGGGCCACGGCCGCAGGGAGGGTGCGAGGGCGCGCGCCGGCCAGCCACTGCTCAGGGGTTGCCACGGTCGACGATTGTGGCAGGCATACGGTGGGGCCTCGTGAGCAGCCTCCGTCCCCCGAGCGGCCGGGCGCCCCTGCGCGTGAGCGGCACGGCGAGCGGGCTGCTCGCGGCCCTGCGGGAGTGGGACGCGGCCCCGGGTGAGCCCGAGCCGCTGGTGGTGGAGACCTCCGGGTCGACCGGCGACCCGAAGCGGGTGCTGCTGTCCCGGTCGGCGCTGCGCGCCTCGGCCGACGCCACCGCCGCCCGCCTCGGGGGGCCCGGCCAGTGGCTGCTGAACCTGCCGCCGACCTACGTCGCCGGGCTGCAGGTGCTGTTCCGCTCAGTGCGCGCCGGCACCGAGCCGGTCGTGCAGCAGCACGGCTTCGTCGAGGCCGCGGCGCGGATGAGCGGCGCGCGGCGCTACGTCTCGCTGGTACCGACCCAGCTGCGGCGGATGCTCGACGACCCTGCCGCGACGGCGGCCCTGCGCGACGTCAGCACCGTGCTCGTCGGCGGGGCCCACGTGCCGGCCGACCTGCGCGCCCGGGCGGCCGCGGCGGACGTCCCGGTCGTGGCGACGTACGGCATGAGCGAGACCTGCGGCGGCTGCGTCTACGACGGGGTGCCGCTCGACGGCGTGGCCCTCGCGGTCGGCGCCGGCGGCCGGGTGCGGATCGGCGGGCCGGTGCTGTTCGACGGGTACGACGGCCGCCCCGACCTCACCGGCGAGGTGCTCGGAGACGGCTGGTTCACCACCCAGGACCTCGGCCGGATCGACCACGACGGCCGGCTCGAGGTGCTGGGCCGCGTCGACGACGTGGTGCTGTCTGGCGGCGTCAACGTCCCGGGCCCGGCGGTCGCGGCGCGGCTGCGCGAGCACCCGGAGGTCGCCGAGGCCGAGGTGGTCGGCGTGCCCGACGCGGAGTGGGGCCAGCGGGTGGTGGCGGCCGTCGTCGGGGGCATCGGCCTGGACCAGGCACGCGACTGGGTCGCGGCCGCGCATCCCCGGGCATGGGCACCCAAGCAGCTGCTGACCCTCGACGCGCTGCCGGTGCTGGCCAACGGGAAGGTGGACCGGCTGCGGCTGCAGGAGCTGGCCGGTGGCTGAGGCGGACGCCTGGCACGTGTGGTCGGTGCCGATGCGGACCCGGTTCCGCGGCATCACGGTCCGCGAGGGGATGCTGGTGCGTGGGCCCGCCGGCTGGGGCGAGTTCAGCCCGTTCCTGGAGTACGACGCCGCGGTCGCCGCCCCGTGGCTGCGCGCGGCCCGGGAGGCGGCCGACGAGGGCTGGCCGGCGCCGGTGCGCGACAGCATCCCGGTCAACGTCACGGTTCCGGCCGTCGGCCCCGACCAGGCCGCACGGATCGTGCGTGCCTCGGCCGGCTGCCGCACGGCGAAGGTCAAGGTCGCCGAGCCGGGCCAGTCCCGTGCCGACGAGCAGTCGCGCCTCGAGGCGGTCCGCGACGCCCTCGGGCCGGACGGCGCGATCCGCGTCGACGCCAACGGCCTGTGGTCGGTGGAGGAGGCCGTGGCCGCCATCGCGCTGCTGGACCGGGCCGCCGGCGGCCTGGAGTACGTCGAGCAGCCGGTCGCCTCGGTCGAGGACCTCGCGGTCGTCCGGCGGCGTGTGGAGGTGCCGGTCGCGGCCGACGAGTCCATCCGCAGGGCCGAGGACCCGTACCGGGTGCGCGACCTCGAGGCGGCCGACGTCGCGGTGCTCAAGGTCCAGCCGCTCGGAGGCGTCCGCGTCTGCCTGCGGATCGCCGAGGACATCGGCCTCCCGGTCGTGGTCTCGAGCGCGCTGGAGACCTCGGTCGGCATCGCGGCGGGGGTGGCGCTGGCCGCGGCGCTGCCGCAGCTGCCCTACGCGTGCGGCCTGGCCACCGTGCAGCTGCTGACCGACGACGTGGCGCTCGCGCCGCTGCTCCCGGTCGACGGCGCGCTGCCCGTCGTACCCCCCGAGGTGGACCCCGAGGCGCTGCGGCGGGTGGCCGCGGACGCCGGCCGGCAGGCGCACTGGCGGGCGCGGCTCGCCGACGTCGAGGCGTGGAGCCGCTCGATCGGGCAGGATCGGTCCTCGTGAGCGCTCCTGCGAACGCCTCGACGGCGCTGGCGACCACCGTGGTGGACGAGCTGGTCCGCTGCGGCGTCCGGCACGCCGTGCTGGCACCGGGCTCCCGCTCCGCCCCGCTGGCCTTCGCCCTGCACGCCGCGGACGCGGCCGACCGGCTGACTCTCCACACCCGGATCGACGAGCGCTCGGCCGGCTTCGTGGCCCTGGGGCTGTCCCGGACGTCGCGGTCCCCGGTGCCGGTGGTGACCACCTCCGGGACCGCCGTGGCGAACCTGCACCCCGCGGTCCTGGAGGCCTCGCACGCCGGGCTGCCGCTGCTGGTGCTCAGCGCCGACCGGCCGGCGCGGCTGCGGGGCACGAACGCGAACCAGACCACCGAGCAGGCCGGCATGTTCGGCACCGCGATCCGGCTGGCCGCCGACGTCCCGGCCGGCCACCCGGGTGCGGGCGCCGGCCGCCAGGTGGCGGGGTGGCGGGCGCTGGCCGCGCGGGCCGCGTGGACCGCCCGCGGACGGCTCGGCGGGCGCCCCGGGCCGGTGCACCTGAACCTGCAGCTCGAGGAGCCGCTCGCGCCCGGCGACGCCGACGGCTGGGACGCCGACCTCGCCGGCCGGGACGGCGACGTGCCGTGGACCCGGCCCGGCGCACCGCTGCGCGTCGAGCCCGAGCTGCTGTCGACCGGGCCCGGCAGCCCCCGCACCGTCGTGGTGGCCGGCGACGACGCCGGACCGCCGGCGCGGGTGCTCGCCGAGACGGCCGGCTGGCCGCTGCTGGCCGAACCGACGAGCGGCGCGCGCACCGGCGCCCACGCGATCCGCACCTACCGGCTGCTGCTCGCCGACGACGACCTTGCCGGCCGCATCGAGCGCGTGGTGGTGCACGGCCACCCGACCCTGTCGCGGCCGGTGAGCCGGTTGCTGGCGCGCACCGACGTGGAGATCGTCGCCGTGCAGGGACCCTCCGGCTGGTCCGACCCCGGGCACGCGGCGCACCAGGTGGTCTGCGGGACGGCGGTCGCCCCGGCGAGCGGCGCGGAGCCGCTGCGCCGGGAGGATCCCTGGCTGGCCGAGTGGCGGCGGCGCGACGCCGAGACCTCCCGTGCCCTCGACGCGCTGCTCGCTCAGCAGCCGGCGCTGGTGCCGCAGCAGGTGGCCGGCGCGGTCGCCGCGGCCCTGCCGCCCGAGGGGCTGCTGTTCGTCGGTGCCTCCAACCCGGTGCGCGACCTGGACCTCATGGTGCCCCGCTACCGCGTCGGCGACCGGCGCCTGGTGGTCGGCAACCGTGGCCTCGCCGGCATCGACGGCTCCGTCTCGACCGCGGTCGGGGCGGTCCTGGGCCGGCCGCGCACCCGCCGGGCGTTCGCGCTGCTCGGCGACGTGACCTTCCTGCACGACGCCAACGGCCTGGTGCTCGGCCCGGACGAGCCCCGCCCTGACCTCACGGTGGTGGTGGTCAACGACGACGGCGGCTCTATCTTCGCCGGTCTCGAGCAGGGCGGTCCGGCCTACGCGGACTCCTTCGAGCGGCTCTTCGGCACCCCCCACCACGTCGACCTCGCCAGCCTCTGCGCGGCGACGCGCACGCCGCACTGGCGGGTGCAGTCCCTCCCGGAGCTGCAGCACGCGCTCGCCAGCCCGGCCGGTGGGGTCGAGGTCGTCGAGGCCGTCGTCGACCGGAGGCAGCGGCGCGGGCTCGACGCGGCGATCCGGGCCCTCGTCACCTGAGCGACGCCGGGTCGTGGGCCGGTGAGGGCCGGGATCGCTCACGCTGCGCCGATGCGGCCCCGGTCGGGTGCGCGTCGGGGCCCGGATCGCTCACGGTGCGCGATCCGGGCCGCACATCACCACAAGCGCGATCAAGCACGGGCACCGAGCGAAGCGGTCTACTGGGTGGCATGACGGCCGCCGACCACTTCACCGCGTTCGTGCAGGTGCTCGCCGACTCCCTCGAGGGGCCGCCGCACGACTCCTGGGCGAACGGCGAGGAGCTGGCCCGGCGGCTGCACGTGTCGCGGTTCCACCTGGACCGGATCGTCCGCTCCGTCTCCGGGGAGGCCCCCGCGGCGTTCCGCCGCCGGGTGCTGCTCGAGCGGGCGGCGTACCGCCTGCTCACCACGCGCGAGCGGATCATCGACGTCGGCGTCGAGGCGGGCTACGGCTCGCACGAGGCGTTCACCCGCGCCTTCACCCGGGCGTACGGCGTCGGCCCGCAGCGCTGGCGCGGCCGGCCGGGGCAGATCCGGCTCGAGTCGCCCAACGGCGTGCACTTCCACCCGCCCGGCAGCCTGCGGTTGCCGGCCCAGCAGAAGGTGACCCCCATGGACCTGTTGACCTCGATGGTCGAGCACCACGTGTGGCTGACCGGGGAGATGGTCGGGCTCGCGTTCCGGCTCAGCGACGAGCAGCTCGACGCCCCGATCGAGCTGTCGGTCGACGAGGAGCGGCAGTCGATCCGCTCACTGCTGTCCCGGCTGGTCGGCCAGATGGGCATGTGGAACGCCGCCCTCGCCGACCGGGACTACGACTGGTCGGTCGAGGACCACGAGCCTGTGGACTCCCTGCGCGAGCGTCTCGCGGTCGAGGGGCCGGCGTACCTCGCCCACGTGCGCGACGTCGTCGAGCAGGGGCGCCTCGACGACACCTTCGTCGACGCCCTGTGCGAGCCGGCCGAGGTGTTCACCTACGGCGGCATGATCGCCCACGTCCTGACCTTCGCGGCGCACCGCCGCACGCTCGTCGCGCTGGCCCTCGACGCGGCCGGCATCACCGACCTCGGATGGGGCGACCCGATGCGGTGGGTGGCCGAGCCACGCACCTGAGCGCCGGGTCCACGCTGTGTGCGGCGCCGCCGGCCCGCGCACCCCGGGGGGGAGAATGACCGGCGTGCATCTCGTCGTGACCGTCGCCGTCCTGGTGGCCGTCGTCATCGCGGTCGCGGCGGCCTCGGGCCGGCTGGACGTGCCGGCGCCGCTCGTCCTGGTCGCCGTCGGCGCGGGCGCCTCGTTCGTGTCGTTCGTCCCCGACGTGGAGCTGACCGCCGAGCTGGCCCTCGTCGGCTTCCTCCCGCCGCTGCTGTACTCGGCGGCGCTGCAGACCTCCCTGGTCGACTTCAACGCCAACCGGCGGGCGATCCTGCTGCTCTCGGTCGGGCTGGTCGCCTTCACCACCGTCGTGGTCGGCGTCGTCGTGCACGAGGTGGTGCCCGACGTGAGCTGGCCCGCGGCGTTCGCGCTCGGTGCCGTGGTGGCTCCGCCGGACGCGGTCGCGGCGACGGCGATCGCCCGCCGGATCGGCCTGCCGCGCCGGGTGGTGACCGTGCTCGAGGGCGAGTCGCTGCTCAACGACGCCACCGCGCTGGTGGCGCTGCGGACCGCGATCGCCGCATCGTTCGGCGCGGTCTCCTTCCTCGAGGTCGGCCTCGACTTCCTGGTCGCGGCCGCCGGCGGCGTCGCGGTCGGCCTGGTCGTCTTCGGGGTCGTCGGCTGGATGCGCACCCACGTCACCGACCCCGTCCTCGACACCAGCGTCTCCCTGGTGGTGCCGTTCGTCGCCTACGTCGCGGCCGAGCAGATCCACGCGAGCGGCGTGCTCGCCGTGGTGATCGCGGGGCTGCTCCTGGGGCACCAGGCGCCGAAGCTGCAGAACGCGTCCTCGCGCATCGCCGAACGGCTCAACTGGCGCACCGTGTCGTTCGTGCTCGAGAACCTGGTGTTCCTGCTGATCGGTCTGCAGTTCCGCTCCATCGTCGACGACGTGCTGGCCCAGGACCTCGCGGCCGGCACGGTCGCCTGGTCGTGCGTCGCCGTCCTGGCGGCCGTGGTCCTCGCCCGGATGGCCTGGGTGCTGCCGTCCCGCTTCCTCCTCGTGCGGCGCGACACGCGCAACGGCGAGCGGCCCGACTGGGCGAGCACCGCCGTCGTCGGCTGGGCCGGGATGCGCGGCGTGGTGACGCTGGCCGCGGCGTTCGTCATCCCGCCCGACTTCCCGCAGCGCGACCTGCTGGTGCTCATCGCCCTGTTCGTCACGGCAGGCACCCTGTTCCTGCAGGGCTCGACGCTGCCGTGGGTCGTCCGCCGGCTCGGCCTCACCGGACCCGACCCCCGCGAGGACGCCCTTGCCCGCGCAGGACTGTTCGCGCAGGCGACCGCCGCCGGCAACGCCTGGCTCGATGAGCACGCCGCGGAGGAGGCGGACGTCCACGGCGTCGTCGAGGCGGTCCGCAGGCGTGGCGAGATGCGCGACCTCGCAGCCTGGGAGCGCCTCGGCGGGGCCGGGGCCGAGCAGGAGACCCCGAGCGAGGCCTACGCCCGGCTGCGGGTCCAGATGCTGCGCGCCGAGCGCGAACGGGTCCTCGAGGTGCGCTCGACCGGACGGGTGCCGCACGAGGTCGTCGCCGACGTCCTGGGGGCTCTCGACATCGAGGAGTCGATGCTCGACAACCACGCGGCGGGCCGGGCACGTCAGCGCGACACCGACCGTCCGACCGTCGCGCCCGGTGCTCCTCCCGCGTGCGAGCACCTCGAGGTCGCGCCGGTTCCCACCGACCCGGTGCCGACCGACGTGTGCGCCGAGTGCCTGGTGGAGGGCACCACGTGGGTGCACCTGCGCCAGTGCCTGACCTGCGGGCACGTCGCCTGCTGCGACTCCTCGCCGCGGCGGCACGCGAGCGGGCACTTCGCCGGCACCCGGCATCCGGTGATGCGCTCCGCGGAGCCCGGGGAGCTGTGGCGGTGGTGCTTCGTCGACGAACAGCTCGGCTGACGCACCGCCGGTCGAGCAGCCGGTCAGGCCCAGGCGCGCCGGGACCGGGCGGCCCAGTAGTCCGCCGGCTCCAGCGCCAGCCGGGCGGTGCGGTCGGCGAGGTCGTCCGGCAGCCCCAGCCGCTCGGCACCCAGGCCGCGGCGTACCTGCTGCGTGGTGACCGCCCCGGTGAGCACCCGCCAGGCCCAGGGCTGTGCCAGGGCGGCGGCGAACGCCAGCTCGTCGAGTCCCGTCGACAGGTCGGCCGCCAGGGCGGCGGCACGAGCAGCAGCACGGTCGTCGAGGTCACGCGCGTCGGTGAGCCGTCCGTTGGCGAGCGCCTCCTTGACCACGACCCGCGCCCCCGCCTCGGCCGCCTCGGCCAGCGCCGGGCCCGCCGACGGCTCCAGGAGGTTCCAGGTCGACTGGATCGAGGTGAACAGCGGCTGGCCGCCGACCCGCACCTCGAGGGCCCGGCGGACGGCGGCCGCCTGCTCCGGTCCGGAGGTCGAGATCCCGACCCGGACGCCCTCGTCGCGCAGCCGGGCCAGGTCCTGGTGCAGCCGCCGGTCCTCCAGCACGCCGGTCTCCACGGTGGCCGAGTGCACGTGGTAGACGGCGAGCCGGTCCTGCAGCAGCGCCCGCGTCTGCTCGAGCTGGCGGGCGAAGGTCGCGCGCGAGTGGTCCTTGACCTCGTGCACGTCGGCGTCGAGCCGCCAGTCGCCCACGTAGTCGTAGCCCCACTTCGAGCCGACCTCGACGTCCTCGACGGCGCGCCGTCGCAGCCACCCGGCCAGGAACTCCTCGGCACGGCCGTAGGAGCGGGCCACGTCCACGTAGCGGATCCCGCCGGCGTAGGCGGCGTCCAGCAGCTCCTCTGTCCGGGCACGCAGCTGCTCGGGGGAGCGGTCCGCACCGAGGTCGCGCTCCCTGCCCGCGTTGATGTACGCCGGGCGGGCCACGGCCGCCAGACCGATCCCCAGCCGCGACGCCGGCCCGCTGCTCACGCCGGTCAGCCGTCGGTGGTCAGCGCGTCGCGCACCGGCACGAACTTCGCCTGCGCTTCGGCCAGCTCGGCCTCCGGGTCGGAGTCGGCGACGATGCCGCAGCCGGCGAAGAGCCGGACCCGGGCGCCGTCGACCTCGGCCGAGCGCAGGGCGATGCCCCACTCCCCGTCGCCGGTGGCGTCCATCCAGCCGACCGGCCCCGCGTACCGGCCGCGGGCCATGCCCTCGAGCTCGGCGATGAGCGCGACCGCCCGGTCGGTCGGCGTCCCCCCGACCGCGGCGGAGGGGTGCAGGGCGGCGGCGAGGTCCAGGCTGGTCGCGGCGTCGTGCACCACACCGGCCACGTCGGTGGCCAGGTGCATGACGTTGGGCAGGTGCAGCACGAACGGCGCCTCCGGCACGTTAATCGACGTGCAGTGCGGCGCCAGCGCGTCCGCGACCGACCGGACGGCGTACTCGTGCTCCTCGAGGTCCTTCGACGAGCGCGCCAGCGCGGCCGCGAGCCCGAGGTCGCGGGCGTCGTCGCCGGTACGGCGGATGGTGCCGGCCAGCACGCGTGAGGTGATCAGGCCGCGCTCGCGGCGCACCAGCATCTCCGGGGTGGCGCCGAAGAGCCCGTCGACGTGGAAGGTCCAACAGGTGGGGTAGCCCTCGGCCAGCCGCCGCAACGGCCAGCGGACGTCGACGTCGTCGGCGGCGGTCGCCAGCAGGTCCCGGGCGAGCACGACCTTCTCGAGCTCGCCGGCCCCGATCCGGCGGACCGCGTCGGCGACCGCGACCTCCCAGGCGGCCCCGCTGAGGGCGCCGTCGGCGAAGGTGACCCCGGCCGGCGGTGCCGGGTCGGCGGTCGGCACCAGCCTCGGCGGGGCGCTGATGCCGCCGGCGGTGACGGTGGTGAGCCAGCAACGGTCGCCCCGCCGCCCGACGGCGACCTCGGGAACGACCAGCACGCTGTCGCCGGGGTCGTCGGCGAACGCGAACGAGCCGAAGCACACCAGGCCGGTGCCCGGCTCGCCGACCTCGTCACGGACCACCGCCGAGCCGGCGTGCTGGTCCCACCAGGCACGGGCCGCGGCGAACCGCTCGGCACCGGCGACCCGCAGCTCGGCGGCGACGCCCCAGCCGACCAGCCCCTGGCCGCGGTGCACCCATGCGGTCGCGTCGGCGTCCGGCAGCAGTGACAGCAGCGGCCCCGGGTCCTCGATCCCGACGGTGCGCACGACCAGCGGCGCTGCCCCGGGGAGCTCGGAGGGAGTGCCGGACTGTCTCACGGTGAGCCAGCCTACTGAGCCGCCCGTAGGCTGAGCGCCGTGACCCGAGCCGACCTGGACAAGAAGCCCGCCGACGTCGCCGCGATGTTCGACGACGTCGCCCGGCGCTACGACCTCACCAACGACGTGCTGTCGCTGGGACAGGACCGGCGTTGGCGCAGGCTGGTCGTCGAGGCAGTCGACCCGCAGCCCGGCGAGCGGGTCCTCGACCTCGCCGCGGGCACCGGGACCTCCAGCCAGCCCTTCGCCGACCGGGGGGCGACCGTGGTGCCCTGCGACTTCTCGATCGGCATGCTGCGGGTCGGCAAGCGCAACCGCCCGCACCTCGGCTTCGCCGCGGGCGACGGCACCCGGCTGCCGTTCGCCGACGACACCTTCGACGCGGTGACGATCTCGTTCGGGCTGCGCAACATCGTCGACCCCGACACCGGGCTGGCCGAGATGCTGCGGGTGACCCGGCCCGGCGGCCGGCTGGTCGTGTGCGAGTTCAGCCACCCCACGAACGCCGCCTTCCGCACGGTCTACATCGAGTACCTGATGAAGGCGCTCCCGGCGGTGGCCCGGACGGTGTCCTCGAGCCCGGACGCCTACGTCTACCTGGCCGAGTCGATCCGGGCCTGGCCCGACCAGCGGGGCCTGGCCGCCCGGATCGACGCGGCCGGGTGGCACGGCACGCAGTGGCGCAACCTGAGCGGCGGGATCGTCGCGCTGCATCGCGCCACTGCGTGAGCGCCGCCCCTCAGCCGCGGTCGCGCACCAGGTCCGGTCGCACGGCGAGGATCAGTCCGAGCGTCACGTAGCCCACCAGCAGGTGGCTGGCGCCCGCCACGTCGCCCACGGTGCGGCCGAAGATGCCGAGCAGCGGGAGCGTCACCACGACCCAGCTCTCCGCGACCAGGGGCCAGAACCGGGCGGCGCCGCGCCAGCGGCCGGCCACCGCGATCTTGACGCCGATCACGAACATGCCGAGCATCGAGAGCGGCCAGAAGAGGTCGAGCACGCCGAGCCACACGGTGCCGCGGGCCGACGGGGCCACGGCGTGGATGAACGTCCAGGTCATCGCCAGCGCGAGCAGGACCTGCTCGACGCGCAGCATGGCGCGGGCAGTGCGCGTCACCCCGGTGGCCCGGGTGCGGCGCTGCAGGGTCAGCAGCGACCAGAGGCCGGCCTGGAAGGCCAGGCCGGTGAAGTCCTGGACCTTGATGCCGATCTCCGAGGACGGGCCGAAGCCGTAGGTGAAGCTCCCCACCGACCAGATGAGCGCGCCGGCCGACAGGCCGAGCGCCAGCCGGCGGATCTGCCGGTCCTGGTGGGCCGGTGTGCTCGCCGCTGCCGCCTCGACGTCGGTACGGGCCGGCGCCGGACGGGTGGACGTGTGCGTCATGGTGTCTCCTGCTGTTGATGTGTCTCCCCCGTGGGGTGCCGCGGTGCCTCTCACCGCGACAGGACGACCTTGGCGCGCCGCCGTCCCGCCCGGTCAGGGCGCCGCGTCCCGTTCGGTGTCCTGTTCGGCGTCAGGGGCGGACCGGGACGCGCGTCCCGGGGACAACGGGACGGCGGGTCGGGCACTCTGTGCGGGTGCCCGACGCCCTCTTCTCCCGGCTGCTGCTCGGCATGGCCGTCCTCGCCACCGTCGTGTCGGTGCTGCTGGGCATGCACGTCAGCGCCGCGCACCGCGAGGTCATGGGGCTCGGGCGGGCCTGGGTCGACGGGCTCGCCGGTCTGGCGCTCGGCGTCGCAGGCGCCGTCGTGCTCGACCGGAGCCCCGGGCACCGGCTGGGCTGGGTCCTGGCTGTGGTCGGCGCCTGGTGGGCCGTCGACGGCACCGCCTCGGCCTGGCTGGCCTACGCCACGGCGGAGGTGCCTCCACGCCCGGGCGCGTCGGTCGCCTTCTTCGTCTACCAGCGGCTGGGGGCCTGGCTGCTGCTCCTGCTGCCGCTGCTGCTGCTGCTCTTCCCCGACGGCCGGCTCCCCACCGGTCGCTTGCGGCCGGCGTCGCTGGTCTCGCTCGGCCTGACGTCGCTGCTGCCGCTGGCGCTCGTGGCCGCGCCGTCCCGCCTGGCGCAGGCGAGCTCAGGCGACGGCGCCATGCCGCTCTCGCTGCGGGCGCTCGAGCTCGACCCTGTCGAGGTGCCGCTGCCGGACCCGGTGTGGTCGGCGCTGCTTCAGGTGGCCTACGTCGTGGTGCCGGTGAGCCTGGTGGTGCCTTTCGTCGTCGTGGTCCGGCGCTACCGCGCCGCGACGGGGATCACGCGCACCCGCATGCGCTGGCTGCTGTGGGCCGCCGTCGTCGACCTGCTGGTGATGCTGACCATCCGGCTGCTGCCGGACTGGTTCAGCAGCGTGGGTCTCACCGTCGCCGTGGTGGTCACCGCCGCGTCGGTCGCCGTGGGGATCGTCCGGCCCTACCTACTCGACGTCGACCGGCTCCTCGGCGGCACCGTCGTCTACGGCGTGCTGCTGCTCTCCACGTGGGCGTTCGACCTGGTGCTCCTCGCTCTGGCCGGTCGGTTCGCCGGTCCGTGGCTGCGCGGCAGCGAGGGCCTGGTGTTGGCCGTGTTCGTCGTCTCCGCGGTCTACGCCCCGCTGCGCCACCGGCTGTGGCGCCTGGTCCGGCGCTGGGTCCTGGGCGAGCGCGACGACCCCTACCGCGTCGTCTCGGGCCTGGCGGAGCTGCTGGAGGTCTCCGATGGCTCCGAGGCGCAGCTGACCGCCGTGGCCCGCACGGTCGCCGGCGCCTTCCGGATCCCGTACGTCGGTGTGGAGGTCGTCCAGGTCAGCGGCGAGCGGCTGCTCGTCGAGCAGGGGCGCGTCCCGGAGCACACGCGGGCCCTGCCGATCAGCTACCGCGGCGAGCGGATCGGACGGTTGCTGGTCCCCGCGGAGGGCGGGCGCCGCACCCGCCTCTCGGCGGCCGACGAGCAGCTGCTCGCCGACGTGGTGCGGCAGGCGGCCGCCGCCGCCCGCGCTGTCCATCTCGCCGAGGAGCTGCAGCACAGCCGCGAGCGGCTGGTCACCGCGGTCGAGGACGAGCGGCGCCGGCTGCGCGCCGAGCTGCACGATGGGCTGGGACCCACCCTGGCGGCGGTGGGCTCGCGGATCGACGTGGCGCGGATGACCGCGGACCGCGACCCGGCGGCGAGCGACCGGGCGCTGGCCATCGCGAGGGAGGAGATCTCCGGCACGCTCGCCGAGCTGCGGCGGCTGGTGCACGGCCTGCGGCCACCGGCCCTCGACGACGTCGGGCTGGCCGGCGCCCTGCGCCAGCTCGCGGAGCGGCTGCGCACGCCCACCCTCGACGTCCTCGTGGAGGAGCGCGGCGAGGTCGACGACCTGCCGGCCGCCGTGGAGGTGGCCGCCTACCGGATCGCGTCGGAGGCGCTGGCCAACGTGGTCCGGCATGCCGGGGCGCGGCGGTGCACGGTCGCGCTGCGGCGCGATCCGGCCGCGGGGGCGATGCTCGTCGAGGTGGTCGACGACGGGGTCGGCATCGCCGTGGACGTGGCGGCCGGGGTCGGTCTGGTCTCGCTGCGGGAGCGGGCCGCCGAGCTCGGTGGCCGCTGCACCGTGACGTCCGGGCCCGCCGGCGGCACCCGGGTCCGGGCGGTGCTGCCGGTGGCTGCTGCCGCTCCTGCCGCTGCGGCCGCTCGTACCGCTCCGGCCGCAGCCTCGCCGCTCCTGGACGCCGGCGGTGCCGGATGAGCTCGGGCCGCGTGCGGGTCCTGGTGGCCGACGACCACCCGGTGTTCCGGGAGGGCTTCGCCGCGCTGCTCGCGAGCATCGGCGACATCGACGTCGTCGGCACCGCCTCCACCGGACGCGAGGCCCTCGAGCTGGCCGAGCGGCTCGAACCCGACGTCGTGGTCATGGACGTGCAGATGCCGGACCTCGACGGGATCGAGGCGACCCGGCAGCTGCTCGCCCGCCGACCGGGGACCGGCGTGGTGGTGCTGACGATGTCGGAGGAGGACGGGACGCTCGTCGACGCGGTCCGCGCCGGCGCCCGCGGCTACCTGCTCAAGGGCGCCGAGCCGGACGAGGTGATGCGGGCGATCACGACGGTGGCCGCGGGCGGCGTGGTCTTCGGCGCGGTGCTCGCCGCGCGGGTCGCCGACTTCGTGGCCAGGGGGGCGACCGGGCCGGCCGCCGGGCCGGCGCCGCCGTTCCCGATGCTCACCGCGCGGGAGACCGAGGTGCTCGACCTGCTCGCTGCGGGGCTCTCCAACCAGCAGATCGCCGCCCGCCTGTTCCTGTCCCAGAAGACGGTGCGCAACCACGTGCACGCGATCCTCGGCAAGCTGCCCGCCCAGGACCGGGCGCAGGCGATCATCCGCGCCCGCGACGCCGGGCTCGGGCGCTGAGCGCCGACACCCGGGGGCGGGTCGCAGGATGTGACGAGGGCCTCTAGACTGTGGCGTTGTCGCCATTAGTGAAGACTTTCACAAAGTCACGAGATGACCCGGAACGACGAGGTGCTCCGATGAGCCGGACCAACGCCGACGAGCGGCAGGCCGACGTCATCGTCGTCGGTGCCGGTCCGGCCGGGTCGTCGGCGGCCTTCCATCTCGCGCAGGCCGGCGTCGACGTGCTCGTCCTCGAGAAGGCCGAGTTCCCCCGGGACAAGATCTGCGGCGACGGGCTGACCCCCCGCGCGGTCAAGCAGCTGATCGGCATGGGCATCGACGTCGACGCTCCCGGGTGGGCCCGGAACAACGGCCTGCGCATCGTCGGTGCCGGACACCGGCTGGAGCTGCCGTGGCCCGAGCTGGCGTCGTTCCCGCCGTACGGCATGGTGCGCACCCGCAGCGACCTCGACGAGATCCTCGCCCGGCACGCGCAGAAGGCCGGCGCCCGCCTGCACGAGCGCACCGCGGTCACCGGCCCGGTGCTCGACGAGCGCACCGGGCGGGTCACCGGCGTCACCGCCCGCACCGTCGACGAGCGGGGCCGCCGGTCCGGCGAGGAGACCACCTACACGGCCCCGGTCGTCATCGCCTGCGACGGCGTCTCGGCCCGGATCGCCACCGCCCTCGGCCTCGAGCGGCGCGACAACCGGCCGATGGCGGTCGCGGTGCGCGCCTACTACGAGACGCCCCGGCACGACGACGCGTGGATGGAGTCGTGGCTCGAGCTGTGGAACGGCACGCCGGGAGCGTCGGACCTGCTGCCCGGCTACGGCTGGATCTTCGGGGTCGGCGACGGCACCGCCAACATCGGCCTGGGGATCCTGAACACCTCCAAGGCGTTCCAGAACGTCGACTACAAGCAGATCCTCACGACGTGGCTGGACCACACCCCCGAGGAGTGGGGCTTCCGCGAGGAGAACCGGGTCGGCCGCATCGGCTCCGCCGCGCTGCCGATGGCCTTCAACCGCAAGCCGCACTACCACCGGGGCGTGCTGCTGGCCGGCGACTCGGGCGGGATGGTGAACCCGTTCAACGGCGAGGGCATCGACTACGCCATGGAGTCCGGCCACATCGCCGCCGAGACGGTGGTGCAGGCGCTGGCGATGCCGCAGGGCCCTGTGCGGGAGCGGATCCTGCAGGGCTACGCTGCGGAGCTGGAGTCGACGTACGGGGGCTACTTCACCCTGGGGCGGGTCTTTGCCAAGATGATCGGAAACCCGACCTTCATGAAGCAGGCGACCAAGTACGGCCTGCCCCGGACGACCCTGATGAAGTTCACCCTCAAGCTGATGGCGAACCTCACCGACCCGCGCGACGGCGACGTCTCCGACCGGGTGATCAACGCGTTGGCCAAGGTGGCCCCGGCCGCCTGAGGCCGGGATCCGACAGCAGGACAGGACAGGAGGGAGTCGAGCGATGGAGCTCTATGCACCCGTTCTCGCACTCGCGCTCATCGCGGCCGGGTTCGCGGTCTTCTCGGTGGTGATGAGCAGCCTGGTCGGGCCCAAGCGCTACAACCGCGCCAAGCTCGACTCCTACGAGTGCGGCATCGAGCCGACCCCGCAGGCTCTCGGCGGCGGCAAGTTCCCGGTGAAGTACTACATCACCGCGATGCTCTTCATCGTCTTCGACATCGAGATCGTCTTCCTGTACCCGTGGGCGGTCCGCTTCGACGCGCTGGGCCTCTTCGGCCTCGTCGAGATGGTGATCTTCATCCTCACGGTGTTCGTCGCCTACGCCTACGTATGGAAGCGCGGCGGCCTCGAATGGGACTGACGATCGTGAGGCACGCGACCTGCCGGCGTTGTCGTCGGTCGACGGCCAACCCTGGGCCGCCTCCCTCCTCCGCCTTGGCATGCCGCGCACCTGACGATCGTCGGCCTCAAGCGTTCGGAAAGGACAACTGACGTGGGAATCGAGGAGAAGCTCCCCAGCGGGGTGCTGCTGACCACCGTCGAGGGCGTTGCCGGCTACATGCGCAAGGCGTCGTTCTGGCCGGCGACCTTCGGCCTGGCGTGCTGCGCCATCGAGATGATGACCTCGGGCGGCCCGCGCTACGACCTCGCCCGCTTCGGCATGGAGGTCTTCCGTGCCTCGCCGCGGCAGGCCGACCTGATGATCGTCGCCGGCCGGGTGAGCCAGAAGATGGCCCCGGTGCTGCGCCAGATCTACGACCAGATGCCCGACCCCAAGTGGGTGCTGGCCATGGGCGTCTGCGCCAGCTCCGGCGGCATGTTCAACAACTACGCGATCGTGCAGGGCGTCGACCACGTCGTGCCGGTCGACATGTACCTCCCCGGCTGCCCGCCCCGCCCGGAGATGCTCATCGACGCGATCCTCAAGCTGCACGACCAGGTGCAGCACAGCAAGCTCGGCGCCCACCGCGCCGAGGAGATCGAGTCCACCGAGACCGACGCGCTCCGCGCGCTGCCGACCTCCGAGATGAAGGGCCTGCTCCGGTGACACCGACCGACGACGACCGCAGCGAGGACGGCCCGACCCCGGACGACACCCTGCGCGACGCGCCCGAGGTGAGCGAGGGGACCGAGCCCGACGCCACCGACAGGGCGCCGGAGAACATCCTGCCGGCCGATCCCGAGCAGCTGCAGCCGGAGGTCGTCGGCGTCCGCACCGGGATGTTCGGCGTGCGCGGCTCCGGCGACACGACGGGGTACGGCGGCCTCGTCCGCCCGGTCGCGATGCCCGGCGGCACCGCCCGTCCCTACGGTGGCTGGTTCGACGAGCTCGCCGATGCGCTGGAGGACGCACTGTCCGCCGAGGGCGTGCCGCACGCGATCGAGAAGGTGGTCGTCCACCGCGGCGAGCTGACCCTCTTCGTGCGGCGCGAGGACCTTCTGGCGGTGGCCGGCCGGCTGCGCGACGAGGAGCGGCTGCGCTTCGAGTTCTGCTCCGGCGTCTCCGGCGTGCACTACCCCGACGACACCGGCCGGGAGCTGCACGCGGTCTACCACCTGCTCTCGATGACCCACAACCGCCGGATCCGGCTCGAGGTGGTCTGCCCCGACGCCGACCCGCACATCCCCTCGATCGTGTCGGTGTACCCCACGAACGACTGGCACGAGCGCGAGACCTGGGACTTCTTCGGGATCGTCTTCGACGGCCACCCCGCACTCACGCGCATCGAGATGCCCGACGACTGGCCGGGCCATCCGCAGCGCAAGGACTACCCCCTCGGCGGCATCCCCGTCGAGTACAAGGGCGCGACGATCCCGCCGCCGGACACGCGGAGGAGCTACAACTGATGAACTCACCCCACGCAACCGCTCGCATCGCCCACACTCCCGCGGGGGCCCCCAGATGAGCACCGCCTACGACCCCACCGCCGACCCCTACGCCACGGCGCAGGAGACCGGCTCCGGCAAGGTCTTCACCGTGACCGGGCAGGACTGGGACTCCGTCGTCTCCGGCATCGCCAGTGAGGAGGGGGAGACCGAGGACCGGGTCGTGGTGAACATGGGCCCGCAGCACCCCTCCACCCACGGCGTGCTCCGCCTGATCCTCGAGCTCGAGGGCGAGACGGTCACCGAGGCCCGCTGCGGCATCGGCTACCTGCACACCGGCATCGAGAAGAACATGGAGTTCCGCTCCTGGACGCAGGGCGTGACGTTCTGCACCCGGATGGACTACCTCTCGCCGTTCTACAACGAGGCGACGTACGTGCTCGGCGTCGAGCGGCTGCTCGACATCGAGGACGAGGTGCCCGAGAAGGCACAGGTCATGCGGGTGCTCCTGATGGAGCTCAACCGCATCTCCAGCCACCTCGTCGCGATCGCCACCGGCGGCATGGAGATCGGCGCGCTGACGGTCATGACCATCGGCTTCCGCGAGCGCGAGCTCGTGCTCGACCTCTTCGAGCTGATCACCGGCCTGCGGATGAACCACGCGTTCATCCGGCCGGGCGGGGTCGCCCAGGACATGCCCCCGGGCGCCCTGGACCAGATCCGTGACTTCGTGGCGCTGATGAAGAAGCGGCTGCCGGAGTACGCCGCGCTGTGCAACGCCAACCCGATCTTCAAGGGCCGGCTGGTCGGTGTCGGCGAGCTCGACCTGGCCGGCTGCCTGGCGCTCGGCATCACTGGCCCGGTGCTGCGCTCCACCGGCTACCCGTGGGACCTGCGCAAGACGCAGCCCTACTCCGGCTACGAGGACTACGACTTCGAGGTCGTCACCCGCGACACCGCCGACGCCTACGGCCGCTTCCGGATCCGCCTCGACGAGATGTGGGAGTCGCTGAAGATCGTCGAGCAGTGCGCCGACCGGCTCGCCGGGCTCGAGGGCGCGCCGGTGATGGTGGGCGACAAGAAGATCGCCTGGCCCAGCCAGCTCGCCGTCGGCACCGACGGGATGGGCAACAGCCTCGACCACATCAAGCACATCATGGGCGAGTCGATGGAGGCGCTCATCCACCACTTCAAGCTGGTGACCGAGGGCTTCCGGGTGCCGGCCGGACAGGCCTACGTGCCGGTCGAGTCGCCCCGCGGCGAGCTCGGCGCCCACGTGGTCTCCGACGGCGGCACCCGTCCCTTCCGGGCGCACTTCCGCGACCCGTCGTTCACGAACCTGCAGGCGACGTCGGTGATGAGCGAGGGCGGCATGGTCGCCGACGTCATCGTCGCCATCGCCTCGATCGACCCCGTGATGGGTGGAGTTGACCGCTGACATGACCGCTGACCAGACCCGGCCCGAGCTCGCCACGGACTCCCTGGACGCCTCGACGCTCGCCGACCTGCGCGAGATCGCCGCCCGCTACCCGCAGTCGCGCTCCGGCCTGCTGCCCATGCTGCACCTCGTGCAGAGCGTGGAGGGCCGCGTCACCGCCCGGGGGATCGAGGCGTGCGCCGACATCCTCGGCATCTCCGCCGCGGAGGTGTCCGGGGTCGCGACCTTCTACACGATGTACAAGCGGCGCCCGGTCGGTGACTACCACGTCGGCGTGTGCACCAACACGCTCTGCGCGGTGATGGGCGGCGACGCCATCTTCGAGCGCCTCAAGGACCACCTCGGCGTCGGCAACGACGAGACGGCGTGGCCCGAGGGCGAGGAGGGGCGCGCGGTCACCCTGGAGCACGTGGAGTGCAACGCCGCCTGCGACTACGCCCCGGTGGTCATGGTCAACTGGGAGTTCATGGACAACCAGACCCCCGAGTCGGCCACCCGGCTCGTGGACGACCTCCGTGCGGGCCGGGAGGTCCGCTCGACACGGGGGCCGCGCATCTGCACGTGGCGCGAGGCGGAGCGGGTGCTCGCCGGCTTCCCCGACGACCGTGCCGACGAGGGCCCCGGTGCGGGGCCCGCCACCCTGGTCGGGCTGCAGATCGCCCGCGAGAACGGCTGGACGGCTCCCGCCCCGGACCGCCCCGAGGTCGAGGGCGGCGCCGCGGGACCCGGGCAGAAGGACACGCTCCTCGACACCTCCGCCCCGAAGGCCGCCGAGCAGTCGGCGACCAGGCGGGCCGGGTCCGAGTCCGAGATCGCGGAGAAGGCCGATACCGCGCACGAGCGCCCCGCCGAGGGCGAGCAGACGCAGGCGCAGAAGAAGGAGGGCGACCAGTGACCGACGTACTGACCCCGGTGCTCTCGGACAACTGGGACCGGGACCGCTCCTGGACCCTGGAGTCCTACGAGGCCACCGGCGGGTACGGCGCCCTGCGCACCGCCCTGGGGATGGCCCCGGACGACGTCATCGCGCTGGTGAAGGACTCCGGCCTGCGCGGCCGCGGCGGCGCCGGCTTCCCGACCGGCATGAAGTGGGGCTTCATCCCCCAGGACGAAGCCAACCCGAACCCGCACTACCTGGTGGTCAACGCCGACGAGTCGGAGCCGGGCACCTGCAAGGACATCCCGCTGATGATGGCGAGCCCGCACACGCTCGTGGAGGGCGTGATCATCAGCGCCTACGCGATCCGCGCCGAGCACGCGTTCATCTACGTCCGCGGCGAGGTGCTGCAGGTCGTCCGCCGTCTCCAGCGGGCGGTGCAGGAGGCCTATCTCGCCGGGCACGTCGGCAAGGACGTCCACGGCTCGGGCTACGACCTCGAGATCACCGTGCACGCCGGTGCCGGCGCCTACATCTGCGGGGAGGAGACCGCGCTGCTCGACTCGCTCGAGGGCCGACGCGGACAGCCCCGGCTGCGCCCGCCGTTCCCCGCGGTGGCCGGCCTCTACTCCTCGCCGACGGTGATCAACAACGTCGAGTCGATCGCGTCGGTCCCGGTGATCGTGCGCAACGGCGCCGACTGGTTCGGCTCCATGGGCACCGAGAAGAGCAAGGGCATGACGCTCTACTCGCTCTCGGGCCACGTCGCCCGCCCCGGGCAGTACGAAGCGCCGCTGGGGATCACGCTGCGCCGGCTGCTCGACCTCGCCGGCGGCGTCCGCGAGGGACACGAGCTGAAGTTCTGGACCCCCGGCGGCTCCTCTACGCCCCTGCTGACCGCCGAGCACCTCGACGTGCCGCTGGACTACGAGGGGGTCGGCGCCGCGGGCTCGATGCTCGGCACCAAGGCGCTGCAGATCTTCGACGAGACCACCTGCGTGGTCCGGGCCACGCTGCGCTGGACCGAGTTCTACAAGCACGAGTCCTGCGGCAAGTGCACACCGTGCCGCGAGGGCACGTGGTGGCTGGTGCAGAGCCTGGCGCGCCTCGAGAAGGGCCAGGGCACCGAGGCCGACCTCGAGAAGATCCTCGACCAGTGCGACAACATCCTCGGCCGGTCGTTCTGCGCCCTCGCCGACGGTGCGGTCAGCCCGATCTCCTCCTCGATCCAGTACTTCCGCGACGAGTACATCGCGCACTTCGAGCACGGCGGGTGTCCCTTCGACCCGGCCGCCTCCACCCTCTTCGCCACCGCAGGAGCCTCCGCATGAGCACCCCCGTGTGTCACTGCTACTGCTCACTTCGTTCGCACTCCAGTGTCGTGATGGGGGACCCCGCGTGACCGTCACCAGCAACCAGGGCAAGGGCGGCGCCGACGGCGCCGTCGAGAAGGCCGACCTGGTCACCCTCACCATCGACGGCGTCGAGGTCAGCGTGCCCAAGGGCACGCTGGTCATCCGCGCCGCCGAGCAGGTGGGCATCTCGATCCCGCGGTTCTGCGACCACCCGCTGCTGGCACCGGTCGGTGCCTGCCGCCAGTGCCTGGTCGAGGTCGCGCTGCCCGGCCCGGACGGGGAGCCGCGCACCATGATGGGCCCGCCCGGTCGGGTCAAGCCGCAGGCGTCGTGCACGCTGGTGGCCTCCGACGGCATGGTGGTCGACACGCAGCTGTCCTCGCCGATCGCCGACAAGGCGCAGCAGGGCGTGATGGAGCAGCTCCTGATCAACCACCCGCTCGACTGTCCCGTCTGTGACAAGGGCGGCGAGTGCCCGTTGCAGAACCAGGCGATGAGCAACGGCCGTGGCGAGTCGCGCTACGAGGGCGTCAAGCGTACCTACCCCAAGCCGATCCACATCTCCGCGCAGGTGCTGCTCGACCGGGAGCGCTGCGTGCTGTGTGCGCGCTGCACCCGGTTCTCCGAGCAGATCGCCGGTGACCCGTTCATCGCGCTGATCGAGCGGGGGGCCCTGCAGCAGGTGGGCATCTACGAGAAGGAGCCCTTCGAGTCCTACTTCTCGGGCAACACGATCCAGATCTGCCCGGTCGGCGCGCTCACGTCGGCGGCCTACCGCTTCCGCGCCCGGCCCTTCGACCTGATCTCCACCCCCTCCGTCGCCGAGCACGACGCCTGCGGCTCGGCGATCCGCGTCGACCACCGCCGCGGCAAGGTGACGCGCCGGCTGGCCGGCGACGACCCCGAGGTCAACGAGGAGTGGATCACCGACAAGGACCGCTTCGCGTTCGGCTACGCCCGCGCCGAGGACCGGCTGACCCACCCGCTGGTCCGCGACGCCGAGACCGGCGCGCACCGGCCGGCGTCGTGGCCCGAGGCGTTCGCCGTCGCCGCCCGCGGCCTGCAGGAGGCCCGCCGGCACGGCGGCGTCGGCGTGCTCACCGGCGGCCGGCTCACCCTCGAGGACGCCTACGCCTACGCGAAGTTCGCCCGCGTCGCTCTCGACTCCAACGACATCGACTTCCGCGCCCGCCCGGCGTCGGCGGAGGAGACCGACTTCCTGGCCTCCACCGTGGCCGGCTCCGGGCTCGGGGTCACCTTCGGAGACCTGGAGAAGGTCTCGAAGGTGGTCCTGGTCGGCCTGGAGCCCGAGGACGAGGCCGGCGCGCTGTTCCTGCGGCTGCGCAAGGCCTCGCGCAAGGGGCTGCAGGTGTTCAGCATCGCCCCGTTCGCCTCCCGGGGCCTGCGCAAGATGGACGGCACGCTGCTGCAGGCCGTGCCGGGCGAGGAGACCTCGGTGATCGAGTCCCTCGCCCACGACGGCGAGGTGGCTCTCGATGCCGGCGGGGTGGTGCTCGTCGGCGAGCGGGTCGCCGCCGTGCCCGGCGCGCTGTCGGCGCTGCTCTCCCTGGCCGGTACGACGGGGGCCCGGCTCGCCTGGGTGCCGCGGCGGGCCGGTGAGCGGGGAGCCGTCGAGGCCGGCTGCCTGCCCACCCTGCTGCCGGGCGGCCGCGCGGTGGCCGACCCCGCCGCCCGGGTGGACCTCGGCACGGTCTGGAGGACCAGCCTGCCGCACGCCACCGGTCGCAACGCCGACGCCATCGTCGCGGCGGCCGCCGCCGGCGAGCTCGGCGGCCTGGTCGTTGCCGGCGTGGACCCGGACGACACCACCGACCCCCGGGCGACGCGCGCGGCGGTCGCGGCGGCCGGCTTCGTGGTCTCCGTGGAGCTGCGGGCCACCGACGTGACCCGCGCGGCCGACGTCGTGTTCCCGGTCGCCCCGGTCGCGGAGAAGGCCGGCACGTTCGTCAACTGGGAGGGCCGGGAGCGGCCGTTCCCCAAGGTGCTGAGCGACTCCAACGCGCTGCCCGACCTGCGCGTACTCGCCGGCATCGCCGACGAGATGGGCCTCGACCTCGGCTTCAAGACCGTCGAGCAGGCCCGCGCCGAGCTGGCCGAGATCGGTCCGTGGGACGGCGAGCGCGTGCCGGCACCCGGCAGCCCCGACGGCGCCCACGTCGCGGACGACGTGCCCGAGCCCGCCACCCCGGTGGCGTCGGGCACCGCCGGCGCCGCACCCGAGGCGGAGTTCGTGCTGTCGACCTGGAGGCAGATGGTCGACGACGGCTCGCTGCAGGACGGTGACGAGCACTACAAGGCCACCGGCCGCGCAGCCGTCCTGCTGGTCTCGGCGGCCACGCTCGCCCGGCTCGGCGTGCGCGAGGGCGCCAACGTCACGGTGCACGGCCCGCTCGGGTCGGTCACGCTCCCGGTCCGGGTCGACGACCTGCCCGACCAGGTGGTGTGGGTGCCGGCGAACAGCGACGGCGTCAACCTCAACCGGGACCTCGGGCTGCATGCCGGGTCCGTCGTCCGAGTCGCCGGAGGTGCGGCATGATCCCGACCAGTCCGTTGGCCGCCGAGATGGACCTGTCGGTCTTCGGCCAGGACCCGTGGTGGCTCATCGTCATCAAGGCCGTGCTGATCTTCCTGGTGCTGGTGCTGCTGACGCTGTTCAACATCTGGTTCGAGCGGCGCGTGGTCGCCCGCATGCAGCACCGGATCGGCCCGAACGTCAACGGCCCGTTCGGGCTGCTCCAGTCGCTCGCCGACGGCGTCAAGCTCGCGCTGAAGGAGGACATCATCCCCAAGGCCGCCGACAAGGCGGTCTTCCTGCTGGCGCCGGTGCTCTCGGTCGTCCCGGCGTTCCTGGCCTTCGCGGTGATCCCCTTCGGCCCGGTCGTCGACGTGCCGTTCACCGACCGCGAGACCCCGCTGCAGCTGACCGACATGCCGGTGGGCGTGCTGTTCATCCTGGCCGTCGCCTCGATCGGGATCTACGGCCTCGTGCTCGGGGGCTGGTCGAGCGGGTCGACGTACTCCCTGCTGGGCGGGCTGCGCAGCTCGGCGCAGATGATCTCCTACGAGGTCGCGATGGGCCTCTCGCTGGTCGCGGTGTTCCTCTACGCCGGCTCCATGTCGACGAGCGCGATCGTCGCCGCCCAGGAGCGGGTCTGGTTCGGGCTGATCCTGATCCCGTCGTTCGTGATCTACATGATCGCCATGGTGGGCGAGACCAACCGCGCCCCCTTCGACCTCCCCGAGGCGGAGGGCGAGCTGGTCGGCGGCTTCCACACCGAGTACTCCTCGCTGAAGTTCGCGCTGTTCTTCCTCGCGGAGTACGTCAACATGGTGACCGTCTCGGCGCTGGCCACCACGCTGTTCCTCGGCGGCTGGCTCGCGCCCTGGCCGCTGTCGCTGTGGGACGGGGCCAACCAGGGCTACTGGCCGTTCCTGTGGTTCATCGCCAAGGTGATGCTGTTCATCTTCCTGTTCATCTGGCTGCGCGGAACCCTGCCCCGGCTGCGCTACGACCAGTTCATGAAGTTCGGCTGGACCCGGCTGATCCCGATCTCGCTGGTGTGGATCATCGCGGTGGCCACGATCCGCGCCATCAACCTCGAGGGCGGCTTCGACCGGCAGTACATCCTCGCCGCCATCGGCGTCGTGGCCGTGCTCTTCCTCGTGCTGTTCTTCGTGGGCGGCACCGAGGGGCCCACCGGCCCCGAGGAGACGGAGCGGGAGCAGAAGCCGTTCGACGCGTTCGCCGGGGGCTACCCGGTGCCGCCGATGCCCGGCCAGTCCACCCGGTCCGCGGGTCCCCCCGTGACCGTGGGTGCCACGTCGACCACCTCGCAACAGGCGGAGGAGCAGAAGTAGATGCCAACGCTCAAGGAACAGTTCTGGGACCCGGTAGCGGGTTTCGGTGTCACCTTCCGGACGATGTTCAAGAAGGTCGCCACCGAGCAGTACCCGTTCGAGAAGAAGCCGACCGCCCCGCGGTTCCACGGCCGCCACCAGCTCAACCGCTGGCCCGACGGCCTGGAGAAGTGCATCGGCTGCGAGCTCTGCGCGTGGGCCTGCCCGGCCGACGCGATCTACGTGGAGGGCGCCTCCAACACCGAGGCCGAGCGGTTCAGCCCCGGGGAGCGCTACGGCCGCGTCTACCAGATCAACTACCTGCGCTGCATCCTGTGCGGGCTGTGCATCGAGGCCTGCCCCACCCGGGCGCTGACGATGACCAACGAGTACGAGCTGGCCGACAACAACCGGGCCGACCTGATCTACGAGAAGCAGGACCTGCTCGCACCGCTGCTGCCCGGCATGGACCAGCCGCCGCACGCGATGCAGCTCGGTGACGACGAGGGCGACTACTACCGCGGTGCCTACAGCACCCAGTCCGCCGCCCGGGCTGCCGACCGCGAGAGCTGAGGACGACGACCGACATGGTGACCTTCTGGATCCTGGCGCCGATCATGGTGGCCGCGGCGCTGGGCATTCTGTTCGTGCGCAAGGCGGTGCACGCCGCGCTGCTGCTCGCGATCGTGATGATCGGCCTGGCGGTGCTCTACGCCGTGCAGGACGCGCCGTTCCTGTTCGCGGTGCAGATCATCGTCTACACGGGCGCGATCTTGATGCTTTTCCTGTTCGTGCTGATGCTGGTCGGTGTCGACGCCTCCGACTCGGTGGTCGAGACGATCAAGGGACAGCGGGCGATGGCAGCGGTCGCCGGGCTGCTGCTCGGCCTGGTGCTGGTGATCGGACTCGCCCAGGTCACGTTCGGCGCCACCGCCGGCCTGGCGACGACCACCGCCGACGGGAACGTCGAGGGACTGGCCGACCTGCTGTTCTCCAGCTACGTCTTCGCGTTCGAGGCGACCAGCGCGCTGCTGATCACCGCTGCCCTCGGTGCGATGGTGCTCGCCCACCGCGAGCGGCTGACCCCCAAGGTGACGCAGGGCCAGCTGGCCGCTCAGCGGATGCGCGACTACGCCGAGCACGGGAAGCCCCTCGGCCCGCTTCCGGCACCGGGCGTCTTCGCCCGGCACAACGCGGTCGACACGCCGGCGCTGCTGCCCGACGGGTCGCCGGCGGAGTCCTCGGTTTCCCGCGTGCTCGCTGCTCGCGGTACGGTCCGGTCCGCACCTGCGCTCGCCGACGACATCGACGAGCTGACCCGCACCATGCGCGGCGAGGACGGGGTGGTGCCTCCGGGCCGGGTCGGCGAGTCGCCGGCCAGCGCCGAGCAGACCACCGGTCCGGTGACCGGGAGCGACGAGGGGAAGGAGCACCGATGAGCCCGACGCCGTTCCTGGCCCTCTCCGCGATCCTGTTCACGATCGGGTGCGTGGGCGTCCTGACGCGCCGCAACGCGATCGTGGTCTTCATGTGCGTCGAGCTCATGCTCAACGGGTCCAACCTGGCGCTGGTGACCTTCGCCCGGGTGAACGGCAACCTCGACGGCCAGGTGGCGGCCTTCTTCGTCATGGTCGTCGCGGCCGCCGAGGTCGTGGTGGGACTCGCGATCATCATGACCATCTTCCGGACCCGGCGCTCGGCCTCGGTCGACGACGCCAGCCTGCTGAAGTACTGATTGGGAGACGACGTGTCGACTGTGTTGTCCGAGGGAGGCCTCCTGCACGGCGGGGCCCCCGTCCTCACGCCGGTCCCCGCCGAGGGCGTGTTCTCCCTGCTCTGGCTCATCATCGCGCTGCCGGCGCTGGGTGCCGCGGTGATCCTGCTGCTCGGCAACAGTCGCACCAAGGGCTGGGCGCACCTGCTCGGCACCGCGACGGTCCTCGGCTCGTTCGCGATCAGCCTGGTCACCTTCGTCGCGCTGCTCGGCCGCGAGGAGGCCGACCGCAGCATCAGCCAGTTCCTCTACACGTGGGTGGACGCCGGCAGCTTCCAGGCGGACGCCGCGCTCCTCTACGACCCGCTGTCGGCGCTGTTCCTGCTGCTGATCACCGGCGTCGGCGCGCTCATCCACATCTACTCCATCGGCTACATGGAGCACGACGCCCGCCGGGCGCGCTTCTTCGGCTACCTGAACCTGTTCGTCGCCTCGATGCTGGTGCTGGTGCTCGCCGACAACTACCTCGGCGTCTTCCTCGGCTGGGAGGGCGTCGGCCTCGCGTCGTACCTCCTGATCGGCTTCTGGCAGCACAAGCCCTCGGCGGCCGTCGCGGCCAAGAAGGCCTTCGTGGTGAACCGCGTGGGCGACATCGGCATGGCGCTCGGCACGATGCTGGCCTTCGCGACCTTCGGCACCACCGCCTTCGCCGGTATCTCCGAGGTCGCACCGGACGCCTCGCAGGGCGTGCTGACCGCCCTCGGCCTGCTGTTCCTGCTCGCCGCCTGCGGCAAGTCCGCCCAGGTGCCGTTGCAGTCGTGGCTGCTCGACGCCATGGAGGGCCCGACCCCGGTGTCGGCGCTCATCCACGCCGCGACGATGGTGACCGCGGGCGTCTACCTCGTGGTCCGGTCCAACTTCATCTACGACCTGACCGAGGTCGCGCAGGTGGCGGTCATGGTGGTCGGTGCGGTCACGCTGCTGTGGGGTGCGGTCATCGGCTGCGCCAAGGACGACATCAAGAAGGTGCTCGCCGGGTCCACGATGAGCCAGATCGGCTACATGATGCTCGCGGCCGGGCTGGGCGTCGCCGGCTACGCCTTCGCGATCTTCCACCTGCTGATGCACGGTTTCTTCAAGGCGAACATGTTCCTCGGCGCCGGGTCGGTCATGCACGGCATGAACGACGACGTCGACATGCGCCACTACGGAGCGCTGCGGAAGGCGATGCCGGTCACCTTCCTGACGTTCGCGGCGGGCTACCTGGCGATCATCGGCTTCCCCGGGTTCTCCGGGTTCTGGTCCAAGGACAAGATCATCGAGACCGCGTTCGCGGACAACCTGTACGCCGGCCTCGCCGCCCTGGTCGGCGCCGGGGTGACGGCGTTCTACATGACCCGGCTGATGCTGATGACCTTCCTCGGCAAGAAGCGGTGGGCCGACGACGTGCACCCTCACGAGTCGCCGCGGGTGATGACCGTCCCGCTGGTCGTCCTGGCCGCCCTGTCCGTGCTCGGTGGGCTGCTGCTGCTCAACGACTGGATCGTCGAGTGGCTCGCGCCGGTCGTCGGCACCGCCGAGGAGCACGCGCTCGCGATCGCACCGCTGCTGCTGACCCTCATCGTGGTCGCGACGGTCGCCGTCGGCGTCACCGTCGCCTGGATGACGTTCGGGCGGCGCGAGGTGCCGCGGGTGGCCCCGGCCAACGTCTCGGTGGTGACCCGGGCCGCGCGGGCCGACCTCTACGGCGACGCGGTCAACGAGGGCCTGTTCATGCGCCCGGGCGACCGGTTCGTCACCGACCTGGTCGGTTTCGACGACCACGGCGTGGACGGTCTGGTCACCGGCACGGCCGGAGCGTTCGGCTCGATGTCGGGCCGCTTCCGCCGGCTCCAGACGGGCTTCGTGCGCTCCTACGCGCTCTCCCTGCTCGGCGGCGCCGTCCTGGTGCTGCTCACCCTGCTGGCGGTGAACCTGGCATGAGCGCCGGATCCCTTTCCTCCCCCCGGAACGTGTCGTTGACGAGGCTGGTGTCGAAGTGAGCTTTCCCTGGATGACCGCGGCGCTGCTGCTGCCGATCATCGGTGCCGTCGTCGTCGTGCTGCTGCCGTCGCGACCGGGCAGCGCGCTGCCCAAGCAGGTGGCGCTCCTGTTCTCGCTGCTGACCCTGGCGCTGGTGGCCGGGATCGGCATCGGCTTCGACATCGGTGGCGACCGCTACCAGTTCGTCGAGGAGCACGACTGGATCCCCGCCTTCGGTGCCCACTACGCCGTCGGCGTCGACGGCATCGGGCTCACCCTGGTGCTGCTGACCGCGATCCTCACCCCCGTCGTGATCCTCGCCTCGTGGAACGACGCAGAGCGGTCGGCGGGCGCTCGGTGGAGCGTCGGCTCGTTCTTCGCCTGGATGCTGGCGCTGGAGGGCCTGGCGATCGGTGTCTTCGCCGCACTCGACGTCTTCCTCTTCTACGTCCTCTTCGAGGCGACGCTGATCCCGATCTACTTCCTGATCGGTGGCTTCGGCGGCCGTCGTCGGGCGTACGCCGCGGTGAAGTTCCTGATCTTCTCGCTGCTCGGCGGCCTGCTCATGCTGGCCTCGGTCGTCGGGCTGTACGTCGTCTCGGCCGATGCCGGCAACCCGACGTACCTGCTCAGCGAGCTGGCGCCGATCACCGCCGGCGTCGACACCGAGGTCGGCCGGTGGCTGTTCCTCGGCTTCTTCGTGGCGTTCGCGATCAAGGCGCCGATGTTCCCGGTGCACACGTGGCTCCCGACCGCCGCCGCCGAGGCGACGCCGGGCACGTCGGTGCTGCTGGTGAGCATCCTGGACAAGATCGGCACCTTCGGGATGATCCGGTTCTGCCTGGGCCTGTTCCCCGAGGCGTCGCAGTGGGCCACGCCGGTGGTGCTGGTGCTCGCCGTGATCAGCGTCCTCTACGGCGCACTGGCCGCGATCGGCCAGCGGTCCATCCCGCGCCTGATCGCCTTCACCTCGGTCTCGCACTTCGGCTTCATCGTGATGGGCATCTTCGTGCTCAACAGCACCGGCCAGGTGGGATCGACGCTGTACATGTTCAACCACGGCCTCTCCACCGCGGCCCTGTTCCTCGTGACCGGCTACCTCATCGCCCGGCGCGGCTCCCAGCAGATCGCCGACTTCGGCGGCGTCCAGGGGGTGGCGCCGGTGCTGGCCGGCCTGTTCCTGGTGGCGGGTCTCTCGTCGCTGTCGCTGCCGGGCCTCTCGCCGTTCATCTCGGAGTTCATGGTCCTGGTCGGGACGTTCACCCACAACTGGTGGTACGCCGCGTTCGCGGTGCTCGGCATCGTGCTGGCCGCCCTCTACATCCTGCTGATGTACCAGCGGACCATGACCGGGCCCGTCGTCCCGGCCGTCGCCTCGTTCCGGGACCTGACCGGGCGCGAGGTGGGCGCCCTGGCCCCGCTGGTGCTGCTGATCGTGCTGCTCGGCTTCTTCCCCAAGCCGCTCACCGACATCATCAACCCGGCCGTCGACGCCACCCTGGAGCAGGTGGGCGTCAGCGACCCGCAGCCCGACGTACCTGCTCCGGCCACCGCCGGGCAGGCTGAAGAGGAGCCCGCACAGTGATCCCCCTGCTGGCCGAGACGGCCTCGGACTTCACCTCACCGAGCATCGAGTACTTCCCGCTGTCGCCGCTGCTGATCGTCTTCGGCGTCGCGGTGGTCGGCGTGCTGGTGGAGGCGTTCGCGCCGCGCCGGCTGCGCTACGTGGTGCAGACGTCGCTGGCCGTGGTCGGTGTGGTGGCGGCTCTGGTGATGACGGTGCTGGTCGCCCGAGACCTGCCCCGGCTCGGCGACTCGGCCGGGTGGGGACAGATCGCCGCCGAGGGCGCGATCGCGGTCGACGGGCCGACGATGTTCCTGTGGGGGACGCTGCTGCTGCTCACGCTGACCAGCGTGCTGCTCTTCGCCGAGCGTCAGCTCGAGGGCGGCATCACCGCGTTCGCCGGGCAGGCCGCCGCCCTGCCGGGCACGGAGGCCGAGCGCGAGGCGTCGACGCGCGGGCTGGAGCACACCGAGGTGTTCCCGCTGATGATGTTCGCGGTCGCCGGCATGATGCTCTTCCCCGCGTCCAACGACCTGCTGACGATGTTCGTCGCCCTGGAGATCCTCTCGCTGCCGCTGTACCTGCTCTGCGGCCTCGCCCGCCGCCGGCGGCTGCTCAGCCAGGAGGCGGCCCTGAAGTACTTCATGCTCGGCGCGTTCTCCTCCGGCTTCTTCGTCTACGGCGTCGCCCTGGTGTACGGCTTCGCCGGCTCCATGCGGCTCGCCGACATCGCCGAGGCGGTGGCCGGGACCGTCGGCACCGACTGGCTGCTCATCGGCGGCATCGGGATGCTCGCGGTCGGGCTGCTGTTCAAGGTCAGCGCCGCGCCGTTCCACGCCTGGACCCCCGACGTCTACCAGGGCGCCCCGACCGCGGTGACCGCGTTCATGGCGGCCTGCACCAAGATCGCCGCCTTCGGCGCCCTGCTGCGGTTGTTCTACGTCGGCTTCGGTGCGGCGCGGTGGGACTGGACCCCGATGATCTGGGTCATCGCGATCCTGACGATGGCGGTCGGGTCGGTGCTGGCGCTGACGCAGTCCGACATCAAGCGGATGCTGGCCTACTCCTCGATCGCGCACGCGGGGTTCCTGCTCACCGGCTTCGTCGGCCTGCACGAGGTCACCGACCCCGGCAGCGCGGAGATCACCTCGCTGCAGGCGATGCTGTTCTACCTGGTGACCTACGGCTTCATGACGGTCGGCGCGTTCGCCGTGGTGACCGTGGTCCGCGACGCGGGCGGCGAGGCGACCCACCTGTCCCGCTGGGCCGGGCTGGGCAAGGAGTCCCCGCTGCTGGCAGGCGTCTTCGCCTTCTTCCTGCTCGGCATGGCGGGCATCCCGCTGACCAGCGGCTTCACCGGCAAGTGGGCGGTGTTCACCACCGCCGTGGCCGGCGGCGCCTGGCCGCTGGTGGTGATCGCGGTGCTGCTCAGCGCGGTCGCGGCCTTCTTCTACGTGCGGGTCATCGTGCTGATGTACTTCTCCGAGCCGGTCGGCGAGGGACCCACGGTCGTGATGCCGAGCGTGCTGACCACTATCGTGATCGCTGTCGGCTTCGCGGTGACCCTCGCCCTGGGCGTGTTCCCGGGCCCGGTCCTCGACCTGGCGGCGACGGCCGGCGCCTTCGTCCGCTGACCACCGACCTCCAAGGGAGCGCACCGACGTGAGCACCGCCGAAGAAGCGCAGCTGGCGCTGCCGGTCCTCGACGAGGTCCTCGCCGAGCGGCTGCGCATCCGGATGGAGCAGGTCGAGGACGAGCTCGAGCGGGTGATCCAGAGCGAGGCGGCCTTCGTCACCGACGCGGCGCGTCACCTGATGCAGGCCGGCGGCAAGCGGCTTCGGCCGCTGCTGGTGCTGCTGGCCGCCGAGACCGGCGACCCGGACTCCGACGGGGTGCTGACGGCGGCCTGCGTGGTGGAGCTGACCCACCTGGCGTCGCTGTACCACGACGACGTGATGGACGAGGCCGACCTGCGCCGCGGTGCCGCCTCCGCGAACGCCCGCTGGGACAACCTGGTGGCGATCCTGACCGGGGACTTCCTGTTCTCCAAGTCCTCGGAGCTCACCGCGCGGCTCGGTGCCGACGCGGTGAAGATCCAGGCCGAGACCTTCACCAGACTGGTCGAGGGCCAGATCCTGGAGACCCTCGGTCCGGGGGAGGGGGACCCGCTCGAGCACTACCTGCGCGCCGTCGCCGGCAAGACCGGCTCGCTCATCGCGACCTCGGCCCGCTACGGCGCGCGGTTCGCCGGCGCCCCCCTCGAGGTCGAGCAGGCGCTGACGGCGTACGGCGAGCGCATCGGCACGGCGTTCCAGCTCTCCGACGACATCCTCGACGTCGCCAGCGACTCGGCGGAGTCGGGCAAGACGCCGGGCACCGACCTGCGCGAGGGCGTCCGAACGCTCCCGGTGCTGCTGGCCCAGCGCTCCACGGACCCCGCGGACGCGCGCCTGCTCGAGCTGCTCGACGCGGACCTCACCGACGACGCGCTGCACGCCGAGGCGCTCGACCTGCTGCGCAAGCACCCGGCGATGGACCAGGCGAGGCGCTACGTGCTCGACCGCGCCGCCGAGGCCCGCGAGCTGCTCGCCGTGCTGCCCGAGGGCGCCCCGGTTCGGGTCGCCCTGGACGCGTTCGCCGAGCTGATCGCGGTCCGCACCGCCTGAGCCGGGCGGGCTCAGCCGACCCGCCGCAGCTCGCGGGTGAGGTTGCGCGAGAAGCCGGCGCCGATGGTGGCGACCACGGCGTGCATGGCCGCCTTGACCGCCGGTGCCGCGAGCCGCGGCAGCGGCAGGTCGGCGTGGATGGTGAGGCTGATCGCGAGGTGGGTGCCGTCGTCGACCTTCGTCAGCGAGTAGCACCCGTCGACGCCGGTGGGCTCCTCGCTGCCGACCGGGGGCTCGTGGCTGTAGTCGATCCGGGCCGGCTCGTCGAAGCGCATGCGTTCGGTGAAGCAGGGCGCGATCGAGATGCCCGTGACCGGCACCTTCGCGAGCTCCCAGCGCCACAGGTCGCCCTCGGCGTGGATCCGGTGCAGCAGGGGGGTCATGTCGGTGACGAGGTCGGGGTCGGTGAGGACCTGCCAGACCGTCTCACGGGAGACCGGGACGACCCCGTCGGAGGCGGTGGTGGTGGAGAAGCGGGTCATGGGGACCATGGTGCCCGCCGGCGCCGAGCTGCAATCCCCGGAAGCCTCAGCCGGCCGGCACCTCCGCGGCGATCCTCAGGGCGCGGCTGCGGTGCCGCAACGACTCGGCCGTGAACACCACGAGGGCCAGCCAGATCAGCGCGAAGCCGAACCAGCGCATGGTCGGCATCGGCTCGTGGAAGACCAGGATGCCGAGGAGGAACTGCACCGTCGGAGTGAGGTACTGCATCAGGCCCAGCGTGCTCAGCGGGATCCGGGTGGCCGCGGCGCCGAAGCAGAGCAGCGGGATCACCGTGATCACGCCGGTCCCGGCCAGCAGGAGCACATGCCCGGGACCCTCGTGGCCGAAGGTCGCCGCACCCTGCACCGAGAGGTAGACGAGGTAGCCCAGGGCGACCGGCGCCACGAACACGGTCTCGACCACCAGGCTCTCCACCGCCCCGGTGTTGGCCTGCTTCTTGACCAGGCCGTAGGTGCCGAACGACAACGCCAGCACCAGCGCGATCCAGGGCGGTCGGCCGTACTCCACGGTGAGGGCCAGCACGGCGACGCCGGCGATCCCGAGCGCCGTCCACTGCAGCGGGCGCAACCGCTCCCCGAGCACCAGCACGCCGATGAGCACGCTGACCAGGGGGTTGATGAAGTAGCCGAGCGAGGTCTCGACGACGTGATGGCTGTTGACTCCCCAGATGTAGACGCCCCAGTTGGTGGTGATGAGAGCGGCCGCACAGGCCAGCAGCACGACCGTACGGCGGTGCGCCAGCGTCTCGCGCAACCGGCGGCCGCGGCGCAGCGCCACGACGGCCAGCAGCATCACGATCATGGACCAGAAGATCCGGTGGGCCAGGATCTCCACCGCGCCCGACGGCTCGAGCAGCGGCCAGTACAGCGGGAAGAAGCCCCACATCGCCCAGGCGGAGATGCCGAGCAGCATCCCCCGAGAGTTCTCCGACATCCCTGCAGGCTACAACCGCGACAGGGGCAAACCGACGCGATGCTCATGACGCGGACGGCTGCTGCCGGCGCCCGGGGCCGCGCAGTCGCCCGGACGCGGCGGCGCCCCCGTCGGACCCGCTGATGCAGGTCCGCGGGGGCGCCGCGTCTGTGCCGTGTTGCTGTGTTGCTGTGCGCAGCGGCCCTCGGTGCGTCGGGGAACATCACCCAGACCGAGGCTGAGCGCTCGGCCGGCACCATCGGCCTCACCGCCGGGATCGTCCTGGTCGTGGTGCTGCTCGTCGCCTACTACACCGGCGGGTACGTCGCCGGCCGGATGTCGCGCTTCGACGGCGCCAAGCAGGGCCTCGGGGTCTGGGTCATCGGCCTCGTGGTGACCATCCTCGCCGTGGCCGCCGGGGTGATCTTCGGCTCGCAGTACAACATCCTGGACCGGGTCAGCCTGCCGCGCATCCCGCTGCCGACCGACCAGCTGACCACGGGCGGGATCATCACCGCGCTCGTCGTCGTCGTCGGGACGCTGCTGCTCGCGATGCTCGGTGGCAAGGTCGGCCACCGCTACCACGACCGCGTGGACCGCGCCGCCTACCGCTGACGCTCACCACCACGATTCGTCCGCTGTCGCCCCGCGTGGGGCTGACTCGCAAACGCGGACGAATCGGGGTTTCAGACGACCGTCCAGGTGTCGCCGCTGCCGAGCAGGCCGGCCAGCGCCTCGCGCGGCTCGGGGCTGCCCTGCCGGGCGGTGCGGATCTGCTCGCGGGCCTGGTCGTCGTAGGTCGCCTGGTCGACCTGGCGGAAGATCCCGATCGGCGCCTGGTGCAGCGCCCCGGCGTCGGTGAGCCGCGACAGCGCGAAGGCGGTGGTCGGGTCCGGGTGGTGGGCGTCGTGCACCAGGATCGCTGACGGGTCGACCTCGGCGGTGTCCACCACGCGCACGCCGCTGCCGTCGCGGACGACCGCCTGCGCGCCGAGCCCGCTGGCCTCGTCGACGGCGCCGAAGGTGACCGGCTTGCCGTGCTCGAGCGGGATGATCGCCTCGCGCTTGGTGTCGTTGCTCTTGATCGCGTCGAACGCACCGTCGTTGAAGATCGGGCAGTTCTGGTAGATCTCCACCAGCGCCGTGCCGCGGTGGGCCGCTGCCGCCGACAGGACGTGGGTCAGGTGCTTGCGGTCGGAGTCCACGGTGCGGGCGACGAAGGTGGCCTCGGCGCCCAGGGCCAGCGAGACCGGGTTGAACGGGTTGTCCACCGATCCCATCGGGGTCGACTTGGTGACCTTGCCGGGCTCGGAGGTGGGCGAGTACTGGCCCTTGGTGAGGCCGTAGATCCGGTTGTTGAACAGCAGGATCTTCAGGTTCACGTTGCGGCGCAGCGCGTGGATGAGGTGGTTGCCGCCGATCGAGAGCGCGTCGCCGTCACCGGTCACCACCCACACCGAGAGGTCCTCGCGGGCCGTGGCCAGGCCGGTGGCGATCGCCGGGGCGCGCCCGTGGATGGAGTGCATGCCGTAGGTGTCGAGGTAGTAGGGGAACCGGCTCGAGCAGCCGATGCCGCTGACGAACACGATGTTCTCGCGCCGCAGGCCGAGCTCGGGCAGGAAGCCCTGCACCGCGGCCAGCACGGCGTAGTCGCCGCACCCGGGGCACCAACGGACCTCCTGGTCGGAGGTGTAGTCCTTGCGGTTCTGGGGGCCCTCGTCCGAGGAGTGCAGGGGGACGCCGGCCAGGCCGGGGAAGGGCAGCTCGGAGGTGCTCATCGGAGGGACTCCTGGGGGTCGGCGGTGGCACGGTCGCCGGTGTTCTCGACGAGGGTGGTGATCGCGTCGCCGAGCTCGGCGGCACGCAGCGGCAGCCCGCGCACGTGGTTGTAGCCGACCACGTCCACGAGGTAGCGCGCTCGCAGCAGCAGGCTGAGCTGGCCGAGGTTCATCTCGGGGACCATGACGGCGTCGTAGCGCCTGAGCACGTCGCCGAGGTCGCGGGGGAACGGGTTGAGGTGGCGCAGGTGGGCCTGGGCGACCTGCATGCCGGCGTCGCGGACCTGGCGGACCGCGGCTCCGATCGGGCCGTACGTCGAGCCCCACCCCAGCACCAGGACGCGGGCCGCGGCGGAGGGGTCGTCGACCTCGAGGGGCGCGATGCCGTCCGCGACGGCGTCGACCTTGGCCTGGCGGGTGCGGACCATCAGGTCGTGGTTGGCGGGGTCGTAGGAGATGTTGCCGTGCCCGTCGCCCTTCTCCAGACCGCCGATGCGGTGCTCGAGGCCCGGCGTGCCGGGGACCGCCCACGGGCGCGCGAGCGTCTGCTCGTCGCGCAGGTAGGGCCAGAACTCGTCCGGCTGGGCGTGCCCGTTGCCCTCGGCCGCCGCCTCCGCCGCCTTCTGGGCCTTCTTCGACACGTGGTTGGGGCCGGTGGCGAAGGCGGGGTCGATCTGCGGCAGGTCGGCGACGTCGGGGATCTGCCATGGCTCGGAGCCGTTGGCCAGGTAGCCGTCGGAGAGCAGCATCACCGGGGTGCGGTAGGTGACCGCAATGCGGGTCGCCTCCAGGGCGGCGTCGAAGCAGTCGGCCGGCGAGCGCGGCGCCACGATCGGCACCGGTGCCTCGCCGTTGCGGCCGAACATCGCCTGCAGCAGGTCTGCCTGCTCGGTCTTGGTCGGCAGCCCCGTCGAGGGTCCACCGCGCTGCACGTCCACCACGATCAGGGGCAGCTCCATCATGACGCCGAGCCCGATCGTCTCCGACTTCAGCGCGATGCCCGGCCCGGAGGTCGTGGTGACCCCCAGCGACCCGGCGAAGGCGGCTCCCAGAGCGGCCCCGATGCCGGCGATCTCGTCCTCGGCCTGGAACGTGGTGACGCCGAACCGCTTGTGCTTGCTGAGCTCGTGCAGGACGTCCGAGGCGGGGGTGATCGGGTAGGACCCGAGGAACAGCGGCAGCCCCGACTGGGTGGAGCCCGCGATCAGGCCGTAGGCCAGGGCGAGGTTGCCGGTGATGTTGCGGTAGGTGCCGGCGCTCATCGGGGCCGGCTTGATCTCGTACTGGACGATGAACGCCTCGGTCGTCTCGCCGAAGTTCCATCCCGCCTTGAAGGCGGTGACGTTGGCGTCACGGATGTCGGGGGCCTTGGCGAACCGCCGCTCGAGGAAGGTGATGGTGGGGTCGGTCGGCCGGCCGTACATCCACGACAGCAGGCCCAGCGCGAACATGTTCTTGGCGCGGCCGGCGTCCTTGCGGGAGAGCCCGAACTCCTTGACCGCCTCGACGGTCATGTCCGTCAGGTCGACCGCCTGCACGTCGTACTCGTCGAGGGCACCGGTCTCCAGGGGGTTCTCGGCGTACCCCGCCTTGGCGAGGTTGCGGGTGGTGAAGTCGTGGCTGTCGACGATCACCGTCGCGCCCTTCTTCAGGTCACCGAGGTTCGCCTTGAGCGCAGCCGGGTTCATCGCGACGAGCACGTCCGGGGCGTCGCCGGGGGTGAGGATGTCGTGGTCGGCGAAGTGGACCTGGAACGACGAGACCCCGGGCAGCGTCCCTTGTGGCGCCCGGATCTCGGCGGGGAAGTTGGGCAGGGTCGACAGGTCGTTGCCGAACGACGCCGTCTCCTGGGTGAACCGGTCGCCGGTGAGCTGCATCCCGTCCCCGGAGTCGCCGGCGAACCGGATGATGACGCGGTCGAGCTGCTTGACCTGCTTGGTCACGGCTGAAGCCTTCTTTCCCCTGGCGCGCGGGGCCCGTCCGGGACCCTGCCCCCCGTCCACGAGGGTGCCTCGACAACCACTCAATGCTACGTCCGGGACCGGCGAGGTTCACGTCTCGTCCGGATCGCAGAGAGAGACCCGCGCCACGCCGTTTGGGCGGCCGGGTGGGGGACGTCGCAGACCCGCTGTTCCCCGTGGATCTTGTGCGGGTCACTCGCGCGCGGTGCGGTCGCGGATCCAGCGCTGGGGCGGAGGTGGTTCGGCGGGGTGTCGGTGTCGTGCTGGTGGGGGCTTGAACTCCGGTCGTCGGTCGCGGGGGTGCAGCCGTATCTGCCAGGGCGTCGCGTGGATGAGGGTGTGGTGGGCGCGGCAGAGCAGGGCCAGGTTGTCGAGGCTGGTGGGACCGCCGTCGGCCCAGTGGATGAGGTGGTGGGCGTCGCAGGCGCGGGGCGGTCGGCGGCAGCCGGGGAAGGCGCAGTGCCGGTCGCGCAGGACGAGGGCGGTCCAGATCGCGGTGGTGACCAGGCGGGCGGCGCGGCCGACGTCGAGGATCTCGCCGTGGGTGCCGAGCACGGCGGGGATGAGGTCGGCGTCGCAGGCGAGCTTGCGGACCGCGGCGGCGCAGAGCCGGTCGCCGGTGTCGAGCAGGGCGGTGCCCAGGCCGGTGCGGAGCTGGTCGAGGCCGATGGTGACCTGGATCCGGGGCTTGATGCCGTGGGACTCGGGCAGGGTGTGGGTGTCCTGGAGTCGTTGGCAGGCCTCGACCAGGGCGTCCCAGGTGCGGGCGCCGTGATCGCGGGTGTCGCGGCCCGGGTCGCCGCACTCGGGGTCGCTGTCGGCCAGGTCGGCGGCGGTGGGGGCGGCCAGGCCGGCGAGTGCAGCCTTGATCACGGCGGCGTCCTCGGTGGTGCCGCGGCCTTTGAGGCGGACTCCGCCGAGGCCGTCGTCGGTGAGGGAGAGGTGGCGCTGGAGGTGGGCGGAGCGTTCGTGGCGCTCGAGTGCCTTCTCCTCCTCGCGGGCGGCGCCGTCGGGGTCGAGGAGCTCGAGGAGGGCGTGGACGGCGTCGCGGAGCTCGGTGGCGTTGAGACGGGTGGCTTCGTCGAGCAGCAGCTGCTCGGCCTGCTGGCGCAGGTCGGGGTCGCGGGGGAGTCGGGCCATCACCCAGACGATGGCGTCGGCGTGCTCGGGGGAGATGGTGCCCTGGTGCAGTGCGTGGTGGGTGGCGGACAGGTCGGTGGTCAGGGCGCGGGCGGTGCGCAGCATCCGGGGGCCGGTGCAGCGGTGCGAGCCGGTGATCGCGGTCAGGTAGGCGGTGGTGGAGGACCAGCCGTCGGTCTTGGCCGCGGAGGTGGCCTCGATCTCGACGGTGACCCGGGCCTCGAGGGCGGCCAGGCGCGAGCGGGTGCGTTCCAGCTCGGCGACCACCTCGAGCAGCTCCTCGGGTCGTCTGGCCGCCCACAGCACGTCGTCGAGCTCGTCGAGGACGCCGCGGGCACCGGCCACCACCCGGCCCGGACCCGCCGGACCGGCCGGGGTCCCGGTGCGGGGCCCGGCCGGCGCCTGCGGCGGGTACGTCGTCTCCATGACCCGACTCAACCAGGGCGTACCGACGCTTTCCGGCCGAAGGTCTAGACCGCGTCCCGCCGATGCTTGGCTTGGGCGCGCGACAGGCCGAAGGGCGGACCGGAAGCCCTCTCGGACTCACCGGACCGCCCCGGACCGCCGTTCCGCTCAGGACCTGTAGACGACGACCTTCGTGCCGATCGGCACCGCGTCGAAGAGTGCGGCGATCGCGGAGTAGTCGCGCACGTTCACGCAGCCGTGCGAGGCGCCGTAGTAGCCGCGTGCCGCGAAGTCCGAGGAGTAGTGCACCGCCTGGCCGCCGCTGAAGAACATCGCGAACGGCATCGAGGAGTTGTACAGCGTCGACACGTGGTCGCGCGACTTGCGGTAGACCGAGAACTGGCCCTCCCGGGTCGGCGTCTGGTCGGACCCGAACCGGACGTCGACCGTGGTACGGACCTTCCCGTCGACCACCCAGCGCAGGCTCTGCGAGGTCTTGTCGATGCACAGCGTCATGCCGCTCAGGCAGCGGGGGTCGAGCGCGGAGCCGTCGGCGGGGTCGGGCTTCCGGTTGGCGAGGTCGTCGGCGGTGGGCTCGGTCGTCATCCCCTCGAGCAGGTCCAGCGTGCGCTGGTCGACGGCCCCGGTCTGGGGGATGCCGCGCTTGCCCTGGAAGCCTGCGACGGCCGCGTGCGTCTTCGGACCATAGCTGTCGCTGACGTCGCCGAAGAACCACGCGATCTGCCGCAGCCGCGCCTGGATCTGGCGAACCTCCGGACCGGAGTCGCCCTGGCTGTAGAGGGCGGGGCCGGGCCGGTTGAACAGCCGCGCCTCGGTGGGCTGCGCGGTCATGTCGAGCAGCCGCCGCCACGTGCGTTCGTCGACCACTCCGGTGCCCTGGAGACCGCGCTTCTCCTGGAAGCCGGCCACGGCGTTGCGGGTGGTGGCGTCGTAGTCGCCGGTGGCGATCGGAGAGAACCAGGCCAGCTGCGCGAGCCGGGACTGGAGCTCGCGCACCTGGCGCCCCTCGGCTCCGGGCTCGAGCACAGGCTTCGGCTCGGGCGTCGGCTCCACGGTGCGGACCGGCGCCGTCGGCTGCTGGTCGGGCAGGTCGGATGCCGACTCGCTGGGGGCAGGCGCGGGGGTCGGCTCCCTGGGGGTCGGCTTCGTGGGCCCGGGCTCGGTGGGCGTCGGCTCGCTCGGCGTGGGGACGGCGACCTTGCGGTCGCCCGTCGCGGGGTCCGTGGCGCTGCCGAGCCCCAGGACGCCGTACGCCGCACCGGCGGCGACGAGCAGGAGAAGGATCGTGACGGCCGCGGTCGTGGCGATCCGCCGGGTCCGCCGGCCCCCGTGTAGTGGCGTGGTGTCCATCGTGTGCGCTCCGTGGTCGGTGGTGACGTGGGCAGCCGGTCGGCCGCCTGCCACCTAGACGCTGGGCGGGCCCCCCTTGGTTGCACGACCCGTGAGTGGTGTGAGGAGACGCTACCCGGCGGGCGCGGACGAACGAGGAGGGGGCGCGCCACGTGACCCTCGGTCCTTCACCTACGACTCCGCCCTCGACGACGGCAACAGCCGCAGCTACCTGCTCGCCTGGTTGCTGGCCGCGCGGGCCCAGGACCTGCGAAACGACGGTGGCAGTCCCTAGAGTGGCCTCGTGGCTGACACGGGCGCCGACTACTACGCGACGTACGTCCCGCTGCTGGCGATCCTCGTCATCGGCGTGCTGCTGGTCGCGGCCATGTTCGGCGGCAACCGGCTGCTGCGGCCTTCGCACGCCACGCCGGAGAAGCTGCTGACCTACGAGTGTGGCGTCGACCCGGTCGGCGAGGGGTGGGCGCAGACCCACGTGCGCTACTACGTCTACTCCTACCTCTACGTCATCTTCGCCGTCGACGCGGTGTTCCTGTTCCCGTGGGCGACGGTCTTCGAGGCGCTCGGCTGGGTGAGCGTCGCGGAGATGGGCGTGTTCATCGGCTTCATCGCCGTCGGCCTGCTCTACGCCTGGCGGACCGGGGTGCTCCAGTGGACGTGACCCCCGCCGCCCACGGCACCGGCTCGGTCACCGGCCCGGGCACCGACCTCGGCATGCCGTCCGTGGGGCCGCTGCAGAGGCTGGCACCGAAGCCGGCCCGCTACGTCCTCAACTGGGGCCGCAAGTACTCCCTGTGGGTGTTCAACTTCGGCCTGGCGTGCTGCGCGATCGAGTTCATCGCCACCTCGATGGCCCGTCACGACTTCATCCGGCTCGGCGTGATCCCGTTCGCGCCGGGGCCACGGCAGGCCGACCTGATGGTGGTCTCCGGCACGGTGACCGACAAGATGGCGCCGGCGATCAAGCGGCTCTACGAGCAGATGCCGGACCCGAAGTACGTCATCTCGTTCGGATCGTGCGCCAACTCCGGCGGCCCCTACTGGGACTCCTACTGCGTCACCAAGGGCGTGGACCAGATCATCCCCGTCGACGTCTACGTGCCCGGCTGCCCGCCGCGGCCGGAGGCGCTGCTCCAGGGCATCCTCAAGCTGCAGGAGAAGATCGAGGGCGAGTCCCTGCCCGAGCGCTACCGCGCGACGGACGCGGCGTCGGTACGCCGCGGCCTGGTGCCGGCCGACCGGCCGCCCGGGGTCGACCCGGTCACAGGGTCGGTGCCGTGAGCGCCGAGCACTGGCCGGACCGCGTCCGCGCCGCCCTGGCCGACGACTTCGGCGAGGAGGCGGTGCTCGACGAGGGCTTCGGGCCGCTGGCGGTGGACGTGCCGGTGCCGCGCTGGGTCGAGGCCCTCGGGCTGGCGCGGGACGCGCTCGGCTGCTCGTTCTTCGACTTCCTGACCGCCGTCGACGAGCTCGAGGACGGGTTCCGGCTGGTCTGCCACGTCGCCCGACACCAGCCGGGCCGGCAGGTCGAGCACCTGGTGATGCGCACGCTGCTGCCGCGGGAGGCTCCGGTGGCCGAGTCGGCCGTCGGGGTGTACGCCGGCGCCCGCTGGCACGAGCGGGAGACCCACGAGATGTTCGGCATCGACTTCAGCCGCGGCGGTGAGGTGCTGGTGCTCGACAAGCTGCTGCTGCCCGAGGAGTTCGAGGGCCACCCGCTGCGCAAGGACTTCGTGCTCGCGTCCCGGGTGGCCAAGCCGTGGCCGGGCGCGAAGGAGCCGGGCGAGAGCGAGCACGAGGTCGTCGCGCCGGGACGACGCCGTACCCGCCCGCCCGGGGTGCCCACACCCGACGAGTGGGGGCCGCGATGAGCGACGTGGTGGACCTGGGTCTGCGGCTGGTGCTGGTGCTGGCTGCCTTCCTCGTGGTGCCGCTGCTGGTGGGCCAGGTCGAGCACAAGGCGATGGCGCACATGCAGGCCCGGGTCGGGCCGATGTACGCCGGCGCGTTCCACGGGTGGGCGCAGCTGGTGGCCGACGGGGTGAAGTTCGTGCAGAAGGAGGACGTCGTCCCGGCTGCCGCCGACCGGACGGTGTTCAAGATCGCGCCCGCGGTGGCGCTGATCCCGTACCTCGTGGCGCTGCTGGTGATCCCGGTCGGTCCCGGGCTGGTGGGCCAGGATCTCGGCATCGGCCTGTTCTTCGTGCTCGCGGTGATGGGGGTCGGCGTCATCGGCAGCCTGATGGGCGGCTGGTCGAGCGCCAACAAGTTCAGCCTCCTCGGCGGCATCCGGGTCGCGGCCCAGCTGATGGCCTACGAGCTCCCGTTCGTGCTCGCCGCGGCCTCGGTCGCGATGGCCGCCGGGACGCTGTCGCTGAGCGGGATCGTCGAGGCCTGGAACCCCTGGTGGCTGCTGTGGCAGGGGATCGCCGCGGTGGTCTTCTTCGTGGCCGGCCTCGCCGAGGTGCAGCGGCCGCCCTTCGACATGCCGGTGGCGGACGCCGAGATCGTCTTCGGGCCCTACACGGAGTACGGCGGTCTTCGCTTCGCGCTGTTCATCCTGGCCGAGTACGCCGGCATCGTCGTGCTCTCCGCGCTCACCGCCGTCCTGTTCCTCGGCGGTTGGCACGGGCCCTGGGAGGACCAGCTCGGCTGGCTGTGGACGCTGGTCAAGACGCTGGCCGTCGCGTTCGTCGTGATCTGGGTGCGGGTGGCCTACCCCCGGCTGCGCGAGGACCAGCTGCAGCGCTTGGCCTGGCAGGCCCTGGTCCCGCTGGCTCTGCTGCAGCTCGCGGTCACCGCGGTGGGAGTGGTGGCCTGGTGAACGTCCCCGGAACCGGCCTCGTCAAGGGGCTCGCGGTCACGCTCCGGCAGATGACCCGGCGGTCGGTGACCGCGCACTACCCCGACTCGATGCCCGAGCTGCCGCCCCGCTCGCGCGGCGTGATCGCGCTGATCGAGGAGAACTGCACCGTGTGCATGCTGTGCGCCCGCGAGTGTCCGGCGTGGTGCATCTACATCGACTCGCACAAGGACGTCGTCCCGGCCACCACCGAGGGCGGCAAGGACAAGAGCCGCAACGTCCTGGACCGCTTCGCCATCGACTTCTCGATCTGCATGTACTGCTCGATCTGCGTCGAGGCCTGCCCCTTCGACGCCCTGCACTGGAGCCCCGAGTTCGAGTACGCCGAGCTCGACATCCGCGAGCTGACCCACGAGAAGGACCGCCTGCGGGAGTGGATGTGGACGGTGCCGCCGCCGGTGGCGCTCGACCCGCACGCGGAGCCGGCCAAGGAGATCGGCGTCGCCGAGAAGGCCGCCGAGCGGACCCGCGCCGCCGAGGCCCGCGAGGCCGCCCGGGACGCCACCGGGCGCGAGGGCGACGCATGACCTGGGTGGGGGTGCTGTTCTGGCTTCTCGCCGCGATCGCGGTGGGGTCGGCGCTGCTGGTCGTGACGACCTCGCACCTGGTGCACGCGGCGCTCTGGCTGGTGGTCACCCTCGGCTCCGTCGCCGGGGTCTTCCTGCTGCTCGCCGCCGAGTTCGTCGCCTGGGTCCAGGTGCTGATCTACGTCGGCGCCGTGGTCGTGCTGCTGCTGTTCGCGCTCATGCTGACCCACGCCCCCACCGGGCCGCAGAGCGACCTGACCGTGGCCCGCGCGCTGCCGGCCGCGCTCGTCGCCGGCCTGGTGGCGGTGCTCCTCGGCGTGACGGTCGTCGCCGGGTTCTCCGACCTGCGCATCGACCTCGACGACGCGGTGGTCGGCTCGGCGGAGGTGGCCGGCGAGACCCTGTTCCGCCGCTGGGTGCTGCCGTTCGAGGTCCTCAGCGTCCTGCTGCTGGCCGCCCTCGTCGGCGCGATCGTGCTCTCACGCCTGCGCGGCCGGGACGGTGCGGACTGATGCCGCTGTGGTGGCCGCTGCTGTTGGCCAGCCTGCTCTTCGCCATCGGCGTCTACGGCGTCGTGGCGCGCCGCAACGCCGTCCTGGTGCTGATGGGCGTCGAGCTCATGCTCAACGCGGTCAACATCAACCTGGTCGCCTTCGACGCGCACCTGCGTGACGTCGTGCACGGCGGCCAGACCCTCGCGCTGTTCACGATCGTGATCGCCGCCGCCGAGGTGGGGCTGGCGCTCGCGGTCGTCCTGCTGGTGTTCCGCACCCACGGCCACATCGAGCTGGACCGGTTGCGCGACCTCGCCGACCGCGACGGCCCCGGACCTGCCCCGCTCGGCGAGCCGCGGCGGCCGCACCGGGAGGTGGCGCCGTGAGCCAGGCCGTCCTGGCGATGCTGCTGGTGCCCTTCGCCGCAGCACTGGTGACGCTGATGGTCGGGCACCGCTCGGAGCGGCTGAGCCGCGGCGTCGCGGTGGCCGGGTCCGGGGCCGGCCTGGCGCTTGTCCTGGTGGTCGCGCCGGCCCGTCTCGGCGACGCACCCGCGTTCGTCCACACCTACGCGGCGACCGCGGCCGCCGGCGAGCCGATCTCGCTGGCCGTCTGGGTCGATCCGCTGGCCGCGGTGCTGCTCCTGCTCGCGGGCACCGTGGCGTTCCTGGTGCAGGTGTACTCCCTGGGCTACCTGGCCGACGACCCCCGCTACCCGTCGTACGCCGCCCTGGTGGCCGTCTTCACCGGCGCCATGTGCACCGTCGTGGTCGCCGACGACCTGTGGATGCTGCTCGTCGGCTGGGAGCTCATGGGCGCCTGCTCCTACTTCCTGATCGCGCACCACTGGGAGCTCGCCGAGGCGCGGGCGGGGGCGGTGAAGGCGTTCCTGGTCACGCGCACCGCCGACCTCGGGCTGCTGTTCGCGATCCTCGTGCTGGGCGAGCGGTTCGGCACCTACCGGGTCACCGGGGTGCTCCGGGGGATCGTCGAGTCGGCGCCGGCGCGCGACGAGCTCTGGCTGCCGGCCCTCCTCGTCGCCGTCGCGGTCATGGGCAAGTCCGCGCAGTTCCCGTTCCACACGTGGCTGCCCGACGCGATGCCCGGCCCCACCCCGATCTCGGCGCTGATCCACGCCGCCACGATGGTGGCCGCGGGGGTCTTCCTGGTCGCCCGGCTCTACCCGCTGTTCCTCTCCGCGCCGGCCGGGCTCACGTTGCTCGCGCTGGTGGCCGCGGTCACGATGCTGCTGGGCGCGCTCTACGCCCTCGTCACCGACGACCTGAAGCGGGTGCTGGCCTGGTCGACGGTGAGCCAGCTCGCGTACATGTTCGGCGCCCTGGCCGTCGGTGCCTGGTCCGCGGGCGTGCTGCACCTGCTCGCGCACGGTGCGTTCAAGGCGCTGCTGTTCCTCTCGGCCGGCTCCGTGGTGCACGCGGTCGGTTCGACGTCGATGAACCGCATGGGTGGGCTGCGCGGCCGGCTTCCCCACACCTTCCTGGCGATGACGCTGGGCTTCGGGGCGCTCGCGGGGGTGGTGCCGCTGGTCGGCTTCTTCACCAAGGACGCCGTGATCGGGGGAGTCGTCGAGGAGCTGCGGCACGGTCGCCTCGTCTGGCCGTGGGTGGGTTGGTTGCTGCTGGTCAGCATGGTGGTGACCGCGGTGGTCACCATGGCCTACGCGCTGCGGGCCTGGCTGCTCGTGTTCTTCGGGCCGGCCGTCGAGGAGCACGAGGGGTCCGCCGACGCGGTCGTGCACGAGCCGCCGGCCACGATGTTGGTGCCGCTGTACCTGCTGATGATCCCGACGGTGCTCGGCGGTGTCGCCGTCGTCGACCCGACGGCGCTGCTCGGCCCGGCAGGCGGCGAGGACCTGCTGCACCCGGTGGAGTCGGTGGTCATCACGGTGCTGCTGGCGGTCACCGCGGTGGTGGTGCTGGTCGTCCGGCGGCGGCGCGGTCGGCAGATGTGGCAGCGGGTGCCCGTCCCGGTGCCGCCGGTCGACCGGCTCTGGGACCGGGGCGTGGTCCGCCCCGTCTGGGCGCTCTCACGCATCGTCCGCGCCGGGGACCGCGACGTCGTCGAGGCGTACGTCGACGCCGGCGCCGCCTCCACCCGCGGCCTCGGCCGGGTGCTGCGCCTGGCGCAGAACGGCAACGTGCAGGCCTACCTGATGGTGCTGGTCGCCGGGGCCGCCGCGATCGCCGTGCTGGCGGGGGTCGCCGGATGACGCCCTGGCTGCTCAACGGGCTGGTCGCGCTGCCCGCCGCGTTCGTCGCGCTGACGCTGCTGGCCGGCCGGCGTGGTGACCGCGCCGCCGCCACGACCGCCGCGGCCGGCGGGCTGGTGGTCCTGGCCTGGTCACTGTGGACGGTGCTGGACTCCACGCCCCGACTCGACGCATCGGCCGTGAACGTGCCCTGGGTGGCCGCCCTGGACATCCGCTGGCACCTCGGCGTCGACGGGATCTCGGGGCCTCTGGTGCTGCTGACCGCGCTCATCTTCGCGCTGGTCCTGCTGGCACTGGTCCGCCGGCCCGCGGCGGGCGGCCCGGTGGCGTCGCTCGCCGCGCTGCTGCTGCTCATCGAGGCGGGCGTGCTCGGCGCCTTCCTCGCCTTGGACCTGGTGCTGTTCTTCGCGTTCTTCGAGGTCGCGTTGATCCCCATGTGGTTCGTGATCCGGCAGTGGGGAGACCTGCACGACCCCGCCGGACGGACGCGGGCGGCCCTGCGCTTCCTGGTCTTCACCGTGCTGGGATCCGCGCTGATGCTGGTCGGCTTCGTGCTCGTGCACTCCGAGACCGGCACCTTCGACATCGTCGCGATCGCGGCGGGCTACCGCCCCGCCGGTCCGGTCGCCGTCACCGCCTCGCTCCTGGTCGGCCTCGGCCTGGCCGTGAAGACACCGCTGTGGCCGCTGCACATCTGGCTCCCCGACGCGCACGCGCAGGCTCCCACCGTCGGGTCCGTGGTGCTGGCTGCGGTCCTGCTCAAGCTCGGCACCTACGGGCTGCTGCGGTTCTGGCTGCCGGTGACCGACCCGTCCTGGGACCTCCTGGTGCCCGTCGTCGCTGCGCTCGCGGTGGTCGGGATCGTGTACGCCGCGCTCGCCTGCCTCGCGCAGACCGACCTGAAGCGGCTGATCGCCTACTCCTCGGTCGGCCACATGGGCTTCGTCGTGCTCGCCGCGACGACGTACACCGTCGGCGGGGTCCAGGCCGCGGTCTTCGCGAGCGTCGCCCACGGGCTGATCACCGGGCTGCTGTTCTTCGTCGCCGGGGCGGTCAAGGACCGCTACGACACCGGAGACCTGCGCCGCCTGCAGACCCTCTACGGGCGGGTGCCGCGCACCGCCGGCGTGCTGGCGTTCGCGGCGGTGGCCTCGCTCGGGCTTCCCGGACTGGCCGGGTTCTGGGGGGAGATGCTGGCGATCCGCTCCGCGGTCTACCCCGACGCAGCCCTGCCGCGGGGAACCTTCGTCACGCTGGCGGTCATCGCGGCCTTCGGCGTGATCTTGACCTCGGCCTACTTCCTGGCGTTGCTGCGGACCTCGCTGCAGGGACCGGCCGTCGCCACCGCCGGCCTTCCCGACGAGTCCCGGGTCGCCGCGGCCGACGCCGGGGTCGGCGAGGTCGCGACGGCGGCGGTGGTGGTGCGCACGGAGGAGGCGGACGTGTCGGCGTGGGACTGGCTGACCTGGAGCCCGCTGCTGGTGCTCACGGTGCTGCTGGGCGTCGCGCCCGGTCTGCTGCTCGGCCCGGTCGCGGACGGCGCCTCGGCGTTCCTGGAGCGGCTGTGAACGAACCCCTCGTGCAGTCCATCGACTGGCTGGCGGTCGCGGCGCCCCTGACGCTCGCGCTCGGCGCCGTCGTCGTGCTGCTGGTCGGCACGTTCGTCGGGCAGACCCGGTCGCCGGTGCTGCGGCTGCTGCCCACGGGCCTGACGCTGCTGGCCCTGCTGGCGGCCGCCGTACCGGCGGTCGCGATGTGGGACGACCCGCGCCGCACCTTCTGCGTCGGCTCCCTCGACGCAGCGGTGTGGTGCTCGTTCGAGGTGGACCGGTTCACGCTGGTGTTCTGGGGCGTGGTGCTCTTCGGCACGGCCATGGTGACGCTGCTCGGCAGCGCCGCGGTCCCCGAGGGCCGCACGCCCATGGGGGAGTGGTCGTTCCTGCTGCTCTGCTCGGCGACGGGCGCGTTGAGCATCGCCGCGGCCCGGGACCTGATCACCCTGGTGGTGGCGCTGGAGGTGGTCTCGCTGCCGGCGTTCGCCCTGGTGGGGCTGCGCCGCGGCGACGTCCGGGCGGCCGAGGCCGCGGTGAAGTTCCTGCTGGTCTCCGTGGTCTCCACTGCGGTGACGCTGCTCGGAATCTCGCTGCTGTACGGCGTCACCGGGTCGGTCTTCCTCGACGGCATCGCCCGCGGGGTCGCCGTCGGGCCGGGGCTGGAGACGGTGCTCGCCGTCGGCGCGGTGCTGACCGTCGTGGGACTGGCGTTCAAGGTGGCGGCGGTGCCGTTCCACATGTGGGTGCCCGACACCTACACCGGCGCCCCGGTCGCGATCGCGGCGTACCTCTCGGTCGTGTCCAAGGCAGCAGGCTTCGTGGGGCTGATGCTGGTGCTGGGCCGCGGCCTGCCGCAGCTGGCCGACGTGTGGTCGCCGGTGCTGGCGGTGATGGCCGCCCTGACGATGACCGTCGGCAACGTGCTCGCGCTGCGGCAGGACAACGCCATCCGGCTGCTGGCCTGGTCCTCGGTCGCCCAGGCCGGCTACATCCTGGTGCCGTTCGGTGCGGTGGCGGGTGCGGGTGACGTGGCCGCCGCGTTCGGGGCCTCGATGGGCTACCTGGCGGTCTACGCCTTCGTGAACCTCGGTGCGTTCGCCGTCGCGACGGTCGTGGGCACGCGCCACCCCGCGCAGCGGCTCGCGGACTACCGGGGCCTGGTGCGCGAGGAGCCGGGCGCCGGCTGGCCGTTGGCGTTCGCCCTGGTCGCGCTGGCCGGGCTGCCACCCGGCGTCGTGGGGCTGCTCGCCAAGGTGGTGGTCTTCGACGCCGCATCCGGCGCCCCGTGGCTGGTGGTGGTGATGGCGCTCAACGTCGCGATCGGGCTGGTCTACTACGTCCGCTGGCTGGCCGAGCTGTTCCGGCCCGCGGTCGCTCCGGGCGCCTCGACGTACGACGTCCCGAACGGCGTCGCCGTCGCGGTCGGCATGACGTTCACCGCCGGGCTGTTGTTCTCGGTGCTTCCGGGGTGGCTGCTCGACCCGGTGCTGACGGCGCTGGGCTGACCGGTCCGGGCTCGCAGGTCACCAGTTCGACGGCAGCTCGCTGCGCAGGTCCTCGGGAACCAGCGGCGCCAACGCTCGGCGCACCCCGACGACGACCGTGCCGGCGGCGAACAGGTCGGTCTCGGAGCGGCTGCGCTCCTCCCGGATCGCCTCGATGAGCTTGCCGAGGGCGTCGTCGGCCTCACAGAGCTCCTGCTTCGCGGCGGTGTGGCCCTCGACCGAGCGCAGCACCTCGGCCATCTCCATCAGCGCGTGCGCGGCATACGGACGCACCCGTGGTCCCAGTGCCACGGTCTCCAGGTCGGACCGCTCGTGCTCCACCAGCAGCGCGGTCATGTCCTCGATGAGGAACGCGACGTGCTGTAGGGCCCGCGCCTGCTGGTAGCGCAGCTCCGTGGTCTCGTCCCACCGGCGTGCCCGCCAGTTCGCGCGCCGGGACTCGGCGGCGTTGTCCACCTCCCGTTGCAGCCCCTCGGTGGACGGCCGGATCGACCGCTGACGCTCCTTCCACTCGTCCTCGGTCAGGGGCTCCTCACGCAGCAGCCCTTCGGACAGGTCGTCGAGCTGGGAGGCCAGGAGGTCCCGGAGCCGGGAGACCGAGTCCGTCATCGGGGTCAGTGCCATGGGAGGGAACGCCACGTTGAGCGCGATCCCCACCACGGTGCCCAGGGCAGTGAGGCCGAGGTAGGCAAGGGCGTAGGTCAAGACGTCGTCATGGCCGATGATCAGCACGAACAGGGCAGAGATCGGCACCCAGCCGGCCTTGTTGCCGAAGTACTTGCTGCCGGCGAGGAACGACCCGATGCCCACGACGAGCGCCAGATCGACCACGACGGGCAGTGGGGTGAGGATCGTGGCGAGCGAGAGGAGTGCCCCGGCGGCGATCGCGGCCAGTCCGTGCAGCGACTCGCGGATCGAGCTGGCGACCGTGCTGGTCACGGCGATGACCGCGCCGAGCGGTGCGTAGTACGGGTAGTCGTCGGCCACGCCGCCCAGCGGCTGCACCAGCGACCAGGCCACGGACGCAGCCAGCGCGGCCTTCACCGACACCAGCAGCCAGTGCTTCAACGAATAGCTCACCTGACGCGCCCTCCCACAACGTGCGTGGTGGACCGGCGGACGTGCCCGTCGGTCCCCAGTGAGAACGATTACCCGCCTCGCGTTGCACCCACACGTGGCACTCGCTGCTCCGCCGGGGGAGGGCTGGGCGCGGCGGCGTCAGCGGTAGTTGGTGAACTGCACCGCGAAGTCGTAGTCCTGGCCCTTGACCAGGGCGATCACGGCCTGCAGGTCGTCGCGCTTCTTGCTGGAGACGCGCAGCTCGTCGCCCTGCACCTGGACCTTGACGCCCTTGGGGCCCTCGTCGCGGATCAGCTTGCCGACCTTCTTGGCGTCCTCCTGGGAGATGCCCTCCTTCAGGGCGACCGAGATCTTCGACTCCCGACCCGACTGGCGGGGGTCGCCCGGGTCGAGGACCTTCAGGGACTGGTTGCGCTTGATCAGCTTGTCCTTGAACACGTCGAGGACCGCGGCGGCGCGGTCGTCGGCGCTGGCCGTGATCTCGACGCCGTGCTCGCCGGAGCGCGAGATGCTCGCGCCGGTGTTCTTGAAGTCGAACCGCTGGCTGATCTCGCGCTGGGTCTGGTTGATCGCGTTGTCGATCTCCTGCTGATCCAGCTTGCTCACGATGTCGAACGACGAGTCGGCCATGGTGTGGGGCTCCTCCCGCGCCTGCGCCGCAGGCGGATTTAGTTCAGCGAGTCCGGCTGCGCTATTCTTTCGTCTCGTTGCGCCGGTGTTCAAACGGCGCCAGCACGGCAGGTTGCCCGAGCGGCCAATGGGAGCGGACTGTAAATCCGTCGGTGTATACCTACGCAGGTTCGAATCAGAGTGTGTGCCGCTCTGGGTCGCCAGCCACTTCTTCTGGGTCTGGTGGATCCGTTCGACCTTGCGGAAGGTCTGAGGGTGGTAGAGCCGGGAGTGATCGAACCTGATCCGCAGGGTGACCAGTTCGGCTGCCAGGGTGACCTGGCCTCCTCGGTGGGCTTTGCCGGTGCACTCGGCCCCAATGTCGGAGAAGTCCGCAGGCGGGTAATCCGCAGCGATTGATGGCGCTTCGAATGACCGGACCGCTCCTCCACCGCGGTGATGGTCCGGCGGGTCCGGGACAGCAGCTCGACGCGGGTAGCGCTCGTCTTCAATGTGCAGCATCTCGACATCGCTGTCGTCGGCCTGCTGCCAGTGCGTGATGTCGGCCTGCCACCGTTCATGAGGCCGAGCGGCGCTGAACCGGTGCGAGGTCGACTACGGGCGCTTCTTCGGCTACGCGGTGACGAACCCGCGTCGGCTCAACACCCGCCAATCGTCGAGACCGCGCGCACCGGCTCGATCGTCGAGGTCTTCGACCACGGCCTCCGCCGGCCTGGTGGGTGCGGATGGTGTCCGCGCCGCCGTCCGGCCTTGCCGGGACAAATCCTTGCGGAGCCGCTCGATCTGCTCTCCATGCACTGCACACCTTTGCTGGTCAAATCGTCGGACCGCTCGTAGGCGCCTCGCCCTCGCGAGAACCGTTTGACCAGGTCTGCATCCAGAACCGCGACACCCCGTATCGCGGCCACCTCGCTCTTCTCCCCTCACAACACGCATGATGAAACCGCCTGGTCATACCACCTCCTGCGGTCAGTGCCAATATGTCCCGGACACTGCCACTATTGCCCAACCCACCTGCACCTGCCACCGAGTGAAAAGGGCCTCTGGCCGGGTTCCCCCCGCCGGGGCCCTTCGTCATCGTCCGGCCCTGTCCGGCCGGATCCGGTGGTCACGGCTGTCCGTGCGGACGTTGTGCGGAAGGCTGAGGGCCGTCCAGCCGGCAGTGACCGGGAGATCGCCCCGGGAGTAGCGCTGGACTGAGTGAACCTCTCGAGCGGCACCAGCTCTGAGGGACGTCCACCAGCGGGCGACAGATGAGGTTCAGGCTTGACCACGCTGCAGCCGACCACCAAGCCGGTAGATCTTGCAGCCCAAGCAGACCCCGAAAGCTGCGTTGAGGACGGCCCCGGCGACAGCGACGGCGGTCAGGCCGTAGCCAAGACCGTCGGCGCCGATCACGAAGCTGAGCAGTGCCGGGGCGGTCAACACGAAGCCGATGAACTGGCCGAAGCGGGCCGGGCGAGCATCTGCCAACTCGGGTGCCGGCCCGATCCGCGGCCAGATGAAGCGGGCGAAGATCTGCGCCCACACGGACCAGTGCACGCTCACGAACGCGGTGAACCCGAACACGGCAACCTGGGAGGCAAGCAGGCCGAGAGCCAGAGACCGGGCGGGAGCGACTGTGAGCAACACGATCGCGAGCACGCTGGCGGTTGCCGCGGCGCTGAATCGCAGGGCGCGCGGGTCAACCTGACCGCGGAGTGGGCACGAGATGATGCCGGTGCTGTCCATGCGGCCGCTCCTGACGGTGCGCTGGCCCCAGTTCGGCGAGGCAGCGGTGGTGCCTCGCCGGCGGATTCTACCGCTGGTGTCAGCGGTCTCGTGTGTCAATGGTTCGGCGTTGAGCGGTGCCCCGGCGATGTCAGCCGCCGACTCCTCCGCGGACCGTGGCCGAGCCGCAACACCCCGGTCCCCGGTCCGCGGGTGTACGTCTGGTGAGGCATCGGGTGAACCGCCACCGCCCCGCCACCGTGTCGGTGGCGGGGCGGCGCGGCGATTCGTTCAGCGCTCAGCAGTGCCTATCAGGAGAGTGTGAGCGGCGTGGCCAGTTGGCTGGTGACACCAGCCGGCAGGCCGACTGTCGATGCGTTGACCGGCTCGAGCTCCCAGCCGCTACGGGAGCCGGCGCTGTCGCCGCAGCCGGGGTTGTCGATGGTGGCGGCGGTGAAGCTCGTGTTGGGCGCGGAGCCGCTCGCGTCCAGGTTGGCGGGAGCGGCCAGTGTTCCAGCGCTGTTCAGGTAGACCAACGTCTTCGCGTAGAGGGGGCTGATGCCCGACCCTCCCGCGTTGAGGTAGGCCGTACCGGTGCAGCCGCTGCCGGTGTAGTACGCCTGGGCTGCGGGGATGCTGCCGTCCCAGCGCACGACTAGCAGGTAGCCTTGAGCGGTGATCACGGTGACGCTTCCTCGGGTCATCGAGTCGACGGACCCGATGCGGTTGCCGTTCCCGTCCTTGAGCGTCATGGCGCCGGCGCCGGCGGGGCCGGGTTCGCCCTGCGCGCCTTGCAGACCGGTGTCGCCCTTCGGGCCTGGGGCTCCTGGGTCGCCCTTGGGTCCGGCAAGGCCGTCCGCGCCGGTGTCGCCCTTGGGGCCCTGCGCGCCGATCTCACCGGGTTCACCCGGTGGCCCTTGGGGGCCGGTCTCGCCGACGGGACCCTGTTCGCCCTGGAGGCCGATGGGGCCTGCCGCGCCGACTGCCCCGGTGTCGCCCTTCGCGCCAGGGAGGCCAGGCTCACCCCTCTCTCCCTGCGGACCTTGCTCGCCCTGCTCGCCCTGCTCGCCCTGCTCGCCCTGCTCGCCCTGCTCGCCCTGCTCGCCCTGCTCACCCTGCTCGCCCTCGGGGCCGGGGAGCCGGGCCATCCTCTTGGTGAAGGCGTTGAGGTCTCGCCAACCGAGGGAGCCGTCCTTGACGTCGACGCCGCGGAGGTTGCCGTCGCGGATATCGACCGAACGGATGCTGTCGTCGTTGATCTGGGCGCTGCCGATCAGGCGGTCGGCGGAAGCGCCAGTCGCGCCGATGGCCAGCATGGCGATGGCGCCAAGCGCCACGAAGGCAGGGGTGGAACGGGGGATCCTCATCAAATCTCCAACCAGATGTGCTCGGACCCCGTCGGGACTGCGAGCAGGCCGCACCGGCGGGGCAAAGGGGAGGGACGCTCGAACGTCGATGGCCGAGGGACGCCGATGAGTATGCCGAGGTATGGGCGGCTTGTCCGGAACTCCAGCGGATGGGTCCTCGGGTGCTCGCGGGGAAAGCGGGATCTCAACTGACCGACTCGATGTGTGTGTCCCGGCCGGATCCTCGGCATCGGCGGTGTCGCCTCGCCATCGGTGCCGCCATGACTCTCATCCCTCCGTGGATCGAGAGCCTCCATCGCACCCGGCACGCGACACCCGACCGCGTCTCCTAACGAAGCCATAACTTCCTGGTCCGCCCGTCCCAGAGGCCGAGAAGCGTTGGTTCGCAGGGGAAATGGCGCCTTCGAGGTGCATGGTCGCCGTGCTCGGACCCGCTCGTGTGCGTCGGATGAGTATCTTCGGCTCGATCTAGCGATAGCGTCGACAGCCCGACCGAAGCAGATCGTCCCGACCTTGTGCTTGTCGCGGGGTCTCGAACGGAGGCAGAAGAGATGAAGCTTTCCCGCAACCACTCGCCCGCCCGCCGTCGTGCGAGCCGGTCCTCGTTGACGGCAGCCCTGGCGGCCGGTGCCCTGTTCGCACTCGCGGCGTGCGGTGGCAGCGACGGGGGCGGCGGTGACGCCGGAGGTGAGCCCCAGCTGATCAACGAGGGCCAGATGGTCGTCGCGATGAGCGGCGAGTTCCGGCCCTTCAGCTACTTCGAGGACAACGAGCTCGCCGGGTTCGACTACGACATCGCAGTCGCGATCGCCGATGAGATGGGGCTCGAGCTCGAGACCAAGACAGGTGCGTTCGACACCTTGATCCAGGGCGTGCAGAGCAACCGGTACGACGTCCTCATCGCGTCGATGAGCCCGACCGAGGACCGCGACAAGGCCGTCGACTTCACCGACAGCTACTACACCTCGGGTGCCACCATGTTCGTGCGCAACGACAGCGACTGCCAGGACCCGACGCAGATGGACAGCCCGACTGTGGGTGTGGCATCGGGGACGACGTACGAGTCCTTCCTCAAGGACGAGGACTGGGTCGGCGACATCCGTACCTTCACCTCCGACGTGACCGCGCTCGAGGACGTCGACTCCGGCCGTCTCGACGGCGCCATGACCGACCGCCTGGTCGGGCTCTACCAGATCGACCAGGCCGGCCGCAGCCTGCGGGCGTGCGGTGACCCGCTCTACACCGAGGAGCCGGCCTTCGCGGTCAAGGAGGGAAACGCCGCCCTGGTGGAGCAGTTGAACGAGGCTCTGGCTGCGATCAAGGAGGACGGCACCTACGCCGAGATCAGCAAGAAGTGGTTCGGGCAGGACATCTCCTGAGTCATGACGTTCTTCGACTACCTCGCCGACACGGCGCCACTCTTCCTGGCGGCCACGAGGGTCACACTCACGCTGACGGGCACGGCGCTCGCATTTGCCATGGTCTTCGGCAGCCTCGTTGCGGCGATGTCGATGAGCTCGGTCGCGGCCCTGCGGTGGATCGCGACCGGGTTCATCGGCATCATCCGCGGCACGCCCCTGATCGCCCAGATCTTCGTGCTCTACTTCGGGATCTCTCAAGTGATCCTGCTGCCGGCCTTCTGGGCGGGGGCGATCGCGCTGGCGATCCACAACTCCGCCTACATCGCCGAGATCATCCGGTCGGGCTTCCAGTCCGTGCCGAAGGGGCTGAACGAGGCGTCACGGTCCCTGGGCATGTCGAGGCTGAAGACGCTGAGAAGGGTCCGGGCGCCCCTGGCGCTTCGCGCGATCCTGCCGGTGCTCGGCAGCCAGTTCATCATCGCGGTGAAGGACTCCTCGCTCGTGTCCTTCATCGGGATGACCGAGCTGTTCCAGACCTCCAGGAACCTCGCGGCGTCGACCTACCAGCCGCTGACGATGTACCTGATCGTGTCGCTGTACTACCTGGCCATCGTGCTCGTGCTCACCTTCTTGGTGAACAGGCTGGAGTACCGACTCAGCGCCCACCGGAGGTGACGTGATGACGACTCAGCAGACCGGACAGACCCGGGCCAGTCGTGAGGGCGAGCCGCTCGTCGAGATGAAGGGGATCGTCAAGAAGTTCGGTGAGACCGTGGTCCTCGAGGGCGTCGACCTCGACGTCCGCCGCGGCGAGGTGGTCGTCCTCATCGGGCCCTCGGGGGCGGGGAAGAGCACGCTCTTGCGCTGCATCAACGGGCTGGAGCAGATACAGGAAGGCACCATCCGCGTGGGCGGCGAGAAGCTTGTCTACAAGGAGAAGCACCTCAACCACATCCGCAGCCGGATCGGCATGGTCTTCCAGGCCTTCAACCTCTTTCCGCACATGAAGGTCATCGACAACCTCACGATGGCCCAGCAGGACGTCCTGAACCGCTCCCGCAAGGAGGCCCGCGCCCGGGCGGAGGAGCTGCTCGAGCGGGTGGGCCTCGCGGAGAAGGCCGAGGCCTACCCGGACAACCTCTCCGGTGGGCAGCAACAGCGGGTTGCCATCGCCCGAGCCCTGGCCATGGACCCCGACGTGATGCTCTTCGACGAGCCGACCTCCGCCCTCGACCCCGAGCTGGTCGGTGAGGTGCTCGATGTGATGCGGACCCTGGCCGACGAGGGAATGACCATGGTCGTGGTCACGCACGAGATGCGCTTCGCCCGGCGTGCCGCCGACCGGGTCCTGCTGATGGCCGACAAGCAGATCGTCGAGGAGGGCACTCCCGAGCAGGTCCTCGAGAACCCCACCAGCGAGCGTGGCAAGGCGTTCCTGCGCGAGCTCACGGAGGGCTAGCGGCCCCCTTCGCGCCGGTCAGGTGCGGTCTCGAGAGATGGGTCCTGCAGCGCCCTGTCAGGGGCTTGCGGGTGCGGAGTCCGGAGGGGGCTCCCTGCCGCGGACCACCCGGCCGCCGACCACACGGGTGAGGGCGTGACCCAGTCCGATGGCGACAACGGGACCGAGAACGATCCCGGCGAAACCGCCGCCGATCTGGAACAGCAGGTCCTGCCGGAGGGCGATTCCCAAGCCCAGCAGCACCAGCGCGGCTCCCTCGACTCCCGCGGCTATCCCAAGCCACCTCGGTATCCGTTCGTCGCTGAGAACCAGCCGCGCCAGGCACCCGGCGCCCACGGCCAGGACGAGGTAGGACGACGCCTCGAGATAGGTGGTGGAGATGTCGACCGCGTCGACGGCCGCTCCGAAGGCGTTCATCGGCCCCGGAGGATCCGCGGACCAGCCCTCGAACCTCCAGAAGCGCTCGAGACTGAGATAGATCAGGTCGCTGACGATGTGGAGCACTGAGCCGACCGTGAAGAAGAAGACCGTCATCGGTCCGACCGGACCCACGGGCCGGAGCCTGAAGACCACGGCGACCGCCCAGATCGCCAGGGCAAGGAAGGCGATCGGGCCCAGTGTGTCGCGCAGCACGATGTCCCACAGGATCGCGTGCTGGCGGTTGAAGAAGTCCGCGTAGTACTGCGCCCGATCGGCCTCTACTCCCGCGCCGGTCCGGTGAGGCTCGGTCTCGTCGGCCAACAGGTTGGCCGCATCGAGGAGGAAGAGCGCGGTCTGGGCGGCCAGCCCCACGCCAGCCACCCATCCGGAGATCAGCGCCACCCGGCTCCAGGAGGCGTCCGCCGTCGCCCCGGCGTCGTCGTCGCCGGGCGCGAGGTTCCGCCGGTCGAGCATGGCACGAGTCTAGGACCGCCAAGCACCGGAGACGACGGTTCGTCGCGATCGCCGCGAGGCCGCGATCACTGCCCGTCTGGCGGCAGGACATGGCCGCCTTCGCGGCACTATGGGACTCTCAGGAGTCCGCCGCCTCGTCGCCGCCGCCGACCAGGCGCAGGACGAGGTAGCCGGTGGCCGCGGCGACAACGCTGCCGAGCAGGATCCCGAGCTTCGCCAGCTCGAGGACGGCCTCGTCGGTGAAGGCGAGGTTGGCCACGAAGATCGCGACCGTGAAGCCGATCCCGGCGGTCACCGCCACTCCCAGGAGGTGGCTCAGCTGCATGCCGCTGGGGAACCGGGCCAACCCCGTGCGCACCGCGACCCAGGAGGCTCCGAAGACGCCCAGCGTCTTGCCGAAGACCAGGCCCAGCGCCACCCCGAGCACCACGGGGTCGGCGAGCCAGGTGGACACGGGGACTCGGGGGAGCGGGAGGCCGGCATTGGCGAAGGCGAACAGCGGCACGATCCCGAAGGCGACGTAGGGGCCGAGGCTGGACTCGATCCTGTGCAGCGGTGACTGGGTCTCTTTCGACAGCCGGCGGATCTCACGGAGCGTGTAGTCGTTCTGCTCGTGCTCGTCCGCGGTCACCGCCCCGTCTTGGTTGCGGTCGACCACCTCGTCGATCAGGCGGGTGGCGACCTCGGGATAGAGGTTGGGCGGCAGGAGGGCGAAGGCCGGCGTGATCAGTCCGAAGGCGACACCGACCAAGGTGGCGTGCACTCCGGACTCGTGCAGCGCGAACCAGGCGACGGTGCCGAGGATGATGTAGACGCCCAAGGAGCGCACCCGGACCCGCTGCAGCACGAACGCGAGCACGACGATCCCCACCGCCGCGAACAGCCATTGCAGCTGGAGGTCGGCGGTGTAGAACACCGCGATCACGAGGATCGCGCCCAGGTCGTCCACGATCGCCAGGGTGAGCAGGAAGAGCCGGGCGCCCATCGGCACCCGGTCGCCGAGCGCGGTGATGACGGCGACCGCGAAGGCGATGTCGGTCGCCATCGGGATGCCCCACCCCTGCAGGTGCGGACCGCCGGCGTTGAACGCGGTGTAGATCAGGGCCGGCGCCAGCATGCCGCCGATCGCGGCCACGATCGGCAGGGCCGCCGCCCGCGGGTCGCGCAGCTCCCCGAAGACCATCTCTCGCTTGATCTCCAGGGAGACCAGCAGGAAGAACAGCGTCATCAAGCCGTCGTTGACCAGCTCGTGGAAGGTCAGGTTGACCAGCTCGATGTCGCCGAGGTCGAGCCGTACGTCGCTCTCCCAGAAGTGCCGGTAGGCGTCGGCGAGGCCGGTGTTGGCCATCACCAGCGCCGCGACGGTCGCGGCCAGGATCAGGGCGACGCTGCTGACCTCGATCTGCATGAGGTTCTGGAGCGGCCGGACCACTCGCGCCGGGACGAACCGGTCTGTCTCACGCCAGCTGTGCGCGGTCACCTGGTTGCTGCGAACGTCGAGATCCTGGTCTGTCACCGCGAGGTCACCGCTTCCGTGTCGGTCGGGCCTGTCCTGCCCGGTGCATTCCTCCCACATCAGCATGCCCCACCGACCTCGCGCGTCGAGAGGCGGCTCCTGTCCAGGGCGTGGACTGCTCAGGACCATCGGCCGGGCCGTCGGAGGCCTCGGGCCCTGACGCCCACCGGGTCGTCGGGGCAGGGTCGAGATGACAGAGCTGTCGAGGAGGTCGCCACGATGCTCAGCCCGTTCGCCCGGTCCGCAGGGGCCCGACCCGACCTGACGCCCGCTCGGCGCAGCCGGCCTCGGGTGATGGCTCTGCTGATCGGTGCGCTCGACGCGCACCACAACCACCTGGACTACTTCGACACTGTGGGAGGCGACGAGCTGCGTCGGCTCTACCGTGAGCGCCGCCGTCCCGTCACCGGCACCAGTCCCGTCACCGGCACCAGTCCCGACACCGACACCGGCGAGACGGGCAGCGGCCGGTGAGGGTGGGTGGTGGTGCCGCCCTCACCGGCCGTCATGCCCGCCGGGATGCGTCGCTGACTACTCGCTGATGTACATCCGACCGAACGTGGGCATGCCGCGGACGTTGTCGTTGGCCATGCCGCCGACCTTCGAGCCGTGGATCATCGCGACCCCGCCGTACCCGATGTTGACGGCCGGGTAGTAGGTCGTCTCCATCTTCTCGTCGAAGTCGCCCCACGCCTTGACCGCCTGCTCGGGGGAGAGGGTGTCGAGGATGCGGTCCTGCTCGGCGTCCATCTCCTTGACCTTGAAGTTGGCCGGGTTCGGCATCCCCTCGAGGCCGACCAGGTCGCCGGCCCACTGAGCCGGGAACCAGGTGATTCCCGAGGGCCAGTCCGAGCACCAGCCGCTGGAGCGGACGTTGATCGGGCTGTTGTAGTCGGTCCGGTCGGTGCGGATCGTCTCGGTGGTCGAGGCGATCGGCGTGGCCTTGAAGCCGCCGGCCTCGAGGCCCTGGACGATCGCGTCCTTGGCAGCGACCTGCTGGTCGTCGTCGGTGGCGTAGAGGAACTTGATCTCGAAGCCCTCGGCGCCGGCCTCCTTCAGCAGCGCCTTCGACTTCTCCGGGTCGGTCGTCTGACCGTCCTGGCCGTCGAGCGCCTGGTACTCCTTGCGGCCGGCGGTGCCCGGCGGCAGGATCGCCGTGCCCGGGACCCGGGTGACGCCGACGATGTCCCCGCCGGCCTTCCAGGCGTCCTGGTACGGGTAGGCCCAGCCGAGCGCCTGGCGGACCTTGAGGTCCTTGATCTTGGTCATGTCGAGGAACCACATGAACGTGCACGGGTTCGTGCCCCGCACCAACCGGTCCTTCTCCTGCTGCATCTGCCGGTAGGACGCCGCGCTCACGTTGTCGTAGGTGAGCGTGGTCTGCGCCGAGCCCGTGTCGTTGATGATCACGTTCTCGAGCTTGGCGGTGTCCTGGGCGAACTTGAACTCCCAGCCGTCGACGGCCTGGATGCGGCCGGGGTCGGTGTCGGGGTCCCAGTTCTCGTTCTTGACCAGCGACAGGCTGGTGCCGGCCTTGTAGTCGGAGAACTTGTAGGGACCGGTGGCCAGCGGGTGCTGGCCGTAGGTCTCCGGGTTGTCCTTCGCCTCCGGGATCGCGGTGAACTGCGGGAAGGAGGCGTAGTAGTCCATGTCGGTGAACGGCCGGCGCATCTTGATGGTGATGTCGTTGCCGTTCACCACGACGCCCTTGTAGTCCGACTTGTCCGAGAACGGGCCCTTGTACGTGTCGCCGTCGAGGAAGAACGTGGTGTTGTAGGTCGGGCCGTCCGGCAGCTCGGCGATCGCGAAGGAGCGCTTGACCGCGTAGGCCACGTCCTCGGCCTTCACGTCGGTGCCGTCCTCGTACTTCAGCCCGTCACGCAGCGTGAAGGTCCACTCGGTGTTGTCCTCGTTCGGCCGGCCAAGATCGGTCGCCATGTCCGGGACCAGCTGCATGTCGTCGCTGGAGGGGTCGTAGACGAACTGGGTCAGCGAGCGGGTCACCAGGTCGGAGAGGATCGCGGTCGAGTCGGTGTAGTAGGCCTGAGTCGGGTCCAGCGTGCTCGGCGCCACCGACGTCAGCACCGTGAAGGTGCCGCCCTGGGCCGCGCTGTCCGGCATCGCCATCGGCGCCTCGGCCTTCGCGTTCTTCGCCGAACCGGCGCCGCCACCGGCCTGGAACGACTCCTCCGTCCCCGGCGTGCTCCCCCCGTCACCGCCGCCGCAGGCAGCGAGCGTCATCAGCGCGGCGGCAGCCAGCGCCGTTGCCCCGCGCTGTCGTGGTCTTGTCATGCACCTCTCCTAACCGATTGACTGCTTCTAACTGGTTAGGAGTCGATCATGGCCCCAGGTCACGATTCAAGGCACAATTGGGGAATGCACTGGATCGAGACCCATGGCGTCAAGCTGCCCAAGCCGCTGGGGGGACATCCGGCTCTCGACTTCTGCAACACCTGGGCCGGCTGGGGAGAGCGCTCCTCGATCGGTGACGACAAGCGCGAGTGGCTGCGCGACTACGACACCCTCGCGGTGTGGACCGGGTACGCCGGCCTCGCCGACGACGACCGCGTCGAGGTGCTGCGCGCCCAGGGCCGTCGCGAGCCCGGGAGCGCAGCCCGTGTCCTCGAGCGCGCCCGGGCGCTGCGTGCCGCGGTGCACGACGCCGTGCTCGCCCCCGCCGACGCCCGGGCGCTCGGCGACCTGGGCGTCGAGCTGCGACGCGCCGGTGCCCTGCTGGAGCTGAGACCTGCCGACGGCGGCCCTGCGACCTGGTCGATCGCGGCTGCGGCGGCGGGGCTGGAGCTGCCGGTCCTGGCGGTGGCCTGGTCGGCTGCCGGCCTGCTCACCTCCCCGGACATCGCCAAGGTCGCGGCGTGCCCGGGGGTCGACTGCGGCTGGATGTTCATCGACGTGCGCGGCCGTCGCCGCTGGTGCGACATGGCCGCCTGCGGCAACCGCGCCAAGGTGGCCGCCCACGCCCGCCGGACCAGGGAGCGAGCGAGCGCCTCGGCGTGACGCCCGGGCCCGCAGCCCTCAGCGGGCCGGTATGTCGTGGTTGGCGAGGAACAGGCCGTCGGGGTCCACCGTGGACCGCACGCGCTGCAGGCGCAGCCAGTCCTCGGTGCGGTAGCCGGCTGACGTGTCGACCCTGCGTTCGGCGAGGTTGAGGAAGCTGCCGCCGGTGCAGTGCGGCGCCAGCGTGCCGAGCACCCGGTCGACGTCGGCCACGCCTGCCGCGCCCATCTCGGGTGTGGGGGCGACCGCGACGAAGAAGGCGACGTGGCTGGCGTCGAGCTGGGGCAGCGGCCCGGCGCCGCGGTGCGGCCGGGCGAGCGCGCCGCCGAGCTGCCGGAGCTCGGCCATGAGCACCCCGCACTCGGACGCGGGACCGGTGGCCTCCAGGAACGCGTCGACCGCGGCCCCGTCGAGCTCGCGCACCATCGCGCTGCCGCCGACGAACGGGGTCGGACCCTCCGGGTCCATGTGCAGCCGGCTGAGCGAGGCGGCGGGCACCCGGGCGAACGTGTCCATCTCGGGCGCGAGCTCGCGCAGGCCGGCCAGCTCCGCGGCGGCGGCGTCGTCGTCGCAGAGGAAGGCGCCGTCGACGATCACGAGACGGCGCCCGCGCAGGAAGTCCGGCAGCTCGGGCATCGGCGGGAACCTCATGAACCGCAGCGAGGTGGTCGCCTCGTCGGGGGCGGTGGCCGACCACTCCGCCCAGCGGCGCAGGACCGGCTCCGCGTGCTCGAGGTCCCACACCAGCATGCCGGCGTAGGCGTCCTGGATCGGGAACAGCCGCAGCTCGAGGGAGGTGACCACGCCGAAGCTGCCGCCGCCTCCCCGCAGCGCCCAGAACAGGTCGGCGTGCCGGTGCTCGTCGGCGCGGACGATCCGGCCGTCGGCGAGCGCGACCTCGAGCGCGACGACGTTGTTGGCTGCCAGCCCGTGCTTGCGGGCGTACCAGCCGATGCCGCCGCCGAGCGTGTAGCCGGCGACGCCGACGTCGGGCGACGAGCCGTGCAGTGCGGCGAGGCCGTGCGCGGCGGCCGCCTCCACGACGTGCTGCCACTCGGCGCCGCTGCCCACGCGCGCCACCCGGGCCTCGGGGTCGACGCTCACCCCGTGCAACCGGGCGGTCCGCAGCAGGACGACCGCGGACAGGTCGGAGCCGGCCAGCGGGGCGGCGGCGTGCCCCGTGCTCTGCGCCGCGACGCGGAGGCCGACGCGGGCCGCCTCGCGGACCACCAGGGCGACCTCTGTGGCGTCGGCCGGCACCGCGACGGCGGCCGGCCGCTGGTCGACGGTGACGTTCCACGGCATCCGGGCGGCGTCGTACTCCAGGTCGCCGGGCAGGTGCACGCTCACCGGGGCGAGCGCGTCACGGAGCCGGGTCGCCGGGGTGGTGTGCTCCTCGGAGCGGGTGGAGGGCTGCGCGGTCATGTGGGTTCCTTCGGCTGGTCGGGGGAGGTGGCCGGCCGTCGGTGCGCACGGTCACGGCCCGCCCGCAGAACCATGCCGAAAGCGCGGCGCGGTGTGCCATCCCCCGTCCGGACCACTTCCGCGCGTGAAAACCCCGATTCGTCCGCGGTTGCGAGCCAACCTGCCGCTGGGTGACCGAGGACGAATCGGGGTGGGGCGTGTCAGACTTCAACAAGTTGTTGAGGTTCCTGGGAAGGATGGGGTCCGGATGGTCGAGCGCGTGGACGTGGTCGTGGTCGGTGCGGGTCTGGCCGGGCTGGCGTGCGCGCGGCGGCTGGTCGCGGCCGGGCGCACGGTGCGGGTGCTGGAGGCCTCGGCCGGGGTGGGTGGCCGGGCACGCACCGACGTCGTCGACGGCTTCCGGCTCGACCGCGGGTTCCAGGTGCTCAACACCGGCTACCCCGAGGTGCGCCGGGTGCTCGACCTGGACGCGCTGGACCTGCGCTACCTCGACGCGGCCGTCCGGGTGGCCCGGCCCGGCGGCATCGACCGGTTGCCGCACCCCCTGCGCGAGCCGACCTCGCTGCCGGCCGTCGTCGGCTCGCCGCTCACGGGGGTCCGGGGCAAGCTGGCGCTCGGCGCCTACGCCGCTCGTACGGCGGTGCTGCCGGTCGTCGCGCTGCGCCGCCGCGACGACGTACCGGCGCCGGAGGCGTGGCGGCGCGCGGGCATCCCCGACCAGGTGGTCGACGAGGTGCTGCGGCCGTTCTTCTCCGGCGTGGTGCTCGAGCGCGAGCCCGTCACCTCGCGGCGGTTCCTGGACCTGATGTTCCGCATGTTCGTGTGGGGCCGCTCGGCGGTGCCGGCGGCCGGGATGCAGCAGCTGGCCGAGCAGCTGGCTGCGGGGCTGCCGCCGGGGACGGTCACGCTCCGTGCGCCGGTGCGCCGGGTCGGTGGCCGGGGCGTGGCGACGGAGGCTGGGGAGGTGCCGGCCGGGGCGGTGGTGGTGGCGACGGACGCGTGGACGGCCCACCGGCTGCTGCCCGGCCTCGGCGAGCCGCCGCCGGCCCGCGGCGTGACGACCTTCTACCACGCGGCCGCGCCCTGGCCCGAGCGCTCGGGCTCGCTGGTGGTCGACGCCGTGCCGGGCTCCCCGGTGGCCAACACCGTCGCCCTGAGCGAGGCCGCACCGTCCTACGCGCCGCCGGGACGGGTGCTCGTCGCGACGTCGGTGGTCCACGAGGGGGCGGCGGGAGCCGGCGCCGACGACGCCGCGCTGCGCCCGCACCTGTCCCGGCTGCACGAGACCGACGCGAACCACTGGCGGCTGCTCGCGGCGTACGACGTGCCGCGCGCCCTTCCGGCCATGCCGGCGCCACACCCGATGCGGCGGCGCGCGTGGGTCGACCACGACGGCGAGCCGGTGCTCGTCGCGGGGGACCATCGCGACACGAGCTCGTTGCAGGGAGCGCTGGTCTCCGGCCGGCGCGTGGCGGAGGCGCTGCTGGCCGGGCCCGGCGGGGTGGGCGGCCCCGGTCAGCCCAGCCCGTCCACGTAGGCGACGACGCGGTTGAACAGCGTGGTGGCCGCGGCGGGGTCGGTGGTGCTGGGGGGCGGGTCGTCGGCGAGCTCGTAGAGCAGCGGGCCGGCCTCGGCGATGCCGGTGCTCTGGGCCACCTGGGCGCACACCCGCGCGGCATCGCGGACCGCGCGAGGGTCGACGCTCCACACCGACTCGAAGATCCGGTGCCGGTCCGGAACGGTGGTCTGGCCCGGCAGCTCCCAGGCGGTCAGCACCGCGGGCAGGTGCGGGGAGTCGCAGACGACGGCCCACTCCCGGCGCATCGGGGCGTCCTCGGGAAGCGTCACGCGGATCACCCGGTCGCCGGGAGCTGCGGGGGTGCTGAAGTCGCCGAGGGCCATCGCCGAGCGCGCCACCCGGGCGAGCTCCTCCCAGCGGGCGGCGGCGGGCCGGTAGTAGCGCTCGCGCTGGAAGGCGCCGAAGATCACCGCTCGCTCGGCGCGGGCGCAGAACTCGTCCTCGATCGCCCAGGAGAGCGCCAGCAGGGTGGACTTGCGGAGCCGGTGGGTGGCCAGGTGCGGGTGCCGGCGGCGCAGCTCGGCGAAGACCGAGGGGCTGCCCGGCTCCCGGGACGCTGCGGCCTCGGCGATCGCGACCTCGAGCCGGATGCCGGCGTCGCGCCGGCGCAGCACGTGGTGGATCAGCTCGACGTCGCGCTCGGCGTAGCGCCGGTGGCCGCTCTCGAGCCGGTGCGGCTCGGGGAAGCCGTGCCGCGACTCCCACATCCGGATCACCGCCGGAGTCAGCCCGGTCCGGCGGGCCAGGTCGCCGATCGTGAGCGGGGCCTGGTCGGCCCGGTCGGCACGGTCGGCCTGGTCCGCGTGGTTTGCCTCTTGCGCATCCGCCCTCGATGTGGTCACCCTGGGATGGTAAACCTAAACAGAGTGTTTAGGAAAGCGTTGAACTGAGCAGGAGGCTCATCATGACCGAGACATCGAACCTCACCCAGGGCCACGACGGCCAGGTCGTCGACTGGACCGACCTCGGCCGGGAGATGTGGTCGTTCCTCACCGGGCGGCAGGCCGCGATCAACTACCGCTTCATCGACATGCACGTCGAGGTGCCGCGTGACACCGGCGCAGACGCTCCGCGCGCCACGTGGAAGCTCGACGGCACGCTGCAGGTGACCACGCAGGACGCCACCACGTCGAGGACCACGGGCTCCTGACATGGCCGTCCCCCTCTCCGTCCGCGCCGACCTCGCCGTCGAGGTCGCCCTGCCCGGACGCGACCCGGTGCACGCCGCCCTGCGGGGGGCCGGCACCCGTCTCGACCTCGAGGTCGACGCGCCGGACGCGTTCGCGGGCCGTCGCGACGCACCCGCGGTCCGCTCGCTGGCCGACGGGCTCGCCGAGCGGGGCCTCTCCGTCCGGGTGCTCAGCGGCGGCACCCACCTGATCACGATCGGCGCGGTCCGCAGCCCCTGGTGGCACCGCCGGCTCACCGGCTCCCGGCACATCCGGCTCGGCAGCGTCCGCGGCCTGTGGACATCGGCGCGGTCGCGCTCCCGCTCCGTCGACGAGCCGGTGCTCCCGGACCTCGAGCTGACCCCACCGGCGACCGTCTTCCCCCTCGCGCCGACCTTCCTGCGGCGTCCACGACGCCGGCCCACCACCACCCACGACCGGCCCGGTGGCGGGGATCCCCGGCTTGTCCTCGCCCCGCGCCTCGACCCGTGGCCCGGGGACCGGCAGCCGTTCTTCCGGCTGCCCCGCGAGGTCACCGTCATCGGCAGTGGCGAGGACTGCCACATCCGGCTGCCCGGCCTCGCCGAGCGGCACGCCGAGGTCGTCCACGACGAGCGCGACGAGTACGTCGTGATCGCCCGCCACACCGACGTACGGCTCAACGGCGAGCGGATCGGCAGCCGGCTGCTGCGCACCGCGGCCCGTCTCGACATGGGCGAGTGGACGATGACCTTCGCTCGTGACGAGCACGCCGACCACGGTCGGCCGTACGGTGGTCGCGTGGGCGGCGAGGCCGGCCACCAGCGGCCGCAGCCACCGCGCGCCACCGGGCGCGCGGGCGACCGCTCCGGACGGGAGGCCCAGTGACCGACGACGGACCCGTGCTCGTGGCAGGTGCCTCGGGGTTCGTCGGGCGACGGCTCTGCCGCGCGCTCGTCGACGCCGGCCACGACGTGCGTGCGATGACCCGGCGGGTGGAGGGCTACGCCGGAGCGGGGACGCCGGTGCACGGCGACGTCCACGACGCGGCCACGCTGGCCGACGCGCTGGCCGGCTGCACCGCCGCGTACTACCTGGTGCACTCGCTGGACTCGCCGGACTTCGAACGCCTCGACGCCGAGGCCGCGTCTGCCTTCGGCAGGGCGGCGGCGAAGGCCGGACTCGGCCAGATCGTCTACCTCGGCGGGCTCGGCCGCGAGGGCGACGAGCTCTCCGCGCACCTGCGCAGCAGGCGTGAGGTGGAGACACTGATCGGTGAGGCCGGCGTGCCGGTGACGGTGCTGCGCGCCGGCATCGTCGTCGGGGCCGGAGGGGTCTCCTGGGAGATGACCCGCCAGCTCGTCGAGCACCTGCCGGCGATGGTGACCCCCCGCTGGGTCAGCACGCGCACCCAGCCCATCGCGGTCGACGACGTCGTGCGCTACCTGGTGGGCGTGCTGCACCACCCGGACGCCCTCGGTCGGGTCTTCGAGGTCGGCGGCACCGAGGTGCTGCGCTACTCCGACATGATGCGCCGGGTGGCCCGGATCGAGGGGCGGCCGCTGACCATCATGCCGGTGCCGCTGCTCAGCCCCGGCCTCTCCTCGCGCTGGCTCTCCCTGGTCACCGACGTGGACACCCAGACGGGACGGTCGCTGGTGGACTCCATGACCAACGAGGTGATCGTCGAGGACGACTCGATCCGCGACCTGGTCCCCTTCGAGCCGATGGGCTACGACGAGGCCGTGCGCCTCGCCCTGGCCGAGCGCGCCAAGGGGGCCTGAGCGACGATGCGGTGGCAGTACCTGCGCCGACGGCTGAGCGACACGCTGCCGATGCCGATCACCCACGTGGTGCCGGTCGACCACGAGGAGAGCGAGCAGGTGGTCCGGCGCCGCCGGCGGGTGGTGGCCGGTGTCTCGGTGGCCGGAGCCGGCCTGCTCGGGGTCTCGCTGTCCACCCGCCCCGGCTCCCGGCAGTTCTACGGCGCGACCCTGTCGGTGGCGGCGGTGTGGACGTTGGGCGGCCTGCTCTCCGGCCCGCTGCACCTCGGCTGGATCCAGGCCCGCGACCACCACCTGCGGCGCCCGGTCGTCACCCCGGTCCTCACCGGCGTCGGCGCGTTCGGGTTCTTTTACGGGTGCGCCCTCGTCGCCCGCCAGGTCCCCGTGCTCGACAAGGCGATCGGGCGGGTGCTGCTCTTCGCCGAGGAGGGCCAGGGCCCGCTGGTGCTGCTGACCACGCTCGCCAACGGGCTCGGCGAGGAGGTCTTCTTCCGCGGCGCTCTGTACGCCGCCCTCGAGCACCACCCGGTGTCGGCCTCGACAGCCGTCTACGCGCTGGCGACCACGACCACCCGCAACCCGGCGCTGGTGCTCGCGGCCTCGGTGATGGGGTCGCTGTTCGCCCTGCAGCGCCGTGCGTCGGGAGGCCTGCAGGCCCCGGTGCTGACTCACCTGACCTGGTCCACGCTGATGGTGCGGTACCTGCCGCCGTTGTTCCGGCGCGCGCACGAGAGCAGCCGGGAGGGCACCGCGTGACGCGCCGACCCGATCACCACCGCTCGGCGACCCGCCGGAACGAGGAGGAACGGATGGACCTGTGGACTCGGATGCTCGACGTGGCGGGCCTGTCGTGAGCCGGGGGACCCGCCGCCTGGTGCGGCTGCTGAAGGTCGGCTCTGCCGTCGGCGCCACCGCCGCGGTCGGCGGGCACGCCAGCCAGGACGTCGCCACCCGGTGGTACGACGACCTGGAGAAGCCGTCGTTCCAGCCGCCGGACACGGCCTTCCCGGTGGCGTGGTCGCTGCTCTACACCGACATCGTGCTCTCCTGCGGCCACGCACTGGATCGGCTCGACGAGCAGGGCCTGGACGAGGAGGCCGCGGCCTACCGGCGGGCGCTGGCGGTGAACCTGGTTCTCAACGCGGGCTGGTCGTGGGTCTTCTTCAACAGGCACCGGCTCGGTCCCGCCGTCGGTGTCGCCGGCGCGCTGGCGCTCAGCGGGGCCGACCTGGTGCGGCGTACCCGCCGGGTCTCGCCGGCCGCAGCGCTGGCCCTGGCGCCGTACCCCGCCTGGTGCGCCTTCGCCACCGCGCTGTCGACCGAGATCTGGCGCCGCAACCGCTGAGTCAGCGGACGTTGCCGAGGACCCGGGTGAGCTCGACGTGCAGGGCGACCCGCTCGGGGTTCTCCCGAGGGACCCGGTAGCGCTCGGCGTAGCGGGTCACCGCCTCCGCGACCGACGCGGCGTCGTCGCGCACCCGTACCCGGCCCTCGAGGGTCGACCACCACCGGCCGTCCACCTGGCACACCGCGATCAACCCGCCGTCCTCGCCGGCCGCCCGGATGTTGCGGACCTTCCTGCTGCCTCCCGAGGTGATCGCCCACGCCGTGTCGGTCCCGGGGTCGATCACGAAGCCCATCGGCACGACGTGCGGCGTGCCGTCCGGCCGTAGGGTCGTCACCGTGCAGAGGTGGCGCTCGCGCCAGAACTCCAGGAACCGTTCGGACGTCGGGAGAACAGGGGAGGGCAGCGACGACATGGCGCCATCCTCTCCCAAGGAGGGAAGTGGCATGACCGGTCTGGTCGTGGGCGACGACGGGCTCGCCCGCCCGGCGTGGGCGTCGGTCGACCCGCTGCTGCGCGACTACTACGACACCGAGTGGGGCCTGCCGGTCCGCGACGAGCAGGGCCTCTTCGAGCGGCTGAGCCTCGAGGCGTTCCAGTCGGGACTCTCGTGGGCGACGATCCTGCGCAAGCGCCCCGCCTTCCGCAAGGCCTTCGACGACTTCGCCCCGGACGCGGTGGCGGGCTACGACGACTCCGACGTCGCCCGGCTGATGGCCGACGCGGGCATCGTCCGCAACCGGCGCAAGGTCGAGGCGACGATCCGCAACGCCCGCGCGACGGTCGCCCTGCGCGAGGAGGGCGGATTGGCCGACCTGGTGTGGTCGTTCCGGCCGGCCGTGACGCCGGCCCCGACGACGTACGCCGACCTGCCGACCACGTCACCGGAGTCGGTGGCGCTCGCCAAGGCCCTGCGGGGCAAGGGCTTCGTGTTCGTCGGGCCGACGACGATGTTCGCGCTCATGGAGGCGGTCGGCATCGTCGACACCCACCTCCTCGGCAGCCACCGGCGAGGCTCGTCGGGCGTCTGGACCGACTGAGCCGGTCCGTTCGCGGTCCTCCGGCGTCGTCAGCGGTTCGGTACGGCGCCGCGGCGACCACCGGCCGTAGTCTCCTCCCATGGCCGAGGCAGCGCGCACGACGTACGTCCTCGTCGACGGTGAGAACATCGACGCCACCCTCGGCACCTCGATCCTCGGACGGCGGCCCCGTCCCGACGAACGCCCGCGGTGGGAGCGGTTGCTCCAGTTCGCCCGGGAGCGCTGGGAGCAGCCGGCGACCGGACTGTTCTTCCTGGCCGCGAACAACGAGCTGCCGATGGCGTTCGTCCAGGCGCTGCTCGCGATCGGCTACCGCCCGGTCGCGCTCTCGGGGGCCGCCGGCCAGAAGGTCGTGGACATCGCCATCCAGCGCACGCTCGCCGAGCTCCGGCGCCGCGAGGCGGACGTCCTCCTGGTCAGCAACGACGGCGACTTCGTCGAGCAGGTCGGTGACCTCCTGGACGGTCGGCGGGTCGGCGTCATCGGGTTCGTCGAGTTCCGCAACCACGGCTTCGTCGAGCTGTTCGAGGACGGCCTCGAGCACTTCGACCTCGAGTACGACGTCCGCGCGTTCAACGAGCAGCTGCCGCGCGTGCGGGTCATCCCCATCGACGAGTTCGACCCGGCCGACTTCCTCTGACGGCCCTCACGTGGTGAGGTTCTGCAGCCGCACCTGTCCGCGTGCGACCAGGCGTCCCTCCTCGTCGAGCGTCTCCACCACCCACACCTGCTGGGAGCGGCCGCGGTGCACCGGCGTCGCGGTGGAGGTCAGCCGACCCTCGCGCACCGCGCGGTAGAAGTCCGTGGAGTTGTTGACCCCGACGACCTGTCCCCGGTCGGCCAGCCACAGGCCGGCCCCGACGCTGGCCAAGGTCTCCACGACGCCCGCGTGGGCGCCGCCGTGCACGATGCCGTAGGGCTGGTGCAGCGGCTTCCCGGCCGTCCAGCGGGCGACGACGCGGTCCCCGGTCGCCTCCACGAACTCGACCCCGAGGTACTCGGTGAACGGGCCGCCGCTGTTGGTGATCTCCTCGATGGACATGGACAGATCATCCCTGTCGTCCGCTCGTGCGCCCGGGCCGGGTCCCGGTCGTCGGTGCCGCGTGGCAGGCTGAGCCCTGATGTCCGCTCCACCAGCCCGCACCCTCCTCGCCGTCGACGGCAACTCGCTGCTGCACCGGTGCTTCCACGCGATGGCTCACACCGGGTTCCGCACCGCGGACGGTCGTCCCGGCTGGGCGATCAAGGGCCTGCTGTCCCAGCTGTGTGCCGCGGTCGACCGTGCGTGCGCCGACGCGGTGGTGGTCGGCTTCGACGACCGGTCGGCGAGCGTGCGACGGGACCGGTGGCCGACGTACAAGGCCCATCGGGAGCCGAAGCCGGCCGCTCTCGATGCCCAGCTCGAGCAGGTCGTCGACGTGCTGCAGGACCTCGGGTGTGCGGTGGTGGTGCCCGAGGGGCTGGAGGCCGACGACGTGCTCGCCTCCGCCGCGGCGTGGGCGCCCACCGTCGGGGTCCGCACCGTGCTGGCGACCTCCGACCGGGACTCGTTCGCGCTCGTCGACGAGCACACGCGGCTGCTGCGGGTGCTCAACGGCGGCATCGACGCCTCGCCGATGCTGGACCCGCACCGGCTGAGGCTGGTGACCGGCGTCGGCCCGGAGCAGTACCTCGACCTCGCCGCGCTGCGCGGCGACACCTCCGACAACCTGCCGGGCGTGCGCGGCTTCGGTCCCAAGACCGCGGCCCGGCTGCTGGCCGAGTTCGGGACCGCCGAGGCGGCCTTCGACGACGCGGCCGCCGGCGGGGAGCGGTGCCGGGCCACCCTCGGCAAGGCGCTGACCCGGACCCTGGCGACCCCCGAGGCGAGGGCCACCTGGGAGCTCAACCGGGCGGTGATGACCATGCACACCGACCTGCCGCTCGGACTCGACCTCGCGTCCGGCGCCGGGCGGCTGCCGCTGCTCCACGACGCGGTGCGGCGGACCTTCGGCCGCTACCAGCTGCACTCCCCGGCAGCCGTCCGAGCCCTCACCGGCGTCGAGGCGCCGGCGCCCCGACCGGTCGACGTCGACGCTTCGTGGCGGCCGAACCGGCCCGCGCCCACGAGGTTCCCGCCGCTGCGGCCGGTCTCCGCGGCTGCCGAGCCGACCTCGGTGCAGGAGACCCTCTTCTAGCAGGCTTCCACCCGATTCGTCCGCCCCTGCTCCGCGGCGGATCCGCTCGCAAGGGCGGACGAATCGGGGTCGGTCAGGCGAGCCAGACGGTCTTGGCGTTCATGAACTCCTTGAGGCCGAGCTCGGCGAGCTCGCGACCGTGCCCGGAGGCCTTCACGCCACCGAACGGCAGCATCGGGAACGACGCGGTCATGCCGTTGATGAACGTCTGGCCCGCGGCCAGCTCGTTGACGAACCGCTCCTGCTCGTCGGCGTCGTCGGTCCAGGCGTTGGAGCCCAGGCCGAAGCGGGTCGCGTTGGCGAGCTCGAGGGCCTCGTCGAGGTCCGCCACGCGGTAGACCATGGCGACGGGCCCGAACACCTCCTCGCGGTAGGCGTCCATCTCCTCGGTGACGCCGGTGAGGATCGTCGGCGGGTACCACCAGCCGTCCCCGTCGCCGCGCCGGCCGCCGACGACCACTTCCGCGCCCTTGTCCACGGCGTCCTTCACCAGGGCCTCGACGTCGTCGCGGCCCTGCTCGGTGGCGAGCGGACCGACGTCGGTGCCCTCCTCCATCGGGTCGCCGACGGTCAGCGCCGACATCGCCGCGGTGAAGCGCTCCATGAACGCGTCGTAGACGTCGGTGTGCACGATGAACCGCTTGGCCGAGATGCAGGACTGGCCGTTGTTCTGGCAGCGGGAGGTGGTGGCCACCTGAGCCGCCTTCTCGAGGTCCGCCGAGGGCATCACCACGAACGCGTCGGAGCCGCCGAGCTCGAGGACCACCTTCTTCAGCGACTCCCCGGCGGTGCGGCCGACCGCCACGCCGGCGCCCTCGCTGCCGGTGAGGGTCGCGGCGGCGACCCGGTCGTCGCGGACGATCTGGTCGATCTTGGAGCTGCCGACCAGCAGGGTCTGGAACACGTCGTCGGGGAAGCCGGCGTCGCGGAACAGCTCCTCCATGAACAGCGCGGTCTGCGGCACGTTGCTGGCGTGCTTGAGCAGGCCGACGTTGCCCGCGGCGAGGGCCGGCGCAGCGAACCGCATGGCCTGCCACAGCGGGAAGTTCCACGGCATGATCGCCAGCACCACCCCGAGGGGCAGCCAGCGGGTGTAGGCCTTGCTGGCGTTGACCGCGGACGGGTCCTCCACCGGCGAGTCGGCCAGCATCCCGGCCGCCCGCTCGGCGTAGTAGCGCAGCACGGCCGCGCACTTGCCGATCTCCGAGGCGCTCGCCTTCTTGGTCTTGCCCACCTCGAGCGTCATCAGCTCGGCGATCTCATCGGTGCGCTTGTCGAGGATGTCCGCGGCGGCCCGGAGCCAGCCGGCCCGGTCCTCGTGGCTGGTGGACCGGTAGCTGCGCGCGGCGCGGTCGGCGCGCGCGAGCCGGTCCTCCACCTGCTCGTCGCTCAGCTCCTCGAAGGTCCGGAGCACCTCACCGGTGCGGGGGTCAGTCGTCGCGATAGCCATGAACCCACTGTTCCACGCTGCCGGGTACCGCAACAGAGCGGAAACCGCGGTCTCGGGTGGGACACGTGGGGGTGCCGCCAGGTGGGTACGGTGGCTCCTCGAGAGTGTGTGGTGGGTCGGCGTCGCCGGCGTCGCCACCATGACGCGGCTGCCGGGACCTTCCCGGGGCGAGCAAGAGGAGAGCGCATGCAGGTCTGGCCAGGACGTCCCTATCCCCTGGGGGCGACGTACGACGGGTCGGGGGTCAACTTCGCGCTGTTCTCCGAGGTCGGCGACAAGGTCGAGCTGTGCCTGATCGGCGACCGCGGCAAGGAGACCCGCGTCGAGATGGCGGAGACCGACGCGTTCGTGCACCACGTGTACCTGCCCGGCGTGATGCCCGGGCAGCGCTACGGGTACCGGGTGCACGGCGCCTACGACCCCGCGCGGGGCCACCGGTGCAACCCGGCCAAGCTGCTGCTCGACCCGTACGCCAAGGCGATCGAGGGCCAGATCGACGGCGACGAGTCGCTGTTCTCCTACCGCTTCGGCAAGACCAAGAAGTTCAACGACGACAACAGCCTCGGCCACACCATGCTGTCGGTCGTCGTGAACCCCTACTTCGACTGGGGCAACGACCGGCACCCCGACCGCGAGTACCACGAGACCGTGATCTACGAGGCCCACGTCAAGGGCCTCACCCAGACCCACCCGGCCGTCCCGCCGGAGATCCGTGGCACGTACGCCGGCATCGCGCACCCGGCCGTGATCGAGCACCTCACCTCGCTGGGCATCACCGCGATCGAGCTGATGCCGGTGCACCAGTTCGTGCAGGACACCACGCTCGTCGACAAGGGCCTGGCCAACTACTGGGGCTACAACACCATCGGCTTCTTCGCCCCGCACAACGCCTACGCCACCGGCCAGCGCGGCCAGCAGGTGCAGGAGTTCAAGGCCATGGTCAAGGCGCTGCACGACGCCGGCATCGAGGTGATCCTCGACGTGGTCTACAACCACACCGCCGAGGGCAACCACCTCGGGCCCACGCTGTGCTTCCGCGGCATCGACAACGCCGCCTACTACCGGCTCGTCGACAACGACCAGCAGCACTACTACGACACCACGGGCACCGGCAACACGCTGCTCATGAGGCACCCGCACGTGCTGCAGCTGATCATGGACTCGCTGCGCTACTGGGTGACCGAGATGCACGTGGACGGGTTCCGCTTCGACCTCGCCTCGACCCTGGCCCGCCAGTTCCACGAGGTCGACCGGCTCTCGGCGTTCTTCGACCTGGTCCAGCAGGACCCGGTCGTCAGCCAGGTCAAGCTCATCGCCGAGCCGTGGGACGTCGGCGAGGGCGGCTACCAGGTCGGCAACTTCCCGCCGCTGTGGACCGAGTGGAACGGGAAGTACCGCGACACCGTGCGCGACTACTGGCGTGGCGAGCCGGCCACCCTCGGCGAGTTCGCCTCCCGGATCACCGGCTCCTCCGACCTCTACGAGCACTCCGGGCGCAAGCCGATCGCCTCGATCAACTTCGTCACCGCCCACGACGGCTTCACCATGCGCGACCTCGTCTCCTACAACGAGAAGCACAACGACGCGAACGGCGAGCGCAACGCCGACGGCGAAAGCCACAACCGCTCCTGGAACTGCGGTGAGGAGGGCCCCACCGACGACCCGGAGGTGCAGGCGCTCCGCGCCCGCCAGCAGCGCAACTTCCTGACCACGCTGCTGCTCTCCCAGGGCGTGCCGATGATGCTGCACGGCGACGAGCTCGGCCGCAGCCAGGGTGGGAACAACAACGTCTACTGCCAGGACAACGACATCTCCTGGATGGACTGGGACCTCGAGGGGTGGCAGGAGGAGCTGCTGGCCTTCACCCGGCGGGTGGTGGCCATGCGCAACGACCACCCCGTCTTCCGCCGCCGGCGCTTCTTCGCGGGGGAGGTCACCAGGGGCAGGGGCGACCTCGCCGACATCGCCTGGTTCACCCCTGAGGGCCAGAACATGAAGGACGCCGACTGGGCCCACGAGTACGCCCGGTCGGTGATGGTCTTCCTCAACGGCGACGCGATCCCCGAGCCCGACCAGCGCGGCGAGGCGGTCGTCGACGACTCCTTCATGATCGCGTTCAACGGCCACCACGACGAGATGGTCTTCACGATCCCCGACGAGGTGTACGGCGAGGGCTGGCTGGTGGCCCTGGACACCCACGACGACGAGGCCGGCAGCGTGTCGTTCTTCGACGACGTGGCGCCGCTGCTGCCGGGCGTGGAGTTCAAGGTCGCCGGCCGGTCGGTCGTGATCCTGCGGCGTCCGCGGGCGTCCGCGCGCGCCGGCCGCTGACCCGGGGCGTTTCGCGCGGCGGCGTACCTTCGAGGGCATGACCCACCCCCCTGTCTCGACCCTCGCCGCCCTGCGCGAGAGCGGCTACCGGTCGCGGCCGGTGAAGGCGGAGATCCGCGAGAACCTCCTGCACCGGCTGCGCTCCGGCGAGACCGCGTTCCCCGGCATCGTCGGCTTCGAGGACACCGTCCTGCCCCAGCTCGAGAGCGCCCTGCTGGCCGGCCACGACCTGGTGCTGCTCGGCGAGCGCGGCCAGGGCAAGACCCGGCTCATGCGCACGATCGCCGGGCTGCTCGACGAGTGGACCCCCGTCGTCGAGGGCTGCGAGATCCACGACGACCCGGAGGCGCCGGTCTGCGCCCGCTGCCGGCGCCTGGCCGAGGAGGTCGGCGACGACCTGCCGGTGGCGTGGCTGCACCGCGAGGACCGGTACGTCGAGAAGCTGGCCACCCCGGACACCAGCGTCGGCGACCTGGTCGGCGACGTCGACCCGGTGAAGGTCGCCGAGGGCAGGACGCTCGGCGACCCCGAGACCGTCCACTACGGGCTGCTCCCGCGCACGAACCGGGGCGTGTTCGGCATCAACGAGCTGCCCGACCTCGCCGAGCGGATCCAGGTGGCGATGTTCAACGTGCTGGAGGAGCGCGACATCCAGGTCCGCGGCTACTCGCTGCGGCTGCCGATCGACGTGCTGCTGGTGGCCAGCGCCAACCCCGAGGACTACACCAACCGCGGCCGGATCATCACCCCGCTCAAGGACCGGTTCGGCGCCGAGATCCGCACCCACTACCCCGACGAGGTGGCCCAGGAGGTGGCGCTGGTGCGCCAGGAGGCCGACCTGGTCGCCACCGTGCCCGAGCACCTGCTCGAGGTGGTCGCCCGGCTCACCCGGGGGCTGCGGGAGTCGGCGTCGGTGGACCACCGCTCGGGGGTGAGCGCGCGGTTCGCGATCGCCGCGGCCGAGGGGGTGGCCGCCTCCGCGCTGCGCCGCTCCGCCCGGGTGGGCGAGGCCGAGGCGGTCGCGCGCGTGTGCGACGTGCCCACGGTGGTCCCGGCGCTGCTCGGCAAGGTCGAGTTCGAGATGGGCGAGGAGGGCCGCGAGGTCGAGGTGGTCCAGCACCTGCTCCGGGTCGCGGTCGCCGAGACCTTCCGGGAGCGGCTGGCCGGCCTGGACCTGTCCGGGTTCACCGACCTGTTCGCCGAGGGCGACGTCGTGGAGACCGGCGAGCTGGTCGCGGCCGAGGAGCTGCTCGGCCAGATCGGGACCGTGCCCGGGCTCTCGAAGGTGCTCGACCGGCTCGGCAGCGGCGACGCCGCCTCCCCGGGGGAGGTCGCCGCCGCGATCGAGCTCACGCTCGAGGGGCTGCACCTCACCCGGCGGATCCAGAAGGACAGCGTGGCCGGCCGGACGGTCTACGGAGGCTGAGGTGGCCGGGTCCCCGCGCTACCGCTACGGCCCCTGGCACGACGGGCCGGACCCGCTGGCGCCGCCGTACGACGTGCGCGCCGCCCTCGACGCGGTCGGGCGCGACGTGCTGGCGGGCGGCTCGCTGCGCGAGGCGCTCTCCGACCTGCTGCGCCGCGGCTTCGACGGCAACCGCGGGCTCGACGACCTCGCCGCCCGGCTGCGCCGCCTGCGCCAGGCCGCCCGCCGGCGCGGCGACCTCGGCGGCACGCTGGACCAGGTCCGCGCGGCGCTGGACCAGGCGCTCGCGCAGGAGCGGGACGCGCTGGCCGGCGAGGACGGCGACGACGCGCGCTGGGCGGAGATGGAGCTCGGCACCGTTCCCGACGACACCGCCGGTGCGGTGCGGGCGCTGGCCGACTACGACTGGCACTCGCCGGAGGCCCGGGCCACCTACGAGTCGATCCAGCAGATGCTGCGCCATGAGGTGCTCGACGCGCAGTTCGCGGGGCTCAAGCAGGCCCTGACGGACCCCGACCCGGCGGCGATGCAGCGGGTCAAGGACATGCTCGCCGACCTCAACCAGCTCCTCGCCTCCCACGCCCGCGGGGAGGACACCGAGGACCAGTTCCGCGAGTTCATGGACAAGCACGGCGAGCTGTTCCCCGAGAGGCCCGAGAACGTCGACGAGCTCATCGACGCGCTCGCCCGCCGCCAGCAGGCCGCCGACCGGATGATGGCCTCGCTCTCGCCCGAGCAGCGCGAGCAGCTCGGCCAGCTGATGAGCGACGCCCTGGGCGATGCCGACCTCGCCTCCCAGATGGCCCAGCTCTCCGACAACCTGCGGGCGCTGCGGCCCGGCCGCAGCCGGGGCCCGGTCGAGATGCGCGGTGGCGGGGAGCCGCTCGGCTACAGCGACGCCGTCGCGGCCGTGGCCGAGCTCGCCGACCTGGAGGCGCTCGAGCAGTCGCTGTCGCAGTCGCACCCCGGCGCGACCCTGGACGACGTCGACGTGGAGACGCTCGAGCGGCACCTGGGCGGCTCCGCGGCCGCCGACTTCCGGGCGCTGCGTGAGCTGGAGCGCGAGCTCGAGCGGCAGGGCTTCGTCTCCCGCGGCGACGACGGGCTGCGGCTCACGCCCCGGGCGGTACGGCGGCTCGGGGAGTCGGCCCTCAAACGGGTGTTCGCGCAGATCGACGCCGCCGGCTCCGGCGACCACGAGGACCACCGGACCGGATCGGCCGACGAGCTGGTCGGCTCCTCCCGGCCCTGGGTCTTCGGCGACGAGCTGCCCATCGACGCCGTACGCACCGTCTCCAACGCGCTGCGCCGCGGCGCCGGCATCCCCGGGCAGCTGCTGGTGGAGGACTTCGAGGTGGTGGAGACCGAGCGGCGCACGACGGCCGCCGTCGCCCTGCTGGTCGACCTGTCCTTCTCGATGGTGCAGGAGGGCCGCTGGGGCCCCATGAAGCAGACCGCGCTGGCGCTGGCGCACCTCGTCGAGACCCGCTTCCGCCAGGACGCGCTGGAGATCGTCGGCTTCCACCGAGCGGCGCACCGGCTCACGCCGGTGCAGCTCGCCGACGCCGAGCCCGAGTGGGTCCAGGGCACGAACCTGCAGCACGCGCTGATGCTCGCCGGCCGGCACCTGCGCCGTCACCCGGACGCGGAGCCGGTCGTGATGGTGGTCACCGACGGGGAGCCGACCGCGCACCTGGGACCGGACGGCTACCCGCAGTTCTCCTGGCCACCGACCCGGGAGACGCTGCGGGCCACGGTGGACCAGGTGGACGAGCTGGCGCGCTGGGGCGCCTCGATCAACTTCTTCATGCTCGGTGACGACCCGGGGCTCGCACGGTTCGTGGACGCGATGGCCCGTCGGGCGGCCGGGCGGGTCTTCACCCCGGACGTCTCCCGTCTGGGGGAGTACGTCGTGGCCGACTACCTCCGTGCCCGCAAGGGCGGGCGGCGCTGAGACGGGCGGCGAGCACGCCCCGGCCCGGGACCGGGGCGTGCCGTCGGACCGGTCAGAACCGCAGGTTGCGCAGGTAGCTGTAGCCCACCCTCGCGGTCTGGATCGGGGTGACGTCGGGCTGGTCGTTCTCGACGATGTACTCGTCGACGGCGTGCACCTCGAAGATCTCGCGGAAGTCGATGAACCCGGTGCCGAGGTCCGCGAAGTTGGTCACGTCGGGGATCGGGGCGTCCTTGTCCTTCACGTGGTACTGACGGACCCGCTGCGGGGTCTGTGCGATCGTGTCGACCGCGAACCGCACCGCGTCCTGCGCGTTCGTGGCGGCGCCGCTGTTCAGGCCACCGGTGACGACCCAGTAGAGGTCCGCCTCCAGGTGCACCAGCGACGGGTCCAGGCTGCCGGTCAGCACCTCCCAGGGGGTGAGCCCACCACCGAGGTCGATCGTGAACTCGTGGGCGTGGTTGTGGTAGCCGTAGGCGAGTCCGTAGGACTTGGCGACCGCAGCCTCGGCGTTCATCTGGTCCGCCCAGCGCCGCCAGTCATCCTCGACCGGGGAGTTGAGATAGGGGACGACGATGAACTTCTGGCCCAGTGTCACGGCGTTCTGGAACTTCTCGTGCATCCTGGCAGTGCTGGCGGCGATGCCGTCATGGCTGGACGACGCCTGGAGCCCCACGCTCGCCAGCAGCTGCCGCATCTCCGCGGCCGAGCGGCCGTAGTAGCCCGCCAGCTCCACCTTGGGGTAGCCGGTCTTCGCGAGGGTCGCCAGCGTGCTCTCCACACCCTGGCCCTGCATGATGGTGCGCAGCGTGTAGAGCTGGATGCTGATCTTGCCGGGCGGCACCCTCTTCCAGTGGTTGTCGCGCGCCACTGCGGAAGCCGGGGAGGCTCCCACGCCGACCAGGGCCGAACCGGCCGCTGCCGCTGCCGCGCCGCGCAGGAACCCGCGGCGGTCGGTGCCCCGCTGCTGCAGGGAGTCCTGCAGGGCGCGGTGCCCGTCGAATCCGTAACACATGGTGGTGATCCTTTCCTCGAGAGCTCAGGGTCGTTGCGGGTCCGTGGAGGAGTGGTGGTGAGCCGGTCAGTCGCTGCTGGAGAAGGCGGCGTCGAAGGCGGCAGAGGGTGCCTCGAAGGCGAGCCGGCGCACGAACTCGAGCGCCTCCGGTGCGCCGACGAGCCGGTCCATGCCGGCGTCCTCCCACTCCACGGAGATCGGCCCGTCGTAACCGATCGTGTTGAGCATCCGGAAGCACTGCTCCCACGGAACGTCACCGTGACCGGTGGAGACGAAGTCCCAGCCCCGGCGCGGGTCGGCCCAGGGCAGGTGCGACCCGAGCCGGCCGTTGCGGCCGTTCCCGGTCAGGCGCTTCGCGTCCTTGCAGTCGACGTGGTAGATCCGGTCCTTGAAGTCCCACAGGAACCCGACCGGGTCGAGGTCCTGCCAGACGAAGTGGCTCGGGTCCCAGTTGAGCCCGAAGGCCTCGCGGTGGCCGATCGCCTCCAGGGCCCGCACCGTCGTCCAGTAGTCGTAGGCGATCTCGGAGGGGTGCACCTCGTGGGCGAACCGCACCCCGCACTCGTCGAAGACGTCGAGGATCGGGTTCCAGCGGTCCGCGAAGTCCTGGTAGCCGGCGCTCACCATCTCCTCGGTGGCCGGCGGGAACATGGCGACGTACTTCCAGATCGAGGAGCCGGTGAAGCCGACGACGACGTCGACACCGAGCCGCTGGGCGGCCCGGGCCGTCATCTTCATCTCCTCGGCGGCCCGCTGCCTGACCCCCTCTGCCTCACCGTCGCCCCAGATCCTGGCCGGCAGGATGGCCTGGTGCCGGGCGTCGATGGGGTCGTCGCAGACGGCCTGCCCCTTCAGGTGGTTGGAGACGGCGAAGAGCTTGAGGTTGTGCTTCTCGAGCAGGTCGAGCTTCGCCTTCACGTAGCCGTCGTCCTCGGCGGCCTGCCACGGGTCGAGGTGGTCGCCCCAACAGGCGATCTCCAGCCCGTCGTAGCCCCAGCCCGACGCCAGCCGGCACATCTCCTCGAAGGGAAGGTCGGCCCACTGGCCGGTGAACAGGGTGATCGGTCGTGCCATCTCATGCCTTTCCGAAGGTCGCGGTGTGCGGTGGGTGCGTCAGGGTGGCCCGGTCAGCGCACCCCCAGGAGGTGCTCCATGGCGAGCTGGTCGAGGGCCTCCATGGCCACGCTGCGCCGACCGAGGGCCTCGAGATCGTGGTTCTCGCTCCGTAGGTCGGCGAGGGACTCACCGGGCGCGAGCGTGGGCTCGTCGAGGTCCGGCACCCCCGCGGTGGCGAGCGCCTCCTGGACCGCCGGGTCGGTCCGGAAGGTGCGGACCTTGTCGCGGAGGATCAGGTAGTTGCGCATGCAGGCGCGGGCGGACTCCCAGACGCCGTCCTCGGCCTCTGCGCGCGGCGGCTTGAAGTCGAAGTGCAGGTAGCCGTCGTAGCGGTGCGGGGTGCCGCTCCCCTCGAGCGCGTCGACGGTCCAGAAGGCGCCGCGCAGGTTGCCGGCACCGAAGCGCAGGTCCTGGTCGAAGCGGGGACCGTGCTGCCCGTTGAGGTCGACGTGGAACAGCTTGCCGTGCCACAGGGCCTGGGTGATGCCCTGGGCGAAGTTCAGCCCGGCCATCTCCTCGTGCCCCACCTCGGGGTTCAGGCCGACCATCTCGGGGTGCTCGAGCTCGGAGATGAGCGCGAGCGCGTGCCCCACCGTGGGCAGCAGGATGTCACCGCGTGGCTCGTTCGGCTTGGGCTCGAGGGCCAGCCGGAGCTCGTAGCCCTGCTCGCGCACGTAGCCGCACAGCAGGTCCAGCGACTCCGCGTAGCGGTCGAGCGCCGCGCGGACGTTCTTGCCCGCGCCGTGCTCGGCGCCCTCACGGCCGCCCCACAGGACGAAGGTCTCGGCCCCGAGCTCGGCGGCCAGGTCGATGTTGCGCAGCGTCTTGGCGAGCGCGTGGCGGCGCACCTCGCGGTTGTTGGCGGTGAAGGCGCCCTCCTTGAACACCGGGTGCCCGAAGAGGTTGGTGGTGACCATCTCCACGGCGAGGCCGGTGTCGGCGAGGGCCTTGCCGAAGCGGTCGAGCGTCTGCCGGCGGCCGGCCTCGTCGGGCAGGAGGTCGTCGTCGTGGAAGGTGACGGCGGCCGCGCCGAGCTCGGCGAGGCGGTACGTCGCCGCCACCGGATCCATCGGCGGTCGGCTCGCCGGCCCGAACACGTCGACGCCCTGCCAGCCGACCGTCCACAGGCCGAACGAGAACTTGTCGTCGCGCTGGGGTGCGTAGTCGCTCATGCGGGGATCCCCTGCCAGGTGCGGGTGTCGGAACTGGTCTCCACGGCGGCGAGCACCCGTTGCACCTGCAGGCCATCGGCGAAGCTGGGAGCGGGGTCCCGGCCCTCGGCGATGGCGGTGACCAGGTCGACCACCTGGTGGGTGAAGCCGTGCTCGTAGCCCAGGCCGTGGCCGGGCGGCCACCAGGCGGCGACGTAGGGATGCGTGCTCTCGGTGGCGAGGATCCGCCGGAACCCGGCGGTCTCGGCCGGCTCCCTGGCGTCGAAGAAGTGCAGGACGTTCATGTCCTCGAAGTCGAAGGCGAGGCTGCCCTGCGCGCCGTTGATCTCGATCCGGATGGCGTTCTTGCGACCGGTGGCGAAACGGGTGGCCTCGAAGACCCCGACGGCTCCACCGGTGAACCTGGCCAGGAAGACCGCTGCGTCGTCGACGGTGACCGGGCCCCGCTCGCCGCCGGCGTCACTGGTGCCGGAGAGGCCGGCATGCTCGGCGGCGACCGGCCGCTCCTTGACGAAGGTGGTGAGCTGCCCGGACACCTCGGTGATGTGGTCCTGGGTGATGAACTGCGTGAGGTCGATGATGTGCGCCCCGATGTCTCCCAGGGCACCGGAGCCCGCCTTGTCCTTCTCCAGGCGCCAGGAGAGGGGCGCCTCCGGATCGGCGATCCAGTCCTGGAGGTACTGGGCCCGCACGTGCCGGACCTCGCCGATGCGGCCGTCGGCGACGAGCCGGCGCGCCAACGCGATGGCGGGCACGCGGCGGTAGGTGAAGCCCACCATTGCTCGCACCCCGCCCGCAGCGGCCCGTTCCGCTGCGGCGGCCATCTGCTCGGCCTCCTCGACGGTGTTGGCCAGCGGCTTCTCGCACAGGACGTGCTTGCCCGCGTCCAGGGCGGCGATCGCCATCTCGGCGTGCGTGTCGCCGGGGGTGCAGATGTCGACGAGCCCGACGTCGTCGCGGTCGAGCAGCCTGCGCCAGTCGGTCTCGGTCTCCGCCCAGCCGAGCCGGGCAGCCGCGGCTGCGGTCCGTTGCGGGTCGCGCCCGCAGAGCACGGCGGTCCTGGGCAACAGGGGGAGGTCGAAGAAGCGGGGAGCGGTGTGCCAGGCCTGGGAGTGCGCCGCGCCCATGAAGGCGTGGCCGACCATGGCGACGTCGAGCGTCTCCCGGGGCGATGGCGGGGGCTGGGTCATCTGGGGGAACTCCTGTGGGGTGGGCGTGCCCGTCCCGGCTTCCCGGTACCGGGAGACCGGTGCGGCGTCCGGGACGGGCACGTCGCGGTCTGGATCAGGACTCGAAGGCTGTCGGCAGGTAACGGTCGACGTTCTGCTCGGTCACGACCGGCGCGAACAGTTGGACCATCCGGGGCACCTCGACCTCGACCAGGTCGTCCATGGCCTTCTCCTGCACCGCCAGCCGGGCCAGCTTGATCCCGTCCGCGCCCTGCGTGGAGGGGTAGACGACCGTCGCCTTCAGGACACTGTCGCCGGACTGGATCTCGCGCATCGCGTTCGCGGACCCGGCGCCCCCGACCATGACGAACTCGTCGCGGCCGGCGTTCTGGATGGCGGCGAGGACTCCCACGCCCTGGTCGTCGTCGTGGTTCCACAGGGCGTCGATCTTCGGGGCGGCCTGGAGCAGGTTGGCGGCGGCACGCTCTCCGCCCTCCACCGTGAAGTCCGCGGCGACCCGGTTGTCCACGTCCAGGTCGCACGTGGCCAGGGCGTCCTTGAAGCCTTGGCTGCGGTCCTGGGTCAGCGGCAACGAGTCGATACCCGCGATCTCGGCGACCACGGCGTCGGGCTTGTCGCCGACCTGCGAGCAGATGTACTGGCCGGCCGAGACGCCCATGCCGTAGTTGTCGCCGAGGACCGTGGCCCGGGCGGCGTTCGGGTCGTCGAACTCCCGGTCGACGTTGATGACGGTGATCCCCGCATCCATCGCCTTCATCGCCACCGGCGTCATCGCCGCACCGTCGAAGGGCAGCAGTACGATCGCGTCGACCTTGTCGTTGATGAACGTCTCGACCTGGCTGATCTGCAGGTTGACGTCGTTGGTGCCCTCGGCGACACGGAGGTCGACGTCGTCGTACTTCTCGGCCTCGGCCTTCGCCGCGTTGGTGATGGCTGCCATCCAGCCGTGGTCGGCGGCGGGTGCGGAGAAGCCGATCACGACCTTGTCGCCCGACTCGTCGTTGGACCCGGCCTCTGCCTGGGAGGTGCCACCGGAGGTCTCGTCGGCCGACGAGCCCGGGTCGTTGCTGGTGCAGGCCGTCATGCCGAACACCGCGAGCGTCGCGACGCCGGCGATGACGCCGGACCTCAGTCGCGGGGTGAGGGACCGCAGGGTCATGAGTGTTCTCCTTCGTGTGTCTCCGGTCCTGCGCCGGTGTGGCAGGCCGGTGTCGATGAGCGATGTCGGTGGTGCTCTGGGTGCTGCGGGTGCTGCGGATCGGGGAGCGAGAGCCCCGGGGTGCGGAGCGGCCCCGGGCTCTAGGCGCTGGTGCGCGAGGCGAGACGCTGCTGGAGCAGCACGGCGACGACGATGATCAAGCCCTTGACCACCGCCTGCGCGGAGATGGAGAGGTTGTTGAGCGTGAAGACGTTGGAGAGCGTCGTGAAGATCAGGACGCCGAAGACGGTGCCGACGATCGTGCCGCGACCGCCGGAGAGCAGGGTGCCCCCGATGACGACGGCGGCGATGGCGTCGAGCTCCATGAGGGTTCCGTGGGTGGAGCTGCCGGTGGTGGTGCGCGCGACCAGCATCAGCGCGGCGATGCCGCAGCACACCCCGACGACGACGTACAGCATCACGGTGTGCCGGCGTACGTGGATGCCGGCCAGCCGGGCGGCCTCCGGGTTGCCGCCGACGGCGAGGGTGCGACGACCGAACGTCGTCCGGTTGAGCACGACCCACCCGACGGCCGCGACGACGATGAAGATCACGACGATCACCGGCACCCCGAGGACGTCGCCGTTGAAGAAGCTCCGGAAGTCCGGCACGTTGACGATCTGCGTGCGCCGGTTGGCGATGATCTCGGCGAGGCCCCGGGCGCTGGCCAGCATCGCCAGCGTGGCGATGAACGGCACCACGCCGCCGTAGGCGATCAGCAGGCCGTTGACCAGTCCGCAGCCGGCCCCCACGGCGAGCGCTGTGCCGACCATGACCAGCCAGTGCGTGTCATTGGCGAGGGTCTGGGTGGCCAGAGTGGTGCACCACACCGACGAGAGCGCCAGGATCGCCCCGACCGACAGGTCGATGCCGCCACCGGTGATGACGAACGTCATCCCGATGCTGACCACCCCGACCGTCGCGGCGAGGCGGAGGATCGTGAGGACGTTGTTGACGTCGGCGAAGCGGTCGCCGGCCGTGGCCACGCCGGCCACGCACAGCAGGCCCAGCGCCACGACGAGGCCGAGGTTGCGGCCACCGCTGCTGCGCAGCAGTGCGAACGCGCCGCCGCCGGGGTCTCGGTCCGGGCCCCGGACCGGGTCGGGGGAGCCGGACTGGGCCGGCAACCCGGCGCCTGGCTTCGGGCGGGTGACCCCGGCGCTGCTCTCGCTCATGCGACTCTTCCTTCCATGACGAGGTCCAGGACCTTGGACTCGTCGAGCTCGGTGGCAGGGGCCTCGTGGACCACGACGCCCTCACGGACGACGAGCACCCGGTCGGAGAGACCAAGGACCTCCTCGACCTCGCTGGAGACCACGACGATGGCGACGCCGTCGTCGGCCAGCCGTCGGACCAGCTGGTAGATCTCGCTGCGTGCGCCGACGTCGACCCCGCGGGTCGGCTCGTCGAGCAGGAGCACCCGGCACTCACGCAGCAGCCAGCGGGCGAGGACCACCTTCTGCTGGTTGCCGCCGGAGAGCGTGCGGACCGCGCGGGTGACCCCGGTGGGTCGTACGTCGAGGGAGCGGGTCAGCTCCTCGGCGCGCTTGCGCTCCTCGCCGCTGTTGAGGAAACCGGCGCGGGAGAACCGGGCGAGCGAGGACACGGTGATGTTGCTGAACACCGCCTGGTCGAGCAGCAGCCCCTGACTCTTGCGCTCTTCCGGGCACAGCCCGACGCCGGCCTGCACGGCCGACGTCACCGACCCGCGCCGGAGCCGGCGGCCGTCGACGCTCACCGTGCCGCCGGAGGCCTTGCGGGCGCCGTAGACGGTCTCGATGATCTCCGACCGTCCGGCGCCGACCAGCCCGGCGAGTCCGACGATCTCGCCGGCGTGGACGGTGAGGTCGACACCGGTGAAGACGCCGGCGAGCGCCAGGTCGCGGACCTCGAGCACGGCCGGGCGCTTGGCGGCCTGCGTCGGTGCGGGGCGCTCGGGGAAGACGTACTCGATGGAGCGGCCGGTCATCAGCCGGATCAGCTCGTCGGTCGGCGTCTCGCGGGCGGGGAGCCCTGTGGCGACCGTCCGGCCGTCCTTGAGCACCGTGATGCGGTCGCCGATCTCGCGGATCTCCTCGAGCCGGTGGGAGATGTAGACGATCGCGACGCCCTCGGCGGTGAGGCTGCGGATCACCCGGAACAGGTTGCGCACCTCCTCCTGGTCGAGCACGGCCGACGGCTCGTCGAGGATGAGCAGGCGGGTGTCGTGGGAGAGGGCCCGCGCCATGCTGACCACCTGCTGGGCGGCGGGCGAGAGCTGCCCGACGGAGCGGGTGGCGGAGATCTCGCCGTGCCCGAGGCGCTCGAGGAGCTCACGGGCGCACTTCTTCGCCTGGCCCCGCTTCAACAGGCCGCCCGTGGACATCTCGTGGCCCAGGTAGATGTTCTCGGTGACCGAGAGGTCGGGGACCAGGTCGAGCTCCTGGTAGATCGTGGAGATCCCGAGCCTCATCGCCGCCACCGGGGTGGACAGCGAGACCTCCTCGCCCTCCCAGAGGATCCTGCCCTCGTCCGGCTGGTAGGAGGCCGACAACACCTTGATCAGCGTCGACTTCCCGGCGCCGTTCTGCCCCAGGAGGCAGTGCACCTCGCCGGGGCGTACGTCGAGGTCGACGCCGTCGAGCGCCCGGACTCCGGGGAACTCCTTGACGATGCCGTGCATCTGCAGCAGCGTCGCGGGCTGCTCGGGCTGGGGGTGGGGCGTCATCGGGTGGCTCCGATCAGGGACGTGTCGCGCCGCTCGACGCGGGTGGGGTCGTTCACGACGGTGTCGAGGGCGACCGCGGCGCCGCCGCGGACGACGGCGCGGAAGCCGTGCCGCGAGAGCTCGAGCCGGCTGCCTCCGGCGGCCGGGGCGAGCACCGCCTCGTGCAGCCGGCGGGTGAACGGCTCGCGCATCCAGTGCCCGACCTCGGCGAAGTAGCCGGAGAGGACGATCACGCCCGGGTTGAGCGCGTTGGCGAGCATCCCGGCGCCGAGGCCCAGCCAGTCGCCGACCTGCTCCAAGGCGCTCAGCGTGCGGCGGTCACCGAGGCCGGCCCGCCGGTTGATCTCCGCCAGCCGGCCCTCGAGCCCGAGAGACGGGTCGCGTACCGGGTCGTCGGCGTCGGCGGCGGCATCGAGGAGGGCCCGGATGCCCACGACGGTCTCCCAGCAGCCGGTGCGGCCACAGCCGCAGCGCCGGCCCCGGGGGTCGACGATCATGTGGCCGAGCTCGCCGGCATAGCCGCGGCTGCCGCGAAGCAGCCGTCCGTCGGCGACGATCCCGCCACCGACACCGGCCTCGCCGAAGACCACGAGCAGATCGCCGCGGTCGGAGTCGACGCGGTCGCAGGCGCCGGGGTGGCGCTCGGCGATCGCGGCGAGGTTGGCCTCGTTCTCGACTGTGACGGGGAACGAGGGGCCGCCGAGCCGCTGGCGGAGCAGCGCCGCCAGCGGGAGGTCGCGCCAGTCGAGGTTGGGGCTGTGCACCAGCGCGTCGTGGTGGGCATCGACGAGGCCGGCGACCCCGACGGTCAGGGCGACGGTGCGCCCTTCGCGAGCGGCCACGTCGTCGACGGTGCGCGCGACGAGGCCGGTCAGCAGGTCGAGAACCACCTCCGCCCCGAGGGCTCGTGCGTCGAGGGGCAACCGGTGCTCGGCGACGGTACGGCCCGCCAGGTCCTGTGCGAGCGTCGCGATGTGGTGCACGTTGATCTCCGCGCCCATCCCGCAGACGGTTCGCCCGTCGAGCTCCACGGTGAGTCCGGGCCGGCCGACCCCGCCCCGCTCCACACCGGCCTCACGGACCAGGCGCCGCTCGGCGAGCTCGGCGACGAGGCTCGAGACGGTGCCCCTGGTCAGCCCGAGGTCGGCAGCGATGCGGGCCCGCGAGCGAGGGCCGCCGGCACGGAGCGTCTGCAGGACCAGGGCGAGGTTGGTGCGCCTCAGCTGTCCCTGGTCCGACGGGAGGAGGGAGGAGGGAGTCTCGGCCACGGCTGTCCACCTCTCGCTCGCTGGGGTCGGAATCGCTGGGGTCGGACTCGGCGCCGGTCCCGGCGCCGCCACTGTGACGATCACCACGTGTTCGTTCAGGTGATGGACAAACTAATGATGCGTCGATGCAATACGCAAGAGTTTCCTGCGAAGTTTCTACGACGTGAGGCGAACTTTTGCCGATCACTTGCGAAACTTCCGTCGTCGCGATGTTCACGTCCCGTCAGACATGCACTCGCTACGGCCGGGACGCGTGAAATGGGATGAGACCATGGCGAATCGGACGCCGGTCGGAACGGAGTGCCTGTCGGACGGTCGATGCGCCGCGGCAGTCGAGGGCGCCGCCATGGCGGTGTCTGCGGGGTGTCAGGCCCCCGGATCGCCCGCCTGGCCTCTCCGGAGGCTGGGGCTCACAGCCTTCCGTGGTCGAACGGCGCGTAGACCGAGTTGCTGATCAGCCGGGCGGCGCCGATCACGCCGCCCTCGTCGCCGAGCTCGCTGAGCACGATCGGAAGGTTGCCGGTGGCCAGCGGCAGGGACCGGCGGTAGGTCACGCCACGGATCTCTGCGAGCAGCGCGTGGCCCACACCGGTGACCCGGCCGCCGATGACGATCAGGCCCGGGTTGAAGAACGAGACCAGGCTGGCCAGCACCTGGCCGATGCGCTGTCCGCCGTCGCGGATCAGCTGCACTGCCGAGGCGTCCCCCGCGGTGACCGCGGTCGCCACGTCGGCAGCGGTGAGCACGCCGTTCTCCTCCAGGACCGCGGCCATGATCGGCGAACGCCCGCTGCGTGCCGCCGCGGTGGCGTCGCGGGCCAGGGCGGCGCCTCCGGAGAACGCCTCCAGGCAGCCGGTGTTGCCGCAGGCGCACACGGGTCCGAACTCGTCGACGCGGATGTGGCCGATGTCGCCCGCGCAGCCGTCAACGCCTCGGTAGAGCTCGCCCTCCACGACGATGCCGCAGCCGATGCCCGTGCCGATCTTCACGAAGAGGAAGTCCCGGGCCCTGCGCGCGACCCCTGCGTGCTGCTCGCCGAGTGCCATCACGTTGACGTCGTTGTCGAGCACGGCCGGGCAGCCGAACTCGCGAGCGAGCGCATCCCGCACGGGGTAGCCGTCCCACCCCGGCATGATCGGCGGCGAGACCGGCACGCCACGATGGAAGTTGACGGGGCCGGGAACCGCGATCCCGGCACCCATGGGCTTGGCCGCACCGAGCTCGTCGAGCAGGCTGCGGCTCTCGGTGAGCGCGGTGGCGAGCACCGTCTCGGGTCCACTGCGGATGTCGCACGGCAGCGTGCGCATGCCGCACACGGTCGCGCGGCCGTCGGTCACCCCCACGGACATCCCGGTGGCGCCGATGGCGATGCCGACGAACCTGATGTCCTCGGCGAGGTCGATGAGGGTGGAGCGGCGGCCGCCGCGCGAGGCTGCCTGCCCCACCTCCTGGGCGAGTCCCAGCTCCGCAAGGCGTGCCGCCTCGGCCGCCACGGTGGTTCGCGAGACCTCGAGCTTGTCGGCGAGCTGGACCCGCGACTGCGGTCCGTCGTCACGCAGCTGCGCCAGGATCCGCGCCTGCATCGGATTCTCGGCGCGGCCGGTCAATGAGTGCAGCACGGGTAGATACTGGCACGGGCGACGGCGGCCGTGCGGTTCTCCTCGCCCCGGTACGTTTGAGGCATGGGTTCCTGGCACACCTCCGACCTTCCCTCCTTCGCGGGCCGCACCGTCGTGGTGACCGGCGGCAACTCGGGCATCGGCCGGCACACGGCCGCTGAGCTGGGCCGCGCCGGCGCGTCGGTGACCATCGCGTGTCGCAACCTGGAGGCCGGTGAGCAGGCCGCTGCCGCGATGCGGTCGGCCGGCGCCGACGACGTACGCGCGGTCCGGCTGGACCTGGCCGACCTCGGCAGCGTCAAGGAGTTCGCCGACGGCTGGCAGGGCCCGCTCGACGTGCTGGTCAACAACGCCGGCGTGATGACGCCGCCGCGCTACCGCGAGACCGCGGACGGCTTCGAGCTGCAGCTCGGGACCAACCACCTCGGGCACTTCGCGCTCACCTCCCGCCTCATGCCGCACCTGCTGGCCGCCGCGGCGCCTCGGGTCGTCACCGTCTCCTCGATCGCGCACCACCGCGGCACGCCCGCGGTGCTGGCCGGGAACCCACGCGAGGGCTACCAGCCGGAGCGCTACTACGCGAACTCCAAGCTGGCGAACCTGCTGTTCGCCTTCGAGCTGCAGCGCCGCGCCGACCGGCACGGTGCCGACCTGGTCTCCAACGCCGCGCACCCCGGCGTCTCCGCGACCAACCTGGTCGCCAGCGAGCAGGGCCTGGGCGCGATCCCGGGCGTGCGGCAGCTGGCGCCGCTGCTGCTGAAGGTGGTGCTGCAGTCGGCCGCGGCCGGCGCGGAGCCGGTGCTCTACGCCGTCGCCGAGGGCGGCCCGGCGTCGTACACCGGACCGCAGCGGCTGCGCGAGAGCCGGGGACCGGCCGGCCCCGCGCGCACCAGCCGCTACGCCCGCGACGAGGAGCTCGCGCGGCAGCTGTGGGAGCTCAGCGTCGAGCTGACCGCGGTCGAGCCGAGCTGGGGCTGAGCCCCCGCCCCAGGACCGGTCACGACTCCAGGACGTCGGCAAGGGCCGCGATGTCGGCGGGTCCGACCTGGCAGCAGCCGCCGACGAAAGCTGCCCCTGCCGCGACCCAGGCAGGCGCGAGCGCCACGTCGTAGGCGGTGTCGCCGCTCCAGGTGTGGGTGCGGCTGTCCCAGCCCTGACCGGAGTTGGGGTAGGCCACACCGGGCTTGCCGCTCACCCGAACGGCGACCTCCAGGGCGGCGAGGACGTCGGCCGGAGCGCAGCAGTTGACGCCGGTCGCGACGACGGCCGTGCTCGCGGCGACCACCGCGAAGGCGTCCTCGAGCGGCTGCCCGGCGCGGGTGCGGCCGCCGGTCACCGAGTAGGACAGCCAGGCCGGGATCTCCACCTCGTCCAGGATCGCCACGAGCACGGCGGCCTCGTCCACGTCGGGGACCGTCTCGACGGCGAGCAGGTCGGGCCCGGCAGCGGCCAGCGTCTCGATGCGGGGGAGGTGGAAGTCGCGCAGCCGGGCCGGGGTGAGCCCGTAGCGACCGCGGTACTCCGAGCCGTCGGCCAGTACGGCGCCGTACGGGCCGACGGAGGCGGCCACGCTCCGGTCCTGTCCGTCGGCGCCGGTGAGGTCGTCGCGCACCTCGCGGGCCAGCGTGACGCTGCGGCGCAGCAGCGACTCGGCCTCGGCACGGTCCATGCCGGCCCGCTCGAAACCGGGGACGCTGGCCTGGTAGGTCGCGGTGGTGGCGACCTGCGCACCGTGCTCGAAGTAGGTCCGGTGGACCGCGGCGACCTCGCCGGGAGCGTCGCGCAGCAGCCGTGCGGTCCACAGGTGGTCGGAGAGGTCGTGCCCGCGGGCGACCAGCGCGTTGGAGAGCCCGCCGTCGAGGATCCTCACGCCCGCACGGACCGGGTCGACTCGAGATGCGCGCGGATCGCCCCGGAGACGGCCTCGGGCCGGGCGACGTTGGCCAGGTGGGCAGCGTCGGGCACCACCACGAGCGTGGCGCCCGGGACCGCCGTCGCCAGCTGCCCGGCGACCTCGGGGGTGGTGCTCGGGTCCTCGGCACCGGCGAGGACCAGGGTGGGTACGTCGATGCCGGGCAGCCGCTCGGTGACGTCGTAGGCGGCCAGCGCCTCGCAGCAGCCGGCGTAGCCCTCCGGTGGGGTGGCGCGGAAGCCGTCCATCACGTGCCGCACCGTCCCGGGGTGCTCGGCGCGGAAGCTCTCGGTGAACCAGCGCTCGGTCGTGGCGGCGACCAGCGGCTCGAGCCCGTCGGTGCGCACCTGGCGAGCACGGTCCTCCCACGTCGCCGGGTCGCCGAACCGCGGCGCGGTGCAGCACAGCGCCAGCGACGCAAGTCGGTCGCCGTGCCCGAGGCCGAGCACCTGGCCGATCGCGCCGCCGAGCGAGAGCCCGACGTAGTGGAACCGGTCGATGCCGAGCGCGTCGGCGAGCGCGAGGACGTCCCCGGCGAGCTCCTCGACGGAGTACGGGCCGTCGGGTACCGGCGAGCCGCCGTGACCGCGGGTGTCGAAGCGGACGACCCGGTGGTCGTGGGACAGGTCGGCGGCCAGGTGGTCCCACAGCTCCAGGGTGGCGCCGAGCGAGGAGCCGACCAGGACCGGCGGGCCCTCAGCCGCCCCGTCGACACGGTGGTGCAGCGCTACGGGGTCGGGCATCGGACCTCCCGGGGCTCGGATGCGGCGTGGGTGTGCCCCAGCCTGTCACGCAGCCGCGGTGTGCTCGAGCGGCACCGTCTCCGCCGGACGCGGCGGCGCGGGCGGCGTGCCGTCCCCGAAGGGGCTGCCGCCGAGCTCCTCGCGGCCGTGTGGCGTGAGCCAGCCGGACAGCTCCGGGCCCTTGGGGATCACTCCGGTCGGGTTGATGTCGGAGTGGACGACGTAGTAGTGCGCCTTGATGTGCGCGAAGTCGATGGTGTCGCCGAACCCGGGGGTCTGGAAGAGGTCGCGGGCGTAGCCCCACAGCGCCGGCATCTCGGTGAGCTTGTTGCGGTTGCACTTGAAGTGGCCGTGGTAGACGGGGTCGAAGCGCACCAGGGTGGTGAACAGCCGCACGTCGGCCTCGGTGACGTGCTCGCCGACGAGGTACCGGCGCTCGGTCAGCCGCTCCTCGAGCCGGTCCAGCGCCGCGAACAGCCGGTCGTAGGCGCGTTCGTAGGAGGCCTGCCGGCCCGCGAAGCCGCACCGGTAGACGCCGTTGTTCACGTCGGTGTAGACCCACTCGTTGATCTCGTCGATCTCCTCGCGCAGGTGCTCGGGGTAGAGCTCGGGTGCCCCGTCGCGGTGGTGCTTGGCCCATTCGGTGGAGAGGTCGAGCGTGATCTGCGGGAAGTCATTGGTCACGACCTTGCCGCTCGGCACGTCGACGACCGCCGGGACCGTGATGCCCTTGGGGTAGTCGGGGAAGCGCTGGAGGAAGGCCTCCTGGAGCCGCTCGATGCCCAGCACCGGGTCCCGCCCCCCGGGGTCGAGGTCGAAGGTCCAGCTGCGCTCGTCGTGGGTGGGCCCGGTGATCCCCATGCCGATCGCGTCCTCGAGGCCGAGCAGCCGGCGCACGATGATGGCCCGGTTCGCCCAGGGGCAGGCGCGGGCAGCGACGAGCCGGTAGCGGTCGGGCTCGACCGGCCAGCCGTCGCGGCGGTCCTCGGTGATCCGGTCCTCGATGTAGTCGGTGTCGCGGGCGAAGTCGTCCTCGACGTAGCGGCCCTCGGCCATGGTGGGTGCTCCTCGGTCGGTGGTTGCGGGCTCAACTATCTGGTACCCGATGTCGCCACCGACAAGCCCGGTCCCTGAAGGGCGGCGCGGCGGCGCGCCCGGTCAGCCGCGTCCCAGCAGCTCGGCGAACGGCGTCGGCTCCTCGAACGCGTCGGGGGTGCGGTCGCTCGCGGCCCGGGGTCGCGCCAGTACGGCGTCGGCGAGCTCGGCGGCGGCGCGGTCGATGCGGGCCGACAGCGACGTACCGCTTCCGCCGTGGCCGAAGTCCTCGCTGGCGCCGAAGACCGCGGTGGGCACGACGGCCGCGCGGAGGTAGGCCAGCAGCGGCCGGACCGCGAACTCCAGCGCGAGCGAGTGCCGGGCGGTGCCTGCCGCCGCGGCGGCCAGCACCGGCGTCCCGGCGAGGGTGCCCTCCTCGAGCACGTCGAGGAAGGACTTGAACAGCCCGCTGCAGGAGGCGCTGAACACGGGGGTCACCGCGATGACGCCGTCGGCCCCGGCGACGGCGCGCTGGGCCTGCGCCAGCCGGGGCGGAGGGAAGCCGGTCAGCAGCTGGTCCGTGACGTCGTGCGAACGGGTCATGACTGCAGCGTCTCCTTCTCCGCGGCGACGTCGGCGTCGCGCGCGGCCTTGAGCGAGGCGTGGGTGGGGGCGGCGGGGACGTGTGCGGGCCGCAGGGCGTCGAACTCCTTGCGCAGCACCGGAACGACCTCCTCGCCGAGCAGGTCGAGCTGCTCGAGGACGGTCTTGAGCGGCAGGCCGGCGTGGTCCATGAGGAACAGCTGGCGCTGGTAGTCCCCGACGTAGTCGCGGAACGCGAGCGTCTTCTCCACGACCTCCTGCGGACTGCCGACGGTCAGTGGCGTCTGGGAGGTGAACTCCTCCAGCGACGGGCCGTGGCCGTAGACGGGGGCGTTGTCGAAGTAGGGCCGGAACTCGGCGACGGCGTCCTGGCTCCTCTTGCGCATGAACGCCTGGCCGCCGAGGCCGACCACCGCCTGGTCGGCGGTGCCGTGCCCGTAGTGCTCGAAGCGCCGGCGGTAGAGGCTGACCATCCGCTCGGTGTGGGAGGCCGGCCAGAAGATGTGGTTGGCGAAGAAGCCGTCGCCGTAGTACGCCGCCTGCTCGGCGATCTCGGGAGAGCGGATCGACCCGTGCCACACGAACGGCGGCACTCCGTCGAGCGGTCGCGGGGTGGAGGTGAAGCCCTGCAGCGGCGTGCGGTGCTTGCCCTCCCAGTCCACGACGTCCTCACGCCACAGGCGGTGCAGCAGGTGGTAGTTCTCGATGGCGAGCGCGATGCCGTCGCGGATGTCCTTGCCGAACCACGGGTAGACCGGGCCGGTGTTGCCGCGCCCCATCATCAGGTCCATGCGGCCGTCGGACAGGTGCTGCAGGGTCGCGTAGTCCTCGGCGATGCGGACCGGGTCGGTGGTGGTGATCAGCGTGGTGGAGGTGGAGAGCAGGATGCGCTCGGTCTGCGCGGCGACGTAGGCGAGCGTGGTGGTCGGCGCGGACGGGATGAACGGCGGGTTGTGGTGCTGGCCGGTCGCGAAGACGTCGAGCCCGACCTCCTCGGCCTTCCTGGCGATCTCGACGGTCGCCTTGATCCGCTCGTGCTCGGTGGGAGTCCTGCCGGTCGTCGGGTCGGTGGTGACGTCCCCCACGGTGAAGATGCCGATCTGCATGGCGCACTCCTCAAGTAGTTGCGAATTCAACTATGTGAACCGGTGTCGCCCCGTGCCTATTCCGTGGCGGTCGTGGTCGGGTTGACCGGCGTCGATAGCCTCGCGGTGTGCTGAGACTGGGTCACCGGACCTTCGCCGACACCGACCTGCTGGTGATGGCGATCGTCAACCGCACGCGCGACTCCTTCTACGACGGCGGCGCGACCTGGCGGGAGGACGCGGCGCTCGAGCGGGTCCGGACCGTCGTGGCCGAGGGGGCCGACCTCGTCGACATCGGCGGCGTGAAGGCCGGCCCCGGCGAGGTGGTCGGCGTCGCCGAGGAGCTGCGCCGCACCGTGCCGTTCGTGGCGCGGGTGCGTGAGGAGTTCCCGGACCTGGTGATCAGCGTGGACACCTGGCGCGCGCCGGTGGCCCGCGAGGTGTGCCGGGCGGGTGCCGACGTGCTCAACGACGCCTGGGGAGGCTTCGACCCCGACCTGGCAGAGGTGGCCGCGGAGCACGGTGCCGCCCTGGTCTGCACCCACACCAACGGCGCCTCCCCGCGCACCCCGCCGCACCGGCCGTCCTACGACGACGTCGTCGTCGCGGCGATCGAGGCGACCGTCGCGCTGGCCGAGCGCGCCACCCGGCTCGGCGTGCCGCGCGAGAGCGTGCTGATCGACCCCGCCCACGACTTCGACAAGAACACCTGGCACTCCCTCGAGCTGACCCGTCGCCTCGACGAGATGGTCGCGACGGGCTGGCCGGTGCTGGTGTCGCTGTCGAACAAGGACTTCGTCGGGGAGACCCTGGACCGCCCGGTCGGCAAGCGGCTCACCGGCACGCTGGCCGCCACCGCGGTGAGCGCCTGGCACGGCGCCCGCGTCCACCGCGTGCACGAGGTCGCCGCGGCCCGCGACGTCCTCGACATGGTCGCGAGCATCACAGGGCACCGGCCCCCGGCGCGGGTCGTGCGGGGCCTGGCGTGAGCGGCCCGCGCGACGTGGTGCTCTGCCCCGGCCCGCCGCTGCTCGTCGAGGGTCTCTCCGGCGCCCAGGACGTCGCCGCCGAGGTCCGCGCCGCCTGCCTGCTGGCGCTCGCGCCGGTGCTCGCCGCCGGCCCTGCGGAGGTGGTCGTGGTCGGCGGTGCCGACGAGTCGGGCGCGTGGCCGGCCGGCACCCCGGTCGACGTCCGTCGCTTCGGTACGACGGGGCCGCGGACGCCGTCGGGCCTGCCACAGTCCCTCGGGGTCGGCCGGTGGCTGCTGGACCGGGCCGGGTGGCGGGGGCCGGTGCACCTGCAGGCGCTGGCGTGGGAGGTCCCGGATGCCGAGCTCGACGACCTCGCCGCCCGGTGGAGACGGCGGCCGGACACCGCCGTGCTCCTGATCGGCGAGGGCAGCACCCGCCGCGGTGAGCAGGCGCCGGGCTTCCTCGACGAGCGCGCCTTCCCGTTCGACGACACGGTCGCCGACGCGCTGCAGGCCGGTGACGCCGACGCCCTGCACACCCTCGACGACGACCTGGCCCGCGAGCTGGCGGTCAGCGCCAGGCCGGTGCTGCGGCTGCTCGGCCGGCTGGCCACCGGGCCGGTGCACGCGGAGCTGGACTACCGCGACGACCCGTTCGGCGTGTCCTACTTCGTCGCGAGCTGGCAGCTCGCGACCTAGGCAGGAACCGCCGCCTCAGCGTCGCACGAGCAGCAGCGCCTGGCTGCTCTGCGCCACGAGCCCCTTCTCGTCGTAGACCCGCGACGAGGCGACGCCCACCGCGCCGCTGCCGAGGGTGGTCTCGGCGTCCAGGCAGATCCACTCGCCCCTCGGCGGGCGCAGCACGTGCACCGTGAGCTCGGTGTTCAGGAAGCCCCACTGCGCGGGGTCGAGCACGGCGGAGACCCCCGAGGCAGAGTCGACGCAGGCCATCAGGCGCTGCACCGCGCTCATCGGCTCGCCCGCCACCAGCTCCACCCGCGGCCGCATCCACACCAGTCCGGGGCCGGGGTCGCCGATGCCGCCCTTCACCCAGCGCCACTCGACGGCGTCGAGGTAGCCGCCGGACCAGGCCTGCGGGCGGTCGCGCTCCGACCCGTCCTGCGGCCCGTGACCCGGCGGTACGGCGTCGCGCGCGGGCCCGTCGTCGCGTCGGGGGAACAGCCATGCCGCCGCCCGCGCGCAGGGCCGGCCGGCCTGCTCGTCGTACAACGTCGCCTCCACCAGCTCCACCGAACGCCCGGGGCGCACCACCTCCGCCCGCACCCGCAGCGGGGCGAGCGGGACCGGTCCGAGCAGCTCCATCGTGAGCCGGCCCACGACCCGCTCCAGGTCCGTCCCCGCCTCCTCGACCGCACGGGCGAGCAGCGCCGCCGGCGGCCCGCCGTGCTGCGCGTCGGCGCCCCACGGGCCGGCCGTCTCGGGGCAGGGGAGGAAGCGTCCAGGGCCGTCGGGAAGGTAGAAGGCGGGCACCGGGACATCATGCCGGGCTGGGGCCGCAGAGCCGTCACGAACACCGTCCGGACTCGATTTCACCTTCCCCCTGGCCCTTGTGTAGTCTTCTCCGTCGTTGCCCCTTTAGCTCAGTCGGCAGAGCGTCTCCATGGTAAGGAGAAGGTCTACGGTTCGATTCCGTAAAGGGGCTCTGGGCAGGGAGACCCGCTCCGGTCCGCAGGGCCGGGACGGTGACCCCGTCCGGTGGCGGGGTAGCTCAGGTGGTTAGAGCACACGGCTCATAATCGTGGTGTCGCGGGTTCGAGTCCCGCCCCCGCTACTCACCGACAGGCGCTCGAGAGGTCCGGCTTGTGCGGCCGGGCAGACTTGAGTGGCACCATCCAGCAGCACTGAGACCAAGAAGAGGCACACCGTGGCCAGCAAGAGCTCTGACGTTCGCCCCAAGATCACCTTGGCCTGCGTGGAATGCAAGGAACGCAACTACATCACCAAGAAGAACCGGCGCAACGACCCGGACCGCATGGAGCTGAAGAAGTTCTGCCCGCGTTGCCGCAAGCACACCGACCACCGCGAGACCCGCTGACGCGAGCGGCTCGCCGTCGAGGCGGACCATCGAAGCGCGACGAAGGAGCGGCTCCCCACCGGGGGCCGCTCCTTCGGTTTGTCCTAGTAGCCTCGCCTCCATGGCTGTCGACCCCTCCCTGGCCGGGCGGACGTTCCCGCCGACCGAGCCCTACACCGTCTCGGTGGAGAAGCTGCGCGAGTTCGCCGCGGCCACCGGCTCCGAGCTCGACGGCACGACCGCGCCGGTCACCTTCCCTATCGTGGTGGCGTTCCAGGCGATGACCGCGTTGATGGCCGACCCCGAGGTGGGCATCGAGCTGCACCGTGTCGTGCACGGTGAGCAGCGCTTCACCTACACCCGTCCCGTGGTGGCCGGCGACGTGCTGAGTGCCGCCCTCACCGTGGACACGCTGCGCCAGATGGGTGGCGCGGACATCATCGGCACCCGCAGCGAGATCACCGACGCCGACGGCCGTCCGGTGGTCACCGCCTACGCCACGCTCGTGCACCGGGCGGGGGAGGAGTCCTGATGCAGACCGGTGACGTGCTGCCCGAGCAGTCCTACACGGTGACGCGGGCCGACCTGGTCCGCTACGCCGGCGCCAGCGGCGACTTCAACCCGATCCACTGGTCGGAGCGGGTCGCCGGCTCCGTCGGCCTCCCGGGCGTGATCGCGCACGGGATGTTCACGATGGCGCTCGCCGCCCGCGCGCTCGACACGTGGGCCGGAGGTCCCGGACACGTGCGCGAGCTCGGGTGCAAGTTCACCAAGCCCGTGGTGGTGCCCGACGACGACGAGGGGGTGGTGGTCACCGTCAACGGCACGGTCGGCAACCGTACCGACGCCGGCGTGCAGGTGTCGCTGACCGTCACCTGCGGCGCCGACAAGGTGCTCGGCATGCCCCGGGCGGTTCTGGGTGACTGAGGCCCTCGCCGCGCCGGCACTGTCGGCGCTCACCACCCTGCGCGTCGGCGGCCCGCCGCGCAGCTTCGTCGAGGCGACCACCACCGAGGAGCTGGTCGCCGCCGTCCGGGCCGCCGACGAGGCAGCCGTCCCGCTGCTGCTGGTCGGCGGCGGCAGCAACCTGCTCGTGGGCGACGAGGGGTTCGACGGCACGGTGGTGCGGATCGCCACCCTCGGCGTCCGGGTCGAGCAGGACCTCTGCTCCGGCGCGATGGTGACCGTCGCCGCCGGCGAGAGCTGGGACGGCCTGGTCGCCCGCGCGGTCGAGGAGGGCTGGGTGGGTGTCGAGGCGCTCTCCGGCATCCCCGGCTCGGTGGGCGCCACCCCGATCCAGAACGTCGGGGCCTACGGCCAGGAGGTCGCCGACACGATCGCCTCGGTCCGCTGCTGGGACCGGGTGCAGGGCACCCAGGTCACGCTGGCCGCGGCCGACTGCGGCTTCGGCTACCGCACCAGCCGGTTCAAGCGCGACCCGGGACGCTTCGTCGTGCTGGAGGTGACCTTCCAGCTGCGGCTCGGCGACCTCGGCGCTCCCGTCCGGTACGCCGAGCTGGCCCGCGCCCTCGACGTACCGCAGGGTGGGCGGGCCCCGGCGCGGGGCGTGCGCGCGGCCGTGCTCCGGCTGCGGCAGGGCAAGGGCATGGTCCTCGACGCGGCCGACCACGACACCTGGAGCGCCGGGTCCTTCTTCACCAACCCGGTCCTCGACCGCGACGTCGCGGACCTGCTGCCGGCGGACGCGCCGCGGTGGGAGCAGCCCGACGGCCGGGTCAAGACCAGCGCGGCGTGGCTGATCGAGCACGCCGGCTTCCACAAGGGCTTCGGCAGCGACCGGGCGGGCCTGTCCACCAAGCACACCCTCGCGCTGACCAACCGTGGCGACGCGGCCGCTCGCGACCTGCTCGAGGTGGCCGCCGCGGTGCGCCGCGGCGTCGAGGAGAGGTTCGGCGTCCGGCTGGTCAACGAGCCGGTCCTGGTCGGCTGCTCCCTGCCCTGAGCGCGCCGGGCCGGTCCCGCCGGATCGCCTATCCTGCCGACCAGGCGTCGATCTCCTTGAGCACCTGGGCGCGCAGGTCCTCCGGAGCCTGCGAGGCCCGCACCGACATCCGTGCCAGCTCGGCCAGCTGGGCGTCGGTGAGCTCGTGGGCAGCGCGCATGGTGGCGTACTGGGCGGCCAGCCGCGAGCCGAACAGCAGCGGGTCGTCGGCCCCGAGCGCCACGGTCGCCCCCGCCTCGAGCAGCTGCGGCAGCGGCACCGAGCTGAGGTCGGAGTAGACCCCCAGCGCGACGTTGGAGACCGGGCAGACCTCCAGCACGACCCCGCGGTCGACGACGCGCTCGAGCAGCGCAGGGTCCTCGGTGGAGCGGACGCCGTGCCCGAGCCGGTGCGCGCCGAGCTGGTCCAGGCACGCGCGCACGTTGTCGGGGCCGACCAGCTCGCCGCCGTGCGGAGCCAGCATCAGCCCGGCGCGCTCGGCGATGGCGAAGGCACGGGTGAAGTCGGCGGTGCTGCCGCGGCGCTCGTCGTTGGAGAGCCCGAAGCCGACGACACCGCGGCCGGCGTACTGAGCGGCCAAGCGGGCCAGGGCACGGGCGTCGAGGGGGTGCCGGGTGCGGTTCGCCGCCACGATCACGGCGATCCCCAGGCCGGTGGCCGCCGACGCGTCGCCCACGGCGTCCAGGACCAGGTCGGTGAACGCGGTGATCCCGCCGAACCGGGCCGCGTAGCCGCTCGGGTCCACCTGCAGCTCCAGCCACCGGCCGCCGTCGGCGACGTCGTCCTCGGCTGCCTCGCGCACCAGTCGGCGGACGTCGTCCTCGGTCCGCAGCACGGACCGGGCCACGTCGTAGAGGCGCTGGAACCGGAACCAGCCCTTCTCGTCGGCTGCGGACAGGCGCGGCGGCCAGTCCTCGACCAGCGCGTCGGGCAGCACGATCCCGTCCCGCTCGGCCAGCTCGAGCAGCGTGGCGTGGCGCATCGAGCCGGTGAAGTGCAGGTGCAGGTGCGCCTTGGGCAGCTCGGTCAGGGACCGGCGCCGTGTCCCCCGTTCCACCATCGCGTCGGTCGCCACCCGTCAGCCGAGCAGCCGCTGCAGCCGGCCGATGCCCTCCACCAGGTCATCGTCGCCCAGCGCGTAGGAGAACCGCAGGTAGCCGGGGGAGCCGAACGCCTCGCCCGGCACGGCCGCCACCTCCGCCTTCTCCAGGAGCAGCTCGGCCAGCTCGGTGGACGAGGTCGGGGTGGTGCCGTCGATGTCGCGGCCGAGCAGGCCCTTCACGGACGGGTAGGCGTAGAAGGCGCCCTTCGGCTCCGGGCAGACCACGCCGTCGATGTCGTTGAGCATGGAGACGATCGTGCCGCGGCGCCGGTCGAAGGCCCGCTTCATCTCCTCGACGGCCGACAGGTCGCCGGTGAGGGCCGCGACCGCCGCTCGCTGGGCGACGTTGGAGACGTTGGAGGTGGCGTGCGACTGCAGGTTCGTGGCCGCCTTCACGACGTCCGCGGGGCCGATGACCCAGCCGATCCGCCAGCCGGTCATCGCGTAGGTCTTGGCCACCCCGTTGACGACCACGCAGGTGTCGCGCAGCTCGGGCACGACGACGGGCAGCGAGGCGGTCTCCAGGCCGTCGTAGACGAGGTGCTCGTAGATCTCGTCGGTCATCACCCACAGGCCGTTCTCGTGCGCCCACCGGCCGATCGCCTCGACCTCCGCCCGGTCGTAGACGGCGCCGGTCGGGTTCGACGGCGAGTTGAACAGCAGCACCTTGGTCCTGTCGGTACGCGCCGCCTCGAGCTGGGCCGGCGTGACCTTGTAGTCCTGGGTCTCGTCGGCGAGCACCGCGACCGGCACGCCTCCGGCGAGCCGGATGGACTCGGGGTAGGTCGTCCAGTACGGCGCCGGCACGATCACCTCGTCGCCCGGGTCGAGCATCGTCGCGAACGCCTCGTAGATGGCCTGCTTGCCGCCGTTGGTGACCAGCACGTTCGCCGCCTCGACCTCGTAGCCGGAGTCGCGGCGGGTCTTGTCGACGATCGCCTGCTTGAGCTCCGGCAGCCCGCCCGCCGGCGTGTAGCGGTGGTTCCGCGGGTCGCGGCACGCCTGCGCCGCGGCCTCCACGATGTAGTCCGGGGTCGCGAAGTCGGGCTCGCCGGCGCCGAACCCGATGACCGGCCGCCCGGCCGCCTTCAGTGCCTTCGCCTTCGCGTCCACGGCGAGCGTGGCGGACTCCGCGATCCCGCCGATCCGGGCGGAGACGCGACGCCCGGAGAGGTCGCGGGCGTCGCGGGAGGCGTGGGGGGCGTCGGTGCGGTCGGGAAGGGCGCTCATGACGCCTATGCTTCCACCATCGCGGCCCTCGCCACACCCGGGTCCTGCCGGCCGGACCGCTCGGTTCGACTTCCCCGCGACCCACCCCGTACACTTCACCGTTGGTGGTCCTCACCCTTGGTCGCTGTGCCCGCGAACGGCTGCGACCTGCCAGGACCGCCGTAGGGCACTAGCTCAACTGGCAGAGCATCGGTCTCCAAAACCGAAGGTTGGGGGTTCAAGTCCCTCGTGCCCTGCGAAGCCCGTCCGCGGCCGTCGTGGAGGGGATGCACGACCCCGGCCCGGTCCGGGATCGCTACGGAAGAGGTGGACAAGTGTCGGACAGCCGCTCGGTGTCGACGTCTGGCGGGAGCCAGTCGCGCGACAAGCGGACCAGCCCCGCCACGTTCTACCGCCAGGTCGTGGCCGAGCTCCGCAAGGTCGTGTGGCCCACGCAGGAGCAGCTCATCACGTACTTCATCGTGGTGATGGTGTTCGTGCTCGTGGTCATGACGTTCGTCTCCGTGCTCGACCTGGCCTTCGGCAAGCTCGTCTTCGCGGTCTTCGGCTGACCGGGACCGCGGCGGACGAGCCGCAGCGTGACAGTGCCGGCCACCCGGTCACCGCCGGGAGCAGGCGGGCATCACAGCAGCATCGAACAGTGAAGGTGACGGAGTAACCGTGTCGCAGTCGTACGACGAACAGCACGCCACGACCCCCGAGGTCGACGAGGAGCAGTCCCGCGCCGCCGAGGTGGCGGAGCCGGTCGACGTCTCCGTCCACGAGCCGATGGTCGAGGGCGCGGACTTCTCCGAGGGCTCCGACGGCCTGCGCGGCGAGCCGGTCTCCGACGAGGACTCGGCCGACGCCGACGACGCGGGCACGCTCGAGGCCGCCGTCGCCGAGGAGCCGGCCGCGCAGGAGACCGCTGTCGACGACGCTGCACTCGGCGCCGGCGCCGGCGCCGGCGCTGACGCCCTCGACGACCGGCCCGACGAGGACCAGCCCGCGGGCGACCCGCTCGAGGAGTTCCGCGAGGCGCTGCGCTCCAAGGTCGGCGACTGGTTCGTGGTGCACACCTACTCCGGCATGGAGAACCGGGTGAAGGCCAACCTCGAGAACCGGATCACCTCGCTGAACATGGAGGACTACATCCACGAGGTGGTCGTGCCGACCGAGGAGGTCGCGGAGATCAAGAACGGGCAGCGCAAGCTGGTCAAGCGCACCGTCCTCCCCGGCTACGTCCTGGTCCGCATGGACCTGACCGACGAGTCCTGGTCGGCGGTGCGTCACACCCCGTCGGTCACCGGGTTCGTCGGGCACAGCCACCAGCCGGTCCCGCTGAGCCTCGACGAGGTCGAGAACATGCTCGCCCCGGCCGTGGTCGCGCAGGCCGAGGCGGCCGCTCCGGAGCAGGCCGGCGCCGCCGGGACCGCCACCAAGAAGAAGGTGGAGGTCGCCGACTTCTCCGTCACCGACTCGGTCATGGTGGTCGACGGCCCGTTCGCCACGCTGCACGCGACGATCACCGAGATCAACGCGGAGTCCCAGAGGGTCAAGGCCCTCGTCGAGATCTTCGGCCGGGAGACCCCGGTCGAGCTGAGCTTCAGCCAGATCCAGAAGGTCTGACGGGGCTCGGGAAAGCACCGACCCAGCAACAACAGGTAAGGACCCTAGGAACAACATGCCTCCCAAGAAGAAGATCGCAGCGCTCGTCAAGGTGCAGCTGCAGGCCGGGGCGGCCACTCCTGCTCCCCCCGTGGGCACCGCACTCGGTCCCCACGGCGTGAACATCATGGAGTTCTGCAAGGCCTACAACGCCCAGACCGAGGCGATGCGCGGCAACGTGATCCCCGTCGAGATCACCATCTACGAGGACCGCAGCTTCACCTTCATCACGAAGACGCCGCCGGCGGCCGAGCTGATCAAGAAGGCCGCGGGCCTGCAGAAGGGCTCCGGCGTCCCGCACAAGGAGAAGGTCGGCAAGCTGACCAAGGACCAGGTGCGCGAGATCGCGACGACCAAGCTGCCCGACCTCAACGCCAACGACATCGACGCGGCCATGAAGATCGTCGAGGGCACCGCCCGCTCGATGGGCATCACGACCGACTGACCGCGTCGGTCGCCCGAGGCCGACCCCTGTGGGAGGGCCGCGCTGGCCCGGCACCACACCTGGACGAGACAAGGAACCAGACATGCAGCGCAGCAAGAACTACCGCGCAGCGACCGAGTCGTTCGACACGGACACGCTGTACGCCCCGCTCGAGGCGATCAAGATCGCCAGGTCGGGCAGCAAGAAGAAGTTCGACGAGACCGTCGACGTGGCCATGCGCCTCGGCGTCGACCCGCGCAAGGCCGACCAGATGGTCCGCGGCACCGTCAACCTCCCGCACGGCACCGGCAAGACCGCCAGGGTCCTGGTCTTCGCCAACGCCGACAAGGCGGAGGCGGCGCGTGAGGCCGGGGCCGACATCGTCGGCGGCGACGAGCTGATCGAGAAGGTCGGCGGCGGCTGGCTGGAGTTCGACGCCGTGGTCGCCACCCCCGACATGATGGGCAAGGTCGGCCGCCTCGGCCGCGTGCTCGGTCCCCGCGGCCTGATGCCGAACCCGAAGACCGGCACCGTCACCCCGGACGTCGCCAAGGCCGTGTCCGACATCAAGGGCGGCAAGATCGAGTTCCGGGTCGACCGGCACGCCAACCTGCACTTCATCATCGGCAAGGCCTCCTTCTCCGAGGCCCAGCTCGCCGAGAACTACGCGGCGGCGCTCGAGGAGGTGCTCCGGCTCAAGCCGGCCAGTTCCAAGGGCCGCTACCTCAAGAAGGTGACCGTCTCGACGACCATGGGCCCCGGCGTCCAGGTCGACCCGAACCGCACCCGCAACGTGGCGGCGGAGGACGAGGCCTGAGCCTGCGCCCCGATCGCGACGAAGGCCCCCGCCGTTCCCGGCGGGGGCCTTCGTGCGCGCGGCGGTGGCTGCTACTCGGTGAAGACGCGCTCGTCGACCAGCTGTTCGGTGACCCTCCGGCCGTCGCTGTCGAAGCGGCTCTGGTCGAACCGCATCGCGAACTCGAGGTCGATGCCCGTCTCGCCGGTGCGGCTCTTCTCGATGCTGAGCACGGCATAGTGCTTGAACCGGTCGACGTTGGCCATGCTGTAGACGAGGTGGTGGCGGGCCACCACGTCGTACTTGTTGTTGAGCAGCAGCACGGTGTCGGCCTCGTAGGCCAGCGCCGACGAGCCGCGGAGGTTGCTGACCCGCATCCGCTTGCCCGAGGCGATGCCCTCCTTGTCGGAGGCCACCACCGCCAGGATCGGCACGTCGTGGTCCAGGGCCAGGTCCTTGAGCCCCTCGACCACGGCGGTGACCCGTTCGGCCTCGTCGGCGGCGCCCGGGGCGTGCACCTTCTGCAGGTAGTCCACGACGACCAGCGGCGGCTGGCCCAGCTCCGCGCTGACCTTCTCGACGGCCTCCCGGATGGCAGTCAGGTCGGTCCGCGCCCCGGCCGACCGGTGCAGCACCAGGCGGTCGGCGTACTCCTGCACCACCCCGAGGGCCTCCGCCCCGCCCTCGGTGTGCCCGAGCCGTTCGGCGAGCGAGCCGGTGCGGCCGTCGTTGCCCTCGAAGCTCTGCCGGACCTGGTTCGTGCCGGGGGCGTCGGGGCCGCCGAGGAGGCCGGCCTCGAGCGCGACCACCCGGACGAGCAGCGTCTGGAGGTCGTGCTCGAAGGAGAAGACGACGGCGGCCCGGCCGGCCCGGGCGACGTTGCGGGCCACCTGCATCACCCAGGTGGTCTTGCCCAGGCCCTGTGGTCCGCCCAGCAGGACCAGCTCCCCGGACCGGAAGCCGCCGCTGAGGTGCAGGTCCAGGACGTCGAAGCCGGTCGGCCACACGCGGGTCTCGGCGTGCGAGCCGGCCCGGACGCGGTAGTCGGCCTGCTCGAGGACGCCGCTGAGAGTTTCGAGGGAGAGGTCCACCCGATCATGGAACCACCGCAGCGGTGCCGGGACGGGCGCTTTGCCCCGAATGGTGGTGCGGTTCGATTTGGCGCAGGCGCGCGGCCTCCCGTAGAGTTCCCGGTTGAAACCAGAGACCGCCGGTTGTCGGCGTGCTCGGCCCGGCCCCGGTCGGACCGCACACCCGACCGAAGGTTCCGCTCCCGCGGGCAGCCTGCGCAGGTGACACCGAGTACGACCGCCGTGCACTCCTCGCCCTCGTGGCGAACCGCCCGCCGGTCCCGCCCCGTGGCTCCTGCGCCGGGGCTTCTTCCGTTGGTGCCGGTGCCGGCCCGGGGGTCTTTCGGAGAACGATGACCGGAAGGAGACCCATGGCGCGGCCAGACAAGGCAGCCGACGTCGCAGAGCTCGTGGAGGCGTTCCAGGACTCTGCAGGTGCTGTGCTGACCGAGTACCGCGGTCTCTCCGTGAAGCAGCTGCAGGACCTGCGGCGAGCTCTCGGCGAGAACGCCACCTACGCCGTGGTCAAGAACACGCTCACCAAGATTGCCGCCACGGAGGCGGGCGTCGACAGCTTCGACGACCTGCTCACCGGGCCGACCGCGATCGCCTTCATCAACGGCGACGTGGTCGAGGCAGCCAAGGGGCTGCGTGACTTTGCCAAGGCACATCCCTCCCTCGTGATCAAGGGCGGTGTCCTCGAGGGCAACGCGCTCGACGCGGCGGAGATCGCGAGACTGGCCGACCTGGAGTCGCGTGAGGTCCTCCTCGCGAAGCTCGCAGGGGGCATGCTGGCCTCGCTCAGCCAGGCCGTCTACCTGCTCAACGCCCCGATCGCGCAGGCCGCCCGCCTCGCCGGAGCGCTGCAGGCCAAGGCCGAGCAGGACCCCTCGATCCTCGCCGGCGGCGCCGGCGAGCCGGCCGAGGCAGCTGCCGAGGAGACCTCCGCTGCGGCGGTCGACGAGCCGGCGACGGACGAGCCGGCCGGAGCCTCTGACGAGGCGCCCGAGCCGGAGCAGGCCGAGGCCTGAGGGCCGAGCACCACCAAACCGACACCCACCGGTCCGCTCGACGTGATCGGACCAGCAACACGGAAGGAACCGCCACCATGGCGAAGCTCACCACCGACGAGCTGCTCGACGCGTTCAAGGAGATGACCCTCCTGGAGCTGAGCGAGTTCGTGAAGCAGTTCGAGGACGCCTTCGGCGTCACCGCCGCCGCTCCTGTCGCCGCCGCTGCCGCTCCGGCCGCCGGTGGCGCCGGTGGCGAGGACGCCGCCGTCGAGGAGCAGGACGAGTTCGACGTCGTGCTCGAGGCCGCCGGCGAGAAGAAGATCAACGTCATCAAGGAGGTCCGCGCGCTGACCAGCCTGGGCCTCAAGGAGGCCAAGGAGCTCGTCGAGTCGGCTCCGAAGGCGATCCTGGAGAAGGTCAACAAGGAGGCCGCGGAGAAGGCCAAGGACGCCCTCGAGGGCGCCGGCGCCTCCGTCACCGTCAAGTGACGCTTCGCTCCTGACGCACTGCCCGACGGCGGTCATCCCTCTGGGGTGGCCGCCGTCGGCATGTCCGGGGCGTGTCGTTGCCGGCCCGCCGCGGAGCCCCGCCGGGGGACAGGGTGGTGCGAATCGGGCCGGCCGTGCCGAGCGAAGTCCTTGACTCGGGCCGATCGAGCATTCATGCTTCTTGCGGCAGGTTCGCGCTGTCCGCTCGGTTGTGCCTTCTCGCGCGTTCGTATAGCATCGATCTTTGCGTCTGCCCTCAGATACCTCCAGCCTGTCCGGCGGCTGGTGCGCGGTGGGCCCGACGCCATCATCAGATGAGTAAGCGAGCCCTCGGAAGGACCCCCTGTTGGCCGCCTCGCGCAGCAACCAGCACACTGACAGCTCCGCCCCCCGCCGCATCTCCTTCGCCAAGATCGAGGAACCGCTCGAGGTTCCCAAGCTGCTCGACCTCCAGACCACCAGCTTCGACTGGCTGGTCGGCAACGAGGCCTGGCAAGAGGCCGCTGAGGCCCGCATCAACTCTGGCGAGGACGTCTCCCTGAAGTCCGGCCTCGAGGAGATCTTCGAGGAGATCTCCCCGATCGAGGACTTCTCCGGGACCATGTCGCTCTCGTTCGAGAACCCGGTCTTCTACGACCCGAAGAACTCGGTCGACGAGTGCAAGGAGAAGGACTTCACCTACTCCGCCCCGCTCTACGTCTCCGCCGAGTTCACCAACAACGAGACCGGTGAGATCAAGGGCCAGACCGTCTTCATGGGCGACTTCCCGCTCATGACGAACAAGGGCACCTTCGTGATCAACGGCACCGAGCGTGTCGTGGTCTCGCAGCTGGTCCGCTCGCCCGGCGTCTACTTCGAGCGCAGCGCGGACAAGACGTCCGACAAGGACATCTACACCGCCAAGGTCATCCCCTCGCGCGGTGCCTGGCTCGAGTTCGAGATCGACAAGCGCGACATGGTCGGCGTGCGCCTCGACCGCAAGCGCAAGCAGAACGTCACGGTGCTGCTCAAGGCCCTCGGCTGGACCAACGAGCAGATCCGCGAGGAGTTCGGCGAGTACGAGTCGATGATGGCCACGCTCGAGAAGGACCACACGGCCGGCCAGGACGACGCGCTGCTCGACATCTACCGCAAGCTGCGCCCGGGCGAGCCGCCGACGCGCGAGGCCGCGCAGACCCTGCTCGACAACTACTACTTCAACGGCAAGCGCTACGACCTCGCCAAGGTCGGTCGCTACAAGATCAACAAGAAGCTCGGGCTGCAGCAGGCCTTCGACCAGCAGACGCTGACGATCGAGGACATCGTCTCCACGATCAAGTTCATCGTCGCGCTGCACGACGGCAAGACCGAGATGCAGATGACGGACGACGCCGAGTCCGCGATCGAGGTGCACGCCGACGACATCGACCACTTCGGCAACCGCCGGATGCGGACCGTCGGTGAGCTCATCCAGAACCAGCTGCGCACCGGCCTCGCCCGGATGGAGCGCGTGGTCCGCGAGCGGATGACCACCCAGGACGTCGAGGCGATCACGCCGCAGTCGCTGATCAACATCCGACCGGTCGTCGCGGCGCTGAAGGAGTTCTTCGGCACCTCGCAGCTCTCGCAGTTCATGGACCAGACGAACCCGATCGCCGGCCTGACGCACAAGCGTCGCCTCTCGGCCCTCGGTCCCGGTGGTCTCTCCCGCGACCGCGCGGGCTTCGAGGTCCGCGACGTGCACCCGTCCCACTACGGCCGGATGTGCCCGATCGAGACCCCTGAGGGTCCGAACATCGGTCTGATCGGCTCGCTGGCGACCTTCGGCCGGATCAACCCGTTCGGCTTCGTGGAGACGCCGTACCGCAAGGTCGAGCAAGGTCACGTGACCGACACCGTGGAGTACCTCACCGCCGACGAGGAGGACCGGTTCGTCATCGCGCAGGCCAACGCCGCGCTCGACGAGCAGGGCCGCTTCGCCGAGGAGCGGGTGCTGGTGCGGCAGCGTCACGGCGAGGTCGACGTCGTCCCCGCCGACGAGGTCGACTACATGGACGTCTCCCCGCGCCAGATGGTGTCGGTGGCGACCGCCCTGATCCCGTTCCTCGAGCACGACGACGCCAACCGCGCGCTCATGGGCTCGAACATGCAGCGCCAGGCGGTGCCGCTGATCAAGAGCGACGCCCCGCTGGTGGGCACCGGCATGGAGTACCGCGCCGCCGTCGACGCCGGTGACGTCGTCACCGCCGAGGGCGCCGGCGTGGTCACGGAGGTGTCGGCCGACCTCGTCGAGGTCATGCAGGACGACGGCACCCACCGCACCTACAAGATGCAGAAGTTCAGCCGCTCCAATCAGGGCACCTGCATCAACCAGCGTCCGCTGGTCTCGGAGGGGCAGCGCCTCGAGGTCGGCTCGCCGATCGCCGACGGTCCCTGCACCGACGACGGCGAGATGGCGCTCGGCACGAACCTGCTGGTCGCCTTCATGTCGTGGGAGGGCCACAACTACGAGGACGCGATCATCCTGTCGCAGCGCCTCGTCCAGCAGGACGTCCTCACCTCGATCCACATCGAGGAGCACGAGGTCGACGCCCGCGACACCAAGCTGGGCCCCGAGGAGATCACCCGCGACATCCCGAACGTCAGCGAGGAGATGCTCGCCGACCTCGACGAGCGCGGCATCATCCGGATCGGCGCGGAGGTCACCACCGGTGACATCCTCGTCGGCAAGGTGACCCCGAAGGGCGAGACCGAGCTGACTCCCGAGGAGCGGCTGCTCCGCGCGATCTTCGGCGAGAAGGCGCGCGAGGTCCGCGACACGTCCATGAAGGTGCCGCACGGTGAGTCCGGCACGGTCATCGGGGTGCGGGTCTTCGACCGCGAGGACGGCGACGAGCTGCCCCCGGGCGTCAACCAGCTGGTCCGCGTCTACGTCGCCCAGAAGCGCAAGATCTCCGTGGGTGACAAGCTGGCCGGCCGGCACGGCAACAAGGGCGTCATCTCCAAGATCCTCCCGGTCGAGGACATGCCGTTCCTCGAGGACGGCACCCCGGTCGACGTCGTGCTCAACCCGCTCGGCGTGCCGGGCCGGATGAACATCGGCCAGATCCTGGAGATCCACCTCGGGTGGCTGGCCAAGACCGGATGGGACGTCAACGCTGCCGAGGCCAACGACGACAGCGGCTGGAAGCAGCGCCTCATCGACATCCACGCCGAGGCGGCGGAGGCCGACACCAACGTGGCCACGCCGGTCTTCGACGGCGCCAAGGAGGACGAGATCGTGGGCCTGCTCGGCTCCGCGCTCCCGAACCGCGACGGCGTGCGGCTCGTGGGGGAGAACGGCAAGGCACGGCTGCTCGACGGTCGCTCCGGCGAGCCGTTCCCGGACCCGGTGTCCATCGGCTACATGTACATCCTGAAGCTGCACCACCTCGTGGACGACAAGATCCACGCCCGCTCCACCGGCCCGTACTCGATGATCACCCAGCAGCCGCTTGGTGGTAAGGCGCAGTTCGGTGGCCAGCGGTTCGGTGAGATGGAGGTCTGGGCGATGGAGGCGTACGGCGCCGCCTACGCCCTCCAGGAGCTCCTGACCATCAAGTCCGACGACGTCCCCGGACGCGTCAAGGTCTACGAGGCGATCGTGAAGGGCGAGAACATCCCCGACTCCGGGATTCCCGAGTCGTTCAAGGTTCTCGTCAAGGAGATGCAGTCGCTCTGCCTCAACGTGGAGGTGCTGTCCCAGGACGGCACGGCCATCGAGATGCGCGACGCGGAGGAGGACGTCTTCCGTGCCGCCGAGGAGCTCGGCATCGACCTGTCCCGTCGCGAGCCCAGCAGCGTCGAAGAAGTCTGACCGGGGAGCACGCGCAGCGTCTGCTCCCCGGAACAGACGAAGCGCCGTCCTCCCCGTCAGTCCACAGACACAGGATCATTCGAAAACACGAGGAAAGAAGCCACCGTTGCTCGACGTGAACTTCTTCGACAAGCTGAAGATCGGCCTGGCCACCGCGGACGACATCCGCGGCTGGAGCCACGGCGAGGTCAAGAAGCCGGAGACGATCAACTACCGCACGCTCAAGCCCGAGCGTGACGGCCTGTTCTGCGAGAAGATCTTCGGTCCCACGCGGGACTGGGAGTGCTACTGCGGCAAGTACAAGCGCGTGCGCTTCAAGGGCATCATCTGCGAGCGCTGCGGCGTCGAGGTGACACGCTCCAAGGTGCGGCGCGAGCGCATGGGCCACATCGAGCTCGCCGCCCCGGTGACCCACATCTGGTACTTCAAGGGTGTGCCGAGCCGGCTGGGCTACCTGCTGGACCTGGCTCCGAAGGACCTCGAGAAGGTCATCTACTTCGCGGCCTACATGATCACCTCGGTGGACGAGGACGCCCGGCACCGTGACCTGTCCTCGCTCGAGGCCAAGATCGACCTGGAGCGCAAGCGGCTGGAGAACCGGCGCGACTCCCAGATCGACGAGCGCGCCAAGAAGCTCGAGGAGGACCTCGCCGCCCTGGAGGCGGAGGGGGCCAAGGCCGACGCGCGCCGCAAGGTCAAGGACGGCGCCGAGCGCGAGATGAAGCAGCTGCGCGACCGTTCGCAGCGCGAGCTGGACCGGCTCGACGAGGTGTGGAACCGCTTCAAGAACCTCAAGGTCCAGGACCTCGAGGGCGACGAGCTGCTCTACCGCGAGATGAAGAACTGGTTCGGCAAGTACTTCGAGGGCCACATGGGCGCCGCCGCGATCCAGAAGCGGCTGCAGACCTTCGACCTCGAGGCCGAGGTCGAGAGCCTGCGCGAGACCATCGCGACCGGCAAGGGCCAGCGCAAGGTCCGGGCGCTCAAGCGGCTCAAGGTGGTCGACGCGTTCCGCAAGGCCGGCAACAGCCCTGAGGGCATGGTGCTCGACGCGGTGCCGGTGATCCCGCCGGACCTGCGTCCGATGGTGCAGCTCGACGGCGGCCGGTTCGCGACGTCGGACCTCAACGACCTCTACCGCCGCGTGATCAACCGGAACAACCGGCTCAAGCGCCTGCTCGACCTCGGGGCTCCGGAGATCATCGTCAACAACGAGAAGCGGATGCTCCAGGAGGCCGTCGACTCGCTGTTCGACAACGGCCGCCGGGGTCGTCCGGTCACCGGTCCGGGCAACCGGCCGCTGAAGTCGCTCTCGGACATGCTCAAGGGCAAGCAGGGCCGGTTCCGCCAGAACCTGCTCGGCAAGCGCGTCGACTACTCCGGCCGTTCGGTCATCGTGGTCGGCCCGCAGCTGAAGCTGCACCAGTGCGGTCTGCCCAAGCAGATGGCCCTCGAGCTGTTCAAGCCGTTCGTGATGAAGCGGCTCGTGGACCTCAACCACGCGCAGAACATCAAGAGCGCCAAGCGCATGGTGGAGCGGGCCCGACCGGTCGTGTGGGACGTGCTCGAGGAGGTCATCACCGAGCACCCGGTGCTGCTGAACCGTGCTCCCACGCTGCACCGCCTCGGCATCCAGGCGTTCGAGCCGCAGCTGATCGAGGGCAAGGCCATCCAGATCCACCCGCTCGTCTGCACGGCGTTCAACGCCGACTTCGACGGTGACCAGATGGCGGTGCACCTGCCGCTGTCCGCCGAGGCGCAGGCCGAGGCGCGGATCCTGATGCTGTCGACGAACAACATCCTCAAGCCCTCCGACGGCCGTCCGGTCACCATGCCGACCCAGGACATGATCATCGGTCTGTTCTTCCTGACCCGTGACGTCGAGGGAGAGCTGCCCGGCGACGGCCGTGCGTTCGCGTCGGTCGCCGAGGCGACGATGGCCTTCGACCGCGGCGAGATCTCGGTGCAGAGCAAGATCCGGATCCGGCTCGAGAACGTGGAGCCGCCGGTCGGCGCCCCGGTGCCCGAGGGCTGGGAGCCGGGCCGGCCGCTGATCCTCGAGACCACGCTGGGCCGGGCGCTGTTCAACGAGACCCTTCCCGCGGACTACCCCTTCGTGAACTACGAGGTGGGCAAGAAGCAGGTCGGCGTCATCGTCAACGACCTCGCCGAGCGCTACAGCAAGGTCGAGGTGGCCCGCTCGCTCGACGCCCTCAAGGACACCGGCTACCACTGGGCGACCCGCTCGGGTGTGACGGTCTCCATCGAGGACGTCGTGACCCCGCCGCGCAAGGCCGAGATCCTCGAGGTGTTCGAGGAGCAGGCCAAGAAGGTGCAGACCCAGTTCGAGCGTGGTCTGATCACCGACGACGAGCGTCGCCAGGAGCTCATCGAGATCTGGACGCAGGCGTCGAACCGCGTGGCCGAGGAGCTCGAGACCACGTTCGAGAAGAGCAACCCGATCTACATGATGGTGCACTCGGGTGCTCGCGGAAACATGATGCAGGTGCGGCAGATCGCCGCCATGCGTGGTCTGGTGGCGAACCCGAAGGGCGACATCATCCCGCGGCCGATCAAGTCGAACTTCCGCGAGGGCCTGACCGTCCTGGAGTACTTCATCGCGACGCACGGTGCCCGCAAGGGTCTGGCCGACACCGCTCTGCGGACGGCCGACTCGGGCTACCTGACCCGTCGTCTGGTGGACGTCTCGCAGGACGTCATCATCCGCGAGGACGACTGCGGCACCGAGCGTGGTCTGCCCAAGCGGATCGGTCAGGCGCTGCCGGACGGCACCGTGCTGAAGGACGAGAACGCCGAGACCGCGGCGTACGCGCGCTCGGCCGCCGTCGAGGTGCTGCACCCGAAGACCGGGGAGGTGCTGGCCACCGCGGGTGAGGACCTCGGCGACATCAAGATCGACGAGCTCGTCGCCGCGGGCATCGAGGAGGTCAAGGTCCGCTCGGTCCTGACCTGCGACGCCCGCACCGGCACCTGCGCCAAGTGCTACGGCCGCTCGCTGGCCACCGGCAAGCTGGTGGACATCGGCGAGGCCGTGGGCATCATCGCGGCGCAGTCGATCGGTGAGCCCGGCACGCAGCTGACGATGCGGACCTTCCACACCGGTGGTGTGGCCTCCGCGGACGACATCACGCAGGGTCTGCCGCGTGTGGTCGAGCTGTTCGAGGCGCGCACCCCGAAGGGCCGTGCCCCGATCACCGAGGCCGCCGGCCGGGTCAGCATCGAGGAGACCGACCGGGCGAAGAAGGTCCTGGTCACCCCGGACGACGGCTCGGAGGTCCAGGAGTACCCGGTCAGCAAGCGCTCCCGGCTGCTCGTCGGCGAGGGCGACCACGTCGAGGTCGGCCAGCGGCTGACCCAGGGCACGGAGGACCCGCAGGACGTCCTGCGCATCCTCGGTGTCCGGCGGGCCCAGGAGCACCTCGTCGACGAGGTGCAGGCGGTGTACCGCAGCCAAGGTGTGTCGATCCACGACAAGCACATCGAGATCATCGTGCGGCAGATGCTGCGCCGGGTCCTCGTGCTGGAGCAGGGCGACACCCACCTCCTGCCCTCGGACCTCGTGGACCGGGTGCGCTTCGAGGAGGAGAACCGTCGGGTGGTCTCCGAGGGCGGCAAGCCCGCGGCCGGCCGTCCGCAGCTGATGGGCATCACGAAGGCGTCGCTGGCCACGGAGTCGTGGCTGTCGGCGGCCTCCTTCCAGGAGACGACCCGCGTCCTGACCGACGCGGCGATCCACGGCAAGTCCGACTCGCTGCTGGGCCTGAAGGAGAACGTGATCATCGGAAAGCTGATCCCGGCGGGCACCGGTCTCGAGCGGTACCGCAACATCCGGGTCGAGCCGACCGAGGAGGCGCGTGCGAACGCGTACTCCGTGACCGGCTACGGCGACTACGACTACGACTTCGGCAACACCGGAGGACAGGCCGTGGCGCTGGACGACTTCGACTTCGGTTCCTACCAGAACTGATCCGGAGCCATCGGCGAGCGCCGACCCGCAGCACAGCACGGCAGAGGCCGGTCACCCTCGGGGGTGGCCGGCCTTCGCCGTGCCGGGGTGCGATCAGGTCAGCCGGCCGGGCGGCCGGGGGCGCAGGGCCAGCTCGGCCTGCGCGGCGTGACGTGGCTGTGCGGGGTCGATGTTCCCGGCCGGGCCCTGGGAGGAGGCGGTGCCGATCGGGTCGATCAGCGCGTTCAGCCGCCGCGCCACCGGGCTGGCCGCGAGCAGCAGCGCGAGGCCGACGGCGCCCAGCGAGATCAGCACGAAGCCGGTGACCGGGTCCTGCTCGGCGAGCCGGCCGACGCCGGCGTACGAGGCCGCCTTCACCACGAACCCGTGGAAGAGGTAGACCACCAGGCTGGCCGACCCCATCGCGGTGAACCACCGCTGGGAGGTGGGGATCAGTGACAGCGCGCTCAGGGTCAGCACCCCGGCCACGACGAGCATCACCAGCCGGGCGGCCATGCCCTCGACGACACCGACGCCGAGGTCGGCGTAGCCGGTGCGCCAGTAGAGCCACTCCTTGCTCAGCGGCTCGGCCACGAGGGTGGCGACGACCAGGGCGGCGACGAGGGCGGCGACCGCGACCGCCCGCACCCGCGGCCGCGCGAGCCACGCGAACTGCTCGCGCCGCATCGTCAGCCCGGCGACGAAGAACGGCAGCAGGCCCATCGCCCGGGACAGGTCCAGGGCGTCGCCGGTGTAGAGACCGCCGACCAGGCAGACCGCGACGGCCACGGGCAACGGGTGCCGCAGCCGGCGCAGCAGCGGGGTGGCCAGCCGCCACACGAACAGCACCGCGAGGTACCACATCGGCCAGTGCGGGTCGAGGTAGAGCGTGCTGCCCAGGCTCTCCCCGCCGACGGTGACCCGGAACAGCGCGAGCAACGACTCGAAGACCAGGTAGGGGACCACGACGGTGGTGACCAGCTTGCGCAGGTGCGGGCGGGCGAACCGGAACCCGCGGGAGAGGTAGCCGGTGACCAGCACGAAGGCCGGCACGTGGAAGGCGTAGAGCGCGAAGTACGTGGGAGCGCCCGACGACGTGTCGGGGATCAGCGTCCAGGCATGGCCCATCACGACGAGCGTCACCAGCACCAGCTTGGCGTTGTCGAAGTAGGCGTCACGCGAGCGCGCCGGCTGCGGGGCCGTGGACGGGGACGTGGCGTGCGTGCTGGTCATCGGTTCTTCGGTAGCCGGGACAGGTACCGGTCGAGGATTCCCGCGCCACGTGCCGGTAAACGACGGCGCCACGCGGAGACCTACACTCCCGGGCATGGACGAGGACTGCGCACCGCCACGCCGGCAGCGCATCGCTGCCTATGCGCTGCTGACACGCGGGCCCGGCGACGAGGAGGTCCTGCTCACCCGGATGTCGGGTCGCACCCGCATCCAGGGGCGCTGGACCCTGCCGGGCGGCGGCATCGACCACGGCGAGGACCCCCGGGCCGCGCTGCGCCGCGAGGTGCACGAGGAGACCGGCCTGGTCGTGGAGCCCGGGGCGGTCGCCGACGTGCACAGCACCCACTTCACGGGCCCGCGCAGCGACGGCATCGTCGAGGACTACCACGGCGTCCACCTGATCTTCTGGGCGAGCATCGACCCCGCGTCGGTCGACGTCGAGCCGCGGGTGGTCGAGGTGGGCGGCTCCACCGAGCACGCCGAGTGGGTGCGCGTGGGCGAGGCCGAGGAGCTCGACCTGCTCTCCGCCGCCCGCCACGCCATCCGGCTCCTGCCCAGGGACGGTGCCTCGTGAGCGGCTCACCGGTGGACCCCGCGGTGCCGCCGCAGGCCGAGACGGTCTTCACCTACGGCGCTCCGCAGCTGAAGTTCGGCGCGGGAGCCTCCGACGAGCTCGGCCACGACCTGACGGCGTACGGCGTGCGCCGGGTCCTCGTGGTGACCGATGCCGGAGTCGCCGCGACGGGCCACCCGCAGCGCGTCGCCGACCACATCGCCGCCGCCGGCATCGAGGCCCACGTCTATGACGGGGTCCGGGTGGAGCCGACCGACGCCAGCCTGGACGCGGCGATCGAGCACGCGCGCGCCACCGGCCCGTGGGACGCGTTCGTCGCGGTGGGCGGCGGATCGGCGATCGACACGGCCAAGGCGGTCGACCTGCTGACCACGAACCCCGGCGAGCTGATCGACTACGTGAACCCGCCGGTGGGCGGCGGCCGGGCGCCGGTGCACCCCCTCGTGCCGCTGGTGGCGGTGCCGACCACGACCGGCACCGGCAGCGAGAGCACGACCGTCTGCGTGCTCGACCTCGTCGAGCAGCGCGTGAAGACCGGGATCAGCCATCCGCGGCTGCGTCCGACGCTCGCGGTCGTCGACCCGCGGGTGACCATGACGCAGCCGGCCGGGGTCACCGCCGCCTGCGGGATGGACATCCTCTGCCACGCCCTGGAGAGCTGGACCGCGCGGCCCTACACCTCCTTCGCGCGCAAGCCGCCGGAGGCCCGGGTGCCCTACTGCGGGGCCAACCCGGTGGCCGACCTCTGGGCGGAGAGGGCGATGCGGCTGCTGGCGGGGTCGTTCCGCACCGCGGTCCACCACGGCGACGACGAGCACGCGCGCGAGCAGATGGCGATGGCGGCCACGTTCGCCGGACTGGGTTTCGGCAACGCCGGGGTGCACCTGCCGCACGCCAACGCCTACCCCGTCGCCGGGCGGGTGCGCGACTTCGCGCCGGAGGGCTACCCCGACGACCACGCGATGGTGCCGCACGGGATGGCGGTCGCGCTGACCGCGCCGGCGTCCTTCCGGTTCACCTTCGACGCCGACCCGGACCGGCACGTCGCCGCGGCCGAGATGCTGGCGCCGGGGGCCGACCGGCCGGATGACCTGAGCGACTTCCTGCCCACCGTGCTCACCGACCTGATGCGTGACATCGGGATGCCGAACGGGCTGGCCGCGGTGGGCTACGGCGACGCCGACGTCGACGGGCTCGTGGAGGGGACCCTCCAGCAGCAGCGCCTGCTGTCGATCGCTCCGCGGGAGGTCACCGCGGACGACGTCGCCGCGGTGCTGCGCGACTCGCTGGAGATCTGGTGAGCACCGTGGAGGTCGAGCGCTCGTTGCTCGACGAGCTGAGCCGCGCCGGGATCGGCGACGTCGACGACTCGTCGCTGGCCCGGGCGATGTACTCCACCGACGCGTCCCTCTACCGGGTGCCGCCGCAGGTGGTGGTGCGACCGCGCCACGTCGACGAGCTCGTCGCCGTGCTGGAGGTGGCCCGCGCGTCCGGCACCCCGCTGACGATGCGTGGCGCCGGTACGTCGATCGCCGGCAACGCCGTGGGGCCGGGGATCGTCGTGGACACCGCCCGGCACCTGAACCGGGTCCTCGAGGTCGACCCCGAGCGCCGGTCGGCCCGGGTGGAGCCCGGCGCGGTGCACGCGGCGCTGCAGCGGCGCGCGACGCCGTACTCGCTGCGCTTCGGACCGGACCCCTCGACGCACACGCGCTGCACGATCGGCGGGATGATCGGCAACAACGCCTGCGGCTCGCGGGCGCTGGGCTACGGACGCACCTCCGACAACGTCCTCGGCCTCGACGTGCTCACCGGTGCCGGTCAGCGGCTCACCCTCGGCCCGGACGGCGGCGAGGTGCCCGCACTGACCGACCTGGTCGACCGGCACCTGGCCACGGTCCGCACCGAGCTGGGCCGCTTCGGCCGCCAGGTGTCCGGCTACTCCCTCGAGCACCTGCTGCCGGAGAACGGCCGCCGCGTCGACCGGTTCCTGGTGGGCTCGGAGGGCACCCTCGCGGTCGTGCTGGGCGCCACCGTCCGGCTGGTCGAGGACGCGCCGTACCGTGCGCTGGCGGTGCTCGGCTACCCGTCCATGCCGGAGGCCGCCGACGCCGTGCCCGCGCTCCTGTCGCACCCGCTGGTGGCCTGCGAGGGCCTGGGCCACCGGATCGTCGACGTCGTCCGCGAGCGGCGGGGGACCGTCCCGGAGCTGCCCCGTGGCGAGGGCTGGCTGTTCGCGGAGGTCACCGGCGGCACCCGCGCCGAGGCCGAGGCAGCCGCCGCCGCGGTCATCGCCGACGCCGGTGCGCTCGACGCCCGGGTGGTCGCCGACCCCGCCGAGGCCGCCGCGCTGTGGCGGATCCGCGAGGACGGGGCCGGGCTCGCCGCGATCAGCCTGGAGCGCCCGGCACACGCGGGGTGGGAGGACGCTGCCGTGCCCCCCGACCGGCTCGGCGGCTACCTGCGCGACTTCGAGACCCTGCTGGTCGAGGCGGGGCTGGACGGTGTCCCCTACGGGCACTTCGGCGACGGCTGCGTGCACGTGCGCATCGACTTCGAGCTCACCGACCCGGACGGCCGGGCCCGGTTCCGCGAGTTCCTCGGCGACGCGGCCCGGCTGGTCGCGTCGTACGGCGGCACCCTCTCCGGCGAGCACGGGGACGGCCGGGCCCGCTCCGAGCTGCTGCCGGCGATGTACTCCCCGGAGGTCCTCGACCTGTTCGCCCGGGTCAAGGGCGTCCTCGACCCCGGCGCGGTGCTGAACCCCGGCGTGCTCGTCGACCCGGCGCCCGCCGGCGCCGACCTGCGGCTCGCAGCCCCGCGCTCGGCCGTGCGCCGGACCCTGGCCTGGGCCCACGACGCCGGCTCGGTGGCCGACGCCGTGCACCGGTGCACCGGCGTCGGGAAGTGCCTGGCGGCGCCCTCCGGGTCGGTGATGTGCCCCTCCTACCAGGCCACCCGCGAGGAGAAGGACTCCACCCGCGGCCGGGCCCGCACGCTGCAGGAGATGGTCGAGGGCTCGGTCGTCACCGGGGGCTGGGCCTCGCCGGAGGTGCACGAGGCGCTGGACCTGTGCCTGAGCTGCAAGGGCTGCGCCCACGACTGCCCGACCGGCGTGGACATGGCCACCTGGAAGGCCGAGGCGCTGCACCAGCGCTATCGCGGCCGGGTCCGTCCCCGCAGCCACTACGCGCTCGGTGCGCTGCCCCGCTGGCTGCGGCTGGGCCGCCCGGTGGCGCAGGCATCGGCCCGTGCGCTGCGCCGGCCGCTGGTGCAGCGGCTGGCCAAGGCGCTCGCCGGCGTCGACCAGCGGCGGGCGATCCCGGTCCCGGCCGCCGAGCCCTTCCGCGGCCGGTCCGCACGGACGGCGTACGACGCCGCCGCGTCCGCCCGGGAAGGGGCCGGCCCGGCGGACCTCCCGGACGTGGCCGTCTGGGCCGACACCTTCACCGACCACTTCGCGCCGGCCGGAGGGGTGGCCGCGGTCCGGCTGCTCGAGGCGGCCGGCCTGCGGGTCGGCGTCGTGCCGGGGCGCGCCTGCTGCGGGCTCACCTGGTTCAGCACCGGCCAGCTGGACACCGCCCGCAAGGAGATGGAGCGCACGGTCCGCGTGCTCGGCGAGTACGCCGCCCGGGGGATCCCCGTCGTGGCGCTCGAGCCGTCGTGCCTGGCCACCCTGCGCTCGGACGCCGAGGAGATGCTGGAGGACCGCGCGGCCGTCCGGGCGGTCGCGCGGAACACCCGCACGCTGGCCGAGCAGCTGGCGGCGATGCCGGACTGGGTCCCGCCGGACCTGAGCGGCACCGAGGTGCTGGTGCAGCCGCACTGCCACCACGCGAGCATCCTGGGCTGGGAGGCCGATGCCCGGCTGCTCGAGCGCACCGGGGCGCGGGTGACCCGGGTCGACGGGTGCTGCGGCCTGGCCGGCAACTGGGGCGTGGAGAAGGGACACCACGAGGTCTCGCTCGCCGTGGCCGAGACGCACCTGCTGCCCGCCGTGCGCTCCGCCGCCCCCGGCACGGTGCTGCTGGCCGACGGCTTCTCCTGCCGCACCCAGCTCGCCGACCTCGCCGACGCTCCGGCGGTGCATCTGGCCGAGCTGCTCTGGCGCGCGGGCGCCGGCCGCGGGCACCCGTCGTCCCATACCGCATCCGGCCCGGGGTCGTTTTGACCGTGCCCCGGCGAGCCGGTAATCTTTTTCATCGTGCCTGGACACCCAGGCCATCGTGCGTGCTCTCACCGAGCCGCGCGGCTGCGCGAGCAGCGTTCGAAGGCTCTCACCGCCCCAGCAGTTACGGCGGCGAGACGTGGGCAGGGCGACACGCCCGACCGCGGGGGAGCGCTACCGGATAGCCGGCAGGACGACCGCGACCGCAGTGCACCAGGCCGAAGACCAGTAGAAGACCCAGTACTACCAAGCGAAGGGGAACCACGCGGTGCCCACCATCCAGCAGTTGGTCCGCAAGGGCCGCCAGGACAAGGTGTCGAAGAACAAGACGCCCGCGCTGAAGGGCTCGCCCCAGCGGCGCGGCGTGTGCACGCGTGTCTACACGACCACCCCGAAGAAGCCGAACTCCGCGCTGCGGAAGGTCGCTCGCGTGCGCCTGTCCAGCGGCATCGAGGTGACGGCGTACATCCCGGGCGTCGGCCACAACCTCCAGGAGCACTCCATCGTGCTCGTGCGTGGCGGTCGTGTGAAGGACCTCCCCGGCGTTCGCTACAAGATCATCCGCGGTTCGCTCGACACCCAGGGTGTGAAGAACCGCAAGCAGGCTCGCAGCCGCTACGGCGCGAAGAAGGAGAAGAGCTGATGCCGCGCAAGGGCCCCGCCCCCAAGCGTCCGATCGACGTCGACCCGGTCTACGGCAGCCCCGTCGTGACCCAGCTGGTCAGCAAGATCCTGCAGGACGGCAAGAAGCAGACCGCCCAGCGCATCGTGTACGGCGCTCTCGAGGGTGCTCGCGAGAAGACCGGCACCGACCCGGTCGTGACCCTCAAGCGCGCGCTCGACAACATCCGTCCCGCCCTCGAGGTCCGCAGCCGCCGCGTCGGCGGTGCGACTTACCAGGTGCCGGTCGAGGTCCGCGCCTCGCGGCAGACCACGCTGGCGCTGCGCTGGCTCGTGGAGTACTCCCAGGCCCGGCGCGAGAAGACGATGGCAGAGCGCCTGATGAACGAGATCCTCGACGCCTCCAACGGCCTCGGTGCCGCGGTGAAGCGTCGCGAGGACACTCACAAGATGGCCGAGTCCAACAAGGCCTTCGCGCACTACCGCTGGTGATTCCCGGCCGGTACGCCGCCGCCTCCCGACCGGAGGGACGTCGTACCGGCTGCTGATCGAGTCGGCGGCTCCGGCCGCCGCCAGCAGTGCACCCACCGAGTCATCCAGTCAACCCGAGGGAACCCATCGTGGCTGTCGACATCACCACCGACCTCAACAAGGTCCGCAACATCGGCATCATGGCGCACATCGACGCCGGCAAGACCACCACCACCGAGCGGATCCTGTTCTACACCGGCATCACCTACAAGATCGGTGAGGTCCACGAGGGCGCCGCCACGATGGACTGGATGGAGCAGGAGCAGGAGCGCGGCATCACCATCACGTCCGCCGCGACGACCTGCTGGTGGAAGGACCACCAGATCAACATCATCGACACCCCGGGTCACGTCGACTTCACCGTCGAGGTGGAGCGCTCCCTGCGCGTCCTGGACGGTGCCGTGGCGGTCTTCGACGGCGTCGCGGGCGTCGAGCCCCAGACGATGACCGTGTGGCGCCAGGCCAACAAGTACTCCGTGCCCCGGATGTGCTTCGTCAACAAGCTCGACCGCACCGGCGCCGACTTCTTCCGTTGCGTCGACATGATGGTGGACCGTCTGAACTCCACCCCGCTGGTCCTGCAGCTGCCGATCGGTGCGGAGTCGGACTTCCTGGGCGTCGTCGACCTGGTCGGCATGCGCGCGCTGACCTGGCGCGGCGAGACCAAGATGGGCGAGGACTACGAGGTCGAGGAGATCCCGGCCGAGCTCGCCGAGCAGGCCGCGGAGTACCGCGAGCGCCTCCTGGAGACGCTGGCCGAGGCCGACGACGAGGTCATGGAGAAGTACCTCGAGGGCGAGGAGCTCTCCGTCGCCGACCTCGAGGCCGCGATCCGCCGCGCCACGCTGGCGGACAAGGTCAACCCGGTGCTGTGCGGCACCGCCTTCAAGAACAAGGGCGTCCAGCCGCTGCTCGACGCGGTCGTCCGCTACCTTCCCTCGCCGCTGGACATCGACGCGATCGAGGGCCACAAGGTCAACGACGAGGAGACGGTGATCAGCCGCCGGCCGAGCGAGGAGGAGCCGTTCGCCGGCCTCGCCTACAAGATCGCCGCCGACCCGCACCTGGGCAAGCTGACCTACGTCCGGGTCTACTCCGGCCGCCTCGAGGCGGGCGCCACCGTCCTGAACCCCACCAAGGGCAAGAAGGAGCGGATCGGCAAGATCTACCAGATGCACGCGAACAAGCGTGAGGAGATCGCGTCGGTCGGCGCCGGCCAGATCGTGGCGGTGATGGGTCTGAAGGACACCACCACCGGCGAGACGCTCTGCGCCCAGAGCGACCCGGTCGTGCTGGAGTCGATGACCTTCCCGGCGCCGGTGATCGAGGTCGCGATCGAGCCCAAGACCAAGGGCGACCAGGAGAAGCTGGGCATCGCGATCCAGCGGCTCTCCGAGGAGGACCCGACCTTCACCGTCAAGACCGACGAGGAGACCGGCCAGACCATCATCGCCGGCATGGGCGAGCTCCACCTCGAGATCCTCGTCGACCGGATGAAGCGCGAGTTCCGCGTCGAGGCCACCGTCGGCAAGCCGCAGGTCGCCTACCGCGAGACCATCCGCCGCAAGGTGGAGAAGCACTCCTACACCCACAAGAAGCAGACAGGTGGCTCCGGCCAGTTCGCGAAGGTGCTCATCTCGATCGAGCCGAGCATCGACGGGGAGACCGGCGCCGGCGCCGGCTACGAGTTCGTGAACGCCGTCACCGGTGGCCGCGTCCCCCGCGAGTACATCCCGTCGGTGGACCAGGGTGCCCAGGAGGCCATGGAGTTCGGCGTGCTCGCCGGCTACCCGATGGTCGACGTCAAGGTGACGCTGGAGGACGGCGCCTACCACGACGTCGACTCCTCCGAGCTCGCCTTCAAGATCGCCGGCAACCAGGCGTTCAAGGAGGCAGCGCGGATCGCCAAGCCGGTGCTCCTCGAGCCGATGTTCGCCGTCGAGGTCACCACCCCCGAGAACTTCCTCGGGGACGTGATCGGCGACATCAACTCGCGGCGCGGCCAGGTGCAGACGATGTTCGAGCGCTCCGGCGACCGCGTCGTCCAGGCTCTGGTACCACTGTCCGAGATGTTCGGGTACGTTGGCGATCTGAGGTCCAAGACCTCCGGTCAGGCGTCGTACTCGATGGAGTTCGACTCGTACGCCGAGGTTCCGCAGAACGTCGCCGACGAGATCATCAAGAAGGTCCGCGGCGAGTAGTTCGTCGGACTAGCAGTTTCCCCCAGCAGACGAGTCAAGTACTAACTAGGAGGAGCCCCCGTGGCTAAGGCGAAGTTCGAGCGGACTAAGCCGCACGTCAACATCGGCACCATCGGTCACATCGACCACGGCAAGACGACGTTGACCGCAGCGATCACCAAGGTGCTGCACGACAAGTACCCTGACCTGAACCCCTTCACGCCGTTCGACGAGATCGACAAGGCTCCGGAGGAGCGGCAGCGCGGTATCACCATCTCGATCGCGCACGTCGAGTACCAGACCGAGAACCGGCACTACGCGCACGTCGACTGCCCCGGTCACGCCGACTACATCAAGAACATGATCACCGGTGCGGCGCAGATGGACGGCGCGATCCTGGTGGTCGCCGCCACCGACGGCCCGATGCCGCAGACCCGTGAGCACGTGCTGCTCGCGCGCCAGGTCGGCGTGCCGGCGATCGTGGTCGCCCTGAACAAGTGCGACATGGTCGACGACGAGGAGCTCATCGAGCTCGTCGAGATGGAGGTGCGTGAGCTCCTCTCCGAGTACGAGTTCCCCGGCGACGACATCCCCGTGGTGCGCGTGGCCGCCTTCCCGGCGCTGAACGGCGACGAGAAGTGGGGTGAGTCGATCATGGAGCTGATGAACGCGGTCGACGAGTACATCCCGCAGCCCGAGCGCGAGATCGACAAGCCGTTCCTGATGCCGGTGGAGGACGTCTTCACCATCACCGGTCGCGGCACGGTCATCACCGGCCGCATCGAGCGCGGTGTGATCAAGGTGAACGAGACCGTCGACATCATCGGGATCCGCCCCGACAAGCAGACGACCACCGTCACCGGTGTCGAGATGTTCCGCAAGCTGCTCGACGAGGGCCAGGCCGGTGAGAACGTCGGTCTGCTGCTGCGCGGCACCAAGCGCGAGGACGTCGAGCGCGGCATGGTGGTCATCAAGCCGGGCACCACGACCCCGCACACCAACTTCGAGGCCTCGGTCTACATCCTCTCGAAGGAGGAGGGCGGCCGTCACACGCCGTTCTTCAACAACTACCGTCCGCAGTTCTACTTCCGGACCACGGACGTGACCGGTGTCGTGCAGCTCCCCGAGGGCACCGAGATGGTCATGCCCGGCGACAACACCGACATGACGGTCGAGCTGATCCAGCCGATCGCCATGGAGGAGGGTCTGCGCTTCGCGATCCGCGAGGGGGGCCGCACCGTCGGCGCCGGCCGGGTCACCAAGATCCTCAAGTGACCCAGCAAGTGACCCAGTAAGACTCAGTCGAGAGGCCCGGTCCCGTCAGGGGCCGGGCCTCTCGCCGTCTCCGCCCCGCCGACACGGGCCCGTGCGGCCGAGCCGGTCGCCGGAGGCGGATCAGCGACGACGCAGGTGGGAGACGTGGCGAGCAGCGAGCAGCAGCAGGGTGTCCGGCCGGCGCGGCCGCACACCGGCGTCACCGAGGACGGCCGACGGATCCGCGAGGTGCTCACCTACAGCCGGCGGGGAAGCCGGCTCAGTGACGCCCAGGCGGACGTCTGGGCGCGCCGGGCGCGGCAGTGGTGGATCCCCGACGAGGCCGTGGACGAGCCGGGCTTCTGCCTCGCGGAGCGGTTCGGCCGCGAGGCGCCGTTGGTCGTGGAGATCGGCTCGGGCATCGGCGAGGCGACCGCGGCGCTCGCCGCCGGCCGGCCGGACCACGACGTGCTGGCCTTCGAGGTGTGGCACCCCGGCGTCGCGGAGACCTTCCACGCCCTCGAGCGCGCCGGGGCGGACAACGTCCGGCTGATCAGCGTCGACGCCGTGTGGTCGATGGAGCACCTGCTCGGGCCACAGAGCCTGGCCGGGCTGTGGACGTTCTTCCCGGACCCGTGGCCCAAGAAGCGCCACGAGAAGCGGCGGTTGGTCGGCCCCGCCTTCGCCGCACTGGCCGCCTCGCGGCTGCGGCCCGGCGCGCTGTGGCGGCTGGCGACCGACTGGCTCCCCTACGCCGAGCAGATGCGCGACGTCCTCGACGCCGAGCCGCTGCTCGCCGGCGGCCCCGTCACCCGCTGGAGCGACCGGCCGGTGACCCGCTTCGAGCGGCGTGGCGTCCGGGCCGGGCGGGAGATCACCGACCTGGCCTACCGGCGGGTGGACCGGTGAGCTCCACGCTGCGGTCGGTGCGGTCGGTCAGGCGGCGTCGATGCGCAGCCCGGACAGCCAGAGCAGGCCCTCCACGCGGGTGCGCTCGGCGTCGAGCTCCGTGCCGCGGGGCAGCACGTCGAGCAGATGCTCGACGCCGAGGGCGGCGCAGCCCTCGGCCAGGACCCGGTCGTAGGCCTGGCGCACCGCGTCGTACTTCGCCCAGGACATGCCCCGCGGGGGCTGGTGGAACTGGGCGCCGAGGGCACGGGCGTCCTCGGCGATGTCCTCCAGCGGCCGGCGCGGGGGCTCGAGCGCCGCCACGGCCGCCGTCGGGGGAGCGGCGCGGCCGCGGTGCACCGACGCCGCCCCGGTGGCGCAGGCCAGCACACCGAGAAGCATCAGGGTGAGCCAGGCGGGCCCCATGCCTCCACGGTACCTCCGCTCCCGGCGCCTTCCCAGGGGGAACGCGCCCGGCCCGCCTGCCGGTGGTGAGCGGCCCGATTTGATATGGCCCCGGGGTCTCTGACAAGATAGTCAGGTTGCTCCGGCGGGGTCGCCGGGGCGCGGGCACTTGACTACTGAATCGGTCTACACCTGGTTTGCGTGGTCGGCGTGTGTCCGTGCCGCACCAGGAGACCCTTTCAGATCCGGCCTCGTGCCGGGTAGCCCTTCACAACATCCGAGCTCGTACGGTCTCGTGTTGCGCCCAGTGTGCACGACACGCCCGACCACGGGGGTCGGACGAGGGGGGTCGGAGGACGGTGTGGCCCAGTCGGGTCGCGTGACCTGGCGGTACGACGAGTAAAGGACTAACGAGGAGCTATGGCGGGACAGAAGATCCGCATCAGGCTCAAGGCCTACGACCACGAGGTGATCGACACCTCGGCGCGCAAGATCGTTGACACGGTCACCCGTACGGGCGCGAAGGTCGCCGGCCCTGTGCCGCTGCCCACCGAGAAGAACGTCTACTGCGTCATTCGCTCGCCCCACAAGTACAAGGACAGCCGCGAGCACTTCGAGATGCGCACCCACAAGCGCCTCATCGACATCATCGACCCCACGCCGAAGACCGTCGACTCGCTGATGCGTCTCGACCTGCCTGCCGGCGTCGACATCGAGATCAAGCTCTGAGCTGACGACGAGGCCTGATATCCATGAGCACTCTTGAACGCAACGTCCGCGGGCTGCTGGGCACCAAGCTCGGCATGACCCAGACCTGGGACGAGAACAACCGCATCGTGCCCGTGACCGTGATCGCGGCCGGCACCAACGTGGTCACGCAGGTCCGCCAGCCCGAGACCGACGGCTACAACGCCGTCCAGATCGGGTTCGGCGAGATCGAGGGCCGCAAGGTGACCAAGCCGCTGGCCGGGCACTTCGACAAGGCCGGCGTGACGCCGCGCCGCCACGTCGTGGAGATCCGCACCGCGGACGCCGCTGCCTACTCGGTCGGCCAGGAGATCAGCCCCGAGCTGTTCTCGGCCGGCGAGGAGGTCGACGTGACCGGCACCAGCAAGGGCAAGGGCTTCGCCGGCACCATGAAGCGACACGGCTTCTCCGGTGTGGGCGCCTCCCACGGTGCGCACCGCAACCACCGCAAGCCCGGCTCGATCGGCGCCTGCGCGACCCCTGGTCGCGTCTTCAAGGGCGTGCGGATGGCCGGCCGCATGGGTGGCGACACCGTCACGACCCAGAACGTCTCGGTCCACGCCGTGGACGTCGAGAGGGGCCTGATCCTGCTCAAGGGCGCCGTTCCCGGCCCCAAGGGCGGTCTCGTGATCATCCGTTCCGCTGCCAAGTCGACGACTCAGGAGGCCTGAGCATGGCTGAGGTGAAGACCGTCGACGTCGACCTCCCCGCGGAGATCTTCGACGTCCAGGTGAACATCCCGCTGATCCACCAGGTCGTGGTGGCCCAGCAGGCCGCTGCCCGTCAGGGCACGCACGCCACCAAGACCCGCGGCGAGGTCCGCGGTGGTGGTCGCAAGCCCTACAAGCAGAAGGGCACCGGTCGCGCCCGTCAGGGCTCGACCCGCGCGCCCCAGTTCGCCGGCGGTGGCACCGTTCACGGGCCCACGCCGCGCAGCTACGACCAGCGCACCCCGAAGAAGATGAAGGCCGCCGCGCTGCGCGGAGCCCTCTCCGACCGGGCTCGCGCCGGCCGCATCCACGTCGTGGAGTCGCTCGTCACCGGCGACGCGCCCTCGACCAAGGCGGCGACGGCGGCCCTGCGCTCCCTGAGCGACCGGCCCCGCGCGCTCGTCGTCCTCGAGCGCGGCGACGCGCTGACCTGGCTGTCGCTGCGGAACGTGGACACGGTGCACATCCTGGCCGTCGACCAGCTCAACACCTACGACGTGCTGCTCTGCGACGACGTGGTCTTCACCAAGGACGCCTACGACGCGTTCGTGGCCGGCCCCGCTGCGGGCAAGTCGGTCAAGGCGGTCGGCACGTCCACCGAGGCCGACAGCGTGGCCGCCGAGAACGACAAGGAGGCCGCCCTGTGAGCACCTTCCACAAGGACCACCGCGACGTGCTGATCGCGCCGGTCGTCAGCGAGAAGAGCTACGGCCTGCTCGACGCCAACAAGTACACCTTCCTGGTGCACCCGAGCGCCAACAAGACCGAGATCAAGATCGCGGTCGAGAAGGTGTTCAACGTCAAGGTGACCTCCGTCAACACCCTCAACCGTCAGGGCAAGACGCGTCGCACCCGCTTCGGGATGGGCAAGCGCGCCAACACAAAGCGCGCGATCGTCAGCCTCGCCGAGGGCCAGCGCATCGACATCTTCGGAGGCCCGGTCTCCTGACCGGGGCTTCGAGAGGTAGAGCAGAGGACTGAGAAGAACTCATGGGCATCCGTAAGTACAAGCCGACCACCCCGGGCCGTCGTGGCTCGTCGGTCGCCGACTTCGTCGAGGTGACGCGGTCGACGCCGGAGAAGTCGCTGGTGCGTCCGCTCCCCAAGAAGGGCGGCCGCAACAACCAGGGCCGGATCACCACGCGTCACCAGGGCGGCGGCCACAAGCGCGCCTACCGCGTCGTCGACTTCCGTCGCTACGACAAGGACGGCGTGCCGGCCAAGGTCGCGCACATCGAGTACGACCCGAACCGCACGGCCCGGATCGCACTGCTGCATTACGCCGACGGCGAGAAGCGCTACATCATCGCGCCGCAGGGTCTGCGTCAGGGCGCTTCGGTCGAAGCCGGTCCGCGCGCCGACATCAAGCCGGGCAACAACCTGCCGCTGCGCAACATCCCGGTCGGCACGACGATCCACTGCATCGAGCTGCGTCCCGGTGGCGGCGCCAAGATCGCCCGCTCCGCCGGCATGTCGGCGCAGCTCGTCGCCAGGGAGGGCAGCCGGGCACAGCTCCGGATGCCGTCCGGCGAGATGCGGTACGTCGACGTGCGCTGCCGGGCGACGGTCGGCGAGGTCGGCAACGCCGAGCAGTCGAACATCAACTGGGGCAAGGCCGGCCGGATGCGCTGGAAGGGCAAGCGCCCGACCGTCCGCGGTGTCGTGATGAACCCGGTCGACCACCCGCACGGTGGTGGCGAGGGCAAGACGTCCGGTGGTCGTCACCCGGTGTCCCCGTGGGGCAAGCCGGAGGGCCGTACGCGCAAGCAGAAGTCCTCCGACGCCCTCATCGTCCGTCGCCGCAAGTCCGGCAAGCGTCGCTAACAGGCTAGGGAAGGAACGAACAAGCTATGCCTCGCAGCCTGAAGAAGGGCCCCTTCGTCGACGACCACCTGATGAAGAAGGTGGACGGACAGAACGAGAAGGGCACGCACAACGTCATCAAGACGTGGTCGCGTCGCTCGATGATCGTGCCGGCCATGATCGGCCACACGATCGCCGTGCACGACGGCCGCAAGCACGTCCCGGTGTTCGTGACCGACTCGATGGTCGGCCACAAGCTGGGCGAGTTCGCGCCGACCCGCACCTACCGCGGGCACGTCAAGGACGACCGGAAGAGCCGCCGCCGCTGATCGCCCCCGCGATCGAGCAGCCGACGACAGCAGAGCCGACAGAGCCGAGAGAGTCGAAACAGTTATGAGCGTTATGGAGCGGAGGCGCGTGAGCGCCCGTCGCGAGAGCCTTCTGGGCGACCAGCCCGGCGCGTTCGCGAGCGCGCGCTTCGTCCGGATCACCCCGATGAAGGCGCGCCGTGTCGTGGACATGGTGCGCGGCCTGGGTGTCGACGAGGCGCTCGCCCTGCTGCAGTTCGCGCCGCAGGCGGCCAGCGAGGCGGTCTACAAGGTCCTCGAGAGCGCGGTCGCCAACGCGGAGACCACCGAGAGCCTGGACCGCAACACCCTGGTCGTGACCAAGGCGACGGTCGACGAGGGCCCGACGATGAAGCGCTGGCGCCCCCGCGCCCAGGGCCGTGCGTCGCGCATCAACAAGCGGACCAGCCACATCACCCTCGTGGTGCAGCCGGTGGAGCAGGACGACAAGGCTGCCGGCGGCAAGGCACGGAAGGGAACGAAGTAATGGGTCAGAAGATCAACCCGAACGGCTTCCGCCTCGGGATCTCGACGGACCACCGCAGCCGGTGGTACGCCGACAAGCTCTACAAGTCCTACGTCGGTGAGGACGTGGCGATCCGCCGCCTCCTCTCCAAGGGCATGGAGCGCGCCGGCATCTCGAAGGTGGAGATCGAGCGGACCCGCGACCGGGTCCGGGTCGACATCCACACCGCGCGGCCGGGCATCGTCATCGGCCGCCGCGGCGCCGAGGCGGACCGGATCCGGGGCGAGCTCGAGAAGCTGACCGGCAAGCAGGTCCAGCTGAACATCCTCGAGGTCAAGAGCCCCGAGACCGACGCGCAGCTGGTGGCGCAGGGCGTCGCCGAGCAGCTCGCCGGCCGGGTCGCGTTCCGCCGGGCGATGCGCAAGGCGATGCAGACCACGATGCGCAGCGGCGCCAAGGGCGTGCGGATCCAGTGCTCGGGCCGCCTCGGTGGCGCCGAGATGTCGCGCTCGGAGTTCTACCGCGAGGGTCGCGTCCCGCTGCACACGCTGCGTGCCGACATCGACTACGGGTTCTACGAGGCCAAGACCACCTTCGGCCGCATCGGCGTGAAGGTCTGGATCTACAAGGGCGAGGTGGCCGGCACCCGCGCCGAGCGCGAGGCCCAGGCGGCTGCGCGCGCCGGAGCCCCCAGCCGGGGCCGTGGCCGCGCCGGTGACCGACCGAGCCGTGGCACCCGCGGCGACCGTCCGACCCGTGCGGACCGCGCGCCGCAGTCGGAGGCCGCTCCCGCCGAGACCGCTGCGCCCGCCGAGGCGCCGGCTGCCGACGCAGCCGCCCAGCCTGGACAGGAGGGCTGATCCCGATGCTGATGCCCCGCAGGGTCAAGCACCGCAAGCAGCACCACCCGAAGCGGACCGGTGCTGCCAAGGGTGGCACGAAGCTCGCCTTCGGCGACTTCGGCATCCAGGCGGTCGAGGCCCACTACGTGACCAACCGCCAGATCGAGTCGGCGCGTATCGCGATGACCCGCCACATCAAGCGAGGCGGAAAGGTGTGGATCAACATCTACCCGGACCGTCCGCTGACGAAGAAGCCGGCCGAGACCCGCATGGGTTCCGGCAAGGGCTCTCCCGAGTGGTGGATCGCCAACGTGAAGCCCGGCCGTGTCATGTTCGAACTTTCCGGCGTTCCGGAGGACGTTGCCCGTGAGGCCATGCGCCGCGCGATGCACAAGCTTCCGATGAAGTGCCGCTTCGTCTCCCGCGAGGCAGGTGAATTCTGATGGCTACGACCGCACACGAGCTGGACGAGCTGACCAACGTCGACCTGGAGCAGAAGCTCCGTGAAGCCAAGGAGGAGCTGTTCAACCTCCGCTTCCAGGCGGCGACCGGACAGCTGGAGAGCCACGGCCGTCTGCGCACGGTCAAGCGAGACATCGCGCGCATCTACACCGTGGTGCGCGAGCGTGAGCTCGGGATCCGTTCGACCCCGGACAGTGAGGACGGTGCCGCATGAGTGAGAAGGCAGCAGAAGTGACCAACGCAGAGGCGCCCGAGGCTTCGCGCAGCTCCCGCAAGGTCCGCGAGGGCCTCGTGGTCAGCGACAAGATGGACAAGACCGTGGTGGTCTCCGTCGAGGACCGCGTGAAGCACGCGCTGTACGGCAAGGTCATGCGGCGCACCAGCAAGCTGAAGGTGCACGACGAGCAGAACCAGTGCGGCGTCGGGGACCGGGTCCTCATCATGGAGACCCGCCCCTTGTCGGCCACGAAGCGCTGGCGCCTCGTCGAGGTGCTCGAGAAGGCGAAGTAGCCGCCCCAGGCAGCCCCGGCCCAGCCGGGTCCATCCAGAAACGGTGGCGTCAGCCGCCAGTACGTTCCCCCAGGCTCATCTCCGATGAGAACCGGGGCGACAACCAGGAGAAGAACCGATGATCCAGCAGGAGTCGCGACTCAAGGTCGCCGACAACACCGGTGCGAAGGAAATCCTCTGCATCCGGGTTCTCGGCGGCTCGGGTCGGCGCTACGCAGGCATCGGCGACGTCATCGTCGCCACCGTGAAGGACGCGATCCCCGGTGGCAACGTCAAGAAGGGCGACGTCGTCAAGGCCGTGGTGGTGCGGACCGTGAAGGAGCGCCGCCGCCCGGATGGCTCGTACATCCGGTTCGACGAGAACGCCGCCGTCATCCTCAGGAACGACGGCGAGCCGCGCGGCACCCGCATCTTCGGCCCCGTGGGCCGCGAGCTGCGTGAGAAGAAGTTCATGAGAATCGTCTCGCTGGCGCCGGAGGTGCTCTGAGCCATGGCCCAGAACAAGAACCTGAACATCAAGAAGGGCGACACCGTCCGGGTGATCGCCGGCAAGGACAAGGGCGCCGAGGGCAAGGTCATCGCCGTCCAGGCCGAGAAGCAGCGCGTCATCGTCGAGGGCGTCAACCGCATCAAGCGCCACACGAAGGTCGTCAACCAGGGCGGCCGCGCCGGCACCACCGGCGGCATCGTGACGCAGGAGGCGGCCATCCACGTCTCGAACGTGATGCTCGTCGAGGGCAAGGGCACCACCCGCGTCGGCTTCAAGCGCGTCGAGGCGAAGAAGCGCCGCGCCGACGGGTCGGAGTACACCGCCGAGCGCAGCGTCCGCATCTCGCGCAAGTCCGGTGAGGAGATCTGATGACTGTGACCGAGAGTGGCACCACCGAGACCCGGGAGATCCCGCGTCTGAAGAAGCGGTACCGCGAGGAGATCCTGCCCGCGCTGAACGAGCAGTTCGGCTTCGCGAACGTCATGCAGGTCCCCGGCGTCACCAAGATCGTGGTCAACATGGGCGTCGGCGAGGCTGCCCGCGACTCCAAGCTGATCGAGGGTGCGGTCAAGGACCTCACCGCGATCACCGGCCAGAAGCCGCAGGTGACCAAGGCCCGCAAGTCGATCGCGCAGTTCAAGCTCCGCGAGGGCATGCCGATCGGTGCGCACGTGACCCTGCGCGGCGACCGGATGTGGGAGTTCCTCGACCGGCTGCTGTCCCTGGCGCTGCCGCGCATCCGCGACTTCCGCGGGCTGTCGCCGCGGCAGTTCGACGGCCGCGGCAACTACACCTTCGGGCTCACCGAGCAGGTCATGTTCCACGAGATCGACCAGGACAAGACCGACCGCGCCCGCGGCATGGACATCACGGTCGTGACGACCGCGACGAACGACGACGAGGGGCGCGCGCTGCTCAAGCAGCTCGGCTTCCCGTTCAAGGAGAACTGACATGGCCAAGACTTCCCTGAAGGTCAAGGCGGCTCGCACCCCGAAGTTCAAGGTGCGTGGCTACACCCGCTGCCAGCGCTGCGGGCGCCCCAAGGCCGTCTACCGCAAGTTCGGCCTGTGCCGGATCTGCCTGCGGGAGATGGCGCACCGGGGCGAGCTCCCCGGCGTCACCAAGAGCAGCTGGTAAACCCACGGGGCTCCGCCCCGTGCCCCGTCCGCGGCTGACACAGCGCGGCACCCATCTTCGGACAACACGAGAACACCGAAGGTCGGCCCGGACTCGCGTCCGGTCCCGAAACCGCGGTGGGAAAGGGCCTCACGGCCATGACGATGACTGACCCGATCGCAGACATGCTCACGCGTCTGCGCAACGCCAACCAGGCGTACCACGACTCGGTGACGATGCCCCACAGCAAGCTGAAGGCCGGCGTCGCCGAGATCCTGCAGCAGGAGGGCTACATCACCTCCTGGAAGGTCGAGGAGCCCGCCGAGGGCTCGGACCAGACCGTGGGCAAGACGCTGACGATCACGCTGAAGTACGGCCAGAACCGGGAGCGCTCCATCGCGGGCGTGCGCCGGATCAGCAAGCCGGGACTGCGCGTGTACGCCAAGCACACCGGGCTCCCCAAGGTGCTCGGCGGCCTCGGCGTCGCGATCATCTCGACGAGCCAGGGCCTGCTGACCGACCGCCAGGCGAACCAGAAGGGCGTGGGTGGGGAAGTCCTCGCCTACGTCTGGTGACGACGAGACCGAGAGGAGAAGAGATCCCATGTCGCGTATCGGCAAGCTCCCCATCCCGGTCCCGTCCGGTGTCGACGTCGCCGTCGACGCCCAGGTCGTGACGGTCAAGGGTCCCAAGGGCTCCCTGAGCCACACCGTTGCCGCCCCCATCACGGTCGACCGTGGCGAGGACGGCGCAGTCGAGGTCAAGCGGCCCGACGACGAGCGCGAGAGCCGCTCGCTGCACGGCCTGACCCGCACCCTCATCGCCAACATGGTGACCGGGGTGACCGAGGGCTACGAGAAGCGCCTCGAGATCGTGGGCGTCGGTTACCGGGTGCTGTCCAAGGGACCCACCCAGCTCGAGTTCCAGCTCGGCTACTCGCACCCGATCACCTTCAACGCCCCCGAGGGGATCACGTTCACGGTGGACGGGCCGACGCGCCTGGCGGTGCAGGGCATCGACAAGCAGCTCGTCGGCGAGACCGCCGCCAACATCCGCAAGCTCCGCAGGCCCGAGCCGTACAAGGGCAAGGGCGTCCGTTACGCGGGCGAGCAGATTCGCCGCAAGGTCGGAAAGGCTGGTAAGTGACGATGGCCATCGCACTCAAGTCCGGCAAGTACACCAGCGCACGCACGGCCTCGCGCCTGCGTCGCCAGGTCCGTGGACGCAAGAAGATCAGCGGGACGTCCGAGCGCCCGCGCCTGGTCGTCACCCGCTCGACGAAGCACATCTCCGTGCAGGTCGTCGACGACAACGTCGGCAGGACGCTTGCCTCGGCCAGCACCATGGAGGCCGACCTGCGCGCCTTCGACGGTGACAAGTCGGCCAAGGCGCGCAAGGTCGGCGAGCTCGTGGCCGAGCGGGCCAAGGCCGCCGGCGTCGAGGGCGTCGTGTTCGACCGGGCCGGCAACCGGTACCACGGGCGCGTCGCCGCCCTCGCCGAGGGCGCCCGCGAGGGTGGCCTCGCGTTCTGATCGCCCGCAGGGGCTCCGCCCCCGTGGACCCCGGCAGAGACTTAATACGGAAGAGGTAGTTTCGAATGAGCGGATCCCAGCGCCGTAGCGGCGGCGACCGTCGCGGTGGCCGCGACGACCGTCGTGGCCAGGGTGCGGACAAGACCGCCTACATCGAGCGGGTCGTCGCGATCAACCGTGTCGCCAAGGTCGTGAAGGGTGGTCGTCGCTTCAGCTTCACCGCCCTCGTGATCGTCGGTGACGGCGACGGCATGGTCGGGGTGGGCTACGGCAAGGCCAAGGAGGTCCCGGCCGCGATCGCGAAGGGTGTCGAGGAGGCGAAGAAGAACTTCTTCCGCGTCCCCCGCATCCAGGGCACCATCCCGCACCCCGTGCAGGGTGAGAAGGCCGCGGGCGTCGTGCTGCTCCGTCCGGCTGCTCCCGGTACCGGTGTGATCGCCGGTGGCCCGGTGCGCGCCGTGCTGGAGTGCGCCGGCATCCACGACGTGCTCAGCAAGTCGCTCGGCTCGTCCAACCAGATCAACATCGTGCACGCGACCGTCGAGGCGCTGCGTTCGCTCGAGGAGCCCGAGGCCGTCGCGGCCCGCCGGGGCCTGCCCGTCGAGGACGTCGCGCCGGCAGCGCTGCTGAAGGCCCGTGCGGAGGTGACCCAGTGATGGGACGCCTCAAGGTCCAGCAGCGTCGCTCGACGATCGGCTGCAAGAAGAACCAGCGGGACACCCTCCGCACGCTTGGGCTCAAGCGCATCGGCGACGTCGTCGTCAAGGAGGACCGTCCCGAGATCCGTGGCATGCTCCAGACGGTCAGGCACCTGATCGTCGTGGAAGAGGTGGACTGACATGACGCTCAAGCTGCACCACTTGCGTCCTGCCCCCGGCGCCAAGACCGCGAAGACCCGCGTGGGTCGCGGTGAGGGCTCGAAGGGCAAGACCGCCGGTCGAGGCACCAAGGGCACCAAGGCGCGTTACCAGGTGCCGGCCAGCTTCGAGGGTGGCCAGATGCCGCTGCACATGCGGCTGCCGAAGCTCAAGGGCTTCAAGAACCCGTTCAAGGTGGAGTTCCAGGTCGTCAACCTCGACCGGATCAACCAGCTCTTCCCCGAGGGCGGCACCGTCGGGGTCCAGGAGCTCGTCGCCAAGGGAGCCGTCCGCGACGGCCACCCGGTGAAGGTCCTCGGCTCCGGTGACATCTCGGTGGCCGTGCAGGTGTCCGCGCACGCGTTCTCGGCCTCGGCCAAGGACAAGATCGCGGCTGCCGGCGGCTCCACGACCGAGCTCTGAGCAGAGCTGGTCCGGCCCGTCGGGCCGACTGACGTGCCAGGGGCCCGAGCAGTCCGGACGCACCGCCTCGGCGGTGCGCGCCGGTCGCTCGGGCCCCTGTTAGGCTTCCGTGGTCCTGCTGCACAGGCGCGGGACACGTATGTGAATGTAGGGGAGACAAGAACGGTGGCTGTCCAGTGTTAGGCGCCTTCGCGAGTGCGTTCCGCACGCCGGATCTGCGACGCAAGCTGCTGTTCGTCGCGATGATCGTCGTGATCTTCCGGCTCGGCTCGCAGATCCCGGCCCCCGGCGTCAACGTCGGCAACGTCCAGGCGTGCTTCCGCCAGATCGAGAACGACGGCCTCTACGGGCTGATCAACCTGTTCTCCGGTGGCGCGCTCCTGCAGCTGACCATCTTCGCGCTGGGCATCATGCCCTACATCACCGCGAGCATCATCTTGCAGCTGCTGGTGGTGGTGATCCCCCGGCTGGAGACCCTCAAGAAGGAGGGGCAGGCCGGCCAGACGAAGATCACCCAGTACACCCGTTACCTCACCCTCGCACTGGCGGTGCTCCAGGCCACCGGCATCGTGGCCCTCGCCCGGTCCAGGCAGCTGCTGCGCGGCTGTCCCAACGCGCTCCTCTACAACGAGGACAGCCTGATGACCGTGGTGGTCATGGTGGTCACGATGACCGCCGGCACCGCGGTGATCATGTGGCTCGGCGAGCTGATCACCGACCGCGGCATCGGCAACGGCATGTCGATCCTGATCTTCACCCAGGTCGTCTCCGGCTTCCCCTCGTCGCTGTGGCAGGTCAAGGTCTCCCGCGGCTGGTGGGTCTTCGCGCTGGTGATGGCGATCGGTCTCGTGCTGGTGGCCGCGGTCATCTTCATGGAACAGGGCCAGCGGCGGATCCCGGTGCAGTACGCCCGGCGGATGGTCGGCCGCAAGATGTTCGGCGGGTCCTCGACGTACATCCCGCTCAAGGTGAACCAGGCCGGCATCATCCCGGTCATCTTCGCCTCCAGCCTGCTGTACCTGCCAGCCATGGCTGCGCAGTTCTCCGGCGGCGACTCGGCGTGGGCCAACTTCCTGAGCACCTACCTGGTCTCGGGGGCGCACCCGCTCTACATGGCGGTCTACTTCGCGCTGATCATCTTCTTCACCTACTTCTACGTGGCGATCACCTTCAACCCTGTCGAGGTCGCCGACAACATGAAGAAGTACGGCGGCTTCATCCCCGGGATCCGGGCCGGCAAGCCGACCGAGGAGTACCTCCAGTACGTCCTGTCCCGCATCACGCTGCCGGGCGCGCTCTACCTCGGCCTGATCTCGCTCACGCCGCTGATCGCGCTCGTGCTGGTCAACGCCAACCAGAACTTCCCGTTCGGTGGCACCTCGATCCTGATCATGGTCGGCGTCGCGCTCGACACCGTGAAGCAGATCGAGAGCCAGCTCCAGCAGCGGAACTACGAAGGGTTCCTCCGTTGATGCGACTGATCCTCATGGGGCCGCCGGGAGCCGGCAAAGGCACGCAGGCCAAGGTGATCTCCGGGCGCCTGGGCGTCCCGGCGGTCTCCACCGGCGACATCTTCCGCGCCAACGTCTCGCAGGAGACCCCGCTGGGGGTCGAGGCCAAGCGCTACATGGACGCCGGTGAGTACGTCCCCGACGAGGTGACCAACGCGATGGTCCGCGACCGGATCGCGCAGGACGACGCCACCGACGGCTTCCTGCTCGACGGCTACCCGCGCACGCTCGCGCAGGTCGACGAGCTCGACGCGATGCTCGCCGAGCGCGACGGCTCGATCGACGCGGTCGTCGTGCTGACCGTGGACCAGGAGGAGATCGTCGCCCGGCTGACCCACCGTGCCGAGGTCGAGGGTCGCACCGACGACACCGAGGACGTCATCCGGCACCGCCAGGACGTCTACGCCGAGCAGACCGCTCCCCTCATCGACGTCTACCGCGAGCGGGGCCTGCTGCACGAGGTCGACGGCATGGGGTCGGTGGACGAGGTGAGCGCCCGCGTCTTCGCGGTGCTCGGCACGACCGACGGCGCCGCGGCCGGCTGAGGTCCCCGGATGTTCCGCGAGCGCGGCATCGAGCTGAAGACCCCTGAGCAGATCGATCTGATGCGTCGTGCCGGGCTGGTCGTGGGGGAGACCCTCGAGCTGGTCCGTTCCGTGGTCGAGCCGGGCATGAGCACCGCTGCCCTCGACGCGATCGCCGAGGGCCACATCCGCTCCCGGGGTGCCGTGCCCTCGTTCAAGGGCTACCACGGCTTCCCGGCGACGCTCTGCGTGTCCGTGAACGACGAGGTCGTCCACGGCATCCCCGGTGACCGGGTGATCGAGGACGGCGACGTGGTCTCGGTCGACTGCGGCGCGATAGTCGAGGGCTGGCACGGCGACGCGGCCGTCACGATCGGGGTCGGCGAGGTCCCCGCCGAGGTCTCCGAGCTGATCCGGGTCACCGAGGAGGCGATGTGGCGCGGGATCGCCGCCGCCGCGCTCGGGGGCCGGGTCACCGACATCTCGCACGCCGTGGAGAGCTACGTGCGCAGCCAGGGTGCCTACGGCATCCTCGAGGACTACGTCGGCCACGGCATCGGCTCGGCGATGCACCAGCCTCCCAACGTCCCCAACTACGGTCGCGCCGGAAAGGGCCCCAAGCTGGTCCAGGGGCTGGCGCTGGCCGTCGAGCCGATGGTCGTCCTCGGCTCACCCGAGACGACCGTCCTCGAGGACGACTGGACGGTCGTCACCGACGACGGCCGCTGGGCGGCGCACGCCGAGAACACCTTCACGCTGACGCCCGCCGGCACGTGGGTGCTGACCGCACTCGACGGCGGCGAGGCGAAGCTGGCCGAGCTGGGCGTTCCCTTCGGCGGCCACTGACACCGGCCCGAGGGAATGTCTCCCGCCGGATCGTCGTTGAAGCAGCACGTGACTTCCTCGCAGCTGAACCTGTCCGTGCTCGACCTCGTCCCCGTCCGCTCGGACCAGACCACCGGTGGGGCGATCTCGGCGACGCTGGCCCTGGCCCGGGCGGCCGACGCGGCGGGCTACCGGCGTTACTGGGTCGCCGAGCACCACAACATGCCAGCGGTCGCGGCGACCAACCCGCCGGTGCTGATCGCGATGATCGCGGCCGCGACCGAGCGGATCCGGGTCGGTTCCGGCGGGGTGATGCTGCCCAACCACGCACCCCTCGTCGTCGCCGAGCAGTTCGCGTTGCTCGAGGCCGCCCACCCCGGCCGGATCGACCTCGGCATCGGCCGCGCACCGGGCACCGACCCGGTCACCCGCTGGGTGCTGCGCAACGGCGCCACCTCGACCGAGGAGGACCCGGTCGCGCGGTTCCCCGACTACGTCACCGACGTCCGCTCGCTGATGGCGCCGGAGGGCGCCGGGCTCGCCGTACGAGGGGAGACCTTCGAGCTGCGGGCGACACCGCGCGCGTCGGGCGTCCCGGCGATCTGGCTGCTCGGCTCCTCGGACTACTCCGCGCGGCTGGCCGCCCGGCTCGGCCTGCCGTACGTGTTCGCCCACCACTTCGCCGGACAGGGGACCGCCGAGGCGCTCGCCATGTACCGCGACGCGTTCCAGCCGTCCGAGCAGCTCGCCGAGCCGCGCACCTTCCTCACCGTCAACGCGGCGGTGGCCGAGACCGCCGAGGAGGCGGAGCTGCTCGCGCTGCCGCAGCTGCACGCGATGGTCGCCCTGCGCACCGGAGGGGCGCTGCGACCGCAGCTGCTGGTCGAGGAGGCGCAGGCCACCGAGCTGCCCCCGGAGCACCAGCGGCTGCTCGACGGGATGCGCGGACGGTGGGTCGTCGGTGAGCCCGACACGGCGGCGAAGCAGGTGCGGGTGCTGGCGGAGCGCTACGGCGTCGACGAGGTGATGGTGCACCCGGTCGCCGGGGCCCGCAGCGGTACGGCGGCCGACGCCGCCCCCGCCCGGGAGGCCACGCTCACCCTGTTGGCGGACGCCCTCGCGCGTTGACTCACAGCACGCACGATTAACGGTTCGGCGGGGACTTCCCCTAGACTGGGACGTCGGCCCAACGTGGGTCTGCTTCGTGGCGCCCAGCGGCTGCCCGTCGGCGACACGGTCCCGGTTCTCACCGGTTCTGTGGCGCGCTCGGGATCGGGTGCCAGGGGGCGGCTTCACGAGGTCCACCCGGCTCGCCCAGTGCGGACCGGGGCGGTTCCCGGGTCGAAACGGTAGACAACCAACCAAGCGGATTGCGGAGGACATGCCGAAGAAAGAAGGCGTGATCGAGATCGAGGGCACCGTCGTCGAGGCTCTCCCGAACGCGATGTTCCGGGTCGAGCTCAGCAACGGGCACAAGGTCCTGGCTCACATCAGCGGCAAGATGCGGCAGCACTACATCCGGATCCTCCCCGAGGACCGCGTGGTGGTGGAGCTCTCGCCGTACGACCTCACCCGGGGACGGATCGTCTACCGCTACAAGTGACAACCCCGCCCGGGGCGGTGCCCCGGACGGGTCCCGAGCCGTGCCAGCTCCTGGCCGGCGTCGCGGGGACACAGCCGACTCAACGAGAAAGAGCTTCTCCATGAAGGTCAAGCCGAGCGTCAAGCCGATCTGTGACAAGTGCAAGGTGATCCGTCGCCACGGCCGCGTCATGGTGATCTGCGACAACCCTCGCCACAAGCAGCGTCAGGGCTGAGCCTCAGCGCCTGACGCCCGCGCACGCCGTACGGCGTGCCGGAGCACAACTGAACAACCCCACAACGTGATCGCTCCTCACCGGCCCGCCGGTGAGGTCACCCCCGGGCGGAGGCCGGGGCCCGACCGCCGATCGGTCGGGGCGCGACACGACCGACACCTCCGGATGCATCGAAGGGAACCGCCACCACATGGCACGCCTCGTTGGTGTGGACCTCCCGCGTGACAAGCGCGTCGAGGTCGCACTCACCTACATCTACGGCATCGGCCGTACCAGCGCCCAGCAGCTCCTGGCCTCGACCGGGGTCGACCCGAACATGCGGGTCCACCAGCTGGGCGACGACGAGCTGGTCAAGCTCCGCGACGCGATCGAAGCCAACTTCAAGATCGAGGGTGACCTCCGTCGAGAGGTCCAGGCCGACATCCGCCGCAAGATCGAGATCGGCAGCTACCAGGGCCGCAGGCACCGTCAGGGCCTGCCCGTCCGTGGTCAGCGCACCAAGACGAACGCGCGCACCCGCAAGGGGCCCAAGCGCACCGTCGCCGGAAAGAAGAAGGCCAAGTAGGTCCACCGGAGGCTCCGCCTCCGCGCCTGCGGACCGTATGTCGCGGTTCGCGGTGGGACCACCAGCCGACTTCCACTCGAAACCACAGACCAGCAGACTCAGGAGATAACCCCGTATGCCTCCCAAGGGCCGTCAGGCTGCAGGCGCCAAGAAGGTGCGCCGCAAGGAGAAGAAGAACATCGCTCAGGGCGAAGCCCACATCAAGAGCACGTTCAACAACACCATCGTCACGATCACCGACCCCACCGGTGCGGTGATCTCGTGGGCCTCTGCCGGCACGGTCGGCTTCAAGGGCTCGCGCAAGTCCACCCCGTTCGCCGCGCAGATGGCCGCCGAGGCCGCCGGGCGCCGGGCGATGGAGCACGGCATGAAGAAGATCGACGTCTTCGTCAAGGGTCCGGGTTCGGGCCGCGAGACGGCGATCCGTTCGCTGGGTGCGATCGGCCTCGAGGTCGGCACCATCCAGGACGTCACGCCGACGCCCCACAACGGATGCCGGCCGCCCAAGCGCCGCCGCGTCTGACCGCCCGCCCCACTGCCTGAAGCGAACAAGGAGACTTGAGAGATGGCCCGTTACACCGGCCCCATGACGAAGAAGTCGCGCCGCCTCGGCGTCGACCTCGTGGGCGGCGACCAGGCTTACGAGCGTCGCCCCTACCCCCCCGGCCAGCACGGTCGTGCTCGCGTCAAGGAGAGCGAGTACCGCGCCCAGCTGCAGGAGAAGCAGAAGGCCCGCTTCACCTACGGCGTGCTGGAGAAGCAGTTCCACCGCTACTACGCCGAGGCCAGCCGTCGCCCCGGCAAGACCGGTGACAACCTGCTGCAGCTGCTCGAGTGCCGCCTGGACAACGTGGTCTACCGCGCCGGGTTCGCCCGCACGCGTCGCCACGCCCGCCAGCTGGTGGTGCACGGGCACTTCAGGGTCAACGGGAAGAAGGTCGACATCCCGTCCTTCCAGGTGACCGCGCACGACGTCATCGACGTCCGCGAGAAGTCCCTCGAGATGACCCCGTTCATCGTGGCCCGCGAGACCCACGGCGAGCGCGTGGTCCCGGGCTGGATGGAGGCGCTGCCCAACCGCATGCGCATCCTCGTCCACCAGGTCCCGGTGCGTCAGCAGATCGACGTCCCGGTCCAGGAGCAGCTGATCGTGGAGTTCTACTCCAAGAAGTAGCCACACGGGGTCTCCGCCTCCCCCGGACCGTGGCCGCCTCGGGTTGCCGAGCGGCCCCGGTCCGGGCCGGCGGGGACCCGGACAACTCAACACCGCATCCACCATCAGCAAGGACCGACGTCCTTGCCGGTTCGAGTCCGTCATATAGCGGGTGGGCTCGGGAAGGAAACCAGAAGTGCTTATCGCTCAGCGCCCGACCCTGTCCGAAGATGTTGTCGACGAGTTCCGCTCGCGGTTCGTGATCGAGCCGCTGGAGCCCGGCTTCGGCTACACCCTGGGCAACTCCCTGCGCCGTACGCTGCTCTCGTCGATCCCCGGTGCCTCGGTCACCAGCATCAAGGTCGACGGCGTGCTGCACGAGTTCTCCACCATCGACGGTGTGAAGGAGGACGTCACCGAGGTCATCTTGAACCTGAAGGACCTCGTGGTCTCCTCCGAGCACGACGAGCCGGTGACGATGTACCTGCGCAAGCAGGGCCCCGGTGACGTGACCGCCGCCGACATCGCGCCCCCGGCCGGTGTCGAGGTGCACAACACCGACCTGAAGATCGCGACCCTGAACGACAAGGGCAAGCTCGAGATGGAGCTCGTCGTCGAGCGCGGCCGCGGCTACGTCTCCTCGGTGCAGAACAAGGGCGGCGACAACGAGATCGGCCGGATGCCCGTCGACTCGATCTACAGCCCGGTCCTGAAGGTCACCTACAAGGTCGAGGCCACCCGTGTCGAGCAGCGCACCGACTTCGACAAGCTCGTGATCGACGTCGAGACCAAGCAGTCCATCCGTCCCCGCGACGCGATCGCCTCGGCGGGCAAGACGCTCGTCGAGCTGTTCGGCCTGGCCCGGGAGCTCAACGTCGAGGCCGAGGGCATCGACATCGGTCCCTCGCCCGTCGACGAGCAGCTCGCCGCGGACCTGGCTCTGCCGGTCGAGGAGCTCAACCTCACCGTCCGGTCCTACAACTGCCTCAAGCGCGAGGGCATCCACAGCGTGGGCGAGCTCATCTCCCGCTCGGAGCAGGACCTGCTCGACATCCGCAACTTCGGTGCCAAGTCCATCGACGAGGTCAAGGCCAAGCTCGTCGAGATGGGTCTGTCGCTGAAGGACTCCGCCCCCGGGTTCGACCCGCAGGCTGCGCTCGCGGCGTACGACGACGACGACGACTCGTTCGTCGAGGACGAGCAGTACTGACGCTCGCACCACCCCTGGGGGCTCCGCTCCCAGCTCCACGAGAACCGTCTATCCGGGTACCTGGTACGGCCCGGAAGAAATGAGAAGCAACGATGCCTACCCCCAAGAAGGGCACCCGCCTCGGCGGCAGCCCGGCGCACCAGCGGCTGATCGTCGCCAACCTGGCGACCAGCCTGTTCGAGCACGGCCGGATCACCACCACCGAGGCCAAGGCCCGCGTGCTGCGTCCGGTCGCCGAGAAGCTGATCACCAAGGCGAAGAAGGGCGACCTGCACAACCGTCGCCAGGTTCTCTCCACGATCCGCGACAAGGGCGTGGTGCACACGCTGTTCGAGGAGATCGGTCCGCGCTACGCCGACCGCCCGGGTGGCTACACCCGGATCACCAAGCTCGGCCCCCGCAAGGGTGACAACGCGCCCATGGCGGTCATCGAGCTGGTGACCGAGGAGTACTCCCCGAAGGCACCGCGCACCAAGTCCGCGCCGGCCGCCGCTGCGGCTCCGGCCGAGACGACCGAGGACGCTCCCGTCGCGGAGACCGCCGAGGAGGTCACCGAGGCGCCGGCCACGGAGGGCACCGAGCCCGAGGGTGGCGCCGACGTGGCCCTCGACCCGGCCCCCGGGTCCGAGGACCCGGCCGGGCAGGCCGCTGCTGAGGACGCCCCGGCCGAGGCCACCGCCGACGAGGCCGTCGAGGACGACACCAAGTCCGAGTGATCCCGGGCCGGCTCAGGCCGCCGCCCGCCAAGCACCATCCGCAGGGCCCGCTCTCCGCGCCGGAGAGCGGGCCCCGCGGCGTTGTCAGGCGCCGAGCGCGCCGTGCGCGACCGGGCCGACCCGGGAGCCGCCGAGGTCGGCCCGCTGTCCGGCGCCGTAGCCCTGCGGCATGCCCGAACCGGACAGCTGCCGCCGGCGCGCCTGGCCCAGCCTCGGGTAGGCGGCATGCAGGGCGGCCTCCACCTCGGCGCGCCGGTCGGCGAGCACCAGCGCGGAAGAGGTACCGGCTCGCGCGAACCGCTCGTCGGCCTCCGCCCGGGCCCGTTCCTCCGAGGCGTCCAGGCGGCGGGTCACGGCCATCCGGAAGCCCGCCAGCCAGGACCGGCGGAAGGCGGCCTTGTGCTCCCACGGCGGCACCGGGGTGCGGGTGAGCTGGCTGGTGGCCTGGAGCAGCAGGCTGGTCCAGAGCAGCTCGACGCGCCGCAGGTCGCTGGCGTGGCCGAACAGGTGCACCGACCGTTCCTCACCGTCGGGGCCGCGACGCCTGGTCTGGACCGCGACGCAGCGAAGCCGGTCGGCGACCGCGCCGAGCAGGTCGATCTTGTCCGCGGCGTAGGGCGCCGGCACCGGCACCACCAGGTCGCGCACCGGGTCGCTGGCCGGGTCCCGCCGGGCCAGCAGCGCTCGGTCGATGCCGTAGTCGGCGATCAGCTGGGTCGCCTTCGCGGTGTAGATCTCCGCCTCCTGTGCCGTGGCGGCCGGGTCCTCGGCCTTGGCGAGGAGCTTGCGGATCTTCTCGAGGATGGGGTCGCGGTCGGTGGCCGGCGGCGGGTCGTGCAGGTCCTGGGTCACGGGGTCCTCCGGGTCGGTTCGTAGGTGCGCGAGCACCGTCCCAGGCGCCGGGGACAGAACCGCGCACGGGCGGTGCGGTCGTCCACATCCGCGACCGCGCCCGCGCAGGTCCGGGTCCGGGCGCCGGCGGGCGGCTCGGCCTCAGCGGGAGGCGGTCGACCAGGCGTCCTCGAGGAGCCGCTGGGCCTGCGGCAGCGTGAGGCCGTGCCGGCGGGCGCTGCGGCAGTACGCCGCCGCCAGCTCCTCCACCTCGGCGGGGGGTGCCGCCGACGAGCCGACGAAGGTGCCGCGCCGGCCGCGGGTCTCCAGGAGTCCGTCGGCCTCGAGCTCCCGGTAGGCGCGCGCGACGGTGTTGACCGCCAGGCCCAGCTCCTCGGCCAGGCTCCGCACGGTGGGCAGCTTGGTGCCGGCCGCCAGCCGGCCGTCGGCGACCCGCGCCGCGATCTGGCTGCGCAGCTGCTCGAACGGCGGCACCGGTCCGTTCGGGTCGAGGGCGTCGAGGTCCATGGCCTGCACCCTAGGGGGTGGCGGCCAGGGCCCGCGGGCGCCGGCGGGGGTGGAGAGCCGATCGGCGCGCCGGTCGTCGCGGGTGGTTGGATGAGCGGCGTGCGGCTGCGCCTCGACCTCGCCTACGACGGCTCGGACTTCCACGGCTGGGCGGCTCAGCCGAGGCTGCGCACCGTGCAGGGCACGGTCGAGGCGGCGCTCGCCCAGGTCCTGCGGGTGGAGTCGGTCCGGCTGACCTGCGCCGGACGGACCGACACCGGGGTGCACGCCCGCGGCCAGGTGGCGCACGCCGACCTCGACGAGGGGGTGCTCGAGGCAGCGGCCGGCAGGAGCGCGGCGGCGCCCTCCGACGCCCTGGTCCGGCGCCTCAACGGCGTGCTGCCCGACGACGTGCGCGTGCACCGCGCCGCCGAGGTGCCCGGGGCCTTCGACGCCCGCTTCTCGGCGCTGTGGCGGCGCTACGCCTACCGGGTCGCGGACGCACCCCACCTGGTGGACCCGCTGCGGCGGACCTCGGTGCTGGCGTGGCCGCGTCGTCTGGACCTGGGCGCGATGAACGCCGCCGCCCGGCACCTCGTGGGCGAGCACGACTTCGCGCCGTTCTGCCGGCGGCGGGAGGGGGCGACCACGGTCCGCACGCTGCTCGACCTCGGCTGGGGCCGCGACGGCGCCGGTCTGGCGGTCGCGACCGTGCGCGCCGACGCCTTCTGCCACAGCATGGTCCGGGCACTGGTCGGCTGCCTGCTCGCGGTCGGGGAGGGGCGGCGCGAGCCGTCCTGGGCCGCCGACGTGCTCCGCGCGGGCGTGCGCGACCCAGCGGTGACGGTGATGCACGGGCATGCCCTGACCCTGGAGGAGGTCGCCTACCCGGCCGAGGCGGACCTGGCTGCCCAGGCGGACGCTGCCCGAGTCTTGAGGACCCTGCCGTGAGTGACGAGCACTACTTCTCCGCCGATCCCACCGTGGCCTTCAAGCGGGTGCCGGTCCGCGCGACGGTGTGGGACCGTGACCTCGAGCTGACCTCCGGCTCGGGCGTCTTCGCGCAGGGACGCCTCGACGTCGGTACCGCGGTGCTGTTCCGGGAGACCGAGCCGCCGCAGGCGGGGTCGACGTACCTCGACCTGGGCTGCGGGTACGGCGTCATCGGGCTCGCCCTGGCGACGGTGCGGCCGGCTGCACGGGTCTGGGCCGTCGACGTCAACGAGCGGGCGGTGCTGCTGGCCAACGAGAACGCAGCCGCACTGGGCGTCGACGACCGGTTCACGGCGACCACTCCGGCGGCGGTGCCCGACGACCTCGTGGTCGACGAGATCTGGTCCAACCCGCCGATCCGGATCGGCAAGGACGCCCTCCACGACCTGCTGCTCACCTGGCTGCCACGGCTGGCGCCGGGGGGCCGGGCGGTGCTGGTGGTCGGGAAGAACCTGGGCGCGGACTCGCTGCAACGCTGGCTGATCGAGCAGGGGTGGCCGACGACCCGGCTGGCGAGCGCCAAGGGCTTCCGGGTCCTGCAGACGCGGCGCGAGGGCTAGCCGACCGCCACTCCTCGCGCCGGTTGCGGTGCGGGAACGGGCTGTCCGGGACCGGCACGCCGAGCGCTGCGCAGACGGGCTCCCAGCCGTCCCCGGGCTACCAGTCGAACCTGACGCCCCCATGACGCCGTACGCGGACATGCAAAACAGCGCCTCGGATCGTCGGGACGGCGTGCGAGCGGCGTACCGGCAGACCTTTGCATGTCCGGCGACGCGACCGGGGCTGCGGCCGCGCCGCCCACTTGGCTGCACGGGACGGGCCGGCGGTCAGACGCCTGCGGTGGCGGCGAGGAGCACGACCAGCTGGGTCGCGTAGACGCCGAAGCCGAGGCAGTCGCCGGTCACGCCGCCGAGGCGGCCCGTGACGAGCCGGCGTACCCACAGCAGCACGAGCAGGGTCGCCGCGACCACGAGGGCCAGGCGCCAGGGCGCCAGCATGGCCCACGGGGCGGCGAGCAGGGCAGCGCCCGCGGTGGCGAGGGCCCAGCGCCCCCTGGTGGTCTGCGCGCCGGCGGCCCGGGCGAGTCCCGTCCTGTCCGGCCGCGCCGACACCGCCGGCGATGTCGCCATCAGCGACACCGCCGCCCACCGGCCCAGCGCCGCTGAGGCGACGACGGCAGCGGCCGCCGGCCACGGGTCGAGGGCACCCAGCAGCGCGACCAGCAGCCCCGCGCGCAGCCCGAGCGCCAGCACCAGACCCAGGACGCCGTAGCTGCCGACGCGGCTGTCCTTGAGGATCTCGAAGGTCCGCTCGCGCGTCCGGCCACCCCCGAAGGCGTCGCAGAAGTCCGCCACCGCGTCCTCGTGCAGCGCCCCGGTCAGCCGTGCCTCCACGACCAGGGCGAGCACCACCGCGACGTACGGCGGCCACAGCGCGGCCGTGCCGAGGAGGACCCCTGCGGTGACCGTGCCGACGAGGCCGCCCACGACCGGGAACCACACGACCGACCGTGCCAGGGCGTCCTGGGCGGCCGGCGCGGACAGCGACGCGGTGCCGGGGACCGGGACGCGGGTGAGCAGCTGCACTGCCAGCAGCGGCGGTCCCCAGGCGGGTGCGCGGACCGCGACGCCGGCGTCAGAGCTCACCCGAGGACCTCGCTGAGGGCGGCGACGTCGCCGAGCAGCGCCACGGCCGCGTCGAGCAGCGGCAGCGCGGTCAGCGCGCCCGTGCCCTCGCCGAGCCGCATCCCCCAGTCGAGGACCGGCTCCAGGCCGAGCGCGTCCAGCGCGTGCCGGTGTCCGGACTCGGCCGAGAGATGGCCGGCCAGCATCCGCGCGCGGGTGCCGGGCGCGAGCCGCTCCGCCACCAGGGCGGCGGCGGTGGCGACGTACCCGTCGAGCAGCAGCACCGCCCCGCCGCGGGCGCCCTCGGCGAGGAAGCCTGCCATCGCTGCGATCTCGAGCCCGCCGAGCGCGGCCACCGCGGCGACCGGGTCGGCGTCGAGCAGCGGCCGCTCGCGCGTGACGGCGGCGGCGACCACCCGCTGCTTGCGGGCCAGCGTCTGCGGGTCGGCGCCGGCGCCCGGACCGACCGCCGTCACCGGGTCGACGCCGGTCAGCAGCGCGGTGAGGCAGGCGGCCGGGGTGGTGTTGCCGATGCCCATCTCGCCGGTCAGCAGCAGCCGGTCGCCCGCGTCGAGGGCGGTGCGCGCCTCGTCGGCTCCGACCTCCCACGCTGCGTGCAGCTGCTCGCTCGTCATCGCCGGCCCCTCGGCGAGGTCGGCGGTTCCCGCGCTGACCCGCCTCTCGGCGTACCCCTCGGACTCGGCGACCCCGAGCGGCTTCTGGCTGCCCACGTCGACCAGCCGCAACCGGCAGCCGGCGACGCCCGCCAGCGCGCTGCTCGATGCCCGCCCGGACGCGATGGTCGCGATCATGGCCGTCGTGACCTCGCTCGGCCAGGCCGTCACGCCGGAGGCGACGACGCCGTGGTCGCCTGCGAACAGCACGACGCGGCGCGGCCGGGTGGCCGGCCGCAGGCTCTGCGAGGCCACGGCCAGCGCCACGGCGACGTCCTCGAGCCGGCCCAGGCTCCCGGGTGGCTTGGCGAGAGCGTCGAGGTGGGCGCGGACGGCCCCGGGCGTGAGCGGCGGCGCGGGGGCACGGTCGATGTCGGGCACGGAGACAGTGTCGCGCGGGGCTCGCAGACGGGAGTCCCCGGGCGGTGCGCCCTCGAGCAGCTCGGTGTGAGCCGGCAGGCCGTGCCCAAGAAGCACGGCCGCAGGTAGGTCGAGGCGGGGCGCACCGACAGACACCAGAGGACGCGGGGGAGCAGCACCGTGTTCGAGAGGTTGACCGCACGGGCCCGGTCCGTGGTTCTGAGCGCCCGGCTGGAGGCGGAGCGGTCCGGCATCGACGTCGACCCCGCACAGCTGCTGCTGGCCGTGCTCGCCGACGAGGAGTGCCTGGCCGCCCGGGTCGTGCACCAGCAGGGGGTCGGGCCCGAGGCGCTCCGCTCGGCGGTGGTGGCGGCCAGGGTGGCGCACCGGGAGCCCGGTGCACCCGCGACGTGCACGGTCGACTTCCCGTCGCCGGGATGGTGGCTGAGGTAGCGGGCTGGGCAGGATGGGGCCATGACGAGCTACGAGGCCGCCGCCGACCGCTACGACACGATGGACTACCGCTTCGCCGGCCGCAGCGGCCTGAAGCTGCCGGCGATCTCGCTGGGACTCTGGCAGAACTTCGGCGTGGACCGCCCGGAGGAGACCCAGCGGGCGATCGTCCGGCGCGCGTTCGACCGCGGTGTCACCCACTTCGACCTCGCGAACAACTACGGCCCGCCCTACGGGCGCGCCGAGCAGAACTTCGGCCGCTACCTCGCCGACGACCTCGCGCCCTACCGTGACGAGCTGGTGGTCAGCACCAAGGCCGGCTACGACATGTGGCCGGGCCCGTACGGCCAGGGTGGCGGGTCGCGCAAGTACGTCCTGGCCTCGCTCGACCAGTCGCTGAGGCGGATGCGTCTGGACTACGTCGACATCTTCTACAGCCACCGGTTCGACCCCGAGACGCCGCTGGAGGAGGCGATGACGGCGCTCGACCACGCGGTGCGGACCGGCAGGGCGCTCTACGTCGGGATCTCCTCCTACGACGCCGACCAGACCCACGAGGCAGCGAGCATCGCCCGCGAGCTGGGCACGCCGCTGCTCATCCACCAGCCGTCGTACAGCATGCTCAACCGCTGGATCGAGCAGGACCTCCTCGCCGTATGCGAGGCGCAGGGCATGGGCATCATCGTGTTCAGCGCACTGGCGCAGGGCCTGCTCACCGACCGCTACCTCGACGGCGTCCCGGAGGACTCCCGCGCCGCCCGCGAGGGGTCCACGCTGCCGGGCAGCCACTTCGACGACAAGACGCTCGCGCACGTACGCCGGCTGAACGAGATCGCGCAGGCCCGGGGCCAGAAGCTCGCGCAGCTGGCCCTGCAGTGGGCCCTGCGCGACCCGCGGGTCACCGCCGCGGTGGTCGGGGCCTCCTCGGTCGAGCAGCTCGACACCAACCTGGACGCGCTCGACGGCCCCGCGCTCACCGACGAGGAGCTGGCCGCCATCGACACCGACGCCGTGGACGCCGGGATCAACCTGTGGCGGCCGAAGGGCACCGAGGGGTGAACCGCGCGGGCGGTCCGCGCGCGGGCCGGGAGGCGTAGGACCCGGGCCCCCGGGGCGTGGGGCCCGGACCGGGCAGGCTGCTGGGCCCTGTCCTGGGGGACCTGACAGGAGCATGATGCCCCCATGACCTTCGTCTACGACTTCGAGCAGGGAAGCAAGGACCAGAAGGACCTGCTGGGGGGCAAGGGGGCGAACCTGGCGGAGATGACCCGGCTGGGTCTGCCGGTGCCGCCGGGGTTCACGATCACCACCGAGGCCTGCCGCGCCTTCCTCGAGGAGGACCGGGAGCCCGACGGCCTGGCCGACGAGGTGAGCGAGCACCTCGCCCGGCTCGAGGAGAGGATGGGCAAGCGGCTCGGCGATCCGGAGGACCCGCTGCTGGTCTCGGTCCGGTCGGGGGCGAAGTTCTCGATGCCCGGCATGATGGAGACCGTCCTCAACGTCGGCCTCAACGACCGCAGCGTCAAGGGCCTCGCTGCCGTGGCCGGCGGTGACGAGCGGTTCGCCTACGACTCCTACCGTCGCCTGCTGCAGATGTTCGGCTCCACCGTGCTGGGCATCGAGGCGTCGGTCTTCCACGACGCGCTCGACGCGCTGAAGGCCGGGCGCGGCGCCAAGAACGACCTCGACCTCGGCGTGGAGGACCTGCGCGAGCTGGTGTCGACGTACAAGACGCTGATCCGCGACCACACCGGCCGCGACTTCCCGCAGGAGCCGCGCGAGCAGCTCGACCTGGCCGTCGCTGCGGTCTTCGGCTCCTGGAACACCGAGCGGGCCGTGCTGTACCGCCGCCAGGAGCGGATCCCCGGTGACCTCGGCACCGCGGTCAACATCTGCTCGATGGTCTTCGGCAACGGCGGCGACGACTCCGGCACCGGCGTGGCGTTCACCCGCGACCCGGCGTCGGGGGCCCAGGGCGTCTACGGCGACTACCTGCAGAACGCCCAGGGCGAGGACGTGGTGGCCGGCATCCGCAACACCGTGCCGCTCGCGGACCTCGAGAGGCTTGACAAGAAGTCCTACGACGAGCTGCTCGACATCATCAGGACGCTCGAGGAGCACTACCGCGACCTGTGCGACATCGAGTTCACCATCGAGCACGGCAAGCTGTGGATGCTGCAGACCCGCGTCGGCAAGCGCACCGCGGAGGCGGCGTTCCGGATCGCCTGCCAGCTCGTCGACCAGGGCCTCATCGACGAGGACGAGGCGGTCACGCGGGTGACCGGTGCACAGCTCGCCCAGCTGATGTTCCCGCGGTTCGACGCCGGACCCGAGCGCGTGCTCGTCGCCAAGGGCATGAACGCCTCGCCCGGCGCCGCGGTCGGCAAGGCCGTCTTCGACTCCGGTACGGCGGTGGAGTGGGCCGACCGGGACGAGGACGTGATCCTCGTGCGCCGCGAGACGAACCCCGACGACCTGCGCGGCATGGTCGCCGCACGGGGCATCCTGACCAGCCGGGGCGGGAAGACGTCGCACGCGGCCGTGGTCGCGCGCGGCATGGGCCGCACCTGCGTCTGCGGCGCCGACTCCCTCGACGTCGACACCAAGGGCCGGCAGATGGGCACCGCCGACGGCACGGTGATCTCCGAGGGCGACGTGATCTCCATCGACGGCACCACCGGCGAGGTCTTCGCCGGCCGGGTGCCGGTCATGGACTCCCTGGTCGTGCGCCACTTCGAGGGCGACGCCAAGACCGAGGGCGACGAGCTCGTGGCCGCCGTCGAGCGGATCATGAAGCACGCGGACGGCCGGCGCCGGCTCGGCGTGCGCGCCAACGCCGACACTCCCGAGGACGCCGCGCGGGCGCGGCGCTTCGGTGCCGAGGGCATCGGGCTGTGCCGTACCGAGCACATGTTCCTCGGCGACCGGAAGTCGCTGGTGGAGGACCTGATCGTCGCCGAGACGTCCCAGGAGCAGGAGGCGGCCCTGTCGGCGCTGCTGCCCATGCAGCGTGACGACTTCGCCGGGATCCTCGAGGCGATGGACGGCCTGCCGGTGACGATCCGGCTGATCGACCCGCCGCTGCACGAGTTCCTCCCCGACCTCACCGACCTGTCGGTCTCGGTCGCGCTCGAGGACGACCACGGCAGCCGCGACGGCAAGCACCACAAGCTGCTCGACGCGGTGAAGCGGCTGCACGAGCAGAACCCGATGCTCGGGCTGCGCGGGGTGCGCCTGGGCATCGTGATCCCCGGGCTGTTCGCCATGCAGGCGCGCGCGATCCTCGAGGCGGCGTCGACGCTGATCTCGCAGGGCCGGAACCCGCGGCCGGAGATCATGATCCCGCTGGTGGCGACCGTGCAGGAGCTCGAGCTGGTCAAGGCCGACATCGTCCGTGTGGCGGGCGAGGTCGAGGACGAGACCGGCGTCAAGCTGGCCTTCAAGGTCGGCACGATGATCGAGCTGCCCCGTGCGGTGATGGCCGCGGGCGAGATCGCCGCGCAGGCGGAGTTCTTCTCCTTCGGCACCAACGACCTGACCCAGATGACGTGGGGGTTCTCCCGCGACGACGTGGAGGCCTCGTTCTTCAGCACCTACTTGGAGAAGGGGATCTTCGGGGTGTCGCCGTTCGAGTCGCTGGACCGCGACGGCGTCGGCGCGCTGGTGCGGCACGCGGTCGAGAAGGGACGCGCCGCCCGGCCGGACCTGCACCTCGGCGTCTGCGGCGAGCACGGCGGTGACCCGGACTCGATCCACTTCTTCGACGAGGTCGGGCTCGACTACGTCTCCTGCTCACCGTTCCGGGTTCCGGTGGCGCGACTGGAGGCGGGGCGCTCCGCGGCGGACTCCGTGTCGGACACGGCGTAGGCCCCGGCGGCTCGGCGAGGTGTCCGAGCCGCCGCGCTGGGTACCGGCAGGCATGGCTGAGGAGAAGTTCACCAAGGGTGACCACGTGACCTGGCAGAGCCACGGCAGCACCGCCGAGGGCACGGTCGAGAAGAAGCTCACCTCCGACACCGAGGCGGCCGGCCGCACGGTGAGGGCGTCGAAGGACGACCCGCAGTACCTCGTCAAGAGCGACAAGAGCGGCGGCGACGCCGTGCACAAGCCGTCCGCGCTGAGGAAGAAGAAAGGCTCATGAGCGGTGCGGTCCAGGAGTCGGTCGACGAGGTGTGGGACGAGTGGCGCGAGGCGGTGAACATGACCGCGGCCGAGCTCGAGAAGTGGCTCGACACCGAGGAGTCACAGCAGGTCGGCCAGAATTCCGGAGGCGAGTCGACCGGGCACGCCTCCGGGCGCCGGATCGTGGCGCTGCTGCGGACCAACAAGTCCGACCTCGACGACGACGCCGCCGCCCACATGCGCAAGGTCGTCGGCTACGTCCACCGGCACCTCGCCCAGAGGCCGTCGGGTGACGTCGAGGACACGCCCTGGCGCTGGTCGCTGATGAACTGGGGTCACGACCCCCTGAAGTGAGGGCTCAGCCGGTGCGCGCCCGGCGCTCCGCCGTACGCCGGTCCGTCCAGCCGCTGAGCACCAGCACCGCCCCGCCGACGATCATCGGCAGCGCCACCGCGCGCGAGGAGCCGCCCGGGCCGACGGCCGGCCCGCCCTGCCGAGCGGTGACCGATGCGACGGACGCGACCGCCGGCGCTGCGCAGCAGCTTCGCGACCATCGCGGGTCTCCTCCTCCGCACCAGCGTCGCCCCGGACGCACCTGCCGCCGCAGTGCCGAACGGCCCGGTCCCGGTCCGCCCCCCGGGAAACCCGGTCGCGCCGGGGCCCCGGGCCGGGGAGAATCGGGCCTCATGGGTCACGTGGACGTCGCCGGTGTGCGCTACGAGCTTCCCGACGGCAGGGTGCTGCTCGACGACGTCTCGTTCCGGGTCGGCGAGGGGGCCAAGGTCGCGCTGGTCGGCGCCAACGGCGCCGGCAAGACGACGCTGCTGCGCATCGTCACCGGCGACCTGACACCGCACGCCGGGGCGGTGACCCGCAGCGGTGGGCTGGGGGTGATGCGCCAGATGGTCACCCACGGGAACGAGGGGAGGACCGTCGCCGACCTGCTGCTGTCGGTGTCCCCGCCGCGGATCCGCGAGGCGGCGGCGGCCGTCGAGGCCTGCGAGCTCACGCTGATGGAGACCGACGACGAGAAGACCCAGATGCGCTACGCCACCGCGCTGGCCGAGTGGGCCGACGCCGGCGGCTACGACATCGAGGTGGTCTGGGACGTCTGCACGACGGCTGCGCTCGGCGTCCCCTACGACCGCGCCAAGTACCGCGAGCTCACCACGCTCTCCGGCGGGGAGCAGAAGCGCCTGGTGCTCGAGTTCCTGCTGCGCGGCCCCGACGAGGTGCTGCTGCTCGACGAGCCGGACAACTTCCTCGACGTGCCCGGCAAGACCTGGCTGGAGGAGCGGATCAACGAGTCGGCGAAGACGATCCTCTACGTCAGCCACGACCGGGAGCTGCTGAACAACACCGCGACCCGGGTGGTCACCGTGGAGCTCGGCGCGGCCGGCAACACGGTGTGGACCCATCCCGGTGGCTTCGCGGCCTACCACGAGGCGCGCCGCGCCCGCTTCGAGCGCTTCGAGGAGCTGCGCAGGCGGTGGGACGAGGAGAAGGCGAAGCTGCGGGCCCAGATGCTGATGTACAAGCAGAAGGCCGCCTACAACTCCGACATGGCCTCGCGCTACCAGGCCGCCCAGACCCGGCTGCGCAAGTTCGAGGAGGCCGGGCCACCGACCGAGCAGCCCCGCGAGCAGCGCGTGAAGATGCGCCTCACCGGCGGTCGCACCGGCAAGCGCGCCCTGGTCTGCGAGCGTCTCGAGCTCGTCGGGCTGATGAAGCCGTTCGACCTCGAGGTCTGGTACGGCGAGCGGGTGGCGGTGCTGGGCTCGAACGGATCCGGCAAGTCGCACTTCCTCCGACTGCTAGCGGCCGGCGGCAGCGACCCCGACGTCGAGCACCGGCCGGTCGGCGACGTGCCGGTGAAGCCCGTGGACCACACCGGTCGCGCGCGGCTCGGCGCCCGCGTCCGCCCGGGGTGGTTCGTCCAGACCCACGAGCACCCCGAGCTGATGGGCCGCACGCTGCTGGAGATCCTGCACCGGGGCGACGAGCGCCGGGCCGGCATGCCGCGCGAGCAGGCGTCGCGGGTGCTCGACCGCTACGAGCTCGCGCACGCGGCGGAGCAGCGGTTCGAGTCGCTCTCCGGCGGGCAGCAGGCCCGGTTCCAGATCCTGCTGCTCGAGCTGTCCGGCGCGACGATGCTGCTGCTCGACGAGCCGACCGACAACCTCGACGTGGAGTCCGCCGAGGCGCTCGAGGCCGGGCTCGAGGCGTTCGAGGGGACGGTGATCGCGGTGACGCACGACCGCTGGTTCGCTCGCGGCTTCGACCGGTTCCTGGTGTACGGCGCCGACGGGTCGGTCTACGAGTCCGACGGGCCGGTGTGGGACGAGGGGCGCGTCCAGCGGACCCGCTGAGGCCGGTCGCGGACGAGGCCACGCACGGGCGCGACGCGCGCATGCCCGGGCCGGATCGGGGCACGCAGGGGCGATACGTGAGAATTGACCGACAGGCACCAGCCGACGGGGCAGTCGCAGCGACGCCTCGGCACCACCAGACCTCAAAGGAGCACCTATGAAGAAGGACGAGCTCGTCCAGGCGATCGCTGAGTCTGCAGACATCAGCAAGGCCGACGCAGAGCGCGCCCTCACGGCCGTCGTCGACACCGTCACCAGCGGCGTCGCCTCGGGCCAGAAGATCCAGATTCCCGGCCTGGGCACGTTCGAGGCCCGGGAGCGCAACGCGCGCGAAGGCCGCAACCCCCAGACCGGCGAGAGCATCCAGATCGCCGCGACCACGGCTCCTGCCTTCAAGGCCGCGACCGCCTTCAAGCAGGCAGTCGCCGCCCGCTGAGCGAGCCCGCCTCGTGCCACAGCCCCCGCCGTCCGGCGGGGGCTGTGGTGTCGATGGACTGGACCGGTCGAGACGGATTTTCGCGGATCACCTGACGCGGGCCCGGATTTCTGGTTGACTGTTTCACGAACGGCCGCTGGTGACCCGAGACGCCGGCGGCCGTTCTTCTGCGTTCAGCTGCTCAGGTCCGCGGGGACCGAGAGCCGGCGGACCCCGCCGAGCCGGCGGTGGAAGCGGACGTGGTCGGCGTAGCAGTCCAGGGCCTGCCACAGCGTCTCGTGCGCCACCCAGGGCAGCGGCTCCGCTCCGTCGCGCCAGCGCGGACCGAAGCCGATCCAGACCGGGGTCCAGCCGGCGGCGACGTCCCATTCCCCGCGCTTCTTCATGAGCATGCTCCGGCGGACCTGGAACTCCTGGCGGGGGCCGTCGGCGCAGATCGGCGCGGTCCGCACCGGCCACACGTGCAGGTCCAGCGCCATGAGGTCGAGCTCGACGTCACCGAGGACGCGCGGGTCGACCAGCACGGTGGCGACGTTCTCGTGCGGCTCCCGACTCACTCCAGAACGCTAACCCGGGCCACCGACGTTCGTCAGCCCCTCCGCGAACCGACGGCGGACTCGGCAGTTGCCCGGCGCCGGACGCCCGGTGCTGCTAGACAACTCCCGTGTCCCCCTCTGAAGCGGTCGCCCGGCGCCTGGAGATCGCGCAGCGTGCTGCGCGGGCGTACGCCGCCCACCCCCGCGTGGCGGCCGTCCTGGTCGCCGGCTCGGTCGCTCGCGGGCTGGCCGACCACCGTTCCGATGTCGAGCTGGACGTCTACTGGGCCGAGCCGCCCACCGCGGCGGACCGGACGGCCGCGGTGGAGGGCGCCGGCTGGACACGGGTCTACGACGAGGTCGACGACAACGAGTGGGCCGACGGCTACCTGGTCGACGGGATCAAGGTGGACACCAGCGGGTTCCTCACCTCGACGATCGACGGCTACCTCGACGCTGCGCTCGAGCGCGCCGACACCGAGCCCGAGCTGCAGGTGCGGATCACCGCCCTCCTGCACGGCCGTGCCGTGCACGGCGAGCGGGTGATCGAGGCGTGGCGGTCGCGGTGTGCCGCCTACCCGACCGCGCTCGCGCTCGCCATGGTCGACAAGGGTCTCGGCCCGCTGCGGCCGCGCGACCGACTCGAGATGCTGGCCGAGCGGGACGACGCGCTGCTGTTGCACCGTGACCTCGTCGACGACGTGCACGGGGTCCTCGACGCGCTGTTCGGCCTGAACCGGGTGTTCGCCCCGCACCCGTTCCACAAGTGGCTGGACTGGGAGGTGTCCCTGCTGCCGCTCACGCCGCTGCACCTGCTCGCTCGCGTGCGCCGCCTGCTCGCCGCGGAGCCCCGGGCCGCGGTGGCGGAGGTGTGCGCGCTGGTGGAGGAGACCTTCGACCTGGTCGCGCAGGAGCTGCCGGACTACGACCTCGCCGCGGCCCGCGCCGACTTCGGGTTCCGCCGCGCCGGCTGACCGGGCGCCCGGGATCACCGGGTCACGTGCACGATGCCGTGTGCCCCCCGCTCGGCGTCGACCATCACGTGCGACACGAAGGGGTAGTGCCCGGGCTTGGGGAAGCCGAGCTCGACGAAGCCGCCCTGTGCCGGCTGCAGCGCCAGCGCCTGCGACCCACCCGAGCTGCCTGGCCGCAGCAGGTAGGCGCCCTCGGACCACACCGTGTCGAACTGGCCGCCGACCACGTGGAAGGACGTCGCACGGTTCGGGCCGGCGTCGAGCACCCAGATCCGGACCCGGTCGCCGACCCGGGCCGGCAGCGGCCGGTGGTCGTACTGGTTCCCGTAGCCGTTGAACACCACGGCGTCGGGCCGCTCGGCCTGCAGCCGGGTCACGTCGACGGGCCCGCCCTTCGCGCCGAGGTAGAGCTCGGACTGGGCCAGCACGTAGCTGCGGTCCACCTCGGGCAGGCCCGGCGGCTCGATCACCACCGCACCGAAGAGACCGTTGGCGATGTGCGCCGACATCGGCATCGTCGAGCAGTGGTACATCCAGATCCCGGCGCGGGTCGCCCGGAACCGGTAGACCAGCGAGCCGCCGGGCGGGATCGTGCGCATCGGCCGGTCCGGCGCGAGCGACCCGGCATGGAAGTCGATCGAGTGGCCGATGCTGCCCCGGTTGACCAGCGTGATCTCGAAGGAGTCGCCGACCCGCCCGTGCAGCACCGGCCCGGGGGCGGCGCCGCCGAAGGTCCACAGCCGCTGGGTCGTGCCGGGGGCCACCTCGCGGTCGACCTCCTCGACGGTCAGCGTGCGCCGGTGCACGCGCCCCGGCTCCAGCGGCGGCAGCACGGCGTCGTGCGCGGCGAAGCCAGCGGCGGGCCGGGCCGCGAGGTCCAGCGGTACGGCGGCGCCCGCACGCCCCTGTGTCGCGGCCGCGGGCGGTGCCCCGGTGACCCGGACGTGCAACAGCATGCCCATCTGCCGGTGCCCCACCACCGAGCACCAGCCCTCGACGTCACGACCGACGACGCCGACGTCGACGCGGGCCGAGTCGCCGGGTGAGAGCCGGCCGCTGTCCGGTCCGGAGTCGAGCACCAGGTCGTGGACGTCGCGGTCGGTGTTGACCACGACGAGCACCAGCCGGTTGCCGGCGGGCACCTCCACGGTCCCCGGCGTGAACCTCATGTTCGCCGCCTCGACCCGCAGGGTGGTCGTCCGCCCGGTCGCGACGACCTCGGCCGACGCCGCTGCCGGTGAGCTCGCACCCGCCAGCGCCCCGGGGTCGAGCGCGACACCGACGGCGACCGCGAGCACCACCGCGGCCAGCCCCGTGACAGCGAGGCCGTGCAGCTGTCCGGCCGGCCGGTCGCCGGCCGGCGCGGCGGCGCTCCCGGTGCCGGCCCGGGCCCGCCGCGAGGCGCGCAAGCCGAGGAACAGCAGCGGCACGAAGGAGGCGAGGGCGGCCAGGGCCAGCACGGACGCCAGCACGCGCACCAGGCTCGGCACCGGCAGCGCGCACACGAGCAGGCCGGCGTTCGCGGTCGTCACCCGGAGGGCGCTGCCCCGGTCGAGCGCGGTGTTGGCGGCGCGCACCGGCGAGGGGCCGCCGCCCAGCGCCATCGGCACGAGGTAGGACAGCGCGCCGAGCAGCACCTGCGCCGCGAAGCCGGCCGCCAGGAACGGGGCCAGCCACGAGAACCGCTCGCCGGCGACTTCCCAGGAGGGCGCGGTTGCCAGCCCGACGGTGAGCGCCATCAGGCAACCGACCAGCCACAGGAGGCCGGCCAGAACCGACCAGCTCGGGAACGAGTGGGGCGGCCGGCCGCGAGCGGCGGTGACGAACGGCGCGGCGAGAACCGCGAGACCGGTGAGGTAGCCGGCCACCCCGAGCGCCGCCACGAGCAGCAGCCCCCCGAGCGCGGCGAGGGCGGTCACGACGACGGCTCCGGCCAGCACCGGGAGGGCTCGTCCGGCCGCGAGCTCCGCCCCGCCGGCGATGCGGGTCCGCAGCATGGTGGGCCAGAGCGTCACCAGCGTCCCGACGACGGTGAGCCCCACCCAGCCGAGGAGGTTCACGGCCGCGTGCGCGACCATGGCCTGCTCGTGCAGCGGGTCGCCCAGCCCGCGGGCGAGGAGCGCGCCCAGCGTCGCGCCGACCGGCAGGAACGCCGCGGCCACCACGTAGAAGCGCACCGTCTGCCCGAACCGGGACGGCAGCGCCCGCCGCATCTGCCCGACGAGGGCGACGGCGTGCCACCCGACCGCAGCGGTGACACCGGCGGCGCCGGCGACGGTGACCGGCCAGGTCTCGGTCGGCACCCCGACGACCACGGCCAGGACGCCGAGGTTGAGCAGCAGCAGCCGGCGCGACTGGACGCGGCGGTCGTCGGGTCGCGGCGCGGTGTGCAGCAGCGCGTCGGCGAAGTGCCGGCTCCACACGAGGATCGCGTGGGTGGCCGCACCGAGCAGGAGCAGGTGGATCATCAGCCAGCGCGGCGCCGGCACCAGGGGGTGCGCCGCGACGACACCGAGCAGCACCATCAGCCACAGCACCACGGGCAGGTCGCGCAGCGGCCAGAAGCCGCGGGTGGAGCCCGGCCGGCTCATCGCTGCGCCTCGCCGTGCGCGGAGGCAGGGGTCGCGCCGCGGGCGAGCGCCCACGCCGCCGTACCGACGAACAGCAGCACGGCGGCGATGTTCAGGGCGCCGCCGACCTGCCACGCGCGGTGGGCGCCGAGCGCGTCACCCGCCCACAGCCGCAGCGCGAGCGACGCGTGCAGCAGCACCGCGGGGACGGCGAGCGCCGGGTGGTAGGGCAACGGCCTGCGGAGCACCGCCGGCAGGATCACCGGCGCGTGCGCCATCACCATGGAGAGCGTGAAGCCGAGGAAGACGGCGTGCACCACGGCGTCGTAGCGCACCCCCTCCACAGCCCGGCCGCCCAGCAGCCAGACCGCTCCCGCGACCGCGAGCCAGAACCAGCCGGCCAGCATGCAGCCGGCCATGAACCGGGCGAGCCCCTGGCTGCGGACGGTACGACGGGCCACGTCGTGCGCGGCCACCCAGCCGACCAGCGCCAGCAGGGCGAGGCCGAGCACCGGGTAGCCGGCCACCGGCCACAGCAGGGACGCGGCCACCCCGACCACGAGGCACCCGGCCAGGACGAGCAGCACCGACCCGGCGGCCGGCCCCATCGCGATCCGGGCCAGCTCCAGCCGCTCGCCGCCGATGGTGAGCACTACGAAGCCGACCAGCCACGGCAGCAGCGTCGGCACGGGGACGCCGCCGAGCCAGAGGGCCAGGGCGCCGCTCGCCAGCACTGCTCCGAGCGCCTGGACCAGCACCGCGTCGTCGCGCTGCCGCCGCCACAGCGGCACGTAGACGCCGACCAGGGCGACCGCGCCGCCCAGCAGCACCGCCCGGCCGACCGGCAGCGGGGCGGGGGAGAGCAGCAGCAGGCCACCGGCCCCGAGCAGGCCCGGGGCGGCGAAGCCGGCCGGCCGGCGCAGCGCCACGGCGCGCTCGAGCGCGATCACGGCGCCCACGAAGCCGAACACCAGCAGCATGCCGTGCACGTCCGGCAGCCGGCCGGCCCGTACCGGGGCGGGCAGCCCGACCCGCATCAGCGCGGCGTCCAGCCCGGCCAGCAGGGCCAGGCCCGCCGGGACCAGGAACACCGCGCGCCGCGCCCACGTGGGTACGGCGGCGCGGGTGACCGGCAGCGCCTCGGCCGCCGTCGTCACCGGCGCTCCCCGCCGGCCAGCAGCAGCCGGCAGGCGCCGGGCTCGGCGAACGGCACCAGGTCGGTGCCGGAGGTGTCCGCGCCGTACTCCTCGAGCGCGCCGCGGACGATCCCGAGGTGCACGCCGCAGACCACGTCGGGGTGGCGGTGGGCCGCCTCGAGAAGCGGGCAGCGGGTCAGCCGGACGACGGTGGCGGAGGAGTCGGCGTCCGGGGCGAAGCCGAGGTCGTCGAGCAGGTCGAGCACTCGGCGGCGGCCCGCGTCCTCGCCGGCGACCGGCGGCCCGCCGCGGTCGCGAGCAAGGTCGTGGCCCCACTCGGTCCCGGCGACGACCGCGTCCTCGCGCGGGTCGGGACTGCTGCGGTGGATCGCGGCGGCGAGCGTGGCCGCCAGGCCGGCGTACTCCGAGCGGGCCGGCTCCTCCTCGACCCCGGTCGCCTCGTAGAGCCAGGCGGGGCGGCCCCGGCCGCTCGGCTCGGCACGGTGCCGGCGGATCAGGCCGTGCCGCTCCAGCGCCTCGAGGTGCTCGCGGAGGGTGTTGGCGTGCAGGCCGGTGGCGCGCACCAGCGCAGCCATCGTGGTCGGCTCCGGCTGGTGGCGCAGCGTGTCCAGCAGCGCCTCCCGGGAGCGCGACAGCGGTGGGCGGCGACGTGCCGCGGGGGCGGGACGAGGCCCGAGCCCGGAAGCCGGTTGCTGGTCACGCGGGACACGATTCTTTTCCACGGATATAACTGTAATAAAATGTGGACCGGTCCGCCAGCCGGTGGCGGGCGGGAGGTGGCCGGTAGGGCCACCGCACGAGGAAGGAAGTCGCCATGAACGACCTTGTCATCGCCTCCACCGAGGCCGACTCCGGTGCCGTCGCCGCGGTCGAGCAGCACCACGCAGAGCTGGCCGGTGCGCTGGCCCTGCGGGTGCAGGCCGTCGTCGCGACCGCATCGAGCGGGGACGCCGCGGGCGCGCTCGCCGCGGCCGGCGACCTCGTGGGCTGGTGCGAGCGCGAGCTGGTGCCGCACGCCGGGGCCGAGGAGCAGGCGATGTACCCCGCCGCCCGGGCCCGTCCCGAAGGTCGCCTGCTGGTCGAGGGGATGCTCGCGGAGCACGCCGTGATCACCGGGCTGGTCCGCGAGATCGCCGCCGCTCGAGAGCCGGTCCGCGCCGCGGCGGCTGCCCGCGCCCTGCAGGTGATGTTCGAGGCGCACCTGGGCAAGGAGAACGACCTGGTGCTGCCGCTGCTCGCCGCCGCCCGCGACGTCTCCGTCGCCGACCTGCTGGCCGGTATGCACGAGCTGCTGGGCGGACACGGGGACCGCAACGGGCACGGACACGCGGAGGACGAGGAGCAGGGGGAGCGCGGGGGCGGCTGTGGCGGCCACACCTGCAGCTGCGGCGAGGAGCCGGCTGCCGGCTACCCCGAGCTCGACGCCCGGGCCGTCCCGCATGCGATCCGGCACGCGACGATCTTCGGAGCGCTCGACGCCGTACCGTCCGGGGGCGGCCTGGTGCTGGTCGCCCCGCACGACCCGGTGCCGCTGCTGGCGCAGGTCGAGCAGCGTGCGCCCGGACGGTTCTCGGTCGACTACCTCGAGCGCGGTCCGGCGGCCTGGCGGGTGGCGTTCGTCCGCGACTGAGCTGCGCCGTCCGGGGCGCGGGGCGGCCGCGGGGCGTGCCGAAGGCGAGGATCGTCCACTTTCCTGCCGGTCGATCCGGGGACTAGGGTGTGGCAGCCCTCACGTCCCGTCGCTCTGGAGACACCGTGCAGAGATCTCTCGTCGCCCTCACCCTCGGCGCCCTCGCGAGCGGGTGGGTGGCCACCGCCGCCCCCGCCCTCGCCGACCACACCGCCCCGCCCGTCTCCGTCGCCCTCGTCGGCGACCTGCAGTCCGAGGTGGGCTGCGCCGAGGACTGGGCGCCGGCCTGCCCCGAGAGTGAGCTCGAGCTCGTCGACGGCACCTGGCAGGGCACCTTCACGGTGCCGGCCGGCACCTGGCAGTACAAGGTCGCCCTCGACGACTCGTGGGACGAGAGCTACGGCGACGGCAAGGACAACCTGTCGCTCCCGTTGACCCACGAGGCCGAGCTCGTCCTCCGCTACGACCCCCGGACGCACGCGGTGTCGGTCGTCCCCGCCGCCGACGCGGAGCCGCTCGGCCCGGCGGACCGTCGGCTGGCCGGTGACAGCCTCCGCAACCCGCTCACCCGCGAGCGGCTCTACTTCGTGATGGCCGACCGGTTCGAGAACGGCAACCGGACCAACGACGACGCCGGGCTCGGCCCGGACCGGCTGGTCTCCGGGCTGGACCCGACCGCGACCGGCTTCTACCACGGCGGCGACCTCGCGGGCGTCGTCGACCGGCTCGACTACATCCAGGGCCTGGGCACCACCGCGATCTGGCTGACCCCGTCGTTCAAGAACAAGCCGGTCCAGGGCGCGCCGGGCAGCGAGGCGGCGGGCTACCACGGCTACTGGATCACCGACTTCACGCAGATCGACCCGCACCTCGGCACGAACGCGGACATGAAGCGGCTGGTGCGGCTGGCCCACCAGCGCGGCATCAAGGTCTTCTTCGACATCATCACCAACCACACCGCTGACGTGATCGGGTACGACGAGGACGAGTACGACCCGACCGGGACGCTGCCCTACGTCAGCACGCAGGACGAGCCGTACCGCGACGCCTCCGGCAAAGCCTTCGACGACCGCGACTACGCCGACGGCGAGCCGCCGTTCCCGGCGATCGACCCCGAGACCTCGTTCCCCTACACCCCGGTGGTGCCGCAGGGCGAGCAGGACGTCAAGGTCCCGGCCTGGCTGAACGACCCGCGCTACTACCACAACCGTGGGACCTCGACGTTCTCCGGCGAGAGCAACACCTACGGGGACTTCCCCTCCGGGCCCTACTCCGCGCTCGACGACCTGTGGACCGAGCACCCCCGCGTGGTCCGCGGCATGGAGGAGGTCTACCAGACCTGGGTGCGCGAGGTCGGCATCGACGGCTTCCGCATCGACACCGTGAAGCACGTGAACATGGAGTTCTGGCAGCAGTTCGCCCCGGCGCTCACCGACTACGCGGCGAAGCAGGGCAACGACGACTTCTTCATGTTCGGCGAGATCTACGACGCCAGCCCCCGGTTCATGTCGCAGTACACCACCGAGGGACGTCTCCAGGCAGCCGTCGACTTCGGCTTCCAGGCAAACGCGACCGGCTTCGCCAAGGGAGCCGCCACCGACGCGCTGTCGCGCTTCTACGCCGACGACGACTGGTACACCGACACCGACTCCAACGCCTACCAGCTGCCCACCTTCCTCGGGAACCACGACATGGGCCGCATCGGCAGCTTCCTGCGGCAGAACGACCAGGGGTGGTCCGACCAGCAGCTGCTCGAGCGCGACCGGCTCGCGCACAGCCTGATGTACCTCACCCGCGGCCAGCCGGTCGTCTACTACGGCGACGAGCAGGGCTTCTCCGCCCCGCCGGACGTCCCCGGCGGCATCGGTGACCAGCGCGCCCGCGAGGACATGTTCCCCAGCAAGGTCGACCTCTACAACGGCTACGACCTGATCGGCTCCGACGACACCACCGCGCAGAGCAACTTCGACCCCCGCAGCCCGCTGTACCGCCACGTCGCCGCGCTGGCGAAGCTGCGCACGACCCACCCGGCCCTGGCCGACGGGGCGCAGGTCCAGCGCTACTCCTCCGACGGTGCCGGCATCTTCGCCGTCAGCCGGGTGGACGCGGACCGTCAGCGCGAGTACGTCGTCGCGCTCAACAACGCGACCTCCGCGCAGACGGCGAGCTTCGACACCTTCAGCCCGCACACCAAGTTCCGCAGGATCTGGCCCAGCACGACGCGGTCGCGACACGGTCACGGCCACCGCGGTGCGCTGCGCACCGACCGTGACGGCGGCATCAGCGTGACCGTGCCGGCGCTCGGCGTGGCGGTCTACGAGGCCGTCCGTCCGATCCCGGCGGACCGCACCGCGCCCACGGTGAGCTTCGACTCCTTCGAGCCGGGCGCGATCGTCGGTGACCGCGCCGAGATCGGCGCCACCGTCACCGGTGACAGCTTCAACCAGGTCACCTTCGCCTGGCGACCGGTCGGCGAGGAGCGCTGGCGCCGGCTCGGCACGGACGACAACGCGCCGTTCCGGGTCTTCCACGACGTGCGCGACCTGCCGTTCGGCACGGTGGTGGAGTACCGCGCCGTGGTCCAGGACGCCGACGGCGACCTGGGCGTCGACCAGACCTCCGGCGTCGTCGGCGAGCCCCCGGTCGAGGACAGCACCCCCGACTGGGGTGGGCCGGTGACCCAGCCGACCTCGGTGTCGGTCCCGGGCTCGCACAACAGCGAGGTCGGGTGCGCGTCAGACTGGGCCCCGAAGTGCGACGCGATCATGCTCTCGCTCGACGAGGAGGACGGCGTCTGGTCCAAGACCTTCGACGGCGCGCAGACCATCCCGCAGAGCGACTACGCCCACAAGGTCGCCGTCGACCCGACCCTGGACACCGGCGATGGCTGGGCGGAGAACTACGGCCTGCACGGAGTACGCGACGGCGAGAACATCCCGCTGGACGCGGACGGCGGGCCGATCACGTTCTACTACAGCCACGCCACCCACTGGCTGACCAACAGCATCGCCACCCCGCACCTGTACGTCGCCAGCGGCGACTTCCAGAGCGAGCTGGGCTGCGGCGAGGACGACGACCCCACCTGCCTGCGCTCTTGGCTCCAGGACCCCGACGGCGACGGCGTCTGGAAGCTGCGCAGCCACACGCTGCCGGCGGGCACGTACACCTTCGTGGTGACCCAGGACCAGTCCACCGCGGGCAGCTGGGGCGAGGGCGGCGCCGCCGGCGGCACCCCGGTGTCGTTCACGGTCGCCGACGGGCAGGGCGTCGAGATCACCTTCGAGCCGCCCGCGGGCTCCGACCCGAGCCAGCCCGCCGCGACGGTGTCGGTGCGGACCTACGCCGCACCGACGCCGTGACGCCGTAGCGCCATCAGGCAGGAGCGGCCGCTCAGGCGGGGAGGGGCAGTCCGAGGGTACGCAGCTCGGCGCGGAGGTCGACGCCGTCGCGGTAGTGCACGACCCGGAGCCCGGCCCGCGCCCCGGCGCGCAGGTTGGCCGGCGAGTCGTCGACGAAGACGCAGCGCTCCAGCGGGCGCCCCATCCGGGTCCGCAGCACCTCGTAGACGGCCGGGTCGGGCTTGGCGACGCGCACCTCGCCGGAGACGACGATGTCGTCGAACCAGGACAGGAAGGCGAACCGCTCGCGGGCGTGCGGGAACAGCTCGGCCGACCAGTTGGTGAGGCCGACGACCGGCACCCGCGCCGCCCGCAGGTCCCCCAGCACCGCGACGTTGGGCTCCAGCGAGCCGGTCAGGCTGAGGTGGAAGTGCCGACGGTAGGCCCGTGCGTGCCCGGCCCAGTGCGGGTGCGTCGCCGCGACCTCGGCCTCCGCCTGCTGCCAGGGCCGGCCCGCGTCCTGCTCGTGGTTCCAGGCGAGGAAGTCGAAGTCGTCGGCGGCGAGGAACCGGCGGGCCTCCTCGGCGCCGACGCCGGCGGCGATCGCGGGCATCGGGTCCCAGCCGATCAGCACGTTGCCGAGGTCGAGGACCACCGCCTCGGGCGGGCGGCGCGGCGGCGTACGCATGAAGGCTCCCGGAGACGACTGGAGACGACTGGAGACGACTGGAGACGACTGCTCCCCATGGTGCAGGCACCATGGGGAGCAGAGGCAGTGCATCGGCGACCGCAGCCGCCGACGGGGGATCAGGCCCAGCGCTTCTCGCGCGGCACGAAGTCGAGCCGCCGCTCGCCGGTGTAGATCTGCTTCGGGCGGGCGATCTTCTGCTCCGGGTCCTGGACCAGCTCCAGCCACTGCGCGAGCCAGCCGGGAGTCCGGCCGATCGCGAACAGCACCGTGAACATCTCCGGCGGGAACTGCAGGGCCTCGTAGATCAGCCCGGAGTAGAAGTCCACGTTGGGGTAGAGCTTGCGCTTGACGAAGTACTCGTCCTCCAGCGCGATCTTCTCCAGCTCCTTCGCGATCTGCAGCAGCGGGTTGACGCCGGTGACCTCGAAGACGTCGTCGCAGGCCTTCTTGATGATCTTGGCCCGGGGGTCGTAGTTCTTGTAGACCCGGTGGCCGAAGCCCATCAGCCGCTCGTTGCCGTTCTTCACCCCGTCGATGAAGGCCGGGACGTTCTCGACCGAGCCGATGCGGCGCAGCATGCGCAGCACCGCCTCGTTGGCGCCGCCGTGAAGCGGGCCGTAGAGGGCGGCGACCCCGGCCGCCACCGCGGAGTAGGGGTCGACCTGGCTGGAGCCCACCGAGCGCACCGCGTTGGTCGAGCAGTTCTGCTCGTGGTCGGCGTGCAGGATGAACAGCACGTCGAGCGCCTTGACCAGCCGCTCGTCGGCGTGGAACTTCTTCTCGCTCATCTTGAACAGCATCGCGAGGAAGTTCTCGGTGTAGCTGAGCTCGTTGTCGGGGTAGACGTACGGCTTGCCCTGCGCGTTGCGGAACGCCCAGGCGCCGAGCGTCGGCATCTTGGCGATCATCCGCACGATCTGCATGTGCCGGTTGTCGGGGTCGGAGATGTTGCGCGACTCCGGGTAGAACGTGGAGAGCGCGCCCACCGACGCCATCAGGATCCCCATCGGGTGGGCGTCGTAGCGGAAGCCCTCCATGAAGCCCTTCACGTTCTCGTGCACGAACGTGTGGTAGGTGATCTCGTGCTCCCAGGCCTCGAACTGCTCCCGGGAGGGCAGCGAGCCATGGATCAGCAGGTAGGCGACCTCGAGGAACGTCGACTGCTCGGCCAGCTGCTCGATCGGGTAGCCGCGGTACTCCAGGATGCCCTTGTCGCCGTCGATGAAGGTGACGGCGCTTCGGCAGGAGGCGGTGTTGACGAAGCCGGGGTCGTAGACGGCCAGGCCGGGGGCGTCGTCGGCGGAGCGGATCTTGCCGAGGTCGGCCGCCTTGATGGCCCCGTCGACGATGGGCACGTCGTACTCGGTTCCGGTGCGGTTGTCGCGGACCGTCAGGCTCTGGCCCGCGGTCTCGGTGCTGGAAGCAGTGGCCGTGCTGTCGGTCACGTCGGCTCCTCGCTCTGGGACGACCCCTCCAGGAGACTGCACCGGTGGGTGAGCGGGCCGGGGGGATCGGCGTCTCGATCAGGGGTGACTTTCCCGCTAACCTATGCCCCGATCCCCGGTTTGGGAAAACCGGCCTCGTTTTGACCGCGGGCGCGAGCCGCCGGTAGTCTTGACGGCCGCGGCTGTCCCCGTGCTCGACACCGGCTCTGTGCTGGTGGCACGCGTGACGCCACGGCTCGCCGCTGGCGGGCCAGACCGAGACACACCGACATCGATCCGAAGGCAAGTGACCGTGCGTACGTACAGCCCGAAGCCCGCTGACATCCAGCGCGAGTGGCACGTCATCGACGCCACCGACGTGGTGCTCGGACGCCTCGCCGTCCAGACCGCGACGCTGCTTCGCGGCAAGCACAAGCCCACGTTCGCCCCGCACGTGGACGGCGGCGACTTCGTCATCATCGTCAACGCGGACAAGGTCGCCCTGTCCGGTGACAAGCTGACCACGAAGATGGCCTACCGGCACTCCGGCTACCCGGGCGGCCTCTCCTCGACGCCGTTCGGCGAGCTCCTCCAGAAGGACCCGCGCCGCGCGATCGAGAAGGCCGTGTGGGGCATGCTCCCGAAGAACCGCCTGGGTCGCCAGACGCTGAAGAAGCTGAAGGTGTACGCCGGTCCGAACCACCCCCACAAGGCCCAGAAGGCTCAGCCCTTCGAGATCCAGCAGATCTCCCAGTAAGACTTCTCCAGCAGTTCGAAGAGCGAGGAAACACGTGACTGACACCACCGAGACCGGCGAGGTCGAGGAGACCTACCAGGCAAACGAGCAGGGCGTGGCCTACAGCTCCGAGAGCGCCCCGTCCGCGGACGCCCCGGCTCGCCCGGCGACGATCGCACCCGCGTCGGCCACCGGCCGCCGCAAGGAGGCCGTCGCCCGTGTCCGCCTCGTGCCGGGCACCGGCCAGTGGACCGTCAACGGCCGCACGCTCGACTCCTACTTCCCGAACAAGCTGCACCAGCAGGTGGTCAACGAGCCGTTCGTGAACACCGACCTGGTCGGCCGTTTCGACGTGATCGCCCGCATCCACGGCGGCGGCATCACCGGCCAGGCCGGTGCGCTGCGTCTCGGTGTGGCCCGCGCGCTGAACGCGATCGACGTCGAGGCCAACCGCCCGTCGCTGAAGAAGGCCGGCCTCCTCACCCGTGACGCCCGCGTCATCGAGCGCAAGAAGGCTGGTCTGAAGAAGGCCCGCAAGGCGCCTCAGTACAGCAAGCGCTGACCCCGCTCGCGGGTCTGCTCGACATGGGTCATCTGTTCGGCACCGATGGTGTCCGTGGCGTCGCCAACGGCGACCTCACGGCCGAGCTGGCTCTCGACCTGTCGGTCGCGGCCGCACACGTCCTCGGCGAGGCCGGTGCCTTCCGTCACACGGGAGGGCGCCGGCCTCGTGCCGTCGTGGGCCGCGACACCCGGGTGTCGGGCCAGTTCCTGGAGGCGGCCGTGGTCGCCGGTCTGGCGTCCGCGGGCGTCGACGTGCTCCTGCTCGGGGTGCTGCCGACCCCGGGAGTCGCCTACCTGACCGGCAGCCTCGACGTGGACCTGGGCGTGATGATCTCCGCCAGCCACAACCCGATGCCCGACAACGGGATCAAGTTCCTCGCCCGCGGCGGGGTCAAGCTCGACGACGCGATCGAGGTCGCGATCGAGGAGCGGCTGCGCGAACCCTGGCAGCGCCCCACCGGCGCCGCGGTCGGGAAGGTCGAGCCCTACGACGCGGCCGTGGCCGACTACGTGCGCCACCTGGTCGCCACGCTGGGCGGACCGCTGGGCGCCGGGGCCGCCGGAAGGCCGGTCAAGGTCGTCCTCGACTGCGCCCACGGCGCGGCCTCCGAGGTCGGGCCCCAGGCCTTGCGGGGGGCCGGCGCCGAGGTGGTGGCCATCAACGACCGGCCCGACGGGCTCAACATCAACGACGGCTGCGGCTCGACCCACCTCGAGCCGGTGCGGCGCGCGGTCCTCGAGCACGGCGCGGACGTCGGCTTCGCCCTCGACGGGGACGCCGACCGCTGCCTGGCCGTCGACCACGAGGGACGGTTCGTGGACGGCGACCAGCTGATGGCGGTCCTCGCGCTGGCGATGAAGGAGGCCGGCACCCTCAAGGACGACACCGTGGTCGCCACGGTGATGAGCAACCTGGGACTGGGGCTGGCGCTCGAGGCCGCCGACGTGCAGGTCCGCCGCACGGCCGTGGGGGACCGCTACGTCCTGGAGGCGATGAACGCCTACGGGTACTCGCTGGGCGGCGAGCAGTCCGGCCACGTCATCATGAGCGACCACGCGACCACCGGCGACGGGCTGCTGACCGCGCTGCACGTGCTGAGCCGGATGACCCAGCGCGGCTCGTCGCTGGCGGAGCTCGCCGGGGTGATGACCCGGCTCCCGCAGGTCCTCGTGAACGTGCCGGGCGTCGACAAGAGCCGCGCGTCCTTCGACCACGAGCTCTCCGTCGCGGTGGCACAGGCCGAGGACGAGCTCGGCGACACCGGTCGCGTGCTGCTGCGGCCCTCGGGCACCGAGCCGCTGGTGCGGGTGATGGTCGAGGCCGGCACCGCCGAGCAGGCACAGCTCGTCGCCGACCGGCTCGCCGGTGTCGTGCGCGAACGGTTGAGCCTGAAGTGACTGCGCTGCGCCGTTTCGGGTGCGCGCGGCAGGCAACCTACCTACCCTGACGGTCGTGGACGTGAGGATGATCGACGGCGCCGACCCGGTCGTGGCACGGCGGTTCTGGGAGATCGGTCGGGACGCGGAGGCGGCGTACCGCGCCTACGACTTCTACTGGCCGTGGGACACCGCCCGGGTGACGCTGCGCGAGGGGCGCGCCGACACCGCCTCCGACCTGCTCGGTGCCTTCGACGACGAGGACCGCATGGTCGCGGTGGCGATGGTCTCGCGGACCCTGTTCGACAACCCGCACCTGGCCTTCCTCACCGTGTACGTCGACCCGCTGCACCAGCGACGCGGCATCGGCCGGGCGCTGGCTGCCGAGGGGGAGCGGGTGGCGCGCGGTCACGGCCGCCGCACCGTCTTCGCGGAGGCGTGCAGCCCCACCGGCGAGGAGTCGGCCGGTCACCGGTTCCTGCGCGCTGTCGGCTACGCGGTGGCGATCGAGGACGGCCTGAAGGTCGTCGAGCTCGACGCGACCGAGCCGACCTGGGACGCGATCGAGGCCGAGGTCGCCCCCCGGAGCGCCGGCTACACCCTCGTGAGCTGGCGCGACGCCGTGCCGGAGGAGCTGATGGAGGGCTTCTGCCGCCTCCAGGAGGCCTTCGTCGACGAGGCGCCGATGGGCGAGCTCGACATCGAGCGGGAGGTGTGGGACGAGGAGCGGGTCCGCAAGCGGGAGGCGTCCAATATCAGCACCGGCCGGCACGAGGTGGCCACCGCGGCGCTCGCCGCCGACGGCACGATGGTGGGGCTGACCGAGATCGTGCTCAACGCGCACGCCCCGCACCGCGGCTTCCAGAGCGGCACGCTGGTGCTCCGTGAGCACCGCGGCCACGCGCTGGGCCTGGCGATGAAGATCCGCAACCAGCGCGAGCTGCGGGCCGCCCAGCCCGAGTGCCGCATCCTGATGACCGGCAACGCCGGGGTCAACGTCGCGATGAACGCGGTGAACGACCGGCTGGGCTACCGGCTGGTCGAGCGGTGCGTGGAGATGCAGAAGCACCTGGACGTGGCGTGAGCGGCCTGGAGATCGCGCCGCTGGACGCCCTCGACGGCGCGGCGCTCGCGGCCTGGCACGCGACGTACCTCGCCGCCGACACCCACGGCCGCGACAACGCGACGCCCTGGATGTTCGAGGAGATGCGGGCCGACCTGACCGGCTCGCGGACCGGTGAGCGCTTCCTTGCGTTCGCCGGGCACCTCGACGGTGCCGTCGTCTGCGCCGGGCTGCTCGTGCTGCCGCAGTTGGACAACCTCACCACCGCGCACCTCGAGGCGTGGACGCACCCCGACCACCGGCGGCAGGGCTACGGCTCGGCGATGCTGGAGCAGCTCGTGGAGACGGCCCGCGCCCACGGACGGACGAGGCTGGGGACCGAGGCGTCCTTCCCGCTGTCGAGCCCGCCGGACGGGCAGGGCCACCCGAACGCAGACTTCCTGACCCACCGCGGCTTCTCGTTCGCGCTGGGCAACGTGATGCGGGTGCTCCGGCTGCCCCCGGACCTCGACCTGGTGCGCCGTCGTGCGGAGGAGGCGGCGCCGTACCACGCCGGCTACACGCTGCGGCAGTTCGCGGGCCCGGTCCCCGACGACATCCTGCTCCCGTTCGGCGAGCTGATCGGCAGCCTGATGACCGAGGCACCCACCGGCGAGCGCGAGCTCGAGGTCGAGTACTTCGACGAGGAGCGGATCCGCTCCGACGAGGCGGTCTTCGCCGCGTCCGGGCGGCGCAAGTACACCACCGTCGCGGTCGCGCCCGACGGCGCCGTGGTGGCCTACTCCGAGGTGGTCGTGCCGACCCACGACCCGGAGGTGGTCTACCAGTGGGGGACGCTGGTGCGGCGCGCCCACCGCGGCCGCCGCCTCGGGATGGCCACGAAGGCGCACAACCTGCTGTGGCTGGCCGAGCAGGAGCCGGGCCGGTCCCGGCTGGTGACCTGGAACGCCGAGGTCAACACGCACATGATCGCGGTCAACGAGGCGCTGGGCTTCCGCGCCGCCGAGCGGCACGCCGAGTTCCAGCGCAAGCTCGACGCCTGACCCCGATTCGTCCGCGAGAGCGAGCCAGGTCTGCGCGGGGTCACCGAGGACGAATCGGGGTGGGGGCTCAGATCTCCCGCAGGAACTCGCCCATCACCTCGACCGGGCGGAAGCCGAGCATCTCGTTGATGGCGACCATCGGGCCGTTCGCGGGCGAGTTGGTGGTGTGCAGCAGCGTGCGCTCGGGGAACCGCTCCTGCACCGCGCGCAGGTTGGCGACCTTCGTGGCCAGCCCGAGGCGGTGCCCGCGGTGGTCGCGGTCGACGTAGGTGCCCCACTGGTTCATGTGCGGCAGCTCCTCGTCCCCCGGGGGGGCCGAGAGCGTCGACTGGGCGACGGTGACGCCGTCCTTCACCGCGACGGTCTCCAGGATCCGGCGGCCCGAGCGGACCCGTCGGGCGACCTGCTCGCGGTAGATCTCCGGGCTCATCGCGCCGGCCTCGAAGTCGAGGTCGCCGGTCGGCGCGTCGACCGCGAGCTGGTTCATCAGGTCGACCAGCGAGGGCACCAGCGCGTCGGGGACGGTGTCGAGGTAGGTCTGGATCTCGTAGCCCTTGCTGTGAGCTGCGGCGTCGTCTGCCCAGGCGCGGAGCCGCTCGTCGGCGATCGGCAGCTGCAGGGTGCGCCGGATCTCGGTGTTGGCGAGCCGGAAGCCGTGCCGCAGGGCGAACGCCCGAACCGGATGGGTGTCGTCGGCGTCCACCGGGAAGTACCCCTCCACGATGAGCAGCCGCCGACCCTCGTTGCGGCCGATGCCGAGCAGGTGCTCGACGGCGGCAGCACCGGCCCCGCGGCCGCGGTGCTCGGGCAGCACCCCGAGGATGCCGAACACCTTGTCGAGGTTGTCCAGCAGCGGCACGAACGCGATGCCCTCGCCGACGACCTCGCCGCCGTCGTCGTGCACCAGGAACGGCAGCAGCCGCTCCTCGGGGTCGTCGGGCCGGACGACGGCCAGCGCCTCCTGCTCGGTCCAGAACGGCGCGTCCGGCCGGTCGTGGCGGTGCCGGGCCAGCGCCGTGCGGTGCCACAGCCGCAGCGTGTCCTTGTCGGCCGGGTCCACCGGTGTCGTCTTCATGACACCCGACGGTAGGGCCGCCGAGACTCGGGCCGCACCCCGTTTTCCGCCCCGTCCCACCCCGATTCGTCCGCGAAAGCGAGCCAGGTCCCCGCGGGGCGACCGCGGACGAATCGCGGCTGGTCAGAGGCGGCGCTTGAAGGTGGGCACCACCGCGACCGGGACGAAGCCGAGCCGCTCGTTGATCGCCACCATCCAGGCGTTGGTCTCGGCGTTGGTGGTCACCACCCGCTTGGTGCCCGACTCGGCCGCCATCAGGTTGCGCAGGTTGGCGACCTTCACCGCCGCTCCCAGCCGGTGCCCGCGGTGGTCGGGATGGACCAGCGTGCCCCACTGGTGCGCCTCCTCGTCACCGGTCGCGGTGCCGAGGTCGGTGTGCGCGACGACCACGCCGTCCTGGAGGGCCAGCGTCGAGAACCGGGTGCGGCCCATCGCCACGATCGACTCGTCGTGCTCGCGGAGTGACTCCGGCGTCGAGCGGCCGGCCTCCACGTCGACATCGCCCATCGGCGCCTCGAGCATGAACAGGTTGCTGAGGTCGGCGTACGACGCCAGCACGTCGTCGGGCAGCGGGCCGACGAAGGACCGGATGTCGTAGCCGGCCGACCTCTCCCGCGCCTCGCGCTCGATCTCGGCGAGCAGGTCCTCGGCGACCGGGAGGTCGAGGTTGCGCTGGATCTCGGTGTTCGCCACGGAGAACCCGTGCGCCCTCGCCCAGGCGACGATCGGCGAGGAGTCCCGCTCCTCGAAGGGGATGCCGGCGCCGCCGAGCAGCTGGGTGCGCCCGTCCTCGCGCGCCGCCTCCAGGATCGCCTCGAGCACGACGCCGCCGATGCCGCGACCGCGCCGCTCGGGCTCGACGGCCACGAAGGTCCACGCGGTGTCGAGGTTGTCGAGATCGGAGACCATGAGGAAGCCGACGCCGACCATCTCGTCGTCGGCGCCGTCGTGGGCCGCGACCGAGACCGTCCGGCGCTCCTTGGTCGGCCGGCGGACCATCGCGACGAACTCGTCGCGGGTCCACATCGGGTTCCAGGGCCGGCCGTCCTCCTTCTCGGCCCGCCACAGGATCTCGTGGAAGCGGTGGACGGCGCCGTCGTCGGTCACGTCGAGAGGTCGGGTCTCCATGCGCCCCATCCAACCCCGATTCGTCCGCAATTCCGAGCGAGTTTCGCACGGGGCAGGAGCGGACGAATCGGGGTGGGGCCGCCTAGAGCTTGCGCAGCCGCACGAACCGCACCGAGTGGTCGGCGGCCTTGCGCAGCACGAGGGTGGCGCGACCGCGGGTGGGCTGGACGTTCTGCTTCAGGTTCGGCCCGTTGATCGAGTCCCAGATCCGGTCCGCCTCCGTCACCGCCTCCTGCTCCGACAGCGCGGCGTACTTGGCGAAGTAGGACGCCGGGTTCCGGAAGGCGGTCTCGCGCAGCGCCAGGAACCGGTTGACGTACCAGCGGCGGATGTCGGCGGTCGCCGCGTCGACGTACACCGAGAAGTCGAAGAAGTCGCTGATCGCCAGCCCGGCTGTTCCGTCGTCGCGGACCCGGGCCGGCGCCAGCACGTTGAGGCCCTCGATGATGACGATGTCGGGCCGGCTGATCAGCACCTTCTGATCGGGGACGACGTCGTAGACCAGGTGCGAGTACGTCGGAGCCTCCACCTCGTCCTTGCCGGACTTGATGTCCATCACGAAGCGCAGCAGGGCCCGGCGGTCGTAGGACTCGGGGAAGCCCTTGCGGGAGAGCAGCCCGCGCCGCTGCAGCTCGGCGTTGGGGTACAGGAAGCCGTCGGTGGTCACCAGCGCCACCGACGGGTGCGCCGGCCAGTGCGCGAGCATCTGCTGCAGCACGCGGGCGGTGGTGGACTTGCCGACCGCGACGGAGCCGGCCAGCCCGATGACGAACGGCGTGCGCGGCGGCTGCGGCTGGTTGAGGAACGCCTCCTGGGCCCGGTGCAGCGCGCCGGCCGCCTCGACGTACATGCTCAGCAGCCGGGAGAGCGGCAGGTAGACCTGCTGCACCTCGTCGAGGTCGAGCTGGTCGCCCAGGCCGCGTACGCGGTCGATCTCCTCCGGCGTCAGCGGCTGGCCCCACTCGCCCGGCACGGCGCCGAGGGCGGCCCAGGCGGCCCGGTCCAGCTCGACGTAGGGGCCCCGGTCCCGCTCGCCCTGTGCGGAAGACATGCCGGGCATTCTGCCTCCCGCGTCACCGCCGCCGGTCGCGGGGCCCGGCGCCGGTAGAGTGCCGCCCATGTGCGGAATCGTGGGTTACGTCGGTCCCCAGCAGGCGGAGGGGGTCGTGGTCAACGGGCTTCGCCGGCTCGAGTACCGCGGTTACGACTCGGCCGGCGTCGCCCTGGTCGTCGACGGCCGCATCGTCGTGCAGAAGCGCGCCGGCAAGATCGCCAACCTGGACGAGGCTCTGGCCGAGCAGCCGCTGCCCGCCTCCTGCAGCGGCATCGGCCACACGCGCTGGGCGACGCACGGGCCGCCGACCGACCGCAACGCGCACCCGCACCTGGGCCAGGACGGCCGGGTCGCGCTGGTGCACAACGGGATCATCGAGAACTTCGCGACGCTGCGCGCCCAGCTCGAGGCCGACGGCCACGAGCTGCGCTCGGACACCGACACCGAGGTCGCCGCGCACCTGCTCGAGGCCGAGGTCGCGACCGGTGTGGACCTCACCACCGCCATGCAGCGGGTCTGCAACCGGCTCGAGGGCGCCTTCACGCTCGTCGCCGTGGACGCCGAGGACCCAGAGCGCGTCGTCGGGGCCCGCCGCAACTCCCCGCTCGTGGCCGGACTGGGGGACGGGGAGAGCTTCCTGGCCTCCGACGTGGCCGCCTTCATCGAGCACACCCGTGAGGCGCTCGAGCTGGGCCAGGACCAGGTCGTCACGATCAGCCGCGACGGCGTCACGGTCACCGACTTCTCCGGCGCCCCCGCCGAGGCCAGGCCCTACCACGTCGACTGGGACCTCTCCGCGGCGGAGAAGGACGGCTACGACTGGTTCATGCGCAAGGAGATCCACGAGCAGCCGCGGGTGGTCGCCGACTCCCTGCTCGGCCGCCACGACGAGTCCGGCGCGCTGCAGCTCGACGAGATCCGGATCAGCGAGGACGAGCTCCGCGAGGTCGACAAGATCATCATCGTCGCCTGCGGCACCGCGTTCTACGCCGGCCTGGTCGCGAAGTACGCCATCGAGCACTGGACCCGGATCCCGTGCGAGGTGGAGCTCGCCCACGAGTTCCGCTACCGCGACCCGATCCTGACCCGCGACACGCTGGTGGTCGCGATCAGCCAGTCCGGCGAGACCGCCGACACGCTCATGGCGATCCGCCACGCCCGTGAGCAGCGCTCGAAGGTGCTCGCCATCTGCAACACCAACGGCTCCACGATCCCGCGCGAGTCCGACGCGGTGATCTACACCCACGCCGGCCCGGAGATCGGGGTGGCCTCGACCAAGGGGTTCATGACCCAGCTGGTCGCCTGCTACGTGCTCGCGCTGTACCTCGCCCAGGTGCGCGGCACCCGCTACCGCGACGAGATCGCCGACATCGTCCGCGAGCTCGACGCGATGCCCGGGCACCTGCAGCGCGTGCTCGACGGCTCCGGGCCGGTGCACGAGCTGGCGGCCGAGCTGAGCGAGGCCGGGTCCGTGCTGTTCGTCGGGCGGCACACCGGCTACCCGATCGCCCTCGAGGGCGCGCTGAAGCTCAAGGAGCTGGCCTACATCCACGCGGAGGGCTTCGCCGCCGGCGAGCTCAAGCACGGGCCGATCGCGCTTCTCGAGGAGGGGATGCCGGTCTTCTGCGTGGTGCCGCCGCGCGGGCGCGACTTCCTCCACGACAAGATGGTCAGCGGCATCCAGGAGATCCGCGCCCGTGGCGCCCGGACGATCGTGATGGCCGAGGAGGGCGACGACGCGGTGACGCCGTACGCCGACGTGCTGATCCGGCTGCCCAAGGTGCCCACGCTGCTGCAGCCGATGGTGGCGGTGGTGCCGCTCCAGCTGTTCGCCTGCGAGCTGGCCACGCAGAAGGGGCACGACGTGGACCAGCCGCGCAACCTGGCCAAGTCCGTCACCGTCGAGTAGGCGCTGACCGTGGCGATCGTCGGGGTCGGGATCGACGTGGTCGACATCGGCCGCTTCGAGGCGTCGCTGGGGCGGACGCCGGGGCTGCTGCACCGGCTGTTCACCGAGCAGGAGCAGCAGCGTCCGCTCGCCTCGCTGGCCGCCAGGTTCGCGGCCAAGGAGGCGCTGGCCAAGGCGCTCGGCGCGCCGACGGGCATGGCCTGGCTCGACGCGGAGGTCGTCAACGAGGCCTCCGGCGACCCCCGGTTCCTCATCCGCGGCTCGGTCCAGGCCCGCGCCGAGGCGCTCGGGGCCGGCAGCATCCACGTGTCGTTGAGCCACGACGCGGGCATCGCCTCCGCGGTCGTGGTGATCGAGCGCTGACCCGGCCTGCGTCACGGCGGCCCGCCCGCGGGGTCGGCGGCTAGGGTCGGAGGATGCGGAGCGCGCACACGGTCGAGCAGGTCCGAGCGGCAGAGGCCGGGCTGATGGCGCGGCTGCCCGAGGGGGCGCTCATGCAGCGCGCGGCCTCGGGGCTGGCCTACGCGGTCGGGGAGTTCCTCGGCCGGGTGTACGGCGCCCGGGTGCTGCTGCTGGTGGGGGCCGGGAACAACGGCGGGGACGCCCTGTTCGCCGGCGCGATGCTGGCGCGGCGCGGCGCCGGTGTCGAGGCGGTGCTGCTCTCGCCCGACCACGCGCACGCCGAGGGGCTGGCCGCGCTGCGCTCCGCCGGAGGGCGGGTGGTCTCGGCCCTGAGCACGAGGGGCGCGGTGCCCGACGTGGTGCTCGACGGGATCGTCGGCATCGGCGGCAGCGGTGGGCTCCGGCCGCAGGCAGCCGCCCTGGTGGCCGACCTGGCCGCCGTACCGGTCGTCGCGGTGGACACCCCCAGCGGTGTCGACGTCGACACCGGCCAGGTGGAGGGGCCGCACGTGCAGGCGGCGGTCACGGTCACCTTCGGCACCCACAAGGTCGCGCACCTCGTGGACCCGGCCGCCCGGGCCTGCGGCGCGGTGCACCTGGTGGACCTCGACCTCGACCTGCCGCCCGCGGACGTCACCGCCCTGCAGGCCGACGACGTCGCCGCGCTGCTGCCGGTGCCCGACCCGGCCGCGCACAAGTACACCCGGGGCGTGGTCGGCGTGCGCGCCGGCTCCGAGACCTACCCCGGCGCTGCGGTGCTGTGCGTCGCGGGCGCCGCGAGCGGGCTGGCCGGGATGGTCCGGTACGTCGGCGGGGCCGACGACCTGGTGCACCAGACGCATCCGGAGGTCGTGGCCGGGGCGGGCCGGGTGCAGGCCTGGGTGGTCGGCTCCGGGGGTGGCGAGGACGCGGCCGACGCGGTCCGCGAGGCGCTCGCCGACGGCGTACCGGTGGTGCTGGACGCCGACGCGCTGAGCGCCCTGGACGAGCTCGGCGGCACCGTGCCGGTGCCGGCGCTGCTCACCCCGCACGCCGGGGAGCTCGCCCGGATGCTCGGCGTGCAGCGTGAGGAGGTGGAGGCCGACCAGCTGGGGCACGCCCGACGAGCCGCGGACCGGTTCGGCGCCGTGGTCCTGCTCAAGGGCCGCCACACCCTGGTCGCGCACCCGGACGGCCGGGTGCGGGTGACCACGGTGGCGCCGCCCTGGCTGGCCACCGCCGGGGCCGGCGACGTGCTGGCAGGGCTGTGCGGCGCGCTGGTGGCCGCCGGGCTGGACCCGTTCGACGCCGGCGCCGCCGGGTCGTGGCTGCACGGGGCCGCCGCTGCCGCCGCGAGTGCCGGCGGGCCGGTGCAGGCCGGCGACGTCGCCGCCGCCGTACCGGCGGTGTGCCGGGCGCTGCTGGCCTGAGGGCGGCGCAACGGCGCCGCCACGGCGCGGCCCGGGCCGCACCGACCGGGCCCCGGTGAGACAATGGAGGCGCCATGACCTCCACGCCACCGCTCGCGCCGGGCCACGCTGCGGCCGCCCGGGCCGAGGTGGTCGTCGACCTCGCCGCGATCCGGCACAACGTCGCCACGCTGAGGCGCACGGTCGGCCGGGCGCGGATGATGACGGTCGTCAAGGCGGACGGCTACGGCCACGGCATGCTCGAGGTGGCCCGGGCAGCCCGCCGCGCCGGCGCGGACTGGCTCGGCGTCGCGGTCGCCGAGGAGGCGCTGGCGCTGCGCGCCGACGGTGACACCGGGCCGCTGCTGTGCTGGCTGGCGGTGCCGGGGGAGGACTACCGGCCCCTCGTGGCGGCCGGTGCGGACGTGACCGCCTACACCGTCGAGGAGCTCGACGAGATCGTCGCGGCTGCCCGCGACGTCGGGGTGCCGGCCCGGGTGCAGCTCAAGGTCGACACCGGGCTCTCCCGCGGCGGCTGCCCGATGGAGGCGTGGCCGGGCCTGGTCCGCGCGGCGGCGGCCGCCGAGGCGACCGGGGCGGTCCGCGTGAGCGGCGTCTGGTCGCACCCCGCCTGCGCGGACGAGCCGGAGCACCCGGCCAACGACGCCCAGGAGCACGCGTTCCGCGACGCCTGCACCGCCGCCGAGGCCGCCGGGCTGCAGCCCGAGGTGCGTCACCTCGCCAACTCGGCGGCGGCACTGCTGCGGCCCTCGGCGCGCTTCGACCTGGTCCGCTGCGGGATCGCCAGCTACGGCCTCAGCCCCGCCCCGGACGTCGCGGCGTCGGGCGACCTCGGGCTGGTGCCGGCCATGACCGTGCGGACCCGGCTCGCGCTGGTCAAGCGCATCCCGGCCGGGGCGGGCGTCTCCTACGGCCACAGCTACCACGCCGACCGCGAGGAGACGATCGGCGTGGTGCCGCTGGGCTACGGCGACGGGGTGCCCCGGCACGCCTCCTCACGCGCCGACGTGCTCGTCGGGGGACGACGCCGGCCGGTCCTCGGCCGGATCTGCATGGACCAGTTCGTCGTGGGGCTGGACCCCGACGTCCGCAGCGGGGACGCCGCCGTACTGTTCGGGCCGGGCGGCGACGGCGCGCCCACCGCACAGGACTGGGCTGAGGCGTGCGGCACCATCTCCTACGAGATCGTGACCCGCATCGGTGGTCGGGCGCACCGGTGCCACGTGGACACGCCGGACGAGGAAGGGACCTCACTGTGAACAGGGGACGGCTGCTCGGGATGGCCGCCGCCGGAGCCGGCACCGCGGTCGCGGCCCTGGCGACCGGCTTCGTGGTCGAGCGCCGGGTGGTGCAGAACCGGAGGGCGGGGTCGTCGGACGCCGACCGGCTCGGTGGGCTGCACTCGGACCCGGTCACGGTCGTGGCCGACGACGGCCTGGAGCTGCACGCGGAGGTCGACGAGGTACGCCCCTACGGCACCGGGCGGCCGAGCGCCCCCGAGGCGCACGGCCCCACGCTGGTCTTCGTCCACGGCTTCGCCCTCAACCTGGACTGCTGGCACTTCCAGCGCCGGCACTTCCGGGGCAAGCACCGGATGGTCTTCTACGACCAGCGCTCGCACGGGCGCTCGCAGCGCTCCTCGCGCGAGCACGCCACCATCGACCAGCTCGGGCGGGACCTGGCCACGGTGATCAGCGACCTCGTGCCGGAGGGCCCGGTGGTCCTGATCGGCCACTCGATGGGCGGGATGACGCTGATCACGTTCGCCGAGCAGCACCCCGAGGTGTTCGGGGACCGGGTGGTGGGCGCGGCGCTGATCTCCACCACGGCCGGTGGGCTGCGACCGCACCGGGTGATCAGCTCGCTGATCCCCGACCGGCTCGGGGGCACCGTCGGGACCCGGCTGGTCGCAGCCCTCGCCCGGGCTCCGGAGCTGGTCGACAGCGCCCGGCGGCGCGGCTCGAACATCGGCTACCTGGTCACCGACCGGTTCTCCTTCGGCGACGAGGTGCCGGCGTCGTACGTCGAGTTCGTCGACGAGATGCTGGCCGGGACGCCCTTCGACGTGCTGGCGGAGTTCTTCCCGCACTTCGAGTCCCTCGACAAGTTCTCGGTCCTGCACGCCTTCGCCTCGATCCCGACCACGATCCTGTGCGGCACCAAGGACCTGCTCACCTCGGTCGGGCACAGCCGCAAGATGGCCAAGCGGATCGAGGGCGCCCGACTGGTCGAGGCGGTCGGCGCGGGGCACATGGTCATCATGGAACGCGCACAGAAGGTGAACACCGTGCTCGACGAGCTCCTGTCCGAGGTCGACAAGCGCCGCGGCGCGGACCGGGCGTCATGATCGAGGTGCTGGAGGTCGGCCCCGACCGGGCCGCGGACGTCGCCGGGGTGATCCGCAGCGGGTTCGGCGCCCGCGAGGTGCTGGACCCGCCGTCGACGGCGACCGAGGAGACCGAGCGGTCGGTGGCGGCAGCGCTGACCGCCCACGGCGGGCTGCTCGCGCTGTCGGACTCGGTGCCGGTCGGCGCGCTGGTGTTCGAGCCGCAGGGGGACCTGCTCGGGCTGCGCCGCGTGGCGGTGGACCCCGACGAGCAGGGCCGCGGGGTGGCCCGGGCGCTGGTGCGCCGCGCCGAGCAGGTCGCGCGGGAGCGCGGCTTCGAGGGGGTCCGCGTGGGCGCCCGCGTCGAGCTCCCCCGGACCGTGCGCTTCTGGGAGCACCTCGGCTACACCGAGGTGCAGCGCGACGGTCCGCTGCTGACCCTCGCGCGGGTGCTCCCGCTCGAGGTCGAGGCGGTCGGCGCCGACGACACCGCGGACCTCGGGCGGCGGCTGGCACGGGTGCTGCGCGCGGGCGACCTGGTCCTGCTCAGCGGCGACCTCGGCGCCGGCAAGACCACCTTCACCCGGGGGCTCGGGGAGGGCCTCGGCGTCCGGGGAGCGGTGACCTCGCCGACCTTCGTGATCTCGCGAGTGCACCCGCCGCTGTCCGGCGGACCCGCGCTGGTGCACGTCGACGCCTACCGGCTCGGCGGCATCGAGGAGCTCGACGACCTCGACCTCGACACCTCGCTGGAGGACGCGGTGACCGTCGTCGAGTGGGGCGAGGGCGTCGCCGAGGGGCTGGACGAGACCCGGCTGGAGGTCACGATCACCCGGGCGCGCGCCGACGAGGGGCCCGCCCCCGCCGGGCCGGGCGCCGCCGAGGACGACGGCAAGGATCCGCGTACGGTCCGGTTCGCCCCGGTCGGCACCCGGTGGATCGGCGGCCGGCTCCGGTCGGTGCTGCTCTGATGCCGGCCGCACCGCTGCACTAGCCTCGGGGCCGTGCTGCTCGCTTTCGACACCGCCACCGAGGCCGTCACCGTCGCCGTCCACGACGGCGAACGGGTGGTCGCCGCCGCCACCACGGTCGACGCCCGCCGGCACGGGGAGCTGCTGGCGCCGGCCATCACCTCCCTGCTCGACGAGACCGGACTGGTACGCCAGGACCTCACGGCGATCGCCGTGGGCGTCGGCCCCGGTCCGTTCACCGGCCTGCGGGTCGGGCTGGTGACCGCGCGGACCCTCGCCGCGGTCCTGGAGATCCCCGTGTACGGCGTCTGCACGCTGGACGTGCTGGCCGCCCAGGCGGTCGACGACGTCGCGGCCGGCGGCGCACCGTTCCTGGTCGCCACCGACGCGCGGCGCAAGGAGGTCTACTGGGCGGCCTACGACGAGACCGGCGAGCGGCTCGACGGGCCGCACGTCGCGAAGCCGGCGACCGTGGCCACCGACCGGCCGGTGGTGGGCCGCGGCGCCCGGCTCTACCCGGGCGACTTCCCCGTCCCCGTCGGGCCCGAGCACCCCGACGCCGGCGTGCTCGCCGACGTGGTCGCCCGGGAGCGCGCCGAGCTGCTGGACCCTGAGCCGCTCTACCTGCGGCGCCCCGACGTGGCGGCGCCGCACCAGCCCAAGCCGGTCTCGTGACCGGTGCGGCCGGTGGCGACCGCGAGCCGCTCCTGCGGTCGGCCGGTGCGGCCGACGTCGCCGCGGTGGTGGTGCTGGAGCGGGAGCTGTTCGGCGCCGACGCCTGGTCGCAGGCGCAGGTGCGCGAGGAGCTGCTGGGCGAGCGGCGGCGCGCGTGGGTGGCCGGCGAGGAGGTGGCCGGCTACGCGGTGACGCTGCTGGCCGGTGCGGTCGCCGACCTCCAGCGCATCGGCGTCCACCCCGCGCACCGGCGGCGCGGGCTCGCCGCGCGGCTGCTGGGGGCCGCCGTCGACGCGGCGCGTGCCGACGGCGCCGTACGACTGCTGCTGGAGGTCTCCGAGGCGAACGCGGCGGCGATCGGGTTCTACAGCGCGCAAGGGTTCGCCGAGATCGACCGACGGCGGCGCTACTACCGCGACGGGACGGCCGCGCTGGTCCTGCAGCGACCGCTCCACGGGCGGGCGGCAGAATGGTGCCCATGAACGACGGCCCGCTGATCCTGGGGATCGAGACCTCCTGCGACGAGACCGGGGTCGGCATCGTCCGCGGCACCACGCTGCTCGCCGACGCGGTCGCCTCCAGCGTCGAGGAGCACGCCCGGTTCGGCGGCGTGGTCCCCGAGGTCGCCTCGCGCGCGCACCTGGAGGCGATGGTGCCCACGATCGAGCGGGCGTGCGAGACCGCCGGCGTGCGGCTGCACGACGTGGATGCGCTGGCGGTCACCAGCGGACCGGGGCTCGCCGGGGCCCTGCTGGTCGGCGTCGCCGCGGCGAAGGCGCTCGCGATCGGGCTCGGCAAGCCGCTGTACGGCGTGAACCACCTGGCCGCCCACGTCGCCGTGGACCAGCTCGAGCACGGCCCGCTGCCCGAGCCGTGCGTGGCGCTGCTGGTCAGCGGCGGTCACTCCTCGCTGCTGAAGGTGGCCGACGTGACCGGCGAGGTGCACCCGCTCGGAGCCACCATCGACGACGCGGCCGGCGAGGCGTTCGACAAGGTCGCCCGGCTGCTCGGGCTGCCGTTCCCGGGCGGGCCGCACGTCGACCGCGAGGCGCGCTCCGGGTCGTCGGTGGCCATAGACTTCCCGCGCGGGCTGACCTCGCAGCGCGACCTGCAGCGGCACCGGTTCGACTTCTCCTTCTCCGGGCTCAAGACCGCCGTGGCCCGCTGGGTGGAGGCGCGCGAACGCTCCGGCGAGCCGGTGCCGGTGGCCGACGTGGCGGCGTCGTTCCAGGAGGCGGTCTGCGACGTGCTGACCCGCAAGGCGGTCGACGCCGCGGCCGACCAGGGGATCGAGGACCTCCTCGTCGGCGGTGGAGTGGCGGCGAACTCGCGGCTGCGGACGCTGGCCGAGGAGCGTGCGGCCGCCCGGGGGATCCGGGTGCGGGTGCCGCGACCGGGGCTGTGCACCGACAACGGTGCGATGGTCGCGGCGCTGGGCGCGGAGATGGTGGCTCGCGGGCGCACCCCGTCCGGGCTGGACCTCCCGGCCGACTCCTCACTCCCGGTCACCGAGGTGCTGGCGGGCTGACCCGCGCCGCCGGGGGCCTCAGAGGCGGGGCTGGTCGGCGAACCAGAGCGCCATCCCGAGGTCCCGCTCCTGGTAGGTCCTGCCGGCCCGTTCCAGGGACCCGTCGACGCCGGCCCGCACGACCGCCTGGTCGACGCCCTCGGCGACGACGGCGAGCACGGTCTCGGAGTCCTCCCAGGCCGCCTGCTGCACCGCGACGAAGCTGTCCCGCGTCCTCGGTGTGAACCGCGTGACCACCCGGCCGGTGCGGGCGTCGAGCACCGAGAGGGTCGGCGAGCCCATGCCGTCCGCGTCGGGCGTGCCACCCAGGACGTACTGCCCGTCGGGGCTGAACGCCCCCAACGCGAAGTCGCAGGTCCGCCACAACAGGTCCCCGCCGCCGGCCAGTGCGTCGGCGACCCCGGAGCAGGAGGTGGCGGTGGCGTCGTCGTAGGACACCTGCCCGGACACCAGGCCGGTCGACTCCGAGACGCCGCGCACCTTGAGGAAGCCCTCGACCGCCGAGGTCGTGCCGTCGGCGCGGGCGATGCCGATGGTGGGCTCCACGCCGCCGAGCGACTCGAAGACCACGCTGCCACCGGGCAGGTAGCCGACCGGCCCCATCGGCTCCGCGGCCGGGTAGGCCAGCGGCCACGAGATCGGTGCCGAGCCGTCGGTCGGCGCGCTCACCAGCCGCCGCGTAGCGCCACTGCTGTCGACGTAGGCGACCCGGCGGCCCGCGTCGTCGACCACCATCGACGGACCGGCGGGACTGCGGGACTCGACCCGGAAGTCCGGGTTCAACCGCACGGTCTCGAGGCCACCGCCGTCCGCGGCCGCCAGCGCCAGCCAGCCGCCGTCGAAGGGCACGATCTGCGGGTACGGCTCGGGCAGGTCGGCGGTGCCCCGCGCGCTCACCAGCTGCGCGCTCTTGCCCACGACCAGGGCCTTCCTCGACACCGGCCCGGCCTGCAGGCCCTCCAGGGTGAGGGCGAACGTGCCGTCGGCACGCGGCTTCGGGGCCGGTGAGGCGGAGTCGTCGGGGCGGCTGAGCACGGGCGGGGTGTCCTTGCCCGAGGAGGTGACGGCGTCGGTGACACTCAGCCCGGCGGGGACCGCGACGGCGAGCACCACGGCCGCGACCGCTCCGCGCACCGCGTTGCGGCGGCGGCGGATGTGCCGGGCCCGGCCGCGCACGTCTGCCATGCCGATCGGGTGCCCGCCGACCTGCTCGGCGCGGTCGCGCAGCGCCTGGGACAGCAGGTCCTTGTCGTTCTCGCTCATCGTTCCTCCTCCCGGTCCTTCGCAAGCACGGGGTTCTCGTGGACGCGGGCCCGCAGCCCGGCAAGGGCCCGGCTGGCCTGGGACTTCACCGTGCCGACCGAGATGCCGAGGATGTCGGCGGTCTCGGCCTCGCTGAGGTCCTCGTAGTAGCGCAGGACGACCACCGCGCGCTGCTTGCGCGGGAGCGTCTGCACGAACTCCCACAAGGCAGCGCCCCGGCCGTCGTCGTGCGTGTCGACCACGCTCTGGTGGTCCGGGATCGTGTCGGTGCTGAACTCCCGGCGCTTCCAGGCGCGCCGCCACAGGGAGTTGTGCTCGTTGACGAGGATGCGGCGGACGTAGGCGTCGGTCATCCCGCGGTCGTGCACCTTGTCCCAGGACAGGTAGAGCTTGGCCAGCGCGGTCTGCACGAGGTCCTCGGCGGTGTGCTGGTCGCCGCTCAGCAGGTACGCCGTGCGCAGCAGGCTGGGCTGGCGGGCCTGCATGTACGCCTCGAACTCCGCGTCGCGCGTCCGGCCGCGGTCCTGCACCGAGTCAACGGACACGCGGCTCCTCACTCCTGTGTCGACGGCGACCGTCACTGCTGCTCACCATCCTCTCGCGCCTCGGTCCCTCATGAGCGGCTTTCCGCACCCAAGACGCGAGCGGGAGGCCGAAGGTTGCATCTCGGTGGCTTCAGTAGGGTGGCCGGACCCGGTCCGGGACGCCGGCCACGCTCGCCGTACCGGACGCCTGCCGAGAGTCAGTCAGGAGCACGCATGCAGAAGGTCCGAGCCGTCGTCGCCCGCGGCAAGGGACAGCCGGTCTCCGTCGAGACCATCGTGGTCCCCGATCCGGGGCCCGGCGAGGCCGTGGTGGAGGTCCAGGCCTGCGGCGTGTGCCACACCGACCTGCACTACCGCGACGGCGCGATCAACGACGACTTCCCGTTCCTGCTCGGTCACGAGGCCGCCGGCGTCGTCGAGTCCGTGGGCGAGGGGGTGACCGAGGTGGCTCCGGGCGACTTCGTGGTGCTCAACTGGCGGGCGGTGTGCGGGGAGTGCCGGGCCTGCCGGCGCGGCGAGCCGTGGTACTGCTTCGCCACGCACAACGCCACCCAGAGCATGACGCTCGCCGAGGGCGACGCGGCCGGGACGCCCCTCACCCCGGCGCTCGGGATCGGCGCGTTCGCGGAGAAGACGCTGGTGGCGGCCGGCCAGTGCACGAAGGTGGACCCGTCCGCCCGTGCGGCCGCCGTCGGCCTGCTCGGGTGCGGCGTGATGGCCGGCATCGGGGCGGCGATCAACACCGGCGCGGTCACGCGCGGCCAGAGCGTGGCGGTGATCGGGTGCGGCGGGGTCGGCACCGCGGCGGTCGCGGGCGCCCGGCTCGCGGGCGCCGGCACGATCATCGCCGTCGACCTCGAGGACCGGAAGCTCGAGGGCGCGACCCGGATGGGCGCCACGCACACGGTCAACAGCTCCGAGCGCGACCCGGTGGAGGCGGTCCAGGAGCTCACCGGCGGGTTCGGCGCCGACGTCGTCATCGACGCGGTCGGCCGCCCCGAGACCTGGAAGCAGGCGTTCTACGCCCGGGACCTCGCCGGCACCGTGGTGCTCGTGGGGGTGCCGACGCCGGAGATGAAGGTGCCGGACCTGCCGCTGATCGACGTGTTCGGCCGCGGCGGCTCGCTGAAGTCGAGCTGGTACGGCGACTGCCTGCCCTCCCGCGACTTCCCGATGCTGGTGGACCTCTACCGGCAGGGGCGGCTCGACCTCGACTTCTTCGTCACCGAGGAGATCGGGCTCGGCGACGTGGAGGCGGCCTTCGCGAAGATGCACGAGGGAGACGTGCTGCGCTCGGTGGTCCTCCTCGACGGGGCGGCCTCGTGAGCGCCCGGGTCGACCATGGCGTCACCAGCGGCACCTTCTCCCTCGACGGGGAGACGCACCAGGTCGACAACAACGTCTGGGTGGTCGGGGACGACGCCGAGTGCGTGGTGATCGACGCTCCGCACGACGTCGAGGCGATCCTCGCGGTCGTCGGTGGCCGCCGGGTGCGCGCGATCGTGTGCACCCACGCCCACGACGACCACGTGCGGGTGGCGCCGGGGCTGCGCGAGGCCGTGACCGCGCCGATCCTGCTGCACCCCGACGACCGGCCGCTGTGGGAGCTCACGCACCGCGACGAGCTGTGGGACGTCGACCTCTCCGACGGTCAGGAGATCGGGGTCGCCGGCACCACGCTGCGGGTGATCCACACGCCGGGCCACGCTCCCGGTGCGGTCTGCCTGTACGCGCCGGAGCTGGGCTGCCTGTTCACCGGCGACACGCTGTTCCAGGGTGGCCCCGGGGCCACCGGCCGGTCCTTCAGCGACCGGGGCGTGCTCGAGCAGAGCATCCGCGAGCGGCTGCTCGGGCTGCCCGACGACACGGTGGTCCACACCGGCCACGGCGACGACACCACGATCGGGGCCGAACGGGCCGGACTCGACGGGTGATCTGCGTCCCGCCGGGTGTCGCGCCCCTCTGTGGCGGGTAACCACCAGCCGTGACCGCGACCTACCGTCTCCAGCTGCATGCCGGCTACACCTTCGCCGACGCGGAGCAGGCCGTCCCCTACCTCGCCGACCTCGGCGTCACGCACCTGTACCTCTCACCGGTGCTCCAGGCGGCCGCGGGCTCCCAGCACGGCTACGACGTCGTCGACCACACCCGGGTCAACGACGAGCTCGGCGGCCGGGAGGGCCTGGAGTCGCTGGCGGCGGCCGCCCGGGAGCGCGGCCTGGGCATCGTCGTCGACGTGGTGCCCAACCACATGGCGATGGTCGCGCCGGAGACCGCCAACGCCCCGCTGTGGCGGCTGCTCGCCGAGGGCCCGCAGAGTCCCGTCGCCTCGTGGTTCGACGTCGACTGGGCCGCGCTCGACGGACGCATCGGGCTGCCGCTGCTCGGTGACACGCTCGAGGCGACGCTGGAGCGCGGCGAGCTCGTGCTCGACGAGTACGACGGGCGGCCGGTCGTGCGCTACCACGACCACCTGTTCCCGCTGGCCGACGGCACGGCCCCGACCGACCTCGGCTCCGCCGGCGGCGCCGACCTGGCCGCCGTGCTGGACCGGCAGCACTACCGGCTCGCGAGCTGGCGGGAGAAGGACGCCGTCCTCAACTACCGGCGGTTCTTCGACGTGGACGGGCTGATCGCCGTGCGGGTGGAGGACCCCGAGGTCTTCGAGGCGACCCACCGCACGCTGCTGGACCTCAACCAGCGCGGCATCGTCGAGGGGTTCCGGATCGACCACCCCGACGGGCTCGCCGACCCGGAGGGCTACCTGCGGATGCTGCGGCGCGCCACCCGGATCGGCACCGCCATCTGGGTCGAGAAGATCCTCGAGCGCGGCGAGACGCTGCCCGAGTCGTGGGAGTGCGACGGCACCACCGGCTACGACGGCCTGCGCGCGATCACCGCGGCGCTCGCCGAGCCCACGACCGCGCAGACGCTGACCGAGACCTGGGAGGCGACCGGCGGCGAGCCGGACCTGCAGGCCACGCTCGCAGCGGCGAAGCGCGAGGTGGTGGAGAAGCTGCTCGGCGCCGAGCGCGCCCGGCTGCTGCGCCGCGCCCGCGAGGCGCGGCCCGACGCCGACCCGGGCCGGCTGGCCGCGGCGGTGGAGGAGCTGCTCGTCGCCTGCGAGGTGTACCGCGCCTACGCCCGGCCGGGGCGGCCGGCCGACGAGGCCGCGCAGTCGGTCATCGAGGGTGCCCGGGAGCGGGCCACCGAGGCACGCCCCGACCTGGAGCGGGAGATCGCCGAGCTGGCCGGGATCGCGGCGCGTCCGCAGGCCTCCAGCGACGCCGAGGTCGACTTCGCGATCCGCCTGCAGCAGACGTGGGGCCCGGTGATGGCCAAGGCGATCGAGGACACCTCCTACTACCGGTGGAACCGGATGGTCGCGCTCAACGAGGTGGGCGGCGACCCCGAGCTCCTGGACAAGGCCGCGCCGGAGGACCTGCACGCGTGGGCCGAGCACCAGCAGGCGCACTGGCCGCTGGGCATGGTGGCCCTCTCCACGCACGACACCAAGCGCAGCGAGGACGTCCGGGCGCGGCTGATCGCGCTGGCCGGAGACGCCGAGTCGTGGGCGGTCTGCTCGGAGGCGTTCGCCGAGGCGGCGGTCGACCACGGCGTGGACGCGCCGACGGCGCACCTCGTGTGGCAGACGATCGCCGGGGTCGGCGAGGTCTCCGCCGAGCGGCTCGAGGGCTACCTCACCAAGGCGCTGCGCGAGGCCAAGCAGCACACGGCCTGGGTCGATGGCGACGAGGCCTACGAGAAGCGGGTGCTCGGGCTCGCCGCCGAGGCGACGTCGCCCGGCCCCTTGAAGTCGGTCGTGGACACCGCCGTCGACCACAACCGGTCCGCGATCCGTGCCGTCGTGCTGGCCCAGAAGCTGCTGCAGCTGACGCTGCCGGGCACCCCGGACATCTACCAGGGCTGCGAGCTGGTCGACCTGTCGCTGGTCGATCCCGACAACCGGCGTCCCGTCGACTACGACGAGCGGCGCTCGCGGCTGGAGTCGTTGGTGGCCCGCGGCCCGTGTGACCTCGACGACGAGAAGCTGCTGGTCACGGTGCTGGCGCTCAAGCTGCGCAAGGACCTGCGGCACTGCTTCGGTGACGGTGCCACCTACCGGCCGCTGGAGAGCACGACGCGGCACGCGGTCGGCTTCGGCCGGGGCCAGGAGGCGGCGGTGCTCGTGACCCGGGCGCCGCAGCGGCTCCGGGCCGCCGGCGGCTGGGGGGAGCACACCGCCACGCTGCCCGAGGGGCTGTGGCGCGACGAGCTCACCGGGCTGCTGCACGAGGGCGGCCGGGTGCGGTGCGCCGAGCTGTTCGAGGCGATGCCGGTGGCGCTCCTGCAGCGGGTGCACATCTGATGGCCGCGCGAGAGATGTGGCTGTGGGCGCCCTCGGCGTCGCGGGTCGACCTGCTGGTGGCGGACCGGCGGCTGCCGATGACCCGCTCCGGCGACGTGTGGATCGCCGACGTGGACGCCGTGGACGGGACGCCGTACGCCTTCTCGCTGGACGGGGGAGACCCGCGCCCGGACCCGCGTGGGCTGCGTCTGCCGGACGGTCCGCACGGCTGGTCGGCACTGTTCGACCCGCGTGGGTTCCCCTGGACCGACGGCGGCTGGCGGGGGGCTCCGCTCCAGGACGCGGTGATCTACGAGATGCACGTCGGCACCTTCACCGCCGAGGGCACGCTCGACGCCGCCGTCGCGCGGCTCGACCACCTCGTCGAGCTGGGGGTCAGCGTGGTCGAGCTGCTGCCGCTCGCGCCGTTCCCCGGCGAGCACAACTGGGGGTACGACGGGGTCGCGCCCTACGCGGTCCACGAGAGCTACGGGGGGCCCGAGGCGCTGCAGCGGTTCGTCGACGCGGCGCACGCGGTCGGCCTGGGCGTCTGCCTCGACGTGGTCTACAACCACCTCGGGCCGGACGGGAACTACCTGGGAGAGCTGGGGCCGTACCTCACCGACAAGCACGTCACCCCCTGGGGACAGGCGATCAACCTCGACGCCGACGACAGCGACCCGGTGCGGGCGTGGGTGCTCGACAACGTGGAGCAGTGGTTCCGTGACTTCCATGTCGACGGCCTCCGGCTCGACGCCGTGCACGAGCTGCACGACCACCGCGCCGTCCATGTCCTGGAGGAGATGGCCGCGCTGACCGACCGGCTGTCCGAGGAGCTCGGACGGCCGCTGTGGCTGGTGGCCGAGTCCGACCGCAACGACCCGGGCACCGTGACCCCCCGCGGCGCGGGCAAGGCGGTCGGCGGGCTGGGCATGCACGGTCAGTGGGCCGACGACATCCACCACGCGCTGCACGTGGCGCTCACCGGGGAGTCGCAGGGCTACTACGCCGACTTCGTCGCTCCGGAGGCTCTGGGCAAGGTGCTGCAGACCCCGTTCTTCCACGACGGCGCGTACTCCTCGTTCCGCGGCCGCTCTCACGGCCGGCCGGTCGACCCGGCGACGGTGCCGGGCTGGCGCTTCGTGGCGTCGCTGCAGACCCACGACCAGGTGGGCAACCGAGCGACCGGCGAGCGGCTCTCGCACCTCGTCGGCGTCGACCTGCTCGCCTGCGGTGCCACGTTGCTGCTCACCTCGCCGTGGACGCCCATGCTGTTCATGGGGGAGGAGTGGGGCGCCCGCACGCCGTGGCAGTTCTTCGTCGACCACACCAACCCCGACGTCGCAGAGGCGACGCGCCAGGGCCGACGGGCCGAGTTCGGCTCGCACGGCTGGGACGAGGCCGACGTACCCGACCCGCAGGACCCGGCCACCTTCGAGCGATCCAGGCTGGACTGGGACGAGCCGTCGCAGCCCGTGCACGCCCGCTTGCTGGAGTGGTACCGCTCGCTGATCCGGTTGCGCCGTTCGACGCCGGACCTGCGTGACGGCGACCTGTCGTCCGTGGCGGTGACGTGGGACGCCTCCGCCCGGACCGTCGACGTGAGGAGGGGTTCCTACCGGGTGCTGGTGAACCTCGGCGACGACCCGTGGGCGCCGGCCGCGTCGGGCAAGGTGGTGCTGGCCTGGATGGCCACCGGGGACGGCGAGCTGGCGACCCCGTCCGGCTCCGCAGAGCCGGGAGCGGACGGCTGGTCGGTGCCGGGCCGCAGCGCAGTGATCCTCGGCACGTAGCCCGGACGGCGCGGGTTCTCGTCCGCGCGAGGGGATGCCGTCGCCTCCAAGCCGCGGTTGCATGAGGCATGCCCGTCTCTGCTCGCCGCGTCGCTGCTCGATCCGGCTCGGTCCGATCCGGCTGTGCTCGATCCGGCTGTGCTCGATCCGGCTGTGCTCGAAGGTTCGAGGTCGCCGCTCTGGTCGCCGCCACAGTCTTCCTGCCCCTGCTGGCCGGCTGTGCCGCGGATCGGGGTGCGCCGTCGGACTTCTGCAAGTCGGTCAGCGACGTGGACTCCGCGGTCACCGAGATCAACCAGAACCCGTTGACCAAGTCCTCGATCCCGGCCGCGCGGACATCCATGAAGGCCATCAACGCCGCGGTGGCGAACGTGGTGGACACCGCCGAGGCAGAGTTCGATGACCAGGTCACCGCAGTCAAGGACGCGACTGCGGAGCTGGACCGGGCGGTCGACGCCAGCGTGGAGAGGGCGACCCCCTCGAACATCGAGCAGTCGCGGACCGCCCTGGCCGACGTGACCACCGCGGTGAACGACCTGGCGGAGAGTACGTCGAGCAGCTGCTGAGCCGGCTCCCGGCGCCGGCGCCGCCGATGGGCAGGCCGGCACCCGGCAGCGCGTGGGCGTCTGCCGGGTGCTGGGGCGTTGCTGGTGCGTGCTGGGTTCGGTCAGGCGGCGTGCTCGCCGGCGGCTGACGTCTCGGGTGGGTCGGCTCCGTCGGGTAGTCGCGTGTCTGCGGGTGGGCCGGTGTCGGCGTCGTCCGGGAGCTGGTCGGCGTGGCGGGTGCCGCCGTGTCGGCCGGGGGCGACGAGGTAGGTCTGGCCGTGTGGACCGGTCCAGTGGTAGCTGCCGTCGGGGAGTCGTTGGTAGCGCCAGCCGGAGTGGGTCTTGACCCGGTGGTGGTGGCGGCACAGGGGTGCCAGGTTGTCCGGGTGCGTCAGCCCGGTCACCGGCACCGGTACGGCCTCGTCACCGCCAGAGACGCCAGAGGTGCCAGAGGCGCGGGAGCGGTTGTACGCGTCGGGGTCGGCGTGCGGGTCGTGGTTGGTGATGTGGTCCAGGTCCGCGGAACGGGCGGGGTTTTGGCAGTCGGGGAACACGCACCGCTGGTCGCGCAGCCGGACGAGCTCGGCCATCGACTCCGGTGGCGCGTACGCCACGGTGGCCTTCGTGCCCGGCCCCATCCCGGCCGCACCCCCGGCGGCGGGGTCGGTCAGGTGCAGCACCGGCCGCAGGGTGATCTGGTCGACCGCGCCGAGCCACTCGCGCAGCAGCGCCAGGGTGATCGCGCCGTAGCGTTCCTCCACCGCGACCGCCGCCCCAACCGCCTCCATCGCGTCGGCGGCTGCTGCCGTGTGAAGCCGACCGGTGAGGGCCTGCACGAGGGTCTGGACGGCGTGGGGGTCCAGGTGCAGGTACACCATCGCCCCGACCCCCGCGGCCCTGCCACCGTGCGCGGCGGGGCGGCTGGTGGGCCGGGTGGCGTGCTCGGCCAGCCCGGCACCGGTGAGCCGGCCCTGGGCATCGAGGATCGTGGCGGGGTCGAGGTCGGCGAACAACGGGTGCTCCAACAGCCCGACCAGCCGGGAGTCGGCCGCGAGCGCGGACGCTTGCGCGGCCGGGTCGGTGCCGGTCAGCCACAACGCCCGCTGCGGGTTCGCCACGATCCCCACCGCCCGCGCCCGGCGGACCTGCTCTGCGGAGGTGTCGCCGAGCTCGGCCAGGGTGGCGGCGACCTGGCCGACGCGGGCGTCGAAGGCGACCCCGTCGATCGCGTCGACCACGGCGGTGATCGTCGCGGTCGCGGCCTGGCCGCGGTGGTTGATCCACACCCCGCGCCGGTCCCGCTCGCGCTGCTCCCGCTCAGCGGCGTGCTCGGGGTCGCAGCGGGCGATCGCTTCTTGGACCAGCCGGCCCAGGTACGGCAACCGGTTCCGGGCCGCGACCACCGCGACGTGCCGGTCCACGAACGCCGCTGCCGCGGGCGAGAGCTCGATGGTCTCCCGGGCGACCTGGCGGGCCTTCCACGCCTGCAACAGGCCCTGGAGCACCAGCTCCCACAGCCTCGGCAGCCGGTGCCGCAGCTCGAGGGCCTCCCCGACCAGCGCCTTGGCCTGCCCGATCGAGATCCCCAACGCGGCCGCGAGCTCGTCGACGGCGAACTCCGCCACCGCCGGGGTCCCCACCCCACCCAGCAGCTGCAGCCGCTCCCGGCCCGCCACCGGGCCCATCCCGGCCAGCCCCGGGTCGCCGTGACCCGCCGCCGCGGTGCCGTCGACCACCGGGTGCAGGTCCGCGAAGTGCGCCGCCAGCACCAGCAAGTCCGCCTCCGCGCGGTCCGCCGCCCGACGCGCATCGACGACCGCAGACAGGACACCGGGAGTGTCCAAGGAGTCGATGCCCGATCGGTTGACCATGACCCCACTCTCCCAGGGCGCACCGACAGTTTCCGGGCTGGAATTCCCTGTACCCACGGGCGATCCTCGACGTTTCTCGCCCTCTCGCCCTCTCGCCCTCCCGCAATCCCACCTCCGCGGGCTTGCTGCGCCAGCCGCGACGGGCGTCCCCGCCCGCTACGCCCGCCGCGCGCCCTGCTCGCGGTGCACCCTTGCACCCCCGCGGGTCCCTGCCCCGGGCGCCCACAAGCCAGCCGACGCCTCGCAGCGCTCATGACGCGCGCCACACGAGTGCGTCTGTGTTGTGCGGAGGGGGCCCGGCTGGAACGGTAGGAGCGTGCGCATGACGACGAGGGCAGCAGCGGCGCTGGCCGCAGCCGTGGCGCTGTCCTCGTGCAACGCCCCTCAGAGCGAGCACACGGCCGCCCGCCCAGCCGCAGCCGCCGTACGAGCCGAGGAGCCGCCGACGGCATCCGCCGTCACGCCGTCCGAGGGCAGGGTGGCGCACGTCGACCCGCTCCCGGTCGCCACCGGCTGGGGCCCGACCGCAGGCGAGGTCAGCCGCGCGCGGACCCTTGTCGGCAGGCTCTCGCTGAAGGAGCGGGCCGGGCAGGTGATCTACGCGGCGTACTCCGGAACCGCCGCCCCCACCGACTTCGTGAACCGGCTCCACCTCGGTGGCATCGTCGTGTTCACCGAGAACTACAGCGGCACCGACCAGATCCGCTCGAGCAACGCCGCCGTGCAGCGGGCTGCCCGACGCGCCGGTCGGCCGTTCCCGGTCGGCATCGGTGTCGACCAGGAGGGCGGGATCGTCGAGCGCATCACCGGAGGGACGCGGTTCCCGGCGTTCATGACGGCCGGCGCCGCGGCTGATGCGCGCCTGACCCGGGCCGCGGCCGTGGCGAGCGGGCGTGAGCTCGCCGGACTCGGCTTCACCACCGACTACGCCCCGGACGCCGACGTCACGATCGGGGCGGCCGACGCCGCGATCGGCTCCCGGTCGGCCGGGTCGCGCCCGCGCGCCGTCGCCGCGCAGGTCCGGGCCGCCGCCGCGGGGTTCGCGTCGACCGGGGTGGTGCCGGTGGTCAAGCACTTCCCGGGCCACGGTGCCCTCACCACCGACAGCCACCTCGCCCTGCCCGTGCAGCAGCGGTCGCTCGCCGAGCTGGAACGCCGCGACCTGGTGCCGTTCCGCGCCTCGGTCAGGGCCGGACTGCCGGTCGTCATGGTGGGCCACATCGACGTGCGCTCCGTCGACCCGGGCACCCCCGCCTCGCTGTCACGCAAGGTCATCACCGGACTGCTGCGCCAGCGGCTCGGGTTCCAGGGGCTGGTCGTCACCGACTCGATGGCGATGGGAGCGATCACGAACCGGCTCGGCAGCGGCCCGGCGGCGGTGCGGGCCCTGCGCGCGGGGGCCGACGTGGTGCTCATGCCGCCCTCGCCCCAGGAGGCGCGCGACGGCATCGTCCGAGCCGTCCGGCAGGGACGCCTGTCGTCGGCCCGGCTGGTGCAGGCCGCCACCCGACAGGTCGCGCTGCTGCTGCACCAGCGCCGGCAGGGTTTCACCACGGCCGCGCCCGGCAGCGGCCGGCGCGCGTCGTACCGCTGGTCCGCCGCCGCGCTCACCAGCGTCCAGGGCCCCTGCTCGGGCCGCGTCGTCGGCACCCGCGTGAACGTCGGCGGAGACGCGGTCGCGGTCGCGCGCTTCCGGACCGCGGCCGAGGCCGCCGGCCTCCGGTTCGGCGCGAAGGGTACGACGGTGCGGTTGCTCGGCTACGGCGACGGGCCGGTGAGCGCCGACGTCGTGGTCGCCACCGACCGGCCGTACGTCCTGGGCGCCAGCAGCGCGCCGGTCAAGCTGGCGACCTACGGGAGCACGCCCGGAGCCATGCGCGCGCTCGTCGACGTGCTGCTCGGCCGTTCCCGGGCGCCAGGGACGCTGCCGGTCCCGGTGGCGGGCGTCCCGCGCACCGGCTGCTAGGCCGCGGCTCGGTCAGGCGAGGTCATAGGAGAGCGTGAGCTCGTAGCTCTCCTGGTGTCCCTCGACGCGCAGCTCGGCCTCGCCGCGCAGCCCCTCCAGTGCGCCGGTGCCCATGCCCGGCACGACACTCACCCGCCCGCGCACCGAGCCGCTGCCGTGGACGGCCTCGTGCCGCAGCACGCACGACCCCTCGTGGCCGCCGAGCGAGCCCTCGAACCGCTCCAGGCCGATCACGAGGTCGTCCCCGCCGCGGTAGCCCATCAGGTACACCAGCGTCGAGCTCCCCTCGACATCCCCGCGGTAGGTGTAGCCGACCTGCGCCCGGCTGAGCCCCCGGTCGGGGTAGTACGTCGCCCCGGAGTCGGTCCCCGTGCCGTCGATGTCGGCGTACACCTGCTCCTCCCACGACGCGACGGAGAAACGGGCGGTCGCCTTGTGTGTGTAGGTCATGACTGGACCCTAGGAGCCGGAGAGAGCGCAGTTCTTGAAGGAACGCGACAGCCTGGCTCGGCTAGGTTCGGGTCGTGAGCGTTCCGCGCGGGCACCCGTCGGCGATCCTCCGGCCGACCGCGGCCGGCCGGGCGATCGACGTCGAGCGGCGACCGCCCGGGGCGGAGCTCCGGGCCTACGTCGACTACCACTGGCTGGTCCGCTGGGAGGTGGCGCAGGTCCACGAGCAGCAGGTGGTCCCGCAGCCCCGGATCCACGTCGCGGCCGAGGACGGACGGCTGCTCGTGCACGGCATCACCCGCTCGCCGTTCGTCCGGACGCTGCGGGGCCGAGGCCACGCTCTCGGCACGTCGTTCCTGCCGGGTGCCTTCCGGTGCCTGCTGGGCGCCTCGGTCGGGGCGCTGTCCGATCGCGTCGTGCCGGCCGGCGAGCTGTTCGGAGCCGACGACCGGCGGTGCGCGGAGGAGATCCTGGGCACCGAGCGGGCGGACGTGATGGTCGCGGCCATGGAGCGCTACCTGCTCTCGATCGGACCCGAGCCCGACCCCGTCGCGCGGCACGTCCGCGAGCTCGTCGCGTGGGCCGAGGAGAACCAGGACCTGACCCGGGCCGAGGAGCTCGCCGCGCACGCCGGCGTCAGCCTGCGCACCCTCCAGCGGACCTTCACCGAGTACGTCGGTGTCGGCCCCAAGTGGGTGATCGCCCGCTACCGGATCCTCGACGCGGCCGCCGCGGCGCACGCGGGAGGGCCGGTGGACTGGGCGGCGCTGGCGCACCGGCTGGGCTTCGCCGACCAGGCGCACCTCACCCGGGTGTTCACGCAGGTGGTCGGCGTGCCGCCGGAGGCCTACCGCCGGCAGGCGTGATCCCGGGGGTTCACATGGGGCGGACCAGCAGCGCGGTGCCCTTCCCGGCGGCCCGGGTCATCACCAGCGTGGCCTCCTCCGGACCCTCGAGCGCCAGCCGCCGGCGCAGCTGCTCGGGCACGACGTCGACGCCGCGCTTCTTGATGGTCAGCCGCCCGACGCCGCGCTCGCGGAGCGCCGCCCGCAGCGACTTCTCCTTGTAGGGCAGCTCCTCGAGCACCTCGTAGGCCCGGGCGAAGGGGGTCGTGAACGCCTCGTCGCCGGTCACGTAGGCGATGTGCTCGTCGAGCAGCCCGCCGCCCACGCCGGCGGCCACCGCGGTCACCAGTCCCGCCCGGATCACCGCGCCGTCCGGCTCGTAGAGGAAGGGGCCCACCGGGCGCACCGGCGCCGTCCCCGGGTCGTCCTCGTCGGTCAGCGTGGCCAGGCCGGTCGGCCGCAGCACGGTCGCGCGCCGCCGTACCGTCGCGAGCGCGGGCGACCACAGGACCGCCTCCTTGACCTCCCCGTCGTCGCTGACGAGCTCCGCCTCGACGCCGTCGGGCAGCAGGTGGAACGGGATCCCGGGGGCCACCTTGACCAGCGAGGGCCGCTGCAGCAGCGCGGTGACGAACGACCACGGCGGCGACCACCCCTCGACGTCGAAGACCCGCCCGGCCGAGGTACGACGGGCCGGGTCGGCGAACACCACGCCGAACGCCCGGAGGTCGACGTCCTCGACGGCTGCCTGCTGCACCGCGCCGCCGAGACCCAGCGCGGCGAGGTTCGCCCTCGCGACCTCCACGCGCAGCGGGTCGCGGTCGATGCCGGCGACGGTCAGGCCGGCCCGCGCGAGGGCGACCAGGTCGCCGCCGATCCCGCAGCCGGCGTCGAGGACCGAGCCGGGGTCGGCCATCGCCACCCGGGCCGCACGGTGCTCGGCGACGCGGAGCCGGGTGGCCTGCTCGAGGCCCTCGGGGGTGAAGAAGAGCCGGCCGGCGAGGTCGCCGAACTTCGGCACCGCCCGTGCCCGCAGCTCCACCTGGGTGAGAGCGGCCGCCACCAGCTCGGGATCGGCCTCTCGGCGCAGCGCGGCAGCGGAGCGCAGGGGATCGCGGGTGTGCTCCTCGTGCACCCGTGCCGCCCGCTCGAGCAGCGCCCGACCGTCCCGCGTCTGCAGCGCTCGGAACGCCTCGAGGTCCATGGCCGCCAAGTCTGGCACTCGACTTGACCGAGTGCTAATCCCGCAATAGATTCCACATTGGCACTCTCCTCCCGAGGGTGCCAGCGCCTGCACCCGGTGCCCGACCCCCGCGACGGCGAGCACCTCACCGCAGGCACCAGCTTCGTAGCCAGAACCCAACCGTCTCGCAGATCACACGGGAAAGTGGAGGTCGACAACGTGTCGGTCAACATCAAGCCTCTCGAGGACCGGATCGTCGTGAAGCCTCTCGACGCCGAGCAGACCACGGCCTCCGGCCTGGTCATCCCCGACACCGCCAAGGAGAAGCCCCAGGAGGGCGAGGTCCTGGCGATCGGTCCGGGTCGCATCGACGACAACGGCAACCGGGTCCCGCTCGACGTCAACGTCGGCGACAAGGTCATCTACAGCAAGTACGGCGGCACCGAGGTGAAGTACGCCGGCGACGAGTACCTCATCCTCTCGGCCCGCGACGTGCTCGCGGTCGTCGGCTGAACGACGACCTGATCGGCCCCGTCGCCGGCGGGGCCATCGCGAGCCGCCCATCGGGGCGCGGCGACCAGCACATGCAGATGCACAGCGACTCAGCCCCGGCTGGCCCGACGCGTTCGGGCTGCCGGGGCTGAGCAGCATCACGACCCAACCGACGAGAAGGAGCATCGAGACAAGATGCCGAAGATCCTGGAGTTCGACGAGGACGGCCGCCGCTCGCTCGAGCGGGGCGTCGACGCCCTGGCCAACGCGGTGAAGGTGACGCTCGGCCCCAAGGGCCGCTACGTCGTCCTGGACAAGAAGTGGGGCGCCCCCACCATCACCAACGACGGCGTGACCGTCGCCCGTGAGGTGGAGCTCGACGACCCGTTCGAGAACCTCGGCGCCCAGCTGGCGAAGGAGGTCGCCACCAAGACCAACGACGTCGCCGGTGACGGCACCACCACCGCGACGGTGCTGGCCCAGGCGATGGTCCACGAGGGCCTGCGGGCGGTCGCCGCCGGCGCCAACCCGATGAGCCTCAAGCGCGGCATCGACCAGGCCGTCGAGGCGGTCAGCAAGGCGCTGCTCGACGCCGCCCGCGACGTCGACGACAAGGCCGACATGGCTGCCGTCGCGACGGTGTCCTCGCGCGACGCGCACATCGGTCAGCTGCTCGCCGAGGCGTTCGACAAGGTGGGCAAGGACGGTGTGATCACCGTCGAGGAGTCCAACACGATGGGCACCGAGCTCGACTTCACCGAGGGCATGCAGTTCGACAAGGGCTTCATCTCGCCCTACTTCGTCACCGACGCCGAGCGCATGGAAGCCGTCCTCGACGACCCCTACATCCTCCTGCACCAGGGCAAGATCTCCGCGATCGCGGACCTGCTCCCGCTGCTGGAGAAGGTCATCTCGGCCGGCAAGCCGCTGTTCATCCTGGCCGAGGACGTCGAGGGCGAGGCGCTCTCCACGCTCGTCGTGAACAAGATCCGGGGCACCTTCAACGCCGCGGCCGTCAAGGCTCCCGCGTTCGGTGACCGCCGCAAGGCCATGCTGCAGGACATCGCCACCCTGACCGGCGGCCAGGTCGTCTCCCCGGAGGTCGGCCTCAAGCTGGACCAGGTCGGTCTCGACGTGCTGGGCCAGGCCCGCCGCGTGGTGATCACCAAGGACGACACCACGATCGTCGAGGGCGCCGGCGACGCCGCCGCCGTCGAGGGCCGGGTCAACCAGATCAAGGCCGAGATCGAGAACACCGACTCCGACTGGGACCGCGAGAAGCTGCAGGAGCGGCTGGCCAAGCTGGCCGGTGGCGTCTGCGTCGTCCGCGTCGGTGCGGCGACCGAGGTGGAGCTCAAGGAGAAGAAGCACCGCATCGAGGACGCCGTCTCCGCGACCCGCGCCGCGATAGAGGAGGGCATCATCGCCGGCGGCGGTTCCGCCCTCGTCCACGCCGTGTCCGTCCTCTCCGACGGCCTGGGGCTCGACGGCGACGAGGCCACCGGTGCCCGGATCGTCGCCAAGTCGGCGGACGAGCCGCTGCGCTGGATCGCCGAGAACGGTGGGGTCAACGGCTACGTCGTGGTCACCAAGGTCCGTGAGGGCAAGACCGGTGAGGGCTACAACGCCGCCACCGAGGAGTACGGCGACCTGGTCGCCCAGGGCGTGCTCGACCCGGTCAAGGTGACCCGGTCCGCGCTGGTCAACGCCGCCTCGATCGCCGGGATGCTGCTGACGACCGAGACGCTGGTCGTGGAGAAGCCCGAGGATGAGGACGACGCTCCCGCGGCCGGTCACGGCCACGGGCACGGGCACGGTCACTGACCGCGCACAGCAGCACGTCAGCACCGACCGAACGCCGTCCGGGTCACCCCGGGCGGCGTTCGGCGCGTCCGGCTGCCGGGGCGTGAGCACCGCCGCACCGGCGGGCGGTTTCGATCGTTTCCGGTCCGGGCATCTACTGGCCACGGCGCCGGTCGCACCAGCCCCGGCACCCGCCTCTTCAAGGCCCACTTCGATCCGAGGGAACCCACGTGGACTGGCTGATCGGCAGCAGCAGCGACGCGGAGGCGGACGCCCACGCCGCCCGCCTGCTGCTCGAGGAGCACCTCCAGCGCCACGCCACCGAGCCGCCCGCTGCCGAGAAGGCCCAGGGCGTGCTTGCCGACCGGCTGCCGGGCATCTTCGAGGCCGCCGAGGGCGGCCCTGTCCACCTGATGCTCGACTGGGCCCGGAGCACCCCCGCACTCACGGTCTCCCGCGTCGACGAGGACGCCGAGGCCGTCGAGACCGCGCTGGCCGCCGGGACGCTCCCGCGGGCCGGTCTCGTGCCGGCCGCTGGACGCGCTGTCGTCCGCGGCTGGGCGCGCACCGAGCTGGCCACCCTCGAGCTGCCGCTGGAGCGTCGACACCGGCAGACCTTCCCCTACGGTCCGCCCCCCGGCGCGCAGGTCGGGCTCGATCTCGAGCGCCAGGGCGCCGGCGCCGTCGCGGTCGCCCTGGTCGGTGCGCTGGAGGCGCATCCCAGCGCCTCCGCGCCGCAGGCCGCCCTGATCGCCGGCTCGATGATCGCCGACGTCGGCACCCGTGACGACCAGGTGCACGATGCCGCGTCGGCCGCCGAGGCGTTCGTGTCCCTGCACCGGGCGCTCGGCAGCGAGGCCCACGTGGTCAGCGCCGAGGGCGACCGGATCGAGGTCGCGGTCTCCAGCTGCCCGTTCGAGGCGGGCAGCAACGGCTCGACCGCGCTGTGCCAGGTCTCGACGGGCATGGCCGGCCACCTGGGTGCCCGCGTCAACGGCGAGGCGAGGGTGGTGCTCGTCGAGTCGGTCGTCGACGGGGACATGGAGTGCCACCTGCAGGTGCTGCTCGGCGGGCCGGAGCTCGCCGAGGTGGAGGGGCAGACCCACTTCTGGCCGCCGCGCGCCAGCGCCCCGGTCGAAGCCGTCCCGCACCTCGACCTGTCGGTGAGCCTGCCCCGGGAGAGCTTCAGCGTCCCCGTCGTACGGCGCCTGGCCGCCCAGGCTCTGCGCGCCTTCGGCGTCGACGTCCCGGACATCGACGACGTCCAGCTCGCGATCACGGAGGCGTGCGCGAACGTGATCGACCACGCCGCCGACACCGACACCTACGACGTCAAGGTGGAGCTGGCGGCCGACCGTTGCGCGATCACGGTGGTCGACCAGGGAGCGGGGTTCGACGCCACGACGGTGCCCGAGCAGGCCCACCAGGACGCGGAGATGGGGCGCGGCCTCACGCTGATGCGAGCGCTGGTCGACAACGTGGCCTTCCACAACGAGCCGCAGGCCGGGGCCGTCGTGCACATGGTGAAGGAGCTGCGCTACGACGCGGGCCACCCGCTGCGCGGCTCGGGTCGATGAGTTCGACCGGCCGGGAGCGTCTGTCCTCCTGAGACGCCCGGGGAGCGGCCCGGGCCCCGCACGGAGGAGACCCCATGGTCACGCAGGACATCGAGCACCAGGGCCGGGGCCGGGCGCTCTACGTCAACCTGCCGGTCGCGGACCTGCCGCGCTCGCTCGCCTTCTTCACCGAGCTGGGCTTCGAGTCCCGCCCCGAGTTCACCGATGACAACGCCACCGCGATCGTGATCAGCGACCAGGCCTTCGTGATGCTGCTGGCCGAGCCGTTCTTCGCCGGCTTCACCGCCAAGGCCGTGGCCGCCCCCACCGTCACCGAGGTGACCGTGGCCCTGGGCGCGGACAGCCGCGAGGAGGTCGACCGGCTCGTCGAGAGGGCACTCGAGCTGGGCGGCTCCCCGTGCCGCGCGCCCCAGGACCACGGGTTCATGTACGGCCGCAGCTTCTACGACCTCGACGGTCACCTCTGGGAGCTGATCTGGTCGGACCCGGCCGCGGTCGGCGGCTGAGTTCTCACGAGCGTTACGCGCGCGCAGCACTCCCGGAACGCGCCCGCGCGAGGCTGGTCGCCTCCGCACACGAGACGACAGGGGGACCGCCATGCTCTGGAGGGTCCGCACGACACTGGCCGACCGACCCGGCGCGCTGGCCGCCCTGGCCCGGGCCTGCGGTGAGTGCGACGTGAACGTCCTCGGGCTGCAGATCTTCCCCGGCGTGGACGGCGTGACCGACGAGCTCGTGCTGCGCGCCCCCGCGGGCTGGGCCACCGCCGACGTCGCCGCGCTGGTCGAGGACGCCGGCGGCAGCCGGGTGTCGGTGGGCCGGTGCAGCGAGCACGCGCTGGTCGACGGCCCCACCCGGCACCTCACGGCGGTCCGGTCCGTGCTGCAGGCCGGCGCGTCGCTGCCCGAGGTGCTGGCCGGCCTCCTCGACGCCGACCCGTCCGGCGGGTCACCGGTGCAGGACGTCCTCGAGGTCGACGTGGCCGGGCGGCGTGTGGAGGTCCGCCGTACGACGCCGTTCACCGGCACCGAGCACGCCCGCGCCCACGCGTTCGCCGGGCTGCTCGGCGACCTGGTCGAGCGGGGGCTGGTGCCGCAGGCCACGGAGCCGACCGCGGAGCCGGCACCCGTGCCGGCGGTGGTCGGGCCGCACGGCGTACTGGTGCGCGCGGGGGCCCTCGGCGACGTGCCCGCGGTCGTGGCGATGCACGCCCGGTGCTCGGCGGACACGGTCTACCGCCGGTACGCCGCGCCGCTGTCCCGGCTCGACGACCGGCTGGCACGGCGGCACCTGGTGGGCGGCGCCGGCTCGGTGGTCGCCTCCGTGTCCGGCGCCGTGGTGGGCGTCGCCGCGCTGGCCGCGGCGTCGGGGGAGACCTGCGAGCTCTCGCTGCTCGTCGAGGACGGCTGGCAGCGCCGCGGCATCGGGACCCGGCTGCTGGCAGCGGCCACCCGGCGGGCCGCAGCGGCGGGGATCGCCGAGGTGGTGCTCCGCGGCCCCGCCGAGAGTCCCGCGGCGATGGCGATGGTCTTCGGCTCGGGCCTGCGGGCCCGGGTGCGGCTCAGCGGCGAGGAGCTCGTCGTCACGGTGTCGACGCGTGGGCTCGTCGAGCCGGCCCAGCCGGCCGTGCGGGCTGCCCCCGCGGCACGCCGGTAGGATGGTGGTCCTCCTCCCGCTCTGACGAGAAGGGCTTCATGACAGCCTCACACGAGACGGTCGTCCCGACCGGGTCACACGAAGCGGTCGGCCCGACGGGCGTGCCGGACAAGTTCGCAGCGCTCGGTCTCACCTATGACGACGTCCTGCTGCTGCCCGGGCACTCCGACCTGGCGCCTGCGGACATCGACACCACGTCGCGGCTGACCCGCGAGATCTCGCTGCGGGTGCCCCTCGTCAGCGCCGCGATGGACACCGTGACCGAGTCGCGGATGGCGATCGCGATGGCCCGCCAGGGCGGCCTCGGGGTGCTGCACCGCAACCTCTCCATCGAGGACCAGGCCTACCAGGTGGACCTGGTCAAGCGGACGCAGACGGGAATCATCTCCAACCCCGTCACGATCGGCCCGGACGCGACGCTGGAGCAGCTGGACCAGATCTGCGGGGAGTACCGCGTCTCCGGCCTGCCCGTCGTCGACGGCGAGAGCCGCCTGCTCGGGATCATCACCAACCGCGACCTGCGGTTCACCCCGGTCGCGGAGTGGGCCACCACCAAGGTCGACGAGGTGATGACGCCGACGCCCCTGATCACGGGTCCCGTCGGCATCTCCCGCGACGAGGCGACCCTGCTGCTGCGCAAGCACAAGCGCGAGCGGCTTCCGCTCGTCGACGACCAGGGCCGGCTGGCGGGCCTGATCACCGTGAAGGACTTCGTGAAGTCCGAGCAGTTCCCGCACGCGTCGTACGACGCCGACGGCCGGTTGCTGGTGGGGGCCGCGATCGGCTACTTCGGGGATGCCTGGACGCGGGCCACGACGCTGGTCGAGGCCGGGGTCGACGTGCTGGTCGCCGACACCGCCCACGGCAACGTCCGGCTGCTGCTGGACATGGTGGCCCGGCTCAAGGGCGACCCGGCGACCCGGCACGTGCAGGTGATCGGCGGCAACGTGGCCACCCGCGAGGGTGCGCAGGCGTTCGTCGACGCGGGCGCGGACGCCGTGAAGGTCGGGGTCGGGCCGGGGTCGATCTGCACCACCCGGGTCGTCACCGGCGTGGGCGTGCCCCAGGTCACCGCCGTCTACGAGGCGTCCCTGGCCACGAAGCCGGCCGGCGTCCCGCTGATCGCCGACGGCGGCATGAAGCACTCCGGCGAGATCGCGAAGGCGATCGTGGCCGGGGCTGACACGGTCATGCTCGGGTCGCTGCTCGCCGGCTGCGAGGAGTCGCCGGGGGAGCTGGTCTTCGTCAACGGCAAGCAGTTCAAGTCCTACCGGGGCATGGGCTCGCTCGCCGCGATGTCGAGCCGGGGCCAGAAGTCCTACTCCAAGGACCGCTACTTCCAGGCCGAGGTCGCCACCGACGACAAGCTCGTGCCGGAGGGCGTCGAGGGCCAGGTCGCCTACCGCGGCCCCCTCGCGGCCGTCGCCCACCAGCTCATCGGCGGCCTCAGCCAGTCCATGTTCTACGTCGGGGCGCGCACAGTCGGCGAGCTGCAGGACAAGGGCCGGTTCGTGCGGATCACGTCGGCGTCCTTGAACGAGAGCCACCCCCACGACGTCCAGATGACCGTCGAGGCTCCCAACTACACCGGTCGCTGACCGGCCCGGGCGGGCGTCGTCCGGGCCACGGCCCGGTGGTCCCTAGACTGAGCCGCATGCAAGAGATCGAGATCGGTCGCGCCAAGCGCGGACGCCGCGCGTACTCCTTCGACGACGTCGCCATCGTGCCCTCGCGACGCACCCGCGACCCCGAGGAGGTCTCGGTCGCCTGGCAGATCGACGCCTACCGCTTCGAGCTGCCGATCCTGGCGGCGCCGATGGACTCGGTGATGTCGCCGCAGACCGCGGTCGCCTTCGGACGTCACGGCGGCCTCGGCGTCCTGGACCTCGAGGGTCTGTGGACCCGCTACGACGACCCCAGCCCGCTGCTCTCGGAGGTCGCCGGGCTGCAGGGCGCCCGGGCCACGCAGCGGCTGCAGGAGATCTACGCCGAACCGGTCAAGGCCGAGCTCGTCACCGAGCGGCTGCGCCAGATGCGCGAGGCCGGCGTCACGGTCGCCGGCTCCCTGTCGCCGCAGCGCACCAAGGAGCTGGCCAAGACCGTCGTCGACGCGGGCGTCGACATGTTCGTGATCCGCGGCACCACCGTCTCGGCCGAGCACGTGTCGGGCCAGGCCGAGCCGCTGAACCTCAAGGAGTTCATCTACGAGCTCGACGTGCCGGTGATCGTCGGCGGCTGCGCGACCTACCAGGCCGCCCTGCACCTCATGCGCACCGGTGCCGCCGGCGTGCTGGTCGGCTTCGGCGGCGGCGCTGCGCACACCACCCGGTCCGTGCTCGGCGTCGCGGTGCCGATGGCCAGCGCGGTGGCCGACGTCGCCGCCGCCCGGCGCGACTACCTCGACGAGTCCGGCGGCCGCTACGTGCACGTGATCGCCGACGGGTCGATCGGCCGCTCGGGCGACGTCGCGAAGGCGATCGCCTGCGGCGCCGACGCGATGATGATCGGGTCGCCGCTGGCGCGCGCCTCCGAGGCCCCCGGCCGCGGCTTCCACTGGGGCTCCGAGGCCTGGCACCCGGAGCTGCCGCGCGGTGAGCGGATCGAGATCGGCACCGTCGGCTCCCTCGAGGAGATCCTGTTCGGGCCCTCCCGCGTCGCCGACGGCACCATGAACCTGGTCGGTGCCCTGCGCCGCGCGATGGCGACCACCGGCTACACCGAGCTCAAGGAGTTCCAGCGGGTCGAGGTCGTCGTCCAGTGAGCGGTGAACCCGGACCGCTCCGGGTCGCGGCCGCCCAGGCCGAGTCGGTCTCCGGCGACGTCGAGGCCAACGTCGCGACCGCAGTCTCGCTGGTGGAGGCGGCCGCCGCCGGCGGCGCACGGCTGGTGGTGCTGCCCGAGCTGTTCCTCACCGGGTACGACGTGGCCGCGTGGACCCCGGCGCACAGCCTCACGTCCCAGGACGACCGGCTCGAGCCGCTGCGCCACGTGGCCCGCGACCGGTCCGTCGCGGTGGTCGTCGGCGCCGCGGTCGACCGAGGGGAGGACCGGCACACCCTGTCGGTGCTCGTGGTCGCGCCCGACGGCTCCACCACGGCGCCGTACGACAAGCAGCACCTGTTCGCCGACGAGCGGGTGTTCTTCGACGCCGGCGACCACGGTGCCTCCATCGAGCTCGACGGCTGGGAGCTGGGCCTGGGGGTGTGCTACGACGGCTGCTTCCCCGAGCACGCGGCGGCCGCGGCGGCGGGAGGAGCCGCGGCGTACCTGTGTCCCTCGGCCTACTTCGTCGGGTCCGAGCACCGCCGCGACCTCTACTACGCCGCACGCGCTCTCGACAACGGGATCTACGTCGTCTTCGCCGGCCTGACCGGACGCTGCGGGGAGTGGCACTTCAACGGCGGCAGCGCGGTCTACGAGCCGGAGGGACGCGCGCTCGACCGGGTCGGCGACGCCGTACCGGCGCTGGCCTTCGCCGACCTCGACCCGGCCGAGGTCCGCCGCTTCCAAGCGGCCCACCCCGTGGCGCACGACCGCGTGGACCAGCTCGGCGCCCGGGTGCGCGTGCCGCTGAGCTGAGGGCGGTCGGCACGACGGGCGCTCTTGCGTGGTCAGCGCCGCGCGGCGCGGCGGACCTGACGGGCGCGGCGGGCGACGCCGGTCTGGGTCCGCTCGCGCAGCGTGCGCTGGCGGTCCCGGATCTCGGTGGTCGCCAGGTCGAGCATGAGCGAGGGGGCCAGCCCGTTGGACATGTGAGACGCCTTCTTCCGCAACTATCGGTGTAAGAGGTTCGTGCCGTTATTGATTCTAACGCTGGGTAATGACCAGAATTCCGGATTGTCACTTACTGCGGCGTGATCTCCGACACCGCGACCGGTCCCGGTCCGGACCGCTGGTTACTGAGGGGTAGCCAGAGAGACGCCGGTCACATACTCTCGGTATATGAACGAGCAGCCGCCGCACCCGGACCGCTCCGCGACCGGCCCGGCCGAGACCGACCCCGGCCCCCGTGACCCCGACACCGACCCCACCGCGTCCTACGCGCTCGAGCCCGGCTACGTGCGGGCGCTGGCCGAGCAGGTGGTCGCGACCAGCGGTCGGACCGAGCCGACGTACTGCCCCTTCAGCGGCCAGCCGCTCGCCCACGTCCCCCAGTCGGAGCCCGCCGACGTGGAGGAGGCCTTCCGGCGCGCCCGGCAGGCCCAGGAGGTGTGGGCCCGGACGTCCTTGGACGAGCGCGCCGCCGTGATGCTGCGCCTGCACGACCTCGTGCTCGACCGCCAGGACGAGATCATCGACCTGATCTGCTGGGAGTCCGGCAAGGCCCGCAAGCACGCCTTCGACGAGCCCCTGCACATCGCGCTCACGGCGCGCTACTACGCGCGGACCGCCCACGAGCACCTCGGCACGAGCCGTCGCGCCGGCATCGTGCCCGTGCTGACCCACGTCGAGCACCACCGGCACCCCAAGGGGGTCGTCGGGATCATCTCGCCCTGGAACTACCCGTTCACCATGGCGCTGTGCGACGGGCTTCCGGCGCTCATGGCCGGGAACGCGGTGGTCGCCAAGCCCGACGCGCAGACCATGCTCTCGGCCCTGCTCGGCAAGCAGCTGCTCGTGGAGGCCGGTTTCCCGCCGGACCTGTGGCAGGTGGTCGCCGGCCCCGGCCGGGTGATCGGCACCGAGATCATCGCCCGCGCCGACTACGTGTGCTTCACCGGCTCCACCGCCACCGGCAGGGTGATCGCCCGGCAGTGCGCGGACCGTCTGATCGGCTGCTCGCTCGAGCTCGGCGGCAAGAACCCGATCCTGATCCTGCGCGACGCCGACCTCGAGAGGGCCGCCGAGGGCGCGGTCCGGGCCAGCTTCTCCAACGCCGGCCAGCTGTGCGTGTCCACGGAGCGGATGTTCGTGGCCGACCAGGTCTACGACCGGTTCGTCCGCGCGTTCGTCGCACGCACGAAGGCGATGACGCTGCGGCCCGGGCTGGACTGGGGCACCGACATGGGGTCGCTGATCTCCCAGGCGCAGCTCGACACCGTGGTGGCGCACGTCGCGGACGCCACGGCGAAGGGTGCCCGGGTGCTGGCCGGCGGCAAGGCCCGTCCCGACCTCGGGCCCTACTTCTTCGAGCCGACCGTCCTCGAGGGCGTCACCCCGGACATGACCTGCTTCGGCGACGAGACCTTCGGTCCGGTGATCGCCCTCTACCGGTTCCACGACGAGGCCGACGCGGTCGCGCGCGCCAACGCCGGGGAGTACGGCCTCAACGCCTCGATCTACACCCGTGACGTCAGGCGTGGCCGGGCCCTCGCGGCGCAGATCAAGTGCGGCACCGTCAACGTCAACGAGGCGTTCGGCGCGACGTTCGCCAGCGTCGACTCGCCGATGGGCGGCATGCGCGACTCCGGGCTGGGCCGCCGGCAGGGCGCCGAGGGGATCCACCGCTACACCGAGAGCCAGGCGGTCGGCACCCAGCGGGCCCTGCGCTTCGCGCCGATGTTCGGGATGAGCGACGCGACGTACGCCAAGGTGATGACCGCGAACCTGCGGCTGATGAAGAGACTGGGGAGGAAGTGAGCATGGCTGCGTTCGACTTCGACTTCGACTTCGACGTCATCGTCGTCGGCTCGGGGTTCGGCGGCTCGGTGTCGGCCCTTCGGCTCACCGAGAAGGGCTACCGGGTGGGCGTGCTGGAGGCGGGCGCGCGCTTCGACGACGCCGACTTCGCCGACACCTCCTTCGACGTCAAGAAGTTCCTGTTCCGCCCGGAGGTGGGCTGCTACGGCATCCAGCGCATCGACGCGCTCAAGGACTGCCTGATCGCGTCGGGTGCGGGCGTCGGCGGCGGCTCGCTGGTCTACGCCAACACGCTCTACGAGCCGCTCGACGCCTTCTACGACGACCCGCAGTGGCGCGACATCACCGACTGGCGCAGCGAGCTGGCGCCGCACTACGACCAGGCGAAGCGGATGCTCGGGGTCGTGGAGAACCCGATCCGCACTCCGGCCGACGACGTGATGGAGAAGGTGGCCACGGACATGGGCGTCGCCGACACCTTCCACCCGACGCCGGTAGGGGTCTTCTTCGGCGCAGCCGGGCAGAAGCAGGGCGAGCGCGTCGCGGACCCGTTCTTCGGCGGCGTCGGACCCGAGCGCACGACCTGCAGCGCCTGCGGGGAGTGCATGACCGGCTGCCGGCACAACGCCAAGAACACCCTGGTGAAGAACTACCTCCACCTCGCCGAGCGGGCGGGCGCGACAGTGCTGCCGCTGACCACCGTCACCGCCGTGGACGAGCGGCCCGGTGGCGGTTACGACGTGTCGGTCCGCTTCACCAAGGCGAAGCTCCGCCGTCGTTCCGCGACGCGCACCCTGACCGCCGAGCAGGTGATCTTCTCCGCCTCCGCCCTGGGCACCCAGCGGCTGCTGCACCGGATGCGTGACGAAGGGCATCTGCCGCGGATCTCCCGGCGCCTCGGCTTCCTCTCCCGCACCAACTCCGAGTCGATCCTCGGGACCGTCGCATCGGACACGTCGGTGGACTACAGCACCGGCGTGGCGATCACCTCCAGCTTCCACCCCGACGAGGACACCCACATCGAGCCGGTGCGCTACGGCAAGGGCAGCAACGTCATGTCGCTGCTGCAGACCGTGCTCACCGACGGTGCCGGGCCGGCTCCGAGATGGCGCACGTGGCTGAAGGAGCTGTGGATGCAGAAGGCCGACGTGCTCGACCTCTACGACATGAAGCACTGGTCCGAGCGCACCGTGATCGCGCTGGTCATGCAGAGCCTGGACAACTCGATCACCACCTACACCAAGCGCAACCGGCTCACCGGCCGGCGACACCTCACCTCCAGGCAGGGGCACGGGGTGCCCAACCCGACGTGGATCCCGGCCGGCAACGACGCCGTACGCCGGATGGCCGCGGTCGTCGGCGGCCGGCCCGCAGGCTCCATCGGCGAGCCGTTCAACCGGCCGCTCACCGCCCACTTCATCGGCGGCTGCGCCATCGGCGCGGATGCCGAGCACGGGGTGATCGACCCCTACCAGCGACTCTTCGGGCATCGGGGCCTGCACGTCGTCGACGGCTCGGCGGTCAGCGCCAACCTCGGCGTGAACCCCTCGCTGACGATCACCGCCCAGGCGGAGCGGGCCATGTCGTTCTGGCCGAACAAGGGCGAGGCCGACCCGCGTCCACCCCTGGGTGCGGCCTACACCCGACTCGAGGCGGTGCCGCCCCGCCGCCCGGTCGTGCCCGCCGACGCCCCCGGCGCGCTGCGGCTGCCGATCGTCGGCGTCTCCTGACCATCCAGGGGCGATTCCAGCCGCGGACGCGCGGCCGGCTGCGGCGCCGGCCCGGATAGACTCCCGGCATCGCCGGCCCGCCGGCGCACAGCCGCTCCCACCCGCGAAAGCCCAGGTGCCTTGAGTTCCGTGAGTGACCAGTGAGCCCGGACCACGACCTCGTCCTCGTCGTCGACTTCGGTGCGCAGTACGCCCAGCTCATCGCCCGCCGCGTCCGTGAGGCGCGGGTCTACTCCGAGATCGTCCCGCACACCATGCCGGTGGCCGAGATGCTGGCGCGCAACCCGAAGGCGATCATCCTCTCCGGGGGGCCGTCCTCGGTCTACGAGCCCGGCGCTCCCACCGTTGACGCCGACATCTTCGGCGCCGGAGTCCCCGTCTTCGGCATGTGCTACGGCTTCCAGGCGATGGCGCAGACCCTCGGGGGCGAGGTGCGGCGCACGGGCGGCTCGGAGTACGGGCGGACGCCGGTGCGCGTCACCGAGCCCGGCACGCTGCTCAGCGAGGTGCCGGCCGCCCACAAGGTCTGGATGAGCCACGGCGACTCCGTCGTCGCCGCGCCCGAGGGCTTCGACGTCCTGGCCAGCACCGCCGCCACCCCGGTGGCCGCCTTCGAGGACCTCGACCGCCGGATGGCCGGCGTGCAGTGGCACCCCGAGGTGTTGCACACCGAGCACGGCCAGCAGGTGCTCTCCCACTTCCTGCTCCAGATCGCCGGCTGCCGGCCGACGTGGACGATGGTGAACATCGTGGAGGAGCAGATCGGGCTCGTCCGCGACCAGATCGGCGACAAGCGGGCGATCTGCGGCCTGTCCGGCGGCGTCGACTCCGCCGTGGCCGCGGCCCTCGTGCAGCGCGCCATCGGCGACCGGCTCACCTGCGTGTTCGTCGACCACGGGCTGCTCCGCAAGGGCGAGGCCGAGCAGGTGGAGCGCGACTTCGTCGCCGCCACCGGTGTCTCGCTGCACGTCGTCGACGCCGCGGACCGGTTCCAGAAGGCGCTCGCCGGGATCTCCGACCCCGAGGAGAAGCGCAAGGTCATCGGCCGGGAGTTCATCCGGGTCTTCGAGGCCGCCGAGGCCGAGGTGGTCGGCGACGCCGCGGCCCACGGTGAGAAGGTGGAGTTCCTCGTCCAGGGCACGCTCTACCCCGACGTCGTCGAGTCCGGCGGGGGCGCCGGCACCTCGAACATCAAGTCGCACCACAACGTCGGCGGCCTCCCCGAGGACCTGGAGTTCTCGCTCGTGGAGCCGCTGCGCACGCTGTTCAAGGACGAGGTGCGCCTGGTCGGCGAGCAGCTGGGCCTGCCGGCCGAGATCGTCTGGCGGCACCCGTTCCCCGGTCCCGGCCTGGCGATCCGGATCATCGGCGAGGTCACCCGCGAGCGGCTCGACGTCCTGCGCGAGGCTGACGCCATCGCGCGCGAGGAGCTCACCCGGGCGGGGCTGGACCGCGACATCTGGCAGTTCCCGGTCGTGCTGCTGGCCGACGTACGCTCCGTCGGGGTGCAGGGCGACGGCCGCACCTACGGGCACCCGGTGGTGCTGCGACCCGTGACGTCCGAGGACGCGATGACCGCCGACTGGGCGCGGCTGCCCTATGACGTGCTGGAGACGATCTCGACCCGGATCACCAACGAGGTCCGGGAGGTCAACCGGGTCACCGTGGACATCACCAGCAAGCCGCCGGGCACCATCGAGTGGGAGTAGCTCCCAGCCCCTGATCGGGAAACTCTCAGGTTGGCCGGTTACGTTTGCCGGGTCCTTGTCTCCGATCCCCGAGGTGGATCTCTTCATGCGTCGCCGCCTGGCCGCCGTCCCGCTCACGGCTCTCCTTCTGGGGGTCGCCGCGTGCGGCGGCTCCGACTCCTCCGCCTCCGACCCGGCATCCGACTCCTCGCCCTCCTCGGCCTCTCAGGTCTCCGAGGTGGACGGCCTCACGGTGAGCGGCGACTTCGGCGAGCAGCCGAAGGTGAAGGTCACCGACCTCGACGTCGACAAGGCGCAGTCCAGCGTGCTGGTCGAGGGGGACGGGCCCGAGATCGCCGCCGACGACACGGTGAACTACCGCTTCTACATCGTCTACGGCAGCAACGGGAAGCCGGTCTCGAACAACTTCACCGAGCCGGCCCCGCAGAAGCTGGACCTGGCCAAGCAGCCCCCGGTGATCACCGACGCGGTGGTGGGCCAGAAGATCGGCAGCCGTGTGGCGCTGGCGGTGCCGGTGCCCGACCTGGTCGGCAAGGACGGCGCCTCCCAGCTCGGGCTCGACGCCAAGAACGACCTGGTGCTGGTGATGGACCTCATCGACGAGGCGGCCGCGCCGCTGGACGGCCCGCAGGGCAAGAAGGTCGACGCCCCGGCGGGCCTCCCGACCGTGGAGGAGAAGGACGGCGATGTGACCGGCCTGGACTTCGGCTCTGCACCGGCGAAGGCCCCGTCGAAGCTCCAGGTGGTCCCGCTGGTCGAGGGCACCGGCAAGCCGGTCGAGGAGGGCGACTCGCTGACGATCGACTACTACGGCGCGGTGTGGGGTGCCGATAAGGCCTTCGACGAGTCCTACGGTCGCGGCGAGCCGGCCACCTTCACCCTCACCCAGGGCAGCCTCATCGACGGGTGGGTCCAGGGACTCCAAGGCGTGAAGGCCGGCAGCCGCGTGATGCTGGTGATCCCGCCGGAGCAGGGCTACGGCGCCCAGGGGTCCGGCTCGACGATCCCTCCGAACTCGTCGCTGGTCTTCGTCATCGACGTGCTCGGCGTCAACCTCTGACCGCCGCCCGCGTCGCATAGGGTCAGCCTCGTCGTCGGTCCCGGCGCTAGGAGGTCCCGTGGACGAAGTGCCTTGGGTGCGATTGCTCTCGATGTCGCTGTCGGTGGCGCTGGAGTCCCTGCACGAGCGGCTGGCGGAGGCCGGTCATCCTGCCCTGCGGCCCGCGCACGGCTACGCGCTCAACGCCGTCCTGGCCGGGCACGACACCGCCTCGGCACTGGCGCCGGTGCTCGGGATGACCAAGCAAGGGGCCGCCAAGCTGGTCGCGACGCTGGTGGCCGAGGGCTATCTCGAGCCGGCCGGCGATGCCGAGGACGGCCGTCGCAGACCGGTCGCGCTGACCGCCCGCGGGCGCGAGGCCGTCGAGACCTCCGTCCGGATCCAGGCAGAGCTCGAGGCCCAGTGGCGCGGCGTTGCGGGCGAGCGGCGGATGGCATCGGCCCGGGCCGCCCTGGAGCGGGTGATCGAGGAGGGCGCAACGGAGGCGCCGCCGCCGCTGCGGCCCGCGTGGTGACCGGTCCAGGCAACATGGACAACCAGGTGGACCGTCCCTACATTAGACAACACAGTTGTCTAATGAGGAGGTTCCCATGATCCAGCTCGTCCCGCTCGACGCAACCCGGACCCTGTCCACCCCTGCCGCCACGATGCGGACCTACGCCAGCCCGTCGACCGACACGGCGGCCGCGGTCTCGGTGTGGCGCACCGAGCTTGCAGCAGGCTCCAGCGGCCCGACCCACGTGGTGGACACCGACCATGTGGTCGTCGTGGTGGAGGGCACCCTGCTCGTCGACGTGGATGGCGTCCGCGGCGAGCTCGGCCCCGGCGACGGGGTGGTGCTGCCGGCCGGGACTCCCCGGACGCTGAGCGCCGGTCCCGCTGCCGACGTGGTCACGGTGACCTCGGCCCTCCCCGGCTCGCAGGCCCGGGTGGGCGAGGCGGAGCCGGTCGCCGTTCCCTGGGCCTCCTGAGGTCACGGGGCTCGGCGTCCGTGGCTGCGGCTAGCCTGCGGCCATGTCCCCCGAGCCTTCCGTGCCGTCCGGGCCCGCCGCGCCTCTCCCCGCAGGGTACGACGTCCGCCCGCTGCGCATGGACGATGCGGCGGGCCTGGCGGCGGCGTACGTCCGCAACCGCGAGCACCTCGCCCCCTGGGAGCCGGTGCGCCCCGACAGCTTCTTCACCGTCGAGGGGCAGCGGGCGGCGGTCGCGGCCCAGCTCGAGCTCGAGGCCTCGCTGCGCGGAGCCGCCTGGGTCCTGACCTCCGGTGCCGACGTCGTCGGGCGGGTCAACCTCAACAACGTGGTGCTCGGAGTGTTCCGCAGTGCCAGCCTGGGCTACTGGGTCGACCGCGACCACCAGGGGAGGGGGCTGGCCACGGCGGCGGTCCGGCACGCGGTCGAAGGAGCCGGGGCGCGGCGGCTGCACCGGGTCGAGGCCGGGACGCTGCTGCACAACACCGCCTCCCAGAAGGTGCTGCTGCGGGCCGGGTTCGAGCACTTCGGAACGGCCCGCGGCTACCTGTTCATCGCCGGCGCGTGGCAGGACCACCACCTCTACCAGAGGATCCTGCACGACCACCCGCTGTGACCGGACGCCGGCGGCACGCCGGCCATCGCTGCTCAGAAGTGGTCGGTGCGGCGGAGTCGGCGCGGCCGTCCGTCGGGGTCGTGCACGGTCAGGTAGACCGGCAGCGCCAGCGCGCGGGCGGCGGCACGCAGCCCGGGTGGCTGCAGCCGGCGCAACCGTCCCGGCGGCCGCGGTCCGGCACGGCCGCCGGCGTGCCACGCGTCGAGCGCGGCGGCAACCTGCTCGTACGCCGCGAACATCCCCTCCGGCTCGACGCAGTCGGCCATCACCGTGGCCAGGTCCTGCGGCGAGCCGAGCGGTCGGTCGAGGTGCTCGGCGGCCAGCGTGAGGCGCAGGTCACGACCGTAGGCCTGCGGGTCCGGCCCCTGGTCGACCACGACGGCGGACAGCTCGGAGTCGTGGGTCCACGACCGCCGGTTGAAGTTGTCCGAGCCGATCGTGGTCCAGGTGTCGTCGACGACGCAGCACTTTGCGTGTACGTAGACGGGGGTGCCGGCGTGGTTCTCGATGCCGTACACGGCGACGCGCCCGGGGGCGGCGGCGAACATCTCCGCCATGGCCCGTCGCCGTCCCAGCAGCTGCGGGGTGCGAGCCATCGCGTCGCTGCGGTCCGGGTGCAGCGGGACGACCGCGATGACCCGCAGGTCGGGTTGCTCGTGAAGGGCTGCGGTGAAGACGTTGCCGATGTGGTGTCCCCAGAGGTACTGGTCCTCGACGTAGACCAGGCGGCGGGCCCGTCGGACGGCCTTGGTGTAGCCGCGCGCGACGCTCCGCTCGCCGCCGTTGGCGAAGGGGTAGTCGCGACCGAGCCGCAGGTCGGGATAGGTCCGCAGCAGCTGGACGGCGTGCCTCCCGCCCTCGACGGGAGCCGGCGGCGGCGCCTGCGCCGGTAGCGGGTCGGGGCGCAGGTCCAGCCCGCCGACGCGGTCCTGGAGGTAGCGCAGCGGGCTGCGGCTCAACGGCGTGGGGTCCTCCCACCGCTCCCGGAAGACCGTCTCGACGTCGTGGACGGCGGGTCCCTGCAGCGCCGCCTGGATGTCGTGCCACGGGGGCGTGGCGCCGTACTCGTCGGCCAGCCGCAGGGCTTGGGGGTCGCCCCGGTGGTAGGAGTCGTCGCGCCGCGTGTGGCACAGGTCGATCCCGCCGACGTAGGCGATGTCGCGGCTCGGGTCGTCACGGTGCCGGATCACGACCATCTTCTGGTGGTGGGAGCCGCCGACCCGGACGCGCATGTCGAGCAGTGCCTCGGCCCCGCGGAGCTGCAGGTGCTCACCGAGGCTCCGGTTCTCCCTCGAGGAGAAGCCGAGGAGCTCGACGTGGGAGCGCCACACGAGCCCGCGGACGTCGACGCCCCGCTCGTCGGCGCGGCACAGCACCTCGCCGACCTCGCTGCCCGGCTTGTCGGTGAGGCGCTCGTCGAAGTCCCCCTGCCAGTCGGTGAAGAAGATCAGGTCGCCCGACCGGGTTGCCTCGATCCGCTCGAAGAGCTCGGCGAAGTAGGAAGAGCCGTGGATCAGCGGCCGCACCACGTTGCCCTGCGACCAGGCGCGGTCCCCGGGATGGACGTCGTCGATCCGGGTGCTGGGGTTGCCGCGCTCGGCCCGGGTGAGCAGCCACTCGGTCTCGACGATCGTCTCGGTCACAGCCCCACCATGCCGCAGCGGTCCCGGACTGGCTCGGGACCTACGTCCCGCCTCGGTGGCGGTCCAGGCGCCGGCGCAGTCGTGCGTTGTCCTCCTCCAAAGCCATGACCATGGCCACGCCGGCGAGGTTGAGCCCGTCGGCGAGCAGGTCCGCGATCCGCCGCAGCCGGGTGATGTCGTGGTCGCTGTAGAGGCGGGTGCCGCCCTCGGTGCGGGCCGGGTCGACCAGGCCCCGGCGCTCGTAGACGCGGAGGTTCTGCACGCCGGTGCCGACCAGCTCCGCAGCGATCGAGATCGCGTAGAGGCCCCGGCGGGCGTCGCGAGGGGCTGCGGGGTCCACCCTCCACCTCCTTCGGCTCTTGTCCGCGTCCGTTGATGGTGCTATATAAAACCTGTAACCGTCAATACAGGAGCCGCTGGGGGCGGCACCTCTGGATCCACGTGGAGGTGGACACGATGCCGATGCTGATGCGTACCGACCCGTTCCGTGACTTCGACCGCCTCGCCCAGCAGCTGCTCGGTGCGGGCACCACGTCGCGACCGACCGTGATGCCGATGGACGCGTGGCGCGAGGGGGAGACCTTCGTGCTCGAGTTCGACCTGCCGGGCGTGCGCTCGGAGACCATCGACGTCGACGTCGAGCGCAACGTGCTGACCATCCGGGCCGAGCGTCCCGCCCGCAACGGCGACTGGGAGATGCTCGCCTCCGAGCGGCCGACCGGCCTGTTCAGCCGTCAGCTCGTCCTCGGCGACAACCTCGACCTCGACCAGGTCAGCGCCGACTACGACTCCGGCGTGCTGCGGCTGCGGATCCCGGTCGCGGAGAGGGCGAAGCCGCGCAAGATCGAGGTGAGCTCCGCCTCGCAGGAGCAGGGCGCGATCTCCTCCTGAGCGGCGCCCCGGCGGCCGCTCAGAGCCCGAGCGAGCGGCCGATGATCTCCTTCTGGATCTCGGTCGTGCCGCCGTAGATGGTCTGGATCCGGCTGTCGACGAAGGCCCGGGCGACGGGGTGCTCGCTCATGTAGCCGTAGCCGCCGTGCAGCTGGACCGCGCGGTCGACGAGCTTAGTCTGCAGTTCGGTGGTCCACCACTTCGCCATCGCCGCCAGCGAGGTGTCGAGCGTGCCCTCGTTGTGGCGGCGCACGCAGTCGTCGACGAAGACCCGGGCGACGTGCGCCTCGGTGGCCATCTCGGCGACGAGGAACCGGTTGTGCTGAAAGGTGCCGATCGGGCGCCCGAACGCCTCCCGCTCCTTGGCGTAGTCCAGGCACATCGCCAGCACCTGCTCGCATGCGGCCGCCGCCAGCATCGCGATCGAGAGCCGCTCCTGCGGCAGGTTCTGCATCAGCGAGACGAAGCCCGACCCCGCCTCGCCCAGCAGGTTCTCCGTGGGCACCACCACGTCGTCGAAGAAGAGCTCCGCGGTGTCCTGGGCCTTGAGGCCGATCTTGTCGAGGTTGCGGCCGCGCTCGAAGCCCGGCATGTCGCGCTCGACCACCAGGAGACTGATGCCCTGGTGGCCGGCCCGGTCGTCGGGCGTGTCGGACCGTGCCACCACGATCACCAGGTCGGCGTTGAGGCCGTTGGAGATGAAGGTCTTCGAGCCGTTGAGGACGTAGTGGTCGCCCTTGTCGACCGCGGCGGTGCGGATGCCCTGCAGGTCGCTGCCGGCGCCGGGCTCGGTCATCGCGATGGCGGTGATCGTCTCGCCGCTGACGCAGCCGGGCAGCCAGCGCCGCTTCTGCTCCTCGGTGCCGAGGCTGGTGAGGTAGGGGACGATGATGTCGGTGTGGACCGGGAAGCCGGGACCGGTCGCCCCGGCCCTGGCCAGCTCCTCGGCCATCACCAGGTTGTAGCGGAAGTCGCGGACCCCGGCGCCGCCGTACTCCTCGGGCACGTCGAAGCACAGCAGCCCCAGGGCGCCGGCCCTGGTCCAGAGCTCGCGGGGTACGACGCCCTCGGCCTCCCACCGCGCGTGGTGGGGACGGACCTCGGCGTCGAGGAAGGCCCGCACCGTGCGGCGGAACGACTCGTGCTCGGCCTCGAGCAAGGGCCGTGCGGTCACGAGACCCATTCCTTCATCTGCCGCACGGTCGCGGCCGGGTCGTCGGAGACCGGCATGATCTGCAGGTTGGTGACGCCCGACTCGCGGAACGCCGCGATCCGCTCCTGCACGTAGGAGGCGGGGCCCACCAGGTTGCACATCTCGAGGAGCTCCTGCGGCACCAGCGCCTCGGCATCGCGCTTGTTGCCGCCGAGGTAGAGCTCCTGGATCTGCTCCGCCTCCTTCTCGTAGCCGTACTGGCGGGCGAGCGTGTTGTAGAAGTTCTTGCCCTTGGCGCCCATGCCGCCGACGTAGAGCGCGACCATCGGCCGGGCCAGGTCGAGCACGTCCTTGACGTCCTCGCCGATCGCGACCATGCCGCCGGCCACGACCTCCAGCGGGCCCAGGCCCTCCTGCCGCTTGGCGGACCCGGCGGCGAGAGCCTCACCCCACACGGTGGCGGCCTTCTCCGGGGCGTAGAGGAACGGCAGCCAGCCGTCGGCGTACTCGGCGGTGCCGGCGACGTTCTTCTCGCCGAGCGCCGCGACGTAGATGGGGATGCTGGAGCGCTCGGGCTTCGTCAGCAGCTTCAGCGGCTTGCCCAGGCCGGTTCCCCGGTCGGGAGGCAGCGGCAGGTCGAACACCTTGCCGTGGAACTCGACGGTCTCGCGCCGGATCGCCCGCCGCACGATCTCGACCACCTCCCGGGTCCGGGTGAGCGGCCGGTCGTAGGGCACGCCGTGCCAGCCCTCGATGACCTGCGGGCCGGATGCGCCGAGTCCCAGGACGGCCCGTCCGCCGCTCACGTTGTCGAGCCCGGCCGCGGTCTGGGCGATCACCGCCGGCGTGCGGGAGTAGACGTTGAGGATCGCCGAGCCGATCTCGATGGTCTCGGTCCGCGCGGCGAGGTAGCCCATCAGCGTGGGGGAGTCGAACCCGTAGACCTCGGCCACCCAGACGGTGTCCAGCCCCGCCTTCTCGAGCCCGGCGACAGAGTCGGCCGCCTCGCGAGGGTTCCCGGCGTACATCAAGGTGGTGGAGAGCTTCACGTCGCTGGTCCTCTCGGCCGGTCGGACACCGGCTGGGGTCTCGGCTGGGGGGTCTCGGCGGTGACTGCCGCCACTGTGACAGCATCACTGTCATTGATCAAGACAGGACGCGCCGGGCCGCAGCACACCGCCGCGGCCGGCGCACCGGGCGGCAGAAGGAGCCGGATGAGCAGCTTGAGGGTCGCCGTGGTCGGCGGCACGGGTCCGCAGGGCAAGGGCCTTGCCTACCGCTTCGCACGGCACGGGCACCGAGTCGTCCTGGGCTCGCGCGACGCGGCGCGGGCCGACGCCGCCGCGGAGGAGATCCTCGCCCGGTTGCCGGGCGCGTCGGTCTCCGGCGCCGCCAACACCGAGGTCGCGGACGGGGCGGACGTCGTCGTGCTGGCGGTGCCGTACGACGGGCACGACGAGCTGGTCGCGTCGATGGCCGACGTCCTGCAGGGGCTCGTCGTGGTCTCGTGCGTGAACCCGCTCGGGTTCGACAAGCAGGGGCCCTACGGGCTGCCGCTGGAGCGCAGCGCGGCCGAGGCCGCCGCCGACCTGGCGCCCGGGGCGCGCCTCGTCGGCGCCTTCCACCACGTCTCGGCCGTGTCGCTGTGGGGCCCCGAGGAGTACCTGGACCACGAGGACGTGCTGGTCTGCGGCGACGACGCAGAGGCGAAGCAGGTCGCGATCGAGCTGGCCCGGTCGGTCACGGGACGCGACGGGGTGGACGCCGGGCGGCTGCGGCTCGCCCGCCAGCTCGAGCCGCTGACCGCCGTACTGATCTCGATCAACAAGCGCTACAAGACCCGGTCCGGCGTGCTGGTCTCCGGCCTCGGTCACTGAGCCGGCAGCACCGGGACGAACGCCTCTGCGGCGTGCCGGTCCTCACCTCGCACACTGGGCCGAGCGGCGCTCGCGGTGGGACGTCGCACGTCGGCCGGAGGAGGCGTCGTGACGTCGGTGTTTGGTGGAGGTCGGCTGACTCTCGGGGTGATGGGGCGCTCGCGCAAGGAGAACGAGCACAGACTGGCGCTGCACCCCGACCACCTGGTCCGGATCCCGCACGCGCTCCGGGACCGGGTCTTCCTCGAGCAGGGCTACGGCGAGCGGTTCGGGGTCTCCGACGAGGAGCTCAAGGGTGCCGTCGGAGGGTTGCTGACCAGGGAGCAGCTCGTGGCCGAGTGCGACGTGGTGCTGCAGCCCAAGCCCGTGCTCGACGACATCGCCGCGCTGCGGGTCGGGCAGGTGTTCTGGGGGTGGCCGCACTGCGTCCAGGACCCGCAGCTGACCCAGGTCGCCATCGACCGTCGCCTGACGCTCATCGCCTTCGAGGCGATGAACCACTGGAACCGGGACGGCTCGTTCAACCTCCACGTGTTCCACGAGAACAACGAGCTCGCCGGCTACTGCTCGGTGCTGCACGCCCTCCAGCTCGCCGGCAGCACCGGAGACTTCGGGCGCCGGCTGCGGGCGGTCGTCATCGGCTTCGGCGCGACGGCGCGCGGCGCCGTGACCGCCCTGGCCGCGATGGGCGTGCACGACGTCGACGTGCTCACCCACCGGCAGGTGGCCGCCGTCGCCGCTCCGATCCACGGGACCCGGCTGGTGCACTTCGCCGACGCGGACGCCGCCCGCGGCGAGGTCAGCCACGCCGTCACGAGCCGGGGACGGGTGCCGCTGTCCACGTTCCTCGCCGAGCACGACGTGATCGTCAACTGCGTGCTCCAGGACACCGACGCCCCGCTGGAGTTCCTCGGCGAGGAGGACCTGGGCCTCCTGCGGCGCGGCACGATCATCGTCGACGTCTCGTGCGACGAGGGCATGGGGTTCAGCTGGGCTCGGCCCACCACGTTCGTCGATCCCACGTTCCTGGTCGGTGACCACGTGCTCTACTACGCCGTCGACCACAGCCCGTCGTACCTGTGGGCCTCGGCGAGCTGGGAGATCAGCGAGGCGCTGCTGCCGTTCCTGGGTGTCGTCCTCGGCGGGCCCGACGCCTGGGATGCCGATCCCACGGTCCGCCGAGCGATCGAGATCCGTGACGGAGTCGTCCAGAACCCGGCGATCCTGTCGTTCCAGGGCCGCTCGCCGCAGCACCCGCACTTCCCGCTCGCCACCTGAGCCCGCTGCTGGAAGTGGGCGGTCCTTGGTTGGATGTCGACATGTCCTCCGTCTCGCTCGTCCGCGCTCCCCGCCTCTCCGGCGACGTCCCCTACGCCTACGCCGCCGTGACGCCTCCCGGGGCGCTGGTCTTCACGGCCGGGGCCTGCCCCCTCGACGACACGGGGACGGTCGTCGCAGCCGGTGACGTGGTGGCCCAGGCCCGTCAGGTGATGGCGAACCTGGTCGTGGCGCTGGAGGCCTCCGGGGCGGCGCTGACCGACGTCGCGAAGTCGACGGTGTACGTCGCCTCGGACCGTCGCGAGGACCTGGTCGCGGTCTGGGGCGTCGTGCACCAGGCGTTCGCCGGCCACGACGCGCCGAGCACGCTGTTGGGCGTGGCGATGCTGGGCTACCCCGACCAGCTCGTCGAGGTCGAGGCGGTCGCCGTCCTGCCCGGCACGGCGGCTGCGGAGCGCCCCGCCGGGTAGTCCCGGGCCGGCCCTCGAGCCTCTGCGTCAGCCGGCGTTCCAGGAGGCCCACAGCGTCGCGTAGGAGCCGCCCTGGGCGACCAGCTCCTCGTGCGGGCCGAACTCGGTGATCCGGCCGTCCTCCACGACCGCGACCCGGTCGGCGTCGTGGGCGGAGAACAGGCGGTGCGCGATCGCCACCACGGTGCGGCCCTCGAGCACCGCGGCGAGCGAGCGCTCCAGGTGCCTGGCCGCGCGCGGGTCGATCAACGAGGTGGCCTCGTCGAGCACGAGGGTGTGCGGATCGGCGAGCACCAGCCGCGCCAGCGCGACCTGCTGCGCCTGAGGCGGGGTGAGTGGGCGCCCGCCGGACCCCACGACGGTGTCCAGCCCGTCGGGAAGCGCCCGCACCCACTCGCAGGCGTCCACCGCGTCGACGGCGGCCCACAACGCGTCGTCCCCGGCGGACCCGCCGAAGATGCCTCCGCGGCCGTCCACCGCCAGCGCCAGGTTCTCGCGCAGCGTGCCGACGAAGACGTGGTGCTCCTGCGTCACCAGCGCCACGTGGCCGCGCAGGTCGGTCAGCGGCAGCTCGGTCAGCCCGACGCCGCCGACGCTCACCGACCCGGTGCGGGGAGGGTGGATGCCAGCCAGCAGCCGGCCGAGCGTCGACTTTCCGGCGCCCGAGGGGCCCACCATCGCGATCCGCTCGCCGACCAGCAGGGACAGGTCGACCCCGTGCAGCACGTCGCGGCCGCCGTCGTAGGCGAACGTGACGTCACGGGCCTCGATCTGCTCATCGCCCGGGACCCGTCCGGTCACCTCGCGGTCGTCGGGGACGTGGGCGACGCCGAGCAACCGGGCCAGCGACGCGGCACCAGACTGCAGCTGGTCGAGGATCACCACGATCCGGTCCACGGGGTCGATGAGCATCTGCACGTAGAGCGTCGCCGCCGTCACGTCGCCGAGCGAGACCGTGCCGCGGGTGTACAGCCACCCGCCGAACAGCAGCGTCGCGACGGTCGGGATCAGGTAGGCGACCTCGACAGAGGGGAAGAACCGGGTCCGCAGGCCGAGGGTGTAGCGCTCGGCGGCGTAGGACTCGGCGATGTCACGGTCCACCCGGTCGATCCGCTGCTGGGCCAGGCCGAGCGACTCCACCGTGCGCGCCCCCTCGACGGTCTCGGTGAGCGAGGCGTTCATGACCGAGTAGCTGGCGCTCTCGCGCAGGTAGCCGTCCTTGGCGCGGGCGAGGTACCACGTCAGCCCGATCACCAGGGGCGGGACGGCCAGCAGGGCAGGGATGGCGACCCACCAGCCGACCAGCATCGCGGCGCCGAGGGTGAGCACGGCGGTGATCACCGCGATCAGCCACTCGGGCAGCGCCCAGCGGACCGTCCAGCCGAGCTGGTCGACGTCGCGCGAGGTGCGGGTCAGCAGGTCGCCGCTTCCGGCGGACTCCACCACGCCGACCGGGAGGGACAGCGTGTTCTCGACGAAGTCCTCACGCAGCGAGGCGAGCACCTTCTCGCCGGTGACGAACGACAGGTAGCGCGCGTAGCGGGTGATCACGGTCTGCAGCACCAGGAAGCCGCCGAGGGTCAGCGCCACCCGGTCGACGTGCTGCACGGTGGTCCCGTTCTCGACGGCCTCGACCAGGTCGCCGAGCAGCCGGGGCGCGGCCAGCGCGGCCAGGGCCGCCGACACGTGCAGCGCGGCGGCTCCCCAGATCATCCGGGGATAGCGGCGTCCCAGGTCGACGACGTACCGCCGGACGTCCGCGGTGGTCGCGACCGGCAGCACGGCGCGGCTCTCGCTCACCGGGTGACCTCCTCGATCTCGCGGGTGACGACGGCGCGGTAGTCCGCGACGTCGCGCAGCAGGTCGCGGTGGAGCCCGACCGCGACGACCCGGCCGTCGCGGACGAACGCCACCTCGTCGACCCGGTCCAGCAGCAGCGGGCTGGTGGTGGTGACCACGGTGGTGCGTCCGGCGCGGTGCCGGCGCAGCCGGTCGGCGATCCGCGCCTCGGTGTGCGCGTCGACGGCCGAGGTCGGCTCGACCAGCACCAGGACCTCGGGGTCCGCCGCCAGCGCCCGGGCCAGCACCAGCCGCTGTCGCTGCCCTCCGGAGAACGACCGGCCGCGCTCGGCGACCTCGGTGTCGAGCCCGTGCGGCAGGGCCTCCAGAACGTCCTCGGCGGACGCGGTCACCAGCGCCTCACCCAGCACCGCGTCGCCCCTGCCCCGGATGTCGACGGACTCGCGCAGCGGCCCGGCGAACAATGTGCTGCCGGCGTCGGAGACCACGATGCGGCGGCGTACGACGTCGCGCGGGAGGCCGCTGAGCGGCACCTCGCCCCACCTCACCTCGCCGTCCGCGTAGCGGCCGAGCCGGTCGGCGAGCAGGGCGGTGTCCTCGGGCCGGTCGGAGACGAGGGCCGTGAGCACGCCGGGGCGAACCCGCAGTCCGCTGCCGACGTCGACCAGCTCGGAGCCCACCGGCGGCTCGGGGAACGGGGCGGTCGGGTCGCCGACCTCGGGTCGCAGCGCGAGCACCCGGACCACCCGGCGGGCGGCGACGAAGCCACGGATCCACTTGTTGGCGAACTCGGTCGCCGTGCGCAGCGGGATCATGAGGAACGCGGCGTAGCCGTAGAAGGCCACCAGCTCACCGGCGCTGATCCGGCCCTGCACCGCGAACCGGGCGCCGATCCACACGACGCACACCACGAAGACGCCGGGCAGCAGCACCTGGAACGCGTCGAGCCCGGACTGCAGCCGGCCGACCTGGACGCCGGCCTGCCGCACCTTCTGCGACTCCCGCACGTAGCGGTCGTGGAACACCCGTTCGCCGCCGATGCCGCGCAGCACGCGCAGGCCGCTGACGATGTCGGAGGCGAGGTTCGACAGCTGCCCCATCATGTCGCGCTGGGCGAGGTTGCGCCGTTGCAGCGGCTTGAGGAGCGGTCCGATGGCGAGCAGCAGCAGCGGGACGCCGACCAGGACCACCAGCCCGAGCGTCACCGACGCCTCGAGCAGGATCACCGCGACGACCAGGAACGACACCACGGCACCGCTGGCGCGGGCGGTGATCTCCAGCGCGTTGCCGATGTGCGCGAGGTCGTTGGTGCCGATGGCGACGACCTCGCCGGTGGCCACCCGCTTGGGCAGCGTCGCGCCGAGGTCGGAGGCCTGGCGCGTGACGAGCTGCACGGTGCGGTAGGCAGCGGTGAGCCAGTTGGTGACCGCGAACCGGTGCCGCATGATCCCGGCGAGCGCCTGCACGACCGCCACCGCCAGCATGCTCGCACTCCAGCCGAGGAGGGCGGAGGTGTCCCGCGCGGCGACCCCGGCGTCGATGGCACGGCCGATCAGTGCCGGCATCGCCGCCAGGCAGACCATCCATGCGATGCCGAAGAGCATCCCCATCACCATGGTCTGCCACTGGCCCTTCATGAGCCACCACAGGAAGCGGCCCGGCGACCGGTGGTCGGCGGTCCCGGGATGGTCGAGGGGGAGGCGGCGCACCTCCCTACGGTAGGAAGTGTCCGGATCTGCGGCGACCGAATTTTCCCCGGGTCACTGCTCGGGGATCACCACCCAGGCCACGACGTAGGCGAGAACGGCGGTGCCGCAGCTGAGCAGCGCCGCGACCACGGCGAGCAGCCGCACCACGTTGGGGTCCACACCGGAGTAGACGCCGATCCCTCCGCAGACGCCGGCGAGCCAGCGGTCGTCGCGGCTGCGGAGCAGCCGCTTGGGGCCGGGCTGCGGGGGCTGGGGCTGCTGGTACGGAGTGGTCATGGCTTCTCCTCGTGGGTGGGGAGGACGGTGGTGTCCTCGGCGGTCTCGGTGTCGGTGTCGGTGTCGGTGGCGTCGGGCCGAGCTGTGACGTCGTCGTACCCCGGGACGGCCTCGCCGGACCAGGGCCGGACGTCGTACGCCGGCTCGTCGAAGGCGGAGGGCACCTCCTGGCGGTTGCGTGAGCGCCGCGTCCCCCGGGCGATGAACGCCACCAGGCCGATCGCCCCGGCGGCGACCAGGCTGAGCGGGATCATCCAGCCCACGTCGCCGGCGTCGACGACGTCCGCGGCGGAGAGGGCCCAGGATCCGGCGATGCCGAGGAACGCGAGTCCGACGACGAGGTAGCTGACGTTGAGCGGGTGGGTCTTCATGAGGTGAACGCTCCCTGGGGCTGTCGGACCTCGATGGTGCCGACGGTCGCGTCGGCCTCGAGGGTGAGGGTGGGGACTCCGGTCCCGCCGTCGATGAGGGTCGCGACCTCGGGACCCGGCCCCTGGTCGCGTCGACCGGCCACGTCGATCTCGCCGCCGACGTCGATGGCCGCGTCGACGGCGACGTCCACGCCGTCGGGCACCGTCACGACGATGTCGCCGGCCTGCAGGGACACGCGGACGGTGCGGCCGTCGAGCTGGTCGCGATCGTCGACCCGGCTGAGGTCGAGGTGGATGCTGCCGGCGAACACGTGGTAGCGGTCCTGGACCTGGGCGGCGCTGGCCGGCGTGACCCGGAGGTCTCGCGGTGCGTCGACGTCGTAGCGGTCGGTCACGGCCGTGACCCCCAGCGCGATCGTGGCGAGGAGGCCGAGCGCGATCAGCCCGCCGGGCCGGCCGAAGACGGAGCCCACGAGCAGCATCGCGCCGACGATCCCGAGGGCCAGCGCGGGGTACGCGGCGGCGGCCACGTCGTTCCCGGCGGCTGCGTAGAGGCCCAGCACGCCGAGCGCCACGGCGACGAGCGCCAGCGTGAAGCCGAACAGGAGCGGGCCCCGGTCCGGGCGGGGAGCCGGGGGGTACGCCGGGACGTACGCCGGCGTGCTCATCGACGGCGAGGGGGCGGCGGGCTGCGCCTGGGCAGGAGGGCCCGCCGGTGGCGGCGCGGACCGCTCCCGGCTCATCAGCACGACCAGCACGACCAGTCCCACCAGCGCGACCGGCCACGGGAAGAAGGGGCCGCCGAAGCCGCCGCCCCAGTTCCCCCACGAGTCGCCGAGCACCACGACGCCGGCGAGGACGGCCGCCAGGATCAGCAGCGTGTTGCGGGTGGCCGGCGCCGTGTCGACGACGGCCTCCTCGGTCTGCTCCTCGGGCACGAGCAACCAGGCCGCGGCGTAGAGGATCAGACCGGCCCCCCCGAAGAAGCAGAGGACCACCAGGACGACGCGGAGCACGGTCGGGTCGATGTTGAGGTGTCGGCCCAGGCCGCCCGCGACGCCGGCGATCTTGCGGTCGGTCCTCGACCGCCGCAGGGCCGTGTAGTCACGCAGGTGGTCGGTGTCGACGCCGGCCCGCGGCGTCTGGTGGCTCTCGTGCTGGGGCCCCTCCGGGCCGGGTGGCCCGTCCTGGGGCGTGTGGGTCTCGGTCATGTCAACGATCCTGGGCCCCTGGGCGCGCATGCGCCATCGGGGACCACCCTGAAACCCGGCGGGCGGGAGACCGTCGCCCTCAGGGTCCGGCCAGGGTCGGAACCAGGGTGTCGACGCATGGTCGGGCGCCGGTGCGCGTGTGACGATGGGACCACGATGAGCAGCGCCGACTCCACCACCCTCGCCGCGGCAGCCGGCGATGCCGGCCGCCTCACCGGGCCGCCGCGCGCCTACCGCTCCGTGGACGACCGGATCCTCGGCGGCGTGGCGGCGGGCCTGGCCGAGCACCTCGGTGTGGACGCCAAGCTGGTCCGGGGAGCGTTCCTGGTCGCCGGCATCGTCGGGGGAATCGGGCTGTGGCTCTACGCCGGCCTGTGGCTGATGCTGCCGGCGGCCTCGCACCTCGAGCGTGACGCCCCCGGTCTGGAGGCCGCACGCCGCCAGGGTCGCCGCGCCGGCAGGCAGGCGCGGCTCGAGGACGTCGGGCCGCTGGTCGCCCTGGCCGCGGTCGTGCTCGGGGTGGTGGTGCTGGCCAACAACTGGCTCGGTGGCTCGTTCCTGTTCTGGCCGGTGCTGCTGGGGATCGCCGGCATCGCGGTGCTCTGGCGGCAGGCCGACGAGGCCCAGCGGGAGCGGTGGCTGGACAGCAGCGGCCGCATCGACGTGGCCCGGGCGATCCTGGGGCGCGGCGGCTGGGCGGCGTACTCACGCCTGGCCGCGGGACTGGTCCTCCTCGGCGGTGCCCTGGTGCTGTTCGCGGTGCAGACCGGCCAGGCCGGCGTCGCGCGCGACGTCCTCGTCGCTGCGGCCCTCGGTGTCGCGGGGCTGGCGCTCACCGCCGGTCCGTGGCTGCTGCGGCTGACCGGCGACCTGTCGGAGGAGCGGGCGGCGCGGATCCGCACCGAGGAGCGCGCCGACATGGCCGCGCACCTGCACGACTCGGTGCTGCAGACGCTCGCGCTGATCCAGAAGCACTCCGACGACGGCCGGACCGTCTCCACGCTGGCCCGAGCGCAGGAGCGCGACCTGCGGTCGTGGCTCTACGGCGACCAGTCCGAGAGCTCCACCACCCTGGCCGGCGCGTTGAAGACCGCCGCCGCCGAGGTCGAGGACGCGTTCGGGGTGCCGGTGGAGGTGGTCACCGTCGGCGACACCGACCTCACCGAGCAGCTCAGGCCGCTGGTGCTCGCTGCCCGCGAGGCCATGGTCAACGCCGCGCGGCACTCCGGTGCCGGCAAGGTCGACGTCTACGCCGAGCACGCCGCCGGGCGCAGCGAGGTGTTCGTGCGCGACCGCGGGGCCGGCTTCGACCAGGACGCCGTGCCCGAGCACCGGCTCGGCGTCCGCAACAGCATCGTGGACCGGATGCGGCGCCACGGCGGTACGGCGGCGCTCCGCACCGCTCCCGGCGAGGGGACCGAGGTCCGGCTGGGGATGCCCGACCCGCACAGTGACAAGGAGGCCTGATGGCGCAGCAGGGCAGTCCGGCCGGGCCGGTGAGCGTGGTCATCGTCGACGACCACGCGATGTTCCGCACCGGTGTGCGGGCCGAGATCGAGAGCCGGGTGAGGGTGCTCGGCGAGGCCGCCGACGTGGACGAGGCCGTCGAGGCGGTGCAGCGACTGCAGCCCGAGGTGGTGCTGCTCGACGTGCACCTGCCCGGTGGTGGCGGCGGCGAGGTGATGCGCCGGGTCGCGCAGCGGGTCCCGGGCACCCGGTTCCTGGCCCTGAGCGTCTCCGACGCGGCCGAGGACGTGATCGGCACGATCCGGGCGGGCGCACGCGGCTACGTCACCAAGACCATCACCGGTCCCGAGCTGGTCGACGCCGTCGGCCGGGTCGCCGAAGGCGATGCCGTCTTCTCCCCGCGGCTGGCCGGCTTCGTGCTCGACGCGTTCGCGGGGTCGATCTCGGTGGCCCAGGTCGACGAGGACCTGGACCGGCTCACCGAGCGCGAGCGGGAGGTGATGCGGCTGATCGCCCGCGGCTACGCCTACAAGGAGGTCGCCAGCGAGCTCTTCATCTCGGTGAAGACCGTCGAGACGCACGTGTCGAGCGTGCTGCGCAAGCTGCAGCTGTCCTCGCGCCACGAGCTCACCCGCTGGGCCTCGGACCGCCGCCTCCTCTGAGCCGCACCCGAGGAGAAGGCCGGACCGCTCGCCGGATCAGTCGGTCAGCTCGGCGGGCACCGCCACCGCGTCCACCAGCGCGCCGTTGCGCAGCACGGTGATCTCCAGCCGAGTGCCGATGGACTCCTCGAACAGCTGGCGCTGGAGCGACTGCGCGTCACCGAGGGCGGTGACGCTGCCGGCCAGGCCCAGCGGGTTGCCGACCGCGACGACCAGGCTGCCGATCCGCAGGTCGTCGACATCGCGGTAGACCGGCGGCGCGGCGACCGCCCGGTCCGCCCGGACGACCGCGAGGTCGGCGAGCGGGTCGCGTCCGACGACGGCGAGTCCGGTGACGCTGCCGTCGGTGAACGTGGCCTCGCCGGTGTCGGCGTCACCCACCACATGGGCGTTGGTCAGCAGGTGGCCCTCCGCGGTGAGGACGACAGCCGACCCCGATGACTCGCCCGAGCGGCCACTCCGCCGTACCCGGATCGCAGCGACCCGGGGCAGCAGTGACTCCGCGACCCCGGAGACCACTTGCGAGTAAGCGTCCAGTGCGTCGTGGTCCGTAGGTTCCATGCCGTCCCTCCCGACTTCCCCGCAGCCGTTGGAACGTCCCGGTGCCGGCGGCTGTTCCGGGGTTCGCCGTGGGCGGACAGACCGACCGCCGACGCGTCAGCGCAGCGTGAGCCGGCGGTGAACCGGGCGTCGCCGTCGTCGCCGGCCACGGTGAGACCGAACGCCTGCAGCGGTGCCAGGACAGAGTCGCCGTCGTCGGCGCCGAACAGGTCGTCCAGCATCCCGAAGTCGAAGAAGAACACCGCGTTGGCGTCCGCGGCGTCGGGGACCGCGCGGGTGAAGCGGTCGTCGTCGCCGAGACCGCCGGTTCGCTCCGCCGCGGCCTTCGCCCACGCCGGGCTCGTGGCCGCGACGTAGCCGCCGTCGACCTCGGAGACCGTGACGTCGGGCTCGGCGCCGAGGTCGAGCAGCGGAACGAGCGCCTCCATGGCGCGGCTCCGGTCGTCGGTGTCGGCACGGATCACGACGTCGCCCTCGCCGCCGGAGAAGTGGGCCGCGGCCGCGAACTCGGTGCCGAAGACCACGCCGAGGTCGTCGGGCAGGCGCACCCCCATCTGCTGGGCCTCGTCGTCGAGTGAGCCGAAGAACGGCTCGGTGCCCAGCTCGTCGTACACCCGCATCAGCGACTCGCCCAGGCCGGTGACGGAGAGAGCGGCATCGGCATCGGCCGGCAGGCCGCCCAGCAGCTCGGTGCTGGGGCTGCCTGCCGCCACCGAATCGATGCCGACGGCCTCGAGGTCGCTGGTGCGCCCCACCATCTCGACGTGGTCGGACCCGACGCCGAGCGCGGCGGTGACGCGACCGCTCGGCCGGCGCTCACCCAGCGCCTCCTGGAGACCCTTCCTGTCGGCTGCCGGTACGGCCTCGTACACAGCGCCCAGGTCCGCCCAGGCCAGCGCGATCTTGCCCGCGCCGTCCACGCTCTGCTCGTCGGCGGCGAAGGTGGCGGTGTCGGCGAGGACCTGGTCTGCGGCGACCGCCTCGTCGACCACGCCCTGGTCCTCCCCGAGGAACACGTAGCCGTCGCGCACCGCGTAGGCGATCGCCTGCGTGGGAGGCTCGTCGAGCAGGTCGTGCGGCTCCTCCGGCGCCTCGCCGGGGGCGGCCGGCTCCGGCTCCAGGAGCGCCTCGGGGTCGTCCTCGGCGGCTCCGGCGATCCGGTCGAGCGTCGCGGTCATCTTCTGCTCGTCGGTGAACTCGAGCACGACCACCGCTGCAGCGCCGTCGGCGCGCTCCGGCGCCGGCAGCGCCGCGACGGCCGCCCGGTCGCCGAGCCACGGCGCGATGTCGCGGTCGTAGGTCAGGCCGTACGGGTTCTCGTCGAGGAGGTCCTCGAGCAGGACCGCCTTGAGGTCGTCGGAGTCGGCGTCGAGCTCGGGGAAGCGGCGCAGCAGCCGCAGCGCGTCCACCTTCTGCCCCGCCGATGGGTCGAGGTCGACCTTGACGAAGCCGATGGTGGTGGCCGGCAGCACGTCCTCGGGCTGGGTGCCGCCGCCGGACAGGAAGCCGGCGACGGCGATGCCGCCGTAGACCACCCCGCCGACGAGTGCCGCGCTCAGGCCCCCGGTGACCAGCGTGCGGGTGCGCGGACGGCGAGTGCGCCCGGGTGCGCCCACCCCCGGACCGAACGCGACCGAGTCGGGTACGTCGTCGCCGGCCCGGTCACCGGGTAGGCCGCTCCTCTGGTCCGTCATGGGCACTCATCCTGACCGGCGCGCGCCCTTGTCGCCGGGTTTTCCGGATGTGCACAGCAGCGGCAACGCGACCTCACGCGACAAGAGCGCCCGCTCAACACCGAACGAGTGACGCCTCAACAGCGAACGAGTGACGCCTCGACGAGGGGGTCAGGGGAGGGCGTCGACCTCGTCGTGGTCACCGACGGTCTCGGCGAGCCGGCGCAGGTGCAGGCCGCCGTCGCCGAGAAGGTGCTCGAGCGCGGTCAGGTGGCTGGTGTAGTGGCCCACGGAGTACTCCGCGGTCATGCCGATGCCGCCGTGGAGCTGGATCGCCTCCTGGCCGATGTGCCGCCCGGCGCGACCGACCTGGAGCGACGCCCGGGCGGCCGCCTCCGCGGCCTGCGCGTCCTCGCCGTCGAGCAGCACCAGGGTCGCCCACAGCGCGACGCTGCGGGCGAGCTCCAGCGAGACGTACATGTCCGCGGCCCGGAACGTCAGGGCCTGGAACTTGTTGAGCGTGACCCCGAACTGCTTGCGGCTCTTGAGGTAGTCGGTGGTGCTGGACAGCGCCACCGACATGGCGCCGACCGCCTCGTGGCAGGCCGCGACCCGGGCGGTGTCCCAGACCAGCGCGATCGTCGCGGTCGCGTCGCCCGCGGCGTCGCCGAGCGGGGTGGCCGCCGTACCGTCGAAGCGGATGCGCGCGGCCCGACCGCCGTCGAAGGTGGCGTAGCCGTCGCGGGTCAGCCGGTCGGCCGACCCCTCGACGAGGAACAGGCCGGTGCCGCCCTGAGGAAGCGCGGCGCTCACCACCAGGACGTCGGCGCGGGCGCCGTGGGGGACCGGTTCCTTGACCCCGCTCAACGTCCACGCGTCGCCGTCCGGCGTCGCGGTGACGGCGACCGCGGACGGCGACCAGCGGCTGCCCGGCTCGAGGTGCGCGAACGCCGGGAGGAGCGTGCCCTCGGCCAGGGCCGGCAGCACGCGGCCGCGCTGCTCGGCGGACCCGGCCGCGGACACCAGCCCGCCGGCGAGCACCACGGCACCCAGGAACGGCTCCGGCGCGAGCACCCGGCCCAGCTCCTCGCTGACCAGGGCCACCTCCACCGGTCCGGCTCCCATGCCGCCGTCGTCCTCGGCGAACGGCAGCCCCAGCACGCCCATCTCGGCCAGCCGCTGCCACAGCTGCTCGTCGAAGCCGGGGTCGGCCGCGACGGTCTTGCGGCGCTGCTCGAAGTCGCCGTAGCTCCTGCCGAGCAGCCCGCGGACCGCGTCACGCAGGGCTTCCTGCTCGTCGTCGTAGGTGAAGTCCACGTCGGTGTCCTTTGCTCAGAGTCCGAGGATGGTGCCGGCGATGATCTGTCGCTGCACCTCGTTGGAGCCGCCGTAGATGGAGGCCTTGCGGAGGTTGAGGTACGTCGGGGTGGCCAGCCTGGCCCACTCCGGCAGGTCGGTGTCCTTCCCGGCGCCGGAGGCCAGGGACGCCGGGCCGGCCAGGTCGACGACGAGCTCGGTGACCGCCTGCTGCAGCTCGGTCCCCTTCAGCTTCAGCACCGACGAGGCCGGGTGCGGCTTGCCGTCGGCGGAGTGCGCCACCACCCGCAGCGCGGTCAGCTCGAGGGCCAGCAGCTCGTTCTCGAGCTCGGCGACCCGGGCGGCGAGGAGTGGGTCCTCCAGCAGCGACGTGCCGCCGGGGCCGGCGGTGGCGGCCCGCTCCTTGGCGGCCGCGAGCACCCGCTTCGTGGCGCCCACCGGCGCCACGCCGACCCGCTCGTTGCCGAGCAGGAACTTCGCGTAGTCCCAGCCCTTGTTCTCCTCGCCGACGAGGTTCTCGGCCGGCACCCGGACGTCCTCGAAGAACACCTCGTTGACCTCGTGGCCACCGTCGATCAGCTCGATCGGCCGGACGGTGACCCCGGGGGAGGTCATGTCCACGAGCAGGAAGGAGATGCCCTGCTGCCGCTTCGGAGCCTGCGGGTCGGTGCGGACCAGGCAGAAGATCCAGTCGCCGTACTGGCCGAGGGTGGTCCACGTCTTCTGGCCGTTGACGACCCACTCGTCGCCGTCACGGACGGCAGTGGTGCGCAGCGAGGCCAGGTCCGAGCCGGCGTCCGGCTCGGAGAAGCCCTGCGACCACCAGATGTCGAGGTTCGCGGTCCGCGGGAGGAACCGCTCCTTCTGCTCCTGCGAGCCGAAGGCGGCGATGACCGGACCGACCATCGAGGCGTTGAAGGCCAGCGGCAGCGGCACCCCGGCGCGCTGCATCTCCTCGTGCCAGATGTGGCGCTGCAGCGGCGTCCAGTCGCGACCGCCCCACTCGACCGGCCAGCCGGGCACGGCCAGGCCGGCGTCGTTGAGGATCCGCTGGCTGGTGACGATCTGTTCCTTGGTCAGCTCCCGGCCGGCGATGACCGTGTCCCGGATCTCCTGGGGGATCTGCGTGGTGAAGAACGTCCGCATCTCCTCGCGGAACGCCGCGTCCTCGGCGGACAGCTCGAGCCTCATGGATCTCCTCATGGTCAGCGGGCATCTGCGTCTCGAGTGTATGGAACGTGTTCCAGCGCCGGGAGAGTGGGCGCCGACCACACCGGCGGCGTACCGTCACTGCCATGTCCGCATCGCATGCCGAGATCGAGGCCGACCCCCATGTCATCGTGCTCGTCGGGGCCACCGGCGACCTGTCCAAGCGCAAGCTGATCCCCGGCCTGCTGCACCTGTTCATGGCCGGTCTGGCGCCGCAGGTCCGCGTGGTGGGTACGTCGTTGGACGACATCAGCAGCGACGACTTCCGCAAGGTCGCCGAGAAGGCCTGCCGGGAGCGCAGCGGCCGCGAGTTCGACGACGAGCGGTGGCGCGAGTTCGCCGGCCGGCTCAGCTACGTCTCCACCGACAAGGGGTCTCAGGCCCTTGCCGACGCGGTCGCCGAGGCCTGCAGCGACCTGCGCCAGGAGACCGGCGACGAGACCGTCGGCTACCTGCACTACCTCAGCGTGCCGCCCAGCGCCGCCCTGCCGGCCGTGCACATGCTGGAGGAGGCCAAGCTCGTCGAGGGCGCGCGGATCGTGATGGAGAAGCCGTTCGGCACCGACCTGGAGTCCGCCCGCGAGCTGAACAGGCGGCTGCATGAGGTCTTCGACGAGGACCAGATCTTCCGCATCGACCACTTCCTCGGCAAGGAGGCGGCCCAGAACATCCTGGCGTTCCGGTTCGCCAACGGCCTGTTCGAGCCGATCTGGAACCGCAACCACATCGACCACGTGCAGATCGACGTGCCCGAGACGCTCGGCCTCGAGGGCCGCGAGAAGTTCTACGAGGCGACCGGCGCCTACAAGGACATGATCGTCACCCACCTGTTCCAGGTGATGGCCTTCATGGCGATGGAGCCGCCGACCTCCCTGGAGCCCGGGCCGATCGGCGAGGAGAAGAACAAGGTCTTCCGGTCGATGCGGCCCATCGAGCCGCACCACGTCGTGCGCGGACAGTTCCTGGGCTACCGCGAGCGCGAGGGCATCGACCCCGAGTCCGACACCGAGACGTTCGTGGCGCTCAAGGCCGAGATCGACAACTGGCGTTGGGCGGGGGTGCCGTTCTTCCTGCGCACGGGCAAGAAGCTGCCCGAGAGCGCGCGCATCATCTCCATCGCCTTCAAGGAGCCGCCGCGGACGATGTTCCCGTCCGGGTCCGGCGTCGGAGCCCACGGCCCCGACCACCTCACGTTCGACCTCGCCGACTCCTCGAAGATGTCGCTGTCCTTCTACGGCAAGCGGCCGGGGCCCGGCATGAAGCTGGACAAGCTCTCCATGCAGTTCGCCATCCACGAGTCCGACTACGCCGGTGCCGGCCTCGAGGCCTACGAGCGCCTGATCCATGACGCGATGCGCGGCGACCACACCCTTTTCACCAGGTCGGAGGGCATCGAGTCGCTGTGGGACCTCTCGCGCCCGCTGCTGGCCGACCCGCCGCCGGTCCGCTCGTACCAGCCGGGGACCTGGGGCCCCAACGCCATCCACCAGCTCATCGCCCCGCACGCCTGGCGGCTGCCGTTCGAGCGGGTGTGGCGCAAGCCGAACGTCACCGCCGAGTGAGCCGACGCCGGCGTCCGTGTGTCACAGGTCTCCCGCACGCGGCCCGCCGGTGCGGGAGCTCACGCGGGTCTCCTAGGTTGTCGGCATGGACTTCGTGCACGACCTGCTGCTCTTCTTCCACTTCATCGGCCTCGCGGCCCTCTTCGGTGGACTCTTCGTCCAGGTCAAGGCCGACCCGCGCGTGGTCAACAACGCGATGCTGCACGGCATCCTGACCCAGCTCGTGACCGGCGTGCTGCTGGTCGGCGTCCTCGAGGCCGACGACGCGGCAGAGGTGAACCACGCCAAGATCGGCGTGAAGCTGGTGATCGCCCTGGTGATCGGCGTGCTGGTCTGGGCCAACCGGCGCAAGACGCTCGCCAACGGGCTCTACCTGGGCCTTCTGGGGCTGACGGTGCTGAACATCGCCGTGGCCGTCTTCTGGCACTGATCGGATCGTCGGTCGGTCGTCGTACCCTGGGCCGGACATGAGCGCGTCGTTCCCCATCCCCCAGGTTCCCTCCCGCGACACCGACCCCGAGCAGCCGGCGCGGCGCCGGGGAGCGGACCCCGAGGAGCTGCTCGAGGGGCTCAACGACCCGCAGCGGCAGGCGGTCATGCACGCGGGCAGCCCGTTGCTGGTGGTCGCGGGCGCCGGCTCGGGCAAGACGCGGGTGCTCACCCGCCGGATCGCCTGGCTGATCGCCGAGCGCAACGCCCACCCCGGCTCGATCCTGGCGATCACCTTCACGAACAAGGCCGCGGCCGAGATGCGCGAACGGGTGGAGGACCTGGTCGGCCGGCGGGCGCGGATCATGTGGGTCTCCACGTTCCACTCGGCCTGCGTGCGGATCCTGCGCAAGGAGATCGACAGGTTCGGCTACAAGTCGTCGTTCTCCATCTACGACGCGGCCGACTCCAAGCGGCTGATGACCCTGGTGGCCCGCGACCTCGACCTGGACCCCAAGCGGTACCAGCCCAAGGCGATCCTCAACTGGGTCTCGAACCAGAAGAACGAGCTGGTCGACCACGAGGACGCGTCCAAGGCCGCGAAGAACCACCTCGAGGAGACCTACGCCGCGGCCTACGCGCTCTACCAGCAGCGGCTGCGCGAGGCCAACGCCCTCGACTTCGACGACCTGATCATGACCACGGTCCACCTGTTCCAGGCGTTCCCCGACGTCCGGGAGAACTACCGCCGCCGGTTCCGGCACGTGCTCGTCGACGAGTACCAGGACACCAACCACGCGCAGTACGCCCTCGTCCGGGAGCTGTGCGGCCAGGCCGACGGCATCGAGGCCTCCGAGCTGATGGTGGTCGGCGACGCGGACCAGTCCATCTACGCCTTCCGCGGCGCGAACATCCGCAACATCCTCCAGTTCGAGGAGGACTTCCCCGACGCCCGGACCATCCTGCTGGAGCAGAACTACCGCTCGACCCAGACCATCCTCACCGCGGCCAATGCGGTGATCAGCCGCAACAAGGGGCGCACGGCGAAGAACCTCTGGTCCGACGCCGGGGACGGTGAGCGCATCGTCGGCTACGTCGCCGACGACGAGCACGACGAGGCCAGGTTCGTCTCGGGGGAGATCGACAAGCTCACCGACGCCGGGGCCGCCAAGCCCCGCGACGTCGCGGTGTTCTACCGCACCAACGCGCAGTCCCGGGTGTTCGAGGAGGTGTTCATCCGCGTCGGCATGCCCTACAAGGTGGTCGGTGGAGTGCGCTTCTACGAGCGGCGCGAGGTCCGCGACGCGATGGCCTACCTCCGGATGCTGGTCAACCCCGCCGACGTGGTCTCGCTGCGGCGGATCGTGAACACCCCCAAGCGCGGGATCGGCGAGCGTGCCGAGGCCTGCGTGGAGGCGCTGGCGCAACGCGAGCGACTGACCTTCTGGGAGGCCCTGCGCCGTGCCGAGGAGGCGCCCGGGATCGCCACCCGGTCCCTGACCAGCATCCGCGGCTTCGTGGACATGGTCGAGGAGCTGCAGTCGATGGTCGACGCCGGCGAGCGCGCCGACGTGGTCCTCGAGCAGGTGCTCACCCGCAGCGGCTACCTCGCCGAGCTCGAGGCGAGTGACGACCCGCAGGACGAGACCCGCGTGGAGAACCTCGCCGAGCTGGTCGCGGTCGCGCGGGAGTTCGCCGACGAGGACGCGGACACGACCACGTCCTCGCTGGGCGACTTCCTCGAGCGGGTGGCGCTGGTCGCCGACTCCGACCAGATCCCCGACCAGCCGGAGGAGGGCGACGACGGCGGGGTGGTCACGCTGATGACCCTGCACACGGCCAAGGGCCTGGAGTTCCCGGTGGTCTTCCTGTCCGGCCTCGAGGACGGGGTGTTCCCGCACCAGCGGGCGCTGGGCGACCAGCCGGAGCTGGAGGAGGAGCGCCGGCTCGCCTACGTCGGGGTGACCCGCGCACAGCGTCGCCTCTACGTCTCCCGCGCCGTGGTCCGGTCCGCCTGGGGCGCACCCTCGCACAACCCGGCGTCGCGGTTCCTCGACGAGCTCCCGGTCGACCTCGTGGACTGGCGGCGCACCGAGGGCGCGCAGACGTCGTGGAACCGGGCCGTCGCGCCGTCGCTGCCCGACCGCGCCGGTCCGCCGACCCGCCGGTTCGGCACCGCGTCGGCGCGGGCGGACGCGAACGCCAAGGCACGGACGCGCGACGTGCCGGCGCTGGCGCCCGGCGACCGGGTGCTGCACGACACCTTCGGCATGGGCAGCGTGGTGAGCGTCGAGGGCGTCGGCGACCGCGCCGTCGCCTCGATCGACTTCGGGTCCCAGGGCGTCAAGCGGCTGCTGCTGCGCTACGCCCCGGTGGAGAAGCTGTAGCTGCCGTCAGGGAGTGAGGCCGTGGACGACGAAGGCCCGGAACGGGTCCACCGCGTCGCCGGCTCCGGGACGGACCTCGATGTGCAGGTGCGGACCGGTGACGTTGCCGGTGGAGCCGACGTGCCCGATGACGTCGCCGGGCCGGACGGCCTCGCCGACCGACACCGCGAGGCTGTTCTGGTGGCAGTACCACATCTCGGTGCCGTCCTCGAGGGTGACGATGGTCCGGTTGCCGTAGGCGCCGGCGTAGCCGGTCTCGGTCACGGTGCCGGCGGCGGCGGCCACGATCCTGGTGCCCGTCGGAGCGGCGAAGTCCAGGCCGGTGTGGCAGCTCGACCACAGGGACGAGCACTCGCCGAACCGGGAGGTGAGGTGGTACGCGCCGGGCGCGACGGGCAGCTGCCAGGCGTTGGCGGCCAGCTCGTCCGCGTGCTGCTCGGCGCTGGCGGCGAGAGCGGCCAGGGCTGCGTCGCGCTTCTTGGCCTGGGTCTCGGCGGCTGCCTGCAGCTTGGCGTCGGCGGCGTCGGCCAGCGCCTCGCGCTCGGAGTCGCGGCTGACGGCGCGGGCACGGCCGCTGAGCCGGTCGCTGGAGGCGACGCTGCTGGAGGCCGTGAGCACGGTCGCCTGCCGCTGCACCTTCGAGTAGCTCTCGGCCGCCGGAGTGGTGCCGGGCTGGCTGACCAGCGCGCCCACTGCGGCGAGCGTCAGGGCGGTGCCGCCGAGCAACGAAGCCGCCGACGGCAGGCCCGGGACCAGCTTCTTGCGATCACCGGTGTGTGAACGACTCGCCCCGTTCGAGCCGTTCACGGTCCGGCGAGAGGGTGATTGCCTCTCAGCACGGTGATGAGCCACGGAGGGGGGTCCTTCGGTTCGGGGGCAGGCAAAGACCAAACCATAACGGAATAGTCACGATCGCGTCGGGTGCGAGTCATCCGCCCGTGTGGTGTGCGCCACGCCCCGGACAGGTGTGGCCCCGTGGTCACGCGGGGACTACCGCCGGGGTGCAGCCTCCGGCGTGCGCGACGTCACGCGCCGCCGGCGGCTGTCGGCTAGGGTGCGAGCGTCGGCGCAGCGAGGAAGCAGGTGTGAGGACCATGGTGGCTCCGATCCGGATCGTGGTGGCCAAGCCCGGGCTCGACGGGCACGACCGCGGTGCCAAGGTCATCGCCCGCGCTCTGCGCGACGCCGGCCACGAGGTCATCTACACCGGCCTGCACCAGACCCCGGAGCAGATCGTGGAGACCGCGATCCAGGAGGACGCCGACGTCGTCGGCCTCTCGGTGCTCTCGGGCGCCCACATGACGCTGTTCAAGAAGCTCATCGAGCTGCTCGACGAGCGCGACGCCCGCGACATCGTCGTGATCGGCGGCGGGATCATCCCCGAGGCCGACATCCCCCTGCTCAAGGAGATGGGCGTCGCGCAGGTGTTCACCCCGGGCGCGACGACCACCGAGATCGTGGCGTGGGTCCGCGACAACGTCGTGGACGAGTCCGCCGTCGACGTCTGACGTTCCGGTCAGGAGTGGGTTCGCACCTGCTCGAGGACGAGGCCCGCCAGCAGGGCGGGGTGGGTCCGCCCGACCCAGTGGCCGGCGTCGACCTCGGTCAGCCGCACGTCGCGGCCGAGGCGGTCGAGCTCCTCGTAGCAGACCTCGGTGAGGTAGTGGTCGCGGGTCGGCCGGACGACCAGCACGGGCACGTCGGTGTGTGGCAGCTCGTCGCCTCCATGGCGCGTCCGGGGCCGCACGTTGGCGCGGTACAGGTTCAGGCCGTGCGCGCCGTCGCGGCCGAGCTCGGGGCCCCAGGGGGGTGCGCCGAGGCGCTCGTGCGCGGCGACCAGCCGGCCCAGCGGCCCGTGCAGCGTCCGCCACGTGAGGTCGGGCAGGAGCGGCACGTGGAAGGCGGCGACGTACGTCGAGTGCAGGGACTGGCGCAGCAGCCTGCGGCGGCGACCGTGGCGGTGCCGGCTCAGCCAGGCCAGGTGGTCCAGCGAGGGCCCGCTGATCGAGGTGAACGAGGCGATCCGGCCACGCAGCCGCGCGTCGGCGCCCTCCCGCGCGACCGCGTCCCACAGCTGCACCGAGCCCCAGTCGTGGCCGACGAGGTGAGCCCGCCCGCCGGGAGGCAGCACCGCGTCGAGCACCGCGCAGAGGTCGTCGAGCAGGAGGTCGGTGCGGTAGCCCTCGGTGGTCTCCGGCACGCCGGAGGCGCCGGCCCCGCGGACGTCGTAGGTGACGAGGTGCAGCCCGGAGCCGGACAGCTCCTCGACGACGAGTTCCCAGCTCTCCTGCTGGTCGGGGTAGCCGTGCACCAGGACGACGGTGGGACGGTCCGGCCCGGCCGCGGTGTGCTCGCGGACCGCGATCGAGAGGCCGGTGGACGGGACGAGCCGGGTGGTTCTCACGGGAGTGCTCCTCTGCAGGGGAGGCGGTAGGGCCGGTAGGTGCGTGGGTACCCCTGTGGCGAGACCGACGTGGTAGTGATCCGGCCCACAGGGCTAGGGTCGGCCTCGGACCCGGACCCGAGCGACAAGGACAGGTGTACCTGTGGATCTGATGGAGTACCAGGCGAAAGAGCTCTTCGCCAAGCATGGCGTGCCGGCCACGCTCGGCGCCGTCGTCGAGAAGGCGGAGGACGCCGAGGCAGCCGCGGAGGCGCTCGGCGGCAAGGTCGTGGTCAAGGCACAGGTGAAGATCGGCGGCCGTGGCAAGGCAGGCGGGGTCAAGCTCGCCGCCGACCCGAAGGAGGCCGTCGCGCGCGCCGACGACATCCTCGGCATGGACATCAAGGGCCACACGGTCCACCGGGTCCTGCTGGCGCCGGCCGCGGACATCGCCGAGGAGTACTACTTCTCCTTCCTCGTCGACCGGGCCCAGCGCAACTACCTCTGCATCGCGAGCATCGAGGGCGGTGTCGAGATCGAGGAGGTCGCGCGCACCAACCCCGACGCGGTCGCGAAGGTCTCGATCGACCCGCAGACCGGGGTCGACGACGCGAAGGCCGCCGAGATCGTGGCCGCCACCCGGTTCCCCCAGGAGGTGGCCGAGGAGGCGAAGGACGTCGTCAAGAAGCTCTGGGACGTCTTCATCAAGGAGGACGCCTCGCTGGTCGAGGTGAACCCGCTGGTCCGTCTCGGCGACGGCCACCTCGAGGCGCTCGACGGCAAGGTGACCCTCGACGAGAACGCCGACTTCCGCCACGAGGACCACGCCTCGTTCGAGATCACCGACACCGACGCCGGCAGCCAGCTGGAGGCCCAGGCCAAGGAGAAGGGCCTCAACTACGTCAAGCTCGACGGTGAGGTCGGCATCATCGGCAACGGCGCGGGCCTGGTCATGTCCACCCTCGACGTGGTCGCCTACGCCGGTGAGGCGCACGCGGGCGTCAAGCCCGCCAACTTCCTCGACATCGGCGGCGGTGCCTCGGCGGAGGTGATGGCCAACGGCCTGCACATCATCCTCGGCGACCCCCAGGTCAAGAGCGTCTTCGTCAACGTGTTCGGTGGCATCACCTCGTGCGACGCGGTCGCCAACGGCATCGTCCACGCACTGGAGATCCTCGGCGAGGAGGCCAACAAGCCGCTGGTCGTGCGGCTCGACGGCAACAACGTCGAGGAGGGGCGCCGGATCCTGGATGAGGCGAACCACCCGCTGGTGACGATGGTGGACACGATGGACGGCGCAGCGGACCGCGCTGCCGAGCTGGCGAGCAAGTGAGGGACTGAGCGATGTCTATCTTTCTGAACGAGAGCAGCAAGGTCGTCGTCCAGGGCATGACCGGGTCCGAGGGGCAGAAGCACACCCGGCGGATGATCGCCTCCGGCACCACGGTCGTCGGCGGCGTGAATCCCAAGAAGGCCGGCCAGAGCATCGACTTCGACGGCACGTCCGTGCCGGTGTTCGGCTCCGTAGCGGAGGCGATGAAGGAGACCGGTGCCGACGTGTCGGTGGTGTTCGTGCCGCCGGCCGGCACCAAGGGCGCGGTCGTCGAGGCCGTCGACGCCGGCATGCCGCTGGTCGTGGTGATCACCGAGGGGGTCCCGGTGCACGACACGGCGGACTTCTTCTCCTACGCCCAGGCCAAGGGGACGACCCGGATCATCGGGCCGAACTGCCCGGGCCTGATCAGCCCCGGCAGGTCCAACGCCGGCATCATCCCCGCCGACATCTCCAAGGGCGGCCGGGTCGGGCTGGTGTCGAAGTCCGGCACGCTGACCTACCAGATGATGTACGAGCTGCGGGACTTCGGCTTCTCGTCGGCGGTCGGCATCGGTGGCGACCCGATCATCGGGACGACCCACATCGACTGCCTGCAGGCCTTCGAGGCCGACCCCGAGACCGACGCGATCGTGATGATCGGCGAGATCGGCGGCGACGCCGAGGAGCGTGCGGCGGCCTACATCAAGGACCACGTGACCAAGCCGGTCGTCGGCTACGTCGCCGGGTTCACCGCGCCGGAGGGCAAGACCATGGGGCACGCCGGTGCGATCGTCTCCGGGTCCTCGGGCACCGCCCAGGCGAAGAAGGAGGCCCTCGAGGCCGCCGGGGTCAAGGTCGGCAAGACGCCGTCGGAGACCGCACAGCTGATGCGCGAGATCCTGCAGAGCCTCTGAGGAGGGCAGGACCCACGAGAGCCCCCGGGAGCGGTCCCGGGGGCTCTCCTCGCGTGCGAGACTCGGCCGCATGGAGCCACTCGTCGAGACGGTGACCGTCACCAGCACCACCGACGAGGCGTTCGTGGTCTTCACCGAGCGGGTCGGGGAGTGGTGGCCGCCCGCGTACAGCCCCGACCCGGACACGCTGGACACCGTCGTGATCGAGCCCCGTGTGGGCGGCCGGGTCTACATGCGCATGGCCGACGGCAGCGAGCACGACTTCGGCGAGGTGACCGCCTGGTCTCCCGGCGGGATGTACGCCCAGACCTGGACGCTGGCGCAGGACCCGGAGCACCCGTCGTCGCTCACGGTCACCTTCACCCCGACCGGCGAGGGGACCGAGGTCACGCTGCGCCACGACGGGTGGCACCAGGGCAACGCCGCCTACCGGGAGAGGTTCGGCGACTGGGGCCTGATCCTCGAGCAGTACGCCGAGGCCGCTCAGGCCTGACTGACCAGCAGGTAGCGCTCGTCGCGGATCTCGCGGCCCCAGTAGGCCGGCTCCGGGAGCGGTACGGCGGTGCTGGTGCGCCCCGCCGCCTCGAGGAGCCGGCCGGCCTCGTCGGCGGTCAGGCCGGCGCCGGTCGACCAGTGGCCCTCCACCAGCACCATCAGGCCGCCGGGGACGAGCAGCCGCGCCCAGCGCCGCAGCGCGACGACCGGGTCGGGCAGCGCCCAGAGCACGTGCCGGCACAGGACGGCGTCGTAGGAGCCCTGCTCGAGCGGCGGGGCGGAGGCGTCGCCGACCGCGAACGTCGCCGGGAGGCCGGCCGCCTTGGTGCGGGCGCGCGTGAGCATCTCCGGCGACAGGTCGACCCCGTCGACGACGTACCCCTGCTCGGCGAGCAGCACCGACAGCGTGCCGGTGCCGCAGCCGAGGTCGGCGACACGGGCAGGCGGCGCCGGGAGGTGGCCCAGCAGCAACGCCCGCCACGCCTCGCGCACCGACGGGTCACGCAGGCCGTGGTCCGGCTCGTCGTCGAACGAGGCGGCCTCGGCGTCCCACGCGGCCCTGACGTCGTCGATGCTCATGCGCCGCCCCAGGCCGGGTCGAAGCCCTCGACGCTGTCGGCACCGCGGCTGGCCGGTCCGGTGTAGATCGCCGAGGGGCGGATCAGCCGGCCGGTGCGCTTCTGCTCCAGGATGTGCGCCGACCAGCCGCCGGTGCGCGCACAGGTGAACATCGAGGTGAACATCGGCGGCGGCACCTCGGCGAAGTCGAGGACGATGGCCGCCCAGAACTCCACGTTGGTCTCCAGCACGCGGTCCGGGCGACGCTCGCGGAGCTCGGCCAGCGCGGCCTTCTCCAGCTCCTCGGCCACCTGGTAGCGCGGCGCGTCGAGCTCCTGCGCGGTGCGGCGCAGTACCCGGGCCCGGGGGTCCTCGGCCCGGTACACCCGGTGGCCGAAGCCCATCAGCCGCTCCTTGTTGTCCAGCAGCTCGGCGACGTACGCCCGGGCGTCGCCGCGGCGCTCGACCTCCTCGATCATGCCGAGGACGCGCGAGGGGGCGCCGCCGTGCAGGGGGCCGCTCATCGCACCGATGGCTCCGGAGAACGCCGCGGCGACGTCGGCGCCGGTGGAGGTGATGACCCGCGCGGTGAACGTGGAGGCGTTCATGCCGTGCTCGGCGGCGCTGCTCCAGTAGGCGTCGATCGCCTTGACGTGCTTGGGGTCGGCCTCGCCCTTCCAGCGGATCAGGAACTTCTCGGCCAGCGTCGAGCCCTGGTCGACCTCCGTCTGCGGGACGACCGGCTCGTGCAGGCCGCGGGCGGACTGCGCGGCGTACGACAGCACCATGACCGCGACCCGGCTGAGGTCGGCCCGGGCCTGCTCGTCGCTGATGTCGTAGGTCTGGCGGAAGCCGAAGGCCGGCGCCAGCATGGCGATCGCTGCCTGGACGTCGACCCGCACGTCCCCGGTGTGCACGGGGATGTTGTAGGCCTCTGCCGGCGGCAGCCCCGGCGCATAGGTGCCGTCGACGAGGAGGCCCCACACGTTCTCGAACGGCACCCGTCCGACGATCTCCTCGATGTCCACGCCTCGGTAGCGCAGCGCCGACCCCTCCTTGTCGGGTTCGGCGATCTGGGTCTCGAACGCGACCACGCCCTCCAGGCCGTGCTGGACCTCTGTCATGCGCGACTCCTCCGTGCTCTGCGCTCCCGGGGTGCCGGGAGCGAAACGACCCCATCATGCCGGTCTCGGCGCGCAGTCGGGGGCGGTGGGTCTAGGTTCGACCCGTGGACGAGCATGACCTGGCAGCGCTGCGCCGCGAGTACGCGGTCGGCGGTCTCGCCGAGAGCGACCTGGAGCCCGACCCGGTTGCGATGTTCCGGCGCTGGCTGCGCGCGGCGTCCGAGGCCGGGCTGCACGAGCCGAACGCGATGGTGGTCGCCACGGCCGGTGCCGACGGTGTGCCCTCGGCGCGGCTGGTGCTGCTCAAGGGCCTCGACGAGCGCGGGTTCGTGTTCTACACCAACTACTCCTCCCGCAAGGGTCGCGAGCTGCGTGAGCGTCCGGCCTGCGCGCTGTTGTTCCCCTGGCACGACCTGGAGCGGCAGGTGCGCGTCGACGGGACGGCGTCGCCGTTGACCGAGGCCGAGAACGCTGCCTACTTCAGCAGCCGCCCGCGCGAGTCCCGTCTCGGTGCCTGGGCCTCTCCGCAGTCGGTCGTGGTGTCCTCGCGCGCCGAGCTCGACGAGCGGTACGCCGCCGTGGAGGAGCGGTTCGGGGAGGGTGAGGTGCCGGTGCCGTCGCACTGGGGCGGGTTCCGGGTGGCACCCGAGGCCGTCGAGTTCTGGCAGGGCCGGCGCGGCCGGATGCACGACCGGCTGCGCTACCGCCGTACCTCCGACGCCTCGGGCTGGGTCGTCGAGCGACTCGCTCCCTGAGGAAACCCACTTGTGAGTGAGTGCTCACTCACTTACTCTGGGTCAGGTGCACACTCCCACCCGGTCCCGCCCGGGACGCGCCGCCCCGATGAGCCGCGACGAGCGGCGCAAGGCGATCGTCGAGGCCACCATCCCGCTGCTCATCGAGCACGGTGACGCGGTCACCACCCGGTCGATCGCCGAGGCGGCCGGCATCGCCGAGGGCACCATCTTCCGGGTCTTCGCGGACAAGAACGCACTGCTCCTCGCCGCCGCGGAGGAGACGCTCAACCCCTCGGGTGGCCGGGCCGACCTGGCCGATGCCGTCGCCGCGACCGGCGACCTGCGCGAGATGGTGCGCGTCGTGACGGAGCGGATGTTCGTCCGGGCCGAGCAGGTCTCGACGGTGCTGATGACGTTGCGCAGGGTGTGGATGACCCAGGCCGCCGGCGAGCGCGCCGGCCCGCCGGCGTTCGTGACCGAGTCGCATCGGGCCCTGCTCGAACGGCTGACCGAGGTCTTCGAGCCCTACCGCGACGAGCTGAGCGTCGCACCCGAGCGGGCGGCGCTGCTGCTGCGGACCCTGGTGCTCGGGTCGCGCCACCCCGGCATGCACGCCGAGGACCGGCTGAGCGTCGACGAGGTGGTCGACGTGCTGCTCGAGGGCATCCGGGTGCCGACCGGGAGGAGGGCCTGATGCTGCTGCGCCTGCTGCGTGCCCGGCTCGCGCCGTACCGCCGCGACCTTGGCATCGTCGTCGTGCTCCAGTTCCTGGCCACGATGGCCGCGCTCTACCTGCCCAGCCTGAACGCCGACATCATCGACAACGGGGTCGCCCGCGGCGACACCGGCTACATCGTCCGCACCGGCGGGGTGATGCTGGCGGTCTCCCTGGTGCAGATCGCCTGCAGCGTCGGTGCGGTCTACGTCGGGGCGCGGACCGCCATGGCCTTCGCGCGCGACGTCCGGGCGGCGCTGTTCCACCGCGTCGGCTCGTTCTCCTCCCGCGAGCTCGCCACGTTCGGGGCGCCCTCGCTGATCACGCGCAACACCAACGACGTGCAGCAGGTCGGCATGCTGGTGCTGATGGGCGCCACGATGATGGTGACCGCGCCGATCATGATGGTCGGCGGCGTGCTGATGGCGGTCCGCGAGGACGCCGGGCTGTCCTGGCTGGTGGCGGTGGCGGTGCCGCTCCTCTTCGCCGCCGTCGGCATCATCGCCTCGCAGATGGTGCCGGGGTTCCGGCTGATGCAGACCCGCATCGACGCGGTGAACCGGATCCTGCGCGAGCAGATCACCGGCATCCGCGTGGTCCGTGCGTTCGTGCGCGAGCCGGTCGAGGAGGCCCGGTTCCAGCGCGCCAACGTGCAGCTCAGTGACGTCGCGATCCGCGTCGGTCGCTGGATGGCGACGATGTTCCCGACCGTGATGCTGATCCTCAACGTCTCCAGCGTCGCGGTCCTCTGGTTCGGGGCGCACCGCGTCGACGCGGGCGCGATGCAGATCGGCTCGCTGACCGCGTTCCTGGCCTACCTCGTGCAGATCCTGATGGCCGTGATGATGGCCAGCTTCATGCTGATGATGGTGCCCCGCGCCGCCGTCTGCGCGGACCGGATCGTCGAGGTGCTCGACACCGACTCCTCGGTGGTCCCGCCGGCCGCACCGCTCGTCCCGGCGCCGCGCACCGGCCGCGGGGAGCTGTCGATGCGCGGGGTCACCTTCACCTATCCCGGCGCGGAGGAGCCGGTGCTGCGCGGCATCGACCTCGACGCGCGCGCCGGTCGCACGCTCGCGGTGATCGGCTCCACCGGCGCCGGCAAGACCACGCTGCTCAACCTCGTTCCGCGGCTGTTCGACGTGACGTCGGGATCCGTGAGCGTGGACGGCGTCGACGTACGCCGGCTCGACCCGGACGCGCTGTGGAGCCGGATCGGGCTCGTGCCGCAGAAGGCCTTCCTGTTCTCCGGCACGGTCGCGGACAACCTGCGCTACGGCAAGTCCGACGCGACGGAGGCCGAGATGTGGCAGGCGCTCGAGATCGCGCAGGCTCGCGACTTCGTCGAGCAGATGAGCGGCGGGCTGGAGGCGAGGCTCAGCCAGGGGGGTGGCAACGTCTCCGGAGGTCAGCGGCAGCGGCTCGCGATCGCGCGCGCGGTGATCCGGCACCCGGAGATCTATCTCTTCGACGACTCGTTCTCCGCCCTGGACCTGGCCACGGACGCCCGGCTGCGCGCGGCCCTGCGGCCGGTGACCCGCGACGCGACCGTGGTGATCGTCGCCCAGCGGGTGTCGACGATCATCGACGCCGACGAGATCCTCGTCCTCGAGGACGGCGCGGTGGTCGGTCGCGGCACCCACGAGGAGCTGCTCGACACCTGCGCGACCTATCTCGAGATCGTCGCCTCCCAGCTCACTCCCGAGGAGGCGGCATGAGCGACAAGAAGGCGCCGGCCACGCTGAAGGAGACCGAGCGGGTCCAGGCCGGCGGCCCCGGACGCGGCCCCTTCCACGGTGGCATGGTGGGACAGAAGTCGCTGGAGTTCGGGCCCTCCGCCCGCCGGCTCGTCGGCAGGCTGCGGCCCGAGCGGCACAAGGTCGTCTCGGTGCTGCTGCTCGCCGTCGCCGGCGTCGCGCTCACCGTGGTGGGGCCGAGGATCCTCGGCCGCGCCACCGACCTGATCTTCGCCGGGGTGATGGGCCGCGACCTGCAGGGGACCACGCAGGCGCAGGCGGTCGCCGGCCTGCGCGCCCGGGGCGAGGAGCAGCTCGCCGACATGCTCGCCGCCATGGACCTCACCCCCGGGCAGGGCGTGGACTTCGCGGCCGTGGGGCAGGTCCTGCTCCTCGTGCTCGCCGTGTACGTCGGGGCGGCGGTGCTCATGTGGCTGCAGGGCTACCTCCTCAACGACGTCGTGCAGTCCGCGGTGCGGCGGATGCGCCGCGACGTGGAGGAGAAGATCAACCGGCTGCCGCTGAGCTACTTCGACCACCAGCCCCGCGGCGAGCTGCTCTCGCGCGTCACCAACGACATCGACAACGTCAGCCAGACCCTGCAGCAGACCATGAGCCAGTTGCTCGTCTCGCTGCTCACCGTGGTCGGCGTGCTCGCGATGATGTTCTCGATCTCGCCGACCCTGGCGCTCATCGCACTCGTGACGGTGCCGGTCGGGATGGCCGTGACCGGGCAGATCATGAAGCGCTCCCAGGGGCTGTTCATCGACCAGTGGCGGCGTACCGGAACCTTGAACGCCCATGTCGAGGAGACCTTCACCGGTCACGCCCTGGTCAAGGTGTTCGGCCGCCAGCACGAGGTGGAGGAGGTCTTCGCCCGCGAGAACGACGCTCTGTTCCGGGCCGGCTTCGGGGCCCAGTTCATCTCCGGGCTGATCATGCCGGTGATGATGTTCCTCGGGAACCTCAACTACGTCGTGATCGCCGTGCTCGGGGGGCTGCGGGTGGCCAGCGGCACGATGAGCCTGGGCGACGTGCAGGCGTTCATCCAGTACTCCCGGCAGTTCACCCAGCCGCTGACCCAGCTCGCCTCGATGGTGAACCTGCTCCAGTCCGGCGTCGCCTCGGCCGAGCGGGTCTTCGAGCTCCTCGACGCCGAGGAGGAGCCGCTCGAGCAGGCGGCCCCTCTCGCGGTCGGCGGCCGCGGCGAGGTCGTGTTCGACCGGGTGTCGTTCCGCTACGAGCCCGACCGGCCGCTGATCGAGGGCCTCTCGCTGGTCGCCAGGCCGGGGCGCACGGTCGCCATCGTCGGCCCCACGGGGGCCGGCAAGACCACCCTGGTCAACCTGGTCATGCGCTTCTACGACCTCGACGCCGGACGGATCACGCTCGATGGCGTGGACATCGCCACGATGCGGCGCGCGGACCTGCGTGGCCGCACCGGCATGGTGCTGCAGGACACCTGGCTGTTCGAGGGGACGATCCGCGACAACATCGCCTATGGGCGGCCGGACGCCACCGAGGAGGACATCCTGGCCGCGGCGCGCGCCACCTTCGTCGACCGGTTCGTGCACAACCTCCCGGAGGGCTACGACACCGTGCTCGACGAGGACGGCGGCTCGCTCAGCGCCGGCGAGCGACAGCTGGTCACGATCGCGCGGGCGTTCCTCGCCGACCCGGCACTGCTGATCCTCGACGAGGCGACCAGCTCGGTCGACACCCGCACCGAGCTGCTGGTGCAGAAGGCGATGGCCGCACTGCGCTCGGACCGGACCAGCTTCGTGATCGCGCACCGGCTGTCCACGATCCGCGACGCGGACCTGATCCTGATGATGGAGGCCGGCCGGATCGTCGAGCAGGGGACCCACGACGAGCTGCTCACTGCCGGCGGCGCCTACGCCGCGCTCTACCAGGCGCAGTTCGCGGCCCCGGTCGAGAGCGAGGAGACCGAGGAGCAGGCGGCGCCGGTCGGCTGACATGCAGACGGCCCGTGGTCGGTGCGGCTCCTCCCTCGGCTGAGCGGGGGAGGCGCCGCGTCTCCGGTCGGACTTCCGGAGCGACCACGGGCCGGGTGACTGCTCGAGTATTTCCAGCGCGCAGACCGCCACCATGGCGGGTCACCGTGCTGGACGGTGCGCTGCTAGAGAGCAGCCACCTCACGAGTCCGCAAAGAATTCACTTCTGGACCACCTCCTTTCCCGTGTGCCACCAAGTTACGGCCCGTCCGGCCCGCCCACAAGGAGGTTTTCGGGAGGGGGCTGCTGACCGACCCGCGCCCGCTGCGCGAGTCGCCGGCGTACCGGCGACTGTTCTGGGGCAGCACCGTGGCCCAGCTGGGCCAGCAGATGACCAACGTCGCGGTGGCGGTGCAGGTGTACACGCTGACCGAGTCGTCGTTCTACGTCGGGCTGGTCGGTGTCTTCGGACTCGGTCCGCTGGTGGTCCTCGGCCTCTACGGCGGCGCGTTCGCCGACGCGGTGGACCGGCGCCGCCTGGCGCTGGCAGCCTCGGCCGGGCTGTGGCTGGTCGCCCTCTGCTTCGCCGCCCAGGCCTACGCGGCGCAGGCGTCGGTGTGGCTGCTGCTGGTCCTGGTCGCGGTCCAGTCGGGCTTCTACGCGCTGAACAACCCGGCCCGCTCGGCGATGCTGCCGCGGCTGCTCGGCCCGGGGCTGCTGCCGGCCGCGAGCGCGCTGAACACGGCCTCGTTCAACCTCGGCTTCACCCTCGGCCCGGTCCTGGGAGCCCTGCCGATCAGCCGGTGGGGCTTCGAGGCGGCGTACACCGTGGACGTGCTGACGTTCGCGGCGAGCTTCTACGCGTTGCTCCGGCTGCCGGCGCTGCCGCCGCTCGAGGACAGCCCCCGGGCCGGGATCCGCTCGGTGCTCGACGGGCTGGCGTTCCTGCGCCGCTCGCCGAACCTGCGGATGACCTTCGTGCTCGACCTGTGCGCGATGGTGCTCGCACAGCCGCGGCGCTGTTCCCGGCGCTGGCCTACAAGGTCTACGGCGGTGGGGCGGCTGCCGTCGGCGTGCTGCAGGCGTCGCCGGCGATCGGGGCGTTGGTGGCGTTCGCCTTCTCCGGCTGGGTGGGCAAGGTCCGGCTGCAGGGGCTCGCGGTGGTGGTCTCGGTGCTGCTGTACGGCGGTGCCGTCGGTGCCGCCGGGCTGGCCTCGGCCCTCTGGGGGGTGCTGTTCCTGGCCTATGACGCAGAACACCCCACGCCGTGAGCCAATTTGGTTGCCAAGTGCAACCATCGACGTATAGTTGACAACCGCAACCAATCCGTCGCCGAGCTCAACCGAGGTGCTGTCCGCCCGATGTCAACCGTCGCCACCCCTCCCGACCGGCAGGCTGCCGCCGCGCCGCAGATGACGCACCGCGAGGTGATGGAGGCCCTGTCCGGGCTGCTGCTCGCGATGTTCGTCGCGATGCTGTCCTCCACGGTCGTCTCCAACGCCCTCCCGATCATCGTCGCCGACCTGCAGGGCACCGAGTCCGGCTACACCTGGGTCGTGGTCGCCACCCTGCTGACGCTCACCGCCACCACCCCGATCTGGGGCAAGCTCGCCGACCTGTTCAGCAAGAAGATGCTGGTGCAGTCGGCGCTGCTGATCTATGTGATCGGCTCGTTCATCGCCGGCTTCGCGCCGTCCATGGGCGTGCTGATCGGGGCCCGCGCGGTCCAGGGCGTCGGCGTCGGCGGGCTCACCGCCCTGGTGCAGATCGTGATCGCGACGATGGTCTCCCCCCGCGAGCGGGGTCGCTACTTCGGCTACCTCGGCGCGACCTTCGCGGTCGCGACCGTGAGCGGTCCGCTCATCGGCGGACTGATCGTCGACACGTCCTGGCTGGGCTGGCGGTGGTGCTTCTTCGTCGGCGTCCCGGTCGCCGCGATCGCGGTGGTGGTGCTGCAGAAGACGCTGCACCTGCCGACCATCCGGCGCGAGGTCTCCATCGACTACCTCGGTGCCGGCCTGATCGCCGCAGGCGTCTCCACCCTGCTGATCTGGGTCTCGCTGGCCGGTCACCAGTTCGACTGGCTGTCGCTGACGACCGGGGCGATGATCGCCGGCGGCCTGCTCCTGCTCGCGCTCGCCGTGCTCGTCGAGAGCCGCGCCAAGGAGCCGGTGATCCCGCTCCAGCTGTTCCGCAGCCGCACGATCAGCCTGTCGGTCGTCGCCAGCCTCATGGTGGGTGTCGCGATGTTCGGCTCGACGGTCTTCCTGGCGCAGTACTTCCAGCTCTCGAAGGGCATGTCGCCCACCGAGGCCGGCCTGATGACCCTGCCGATGGTGCTCGGCCTGCTCGCCTCCAGCATCGCCAGCGGCCGACTGATCGCCCGCTACGGCACCTGGAAGCCCTACCTCGTCGCCGGTGGCACGTTGATGACGGTCGGCCTGCTCCTGCTCAGCCGCCTGGACCACCAGACCACGCTCGTGACCGCCGGCTCCTCCATGGCCGTCCTCGGGATCGGGCTCGGGATGGTGAACCAGAACCTCGTGCTCGCGGTGCAGAACTCAGCCGCCCAGCGCGACATGGGCGCGGCCAGCTCGCTCGCCGCGTTCTTCCGGACCATGGGTGGGTCGATCGGCGTCTCGGCGCTCGGTGCGGTGCTCGGTCACCGCGTGTCGGTCTCCGTCGCCACCGGCCTCTCACGCATCGGGGTCCAGCCGGACGCGGGCTCCGGTGGGTCGAGCATCCCGGACCTGAGCGCGCTTCCGGCGCCGGTGCGCGAGATCGTGGTGACGGCGTACGGCGACGCGGTCGGCCACATCTTCCTGCTCGCGGTCCCGTTCTGCCTCGCCGCGCTGGCCTGCATCGTGGCGATCCGCGAGACGCCGCTGCGCACCACGCTCGCCCGCGAGGACGAGCTCGCCGAGGGCGGCACGAGCCCCGAGGTGGCAGGCGCCCGGTGACCGGCGCCGGCGTGCTGACCCGCAAGAGCGACCTGCTGCGTTCGCTCGAGGGCGAGGTTGCCGCGCTGCTGCGCCGGGTCCGCCGAGCGACCGACGAGCGGGCCCGGCTGGTGGACCCGTCGCTGACGGTGGCGGGCTACCAGGTGCTCCAGCAGGTCCGCGAGCACGGCGGGGTCTCCCAGGCGCAGGTGGCCGACGCGCTGGGCATGGACAAGGGAGCCGTGAGCCGGCAGGTGCACCTGCTCTGCGAGCTCGACCTGGTCGCCCGCACCGAGGACCCCAGCGACCGCCGGGCCCAGGTGGTGCGGCTCTCCGCCGAGGGCGAGCGCCGGCTCACCGAGCTCGAGCGGACCCGCCGGGCGGCGTACGTCGCCCGCTTCGACGACTGGACCGCCGACGAGCTCGGCGACCTCGTCGCCCAGCTCGCGCGCTACAACTGCACCGTCAGCGGCCGCCAGGTGTGACACGCGCCTCGTCCACGGGGGGACGATCGCCCCTTCAGGGCCGCCTGTGGATGCGGAAGGTTGGAGGTGAGCCTGAGGGGAGGACCTCATGGCAGCTGTCCTGACCGACTCGTTGCGGGGCGTGGCCGCGGCGTCGAGGACGTACGCGACCCTGCTGGGCATCTCGGTCCTGGCGCCGATGCTGGGGCTGCCGCAGCTGTTCACCGGCACGATCGTGAACGCGGCGTTGCTGGTGGCGGTCGTGCTGGTGGGCCCTCGAGCCGCCGTCAGCATCGGCATCCTGCCCAGCCTGTTCGCGGTGATGTCGGGTCAGCTGGCCGCGCCCCTCGCGCCGCTGGTTCCGCTGATCATGGCCGGGAACATCCTGCTCGTGGTCACCTTCCACGTGCTGCGCAAGCGGGGGTGGTGGCGGGGCGCCGTCGCGGCGGCTGTGCTGAAGTCCGGCTGGCTGCTCGCGACGACCGGCCTCCTGGTGGCCGCCACGGACCTGCTGGCCGCGCCCATGGTCCCGGTCGCACTCACCGTCATGGGGTGGCCCCAGCTGGTCACCGCCCTCTCGGGTGGCGTGATCGCCTATGCGGTGCTGCGGCCTGCGAGGCGGCCATGAGCGTCACCGTCACCCTGGTCCGCGATGCCCGCGTCACGGCGGGGCGCGTCACCGTCACCGTCCCGGAGGGCACCACGGTCAAGCAGGCCGCGGACGTGGCCGGTGTCGACTGCCCGACCTTCTGCATGCTTCCCGAGCTGCCTCCCGGCTGGACCAAGGCTCCCTCCACGTCCGGCAACTGCGGCCAGTGCAACGTCGAGGTCCGGCTGGCCCGCGGCAGGACGATCACCGCGTGCGCCTGCCGCCACCCGCTCACGCCGTACGAGGACGGTGCCGTCATCACGGTGCACAACGCCAGGCTGGACAAGCAGAGAGACACCAGCGCGGCGTTGACGGCGTTGCGGCACAGGGCTTCTTGCCTCACCTGCCCCCTCGGAGCCGAGGAGTGCGAGCTGCGCTCGATGCTGGCCGGTCACGACCTGGGTCTGGACCGCTTCCCCCACGACCACGTCGAGCCCCTGCCTGCGGACGAGAGCCACCCGGTGCTCGTCCAGCAGTACGAGAACTGCGTGCTCTGCCACCGCTGCGAGACCATCTGCCCGGTCGACGCCATCCAGTTCGTCGGGCGCGGCCACGACACCAGGCCGATGATCGACCCCGACCGCTGCATCAACTGCGGTCAGTGCACGCAGGTCTGCCCGGCCGCGGCGATCGTCGAGAAGCCCGCGATCCGGCAGGTGCGGGCAGCCCTGGCCGACCCGGACGCGTTCGTCACCGTGCAGATCGCCCCCGCCGTGCGGGTGGCGGTCGGCGAGGCCTTCGGAGTCGCGCCGGGCACCAACCTGGTCGGGAACATCTACGGCGCCCTGCGGCTGCTCGGCTTCGACGCCGTCTTCGACACCGACTTCGCGGCGGACCTGACGGTCGTCGAGGAAGCGACCGAGCTCGTCGAGCGGCTCCGCGAACGACGTGGCCTCCCGATGCTCACCAGCTGCTGCCCGGGCTGGGTCAGGTACGTCGAGACCTACTGGCCCGACCTGGTCCCGAACCTGTCCACGTGCCGGTCCCCGCAGCAGATGCTCGGCGCCGTCACGAAGAACTGGTGGGCGCAGGAGCGGGGCATCGACCCCGAGACCGTCGTGAACGTGTCGATCATGCCCTGCGTCGCGAAGAAGTTCGAGGCCGCGCGCGACGACCCCGCCCAGGAAGGCCGGCCGTACGTCGACCACGTGCTCACCACACGAGAGCTGATCCGGATGCTCAAGGCGGCGGGCCTGCGGCTGCCCGACGTGCCGGAGGGCACGCCGACCCGCATGCTCTCGGAGCAGACCGGGGCCGGCACCCTCTTCGGGGCCACCGGAGGGGTGCTCGAGGCAGCGCTCCGCACCGTCCACGTGCTGCTGACCGGGCAGGAGATGGCGGACCTCGACGTGCACGCCGTGCGCGGCATGGCCGGAGTGCGGACAGCCTCGGTCCACCTCGGGGACCGGTCCGCCGAGGTCGCCGTCGTCCACGGGTTGCACAACCTGCCGCCCCTGCTGGAGCGGGTCCGTGACGGCTCCTCGCCGTACGCCTTCATCGAGGTGATGGCGTGCCCCGGTGGCTGCGTCGGCGGCGGCGGTCAACCGCACGGGTTCGACATGACGGTCCGCCGGCAGCGTGCCCAGGGTCTCTACGCCACCGACGCCGTCCTGCCGAAGCGGCGCTCGCACCTCAACACCGAGGTCGCCACGGTCCGCGCCGCCCTCACGGCCGACGAGCGGCACCGACTGCTGCACACGCACCACGAGCCGGACCTGTCGCGCCACCCTGGCGCGGGCTACGCCGAAGGCCCCGGACCCCGCCCGGCCGTCGAGGCCCGCTCAGGCTGAGCGGAACCAGGCGGCGGTGTCGGGCGGCAGCAGCCGGTGCGACCCGCCGACCAGGCCCGTGCCGCTGGTCATCAGCAGCTCGCCGGCCGCCTCGGGCAGCGGCACCGGCCGCTCGCCGCAGTTGACCACCGTGACCAACCGGTCCTCGTCCGCAGCGCCGCGGCGGAACGCCAGGCTGCCGGTCTCGGAGTCCATGATCTCCACCTCGTGCGCGAGGCCGGCCGCGACCTCGCGGCGCATGGCCAGCAACGCGCGGTAGAAGCTCAGCGTCGAGGCCGGGTCGTCCTGCTGCGCCTCGACGCTCTCCACCGCGAAGACCGCGGGCTGCGGCAGCCACGGCTGGCCGGTCCCCGGACCGAAGCCGTACGGCGCCGCAGCGCCCGACCAGGGCAGCGGCACCCGGCAGCCGTCCCGGCCTGGCTCCTCGCCACCGGTCCGGTGGAAGCTCGGGTCCTGGCGGAACTCGTCGGGGACGTCGACCTGCTCCAGGCCCAGCTCCTCGCCCTGGTAGACGTAGGCCGACCCCGGCAGAGCCATCATCGTCAGCACCGCGGCTCGCGCCCGCGCCCGCCCGATCGCGCCGCCGCCGTACCGCGTGGTGTGCCGGACGACGTCGTGGTTGGACAGCACCCAGGTGGGGGAGGCGCCGACCCGACCCACCGCGTCGAGCGTCTCGGTGATGACGTCCTGGAACTCCAGCGCCGACCAGTCGGCCTCGAGCCAGAGGAAGTTGAACGTCTGCTGCAGCTCGTCGGCACGGACGTAGCGCGACATCGACTCGGCGGTGTCGGTCCAGGCCTCGGCGACAGCCATCCTGTCCCCGTCGTACTCCTGCAGCACCTTGTGCCAGCGGCGGTAGACCTCGTGGACCTCCGGCTGGTCCCACATCGGGTGCGGCGGCTTGTCGCCGGCGCGCCGCGGGGTCAGGTCGAGCGGCTTGTAGAGGCCATGGGCGACGTCGATGCGGAAGCCGTCGACGCCGCGGTCGAGCCAGAACCGGAGGATCGACTCGAACTCGTCGCCGACCTCGTCGTTCCACCAGTTCAGGTCCGGCTGGTCGGCGTCGAAGAGGTGGAGGTACCACTGGCCGTCCTCGACCCGGCTCCAGGCGCGGCCGCCGAACATCGAGATCCAGTTGTTCGGCGGCTCCGAGCCGTCCGGGCCGAGGCCGTCGCGGAACACGTAGCGCTCGCGCGCCGGCGAGCCCGGTGCGGCGGCGAGGGCCTCGACGAACCACGGGTGCGCGCTCGAGGTGTGGTTGGGCACCACGTCGACGATGACCTTCAGACCCAGGTCGTGCGCGGTGGCCAGCATCGCGTCGAAGTCCTCGAGGGTGCCGAACATCGGGTCGATATCGCGGTAGTCGGCGACGTCGTAGCCGTGGTCGGCCTGCGGCGAGGGGTAGAACGGCGTGATCCACACCGAGTCCACACCGAGCCGGGCCAGGTAGGGCAGCCGCTCCCGGATGCCGGCGAGGTCGCCGACGCCGTCGCCGTCGGCGTCGGCGAAGCTGCGCACGTAGATCTGGTAGCAGACCGAGTCGCGCCACCACGGCGGGGAAGTGATTGTCACGATCCAATTCGAGCCGGGTGCGGGGGACCGTGTCAAACCGGCCGCGCGTCGGCAGCCGGGGATCCGGCGCCGTCCGGACCGAGGAACGCTCGGCCCCCGCACCCGGGACCATGGACCCATCCATGCCGCACCGCCGTCCAGGACCCTTGAGGCAAGCAGGAGCCGGGAGGTTGAGATGAGCACACCGATCGAGATGACCGTGGACGAGTGCGTCGAGCAGCTGCACTCCGGGGTGGTCGGACGCGTCGCCATGTCCACGCCGGTGGGGCCGCGCATCCTGCCGGTCAACTACGCGATGTACGGCGACGCGATCGTGTTCCGGACCTCGCCGTACAGCGAGCTCGGCACGTACGGGTGGAACAGCGAGCTGGCCTTCGAGATCGACCACATCGACTACGAGAAGCACCAAGGCTGGAGCGTCATCGCGATCGGCCGCTCGGAGCTCGTCGAGGACCCCGACGAGGTGGCCGACATCCGCCGCACGTGGGACCCGCGCCCCTGGGCGGCGGGCCAGCGCAACCTCTACATCAAGCTGATCTGGCGCGACATCTCCGGACGCCGGCTGGGCGCCGACTGGGGCCGGGCCGCGATGAGCCCGGTGCAACGCACCCTCTGACGTCTTCCGGCGCCGTGCCGTAGGTAGGGTCGGGGCCATGACGCGGCCCGACCTCCCCGCGAACGTGCACGCCCTGCTCGACGCCGTCGTCGCGATCAGCACCGACCTCGACCCGCACTCGGTCCTCGACCGGATCGTCAAGGCCGCCTGCCAGATCACCGGCGCGCGGTACGGCGCCCTGGGCGTCGTGGCCCGCGAGGGCGGCCTCTCGGACTTCATCACCTACGGGCTCACCGACGCCGAACGCGCCGCCATCGGGCCGCTGCCCCGCGGGCTGGGCCTGCTCGGCCAGCTGATCGACCACCCCGAGCCGCTGCGCCTGGCCCACCTCAAGGAGCACCCGCAGTCGGCGGGCTTCCCGCAGAACCACCCGGTGATGACCAGCTTCCTCGGCGTGCCGGTGCGGGTCCGGGGGACCGTCTTCGGCAACCTCTACCTCACCGACAAGCAGGGGACCGACGCGTTCACCGAGGCCGACGAGCTGCTCGTCGAGGCGCTGGCGACCGCGGCCGGCTCGGTGATCGACAACGCTCGCAACTTCACCCGCAACGAGCGCCGCCGGCAGTGGCTCGCGGCCTCCGAGCAGATCCTGCAGGCTCTCCAGCCGCCGGTCGACGTGGAGGACGCGCTGACCCAGGTGGCCATCGTCGCTCGCCGGGTCACCAGTGCCGCGCTCTCCGCCGTGGTGCGGCAGGTCGACGGGAAGCACACCGTCGTCGCCGCCGACGGGCCGGCGGTCGGCTCCGCGGAGGAGCTCGTCGCCGAGCTGGGACCGGTGCTGACGGAGGTGGACGCCAACCCCGGCGAGCCGATGCTGACCCGGCCGGTCCGTGGCTCGGGACACTGCATGGTGGTGCCGCTGCGCTCCCACCTTGCCGAGGGCGGCGTCCTGCTCGTCTACCTCGACCGGCCTCGCGGCGCTCTCGAGCGCGACGAGTCCGAGCTGCTGCTCTCCTTCGCCGACCAGGCCGGTCTCGCGCTGGACCGGGCGCAGGCGGTCTCCGACCGCGAGGAGCTGTTGCTGGTGGCGGACCGCGACCGGATCGCCCGCGACCTGCACGACCTCGTGATCCAACGCCTGTTCGCCACCGGGCTGCACTTGCAGGGGCTGCGCCGGCGCTCCGACGACGAGGAGGTCCGCTCGCGCATCGACCACGCCGTTGCCGACCTCGACGTGACCATCCGCGACATCAGGTCCACGATCTTCGAGCTCCAGCACGCCCACGAGTCCTCGCTGCGCGCGGACGTCCGCGGGGTCGTCAAGGAGTACGTCCCGGTGCTGGGCTTCTCGCCGCTGGTACGCAGTGCCGGCCCGGTGGACACGGCGGTCCCGCGGCCGGTCGCCGACCAGCTGCTCGCGGTGCTGCGCGAGTCGCTGTCGAACATCGCCCGGCACGCCGAGGCCGACGCTGCCGTCGTCGAGGTGGAGACCGACGGGAGCAAGCTGTCACTGCGGGTCACCGACAACGGCCAGGGGTTGCCGCCGGAGCGGCACGAGAGCGGACTGCGCAACGTCCGGCGCCGCGCCCGCGACCTCGGCGGCGAGGTGCGGATGCTGCCGGAGGAGCCGCACGGCACCCGCCTGGAGTGGGTGGTCCCGCTCGACCGCCTCTGACCGGGCGTGGCATCGACGTCGGTGCCGGTGCCGGTGCCGGTCGCCGGTCGCCGGCGGGCGGTCGGCGGTCGGCGGTCGGCGGTCGGAAACTGTCGGCGGGTGCTGGTGCAATGGTCTGTATGGACAGGCCGGTCGATGAGCACGATGTCGAGCAGACGCTCGACGGGGTGGAGTCGCTGTGGCGTGTGCAGCAGGAGGCGGCGTGTGCGACGTTGGTGTTCGCCGCGCACTATGCGGACCTGTGCGACGGTGACGGGTTGCCCGGCGTCGGGTCTCGGGCGTTGCCGGGCACGGAGCGTCGGGTGAGGCTGGGTGGTGTGGGGACGCCGCGGGTGGCGGAGTTCGCCGCGGCGGAGCTGGCGGCGCGGATGCGGATGAGTCCGCGTGGGGGTCGGGCGCTGTTGGCCGATGCGCTGGACGCCCGCCATCGGTTGCCGTTGATGTGGGTGCGGGTGCAGCGGGGGGAGGCGCGGGCGGGGTGGGTGCGCTACGTGGCGGCGCAGACCCGGCACCTGTCGGCGGAGGCGGCCGGCCGGGTGGACGCCGACCTGGTCGAGGTGGTCGACGGGCGGCTGCCGTGGTCGCGGTTCGAGAGTCGGCTGGAGGGGCGGATCGTGGCCGCGGACCCGGAGGTGGCTGCCCAGCGTGAGGAGGAGGAGCGGGCGCGGGTGTTCGCCCGGGCGTCGCGGTCCTCCGAGGCGGGCATGAAGTCGCTGTACGTACGGGCGCCGGCGGCGGTGGTGATCCGGGTCGAGGCCACGATCGCCTACGTGGCACAGGCACTGGCCGCCATGGGCGACACCGACAGCGAGGACGAGCGTCGGGTGAAGGCGGTGCTGCTGCTGGCGAACCCGACCCAGGCCGTGGAGCTGCTGGCGGCCTACGCCGCGCACCGCGCCCGCACCGGAGCCGACACGGGAACGGACGCAGACGTGGGGACAGACGCGGGGGCGGATGTGCCGCTGCCGGGCTGCGACCCGGGCGCGGGTGCGGCCGACGTCGCGGCCCGTGAGCCTGGCGCCGATGACGCTGGCGAGGCAGCCGGTTCGACTGCCGGCGACGCCGCCGGCGGCGATGCTCAGCGAGCGGAGCCGGTCGGCGCGAACGACGCGGTTGGCGCAGCCGCACGGGACGCAGCCGCACGCGACGCGGCAGCCGATGCTGACTTAGCCGACCGCGACGCCGACGCAGCCGACGCCGACGATGCAGTTGATCCGCGGGTGCCGAGGCGGTTCCGGCCCGGTGACCTGCCGCGGTGGCTGGCGCGGGCCAGTGATCCCGAGCATCGGTGGCGGTGGGACTGGCCGGCCCTGTTGCCCCGGGCGAACATCTGGCTGCACCTGGCCGGTGAGACGCTCGAGGGTGGGTCGACCGGTCCGCCCGGTGGCGTGGTCCGGTGGGAGGGGGAGGGCCCGGTGAGCCTGGCGTACCTGCGTGAGCAGCTCGCGCCCTACCACGCGGTGACGGTGCGCCCGGTGCTCGACCTGGCCGGGCAGGAGCCGGTCGACTCCTACGAGATCCCGGCGCGGCACCGCCGTGCGGTGGCGCTGCGCACGCCCGCGGACTGCTTCCCGTTCGCCGCCCAGGTCGGCGGTGGCCTGGACCTCGACCACACCGAGCCGTTCGACCACACCGGCACCGGAGCCGCCGGCGCCGGCGGGGTGCGGCCGGGGCAGTCGCGGACGGACAACTACGGCCCGCTGGGCCGGTTGCACCACCGGATCAAGACCCACGGCGGCTGGCAGGTCAGGCAGCCGTTCGAGGGCATCTACCTGTGGCGTGACCCGCACGGCCATCACTACCTGGTCGACCACACCGGCACCCGCAAGCTTCCCCGCCCACGGGAGGCAGCGCGGCCACGACCCCGCACCATCGAGCTCTACATACGCCCCGACCTCGACCTCCGCTACGAAGCCGCCTGAGGTTCGGAACCGAGAGCAGCGAGACTGCGTCGTCCGAGCATGACAGCGCCTGTGCGGATGAGCCTGGCCGTACTCGTTTGCGGGATTCTCAGTGCCTGCGCAGGCACCATCGACGGCGGAGTCGACTGCGTGAGCCACTACGAGCCCGTAGCAAGTCCACCTGGGATGCCTTGAAGCAAGCGATGCTGGGCTACCAGGAGCGTGGTCTCGAGGCATCGCTGCGGACACGAGCGCGCGGGCACGACGTCGGTGCAGGCAACCAGGACGGCGTGCGCGTCGTGGACCTGCTCAACCAGAACGGCCGACGCCTGGTCCGAGTAGACGTCTGGCGTACCCAGGCGGGAGCCTGGCGTGCCGGCGCCTGGAGCCAGTGCATCGACTGACCGCTGCATCGCCATCGAGCACTGCGCGAGGCCGGCCTACGCGCCTGCCTCGCGCAGTGCGGTGACGGTGTCGGTCAGGCCCTGGTGCAAGGGCCTCGCGGACCAGCCCAGCTCTCGCTCCGCCTTCGCGGGGCTGCCGAAGTAGGTGGCCAGAGAGGCGCGCAGCGTCTCCTCGACGTACGTCGGCGGTACCGGAACCGCCTGGGCCAGGCGGCCGGTCAGCGCCGCGGTGGCGCGCACCATCGAGGCCGGGAGCAGCCGCGGCCCGCGCGTGCCGGCGATCGTGGCAACCTCCCGGAGCCCCTCGGCGAGCGACGCCCGAGGGCCGGCCAGCATGTAGGACTCGCCGGTCCCGCCCTCGTCCATGGCGAGGACGTGCCCGGAGGCGACGTCGTCGACGTGTCCCCAGCACACGCCGCCCCCGCGCGGCACAGGCGGTCGCCCGCCGCGCACCACCTGCGCGATCAGCTCGCCGGTCTGCGACGTGTCGCCGGGTCCGTAGACAAGCCCCGGCTGCACGATCGCCACCGGCAGGCCCTCGGTCGCGTACCGCTCCGCGATGTCGTGCGCCTCGGCCTTGGTCTGGTCGTAGTGCGACAGGTGCGTGCCGGTGAACCGGTAGCTCTCGTCCACGCCCCGTCCCCCGGTGTCGGAGTTGACCGCCAGCGTGCTGGTGTAGACCACCTTCGGCACCCGTGTCCGGCGCGCCGCCTCGAGCACGTTGCGGGTTCCCTCGACGTTGACGCGGGTGCCTGGCGAGCAGTCGCGCTGGCCGAGCTTGTACCAGCCGGCGACGTGGAACAGCCCGTCCGTCCCCGCGCACAGCCGGTCCAGCGCGGCGGTGTCGGCCAGGTCGCCCGCGACCAGGTGGACTCCCGCCGCGGACAGGGCACCGGCGCGGCCGGGGTCGCGGACCAGGGCGACCACCTCGTGGCCGCTCTTGCGGAGCTTCGAGGCGAGGGCGCCTCCGACGAACCCGGTCGCACCGGTGATGGCGTAACGCATCCAGTGATCCCAGCACAACCGCGGGAGCAGCGACAGCCTCACCGACTCAGCCGGCGTCGGTGGGCACCACGAGCACCGGGCAGGTGGCGTAGTGGAGCACGGCCCGGGTGACCGACCCGAAGCCGAAGCCGGTGAAGCGGCTGCTGTTGCGCCGACCCAGCACGACGAGCTGAGCGCCCTCCGCGACGTCGAGCACCGCGACCGCCGGGTGCCCGGCCCGCTCGTGGGCGGTCACGGCGACCCGGGGGAAGGACTCGCGCCACGGGCCCAGGAGCTTTTCCACAACGGTCGGGTCCTCGTCCGCGCCCGTGCCGGCGGCGTCGTCGAGCTCCTCGCGACCATGCACCACCTCCAGCGGTACGTCGAGACGCCCCGCCCGTCCGAACGCGAGGTGCAGCAGGGCGTCGGTCGCGTGCGCGGGGTCGACACCGACGACGACCGCGCCGCCCGCGTGGCGCTCCGGCTGCCACTCGTCGGGGACGACGGCCACCGGCACGGGAGACCGGCCGGCGACGGCAAGCGACGTGGAGCCCACCAGCATCCTCGGGATCGCGTGCCGGCCGCGCTTGCCGACGACCAGCATCCCGGCGTCCCGGGCCCGCTCGAGCAGCAGGTCCTCGACGGGACCTTCGGCGACCTCGGTCTCGATGCGCTCCGCGGCGACGTACCGCTCGGCGGTGACGCGCGCGTCGTCGAGTGCGCGGTGGGCGGCCGAGCGGGGCGCCGGGTGAGGGAGGCGGTGGAGGAGCGAGGGCTCGGACACGGCGACCAGGCGCAGGGCACGACCGGCGCCGGCGGCCTCGTGGGCGGCCCAGTGGACCGCCGCGCGGTTGCGGGCGGAGCCGTCCACGCCAACGACCGCCGGCGAGTGGGAGTCCCACTCGCCGGCGGCCGATGGTGCCTGGTGCTCGATCACCTCAGGACCGGGAACCGACGGACCAGCTGGGTACGGGCCCAGGCACGTCCGGCGCCGAGCGTGTCACCGGCCAGGGTCAGCGCGAGGACCACGACCACGATGGCGCCGATCAAGTGGTCGTCGATGACCGGGTTGTTCTCGAGGGGCAGGCTGGCGGCGTACATCAGTACGTAGAGGAGAGCGCCCGCTGCCGCGGCGATCCGCATCGTCACACCCAGCGTGAGGGCGAGGCCGATGCCGAGCAGACCGAGCATGAAGAGCCAGTCGACCCAGCCCTGGCCGGCCAGGTTGTTGAAGATGTCCTTGAAGGGGTTGTCCTCGGGGACGCCGAAGGAGAGGAAGCCCTCGGTGGGGCTGCCGCCGTTGATCCAGGCCGCGTCGCCGAACCGGTCCAGGTTCCCGTCCTGGTCGTAGCCGGTGTGGAAGCCGAGCGCGAGCAGCTTGTCGAAGAAGGCCCACAGGAAGGTGAGGCCGTAGGCGAGGCGGAGGACGCCCAGCCCGTTGCGTGCGGCCGACGTCGTGACGATGTCGGTCTCGACGAGCATCGGGGCCACATCGCCCCGCTGGGTCGTGGTGTCCTGCTGGTTGCGGTGGCGGGTGATGTTCATGGTGACCCTCCTGGTCGGTTCCCGTCTTTTCTGACATGACCAGGGTGGCTTTCCGGAGGGGGTCGGGCCGAGAGTCCCTGGGCACGACCTGGGTGGGCCCTATGTCCCCCGCTGAGGGGACCCTTGCCGACCCTGCGCGGCGGCCTTGGTCCCGCCGCCGCGCTCAGCAGCCGGTCAGGAGCCGAGCAGCTTGGAGGCGAGCACCGCGGCCTGGGTACGACGCTCGAGACCGAGCTTCGCCAGGATGCTGGAGACGTAGTTCTTCACGGTCTTCTCGGCCAGGAACATCCGCTCGCCGATCTGCCGGTTGGTCAGGCCCTCGGCGATGAGCGCGAGGATCTTGCGCTCCTGGTCGGTGAGCGAGGACAGCTCCGCGGGCTCCTCGGGGCCGTTGCGCACCCGGTCGAGCACCTTGGCGGTCAGGGACGGGTCGATGAGCGACTGGCCCCCGGCGACCCGGCGCACACCGTCCACGAGGTCGTTGCCGCCGATCTGCTTGAGGACGTAGCCGGCCGCGCCCGCGAGGATCGCGGCGAACAGCGCCTCGTCGTCGTCGTAGCTGGTGAGGATCAGCGCCTTGATCCCCGGGTCCACCGACCGAACCTGGCGGCAGACGTCGATGCCGCTCCCGTCCGGCAGCCGCGCGTCGAGGACCGCGACGTGCGGGCGCAGGGCCGGGATCCGGGCGGCTGCCTCGTGGGCCAGCCCGGACTCGCCCACGACCTCGATGTCGTCCTCGGCCTCCAGCAGGTCGCGCAGTCCCCGGCGTACGACCTCGTGGTCGTCGAGCAGGAACACGCGGATCTTCTCGTCGCTCATGGCGCTCACGGTACGGGGTTCAGGCGAAGGCGGCGGGGTCGACGGCGATCCAGACGTGCTCGGCGGTGGCCACCACGCGGCCGTCGGCGTCGTAGAGCGTGCTGGCGGTGAAGGTCTTGCGACCCTCGCTACGCACCCGCCGGCCGACCACGACGTGCGGCTCGCCGACGACCGGGCGGGCGTCGATGCGGGCGGTCATCCGGCCGAGCACCATCGGGCGTCCCTCGAGGTCCTCCGACCAGCCGCCGACGCAGTCCAGCGCCGCCCACGTCGTGGTGATCCCGACGCGCTCGACGCCCGGGTCGACGAGGTCGCCGGACTCGGCGAGCGAGGCGTGCGGGAGCCACAGCGAAGCCACCCGGTCCGAGTCGGGGCCGCCGACCCGGCCGGGGAAGATCTGCAGCCCGTCGCCGGCCTCGCGGTCGGGGCCGCAGGCGAAGCACTGCGGGAACGGGTGCTTGCGCAGACCCGGGTACGCCGCCATGGCGGCGGCAGCCTCGTCGGGCCCGACGGTCTCGACCGGAGTGAGGTCGTCGACGACCGCGCGGGCCTCCGCGACCCGGTCCTCGCCGTCGCTGAGCACGGTCACCGGGGCGCTCCCGTCGGCGGGGTGGTGGTGCTCGACGGTGAGCGCGACGTCGAGGGGCGGCGGGCGGCGCAGCGTCACCTCGACGGTGACCGGCGTCCCGGAGACCGGCACCCGCTCGGAGAGCGCCCCGGCCGTCCACCCGCCGTTGCCGGAGCCGGCCGGGCCGCGGAACCGGTGCGGCACGGTGAGGTCGCCGTCCACCCGGGGCTCTGCGACCGGCTCGGCGGTCACCGGACTCTCACTGCCCTCGGCAGGCGCTGCGGTCATGCTGCTCGACTCTCACTTCTTGATGCGTTCCAGGCGGGCCAGTGCCTCGCGACGCTCCTCGGCGTGCTCCACGATCGGAGCAGGATAGCCCTCCGGTGGCCCGGCGGGATCCTCCCAGGGCGCGTGGACGTGCCGGGGCGCGACGTCGCGCAGCTCAGGCACCCACCGTCGCACGTAGGCGCCCTCGGGGTCGAACTTTCGGCCCTGTGTCACCGGGTTGAACACCCGGAAGTACGGCGCCGCGTCGGTCCCCGACCCCGCCACCCACTGCCAGCCGTGGTTGTTCGAGGCGAGGTCACCGTCGACGAGCCAGTGCAGGAAGTGCCGCGCGCCGTGCTGCCACTCGAGGTGCAGGTCCTTGACCAGGAAGCTGGCCACGATCATCCGGACCCGGTTGTGCACCCAGCCGCTGCCGCGCAGCTGCCGCATCCCGGCGTCGACGATCGGGTAGCCGGTGCGGCCCTCCCGCCAGGCCGCGAGCCGCTCGCCCGGCTCGTCGTACGGCATCCGGGCGAACTCGGGACGGAGGTACTCCCGGGCGGTCTCGGGTCGCGCGAAGAGCACATCGGCGTAGAACTCGCGCCAGGCCAGCTCCTTGCGGTACGTCGCGGCCGCGTCCCCGGACCGGGTGGCGAGGTCGGCCAGCAGCGTGCGGGGGTGGATCTCGCCCCACTTCAGGTGGACCGACATCCGGCTGGTGGTGTCGAGGTCGGGACGGTCCCGCTCGCCGTAGCGCTCCAGGCCGTCGTCGAGGAACGCGGCCCAGCGGCGCCTGGCGGCGGCCTCGCCCGCTACGGGCAGCTCGAGACCGTCGGGTGCCTCCACCGCGGGGAGCGGTTCGCGGCGCTCGAGCCCCAGCCAGCGCACGTCGCGCGGCTCGTCGACGGGCCGCCGCCACCCGTGCTCGGCCCAGGCCCGGAAGAACGGGGTGAAGACCTGGAACGGCCGGCCGGACCCGGTCGTGACGCGACCCGGGGCGACGGCGTACGGCGAGCCGGTGCGCACCAGCTCGATGCCGACCCGGGCGAGCGCCGCCTCCACCTCGCGGTCGCGTCGGTGGCCGTAGGGCCCGTAGTCGGCCGCGACGTGCACCCGCCTCGCGCCGACCTCCCGTGCGGCGGCGACCACTTCGCGGACGGGGTCGCCGTGCCGCAGCGACAGCCGGCCGCCACGCTGCTCCAGCTCGGCGTCGAGGGCCCGCAGTGCGGCGGCGAGGTACGCCCGGCGGCTCGGGCCGGCCGGTCCCCACAGCCGGTCGTCGAGGACGAACAGCGCCAGCACGCCGTCGGCCTCGCAGGCGTCGAGCAGCGCCGGGTTGTCGGCAAGCCGCAGGTCGCGACGGAACCACATCACGGTGCGCGGGCCGGAGCCGCCCGGTGCAGGAGCCACCCGACCACCCTGCCAGGCCGCGCAAGCAGCGTCGGGTCACCGGCGGTGCGGCAGAATGGGGCCGGTGACCACCCCACGACGCCGTCGCTGCGCCCACGCCCGGGCAGGGAACGCGCGATGAGCGACCTGATCGACACCACGGAGATGTACCTGCGGACCATCTACGAGCTGGTCGAGGAGGGCATCGTCCCGCTGCGTGCGCGGATCGCCGAGCGGCTGCACCAGAGCGGGCCCACCGTCAGCCAGACCGTCGCCCGGATGGAGCGCGACGGCCTGCTCACCGTCGAGGGCGACCGGCACCTCGAGCTCACCGACGAGGGTCACCGGCTGGCCACCCGGGTGATGCGCAAGCACCGGCTCGCCGAGCGGCTGCTCACCGACGTGATCGGCCTGGACTGGGAGCTCGTGCACGCGGAGGCGTGCCGCTGGGAGCACGTGATGTCGGAGACCGTCGAGCGGCGGCTCGTGGAGCTCCTGGACCACCCGACCTCGTCCCCCTACGGCAACCCGATCCCCGGCCTCGACGAGCTCGGCGAGCCGGCGGAGGGCGAGGAGTTCATGGCCGACGTCGAGCCGCTCGACGGGGTCCTCGACGGCCTGGACGGGGAGGTGCGCGTGGTGATCCGGCGGATCTCCGAGGAGGTCCAGAAGGACGAGCCGGTGATGGGCGCGCTGCGTCGTGTCGGTGCGCTGCCGGACAAGGTCATCACCGTAGCCCGCAGCGTCGAGGGCATGCTGATCGGCAGCGGCGGGGAGACCGCCGAGATCGAGCTGGACCTGGCCAGCCACGTGTTCGTGCGTCGGCTGTGAGCGGGCACCGCATCGACGTCGTCGGGCTGAGCAAGAGCTTCGGCGACACCCGGGCGCTGGAGGACCTGAGCTTCTCGGTGGCTCCGGGGACGGTGACCGGCTTCCTCGGTCCGAACGGGGCCGGCAAGACCACGACGCTGCGCTGCCTGCTGGGCCTGGTCACCCCCGACAGTGGCAGCGCCACCGTGGACGGGCGGCCCTACCGCGACCTCGACCAGCCGATCCGGGTCGTCGGCGCCGCACTCGAGGCCTCGGACTTCCACCCCGGCCGGACCGCGCGCGACCACCTGCTGGTGATGGCGCTCGGCGCCGGGATAGACACCGCCCGCGTCGACGCCATGCTCGCCCAGGTCGGACTCACCGAGGCCGCCCGGCGCCGGGTCGGTGGCTTCTCGCTCGGCATGCGGCAGCGGCTGGCTCTCGCCCAGGCGCTGCTCGGAGACCCGCCGGTGCTGGTCCTCGACGAGCCGGCCAACGGGCTGGACCCGGCCGGCATCGCGTGGCTGCGCGGCTTCCTGCGGGCGCTCGCCGCCGAGGGACGCACCGTCCTGGTCTCCAGCCACGTCCTCAGCGAGGTCCAGCAGACCGTCGACGACGTGGTGGTGGTCAGTCGGGGTCGCCTCGTGCGGCAGGGGCGTCTGGCCGACCTCACCACCGGCTCGGGCGCCGTGCTGGTGCGCACGCCCACCCCGGACCGGCTCCGCGAGGCGCTCGCCGGGGTCGAGCCCGAGCCGCTGCCCGACGGGGCGCTGCGCGTGCCGGGCTGCACCGCCGAGGAGGTCGGCCACGCAGCCTTCGTCGCCGGCGTCGAGCTGCACGAGCTCACCCCCGAGGCGGGCGACCTGGAACGACTGTTCCTCGAGATGACCGGTGAAGGAGCCGCTCCGTGACGCTCGACCTCGTCCGCTCCGAGCTGCACAAGATCCGCTCCACCCGGCTGTGGTGGGGCCTGCTGATCGGTGCCGTGCTCTACACCGGGATCAGCGCGGTGGCGGCCGCGGTCACCGCCGGGATGGACCCGGGCGCCGGCCAGCAGGCCAGCCCGCCGCTCGAGACCGCCGAGGCGATCCGGTCGGTCTACGCCTCCAGCATGTTCACCGGCACCTACATCTTCGCGATGATCCTCGGCATCACCGGCATGACGGGGGAGTACCGCTACCAGACCATCACGCCCACGTTCCTGGTCACGCCGCGACGGGCCCGGGTGGTCGGGGCCAAGATGGTGGCTCACGTCCTCGTGGGCCTGGCGTACGCCGCGGCCGGCCTGCTGGCCGCGCTCGTCCTCGGTGGCATCGCGATCACCGTCCGGGGCGAGAGCCTCGGCCTCGGCGCGGACCTGCTGTGGCAGAGCATCGCCCTGGCCGCGGTGGCCGTCGCCGTGTGGACGCTGGTCGGGCTCGGCATCGGCACGCTGATCCGCAACCAGGTCGCGGCGATCATGATCGCGGTGTTCCTCACCTTCCTGGTCGAGCCGCTGGCGACGTACTTCCTGAGCGCGGCCGACCTCGACGACGTGGTGAAGTGGCTGCCCACCAACGCGTCGGCGGCACTGACCTCGCCGACCACCACGCTCGTGGACTACCTGGACTGGTGGCTCGGCGGCATCGTGCTGCTCGGCTACGCCGCGCTGCTGGCCGGCCTGGGGATCGTCTTGTCGGTGCGGCGCGACATCACCTGAGGTGACCGAGCGAGGTCAGGCGCCGGCGAGGTCGGCGAGGAACTCCGAGGTGCCGGTGTGGACCGTCACGCTCGCGAGCGCGTCGCCGCGGGTCGCGCCCCGGTTGACGATCACCACCGGCACGTCGTGTTTCGCTGCGTGCCGCACGAACCGGAAGCCGGACATGACCGTGAGCGACGAGCCGAGGACCAGCAGCGCGCCGCCCCTCCCCGCAACCGCGTCGACGGCGTCGAAGCAGCGCTGCACCCGGCCCTTCGGCACGCTCTCGCCGAAGAACACCACGTCCGGCTTGAGGACGCCGCCACAGGACTCGCAGCCCGGAACGACGAACCCGTCGGTGTCGTCCAGGTCGACGTCGCCGTCGGGTCGGGCGCTGGCCTCCCCGTGCCGCTCGAGCCAGCCGGGGTTCGCCGCCTGCATCCGGGCACCCAGCCGGGCCCGGCTGCTGACCTCGCGGCAGCCCAGGCAGACCACCTCGGCGATCCGCCCGTGCAGCGCGCACAGCCGCTGCGAGCCCGCCCTCTCGTGGAGGCCGTCGACGTTCTGGGTGATGGTCATCCCGATCCGGCCCTGCTCCTCCAGCCGGGCCAGCGCCAGGTGGCCGGCGTTCGGCTCGGCGGTGCCCATCCGCGACCACCCGACGTGGGACCGGGCCCAGTAGCGGCGCTGCGCCCGCGGCCCCGACACGAACTCCTGGTAGGTCATCGGCGTGCGCGCCGGGGCACCCGGTCCGCGGTAGTCGGGGATGCCGGAGTCCGTGCTCAGACCGGCGCCGGTCAGCGCCACCAGCGGCCGGTCGGAGAGGGTGGCGCGCGCCGCGCGATGGACCGTGCTCACGGGGCCAGGGTACGGCTCGGCCGGTGACAGCCCGGCGCCAGCCACTATCCTGTGTCGGTGCGACAGGACCTCCTCCCCCTCTCGGCCTCCGCCCTCGTGGTGGGCGTCATGTGCCTGTTGCTCGGGGTCGCGCTCAACCCGGGCGAAGGAGGCACCGCGCAGGAGACGGTCCGCATCGTCCAGGAGGACGGGGGACGCTGGCTGGCGATGTCGGTGATGTACTTCCTGGCCTCGGTCGCGATGGTGCTCGGCCTGCCCGCGATCGTCTCGCTGTTCGACCGCCGTGGCCGGCGGCTCGGCACGCTCGCGACGGCGATCTTCGCCGTCGGGGTGATCGGCACCACCGGCTTCGCGATGCTCATGGTCTTCTTCCGTGCCCTCGTCCAGTCCGGCGGCGTCCGGCAGCGGTCCCTCGAGGGTGCCGCGCACGACCTGGGGCTCTCGATCTTCCTCTACGGCTGGATCACGGGCTTCTACGTCGGGGTGCTGTTGCTCGGCGTCGCCCTGCTCCTGTCGCGGACCACACCGCGGTGGGTCCCGGTGCTGCTGCTCCTCTTCGTCGCGGCGTTCCCGTTCGGGTCGATGATCGGCCGGGTGGGGCAGGTGGTCCAGGTGCTGCTGCTCGCGGTGGCCTTCACCGGGATGGCGATCGCGTCGGTCGACCGCAGCCACGGCGACCGCCGGGCGGCGGGGCTGTCGGCACAGCCGTTGTACCCGTGACGGTCTACCCGTAGCGGACGGCGGCGCGGGCGCGGGCCTTCTCCGCCTCGACCTCCCGGTCCTTCGGCGGCGCCGACGTGGTGAGCCCCGCCAGCAGCCGCTGGGTCGCCGCCGCCACCTCGGTGACGGCGCGGTCGAACGCCTCCTCGTTGGCCCGGGAGGGACGGGTCGCGCCGCTGACCTTGCGGACGTACTGCAGCGCGGCGGCGTGCACCTCTTCGGTCGTGGCCGGCGGCGCGAAGTTGTGGAGCTGTCGGATGTTGCGGCACATGCCAGCACCGTACGCCGCACCGCTCCCCGCGCGGTGGCAGAGTGGAGTCGCACCCGCGCCCACGAGACCCAGATGCGAGGCCCCAGTGACGACACCCGTGAACCGACACCCCGATCGCGAGCTGGACCTGGTGCTCTTCGGTGCCACGGGCTTCACCGGTCGGCTCACCGCGCTGTACCTCGCCGAGCACGCACCCGAGGGATGCCGGTGGGCGATCGCCGGCCGCAGCGAGGCCCGGCTGGCCGAGCTGCGCGAGGAGCTCGCCGCCGTCGACGGCCGGTGGGCCACGATGCCCCTGCTGCGAGCCGACGTCGAGGACGAGGACTCACTGCGTGAGCTGGCGGAGGCGTCCCGGGTGGTGATCAGCACCGTGGGGCCCTATGTCACCTACGGCGGGCCACTGGTGGCCGCGTGCGCCGAGGCGGGCACCGACTACGTCGACCTCACCGGGGAGCCGGAGTTCGTCGACCGGATGTACCTGGCCCACCACGCTCGGGCCGTCGAGACCGGCGCCCGGCTGGTGCACGCGTGCGGCTTCGACTCGGTCCCGCACGACCTCGGCGCGTTCTTCACCGTGGCCCTGCTCCCCGAGGGCGTCCCGGTCCGGATGCGCGCGATGGTGCGCACCAACGCCACCTTCTCCGGCGGCACCTTCGCCTCCGCGATGACCGCGTTCTCGCGGTTCCGGCAGATGCGCGCCGAGAGCGCCCGCCGGCGCCGCGCGGAGCCGAGGCCCGAGGGACGGCGGGTCCGCCTCGTCGCCGACCGTCCCCGCCACGACGGCGAGTCCGGGTTCTGGCTGGTCCCGCTGCCGACGATCGACCCGCTCGTCGTACGGCGTTCCGCGACGGCGCTGGAGAGGTACGGTCCCGACTTCAGCTACGGCCACTACGCCGCCGTGCGCCGGCTGCCGGTGGCGGTGAGCGGCGTCGTCGGTGTGGGTGCCCTCGCGGTGGCCGCCCAGGTGGGACCGGTGCGCCGGCTCCTGATGAGCCGGGTGCCGTCCGGGCGCGGGCCCAGCGACGACCGCCGAGCCAGGTCGTGGTTCACCGTGCGCTTCGACGCCGAGGGCGGCGGCCGCCGGGTGCGCACCGAGGTCGCCGGGGGCGACCCGGCCTACACGGAGACCGCGAAGATGCTGGCCGAGTCCGCTCTGAGCCTGGCCTTCGACGACAACCCGGAGACGGCGGGCCAGGTGACCCCTGCCGTGGCGATGGGCGAGCACCTGCTGCGCCGGTTGCGTTCGGCCGGCATCGACTTCCGGGTGGTCTCCGACCAGCCCGCCTGAGCGGACGCACACCACCCGAGAGGGTCATTTCCATCCGAGACCGGGAGTAAAGCGACCGAACGGGTCGAGCCGCCCGTCTCGCGGCGTTAGCGTCGGGGTCACGCACCATGGAAAGGCTCGACATGCGATTCCGGTTCCCGGGACCGGCACCGGCACGGCTCGCTGCGCTGGCCGGTGCGATCACTCTTCCGCTCGTCGTCGGCCCGCTGATCCCGGTCGCGCTGGCCGCGGTGACGAGCCCGGACAGCGCCGCTGACGTCACCGAGCCGCTGCCGGTGGCCGGTGTCCACCGTGAGACCCGCTTCGACCCTCTGGCGGTCTCGTGGAGGACCGAGCCGTCGGTCGTCGTGGTCGCCCGGGGCGACCGGCACCGGCAGGTGCACCTCGACAGCGCCAAGGGGTCACGGGTGTGGACGGTGAGCGCCCTCGCCGAGCACGACCTCCCGGAGGCGGCGTTGCAGGCCTACCAGCGCGCCGCGGCGACGACCGCCCGCCGGGACCCCGCGTGCCACCTGCCCTGGACCTTGCTCGCGGGCATCGGCCGGGTCGAGTCCGACCACGGCCGGTACGGCGGCTCGGTGCTCGGCAGCGACGGGCTCTCCCACCCCCGGATCGTCGGGGTGGCTCTGAACGGAGCGGGTCCCGTGGCCGCCATCCGCGACACCGACCGCGGCCGCTGGGACGGCGACCGGGTCTGGGACCGCGCGGTCGGGCCGATGCAGTTCATCCCCTCGACCTGGGACGGCGCCGGGCAAGACGGCGACGGTGACGGCACGGCCGACCCCAACGATCTCGACGACGCCGCCTTGGCGGCGGCCGGCTACCTCTGCTCGGGTTCGGGAGACGTCTCCCAGGACCCGACCATGGCGTCGGCGATCCTCCGCTACAACCCCTCGGACTACTACGTCGCCTTGGTGATGGCGTTCGAGCGCGGCTACCGCACCGGCGTCTTCGTGGTCCCGTCGCCGGAGCCCGCCGCCTCGCAGGCGCACCGCCCGGGGACTGCCTCCACATCCCACGCGAAGCCGAAGCCGAAGCACGCGGTCAAGCCCGAGCCCAAGCCCGAGCCCAAGCCCAAGCCGCAACCGAAGCCCAAGCCCAAGGCGAACCCGCAACCGAAGCCCGAGCCCAAGGCGTCACCCAGGCCCGAGCCGATCCCCAAGCCTGGCCCGCCGTCCAGCTCGAAGCCGAAGCCGAGGCCCGCCCCGAAGCCGGCCCCCTCCCCGAAGCCGACCCCCACGCCCACCCCAAGCCTGGTCCCGCTCTCGGGGGTGCTGTCTGCGTGCGGTGACGGCTGGTGCCTGGACAGCACGCGGCTGGACCTGGGGCCCGCGTCCCGGCTCGCCCTGACGGCCGCGCACGACTTCGACAGCAGCGACGCCGTGGACACCAACGCAGCGGAGCTCGCCGGGCTGGCGGGACAGCAGGTGGACCTGGTCGTGGGACAGGGGACTTCCCCGGCGACCGTGTACGAGATCGGGGGGTTGTCCTACCGCAACGCCGACGGCGGCTTCGTCGGCTGAGAGCCGCCCGCGCCGGCGGTCACTGAGCGTCGCGCTCGGTGGTCGTCTCGCGCACCGTGTGGGTCTCGTGGTCGGAGTCGGCGGCGTCCGCGGGGTCCTCGATGCGGACGACCTCCTCCTCGTGGACCCGGTCGCGGCTGGCGAAGTACATCACCGCGCCCCCGGCGACCATCAGGATGAGTCCGACGGTCTGCACGTCGACTCCCGGGGCCTCCGCGCGGACGGCGAACGCGAGGATCGCCCCGAGCACGACCAGAGCGACTCCGGCGCCCATCTGCTCCTCCTTCGGCCCGTGAGCCGGCGAGCCGGCCCTGGTGTGCGGGTTCCCCCTGCGGGTCCGGGGGAAACCTAGGACGGGACGATCTGACCCTTGCCGAGCACGGTGATGCCGCCCTCGCTGACGGTGAACCCCCGGCGCCGGTCCTCGTCGTGGTCGACGCCGATCAGGCAGCCGTCGGGAACCACCACGTTCTTGTCGATGATCGCGTTGCGGATGACCGCGCCGCGGCCGATCGTCACGTTGTCGAGCAGCACGCTGCGCTGGACGTAGGCGCCGTCGGCGACGTGGTCGTTGACGCCGATCACCGAGGTGTCGACCGACGCGGCGGACACGATCGAGCCGGCGCAGACGATGGAGTCGCGCACGCTGGCACCGGAGGTGAACTTCGCGCCGGGCAGCTGGGCGTTGGAGGTGAAGATCGGCCAGTCCTGGTTGTACAGGTTGAACACCGGGACCGTCGAGACCAGGTCGAGGTGCGCCTCGTGGTAGCTGTCGATGGTCCCGACGTCGCGCCAGTAGTCCTTGTCGCGGTCGATCGCGCCCGGCACCTGGTTGCGCTTGAAGTCGTAGACGCAGGCCCGACCCTGCTCCACGAGCATCGGGATGATGTCGCCGCCCATGTCGTGGCGGGACTTCGGGTTGCCGGCGTCCTTCTCCAGCGCCTCGACCAGGACGTCGGCACTGAAGACGTAGTTGCCCATCGAGGCGAACGACTCGTCCGGGGAGTCGACGAGGCCCGGCGGGTTCTCCGGCTTCTCGAGGAACTCCTCGATGGCCAGCCCGTCGTCTCCGGTCTTGATGACGCCGAACTGCCAGGCCTCGCGGCGCGGGACGCGGATGCCGGCGACGGTGACACCGGCGCCGCTGTCGATGTGCGCCTGCACCATCTGCGAGGCGTCCATCCGGTAGACGTGGTCGGCGCCGAAGACCACGATGATGTCGGGCCGCTCGTCGATGATCAGGTTCATCGACTGGTAGATGGCGTCCGCGCTGCCCAGGTACCACTTCGGTCCCCGGCGCTGCTGGGCCGGCACCGGCGCGACGTAGTTGCCGAGCATGGAGTTGAGCCGCCACGTGAGCGAGATGTGGCGGTCCAGGGAGTGCGACTTGTACTGCGTCAGCACCGCGCACTTGAGGTAGCCGGCGTTGACGATGTTCGACAGCGCGAAGTCGATCAGCCGGTAGGAGCCCCCGAAGGGCACTGCGGGTTTGGCCCGGTCCACGGTCAACGGCATCAGCCGCTTCCCTTCGCCACCGGCCATGACAATGCTCAGCACTCGCGCCATGCCTGCACCCTAGGACCAATCCGGTCCGATCCCCTAGCCTGCGTCCATGAAGGTCTCCGTGCTGACCCGCGAGTTCCCTCCCGACGTGTACGGCGGTGCCGGCGTGCACGTCGACTTCCTGGTGCGCGAGCTGCGCAACCTCGTCGACGTCGAGGTGCAGTGCATGGGCGAGCCGCGAGACGGCGCCACCGCGCACACCGAGCAGCATCCGTGGCTCGGCGACGCGAACGCGTCCCTGCGGATCCTCGCGACGGACCTGTCCATGACGGCGGCGGTCGCCGGCACGGAGCTGGTGCACTCCCACACCTGGTACGCCGCCATGGCCGGTCACTGGGCCAAGCTGCTGCACGGCGTGCCCCACGTGGTGACTGCCCACTCGCTGGAACCGCAGCGTCCGTGGAAGGCCGAGCAGCTCGGCGGCGGCTACCGGGTCTCGTCATGGGCCGAACGCACCGCGATGGAAGGCGCCGACGCGGTCGTCGCTGTCAGCGCCGGGATGCGGGAGGACGTGCTGGCGGCGTACCCGGCCATCGACCCCGCACGCGTGCACGTCATCCACAACGGCATCGACGCCGACTTCTACCGCCCCGACCCGGGCACCGAGGTGCTCGAGCGGATCGGCGTCGACCCGACTCGTCCGTTCGTGGCGTTCGTCGGCCGGATCACCCGGCAGAAGGGCGTCCCGCACCTGCTGCGAGCGGGCCTGCACCTCGACCCGTCGGTCCAGATGGTGCTGCTCGCCGGCGCGGCCGACACCACCGAGCTGAAGCAGGAGACCGACGAGCTGATCGCCGAGCTGCGGGCGGAGCGCGACGGAGTCTTCGTGGTCTCCGAGATGCTGCCCCGCGAGGAGGTCCGCCAGGTGCTGACCCACGCCCTGGCGTTCTGCTGCCCGTCGGTCTACGAGCCGCTCGGCATCGTGAACCTGGAGGCGATGGCCTGCGAGACGGCGGTGGTGGCCAGCCGGGTCGGCGGGATCCCGGAGGTGGTCGCCGAGGGCGAGACCGGCCTGCTGGTCGACTACACGCCCGAGGACCCCGCGCTCTTCGAACGCAGCTTCGCCGACGCGGTCAACCGGCTCGCGGCCGATCCCGACGGCGCCGCCGACATGGGACGGGCAGGGCGTGCGCGTGCGGTGCAGGAGTTCGGCTGGGACGCGGTCGCCGCTCGGACGGTGGAGCTCTACCGCTCGCTGACCTGACCGACGGCCGGTGTGACGCGGGTCCGCGTGGGTCAAGGGGGGACCCGGTGGGGCCGCGCGGGCCGACGGCAACACCGCCGCTCCGGCTTCTCCAAGCAGCGGACCCCCGCCGACGCCTCGGTCGACTCCTGGCGGACCGCATCGGGGTCGCGTCGTACCGCCGCGGGTTCGGTCCTCAGTCGTCGCGCCCGCCCGGCTGGCGGGGCAGCTGCGGCTCGACGTCGCGGGACTGGTCCGTGAAGATCGCGTCGAGCGTGGAGAGCGGTGAGGAGTCCGGGCCCTCCGTGGCGGCGGACTCCGTGGCGGCGGGACGGTCGAGGCGGGCGCGCAGCTCCTCCAGCGTGGGGGCGCCGACGGCCTGCGCGGGGTCGGTGGTGACCGTGAGCGTGACCCGGGTCCACCACCGGTCGCGGCGGGCGACGTCGAGGACGGCGAAGTCCTCGAAGCGCTCCCGGGCGTAGCCCAGGACGGACTCGAACGAGTCGCCGGTGATCCGCCAGATGGGCCCGTGGCCGGCCACCTCGATCCGGGTGGGGATGGCCGCGAGGACCTCTGCGATGCCTTGCCCGAGCGGCATGGTGACTCCCTGTCTGCGTGGGCCGCGCCGTTGCCTCGACGCCCTCCCAGCACGCTAGCGGATCGGCCTCTTCGTCAGATCGCCCACCGCGGTCCACGCGGTGTCCACCTGCGGGCAACGTGCGGGCGTCACGGTCGACGTGACCGGACACCCACACCCGCGGAGGTTCCCGTGCCCGTCCTCCTCTCCCCGCGCGTCCACCGCCCCGGCGCCGACCCGAGCCCGACCGCACGCCCGACGGTCCTCAACATCGCCCACCGCGGTGCGAGCGCCGAGGCACCCGAGAACACCCTGGCCGCGATCCGTGCGGCCCTCGCGCGCGGAGCGCACCTGGTGGAGGTCGACGTGCAGCGCACCAGGGACGGAGCGCTGGTCCTGCTCCACGACGCGACGCTGGAACGGACCACCGACGTCGCCCGCGTGTTCCCGCGCCGTGCGCCGTGGCGGCTCGCCGACTTCACCTACGACGAGGTCCGCCGGCTCGACGCCGGGGCGTGGAAGGCGCCGTGCTTCGCCGGCGAGCGGGTCCCGCTGCTGACCGACGCGCTCGAGGCGATGCGGGCCGGCGGCGTCGGAGCCCTGGTCGAGCTCAAGGTGGCCGGGTCGCCCGCAGGCCTCGCGCGCGACGTGGCCGGCGCCCTCCGGGTCAGTCCCACTCTGGTCGCGGGAGAGCACCGCCGGGACCCCGACCGGGTGATCGTGCAGTCCTTCGACGAGTCGGTGGTGAGGGAGCTGAAATGGCGACTGCCGGCCGTGCCGGTCGGACTGCTCGGCACGCCGGCTCGGAGCCGGCTCGCCGGCCTCTCCGCGTGGGCGGACCTGGTGAACCCGCCGCACCAGCGCGCGGACCGGACCTACGTCGAGGCCGTCCAGCAGTCCGGCATGCGCTGTCTGGTGTGGACCGTGGACGGCTCCTGGAGCATGCGCCGGTCGCTGCGGGCCGGTGTCGACGGCATCATCACCAACCACCCGGAGCGACTCCACCGCCTGCTCGGCGGTTTCCGCCGCGACCCCGATTCGTCCGCGGTCTCCCCGCTCAGAGTCGGCTCGCTTTCGCGGACGAATCGGGGTTGAGCGTTCAGCTGTCGGCCGGGTCCGGGTCCGACCAGGACCGGGTGAACCACACGCACTTGCCGGCGCCGCTGGCCCGGCTGCCCCAGCTTCCGGCCAGGGTGGAGACGATCTGCAGGCCGCGGCCGTGCTCGTCGTCGGCCGTGGGCCGCTGTCGGCGCGGCCGGTACGGCGCGCGGTCGTGCACCTCCAGCAGGAGCTCGCTGCCGGCGAGCCGGAGCCGGAGGTCGATGGGCGCCCGACCGTGCAGGAAGGCGTTGGTCACGACCTCGCTGGTCATCAGGACCACGTCGTGAGCCGCTGACGGCGGCACCCGCCACTCCTCGAGTTGGTCCTCGACCAGCCTGCGTGCTGCCACGGCGACGGTCTCCTCGGCCGGCAGCTGGTAGCCGGCGGTCGCCTCGTAGAGCGAGGCGTCGACGCGGGCGACGAGCACGGCCACGTCGTCACGCGGGCCGTCGGGAAGCAGCGCAGCCACCAGGGTCTCCGGGAGCCCCTGCACGTCGGCCGACGCGTGCCGGAGCAGCTCCTGGCCGAGGACGCCGATGCCCTCGTCGAGGTCCCGGTCGCGGCGCTCGACCAGACCGTCGGTGTAGAACGTCACCGTCGAACCGGGCGCGAGCTGCGCCTGGACCGCACCCATCCCGAAGTAGCCGGCACCGAGGGGCGGCCCGGCGCTGCCGAGCTGCTCGAGCGATCCGTCGGGCGTGGTGAGCAGGGGCGGCAGGTGCCCTGCGTTGGCCAGCCGCAGCGTCTGGTCGGCGGAGTCGAACACGCCATAGACGCAGGTGACGATCTCGTCGCCCTCGAGGTCGGACACCATGCCCTCGAGGTACTCCAGGATCTCCCCGGGCGCGAGGTCGAGCTGGGCGAAGGCACGCACGGCGGACCTGAGCTGCCCCATCACCGACGCGGCGCGCACGCCTCGACCCATCACGTCACCCACGACGAGCGCGGTCCGGCCGGCGCCGAGGTCGATGACGTCGTACCAGTCGCCGCCGACCTGGGTGCCCTCCACGCCGGCACGGTAGAACGTCGCCACCTCCAGATGTTCCAGATCGTAGGTGCGCTGGGGGAGCAGGCTGCGCTGGAGCTCGTCGGCGATGGCGTGCTCGCGCGCCGCGGCTTCGCTGCGAGCGGCGACCTCGGCGATCCCGCGCTGCGCTTCCCGCTGCGCCGTCACGTCCTGGGCGGAGCCACGCAGGATCCTCCCGGTGTCGGTGTCCACCAGCTCGCTACGGATGCTGAGGGCCACCTCGTCCCCCGAGGGCCGGACGAGTCGGGTGTCGAAGGCCATCGACCCGTCGCCGCCGAGCAATGCCCGGAGGACCGCGTCCTGGTCGTCGGGGTGGACCAGCGCCTGCACGATGCCCGGGAAGCCCAGCTGCTCGACCTCCGCGCGCTCGCGAGCCAGAAGCCGGGCCAGCTCGTCGGAGACCCGCACCCTGCGGCTCTCGAGGTCGACCTCCCAGCTGCCGACCTGGGCGAGGCTCTCGGCCCGGTCGAGCAGGGAGCGGCTGTGCTCCAGCGTCTCGCGCACCCGACGGTGCCGGTCCAGCTCCAGGTTCACCCGGACCCGGGCGAGCAGCTCACGCGCGGAGAACGGCTTGGTGAGGTAGTCGTCGGCTCCCGCCTCGAGTCCCTCGAGCGTGCCCTCCTCGCCGGCGCGCGCGGACAGCATGACCACGGGCAGGTCCGTGGTGTCCGGGTCGGCGTGGAGCCGGGCGAGCAGGCCGAAGCCGTCGAGGCGCGGCATCATCGCGTCGGTCAGGACCAGGTCCGGCCGTCGGGCCGCGACCTGGTCGAGCGCGTCGAGCCCGTCGACGGCCGTGTCGACGTCGTAGGCGAGGGGGAGCAGCGAGGCGACGTACTCGCGCATGTCGACGTTGTCGTCCACGACGAGCACGCGCGGCCGGTCTTCGTCGACCTCCGGCTTGCTCTCGCGCCCGCCGGTCTCGGCGTCCACCCAGCGCAGCGCCTCGGCCAGGAAGGCGTCCGCGAGGAGCAGACCGTCCCCCGCGGTGCCTTGGTGCAGCAGCTGTTCGGCGTGCAGGTGCTCGATGCCCAGGGGCAGGCGCACCGAGAAGGTGCTGCCGACGCCGGGCGCGCTCTGCGCCGAGACGTCGCCGCCGTGGAGGCGGCTGAGCTCGGCCACCAGGGCGAGGCCGATGCCGGAACCCTCGTGCGTGCGGGCGTGGGCACCGTGCACCCGGTGGAACCGCTCGAACAGGTGCCCCACCTCGGCCTGGTCGATGCCGACTCCGGTGTCGCGCACCCGGAGCACGGCGTGCCCTGCCTCCTCGGTGAGCGTCACCTCGACCGATCCCTCGAAGGTGAACTTCAGCGCGTTGGAGAGCAGGTTCAGCACGATCTTGGCCCACTGGTCCAGGTCCACGTGCACCGGTTCCGACAACGGCGGGCAGTCGACGTCGAGGCGCAGTCCTGCGCGCTCGATGGCCTCGCGGAACGTCTCGGCCAGCTCCACGGTGGAGGCGTCCAGGTCGACCGGCTGGACGCGCGCGATCACCCCGCCCGACTCGAGCCGGGAGAAGTCCAGCAGGTTGTTGACGAGCTTGAGCAGCCGCCTGCCGTTGCGCTCGATGACCTCCACCCGACGCCGCTGACGGTCGCCGAGCGGCTCGGTCTCGTCGGCCAGGGCGTCCTCGGCAGGGCCGAGGAGCAGGGTCAAGGGCGTGCGGAACTCGTGGCTGACGTTGGTGAAGAAGTCGGTCTTCGCCTGGTCGATGCGGGCCAGGCTCTCGGCGCGGCGACGCTCCGACTCGTAGGCGCGGGCGTCGGTGATCGCTGCCGCGATCTGGGCCGCGACCAGGCCGACGAACGACCGGTACCCCTCGTCCAGGGGGCGATAGCGGCTGAGGCCGACGACGAGGAAGCCGTACGGCGAGCCCTGCGTCTGCGTCAGCAGCGGGACGGCCAACGCCGTCAGCGGCGGCTCGGGCCAGGCGCCGCAGGGCAGGCCGGTGAACCGGGGAGCGGTGAGGTCGACGTCGCACGCCTCGCCCGCGAGCAGGCCGCCCAGCGGCCAGGTCGGGTCGGGATCGTCGAAGGCCAACGTCGCTGCGGCGGCGGGGTGGTCGCCGTCGAACCCGGCCGTCCCGGCGAGCCGGGCGGCGCCGATCTCGTCGTCGAACAGATAGACCAGTGAGAACGGCAGCGCGTCCGCGTTGTTGGCCAGGTGCTCGCACGCCGAGGCCACCGTCTCGCTCTCGGTGAGGTCACCGGTGACGCGCGAGCCGAGCTCCTGCAAGGTGGCCATGCGACGCGCCGCGACGACCTCATCGGTGTCCTCCTTGACCACGCAGAGCATGCCGGCGATCTGACCGGAGTCGTCGGTCAGCGGGCTGTAGGAGAAGGTGTGGTAGGTCTCCTCGACGTAGCCGCTCCGCTCCAGGAAGAGCTGCAGCCGCTCGTCCCAGGTCGCTTCGCCGGTGCTGAAGACCCGGTCGACCCGCGACTCGACGTCCGGCCAGATCTCGGACCAGACCTCGGAGGCCGGCCGGCCGAGAGCCCAAGGGTACTTCGAGCCGAGGGTGTCGCGCCGGTAGGCGTCGTTGCAGAAGAACGTGAGCTCGGGGCCCCAGGCCATCCACATGGAGAACCGGGTGGAGAGCAGCATCCGCACCGAGGTCCGCAGGCTGTTGGGCCACTCCTCCGGCGGCCCCAGAGGCGTCCGGTCCCAGTCGACCTCGAGCAGGTCTCGCCCCACCTCGCTCGCGTGGAGAGCTCGGCGCATCCGCGCAACCACCCGTCGGTCCGGCCAAAGCACCCTCGGCGCCCGCCATCTGGACACCCCGCACCGAAGCCTAGCCGATCGAACTACCCCGTTTCGGTGCCTCTGGTGCCCCGCGTTCGTCCGCCGGGTCCCGGGCCGCGTTCGTCATGTCGAGCGTCTGCTGACAAGATGACGATCGCCGCGCCCCAGTAGCTCAGTGGATAGAGCAGCCGCCTCCTAAGCGAAAGGTCGCCAGTTCGACTCTGGCCTGGGGCACCCATCACGGTCGGGTTCGGGGTCGCCCGATTTCCTCCACAGCGCCGTTCTTGGCACCATTGGCGCGGTACGGTCTCCGTCACGTGCCCGGGTGCACACGACTCCCGTGTGGCTCCTGGTCCGCTGAGTACTGTGAAAGTCGGCCCACCTCCGCAGTGAGCCGTTCCCTCCGTCGACGCAGGACCGCCATGTCTCAGATCGAGCCGCACCGGCCGCAGCACCCGCCGCACAAGCGCCGGGTGCTGCGGATCGCGCTGATCTCGCTGGTCGCCGTGCTCGTCGTCGCGCTGACAGGCGGCTTCTTCGTCTATCGGCACCTCGAGGGCAACATCACCTCTGTCGACGTCACGAAGGCTCTCGGCACCGACCGCCCGTCCGAGGTCGTGGACCCCGACGTCGAGCACAAGCCGCTGAACATCCTGCTGCTCGGGTCCGACACCCGCGAGGGGCAGGGCGCCGGCATCGGTGGCGACACGCCGGGCCTCAGCGACACCACGATCTTGTTGCATCTCTCCGCCGACCGCGACCGCGCGTACGGCGTGAGCATCCCCCGCGACACGATGGTCGATCGCCCGGAGTGTCAGCGCAAGGACGGCCAGGGGACCGACCCCGGCGGCCTGAGCATGTTCAACGCGGCGTACGCCGTCGGCGGCCCCGCGTGCACGATCAAGACCGTCGAGGCGATCAGCGACATCCGCATCCACCACTACGTCGTCATCGACTTCAAGGGCTTCAAGAGCATGGTCGACGCGCTCGACGGTGTCCCGGTCTGTGTGCCGGAGGAGGTGAACGACGACGTCGGCAACATCCACCTCGACGCCGGGAGCTACGACATCAAGGGCAAGGACGCCCTGAACTACGTGCGGCTGCGCCACGTGCTCTCCGAGAACGGCGACATCGGCCGGATGAAGCGCCAGCAGGCCTTCCTCGCGGCGATGGCCAACAAGGCCATCTCGACCGGCACGCTGGCCAACCCGGTGCGGCTCTACAACTTCCTCGACGCGGCGACCAAGTCCTTGACCACGGACCCCGAGCTGGCCAGCCTGCAGGACCTGGCCGGCCTCGCCAAGCAGCTGAGGGACATCGGGCTGGACAAGATCCAGTTCCTGTCGGTCCCGTTCGAGACCTACGAGCCCGACCCGAACCGGCTGCAGCTCGCCCCCGCGGCCGACAAGCTGTGGGAGCGGATCCGCAACGACGAGCCGCTGGGTGAGGAGCTGGCTGCGACGGTCACCACCGCGGCCGAGCAGCCGGGTGGTGGCACCAGCGGCCCCCGGAGCGGGGGAGGCTCCAGCGAGCCGAGCACGACGGTCTCGCCGGGAAGCCAGACCGGGCAGGAGCGCGCCGACGAGGCGGCGAAGTACGGCCTCTGCGCCTGAGACGCCGTTCGCCGCAGGCGTGCCTCGGCATGAAGACGTCCCTTGTCCGGGGGCGCTGGCGGATGTTTTGCCGGTGGCAACGCGCCGTGGGCTTGCCGTTATCCATCTGTTACCGGACACTGGACGACGGGGTTCTCGCGCCACGCTGGACGTGCGCACGCGAGCCGATCGTCGTCGGGGGGAGTCCGACATGGAAAGGCTGCCTGTGAGGGTCGCTGTTACCGGTGCCACCGGGGTCCTTGGCACGTCCGCGGTCGATGCGCTCGTCACCGCCGGCCACGAGGTCGTCGGCCTGGCGCGATCCCCGGAGAAGGCGGCGCTGCTCGAGGCGCGCGGGGCCACCGCGGTGCGCGCCGGCCTCGCCGACCACGACGCCCTGGTGCGCCTGTTCGACGGGGCCGACGCGGTGTGCAACCTCGCCACGCACGTGCCGGTCGGCTGGGCGGCGGCGCGGCCAGGGGCGTGGCGCGGCAACGACCGGCTGCGCACCGAAGGGGTGCGGCGCATCGTCGCCGCCGCCCGCGAGGCCGGAGTGCGCCGGATCGTGCAGGAGAGCATCTCGCTGCTCTACGCCGACCACGCCGAGGACTGGGTCACCGAGGACTCCAGCCTCGACATCACCCCCGCCACCGAGCCGGCCTCCGTCGCCGAGGCGCAGGTGCAGGAGTACCTGTGCGGGTCACGCGCCGGGGTGGTGCTCCGCTTCGGCCTCGTCGTCGGGGACGACCCGATGACCCGCTGGCAGCTGCGCTCCGCCCGGCGCGGACGCCCCGTGGGCCTGGGGAAGCCGGAGGGGTGGCTGCACCCGGTGCACACCGACGACGTCGGTACGGCGGTGCTGGCCGCTCTCACCGCGCCCAGCGGCGTCTACAACGTCGGGGCCGAGCCGGTGCGCCGGAGCGCCTACGTCGAGGCCTACGCCGAGGCGGCGGGCCGGCAGGAGGGGCGCTTCGTGGGCCCGCTCCTGGCGCGGCTGGCGGGCACCCGGTTCGAGCCGCTGGCGCGATCGCTGCGGGTCAGCTCCGAGCGGTTCACCGCCGCCACCGGCTGGACGCCGCGGCACGAGCGTTTCGACGCGTCGTGGCTGCGCAGCAGCGCAGTCGCGCACCCGACCACGCGTGCGGCGCGGTGAGCGACGCGGAGAAGGCCCGTCGCGAGGCCGGCCGGCGCCGGCGCCGCGCAGAGGTGTTCGGAGACGTCCCGCCGGAGGTCACCTCGGACGACCGCCCCGACCATCCCGACGGGCCGGAGGGCTCGGGCGGGACGCCGGACGAGTGGTGGCGCCGGCAGGTGCCACCGCACCACGGCTGAGGCGTCGTCAGCTCAGCCCGCCGCCGCCCCGGACGCGGCCGTCGCCGGCGGACCGGCCCTCGGTGTGCACGTTCCCGGTTCCGGGGCGCTCGGCCAGCAGGTCACGGATCTCGGTCAGCAGGGCGATGTCGGGAGCCGGCGGCGCCGGCGCGTCGCCCTCTGCGATGCGCTTCTGCAGCGCGTTGTAGGGCGTGACCACGAAGAAGTAGACGACCGCGGCCAGGATCAGGAACGAGATCACGGCGGTCAGGAACACCCCGACCGGCAGGTTGCCGGGCTCGAAGTCGTCGATGTTGGGCTGCTGGGCCCCGAAGACCTTCGCGATGAACGAGAGCAGCAGGTCGGTGAAGGAGCTGACGACCAGCGCGAAGGCGCCCCCGATGATGAAGGCGGTGGCGAGCTCGATCAGGTTGCCGCGCAGGATGAACTCTCTGAAGCCCTTGAGCACGTGCCTGTTCCCTTCGGTGCTGACGACGGCTGCGGCGTTGCAGGTCCCGGAACGCTAGCCGACCAGCACGACGGACAAGAAGGAGGACACCGCCCGGCCGGCCAGGACCCGCGCCACCTCCGCGTCGACGGCGAGAACCACGAGGGCACCCGAGGCTTGGCCGGGGTCCTGCGAACGGGCCGGGGGCAGGGCGAGCACCACGGCCGACCACGCCACCGTGACCGCTGGTGCGCGCGAGCGGGGATCCGCGGCCAGGACGTCCACGTGGTCCCCGACCCGCAGCAGCGCCACGGCGTCCCGGTCGCCGATCCGGACCGGCGCCGCGACGGTGCCCGGACGGGCGGCCAGCAGGCCGCTGCCGAGCAGGCGTACGTCGGTCAGCGGCTCGCCGCGGCGTACCGGTCCGGTGAGCAGCCGTCCCACCGCCTCGTCGCCGCGGCGCAGCGCGCCGTCGGGGACGCTGTCCGGCGCGAACGCGGCGCTCGCCAGGTCGGCCCTGCGCACCGGCGCACCGCCGGGCAGGTCGTGAGCGGCGACCAGCACCTCGACGCGCGGTGGCGGGGGAGCGGCCTTCGCCTGCATGGAGATCGCGGCCGCGAGCCCGACACACAGCGCTGCGATCCCGCGCCGGCGGGCGAGCAGGCTGCGACGGAGCCGGCGCAGACGGGGGAAGGGGCCAGGTGCGCGGGTCATCCCCCGACGCTAGGCAATCCCCGGCGACGACGTCGGGCGTCGTCCACAGGGTCAGGCGGCGGAGTCGGAGCTCGAGGAGGTGGTGCTCGACGACGTGCTGGACTTCGAGGACGACGCACCGGCCGCGCTCTCGGACGAGCTGGTCGCGGACGAGCCCGTCGCGGACGACGACTTCGCCTCGCCGCGGCTGTCGGTGCGGTAGAAGCCGGACCCCTTGAACACGACGCCCACTGCGTTGAAGACCTTGCGCAGCCGACCCTCGCACCGGGGGCAGACGGTGAGCGAGTCCTCGCTGAAGCTCTGGAACTGCTCGAAGGCGTGGTCGCACGCGGTGCAGGCGTACTGGTAGGTCGGCACGGTTCCCTCCACAGGTCCTCGGCGACCCTCCGTGGCACCAGTCGGTCTGGCACTCGCAGGGTCGGACTGCCAATTATCGCAACACCGGCCGCTTTGGCAAACTTCCCGGTCCGGCACAATGGCCGCCGTGCCCGATGCCCCCGCCCCGACCCAGAACCGCGTGGACCCCGTCGACCGCCCGTCGCGGTGGGCGCGGTTCCGGTCCTGGCCGCGCTGGGGCCGCTGGGCGACGTACGCCGTGGTGGCGCTCTGCGTCCTCGTGGTGCTCGCCCTGGTCGCGGCCGTGCTCGTGGTGCGGCACTCGTTCCCGCAGACCGACGGCGAGATCGAGGTGAGCGGCCTGCAGGGCGAGGTGTCGGTCGTCCGGGACGGCCAAGGCATCCCGCAGGTGTACGCCGACACCGCGCACGACCTGTTCTACGCCCAGGGGTTCGTGCAGGCGCAGGACCGGTTCTACGAGATGGACGTGCGACGCCACATCACCGCGGGCCGGCTCTCCGAGCTGGTCGGCGAGGACGCGCTGCAGGCCGACAAGTACATCCGCACGATGGGCTGGCGCCGGGTCGCGGAGCAGGAGCTGTCGTTGCTCGAGCCGGAGACCATCGACCACCTCGAGGCCTTCAGCGCCGGCGTGAACGCCTACATCGAGTCGCACTCGCCCTCGCAGATGTCGCTGGAGTACACGTTGCTCGCCGCCAACGGCCTCGACTACACCGTCGAGGAGTGGACGCCCGCGGACTCCGTGGCCTGGCTCAAGGCGATGGCGTGGGACCTGCGCGGGAACATGAAGGACGAGATCACCCGCGGCGTGATGTCGGGGCGGCACTCCGAGGCCGACATCGCCGAGCTGTTCCCGCCCTACCCCTACCGGCGGCACCGGCCGATCGTCACCCAGGGCGCGGTGGTCGACGGCGCCTACGAGTCGGAGGCCCGCCGGGGCGGCAGCCGCAACCCCGCGCGCCCTGCGTACGGCGCTGAGGTCGTGCGGGCCCTCGAGGACCTGCAGGACGGGATGGACGCGATGCCCGAGCTCGTCGGGCAGGGCAGCGGCATCGGCAGCAACGCGTGGGTGGTGAGCGGCGAGCGGTCGACGACCGGCAAGCCGATCCTGGCCAACGACCCTCACCTCGGCATCTCGGTGCCGGGCATCTGGTACCAGATGGGGCTGCACTGCCGCGAGCTGAGCGCCGAGTGTCCCTTCGACGTCAGCGGGTTCACCTTCGCCGGGCTGCCCGGGGTGGTCATCGGGCACAACCAGCAGATCGCCTGGGGCTTCACCAACCTCGGCCCGGACGTGGTCGACCTCTACCTGGAGAAGGTGCGTGGCAAGAGCTACGTCTACGACGGCAGGCGGAGGCCGCTGGAACTCCGGCAGGAGTCCATCGAGGTGCTCGGCCGCGACGAGCCGTTCGAGTTCACGGTGCGCTCGACGCGCCACGGGCCGCTGCTCTCCGACGTCTCCGCCGAGCTCAGCACCGTGGGGGCGAACGCGCCGGTGGGGCAGGATGCCCCCGACCGCGGCAACGGCTACGGGGTGGCGATCTCGTGGACCGCCCTGCAGCCGAGCACGACCGCCGACGCCATCTTCGGGATGGACGCCGCGGGGAGCTGGGACGAGTTCCGTGCCGCCGCCGAGGACTTCGCGGCGCCCTCGCAGAACCTCGTCTACGCCGACGTCGACGGCCACATCGGCTACCAGGCGCCGGGACTGATCCCGATCCGCAAGTCCGGCAACACCGGCGACTACCCGGCGGAGGGGTGGCTGCCCTCCGACGACTGGACCGGCAGCTTCGTGCCGTTCGACGCGCTGCCCAGCGTGCTCGACCCCGACGACGGGTTCGTGGTCACCGCCAACCAGGCGGTCGTCGGTCGCGACTACCCCTTCTACCTGGGCGACTCCTGGTCCTACGGCTACCGGTCGGACCGGATCTTCGAGCTGCTGCAGCGCAAGGCCCGCCTCGACCTCGACGACATGGCCAACATCCAGCTGGACACCAGCAACGGGTTCGCCCCCACGCTGGTGCCCTACCTGCTCGACATCCTGATGCCCTCCGAGTACCTCGGCGCGGGGCAGCGGCTGCTGCAGAGGTGGGACTTCGACCAGGACGCCGACTCCGCGGCCGCGGCGTACTACAACGCCGTCTACGACCGGATCCTGGAGCTCACCTTCCACGACGACCTGAGCGAGAGCGTCTGGCCGGACGGCTCCGGCCGCTGGTTCGAGGTGCTGCGCCGGCTCCTGGCCGAGCCCAACAGCCATTGGTGGGACGACGTGGACACCGAGACCGTGGTCGAGGATCGCGACGACGTCCTGCAGCAGGCCATGGCCGACGCGCGGGACGAGCTCGTGGTCCGGCAGGCGCGCCGGGCCGTGGACTGGACGTGGGGCCACCAGCACCGGATGAACCTCGAGAACCAGACGCTGGGACAGTCCGACGTCGGCCTGGTCCGCTGGCTGCTCAACCGGGGCGGCTACCAGGTGGGCGGCGGCGGCGAGATCGTCGACGCCACGCACTGGAACGCGGCGAGTGACTCCTACGAGGTCACCGCGGCGCCGTCCATGCGGATGGTCGTCTCGCTCGCCGACTTCGACGACTCGACCTGGGTGAACCTGACCGGGGCCAGCGGGCACGCCTTCGACTCCCACTACGTCGACCAGACGGACCTGTGGGTGGAGGGCCGCCAGCTGCCGTGGGCCTACACCCGGGACGCGGTCGAGAAGGCGGGGGAGGACACGCTCACGCTCACGCCAGCCGGATGACGCCGCCGCCGGGTGTGACCACGGCGGTGACCCGGCGGTCGTGCGCGTCGAAGGGCACGGCGTCCAGCAGCTCGCCGTCGAAGAGGACCGCGCACACGAAGGTGCCGACCGGCACCCGGCCGAGCGTCCGGTCGTAGGAGCCGCCGCCGCGGCCCAGCCGCATGCCGGCCCGGTCGACGGCCAGCGCGGGGACGAGGACGGCGTCGGGGGTCGCGATCGCGTCGGGACCCAACCGGGGGCCGACAGGCTCCAGCAGTCCCCGCGGCGCCCCGACCACGGACTCGGGCCCCTGGTAGGTGCCCCAGTCCAGGTCGCCGTCGGGCATCAGCACCGGCACGATCACCCGCTTGCCGGCGGCGAGCAGCCGGTCGAGCAGCGGCCCGGTCAACGGCTCGCGACCCACGCCGACGTACGCCGCCACGCTCGCCGCCCGGCGCACCTCGGGGGCGGCCAGCAGGTGGGTGGCGAGGTCGCGGGCGGCCTCCGCCTGCTCGAGCACCGAGCGGCGGGACCGGGTGGTGACCAGCTGGTCCCGCAGACTGGTCTTGCCTGCCTCAGCGCTCACGACAGCGACGCTACCGGCTAGCCTCGGCGGCATGAGCGACGCGGGACTCGAGCAGGCCAGGAAGAAGATGAACGACGCGGGCGTCGACCCGGTGGCGATCGACGTCTTCGCCCACTACTACCGACTGGTGGAGAGCGGCGAGACCGGGATGGTTCCCGAGTCCAGCATCGAGCCGCTGGAGATCCCCTCCATCGCCGACGTGGAGGTGCCGGCGGACGCCGACGGGCTGCGCACCACCGCGGTGGTCAAGCTCAACGGCGGGCTCGGCACCTCGATGGGCATGGACCGCGCGAAGTCGCTGCTCGAGGTGCGCGACGGGCTGACCTTCCTCGACGTCATCGCCCGCCAGGTGCTGGCCGCACGCGAGGCCCACGGCGTCGCGCTGCCGCTGATCTTCATGAACAGCTTCCGCACGTCCGCCGACACCCTGGAGGTGCTCGGTCGCTACTCCGACCTCCCCGTCGACGGGCTGCCGCTGGAGTTCCTGCAGAACAAGGAGCCCAAGCTCCGCGCCGACGACCTGACCCCGGTCGAGTGGCCCGCGGACCCGGACCTGGAGTGGTGCCCGCCCGGCCACGGCGACATCTACACCGCCCTGCGCGGGACCGGCCTGATCGACCGGCTGCTCGAGGCGGGCTACACCCAGGTGTTCGTCTCCAACTCCGACAACCTCGGCGCCGTGCCGGACGCGCGGGTCGCGGCGTGGTTCGCCGCATCCGGCGCGCCGTTCGCGGTGGAGGCGGTCCGTCGCACCCCCTCCGACCGCAAGGGTGGCCACTTCGCCACCCGCCGCAGCGACGGTCGCATCGTGCTGCGCGAGACCGCCCAGACCCTCGACGAGGACAAGGATGCGCTCGCCGACCTCGAGCGGCACCGCTTCACCTCCACGAACAACATCTGGTTCGACCTGCGCTCCATGAAGGCCGAGCTCGACGCACGCGAGGGCATCCTCGGCCTGCCGCTGATCAAGAACAGCAAGACCGCCGATCCCGCGGACCCGTCGAGCCCGGAGGTGGTCCAGATCGAGACCGCGATGGGTGCGGCGATCGAGGTGTTCGAGGGAGCGCAGGTCATCGAGGTCTTCCGCGACCGGTTCGCGCCGGTCAAGACGACCAACGACCTGCTGGTGCTGCGCTCGGACTGCTACGTCCTGGGTGGCGACGCCGGGCTCCGCCTCGACGAGGAGGTCGAGTCGGTGCCCTTCGTCGACCTCGACTCCGCGCACTACAAGACGGTGCGGGCCTTCGAGGAGCGGTTCCCCGACGGGCCGCCGTCGCTGCGCCGCGCGCGCAGCCTTGTGGTGCACGGCGACTGGCGCTTCGGCAAGGACGTCGCGGTCGTCGGCGAGGTGACGCTGGACGACGCCGGGGAGCCCTCGCTCGTCGAGCCGGGAACGGCGCTGGGCGCGGGTTAGGGTTCCCGGCATGTCTGCAGATCCGGTGCACCTGATGCCCACGGACCGGTTGAGCACCGTCGACGAGCACGTCGAGCGGATCCTCGACGCGCTGCGGCCGCTGCCGCCGTACGACCAGCCGCTGCTCGAGGCGCTGGGGCTGCCCGCGTGCGAGGACGTCAGCGCCACGATGGACCTGCCCTCCTTCGACAACTCCGCCATGGACGGCTACGCCGTCTACCACGACGACGTGGTCACCGCGACGGAGGACCACCCCGTGCACCTGCCGGTGGTGGGCGAGATGGCCGCCGGCCAGACCCGGATGCTCGCGCTCTCGCCCGGTACGGCGGCGCGCATCATGACCGGCGCACCCGTGCCGCAGGGCGCCGACTCGGTCGTGCCGGTGGAGTGGACCGACGGCGGGGTCGCCGCCGTGCGGATCACCCAGGCACCGCGGCGCGGGCAGCACGTGCGCTACCGCGGCGAGGACATCCGCAACGGTGACGTGCTGATCGAGGACGGCACCGTGCTCGGGCCGCGGCAGCTCGGCCTGCTCGCCTCGGTCGGACGGGCGTCGGTGGCGGCGCGGCCGCGGCCGCGGGTGGTGATCATCTCCACCGGGACCGAGCTGCGCGAACCCGGGAGCGGGCTGGGTCACGACTCCATCTATGACGCGAACTCCTACATGCTCGCCGCGGCGGCCCGTTCGGCCGGCGCCATCGCCTACCGGGTCGGCATCGTCAGCGACGACCCGCAGGAGTTCGCCGACGCGCTGAGCGACCAGCTGGTCCGCGCCGACCTGGTGGTCACCAGCGGCGGCGTGAGCAAGGGCGCCTACGACGTCGTCAAGGAGGTGCTGCGCGAGCTCGGGACGGTGTCCTTCGGCGAGGTCGCGATGCAGCCGGGCAAGCCGCAGGGCTTCGGCTTCGTCGGGGAGGACGACACCCCGATCCTGACCCTGCCGGGCAACCCGGTGTCGTCCTACGTCTCCTTCGAGGTCTTCGTCGTCCCGGCGATCCGGCGGATGATGGGGCGCACGCCGTACCGACGGCCGCTGGTGCGCGCGGTGCTCGACGAGGGAATCCGCTCCTCGCCGGGGCGGCGGCAGTTCGTGCGAGCCCGGTTCGAGATCGGCAGCCGCGGCGCGTCGGTGCGCGCCGTCGGCGGGCACGGGTCGCACCTGGTGGGCGACCTGGCCGAGGCCAACGCGCTGGTCGAGGTGCCCGAAGACGTCACCTGGCTGGCACCGGGGGACCAGGTGCAGGTGCTCGTGCTGGACCGGGACTTCTGATGGGGGCGCCGCAGGAGCGGGCTCGCGGGCTGACGCACGTCGACGAGACCGGTGCCGCCCGCATGGTCGACGTCTCCGGCAAGGACGTCAGCGCCCGGACCGCGGTGGCCGGCGGCCGCGTGCGCGTCTCCCCGGAGGTGGTGGCCCTCCTGCGCGGGGACGGGGTGCCCAAGGGCGACGCGCTCGGCGTGGCCCGCGTGGCCGGGATCATGGCGGCCAAGCGGACGCCTGACCTGGTGCCGCTGTGCCACCCGCTGGCCATCTCCGGCGTCACCGTCGACCTGGAGGTGACCGACGCCGCGGTGGAGATCATTGCGACGGTGCGCACCTCGGACCGCACCGGTGTCGAGATGGAGGCGCTGACCGCGGTGGCGGTGGCCGGCCTGACCGTGATCGACATGGTGAAGGCCGTCGACAAGGCAGCGGTGATCGACGACGTACGCGTGCTGAGCAAGACCGGCGGGAAGTCCGGGGACTGGAGCTCGGCATGAAGGCGACGGTGATCGCAGCGTCCAACCGGGCGGCCGCAGGCGTCTACGAGGACACCACCGGGCCGCTGATCGTCGCGGCGCTCGCCGACCTCGGCTTCGACGTGACCGGGCCGGTCGTGGTGCCGGACGGCGAACCGGTGGGCGAGGCGATCCGGGCCGCGGTCGCGGCCGGGGCCCGGGCCGTGGTCACCACCGGCGGCACCGGCCTGACCCCCACCGACCTCACCCCGGAGGTCACCGCGCCGCTGCTGGACCGCGAGGTGCCGGGTATCGCCGAGGCCATCCGCGCCCACGGGACCGCCCAAGGGGTGCCGACCGCGGCGCTCTCGCGGGGGCTCGCCGGCGTCAGCGGACAGGCGCTCGTGGTCAACCTCCCCGGATCGCGCGGAGGCGTGAAGGACGGCCTGGCCGTGCTCGCCCCGCTGCTGCGCCACGCCGTGGAGCAGATCGTGGGGAGCGACCACTGACCAGTCCGTGGCGCGCCACCCTGCGGGCCGGGTCGGTGGGGCTGCGCCCGCTGACCCGTCACGACGCGACCGCCTGGCACGAGGTACGCCGCCGCAACGCCGCGTGGCTGGCGCCATGGGAGGCGACGGTCCCGCCGGGTGACCGCAGCGCGCCACGCAACTTCCAGGAGCTCGTGCGCGACCTGCACAGGCAGGCGCGTCAGCGCCGCACGCTGCCGTTCGCGCTCACCGTCGACGACGCCTTCGCCGGCCAGGTCACCGTCACCAACATCACCGGTGGCTCGGCGCGCTGGGGCCAGGTGGGCTACTGGATCGACCAACGGCATGCCGGCAGGGGAGCGGTGCCGACCGCCGTGGCGCTCGCGGTGGACCACTGTCTCTTCGAGATCGGGCTGCACCGGATCGAGGTGGCAATCCGGCCCGAGAACGCGGCCAGCCTGCGGGTGGTGGAGAAGCTCGGGTTCCCCGAGATCGGCTACGCGCCGCGGTACCTGCACATCGACGGCGAGTGGCGCGACCACCGGCTCTTCGCGTTGACCTCCGAGGACTGTCCGGGCGGCCTGCTGCGACGCTATCGGCAGCCGCCGGGCAGCTAGCGGACCGCAAATCACATCAGTCACAGGAGTTGTCTGGCGACACACCGCCGCTCCTGCGGGCTGCGGTGCCGTGCCGCTCATATCGTCTGTGCCGTGGACTTGTCAGGAATCATCTTCGTGGTGCTCGCCGTCGCGTGGGCCGTCTACCTGATTCCCAAGGCGCTGAAGCACCATGACGAGGTCGCGAGAACCCGGTCGATCGACCGCTTCTCCACGGCCATGCGGGTGCTGGCCCGTCGCGAGCCCACGGGCTCGGGCCGCGGCTCCTCGGGACGGCTCGTCGTCACGCCGGCGCGCCCGACCGACCATCGGCAGGTGCTCGTGCCGGTGACGGCCGCCGCGGCGGTGGACCGACCGACCCCGGCCCAGCGTGCCGCCGCGCGCGCAGCGGCCCGTCGTCGTCGCCGCATCCTGACGTTCCTGCTGCTGTGCACGGCCGTCGTGCTCGCCCTCGCCGGCTTCGGCGTCTCGCCGTGGTGGTCGGCGGCGGTCCCGGCGACCCTGGTGCTGTCCTACCTCGTGCTCTGCCGGACGCAGGTGCGGCGGGCCCGTGACAAGCGGTGGCGCGCCGGCCTGGTGCAGGCCATCGCCGACGAGGCTCCCGCGCAGCAGGGCGGGAGCGGCACACCGCGCCGGGCCGCGCGGGTCGAGGCGCCGTACGGCACCCCGCTGGCCCCTGCGGTTCGCAACGCTCAAGGCTTCGTCGAGGTGGACGCCGACGACGACACCGTCACCATCCCCGCCGTGGTCGACGCGATGGTGGTGCCCACCGCCGACGCTGGCTCCCTGTGGGACCCGCTGCCGGTCACGCTGCCGACGTACGTCAGCAAGCCGAAGGCGCACCGCACCGTCCGCACCATCGACCTCGGGGCGCCGGGCACCTGGACCTCGGGCCGGACCGCGGAGGACGCCGAGATCGCCGCGGAGGCGGCAGCGCATGCGGCCCCCGGATCCGGTGCCGCCGAGGACGCCGTCGAGGCCCCGCGTGCGGTGGGGTCCTGATGTAGGAGCCGTCCACTACGGGTGGTATCTTTTCTGCTCGCGCCGGTTAGCCGGCGACCTGGGGCTGTGGCGCAGTTGGTAGCGCGTCTCGTTCGCAATGAGAAGGTCAGGGGTTCGAATCCCCTCAGCTCCACCAGACGCACGGCTGGCGAACATCTCGCCAGCCGTTGCGCGTTCCCCGTCCTGACCAGCGACTTCCGGCGAGTTCGAGGCCTTCGTCAGCTCCGGGCCACCGAGCCGGAACACCGGCCGGATGTCGTCGAGTGCGTGCACCTCGAGGCTCTCGACGAGCGCGGTGAACATCGCCTTGCGGGTGGCGACCGACCCGGTCCGGACCCGGTCCACCAGGGTGGCGTGCAGCGCCTTGCGGTCGGCGTCGGTGGGTGGTGCCGCGAGGGCGTGGCCGGCGATGCGCTCGCTCTCGTAGTCGTCGCGGTAGCGGGCCAGCTTCCGCTCGGTCGCGGTCACGGCGGCTTCGGCGGCGGCCAGCTCCTGCTGGAGCGGACCGAGGGTGTCCTCCCGGCGGCTCAGGTGCGCCCCGATGGCCTCGGCGAACAGCGCGCTGTCGGCGTAGGTGGCCAGCAGCGTGTCGGTGACGAGCGTCTCGAGCTCCTCGGCGGGGACGCTGGGCGCCGAGCAGCGGGCCTTGCTGTAGCGCCGGCCGGTGCTGCAGCTGTAGTAGCGGACCTTCTTGCCGTTTCGGCTGGTGCCGGTGGTGCCGACGTAGGCGCCGGCGCAGTGACCGCAGACGACGGTGCCGGTGAGCACGAAGTCGCCCCGGGAAGAGGCCGCGGCGGACTGGGTGGAGCGCCGCTCGGCTAGCCGTCGGGCGGCCTCGAAGACCGCGGTGTTTCGAGCAGCGGCGGGGTAGGCCGTCCTCCTCGAGGCCCAGCGCGATGGCCTGGTGACGCGGTGCTCGGTGGTGTACTCGTGGAAGATGCGGTGGACGACGCCGAAGGTGGCGGGGTCGGCCTCGACGAAACCGCGCTCGTTGACGCGCAGACGATGAGGCCGCGCTCGAACTCGGCGAAGGAGCTGAGGATCTGCAGCACCGTCTTCCCGTGTCGGCGCCATCGTTCTTGCCTCCACGATTGGGGCACTTGAGCAGCAAGTGCCGACCCGAGAGTGCGATCAGCACGACCTGCCGACGTCACCGTGGAGCCCCACGGTTTGTTGGTCGCCGTTCGTCGGTCGAAGACCGACTACGAGGGACACGGGCAAACGTGCTTGACCACACAACTCGGGCGAGCTCGCAGAGCCCGAGGGAGCCGCTCGTGGATCACCCGCGCATACTGAAAGGACATGACCGAGCACTCCGGCCAGAAGCTCGGGATCGACTGGCTCAAGACGTTCGCGGGCGCCCTCGCGGCGGTTTCCGCCGCGCTGCTCCTCTCAACCGTCGGTGCGGCCGGCACGATCATCGGTGCAGCGGTAGGCAGTGTCGTCGCGACGGTCGGTGGTGCGCTCTACAGCCAAGGCCTCGCACTCACCCACAATCATCTGTCTCTGGCTTCGCGCGCGGCGCGCCGCAAGGTCGGGGTCCCCCAGGCTGAAATTCGGAGGGCCAACCGGCAGCCGGCGGCCGACCAAGTTGTCGACGCTCAGCTCACGCGGGCAGAGGAGCGCCTGATGGGCGAAGCGAAGGGGGGGCTGGTCGCGGCAGCGGATGAGCCGGTCGCGATCAGCTGGCGCGAGCGCCTCGTGACGCTGCCATGGAAGCGCATCTCGCTTGCCGCCGCCGGACTGTTCGCCGTCACCATCCTCGCCATCACCGTGTTCGAGCTCGTCGCCGGCCAGACCCTCTCGTCGATCACCGGAGGCACAGACGGGGGCGGGGGTACCTCGATCACCCGCATCGGTGGTGGCGACGAGCCTTCAACCGGGCCGTCACCGACCCAGCCGACGTCGCAGACGTCGCCGACCGGCGAGGGGACCGTCGGCCCTCTCCAGCAACCGTCCGGTTCGACCACGGCAGTCCCCTCGCCGACGACGCCCACGTCGACCACGTCGCCAACGTCACCCGCGACCACGGCGAGCTCGACCCCGCCCGCGCCGACAGCGTCGCCAACGTCACCCGCGACCACGGCGAGCTCGACCCCGCCCGCGCCGACAGCGACCGCGACGACGACCCCGTAGGCAGGACCAGCCTCGACGCGGCGTGGCGCCCGGTCCCAGCTCTGCCCAGCTCTGCTCTGCCCTGCCCTGGCTGGCTCTCCGAAGGGCGTGAGTGGGGTCGAGGTGTCCGGCCGAGCACCGGTCGGCGGGCCGGGGAGGGTTCATGGCCAGGACGACGAGTGGGTCCACAGATCCGAGCAGCTATCCGACACCCGCGGCTTCGGTCACCTGGGCCCAGACAAAGGAGACGTCAAGACCATGGCGGCGGGCCTCCTGGCCCTGGGAATCTTGCCGGAGCAGCGGGTCGCCGTCGCCTACATGCTGGCCGACAGCGGCACCCGCATCGTGTTCGCGGAGACGACACGCAGGTAGCCAAGCTGCGTGCGCAGCGCGACCACCTGCCCGATCTGGTCCGCGTGGTCGTCTTCGACGGGGCTGGCGACGGTGAGTGGGTGTTGAGCCTGGCCGACCTTGAGGCCCTGGGCGCCAAGTACCTCGTCGAGAACCCGACGTCGGTCGACGACGCTGTCGCCGCCGTCGAGCCCGAGCACCTGGCGACCCTGATCTACCCGTCGGGGACCACCGGGCGGCCCAAGGGCGTGGAGCTGCCGCACCGGTGCTGGGCCTACATCGGTGCAGGGGCCGAGGCGATCGGGATCCTGAGTCCCGATGACCTGCACTACCTGTGGCTGCCGCTGTCGCACTCGTTCGGGAAGATGCTCGCGGCGGTGCAGCTGCAGATCGGTTTCCCGACGGCGGTCGACGGACGGATAGACCGGATCGTCGACAACCTTGCGGTGGTCCGGCCGACCTTCATGGCGGGTCCGCCGCGCATCTTCGAGAAGGTGCATGCGAAGGTCGTGCAGACGGTCGACGAAGAAGGAGGGATGAAGGGCCGACTCTTCGCCTGGGCCTTCGGCGTCGGCAGCCAGGTTGCCCAGGCCCACGCCCAGCGGTCGGCGCACTCAGCGCGGTGAGCATGTTCAGCGCGGTCGTCTTGCCCGCGCCGTTGGGACCCAGCACTGCCAGCAGCTCCCCTGCCCGCACCGTCAGGTCGACATCAACGACGGCGTGCACGGCCGTTGCGCCGCTCCGGAACGTCTTGGCAGCTCCGACAAGCTCGGCCAGAACGACGCCCGGGGACCCTGTGCCAGTGAGTCGGTTCGTCATGGGCTCCACGCTCCTCCGTGCGACGCGCGCCCCGTAGTGCCGCCGATCACCAGACCCGCATGACAAATGTCAGACCCGCCGAGGGCCGGTGAACCTGCGGCGGTACGCCCCCGGGCCGAGGCGGGTGGTCCGGGTGAACAGCCGGCGGAAGTAGGCGGTGTTCTGGTAGCCGACGGCGAAGCCCACCTCGTCCACCGGCATCGTCGTGGCCACCAGCAGCCGGCGTGCCTCTTCCACCCGGAGCTGCTGGACGTAGGCGATCGGGGAGAGGCCGGTGGCGCCGCGGAACCGGCGCTCCAGGGTCCGGCGGTTGACCTGCGCGCGGGCGCACATCTCCTCCACCGGAGTCGCGACGGCGAGGTTCTGCTCGAGCCAGCCCTGGAGGGCCGCGACGAGCCCGTCGCCGTGGCCTCGCTGCGGAGTGAACTCGATGTAGGGCGCCTGCCCAGCGCCGTGCCACTCGAGCATGAGCATCCGTGCCAGCGCCCGGGCCGCTCTCGGGCCCACGAAGCGGGTGACGAGGTGCAGTGCGAGGTCGTGCCAGGACGTCACGCCGCCGGTCATGACGATGTCGTTGTGATCGCCCCCGGTGATCAGTGCCTCCTCAGGACGCAGCCGCACCTGCGGGTAGGTTCGACGGAAGGTGTCCGCGAACGCCCAGTGGATGGTCGCCTCCCTGCCGTCGAGCAGGCCGGTCTCGGCGAGCAGCAGCGCGCCGGTGCAGACGGACCCCAGCACGGCGCCCTGAGCGTGCTGCCGCCGGAGCCAGTCGACGACCTGCGGGTGCCGTCCCGGCACCCAGCCGAAACCGTCGACGGCCATCAGCGGGACGACGGCGACGTCGGTACGGGCGATGTCCTCGCAGGCGCAGTGGGCCGCGACCCGGAACCGGTCGGCACCGACGGACTCCAGTGGCCGCGCCGCCGCGATCTGCACCTCGAACGGGCGACGGGGCAGGTCACCCACGACGCCAGCGAGGAGAGGGAAGGCCGTCAGCGCCTCGTAGAGCCCGCTGAGGGGTGCGACCTGGGTCTCCGGAGTGGCCACCAGCGTGACCTGCACAGGCAGTCCTGAGGGTCGGTCCATCTCGGTCCCATGTCGCGAACGGAACGTTCCTGTCGACTGTGGCACTTACCTCGCCCGGTCGCCACCCCTAGCGTCGGTATCACCGCGACGACAACGACACGTAGGGAGGCAACCGATGACGACGACGTTGAACGGCTGGGACGTGGAAGCGGTCTCCGAGGCGGTGCGGACGGTCCGGGAGCAGCCGGAGGCCGGACTGCTCACCTGGCGTGGACGGGCGGTCTGGGACGGGGGCTTCGGTCTGGACGTCCACACCCGCGAGATCGAGCAGCTCGGCGAGGTCATGCAGCGTCATTTCACCCTGCGGGGTGACCATCCGCCGGAGCTGCTCGGCCAGAACACCGGCGCCACCGCCATCGAGACCGTGCTGGCTGCCCTCGGTGCTTGCATGACCGGGACCTTCGCCGTGCAGGCCACCGCACGGGGTGTCCGGATCGACGCCTTGGAGGTCGATGTGGAGTGCACGATCGACCTCAACGGCTTCTTCGGCATCGAGCCGATCCGGCCCGGGCTGCGGGATGTGTCGTTGACCTACCGGGTGAGTGCCGACGCCGACGACGAGGCGCTCCGGGAGATCCTGGACGCCGCCCGATCGTTGTCGCCGGTCTTCGACACGGTCACGAACCCGGTCGCGGTCAGGGTGGCTCTGGCCGGCTCGTGACAACGATGCGGAGCACGACCAGGAGGCGAACATGAACACCCGTCCGGACGCGTCACCCGCCTCGGCGCTCGTCGAGCGGCTGAACGACGCATGGAACGCTCACGACCTCGAGGCCGCGCTGAGCCTGCTGAGCGACGACTGCCTCTTCGAGGCCACGTCGCCGCCTCCCGACGGCAGCCGCCACGCCGGTGTCGCCGCCATTCGCGAGGCCTGGGCGCCGATCTTCGCCGATCCGCACGCCCACTTCACCGTCGAGGAGACGCTGGCCTGCGACGACCACGTCGTGCAGCGGTGGACCTATGACTGGGGCGGCGGCCACGTCCGGGGCGTCGACGTCATCCAGGTCGCGAACGGCAAGATCTCCGCGAAGCTGAGCTACGTCAAAGGGTGATGTGCCGAGAAGCCTGGCCCGCGCCGAGGACGAGGATGTCGCGATGGTGCACGGTGACCGAGGCGGATCCGGTGGTCAGGTCAGCCAGCCGGCGGCGCGCGTACCCTCGCGCCCGGTCACCGAGCCCGGGGTCCTGCTCGCAGGCCGCCCGGACCCACCCCTCGAGCCAGGCCGCGCTGAGCGGGGCCTGCGCGGGGCCGAGGCGCCACGGGCTCGATCGCACGACGACGTGCCGTCCCCGCTGCTCGAAGGCGGTGACCGCGGCGTCCGCCGCATCGGGCCCGAGGAGGCGTCCGCGATCGGTACGCCGCGTCTGGTGTGCGTTGAACGCCTCCCGCAGCGGCCGGTCGAGGGGCTCCTCGGGGACCAGCTCGAGCCGTCCGACGACGCTGAGCGTGACGAGGACCGGGCACCCGGCTGCGGCACAGACGGCGACGAAGCGCCGGAGGTCGTCCTCGGTGAACATGTCCAACAGAGCGGACGCGGTGAGGAGCGAGGCGCCGGCCAGCTCCTCGGGGGCCAGCCGGGTGATGTCGTCGAGGCGGGTCTCGACGGTGACGGCGGCGCCGTCGGCGGCGGGGCCGGGCAGGTGGACGAGCGCATGCTCGAGCAGCTCCGCGTCGCGGTCGTGCAGCACCCAACGCTGCGGTCCGCTGAGCCGCCCGGCGAGCCAGCGGGCCATGGAGCCGGTGCCGCAGCCCAGGTCATGGATGACCAGGCCGTCGTCGGGCAGGTGGCGGCGCAGCATCGCGACCAGCTCGTCGGACCGGGCGGCCGCGTCCGCGTCCTCGCGCAACGCCAGCCAGCCTGGTTCCGCCCGGACGTCCTCGGTCCCCATCCCGCCTCCAGAGCGTCGATGAACCGAACGCTAGCAACCGCCGTACTCCAGTCACGGGGCCCAGAGACGGGAGGCGACAATGGTCGCGGTTCGCAACGGGTTGTCGGCGTCCCTCGCCGGCCTGGTCGTCCTCCTCACGACGCTCTCCCTCGTCGCCGGAGTCGCCGTCGTCGGGTGGGCGGCGGGGATCGTCTGCGCCCTGGTCCTGCGTTGGGCGGTGGTCAGGGCCGCCTCCGCCCGGCAGGTGCGCGCGTTCGGGCCTGCCGACCTGGTGACACTGGCCAGGGCGACGTTGGCCTGTGGTGTCGCTGCGCTGACGGCAACCTCGTTCGTCCGGCCCCCGGAGGTCATGCCGCTGGTCGGGCTGGCCACGGTCGCCCTGGTCCTCGACGCGGTGGACGGCCGGGTGGCGAGACGCACCGCCACGGTGTCCGAGCTCGGCGCCCTGCTCGACGGTGAGGCAGACGCCTTCTTGATGCTGGTCCTCAGCGTCTACCTCGCCCCGTCGGTCGGCGCCTGGGTGCTGGCCATCGGGCTGGTGCGGTACGCCTTCGCGCTCGCCGGGCGGATCCTGCCCTGGATGCGGCGCCGGCTTCCCCCTCGCTACTGGCGCAAGGTCGTGACCGCGGCCGCGGGGATCGGGCTCACCTTCGCCGCGGCGATGGGCCCGGCGGAGCCGGAGGCGACGTACGCCGCCCTTGCCGTCGTCCTGGTCCTGCTGGGCGAGTCCTTCGGCCGCGACGTGTGGTGGCTGTGGCGCCGCCGCCCGCACCCGGCAGCCGCATCCACCGTGGACGTGGCGCCGGCCCAGGTGCCGCTGCCGTGACCCTGGACGCTCGGCGCGCCTACGACCTGGCCCTGCGGTCGGCTCGGAGGGCGGCGTACCCTGACGGGCAGTTCGTCGGGCAGGAGAGCTTCATGCAGGCCGACGAGATCCTGTCCCTGGCCCGCGCCGCCGGGATCGGTCCCGGGGTCTCCGTGCTCGACCTGTGCTGCGGCGTCGCGGGCCCGGGACGCCTGATCACCTCGGAGCTGCGCTGCTGCTACCTCGGGGTGGACATGAGCGCCGAGGCCGTCGAGCTGGCCGGACGGCGTGCCCGGGGGCTGCCCTGCCGGTTCCGCTCGGCGACGGTGCCGCCGGTCCCGGGCGGATCCTTCGACGTGGTCCTCCTGCTCGAGACGATGCTCGCGTTCCGGGACAAGGACCCGCTGCTGCACGGGGTGTCGCGCGCCCTGGCCCCCGGCGGCAGGTTCGCGCTGACCCTCGAGGAGGGCCGGCCGCTCACGCCGGCGGAGCGGCGGTTGATGCCGGCCGCGGACACGGTGTGGCCGATCCCCCTGGAGGACCTGGTCGCCCGCCTCGGCGGCGTCGGCCTGGAGGTGCGGTGGGTGCAGGAGCTCACGGACCAGCACCGCCGGGTCGCCGAGGCCCTCCACGGCGCGTTCGCCGCCGAGCGGTGCGCCGTCGCCGCCCGGCTCGGCGACAGCGCCGTCGAGGAGCTGCTGGCCTCGCACCGGCTGTGGAGCGACTGGATGTCGACCGGTCGGATCAGGAAGTTCGTGATCGTCGCGGAGAGGGTCGCAGCCTGACGGCCGTGCCCCTCATGCCGGCAGGCGCAGCACCACCCGCCCCCCGGACGTGCGGACCTCGACCGAGGCGATGTCCGTGCGGTCCGCGGACGTGGCCGCGGCGAGGTGCATGGTGGTGCCGCCGATCGACCGCCAGCTGCCGACCTGCTCCGTGCGCCCCTCGTCGGTCCGCACGAACAGCAGGTAGTCCACGGCGGGCGGCAGGTCGTAGGGCACCGAATCCGGTTGGTAGGTGCACGTGAGGAGCAGCCGGGTGCCCCAGGCGACCTGCTCGAGCCCGACGGAGGCCCGCACCGGGACGTCGCCCACCGGAGCCATGCGGCGGGTCGTCCCCCCGCTCGGTACGGCGGCCGTCGACGAGGCGCCGGGGGTCCCGCCGTCGCCGGTGCCATTTTGGTCGACGGCCACGGAGACGCCGACCGCCACCGCGGCCGCGACAGCCGCGGCCACTCCGGCCGCTGCGTAGGTCCGCCGCCGCCGGTCGCGGCGCACCTCTCGGGACAGCCGGGGCAGCAGGGTGTCGGGGACCGGCTCCTGCGGCTCCGGCTGCTCGAGCACCGCCGCGTCGACCCGGCCCAGAAGACCCGGGAGGCCGGCGAGCTCGCGCACCGCCCGTGTGCAGTCGGCGCAGCCCGGCAGGTGCCTCTCGAACTCCAGCCTCTCGGCAGGGGAGAGGGCGCCGAGCACGTAGGCGCCGTCGTCGTGGGTGTAGGGGCAGGTCACGCGCTCACCCCCATCTCCTCGAGAGCCAGCTTCAGGGCGCGCAGAGCATAGTGCGTGCGGGACTTCACGGTTCCCTCCGGGACGCCGAGGCGCCGCGCGGCCTCCGCCACGGACCGACCGCCGTAGTAGCACTCCAGCAGCACGTCGCGGTGGTCGGGCGAGAGATGGGTGAGGGCCTCTGCCACCAGCCACGACAACAGCAGCTGGTCGCTCTCGTCACCGTCCGTGGTCGCCTCGGGCACCTCCGCGAAGGGGGTCTCGCGCCGGGAGCGTTGGCTGCGCCACTCGTCGATGACGATGTTGCGGGCGACGGTGAACAGCCACGCCCGGACCGCCGCCGGTGGGCTCTCGAGCACGCTGCGGTGTCGCCAGGCGCGCAGCAGGGTCTCCTGGACGACGTCCTCGGCGCGGACCCGGTCGTTGTTCAGCAGGCGCACGCAGTAGCGCCAGAGCACCTGGGCGTGCTCGTCGTGGAGCTGTCGCATCAGCGCGACGTCGTCCGCAGCCATACCGACCTCCCCTGACAGGGACACGCACGGCGGACCGCCTCGGTTCAACGCAAGCCCACGGGCGTGGCTCCAGTGTGTCCGCTCGCGCTGTACGCCGCGACGAACCGGTCGCGGAACCGGTCCATGCGCCATACCGGCGCCCCCGCGGACGGACGGAGCCCGTTGTCCCAGCCCCAGCCGGAGATCCGGTCCAGCACGGCGGGGTCGCGCGCGACGACGGCGACGGGCACGTCGTGCCCGGCGTCCTCGCCCGACACGATGGTCGCGGGCTGGTGGTCACCGAGCATCACCACGACGAGGTCGTCGTCGCCGTAGCTGGTCAGGAACGACAGCAGCGCCCGCAGCGAGTACTCGATGGAATGGCCGTAGGCCGCCCGGACCCGTTGCGGGGAGGGCCAGATGTCGGTCTCCGAGGGCAGCTGCTCGGGCATCCCGTCGTACACCGAGCCGTCGCCGACCTCCGACTGCGGGATCATCCTGGGCGTCCGCGACCACGGGGCGTGGCTGGTGATCAGGTCGATCTCCGCCATCACCGGTCGACGGTTCCGCGGCGCGAGCTCCAGGCGGTGGAAGGCGTCGAGGGTGTACTGGTCCGGCATGGTCGGGTAGCCGAAGCGGGGACCACGGTAGCCGACGTTGCGCGAGTCGTACACGTGGTCGAAGTCGTAGAACGCGCCCTGCGGCCAGTCCCGGTTGTTGGCCGGGACGTCGGCCACGGTGCGCCAGCCTGCCCGCGCGAAGACCCGGCTCAGCGTCAGCCGCGGGCTGGTCACCAGGTGGTCGTAGCGCTGCTGGCTGTCCACCCACAGCCCCGACTGCAGCGTCGCGTGCGCCAGCCAGCTGAGCGCGCCGAAGGTCGGGGAGGTGAGGAAGGCGCTGCGGGTGCCGAAGCCGGCCCGGTCCAGCCGCCGGGTCCCGCTGTCGAGGACCTGGGTGACGCCCGGACCGATGCTGGAGTCCTCCACCGCGACGCGCCCGAAGCTCTCGACGAACACGACCAGGACGTCCTTGCCGCGCAGGGCGCTCAGGACGTCGGGGCCGGTCGCGGAGCGTAGCGGGTCGGTCTCGGCGGCGCGGGCGAACGTGCGCTGGTCGCGCAGCTCCGCCGGGATCCGGCTCACCTCGCCGTAGACGTAGGAAGCCGCCGTCCGCGACGACACCGGTCCGGCGCCGGTGTGCAGCCCCGTCACGCCGAGGGCGATCCACAGGGCGGCGAGCACCGCCACCACCCGGAGCGCCGGACGGGGGTGCCTGGTCGCCAGGTGCGTGAGCCGCAGCACCGACAGCGGCAGCAGCACCAGGAGCGCGAGGACGAGCAGGGCGGCCATGACCAGGAGCAGCACCCCGGGTGCGCCTTCGGCGGCGCCACGGACCGTCTCCACGAGCGAACCCGCGTAGCGCCAGTCGATCAGCGGGTCGAACGGGCGGTTCAGCGCCTGCAGGAAGCCGACGTCGAGGACCTTGAACACCGCGGTCAGCGCCAGCACCACGCCCGCGGCGGCGGCCAGGGCGCCGCGCAGCCGGCCCAGGCGCGACGGCAGCGCCAGCACGATCGCGAGGTAGACGATCGCCTCCACCGGCAACCGCAGGAAGGCGCCGGGTGCCACGTCCTCGAGACGGTTGGGCCCGATCAGAGTGAGCAGGACCAGCACGCCGGCAAGCCCGGTCAGCAGCGCGGCGCCGACCTTGCGCCACGGCGGGGCGGGACGGCGTTGAACCGTATGCACGGCGGCTCCGTTCAAGGACGAGCAGGCTCTTACGACATCGAACGAGGAACTCGATCCATCGGTTCACAGGAGCAGCTGAGGTGGTCGGATGCACAGCGAGGCACTCGCCTTCTGGGTGCGCGAACCGGGAGTGGGGGAGATCCGGCGCACCCCGCTCGTCGCGCCGCGCGCCGACGACGTCACCGTCCGGACGCTCCGGTCCGCGGTCAGCCGGGGCACCGAGAGCCTGGTGTTCTCCGGGCACGTGCCGGCCAGCCAGTACGCCGCGATGCGGGCGCCGTTCCAGGCCGGTGACTTCCCCGGGCCGGTCAAGTACGGCTACCTCAACGTGGGCGTCGTCGAGGCGGGCCCGGCGCGGCTGCGTGGCCGCAGGGTGTTCTGCCTGCACCCCCACCAGACGGTGTACGTCGTGCCCGCCTCCGCCGTCACGGTCGTGCCCGACGACGTACCGCCGTCGCGGGCGGTGCTCGCCGGCATCGTCGAGACGGCCGTGAACGCGCTGTGGGACGGTGCGCCGCTGCTCGGCGACCGGGTCGCGGTGGTCGGGGCCGGAGCGGTCGGCTGCTGTGTGGCCCGGCTGCTCACCCGGATGCCCGGGGTCTGCGTCACGCTCGTCGACGTCGACCCCGGGCGCGCCGACGTCGCGGCCGCGCTCGGGGTGGGCTTCGCCCTGCCCGACGGCGCGCTCGGCGACCGGGACCTGGTCTTCCACACCAGCGCCACCTCGTCAGGTCTGCAACGCTCGCTGGATGTGCTCGGGCCCGAGGGCACGGTCGTCGAGCTCAGCTGGTACGGCGACCGGCAGACCGTGCTCGCACTGGGCAGCGGCTTCCACTCGGGCCGGCAGACCCTCCGGGCCAGCCAGGTCGGCACGGTGGCGCCGGCGCGCAGGCATCGCCGCACCACCGCGGACCGGATGGCCCTGGCCCTCGAGCTGCTCCGCGACGACGCCTTCGACAGCCTGCTCACCGGCGAGTCACCGTTCGGGACGCTCCCGGCCGTGATGCCGCGGCTGGTCTCCGGCGAGCTGCCGGCGCTGTGCCACGCGGTGACCTACGACGACGAGGAGGTGCCGTGTTCGGCGTGACGGTCCGCGACCACATGATGGTGGCGCACAGCCTCCGGGGCGAGGTCTTCGGCCCGGCCCAGCGGCTGCACGGCGCCACCTTCGTGGTCGACGCGACGTTCCGCGGCGACCGGCTCGACGACACCGGGATCCTCGTCGACATCGGGCGCGCCGCCCAGGAGCTGCACGCCGTCCTCTCGGACCTGGCCTACCGGAACCTCGACGAGGTGGCGGAGCTCGCGGGCACCAACACGACCAGCGAGGTGCTCGCCCGCCACGTCGCCGACCGGCTGGCCGACCGGGTCGCTGCGGGGGCGCTCGGGCCGGCGGACCACGTCGCCGCGGTGCTGGTGACCCTGCACGAGTCCCCGGTCGCCCGGGCGAGCTACGAGCGGGCGCTGTGAGCGCCGCACAGGTGGTCCACGTGGTGGTCCCGGAGGGGGTCGCCGACCCCATGCGGCCCAGTGGCGGCAACACCTACGACCGCCGGCTGTGCGCTGCGCTGGAGAGCGCCGGCTGGGTGGTCCGCCTCCGCGAGGTCGCCGGCGCCTGGCCGTGGGCCGGCGAGGTGGGTCGCGCGCAGCTGGACGCGGCGCTGGCGGTGGTCCCGGACGGTTCCCTCGTCCTGCTCGACGGCCTGGTCGCCTCCACGCTGCCGGAGGTGGTGGTGCCCGCCGGGCGGCGGCTGCGGGTGGTGGTCCTGATGCACATGCCACTCGGCGCGCGGACCGGTGGCCGGGTCGGCGCCGAGCGGGACGTGCTGCAGGCGGCAGCGTCGGTCGTCGTGCCCAGCGAGTGGTGCCGGGGGTGGCTGCTGGCGGCGTACCCGCTGCGACCGTCGCGGGTGCACGTGGCCGCACCCGGGGTGGACGCCGCCGAGCCGGTGCCCGGGACCGACAACGGCGCAGGGTTGCTCTGCGTCGGGGCGGTGACGCCCGGCAAGGGACAGGACCTGCTGCTCGCGGCCCTCACGGAGCTGGCCGACCTGCCGTGGCGATGCGTGTGCGTGGGCGCGCTGTCGACTGCTCCGGAGTTCGTCGCCGCGCTCCGGCGGACGGCCCGGCGGGCAGCGCTCGACGGGCGGGTGCGGCTGACCGGTCCCCGAACCGGCCGGGATCTCGCGGCGGCGTACAACGGGGCAGACCTGCTCGTGCTGCCCAGCAAGGCGGAGACCTACGGCATGGTGGTCACCGAGGCGCTCGCCCGCGGCCTCCCCGTGGTCGCCGCCGAGGTGGGTGGTGTCCCGGAGGCGCTCGGTACGAGCGGGGACGGGACCCGGCCGGGCCTGCTCGTGCCGCCGGACGACGCCGAGGCGCTCGCCGGCGCGCTGCGGCTCTGGCTGACCGACCCGGACCGGCGAGCCGAGCTCCGGGCGGCCGCGCTTCGCCGGCGCGCCGGTCTGGCGGGCTGGGTGCAGACCGCCGATCAGGTGGCCCGGGTCCTTCGTGAGGTGGCGAGATGACGGGGTCGTCGGCCTGGCCCGCGAGGTCCTGGCGAGGGGTGGGGGGCGCAGCGGTCCTCGGCGTGGTGGTGTGGCGGACCGGAACCGGGCCCTTCGTGGACGCCGCCGGCACGTTCGAGGCGACGACCCTGGGACTGGGGGCCGGCATCGCCCTCGTGACCACGCTGGCCTGCGCCGTGCGGTGGCGGCTCGTCGCCCGGGGGCTCGGCGTCGCCCTCGGGCTGCCGGCGGCGGTCGCTGCCTGCTACCAGGCCCAGTTCCTCAACACCGTCCTGCCCGGCGGAGTCCTCGGCGACGTGCACCGCGGCGTCCGGCACGGCCGGGACAGCGGCTACACCGGTCTGGCCCTCCGTGCCGTCGCCTGGGAGCGCTTCGCCGGCCAGCTCGTGCTCGGCGCTCTCGCGATCGCCGTGCTGCTGGTGCTTCCCTCGCCGGTGCGCCCCGTGGCCGCGGTGCTCCTCGGGGTGGCCGGCCTGACGCTGCTGGTCGCCACCGTGGCGGCCCGGCGGCAGTGGGCGGTGCGCGCCGGCCCGGCCCAGCGGGTCCTGACCGCGATGCGCGACGACGTGCGGTCCGGCCTCCTCGTCCGGCGTTCCTGGCCCGGTGTCGCGCTCGCGTCCACCGTGGCGGTGGCCGGCCACGTGGCGACCTACGTCGTCGCTGCCCGCGCGGTCGGTGTCACCACCTCGCTGCTGACCCTGCTGCCCCTCGCGCTCCTCGTCCTGGTCGCCGCCGGCGTGCCACTGAACCTCGCCGGCTGGGGGCCGCGGGAGGGCATGGCCGGTTGGGCGTTCGCGGCTGCCGGCCTCGGCGCGGACCGCGGAGTGGCGACCGCCGTGGCCTACGGCGTCCTGGTGTTCGCGGCGAACCTGCCGGGTGCGGTCGTGCTGCTCGTCTCGACCGCGCCCGCTGCCCGACTCGCGGCGGAGGGGACGTCGCATGCCTGACCGCCCCTACACCATCCTCAGCTGCAGCATCTCGCTCGACGGCTACCTCGACGGCGCGACCCCGGAGCGGCTGGTGCTCTCGAACGACGCCGACCTCGACCGGGTGGACGGCATCCGCGCCGACTGCGACGCGATCCTCGTCGGGGCGGCGACCGTGCGCAACGACAACCCGCGGCTGCTCGTCCGCGACCCCGGACGTCGGCGCCAGCGCCGGGCGCGCGGGCTCGGGGAGACCCCCATCAAGGTGACCGTCACCGAGCACGGCCGGCTGGACGCGTGCAGCAACTTCTTCGCGACCGGTGCGAGCGAGAAGCTCGTGTACTGCGCGAGCGGGTCGGTGCCGGCGGCCCGCCGCCGGCTGGCCGCGGTGGCGACCGTGATCGACGGCGGCGAGCCGCTGCGGATCCCCGGGCTGATCGAGGACCTCTACCGGCGCGGCGTCCGCCGTCTCATGGTCGAGGGCGGCGGCCGGGTCCACACCCAGTTCCTGACCACCGGGACCGCCGACGAGCTGCACCTGGTCGTCGCGCCGTTCTTCGTCGGCACCTCCCGCGCACCCCGGTTCGTCGGCGACGGCGCGTTCCCGTGGAACCCCGGCCACCGCGCGCACCTCGCCGAGACCCGCCAGCTCGGAGACGTGGTGCTGCTGCGCTACGCCCTCTCGCCCCGTTTCGACCCGGACCACTGAGGAGACTCGCGTGCTGTCACGATCCCCCACGGCCACCATCCGGCGCGAGGTCCGGCTCCCCCTCCGCCTCCCGGACGGCTCCCGAACGCCCGCCACGCTGTTCACCTTCGACGGGCTGCGCGACGGCCGGGAGCACGTCGCCCTCGCGCTGGGCGACCGGGCCGAGAACGGCTCTGGTCACGGCGCAGGCATCCCGCTGGTGCGCCTGCACAGCGAGTGCCTGACCGGGGACGTCCTCGGCAGCGAACGCTGCGACTGCCGTCCGCAGCTGCAGGAGGCGGTCGGCCGGATCTGCGAGGCCGGTGGCTATCTGCTGTACCTGCGGCAGGAGGGGCGTGGCATCGGTCTGTACAACAAGATCGACGCCTACGCCCTCCAGCAGGCCGGGCTGGACACCTACGAGGCCAACCTGGCCCTCGGCTTCGGCGAGGACGAGCGCGACTACACCGTCGCCGCTCAGATCATGCTCGCGCTGGGGGTCGACCGCCTGGACCTGCTGTCCAACAACCCCGACAAGGCCGACCAGCTCGAGGCCGCCGGCATCGGCGTCCGCAGGCGGATCCCGACCGCCCTGCACCTGTCGCCGGTCAACGGCGCCTACCTGGCCGCGAAGGCCGGCCGGGGCCGGCACCGCTTCGACCTCGCCGAGAACGCTTGACGCGAGCAGGGCACGCGACGCGGCGGGACCCCGGAGCGAGCCGCTCCGGGGTCCCGCCCTGACTCGTCACACCAGTGTCACCCGTTGCTCACCGTGAACGGGCCGGCCACTCCGCCTCCGTCCGAGACGGCGAAGATGCGTCCCGGGTTGCTGGTGCCGGCAGCCGCGTTGCGCAGTCGTATCGTCCAGTCACCGATGCCCGGAGGAGCCGCGGCGACCACGGCGGCGGTCGCACCGGCGATGGCCGGGCCGCGGGTCCCGTCGGTGTTCACCCTGGAGAGCTGGATGACCGCGCCGACCCTCGAGCCGGTGCCCACGACCTTGAAGTCGCCGGACTTCCACTTGGCCGTGCTGATCGTGACCTGGTCGGTGGCGGGATCGGTGGCCTCCGAGATCCGGGTCGACTCGTCACCGAGGCCTCCGGCACCGCGCGCCTGCACGCCGAAGCCGTACGTCGTGCCGGACGTCAGGCCGGTGACCGTCTGGTTCGGGACCGTCGTGACGGGCGGCTGGCTCGCCGCCTTGGTGCCGTCCGCGGCGTACACGTTCACCTGGTAGCCCGTCACCGTGGGATCGGTCGATGCGTCCCACCGCAACGCCACGGAGGTCTGCGTCTTCCCGGTGCTGACCAGGCCGGTGGGTGCGGCCGGTGGCGCCGGCAGGGCGGCCACGTCGTAGAGCCCGTTGACCGGTCCCTGGAGGTTGTTCGCCGCGTCGAAGGACACCACCCGCAGGTCGGTGGGGCCGGTGATGGGGATGGGGCCGGTGTAGAACTTCGCCGTGTCGGTGGGCAGGTCGCCGCTGACGACCGGGGAGCCGTCGGTGGTGTACCAGACCTGCCCGTTGCTGTTGACGGTCACCGAGCTCGTCAGCACGGCGCTTCCGTCGGTACTGGGTGCGGGAACCAGGTCCAGGGTCGGCGGAGTGGTGTCGCCCGGGGCGCTCACGGTCGCCATCGAGAACGGCACGCTGGCCTTCAGGCCGGACAGCGAGCGCACCTCGACCGTGTAGGGGGCCACCGGGTCCAGACCGGTCAACGTCGTCTGGGTCGCCGAGGCCGCGGTGCGCACGCCGTCGACGCTCGCCTCGCCGCTGGCGGCGGTGGCACCGATGGCCTCGACCGAGTACCCGGTGACCGGGTCGGCGCCGGGCTGGGCGGCGACGGGGGTCCACTTGACGACGATCTTGTCCGCGGACCGCACGGCGCTGGCGGTCCCCGCCGGGGACGCCTGCTCTGCGGGCCCAGCGGGGCAACCGCCCATGCCGGGGCCGCCGGCCTCGCCGAACTCGGCGATCGTCAGGCCCTGCCGGTTGGCGTCGGCGTCCTCGACCTGCCAGCTCATCGCCCGTTCGCCGAGCTGCGAGGCGGCGGTGGTGTCCGCGGCCTCGAGGGTGTCGAACTGGTACGTCGCGACGAAGGTGCCCGCCGCGGCGTCGACGGCCATCCCGGAGCTGTAGCCGCCACGGGGCGCGGGGACGATCGGGCCCGGCAGGGCTCGCACGTCGCGCTTGCCGATGATCGGCACGAGGTCGGCGTTGATGATCCGCTGCTCGAGCTGGGCGGGCACCACGTCGCTGCCGATGGTGCCCTCGACGGTGACCGTGGTGCCGGACTGGGTCATGTCCTTGGACACGGTGGCGCTGGAGGTCGTGGTCTCGTCGTGCGAGCCGTCGGGGAAGGTCACCGAGACGACGTCGCCCGCCTTGATGTCCGGGGTGACGTTCAAGCTCGTTCCGGCGCCCCAGCAGGCGCCGCCGGGGTGGTTCACCTCGAACGCGACGTCGGTGCCGGAGACCGTGACCTTGGCGGAGCCGATGACACCCGTACCGGGACGGGTGACCTCCGCCAGGGCGGTCTCGCCGGCGTGGGCGGAGTAGCCCTCGACCGAGATGAAGTCGCGGTCCGGGAAAACGACGATGTTGTCGGGGAAGGTCGGTACTGCAGCGGACGCCGCCGGCGAGGTGACGACGAGCGCACCTGCGCCCAGCCCCACCGCGGCGCCGAGGGCGACGAAGCGCTTGACGCGGCGGTCTCGGACACATCTCTGGTCGGACGGGGTGGTCATGGCGCCTCCCTAGGGGTTCCCCGCGTGCCGGGGACCGGCAGCAACAGCCGATCCCACACGCTTGCAAAGGCACCTTGCGATTTCCTCGGGCGTGCACCGGTGGCGCTCAGCCCGGCAGCACCGCGAGCAGCCCCCACCACAGGCCCAGGCCGCCGAGCAGCGCTGTCGGGAGCTGGCGGGTCCGCGCCCAGAGCGCCCAGGTGGCGCCGGCGGCGACGAGCGCGGGTGCTGTCGCACCGAGCGAGACGGTGCCCTCCGGGGCCAGCAGTGCCGGCACCGTGATGGCGGCGATCACCGCTGGTCCCACGTGGGGCAGGAAGCGGGTGAGGATCGCGGGCGGATCCTCACCCGAGCTGAGCAGGAGCGCAGCGCGCGTCAGGTAGGTGCCGACGCCGATCATGAGCAGGACGGTGATCTCATGCATGACGGATCCTCTCTGTGCCGTAGCCGGCGGCGATGCCGCACGTGGCCGCCACCAGGAGGCCGAGCCCGAGCGGCAGGTCGGCGGCGGGCACGGCGACGGCTCCGGCGACGCCGGCGGCGACGAACCCGGGACGGTCCTTGAGGGTGGGGATGAGAAGCAGCAGGAAGGTCAGCGGTGCCGCCAGGTGCAGCGGCAGCGCGGTCGGCAGCGCTCCGGCCAGCAGCCCGCCGGCGGCGGTGAGGCCCAGCCACCCGACCCAGCAGGTGACCGCCATCGCCAGGTAGTACCGCAGCCGGGCGTGTGCGTCGTCGTCGGGGCGTGCCTCGAACCGGGCGATCGCCAGGGCGTACACGGGGTCGGCGAGGAAGGTGGCGGCGAGTCCGCGGGTGCGCCGTGTCCAGCCACGGGTGTGCGGGGCCAGCGACGCTCCGTACAGCAGGTGACGGGAGTTCATGACCAGCGCGGTCGACACGATGACCGCGGCTGCGGTGCCGTCGGCGAGGAGCTGCACGGTGACCAGCTGGGCGGCGCCGCCGAACATCAGCGGGGAGGACGCCCACGCGCGGAACGGGTCGACGCCCGACGTGGCCAGCGCCGCGCCGAGGGCGAGCGAGAACGGGATGTAGGCGACGACGACGGTCAAGGCGTCGCGGAGCCCGGCGCGCACGTGGTGGCCCGGCGGGGGACCCGGGGTCGGGCCGGAGGGTGCCGCCTGGGACCGCCTGCGGCTCATCGTGGACATGACGGCTCCGCGAGGGTGTGGGCGGAGGCGTAGCCGCCTCGCCAGTAGGCCAGAGGTCGTTCGCACGGACGGCCGGAGAGCTCCTCGACCGCGGCGACGACCACGTCGTGGTCGCCCGCCGGGTAGGTGGCGCGGACCGTGCAGCGGGCGAAGCGCCTGGCCTCGGGGAGGACGGGGACGGCACCGGGGGTGGGAGGCCGCGCGCCCGGCGGGAAACCGGATCCCGGACGGGCGAACCGTGCGGCGAGCGCCGCCTGGTCGTGACCGAGGACGTTGACGGCGAACGCGCCGACCGGCGCCAGCGCCGTCCAGGTGGTCGAGGTGCGGGCCGTGCAGAACAGCACCAGCGGCGGGTCGAGGGAGACCGAGGTGAAGGAGCTGACGGTCATGCCCCGCGGTCGCCCCTCGGCGTCGAGGCCGGTGACGACCACGACCGGCTGGGCGACGTCGCGCATCAGGTGCCGCAGGCCGGCGCGGCGGTGATGGTCGTCGATGTGGAGGTCGACGAGCCCGGGACTCAAGGCGTCCATGGTGGTCCCTTCCGGTCGGCTGAGTGGGTCGACCCCACGGTGGAGCAGGCCCGTGTGCTCGACCGTGTGACGGACGCGAGCCCGGCGGTGTCCCGGTCGAGCCGTGGGAGGATGAGGAACCGGGGGTCTGTGCTGGCGACGCGCCAGGGGAGGTGCTCATGGCGACGCGGGTCAACCTGCTGGGCCCGCCGGCTATCGAGGTCGACGGTGCGCCCGTCGCGAGTCCTCGGGGCAGCAAGTCGTGGGCCGTGCTGGCACATCTGGTGCTCAGCGACCGGCCTGTTCCCCGGTCGCGCCTGGTCGACCTGCTGTTCGAGGAGGCCGAGGACCCCGCCGCCGCTCTGCGCTGGACGCTGTCGCAGCTGCGGCGAGCACTCGGCGACGCCGTCGACCTGGGGGGTGACCCGGTCCGGTGGCGGGCGGGCGCCGGCACCATCATCGACACCGTCGTGGTGCTCGACGGCTCGTGGCAGCAGGCGTTGGCGCTGCCGGGGTTCGGCGGCGCGCTGCTCGAGGGCGTGTCGGTGCGCGCCGGCGCCGCGTTCGAGCTGTGGCTCGCCGGTGAGCGGATGCGGATGGCGGCGGCGACCGCGGTGATGCTCCACGAGGCGACACACAACCGACTGGCGAACGGGGACGCGCCGGCCGCGGTGGAGCTGGCGAGCCGGCTGGTCTCCTGCGACGCCCTCGACGAGACCGGCCACGAGCTGCTGGTGCGGGCGATGGTGGCGGCGGGAAGGCCCGCGGAGGCGGCCGAGCAGGTACGTCGCAGCGAGAGACTGCTCAGGTCCGAGCTCGGTCGGCCCCCGTCGCCGGCGTTGCGCGACGCGCTGCGGTCCGCTCCGGTGGCAGCCGTCGAGCCCGGCCGATCGGCGCTGCTGGCAGCGATCGACGTCGGGCTGGGGGCTGCGCAGGCCGGCGTCTACGACCGCGCGGTGGAGGTGCTGCGGCGAGCCGCGGCGGCCTCGGAGGAGCGGCGTGACGAGCTCGGCGCACGCGCCCTCGCCGCGCTGGGGACGGTGCTGGTGCACGGCGTGCGGGGCAGCGACGAGGAGGCCGTCGGGCTGCTGCACCGGGCGTTCGTGAGGGCGACCGAGTGCGGCGCTCCCGCCGTGGCGGCCCAGGCCGCCCACGAGCTCGGGCTGGTGGAGACCCTGCGCGGGCACTACCCGCGGATGGAGGCGTGGTTCGCCAGGGCCGCTGAGCTGGCCGACGGGGACGCCGGGCTGCTGGCGTGGAACCACGTCTACGCGGGGCTGGGCCGCACCGACCAGGGTGACTACGACCTCGCGCTGGCCACGCTCGAGGAGGCCGGCGAGCTCGCCGGGTCGACCGGAGACCGCCGGGCACTCGCCTACGCCGGCACCGGTGTCGGCCGCCTGCGGCTGTTGCGCGGCGAGCTCGCCGCGGCGCGAGCGGCGCTGCAGAGCGCCCGGGCGACGGCGCGCGAGCTCGGCTGGACGTCGTTCGTGGCGTTCCCCCAGGCACTGCTGGCCGAGGTCGACCTGATCGAGGGAGACCTGGCCGCGGCCGCCGAGGGCTTCGAGCACTCCTACGCGCTGGCCTGCCAGGTCGGCGACCCGTGCTGGGAGAGCTACGCGTTGCGCGGACGCGGTCTGCTCGCGGCCGCTCGCGGCGACGACGCGGCGGCTTCGGAGCTCCTCGCCGAGGCACCGCTGGCCTCCCGCCGGCTGCCCGACACGCACGCGTGGGTGGAGGGCTACTGCCTCGACGCGCTCTGCGACTTCGGGGTGCGTCGAGGCCTCCCGGAGACCGGTAGCTGGGTCGCCGAGCTCGACGCCTTCGCCGCCCGGCGGGGCATGCGCGAGCTCGTCGCCCGGGCCGCGGTGCACCGGCTGCGGCTCGGGCTCCCCGGTGCCGCCGACAGCGTCGCCATGCTCGTGGACGCCGTCGACAACCCGCGGCTGCGCCGCACCGCAGCCGCCGCTCTGGCTGCTGCCACGGGCGCGGGGGTCCCGGTCGCACCGGCCTGAGCGGTCGCGGCACGAGGCGGCGTTGCTAGAGTCTGGCCTCAGTTCTGCCCCGAGCACACCGCACTCCGGCGGGGACGGGAGCACCGGGGCCGGGGGACCAGTGAGCAGGGAGGTGAGTGCGGTGGACGGTCGCGCGACCACGTCGCCGGTCGACCTCGACGACCCCGTACGCCTCGCCGCCGTACGCCGACTCATGCCGGCAAGCGTCGACAACCCGACGCTGGACCGGCTCTGTGCACTCGCCGCGCGGCTGCTCGGCACCGGCTCCGCGCAGATCTCGATGCTCTCCGACGGGCAGCTGGTGGCCGCCGGCGTCGGCGACGGCACCCCCGTCGGCGGCCTGACTCTTTCCGCGCGCAGCGCCTCCCTGTGCGCCGTGACCGCCCGAAGCGGACAGGCGCTCGTCGTCGAGTGTGCGCCGGAGGACCCGCGGGTGCGCGATCTGCCGCCGGTGCTCTCGGGCACGGTGGGCGCCTACCTGGGCATCCCGCTGGTCGACGCCACGGGACAGGTCCTCGGCGCGCTCTGCGTGTTCGACCCCGACCCCCGGCCGTGGACGCCCGGGGAGGTGGCCGTGATCGAGGAGCTCGCGCCCGCGGTCGTCGCGGAGCTGGAGCGGGCCGCTGCCGTGAACGAGCGCGACCAGGCCCAGTTCCGGCTGGGAGTGGCGATCGCCGCCGGTGGCATCGGCAGCTGGGACTGGCACCTCGACGGCGGCGAGCTCCGGGCCGACGAACGGACCATGGAGATGTTCGGGCTGCCGGCCGGACCGCGCACCGTCGCACTCGACGAGCTCGAGCGGCGGGTGCACCCGCTCGACGTCGACCGGTTCGTCCCGGCGATGCGCGCGGCCGTGGAGTCGGGCGAGGACTACTCCGGCGAGCTGCGGCTGGTGGGCGCCGACGGGATCACCCGGTGGGTCGTGCTCCGCGGCCGTCCGCTGCACGACCTCGCGGGGCGACCGGTGCGGCTCGTCGGAGCGATGTACGAGACCACCGAGCAGCACAACGCGGCGGAGAGCGCCTCCGCGTCGGCCGACCTCGTGAACCTGCTCGCCGCCGCCAGCGACCTGCTGTCGGGGTCGCTGGAGGCGGAGGACGCCGTGCGCAGCCTGACCCGCGTCGTCGTCCCCCGGCTCGCCGACTGGTCGATCGTCTCGCTGGTGGACGCCGACGGGCGGCTGCGCGACGCCGAGTCCTGGCACTACGACCCCGAGTCGCGGGAGGTGACCCGGCACTTCGCCGAGCACCGCCTGCGCGGGCGCGAGGACGCGGTCGGCTCGTTGGCGGCCTTCGTGTCCGGGGAGCCTTTCGTGCTGGAGTCCGACGCGCGCGCCTTCGCCCACCAGGCCCTGCGGCACCCCGTCGCCCACGAGACCGTCGACCTGCTGGACCTGGAGTCGGTGGTGGTGCTCCCGCTGCTCGGCGACGGCGAGGTCATCGGGACCATCACCTTGGTGCGGGGCTCCCAGCGCCCCCCGATGTCGGCCTCCGAGCTGGCCACCGCCATCGACGTCGGACGGCGAGCCAGCACCACGCTGAGCCTGGCCCGGGCCTACGGGCTCGAGCGCCAGATGTCGGCCGGCCTGCAGCGCAGCCTGCTCACCGAGCCGGTGCAGCCCGACCACCTCGAGGTCGTCGTCCGCTACGTGCCGGCGTCGACCGCGGCCCAGGTCGGCGGCGACTGGTACGACGCGTTCATGCAGCCCGACGGCGCCACGCTCCTCGTGGTCGGCGACGTGGTCGGCCACGACTTCGCGGCCGCCGCCGCGATGGGGCAGCTGCGCAACCTGCTCCGGGGGATCGCGGTCTCCAGCGGCGAGTCGCCGGCCGGCGTGCTGGACCGCGTCGACCACGCGATCGAGACGCTGCAGCTGGAGACGACCGCGACCGCGATCGTCGCCCGGCTCGAGCAGGACCCCGGCGAGATCGCCGACGGGCTGACCCGGCTCCGCTGGTCGAACGCCGGCCACCCGCCGGCCGTCCTGGTGACCGCCACGGGGCAGACCCGGCTGCTCGCCGACCACGACCTGCTGCTCGGTGTCCTCACCGGCACCGAGCGCCGCGAGAGCGAGCTGGTGCTCGAGCGGGGCGCCACCTTGCTGATGTACACCGACGGTCTCGTGGAGCGCCGCTTCGAGGAGCTGCACATCGGCATCGGCCGGCTGGAGCAGGCCGTGGCGGACCTGCGGGAGCTGCCGCTGCAGCAGATGGCCGACGAGATCGTGCGCCGGCTCGTGCCCGGCGAGCCGGAGGACGACATCGCGCTGCTCGCCATCCGGCTGCATCCCCAGGACCGGCCGCGCCCGGCGGAGGCCGGACCGGTCGTCGTGCCCGACGACGTACCCCCGGACCCGGCGCTTCCCTGAGCGTCGGTCAGACCTGCGTCTTCACCGGCAGGAACGGCGCCCAGGCCTGGAGCATCCGGGGAGCCAGGTCGCGGGTGGTGGGACGCGCGAAGTGGTAGCCCTGGGCGAAGTCGCAGCCGAGCTCGACGATGCGTGCGTGCTGGGCGGCGCTCTCCACGCCCTCGGCGCAGACCTTGAGGTCGTAGGCGCGGCCGAGCCGCACGACCGCCTCGACCAGCTGCTCGCCGGGCCGCCCGTCCTCCAGGGCGGAGCGGTCGATCTTGAGCATGTCGATGACCGGGTAGTCCTCGAGGTGGCTCAGCGAGCTGGCGCCGGTGCCGAAGTCGTCGAGCATCAGTGAGACCCCCGCCAGCCGTAGCCGGCCCAGGGTCGCTGCGGCGGCATCGCCCTCCAGCAGGATCGCCTCGGTCACCTCAAGGCCGAGCAGGGTGGGGTCGAGGCCGACCTTGTCGACCGTGCGCATGACCTCGCCGTAGAACGTCGGGCTGCGCAGCTCGTGGGCGCTGACGTTGACTCGCACCCCGGTCGGCGCGATCGACTGCCAGGTCGCGGCGTCCCGCACGGCCATGGTGAGGATCTGCGACCCGAGCTCTCCGATCAGGCCGGACTCCTCGGCCATCGGGATGAACACGTCGGGAGCGATGCTGGCGCCCGAGGGCGTCGTCCAGCGCGCCAGCGCCTCCATCGCGGTGATCCGCCCGGTGTGCAGGTTGATGATCGGCTGGTAGGCGATGGTCAGCCCGCGCGAGCGCAGCGTCGAGCGCAGCTCCCCGGCGGCGCTCGTCCGGACGGCGGTCATCGCACCCTGCCCTGCGGAGACGGGGGCGCGGTGGCTGGCGGCACTGACGCGGTTGGCGCGATACATGGCAAGGTCTGCCTCTCCCAGGATGGCGATGGTGCTCGTGTGTGTCGCGTCGGTGCCGGGGCGCCGACGCTCCTCCCGAACCAGAGACGCACGAGTCCGACGTTCATGACGCCGGTCGGCGGCCCCGGGGCGAAAGGCTCAGCTCAGATCCACTGCCGAAACCAGATCCGGTCCAGCCAGTCCGGAGTGGTGATCAGCTCACCGGTCCAGATCGGCCAGAACCAGGCGAAGTTGAGCAGCACGAGCACGACGAACGTGCCGGCCGCCGCGGTACCCCACAGCCGCCGGCTCCTCGAGGCACGCGGCCCGCCCATCAGCCGGCCGAGGACCAGCGTCACCGCGATCACCATGAACGGCAGCATGAGCACGGAGTAGTAGGAGAAGATCGGCCGGTCGTCGTCACGGATCCAGGGCAGCCACGTGCTGACGTAGCCGACCACGACGAGACCGAAGCGCCAGTCGCGGCGGGCCACCCAGCCGTAGACGGAGTAGAGCAGCGCCACCACGCCGCCCCACCACAGCGCCGGGGTGCCCAGCAGCAGCACCTGGCGCAGGCAGGTGCTGCCCCGCGGCGCGTCGCAGCCCTCGACGCCGGGCCGGATGCCGAGGTCGGCCTGCATGCCGACCGGGCGGTTGAGGATCGGCCACCACTGTGGCTTGGACTGGTAGGTGTGGGTGGCGTTGTTGAGGAAGTCGCGGTGGAAGGTGAACACGTCCTGGTGGTAGTTCCACAGCGACCGCAGCGACTGGAGGGTCTCGCCGACCACCCCGTGGGCGTCGGTCTCCAGGTAGCTGCCCCAGTAGGCGCCGTACTGGGTGTTGGAGAGCGCCCGCTCGTACTCGTTCGCGTGCAGGAGCCATCCGGTCCAGGTCAGCACGTAGACGACGAGGGCGACCACCACGAGGTAGCCGAAGGCCGGCAGGGCGTCGGCGACGAAGGAGCGGAGCCGGGGCAGCCGCACCCCGATCGAGCGACGGGCGCCCGCGTCCCACATCCACACCAGCAGGCCGAGTGCCGCCAGCGGGTAGAGGGCGCTCCACTTGCTCGCACAGGCGAGGCCGAAGCACACCCCCGCCGCCAGCCGCCACGGTCGCCAGAGCATCCCGCGGACCGGCCCCCAGTCCGCCGCGCTGGTCCGGTAGTCCGGCGGCAGCAGCCGTGCGAGCCGCAACCGGCCCCAGTCGCGGTCGGCGACCAGGCAGGACACCGCGCAGAGCAGGAAGAAGGCCACGAAGATGTCGAGCAGCGCGGACCGGGAGAGCACCAGCTGCATCCCGTCGAGACACAGGAGCAGGCCGGCCACCCCGCCAAGCAGGGTCGAGCCGGTCAGGCGGCGTACGAGCCGGACCATCACCAGCACCATCAGGGTGCCGACGACGGCCGAGGCGACCCGCCAGCCGAACGAGTTCATCCCGAAGAAGTGCTCCCCGAGCGCGATCAGCCACTTCCCCACCTCGGGGTGCACGACCATCGACGGTGAGTCCGTGAACAGGCCGCTGGTCTGGCCGGCCAGGATCTTCTCGTCGGCCCCCTCGACGTAGCCGGTCACGTAGCCGTGGTGGAGCAGGGACCACGCGTCCTTGGCGTAGTAGGTCTCGTCGAACATGAGCTGGTTGGGCCGCCCGAGGTGCCACAGCCGCAGGAAGCCCGCGAGCATCGTCACGCCGAGCGTGACCGCCCAACCGGCGAACCGGTCGTCGTTGCGCAGCGCCGGCACCAGCCGCGCTCGCGCGCCCGGCACGGGTCGGGAGTCGGCGGTGCGGGAGAGTCCCACCGTGGGACGCGGCGGGACGTGGGTCGTGGGCACGGCGCCACTCTACGAAAGCGGCTGAGAGGATCGTGCCGTGAACACCGGAACCGGCCTGCTCGTGCTCGCCGCCACCCCGATCGGTCGGGTCGGCGACGCCCCGGCCCGGCTCGCCGAGGAGCTTGCGACCGCCGACGTGGTCGCCGCGGAGGACACCCGACGGCTCAAGCGGCTGGCCACGGAGCTCGGCGTCACCGTCACCGGCCGGGTGGTCTCCTACTTCGAGGGCAACGAGGCCGCGCGCACCGGCACGCTGGTCGAGGCGCTCGAGGCCGGCGACCGGGTCCTGCTGGTGACCGACGCGGGGATGCCGTCGGTCTCGGACCCGGGCTACCGGCTCGTCGCCGCCGCCGTCGAGCGGGACCTCCGGGTCACCGCCGTCCCCGGGCCCTCCGCGGTCCTGACCGCGTTGGCCGTGTCGGGCCTCCCGGTGGACCGGTTCTGCTTCGAGGGCTTCCTGCCCCGCAAGGCCGGCGAGCGCGGCCGCAGGCTGGCCGGTCTGGCCGACGAGCAGCGCACCATGGTGTTCTTCGAGGCGCCGCACCGCACCGGGGCGGCGCTGGCGGCGATGGCCGAGGCGTTCGGTCCCGACCGCCCCGCGGCCGTGTGTCGCGAGCTGACCAAGACGCACGAGGAGGTACGCCGCGGCGGGCTGGCCGACCTGGCCGGCTGGGCCGCCGACGGCGTCCGCGGCGAGGTGACCGTCGTCGTGTCCGGGGCGCAGCCCTCCGCCGGCGTCCCCACCGACCCGGCCTCCCTGGCGCAGCTGGTGGCCGAGGCCGAGACCGAGGGGCAGACCCGCAAGGAGGCGATCCTGGCCGTGGCGCGAAGGGCAGGACTGCCCAAGCGCCAGGTGTACGACGCCGTCCACAAGACCCCGGCCGGAGAGGACGCGCGGTGAGCGGCCCCTCCTCGCCCGACCGGCCGCCCGCCCCCGAGCCGCTGCCGCACCCGGTGGTCGACAACCACTGCCACCTCGACATCGAGCGCGACGCCGACGCGGCGGCGGGCCCCGGCCGCAGCGTCGAGGAGGCACTCGCCGCCGCGACGGCGGTCGGGGTGCCCCGGATCGTCCAGATCGGCTGCGACCTGCCGGGCGCGCGGTGGGCGGTGCGGACGGCGACGGCGTACCCCTCGATCGTCGCGGGCGTCGCACTGCACCCGAACGAGGCGCCGAGGCTGTACGCCACGGGCGGCGAGGCGCTGCTCGAGGAGGCGCTGGCCGAGATCGAGTCCCTCGCCGGGTCGACCGACCGGGTCCGCGCCATCGGGGAGACGGGGCTCGACCACTTCCGCACCGGTGCCGCCGGCCGGGGGGTGCAGGAGGAGTCGTTCCGCCGGCACGTCGACCTGGCGAAGCGGCTGGACCGGACGCTGGTGATCCACGACCGCGACGCCCACCCGGACGTCCTTCGGGTGCTCGACGAGGAGGGGATCCCGCAGCGGGTGGTCATGCACTGCTTCTCCGGCGACGCGGGGTTCGCGCGCGAGTGCCTGGACCGGGGAGCCTGGCTCTCGTTCGCCGGCACCGTGACGTTCAAGAACGCCGAGCCGCTTCGTGAGGCGCTCCGCGTGGTGCCGCGCGACCGGGTCCTGGTCGAGACCGACGCGCCGTACCTCACCCCGGCGCCGTACCGCGGCCGCGAGAACGCCTCCTACCTGGTGCCGCTCACGATGCGGGCCATGGCCGACGTGCGCGGTGAGGACCTGGCTATGCTGTGCGCCGCTGTGGAGGCCAACACCGACGAGGCCTTCGGCGGTGGCTGGGGGTGAGCGGGTCACCGCGCAGTCGATCCGCGGTAGCCCGATCGGGCCGTACGACTACGTCATAAGCGTGAGGTCCACCACCCCGCCCCGCCTGATACCCGGACAATCCTCGCAGCATCGTTTGGTGTCGCGAGAGCCGACCGTTACTGTCTTGTGACTGTTGGCCGGGAGCGGGGAAGTTCTCGGACGGCATCCGCAAGCCCCGCAGGATCTGCCCGGAACCATGATGTCCGGGCCGCCGGCGGGGCGCTGTGTTGAGACCGGTACGCCGGCCGCCGCAGCGGGGTGTCGCACCCGCGGCCCGGGGATTACCACCATGGGAGAGATGTGCGGAGTCGTATCGCACTGCTGACCAGAAGCAAGAAGGCGCTCGCCGTCCTCGTCGCAGCCGTGGCGATCGCCGTCGTGGCCACCGCCGCCGGCTACGCCTCGATGAGCAAGAACGTCACCGTCTCGGTCGACGGCAAGGAACGTGACGTCACCGTCCTGGGTGACACCGTCTCGGACGTCCTCGCCAGCGAAGGCATCGAGGTGCAGGACCGCGACGTCGTCGTCCCCGGCCTCGACTCGCCCATCACCGACGGCGCCGACGTCACCGTGAAGTACGCCCGGCCCCTCGACGTGACCGTCGACGGCGACGAGTCCCGCTACTGGGTCACCGCCACCGACGTCACCTCGGCCCTGGACCAGCTCGGCCTGGAGTTCCGCGACGCGGACCTGTCGACGAGCCGTGGCGCCGAGATCGACCGCGCCGGCCTGGCGCTGCAGGTCGTCACCGCGAAGCGGCTGACCGTGAAGATCGCGGACAAGAAGCCGCGCACCGCCAACGTGACGGCGATGACCGTCCGCCAGGCGCTGGCCGAGCTCGGCGTCAAGGTCACCAAGCTCGACCGGGTCAAGCCCGGCCTGGGCAAGGAGATCGCCGACGGCGACCGCATCGTCTTCACCGACATCCGCACGGCCCGGCGCACCGCGCGTGAGAGCATCGGCTTCGACAGCGTCACCAAGAGCGACTCCTCGATGTACGAGGGCGAGTCCAAGACGGTGCGGTCGGGGCGCAAGGGCGTGCGTCGCGTGGTCTACCTCGTGACCTTCAAGAACGGCGAGGTCGCCGCCCGCAAGGCGCAGAAGAGCACCGTGCTGCGCCGTCCGGTCGACGCGGTCACCGCAGTCGGCACCAAGAAGCGCCCGGCTCCCAAGCCCGCTCCGGCTCCGGAGCCGGCACCGGCACCGGCTCCGGCTCCGGAGCCCGCACCGGCACCGGCACCGGCGCCCAACTACGCCGGTGGCAGCACCGTGTGGGACCAGCTCGCCCAGTGCGAGTCCGGGGGCAACTGGGCCATCAACACCGGCAACGGCTACTACGGCGGGCTGCAGTTCAACCTGTCGACGTGGCGCGCGTACGGCGGCTCCGGCTACCCGCACCAGAACAGCCGCGAGACGCAGATCGCCATCGCCACCAAGGTCCGTGACTCCCGGGGCGGCTACGGCGCCTGGCCGGCCTGCTCCCAGTCGCTGGGCCTGCCCCAGTAACAGCGCGGGCGCCGGGCGAACCGGTCGCGGTGCCGCCGTCTAGGCTCGCCGCGTGAACGAGGACATGACATCCGCCGGCCCGAGACTCCTCGGGCCGGCGGACGTCCGTTCGCTGGCCCGGCAACTCGAGCTGCGGCCGACCAAGCAGCGCGGCCAGAACTTCGTCATCGACGCCAACACCGTGCGCCGCATCGTGCGGGCGTCCGGCGTGGGGCCCGACGACGTCGTCGTGGAGGTCGGTCCGGGACTCGGCTCGCTGACCCTGGCGCTGCTCGAGACGGTGCAGCGGGTGGTGGCACTGGAGGTCGACCCGGTGCTGGCCGCGGCGCTGCCGGGGACGGTCGCGACGTACGCCGCCGGCCGCGCCGACCGGCTGCAGGTCGTCGAGGCGGACGCCCTCCGGGTGGCCGAGCTGCCCGGGCCGCCACCGACGGCGCTGGTCGCGAACCTGCCCTACAACGTCTCGGTGCCGGTGCTGCTGCACCTGCTGGCGCTGCTGCCCTCGCTGCAGCACGGCCTGGTGATGGTGCAGTCGGAGGTCGCCGACCGGCTCGCGGCCGCGCCGGGCTCGCGCACCTACGGCGTGCCGTCGGTCAAGGCCGCCTGGTACGCCGACGTGCGCCGCGCCGGAGCGGTCGGTCGCACCGTGTTCTGGCCGGCGCCCAACGTGGACTCCGGGCTGGTGGCCTGGACCCGCCGGGACCCGCCCACGGTCTCGGTCGGACGTGAGGAGGTCTTCCGGGTGGTCGATGCCGCCTTCGCGCAGCGTCGCAAGACGTTGCGCTCGACGCTCAAGCAGCTCGCCGGGTCCGCCGAGGCGGCCGAGGCGGCCCTCGTGCGGGCAGGTGTGGACCCGCGGGCGCGCGGGGAGCAGCTCGACGTCGAGGCGTTCGCCCGCATCGCCGAGGAGCTGGCCCGATGACCCGGGCGGGCGGCAGCGCGCCGGCCTGGGTGACCGCGTCCGCGCCCGCGAAGGTCAACCTGCACCTGGGTGTCGGTGCGCTGCGCCCCGACGGGCTGCACCCGCTCGCCACCGTCTACCACGCGATCGGCCTCCTCGACGAGGTCACGGTCCGTCCGGCGCCGGCGTACGGCGTCACGGTGAGCGGCGACGAGCGGCTCGCGCTCGAGGAGGTCCCGACCGACGACTCCAACATCGCCGTCCGGGCCGCCCGCCTGCTCGCCGAGCGGCACGGCATCGAGGAACAGGTCGCGGTGCACATCGACAAGCAGATCCCGGTCGCGGGCGGCCTGGCCGGCGGCAGCGCCGACGCGGCCGCGGCGCTGGTCGCCTGCGACGCGCTGTGGGAGCTCCAGACGCCGCGCGAGGCCCTCGCGGAGCTCGCCGCCGAGCTCGGCAGCGACGTGCCGTTCGCGCTGGTCGGTGGCACGGCCATCGGCACCGGACGCGGCGAGGTCGTGGTCCCCGCCATGGTCCGCGGCGACTACTGGTGGGTCGTCGTCGGTGCCTCCTTCGGGCTGTCGACCGCGGCGGTCTACCGCGAGTTCGACGCGATGCACGCCCGGCAGCAGGTGCCCGAGCCGGAGATCCCGGAGGCGCTGATGGAGGCGTTGCGCAACCGCGACCTGGAGAAGCTCTCGATCGCCCTCGACAACGACCTCGAGGACCCGGCGCTGCGCCTGCGGCCCGAGATCCAGCAGGCGCTCACGGCCGGGCTGGGCGCCGGCTGCCTGGCCGCCCAGGTGTCCGGGTCGGGCCCGAGCACGCTGCTGCTGTGCGAGAGCCAGGCGCACGCGCAGCAGGTCGCCGCCGACGTGGCCGCCCAGGGCTTCTCCCCGGCGCTGGTGGCGCACGGGCCGGCGTCCGGTGCCCGGGTCGAGCGGACCGGGGCCGCGTGATGGCGGCGCCGAACCTGGTGAACCTCGAGCGGGTGCACAAGTCCTACGGCATCCGGCCGCTGCTCGACGGCGTCAGCCTCGGCATCGGTGCCGCCGACCGGGTCGGCGTCGTGGGCCGCAACGGCGACGGCAAGACCACGCTCCTGCGGGTTCTCGCCGGGCTCGAGGAGCCGGACGAGGGCCGGGTCTCGCGCAACCGAGGGCTGCGGCTGGGGTACCTGACCCAGGGCGACGACCTCGACCCGGACGCCACCGTGGGTGCGGCGGTCCTCGGCGACCTGGCGGAGCACGAGTGGGCCGCGGACGCGACCACCCGCGAGGTCGTGGAGGTGCTGCTGGCCGGCGTCGCGCTGGACCGGGTGGTCGGCGGCCTCTCCGGCGGCGAGCGGAGGCGCTGCTCGCTGGCCCGGCTGCTGCTCGGCGACCACGACCTCGTGATCCTCGACGAACCGACCAACCACCTCGACGTCGAGGCCGTGGCGTGGCTGGCGCGCCACCTCGAGCGGCGTAGCCAGGACGGCAACATGGCGCTCGTCGTGGTCACCCACGACCGCTGGTTCCTCGACGAGGTGTGCGGCACCACGTGGGAGGTCCACGACGGCGTCGTCGACGTGTACGACGGCGGGTACGCCGCGTTCGTGCTGGCCAAGGCCGAGCGGCAGCGGCAGGCGGCCGCCAGCGAGAGCCGGCGGCAGAACCTGATGCGCAAGGAGCTCGCCTGGCTGCGGCGCGGTGCCCCGGCACGCACCTCCAAGCCGAAGTTCCGGCTCGACGTGGCCAGCGCTCTCATCGAGGACGAGCCGCCGCCGCGCGACCGCTACGAGCTCCAGCAGTTCGCCACCCAGCGGCTCGGCAAGGACGTCGTCGACGTCGAGGACGTCGACCTGGTGCGCGGGGAGAAGACGTTGTTGCGGCACGCCACCTGGCGGCTGGGCCCAGGGGACCGGGTCGGGCTGGTGGGGGTCAACGGTGCCGGGAAGACCTCGGTCCTGCGGCTGGTCGCCGGGACGCTGGAGCCGGCTGCCGGCCGTGTGCGCCGGGGGCGCACCGTCGCGCTCGAGCACCTGACGCAGGGTCTCGACGAGGTCGACCCCGAGGAGCGGGTGCTGCCCTCGATCGAGCGCATCAAGCGGGTCAGCCGGCTCGCCCCCGGGGCGGCGGGGGGCGGACGCGCGGGCGAGGTCACCGCGACGTCGATGCTGGAGCGGTTCGGGTTCACCGGCGACCGGCTCACCACGCGCGTCGGGGACCTCTCCGGCGGCGAGCGGCGCCGGTTCCAGCTGTTGCGGCTGCTGCTGTCGGAGCCGAACGTGCTGCTGCTCGACGAGCCGACCAACGACCTCGACATCGAGACCCTCAACGTGCTCGAGGACTTCCTCGACGGCTGGCCCGGCACCCTGGTCGTGGTCTCCCACGACCGGTACTTCCTCGAGCGGGTCTGCGACTCGGTCTGGGCTCTGCTCGACGACGGACAGGTCTCGATGCTGCCCCGCGGGGTGGAGGAGTACCTCGAGCGCCGGGAGGCGGCGCTGGCGTCCGGCGGTGCCGAGGCCGCCGGCGGCTCCGAGGTGACCGGCGTCGCCACGTCTGCGCCGTCAGGAGGCTCGGCGCAGGAGGTCCGCGAGGCACGCAAGGCGCTCGCGCGCATCGACAAGCAGCTCGCCAAGGTGGCCGACCGGGAGGCCGAGCTGCACGCGGCGCTCGTCGAGCACGCCAGCGACTACGAGCGGCTCGCCTCGCTCGACGCCGAGCTGCAGGAGGTCACCGCCCGCAAGGATGCCCTCGAGGAGGAGTGGCTCGAGGCTGCGTCGGTCCTGGAGTGAGCGTCCCGGTCAGAGCCGGAGCGTGAGCAGCACCTGGGCGGCCTGCCCCTCGGTGATGCCGGCCCGTGCGGCGGCGCCCCCGAGCAGGGCGCGGGCGGCGGGGATGCCGACGCCGTGGACGGAGGCGATGTAGCCGACTGCCTGGTTGATCGAGTCGAGGTCCCGCAGGCGCCCCGTCGTGGCGGCCGCCTCCATGCGGGTGGTGAAGGACAGGTCGGCGTTGGCGATGGCGTCGTTGGCGCTGGCGCCGAGGGCCGCCGCCAGTGCGTTCCGGCGGCCGCTGAAGGCCTCGCTGGTGGCGGCGTAGAGGTTGATGCCGCCGATCACCTCGCCGTCGGTGAGCACCGGCAGGGACAGGGTGCTCGCGACGCCGTAGGCGGCCTGAGCCTGGGCGAACTCGAGCCAGCGCCGCTCGCTGAACAGGTCGTCGGCGTGCGACTCGGCGCTCTCGCCGGTCTCCGCGGCCTCGACGCACGGACCGCCGCCGACGTACTGCACGGCGTCGAGCGAGGCGACCTCGCCGTCGCTGGCGACGAGGGTGAAGGTGAGCCCGTCCTGGACGAGGCCGAGGCTGAGACCGACCAGCTCGGGGACCAGGTCACGCGCGGCGCGGCCCATGCGCTCCAGCTCGTCGGCCAGCTCGTGGCCGCCGTAGCGGCGCAGCTGCTCGATCGAGTCCCGGGTCTCCGGTGTCGGTTCCACGGTGCTCCTCCTCTCCGGTCCCGGGGTCGTTCGGCTGCCGTATGTGCCCCGACCGTGCCTGAGCGGTCCGGTACCCCGACGGGCGGGAATGAGGCCCTGCCGGTCCCTCAACCTTCTCATCCGCGATGTGGTCGCGGGGGAGATCCGTCAGGAGGACTCGAACGGCGCGACCAGGGCGCGCAGCAGGTCGGCGAGCCGCTTCTGGTCGCCCGCTCCGAGTCCGGAGAGCAGGTCGCGCTCGCGTGCCAGCAGGCCGGCGAGGGCGCCGTCCACCGTGGCCCGCCCCGCGGCGGTCAGCCGCACCAGCACGCCACGCCGGTCGCTGGGGTCGGGCAGCCGCTCCACGAAGCCCCGGGCCGCCAGCCGGTCGACCCGGTTCGTCATGGTCCCGCTGGTGACCAGCGTCTCCCTGAGCAGGCGGCCGGGGGACAGCTCGTACGGCGCGCCGGCCCGACGCAGGGCGGCCAGCACGTCGAACTCCCACGCCTCGATGCCGTGCTCGGTGAACGCCTGTCGGCGGGCGCGGTCGAGGTGGTGGCCGAGCCGGCTGACCCGGCTGAGCACCTGCATCGGGGACAGGTCGAGGTCGCCGCGCTCGCGCGACCACGCCTCGACCAGCCGGTCCACCTCGTCCTGCACAGGGCCGAGGGTACCGGTCGAGATTCTTGATATCGAGACAAACCCGCGACCGGACATGTATCTTGACGTCAAGAGACTTGAAGGAGGCTCCGTGCCGGACCGCTGGGACCCCGACCGCTACCTCGCCTACGCCGACGAGCGGGGCAGGCCCTTCCTCGACCTGCTCGCCCGCGTGCCGGCCGGGCAGCCGGAACGGGTCGTGGACCTCGGCTGCGGCCCGGGCAACCTCACCCGGCTGCTCGAGCAGCGGTGGCCGCAGGCCCGGATCCATGGGGTCGACTCCTCACCGGACATGGTCGCCGCCGCCCGCCGTGACGCCGGTGCCTCCCGCGTGCACGTCGAGCTGGGGGACGTGCGGACCTGGCGGCCCGACCACCCCGTCGACGTACTGCTCTCCAACGCCACCCTGCAGTGGGTCCCGGGGCACCTGGACCTGCTGGAGCGCCTGGTCGGCCACGTCGCCCCCGGTGGCTGGTTGGCGTTCCAGGTGCCGGGGAACTTCGACGAGCCAAGCCACACCATCCGGCGCCGGCTCGCCGCGCGAGCGGACTACGCGCCGTGGACGGCGGACGTGGCCGCCCCTGAGGCCTTCGGCCCCGACGTCTACCTCGAGCGGCTCGCCGGCCTCGGCTGCACGGTCGACGCCTGGGAGACGACGTACCTGCACGTCCTCACCGGCACCGACCCCGTCTTCACCTGGGTCAGCGGCACCGGCGCCCGGCCCACCCTGCAGGCGCTGCCGGAGGAGGTGCGGCCCGCCTTCGAGGAGGAGCTGCGGTCGGGCCTGCGCGAGGTCTACCCCGAACGGGCGTACGGCGTCGTGCTGCCGTTCCGCCGGGTCTTCGTCGTGGCGCGGGTGCACCAATGAGCGCCGCGGCCCGAGGCGAGCCCACCACCAACGCGCAGCGCACCCGGACGCAGGAGTTCCACGAGCGCCTCGGGTTCGTCCGGTCCACGTCGGCATGAAGTACTACCTCGGAGGTCACCCATGAGGATCCACCACGTCCAGGTCTCCTGCCCGCCCGGCGGTGAGGACGCCGCCCGGCGCTTCTACGGCGGCGTGCTCGGCCTGCCCGAGGTCGCGAAGCCCTCGGCGCTGGCCGCCCGCGGTGGCTGCTGGTTCCGCGACGCGGGGGCGGAGGTGCACGTCGGGGTCGAGGAGGACTTCACGCCGGCCCGCAAGGCGCATCCGGCGTTCGTCGTCGACGACCTCGATGCCGTGGCCGCGGCCGCCGAGGCGGCCGGTTTCCCGGTCCGCCGCGACGAGGAGGCGACGTTCCCGGGCTACCGCCGCTTCCACACCGCCGACGGCAACGGCAACCGTGTGGAGGTGCTGGCCGAGGCTTGATCGGGGGGTCGCGTCAGCCAGCAGGGTTCATTACGGTGGCAGGGACAGGTTCGGCCCCGGGCCTGCGGGAGGAGAGCGCCGTGAGTGCTTCGATGACCGAGACCCAGCTGCTGCTCGAGCTCGAGCAGGTGGTGGAGGAGAACCTCAACCGGCACCTGACCGTCGCGAAGGAGTGGTTCCCCCACGAGTACGTCCCGTGGAGCGACGGCCGCAACTTCGACGGGCCTCTCGACGGCGACCCGTGGTCGCCCGACGACTCCCCGATGTCCGACGTCGCACGGTCCGCTCTGGTGGTCAACCTGCTCACCGAGGACAACCTGCCCAGCTATCACCACGAGATCGCCACGATCTTCGGCCGGGACGCTGCCTGGGGCGACTGGGTGCACCGCTGGACCGCCGAGGAGGGCCGGCACGGCATCGCCATCCGCGACTACCTGCTCACCTCCCGCGCCGTCGACCCGGTGGAGCTCGAGCAGCTGCGGATGGAGCACATGTCCACCGGGTACAGCGCCGCCCACGGCGAGGACCTGCTGCGGTCGCTGGCCTACGTCTCGTTCCAGGAGCTGGCGACCCGCGTCTCGCACCGCAACACCGGCCGGCTCACCGACGACCCGGTGGCCGACCAGCTGCTGGCGCGGGTGGCGGCGGACGAGAACCTGCACATGGTCTTCTACCGCAACCTGCTGGGCGCGGCGCTCCAGCTCGCGCCGAACCAGACCATGCGGGCGGTCACCGACGTGGTGACGCACTTCCAGATGCCCGGCACCGACATCAAGGGGTTCCAGCGCAAGGCGGTGCAGATGGCCGTCGCCGGCGTCTACGACCTGCGCCAGCACCGCGACGACGTGGTCGCGCCGGTCCTGCGGTTCTGGAACGTCTTCGACATCGAGGGCCTCGACGCCGAGGGGGAGCAGGCCCGCACCGAGCTCGCCCAGTTCATGGACGACCTGGAGAAGCAGGCGATGCGGTTCGAGGACAAGCGCGACGTGCTCAAGGCGCGGATGGCTGCCCGCTGATCCAGGGGGCGGAGCGACCGGTTCCTCCTGACGTCGTCGCCGATGCGTACGCTGGTGCCGCGGTTCCGGGCGGCGCCCGGGGTCGATCCCCGGTTGGTCTGCCGGCAGGGCCCGCCTGACTTTGAATCAGGACTAGCGACGTAGGTTCGACTCCTACCCGGGGAGCGAGCGTGAGACGACGAGCGCAGCTTGCGAGCGCGGGCGGGTGTGCGCGGTGGGCGTGGGCGAGACGAGTCGGGGGCGCAGGACAGCGCGCGGCCGGCAGGCCGCGCACGCGGACACGATGAAGGAGCGCGAGTGACTGACACGGTCGACCGTCCCACCGCAGTGGTGGTGCTGGCAGCAGGCAGCGGCACCCGGATGAAGTCGAAGACCAGCAAGGTCCTGCATCCGGTGTGCGGGCGCAGCATGATCGGCCACGTCGTGACTGCTGCGCTGTCGGTGCAGCCTCGGTACGTCGTCGCGGTGGTCGGTCATGGACGCGACGACGTCGGTCCGCACATCCGGGAGACCGCGTCGGAGGCGTTGCTCGCCGTGCAGGAGTCGCAGGACGGCACCGGCCACGCGGTCCGGGTGGGTCTGGACGCGCTGCGAGACGCCGCCGGCACGACCGAGGGCACCGTGGTGGTGATGAACGGCGACACCCCGCTGATGGAGGGGTCGACGATCGCTGCGCTCGTCGCCGAGCACGGCGCCGCGGGCCGGGCGGTGACGGTGCTGACCGGTGAGGTCGCGGACCCGTTCGGCTACGGCCGGGTGATCCGGGACGGCAGCGGGGGTGTCTCCGCGATCGTCGAGGAGAAGGACGCGGACGAGAAGCAGGCCGCCGTACGCGAGATCAACAGCGGAGTGTTCGCCTTCGACGGCTCCTTCCTCGCCGACGCCCTGTCGCGGATCACCAACGACAACGCGAAGGGCGAGTACTACCTGACCGACGTGGTCGGCCTGGCACGCGCCGACGGGCTGACGGTCGGAGCGCACCGTATCGAGGACGTGATGCAGACCGAGGGCGCGAACGACCGGGCCCAGCTGGCCGCGCTCGGCGCCGAGCTGAACCGGCGGATCCTGGACCGCTGGATGCGCGCCGGAGTCACCGTGGTCGACCCCGCGAGCACCTGGGTGGACGCCGACGTCGTGCTCGCGCCGGACGTGACGCTGCTGCCCGGAGTGCAGCTGCAGGGCGCGACCGTGGTCGCCGAGGACGCCGTGGTGGGTCCGGACAGCACGTTGAAGGACGTGGAGGTCGGCCCGGGCGCGCGAGTCGTCCGCACGCATGGCGAGCTCGCGGTCATCGGAGCCGGCGCCTCGGTGGGGCCGTTCGCGTACCTGCGCCCCGGCACGCTGCTGGGGGAGGACGGCAAGATCGGCACGTTCGTGGAGACCAAGAACGCTCGGATCGGTGCGCGCGCCAAGGTGCCGCACCTGTCCTACGTCGGGGACGCCGAGATCGGGGAGGGCTCGAACATCGGTGCCGGCACGATCTTCGCCAACTACGACGGCGTCACGAAGTCCTCCACCACGGTCGGCCGGCATGCGAAGACGGGTGCGAACAACACGTTCGTGGCTCCGGTCCGCATCGGCGACGGCGCCACCACCGGCGGCGGGACGGTGGTGCGTCGCGACGTACCCCCCGGTGCCCTGGCGGTCTCCGCCGGCGAGCAGCGGACCGTCGAGGGATGGACGGTGCGCAAGCGTCCGGGCACGCCCATGGCCGACGCCGCCGAGTCCGCCGGGGCCGCCGAGCCGGACCCGGCCACCGGTACGACCGGTGACGAGCAGCGGCCGTGAGGGTGCGCATCTCACAAAGCCGGGCCCCGAGTCGTCTGCGCACCTGACTCTGGGTGACAATTCAGTGAGGGGCCCTGTGAACCCACTGCCACGAGGAGAAGCTGCGTGAGTGGTCTGAAGCGCACCACCGAGAAGAACCTGATGGTCTTCAGCGGACGCGCACACCCCGAGCTCGCAGTGGAGGTGGCCGAGCAGCTCGGCACGGGCCTGGTGCCGACGTCGGCCTACGACTTCGCCAACAGCGAGATCTACGTGCGCTACGAGGAGTCCGTACGCGGCTCCGACGCCTTCGTGATCCAGAGCCACACCGCTCCGGTCAACGAGTGGATCATGGAGCACCTGATCATGGTCGACGCGCTCAAGCGTGCCTCGGCCAAGCGGATCACCGTGGTGATGCCGTTCTACGGCTACGCGCGGCAGGACAAGAAGCACCGTGGACGCGAGCCGATCTCGGCACGGCTGATGGCCGACCTGTTCAAGACCGCCGGCGCCGACCGGCTGATCGCCGTCGACCTGCACACCGCACAGATCCAGGGTTTCTTCGACGGCCCGGTGGACCACCTGATGGCGCTGCCGATCCTGTCCGCCTACGTCTCGGGCAAGTACGGCGGCGAGCGGCTCGCCGTCGTGTCGCCGGACGCCGGCCGGATCAAGGTCGCCGAACAGTGGTCGAACCGGCTGGGTGGGGCGCCGCTGGCGTTCATCCACAAGACCCGCGACGTCAAGCGGCCCAACGAGTCGGTGGCCAACCGCGTCGTCGGCGACGTCAGTGGCCGCATCTGCGTGCTCGTCGACGACATGATCGACACCGGCGGCACGATCGTGAAGGCGGCGGAGGCGCTGATGAAGGACGGGGCGGCCGGCGTGGTCATCGCGGCCACCCACGCCATCCTCTCCGACCCGGCCGTGGACCGGCTCAAGAACTGCCCGGCGACCGAGGTCGTCGTCACGAACACGTTGCCGATCCCGGCCGACCGTCAGTTCGACAAGCTCACGGTCCTCTCGATCGCGCCGTTGATCAGCCGTGCCATCCGGGAAGTCTTCGAGGACGGGTCGGTCACCTCCCTCTTCGACGGACAGGCCCAGTAACCGCGCCGGCCGGCGCGGGGCGACCCCCGGCGGGCGCCTCGCGGCTCGATTCGCGCGGGGTCGTCCGGCTCCGCTAGGATCGGGCAGTTGCCTCGGCGAGGGAGATCTTCTCGCTCCGTGATCGACGCGGTGGCTCGGCTGGCTTTGTCGCCGTCCGTGCGACCCGCCGCGCGCCCGCCTCCGGAGCGTCCTCCTCCCGGTGCAGCCCCTGACGCAGCACCACCCGTACGACGATCGTTTGAGGAGCAGTCCATGTCGGAGAACAACATCCAGGCCGAGCCGCGCACCGAGTTCGGCAAGGGCGCCGCGCGCCGTATCCGCCGTGCCGACAAGGTGCCTGCGGTCCTCTACGGCCACGGCACCGACCCGGTCCACCTGAGCCTGCCGGGCCACGACACCATGTTGGCGCTCAAGCACGGTGGCGTGAACGCGCTGCTCACGCTGACCGTCGAGGGCACGGAGCACCTGGCGCTGCCCAAGCAGGTGCAGCGCGACCCGATCAAGGGCTTCCTCGAGCACCTCGACCTGGTGCTGGTCCGCCGCGGCGAGAAGGTCACCGTCGACATCCCGGTGCACGTCATCGGCGAGCCCGACCCCGAGGCTCTCGTCGTGACCGAGCACCCGACGATCTCCGTCGAGGCCGAGGCCACCCACATCCCCGAGTACATCGAGGTGTCGGTCGAGGGTCAGGAGGTCGGCCACCAGGTCTTCGCGAAGGACCTGCAGGTCCCCTCCGGCTCCACCGTGCTGGACGACGACGACATCGTGGTCCTGCACCTCACCCACGCGCCCACCGCCGACGAGCTCGAGGCCGAGCTGGAGGAGGCGGAGGCCGAGGTCGGCATCGAGCGCGACGAGACCGAGGCGGAGGCCGGCGAGGGCGTCGAGGGCGAGGCCGGCGAGGCCGCGACCTCCGGGGACGGCGACGCGGAGCCTGCCACCGAGGACTGACGTCGTTACGCTCGCTGCCGTGTGGGGCGAGCGTGCGAGAGCGATCTTCAACAGGAAGGCCGGGGTACCCGTGAGCGACTTCTCGACCAGCTCCGAGAGCGGAGCATGGTTGGTGGTGGGCCTCGGGAACCCCGGCCCTTCCTATGCCGGCCACCGCCACAACGTCGGCTACCTGGTGGCCGACGAGCTCGCGTCCCGGATCGGCTCCGGCTTCCGGCCGCACAAGTCGGGACGGGCCCAGGTGGTCGAGGGCCGGCTCGGCGGGGTGGGCGGTGTCGGCGGCGTGCGCGTCGTCCTGGCCCGCCCGCGGTGCTACATGAACGAGACCGGGGGGCCGGTCTCGACGCTGGCGAAGTTCTACAAGGTGCCGGTAGGGCAGATCGTGGCCGTCCACGACGAGCTCGACATCCCCTTCGACACCCTGCGCGTGAAGCGCGGCGGTGGCGACAACGGCCACAACGGCCTGCGCTCGATGCGCCGCTCGCTCGACTCCGGCGAGTTCTACCGGATCCGGGTGGGCATCGGCCGGCCGCCGGGCCGCCAGGACCCGGCCGCGTTCGTGCTGTCGGACTACTCCTCGACCGAGCGCAAGGTCCTCCCGTTCCAGGTCGACCGGGCCGCGGACGCCGTCGAGGCGCTGCTGACCGAGGGCCTGGAGAAGACCCAGAGCCGCTTCAACAGCTGAACCCCCCCGCCGCGAACGACAGGAGCACAGACGTGACCGATCTGCCGACCCCTCCCGACGACGTCCTCGCCGACGACCACCGCTTCGCGGCGTGGACCGCGACCGTGGCCGGCGACCTGCTCACCGAGGTCCGCACGCGCGGCGCGGAGGGCAAGGCACTCAAGGACGCCGGCGACGCGGCCGCGCAGGACCTGCTGATGCGTCTGGTCGCCGAGTACCGTCCCGACGACTCGGTCCTGTCCGAGGAGAGTCGGGAGACCCACGAGGACACCGGCCGGCTCTCCGCCGACCGGGTGTGGATCATCGACCCGCTCGACGGCACCCGGGAGTTCTCCGAGCCGCCCCGGGACGACTGGGCCGTGCACGTGGCTCTGTGGGCCCGTGGCGCGGACGGCACCGGCGACCTCGTCGCGGGCGCCGTCGCGCAGCCGGGGCTGGGCGCGACCTTCCACACCGGTGAGCCGCCGGTCGTCCCCGCGCGGACCTCGGCACGCCCGCGGATCGCGGTGTCGCGGACCCGGCCGCCGGCGTTCGTGCAGGCGCTCGCCGACGAGATCGACGCCGAGCTGGTGCCGATGGGGTCCGCCGGCGCCAAGGTGATCTCGGTCGTCCGCGACGTCAGCGACGCCTACGTCCACGCCGGCGGTCAGTACGAGTGGGACTCCGCCGCCCCCGTCGCGGTCGCCCGTGCCGCCGGCCTGTTCACCTCGCGGGTCGACGGGTCGCCGCTGGTCTACAACCAGCAGGAGGTCCTGCTGCCGGACCTGATCGTGTGCCGTCCGGAGCTGGCGGACACGATCGTGGACTTCGTACGGCGGCACGGGACCGAGTAGTGGCGGCCGCGCCGGTGGCGGTGCTGTGGGACGCCGACGGCGTGCTGCAGCACCTTCCCGCCGGCTGGGAGGCGTCGATGCGCCCGGTGGTCGGGCACCTCGTCGACGACGTGGAGACCTTCCTCGCCGAGGCGTTCGCCGCCGAGCGGCCGGCGCTGACCGGCGACGCGCGCTGGGTCGAGGTGCTTCCCCGGCTGCTCGAGAAGTGGGGGATCGCGGACTCCTACGACGACGCGCTGCGCGTCTGGCTCACCATCGAGCCGGTCGCGGAGACCCGCGAGCTCGTCACAGCCCTGCGTGCGAGCGGTGTGCGGTGCTTCCTGGCGACGAACCAGGACGAGCACCGTGGCCGGCACATGCACGAGAACCTCGGCTACGCCGACCTTTTCGACGACACCTTCTACTCCTACGAGCTGCGGGTGGCCAAGCCCGACCCGGCGTACTTCCTGGCCATCCTCGACCGGCTCCGCCTCGCCGCGGACCAGGTCCTCTTCGTCGACGACAACGCCGCGAACGTCGACAGCGCCCGGGCCGTCGGCCTGCGGGCGGAGCGGTGGCACGTCGACGACGGGGTCGCGGCGCTGCGCGACCGGCTGCGCGCCCACGGCCTGCCTGTCTGAGCGTCGTCCGCTGGGTCGAGCGGCTCAGGGAGGAGCCGGGCGGGAGTCGTGCCGCACCCGGTACCAGCGGAACCCGTAGCCGTCCAGCGTCACCTGCACCTCGCCGTCGGCTCCAGGGGTGACCGCGACCTGCTCACGCAGGTCGTGCAGCCAGGTCTCGTCGCCGCCCTCGAGGTCCTCCGGGTGCATCCTGAACGAGGCGGTCACCGGCGCCGCACCGAGGTTGTGCACCGACACCACCGAGGAGCCCTCCCAGGAGCACCGGTGCACCAGTACCTCGTGGTGGTCCTGCTCGAGCACCGAGAACTCGCCCCAGCCGAGCTCGGGACAGCTGCGGTAGGTCTGGATCAGGTCGCGGACGAAGTTCCACAGCGAGTCGGGGTCGCGGCGCTGGTCGGCGACGTTGACGTGCTCGGGCCCGTAGCCGCCGCCGACCATCGGGGAGACCAGCTTGCGCGGCGGTGCGGTCGAGAACCCGCCGTTGCGGCTCGGCTCCCACTGCATCGGCGTGCGGACCGCCATCCGCCCCTCGGCGGCGAGGTCCTCGCCCATGCCGATCTCCTCGCCGTAGTACAGCGTCGGCGTCCCCGGCAGCGAGAACAGCAGGCTGTAGACCAGCCGGACCCAGCGCGGGTCGCCGCCGAGCATCGGAGGCAGGCGCCGCTTGAGCCCGCGCCCGTAGATCTGCATCTGCGGCTCCGGGCCGAAGGCGTCGAAGACCTCCTTGCGCTCGGTGTCGCTCAGCTTGTCGAGGGTCAGCTCGTCGTGGTTGCGCACGAACGTCGCCCACTGGCAGTCGGGGTGGATCCGCGGCCGGCCGGCGAGGGCCCGGGCGAGGGGCCGGGCGTCGGCGCGCGCCAGGGAGAGGTACATCCGCTGCATCGTGATGAAGTCGAACATCATCTGCAGCTCGTCGCCCTCGGTGCCCCCGAAGTAGCGCTGCTGCTCCTTCGCCGGCAGGTTCACCTCGCCGAGCAGCACCGCGTCGCCGCGACGCCGGCCGAGGAAGGAGCGCAGCGACTTGAGGTAGTCGTGCGGGTCGCCCGGCACGTCGTCCTGTTCGGTGTCGATGTCCGCGATCAGGAACGGCACCGCGTCGACCCGGAAGCCGGCCAGACCGAGCTGGATCCAGAAGCCCATCGTCTTGGCGATCTCGTCGCGCACCGCGGGGTTCGCGAAGTTGAGGTCCGGCTGGTAGGAGTAGAAGTGGTGGAGGTACCACTCGCCGGTGGACTCGTCGAGCTGCCAGATGCCGTCCTCCTTGTCGGGGAAGACCGTCTTCGCGGAGGTGTCCGGCGGCGGGTCGGAGCGCCAGACGTAGTAGTCGCGGTAGGGGTTGTCCTTGCTGCGCCGGGCGGCCTGGAACCACGGGTGCCTCGCCGAGGTGTGGTTGACGACGAGGTCGGCGATGACCCGGATCCCCCGGTCGCCCGCGACGCGGATCATCTCCACCAGGTCGCCGTGGGTCCCCAGCCGGTGGTCGACGCCGTACAGGTCGGTGACGTCGTAGCCGTCGTCGCGGTCCGGCGTCGGGTAGAACGGCATCAGCCACAGGCACGTGACGCCCAGCTCCGCCAGGTAGTCGATGCGCTGGGTCAGACCGGCGAAGTCGCCGATGCCGTCTCCGTCGGAGTCGGCGTAGGTCTCGACGTCCACGCAGTAGATCACCGCGGTCTTCCACCACAGGTCGGCTGTTCTCGAGATGGTCGTCACCGCACTCTCCCTCCCGGGTCCGTTGACCCCCTACCCAGGTGCGCCCGGGTCACCCGTCGGGATCGGCCGGCGGCTCGGCGCCCTCGGACTCGTCCCGGGCAGCCCACTCCAGCAGCGGCGCGATGTCGAACACGTGCTTGTCGATGTCCGCGTGCAGGTCGCCGAGCTCGGCGTAGCGGGCCGGCACCGTCGCGATCGTGCAGTCCTGCGGCTCCACGTCGTCGACCTCGTCCCAGCGGACCGGGGTGGACACCGTGCCGGCGGGGTTGCCGCGCACCGAGTAGGCGGCAGCGATCGTGTGGTCGCGGGCGTTCTGGTTGTAGTCCACGAAGAGCTTCGCAGGGTCGCGGTCCTTGCGCCACCAGGTGGTGGTGACGTCGTCGGGGGCACGCCGCTCGACCTCGCGCGCGAACGCGAGCGCCGCACGGCGTACGTCGGTGAACCCGTGCTCGGGGCCGATCCGGACGTAGACGTGCATGCCGTTGCCGCCGGACGTCTTCGGGTAGCCGACGGCTCCGAGCCCGTCGAGGACCTCGTGGGCGACGTGCGCGACGCGACGCACGGTGGCGTAGCCGCAGTCGGGGCCCGGGTCGAGGTCGATGCGCCACTCGTCGGGCCGCTCGGTGTCGGCGCGCCGGCTGTTCCACGGGTGGAACTCGACGGTCGACATCTGCACCGCCCAGATCACCTGCGCCAGCCGGGTGACGCAGAGCTCGTCGGCGGTGCGGTTCCAGCGCGGGAAGTGCACCCGGACGGTCTCCATCCACGGCGGGGCGCCCTGCGGCAGCCGCTTCTGGTGCACTTTCTCGCCGGCCACGCCGGTGGGGAAGCGGTGCAGCATGCACGGGCGCTCCCGCAGCGCATTGACGATGCCGTCGCCGACCGAGAGGTAGTACTGGGCGAGGTCGAGCTTGGTCTCGCCCCGCTCGGGGAAGTACACCCGGTCGGGGTTCGAGAGCCGGACGACCAGGTCGTCGACCTCGATCTCCACCGACGGTGACTTCGACGACGCCATGGCAGCCAACCTAGCCTCAGGTCCGGCAAACGCGGTGACACCGCCGCGCAGGCGGGTCAGGATGAGCGCCATGACGTCCCTCGTGTCGCACACCAGCATCGACTGCGCCAACGCCTACGAGCTCTCCGAGTGGTGGAAGGTCGTGCTGGGGTACGTCGACGTGGCCGACGACCCGAACGAGCCCGGGCACGAGGAGTGCATGATCCTCTCGCCCGAGACCGGGCACGCGCTGCTGTTCATCGAGGTGCCGGACGCCAAGCAGGTGAAGAACCGGATCCACCTCGACCTGCGGCCCACGGACCGCACCCGCGACGAGGAGGTCGTCCGGCTTACGGGCGCGGGCGCGACAGTGCTCGCCGACCGTCGCGACCAGTACGGTCCGGGCATCGGCTGGGTGGTGCTCGCGGACCCAGAGGGCAACGAGTTCTGCGTGCTGCGCAGCGAGGCCGAACGTGCCGCCGCGGCGGGCTGAGGCCCGGTCGTGACGCATACCGACGTCGACCGCCTCCTGCGCGGGCGGATCGTCGAGCTGGCGGCCCAGATGAGGCGCGGTGAGGAGATGGTGCGCGCCGAGGACCCCGAGGGCGTCCACGACCTGCGGGTCGCGATGCGCCGCGCGCGCAGCCTGCTGGTGAGCTTCGGGGACCAGCTCGCCTGGCAGGGCACCGGACCGCTGGTCGAGGACCTGCGCTGGTCCGCGGGCGAGCTGAGCGGGCAGCGCGACAACGAGGTGGTGCAGGAGCGGGTCGAGGCGCTGCTGGCTGCCGAGCCGGCCGAGCTGGCGATCGGCCCGGTCGCGGCCAGGCTCGCCGACCAAGTCCGGGCGACGCGTGCGGCCGAGTCGCTGCGGATCGCCGAGCTGCTCGAGGGCGCAGCCCCCGCGCGGCTGGCCGAGGAGCTGGAACGGGTGGCCACCCGGGCGCCCGGCACCGCCGGCGAGGACGACGTACGACGGCGTCTGCGCAAGGACTGGCGGCGGGTACGGCGGCGCGCGGAGGCGGCCGCGGCGCTGCCGGCCGACGACCCGCGGATCGAGGAGGCGCTGCACCGGGTGCGCAAGGCAGCCAAACGCGCCCGCTACTGCGCCGAGACGCTGGCTCCCCTGCTGGGCCCCCGCGCGAGCCGGATGGAGCAGGTCGCCGAGTCGGTGCAGGAGGCGCTGGGCGACCACCGGGACACGCTGCTCACCCGGGCGGCGCTGCGGCAGATGGGGAACCAGGCGCACCTGGACCGGCAGAACGCGTTCACCTTCGGGCGGCTGCACGCGCTGGAGCAGTCGGCCGGCCGGGGCTACCTCGACGACTACGCCGCCGCCCGGAAGGCGCTGGGGAGCAAGAAGCTGCGCCGCTGGCTGCGCCCGTAGACTGGGAGCCGTCACCCCCTCCGCGCCCGACCCCATCGGTCCGCCGAGAGGGGGCCGTCGTGCTGCCGTGCACGACGACCAGCCGATCCAAGGGGAGCCGAAGCGTTGAGCGTGCAGGGACTGGCCGACCTGGTCCTCCGGGACAAGACCCTGGCCACCGCGGTGGAGGACGCACGAGCCGGTGCGGTGGCCGCCCTGGACCTGACCGGACCCGCGGCCCTGCGCCCGTTCGTCGTCCGGGGGCTCGTCGACGCGGGCCGGACGGTGCTCGCCGTGGCGGCGACCGCCCGTGAGGCCGAGGACCTCGTCGACCAGCTCGGCTGCCTGATGGACCCCGCGTCGGTGGCCTACTACCCGTCCTGGGAGACGTTGCCGCACGAGCGTCTGAGCCCCCGCAGCGACACGGTCGGCCGCAGGCTGGCCGTGCTGCGGCGGCTGGTGCACCCCGGCGACGACGCGAGCAACGGTCCCCTGAAGGTCGTCGTCGCACCGGTCCGGTCGGTGCTGCAGCCACAGGTGAAGGGCCTGGCCGACCTGGAGCCCGTCGAGCTGGAGGCGGGCGGGCGCGCCGACCTCGAGGACGTCGTGCGCCGCCTCGCCGGCGCGGCCTACAGCCGGGTCGACCTCGTGGAGAAGCGCGGGGAGTTCGCCGTGCGCGGCGGCATCGTCGACGTCTTCCCGCCGACCGAGGAGCACCCGCTGCGCGTGGAGTTCTGGGGCGACGACGTCGAGGAGATCCGCTCGTTCGCGGTCGCCGACCAGCGCACGCTGGAGGCCAAGCAGCGGCTGTGGGCACCGCCGTGCCGCGAGCTGCTGCTCACCGACGAGGTCCGGGAGCGGGCGAAGGCGCTCGGCGAGGCGCACCCCGAGCTCGCCGAGATCACCGAGAAGCTCAGCCAGGGCCAGGCCGTCGAGGGCATGGAGTCGTTGACCCCGGTGCTCGTCGACGAGATGGAGCTGCTGGTCGACCTGATGCCGGCCGACACCCACGTCCTGGTCCTCGACCCCGAGCGGGCCCGGAGCCGGGCGCACGACCTGGTGGCGACCAGCGAGGAGTTCCTCGGCGCCTCCTGGGCGGCCGCAGCCGGCGGCGGGCAGGCCCCGATCGACCTGGGCGCCGCGTCCTACCGCAGCCTCGCCGACGTCCGCGCGCACACCCTGTCCCAGGACAAGCCGTGGTGGAGCGTGTCGCCGTTCGGGATCGCCGACGACGGCCTCGAGACATCCCCCGGAGCGGCGGACGGGCAGCCCCTGCGCGACTCCCTCGGCGAGGTCGTCAGCGTCGACGTCGACTGGGCGGCCGGCGCGGTCGAGAGCCGGGCAGTGGCGGTGCGCCCGGTGGGGGAGTACCGCGGCGACGTGGAGAGCGCGGTCGCCGACGTCCGCAGCTGGCTCACCGAGGCCCGTGGCGTGGTGCTGATGACCGAGGGCCACGGGCCGGCCCAGCGGCTGGTCGAGGTGCTCCGCGAGCACGACGTCCCCGTGCGCCTCGCCGACTCGATCGCGACGGCCGACGACGTACCCCGTGACGTCGCGGTCGTCACCACCGCGACGCTCGCGCACGGCCTGGTCTTCGACGAGCTCGCGATCCTCACCGGCGACGACCTCTCGGGACAGCGCTCGTCGACCAAGGACATGCGCAAGATGCCGGCGCGGCGCAAGCGCCAGATCGACCCGCTCGAGCTCAAGGCCGGCGACTACGTCGTGCACGAGCAGCACGGCGTGGGGCGCTACCTGGAGATGAAGCAGCGCGAGGTCCAGGGCGCGACCCGGGAGTACCTCGTGCTGGAGTACGGCGCCTCGAAGCGGGGCCAGCCGGCCGACCGGCTCTACGTGCCCACCGACCAGCTCGACCAGGTCACCCGCTACGTCGGCGGGGAGCAGCCGAGCCTCGACCGGCTGGGCGGTGCCGACTGGGCCAAGCGCAAGGGCCGCGCACGCAAGGCGGTCAAGCAGATCGCCGCCGAGCTGATCAAGCTCTACGCGGCGCGGCAGGCCACCAAGGGCCACGCCTTCGGGCCGGACAGCCCCTGGCAGCGCGAGCTCGAGGACGCCTTCCCCTTCACCGAGACCCCCGACCAGCTGTCCACGGTCGACGAGGTCAAGCGCGACATGGAGCTGACCGTGCCGATGGACCGGCTGGTCTGCGGCGACGTCGGCTACGGGAAGACCGAGATCGCGGTGCGCGCGGCCTTCAAGGCCGTCCAGGACGGCAAGCAGGTGGCCGTGCTGGTGCCGACGACCCTGCTGGTCCAGCAGCACTACTCGACGTTCGCCGAGCGGATGGCCGGGTTCCCGGTGGTCCTCAAGGGGCTCTCCCGGTTCCAGACCGACAAGGAGGCCGCGGAGGTGATCGAGGGCCTGAGCAGCGGCGCGATCGACATCGTCATCGGCACCCACCGACTGCTCAACCCCGACACGAAGATGAAGAACCTCGGGCTGATCATCGTCGACGAGGAGCAGCGCTTCGGCGTCGAGCACAAGGAGCAGATGAAGCGGCTGCGCACCAGCGTCGACGTGCTGTCGATGTCGGCCACGCCGATCCCGCGGACGCTGGAGATGGCGATCACGGGCATCCGCGAGATGTCCACGATCACCACCCCGCCGGAGGAACGGCACCCGGTCCTCACCTACGTCGGTGCCTACGAGGACCGGCAGGTCGTGGCCGCCGTACGCCGCGAGCTGCTGCGCGAGGGCCAGGTCTTCTACATCCACAACCGGGTCCAGTCGATCGAGAAGGCGGCGGCCCGGATCCGGCAGCTGGTGCCGGAGGCGCGGGTGACCGTCGCCCACGGCCAGATGGGCGAGCACCAGCTCGAGCAGGTGATGCTGGACTTCTGGGAGAAGAAGTTCGACGTGCTCGTCTGCACCACGATCGTCGAGTCGGGGCTGGACGTATCGAACGCCAACACGATGGTGATCGAGCGCGCCGACATGCTGGGCCTCTCGCAGCTGCACCAGCTCCGCGGCCGGGTCGGCCGCAGCCGCGAGCGGGCCTACGCCTACTTCCTCTACCCGCCGGACAAGCCGCTGACCGAGACCGCTCACGAACGGCTGGCCACGCTGGCCCAGCACTCCGACCTCGGCGGCGGCATGGCGATCGCGATGAAGGACCTCGAGATCCGCGGCGCCGGCAACCTGCTCGGCGGCGAGCAGTCCGGGCACATCGCCGACGTCGGCTTCGACCTCTACGTGCGGCTGGTCGGCGAGGCGGTGCACGAGTTCCGGGGCGGCGGCGAGGACGAGGCGCTCGCGGAGGTGAAGATCGAGCTGCCGATCGACGCGCACCTGCCGCACGACTACGTCCCCAGCGAGCGGCTGCGGCTCGAGATGTACAAGCGGCTGGCGGAGGTGCGCAGCGACGACGACGTGGACCTGCTCCGCGAGGAGCTGGTGGACCGCTACGGCGAGCCCCCCGAGGCGGTCGCGTCGCTGCTGGCCGTCGCCAGGTTCCGGGCGCGGGCCCGGGCGGCGCGGCTCACCGACGTCACTGTGCAGGGCAAGTACGTCCGGTTCGCTCCGGTGGAGCTGCCGGACTCCGTCGGGGTCCGGCTGAACCGGCTCTACCCGAAGAGCATCCTCAAGCCGGGCGTGCGTACGATGCTCGTGCCGCGCCCCTCGACAGCCGTCGTCGGCGGCCGTCCCATCCGCGACGAGGAGCTGCTGACCTGGTCGCGCCAGGTCGTCGACACCGTCGTCGACCCGGACGGGGCGAGCAGATGAGACCTACTGATGCTGGGAGAGTTCAGGCGCCGTGATGCCCGCACGCACGTCCCCCAAGACCGTCCGCCGCGCGGTCGCGGCGGTGCTCGCCGCCGCGACGCTCGCCGGCTGCGGCACCTACCCCGGGTCTGCGGCCGTGGTGGGCGAGACGAAGGTCAGCCAGAACCGCATCGACGACGCGGCGGTCGCCCTCTGCTCGGCCAACATCACCGGCGCCGAGGCTCAGGGACAGCCGGCGCCGCAGCTGCCGTTGCGGGGTGCCCGTCAGGCCGCGCTGCAGCTGATCCTGGAGAGCGAGCTGGCGAAGCAGTTCGGCGACGAGCGGGGCATCGAGGTCGACCCGAGCCAGGTCTCGGCGTTCGTCGACCAGAACCAGCAGGCGATCGAGCTGCTCCCGCAGGACGAGCGTCAGGACTTCCGTGACCTGCTCGCCGGCTTCCGCACCGCCCAGCTGATCTTCATCGCGGCCGGCGAGAAGTCGCTGGCCGAGCAGGGCGGCGCCGCGGCCGGAGAGCAGGCCGCCGAGACCGAGGGCCGGCGGCTGTTCACCGAGTGGGCCAAGAAGGTCGACGTGGAGGTCGACCCGCGCTTCGGCGTCTACGAGGACGGCGCGCTCAAGGCCCGGAGCGGCTCGCTGTCGATCCCGGTCTCGAAGAGTGCCCGGGAGGGCGCCGCCGACAGCCCCGCCGACTCGTGGACCGCCGGCCTGCCGGCCTCCCAGCGGTGCGCCTCACCCTCCTGATCGTCAGTCCCCGGGTCGCCCCGGGGCTGATGACCTGGCCGGCCTGGCAGGCGGTGTCCGCCGCCGACCGGGTGCTCGCCTCCGACCCCGACCTGCCGCTCGCGCGCGCCGTCGCCGCCGCCGGCCACCGCGTCGAGGAGCACCGCGACGCCCGCGGTGCCGCCCTGCTGGCCGCTGCCCGGGACGGCTCGGTGGTCTGGCTCGCCTCCGACAGCGAGGCCGACCGGCTGCCCGGTGAGCTGGCGACCGCGATCGTGGGCGGGTCCACGGCACCGGACGGCCCGGAGGCCGAGGTGGAGGTCCTGCACGCGGCCTACGACGTGCCCGGCGCCCGGCTGCTGGACCTGGTCACCGTCATGGACCAGCTCCGGCAGCACTGCCCGTGGGACCGCGAGCAGACCCACCGGTCGCTGGGCGCGTACCTCGTGGAGGAGACCTACGAGACCCTGGAGGCGATCGAGTCCGGCGACGCCGACCACCTGCGCGAGGAGCTCGGCGACCTGCTGCTCCAGGTGGTCTTCCACGCCCGCGTCGCCGCCGAGGGCGATCCGCTCGAGGGCCGCTTCGACATCGACGACGTGGCCGGCGGCATCGTCGACAAGCTCGTGCACCGGCACCCGCACGTGTTCGCGGGCCTCGACGTCGCCGACGCGGCCGAGGTCGAGGCGAACTGGGAGCAGCTCAAGCACGCCGAGAAGGGCCGTGCCTCCGTGCTCGAGGGGGTTCCGATGGCCCTGCCCGCGCTCGCGCTCGCCGACAAGGTGGCCGGCCGTGCCGCCCGGGTGGGCGTGGCCCCCGCTCCCGGGTCGTCGCTGGGCGACCGGCTGCTGGCGCTGGTCCTGGAGGCCCGGCAGGCCGGAGCCGACCCGGAGCAGGAGCTGCGCGACGCCGTACGTCGGCTCGTCGAGGCCGTCCGGGCCGCCGAGGGCTGAGCCCCGGCGAGCTCGGGCGAGCTCCGGCGAGCTCCGGCGACCATGCGCTCAGACCAGCGCCTCGCCGCCCCCCTCCGCGAGCGCAGCGGCGACCCGCCGCCGGTTCTCGGCGAAGACCCCCGCGTCCGTGGGCGGGAGCAGGTCGTCCCAGAAGGCCAGCATCGCGCCGCGACCCTGCATCATGCCGAGCGGCCGGGCGTAGAAGTGCAGGTGGAAGTGGGCACTCCCGTCGCCCCACCGGCCGATGTGGGTGCGGGCCACGCCGTCGAGCCCCTGGATGGCGCCGGCGAGCCGCTGGATCATCGGACCCATCGTCGCGAGGCAGGCGCCGTCCAGCTCGTGCAGGCGCAGGTGCGCGTTGGGCGCCAGGCCGGCCCAGAAGGGCAGGCCGCTCTCCGGCGGGGCTGCGACGTGCCAGTGCTCGTCGCGCCACAGCCATCCGCCCCGGTCGGGACGGTTCGTGCAGTGGCCGCACTCCGAGCGGTCGAGCTCGCCGTGCCGGGGGCGCTCGGGGACCAGCATCGGCTCGAGCGGGCGGCTGGTCAGGCGCCCCTCGACCACCTCGAGGCCGAAGAAGGGCGAGTCGGCGAGGGCGGTGGCGTCGAGCCGCTCGCCGACCGGGACGCCGGCATGCCACGCAGAGGTGGCGGGCTCGGTCTCGTAGCGGTCGCCTGGGTCCGGTCCGTCGCTGGTCACCGGCGGCATCTTGCCAGCCCGCTGCGTCCGGTTCGACCGGACCGGAGGGCGAGCCTGACCTGCCGGTGGCCCCGACCGCCGTTAGGCTGGCCGTCCGAGCTCAACGTCCCCACCCGAGGAGCATCCTGTGGCGTCCATCGAGGCTGTCGGAGCGCGCGAGATCCTGGACTCGCGCGGCAACCCCACCGTCGAGGTCGAGGTCGCCCTCGACGACGGCACGATCGGCCGCGCGGCGGTCCCGTCCGGAGCCTCCACCGGGGCGTTCGAGGCGGTCGAGCTGCGCGACGGCGGCAAGCGCTACCTCGGCAAGGGCGTCGAGAAGGCCGTGACCGCGGTGCTGGAGGGCATCGGGCCCGAGCTGATCGGCTTCGAGGCCTCCGAGCAGCGCCTGGTCGACCAGCGGCTGCTCGAGCTCGACGGCACGCCGAACAAGGCCAAGCTCGGCGCGAACGCGATCCTGGGCGTCTCGCTCGCCGTCGCGCACGCGGCGGCCGACTCGGCGGGGCTGCCGCTGTTCCGGTACGTCGGCGGCCCCAACGCGCACCTGCTGCCGGTGCCGATGATGAACATCCTCAACGGCGGGGCGCACGCCGACTCCGGGGTCGACGTGCAGGAGTTCATGATCGCCCCGATCGGCGCGCCGACGTTCCGGGAGGCCCTCCAGCAGGGCGCCGAGGTCTACCACGCCCTCAAGTCGGTGCTGAAGGAGCAGGGGCTGGCCACCGGTCTCGGCGACGAGGGCGGCTTCGCCCCCAGCCTGCCCTCCAACCGCGACGCGCTGGACCTGATCTCGGCGGCGGTCGAGAAGGCCGGGCTGAGGGTCGGCGAGGACATCGTGCTCGCCCTCGACGTGGCGGCCACGGAGTTCTGGTCCGAGGACGGCTACGCCTTCGAGGGCCGGACCCGCTCCGCGGAGGAGATGGTCGCCTACTACACCGAGCTCGCGTCGGCGTACCCGATCGTCTCCATCGAGGACCCGCTGAACGAGGAGGACTGGGCCGGCTGGCAGGCGATGACCGCTGCGCTCGGCGAGCAGATCCAGATCGTCGGCGACGACCTGTTCGTGACCAACGTCGAGCGGCTCTCGCGCGGCATCTCCGAGCGCAGCGCCAACGCGCTGCTGGTGAAGGTCAACCAGATCGGATCCCTCACCGAGACCCTCGACTCGGTCGCGCTGGCCCACAACAACGGCTTCCGCTGCATGATGAGCCACCGCTCGGGCGAGACCGAGGACACCACGATCGCCGACCTGGCGGTGGCGACCAACTGCGGCCAGATCAAGACCGGCGCCCCGGCCCGCTCCGAGCGGGTCGCGAAGTACAACCAGCTGCTCCGGATCGAGGAGGAGCTCGACGACGCCGCCCGCTACGCCGGACGGGGCGCGTTCCCGCGCTACCGGTCCGGCAGCTGAGGGCGGAGCCGCACCATGGCGTCCAGGCCCTCTCAGCCGCCGCGCCCGCTCCGGCCGTCGCGGTCGGGCGGGCCGCGGACGCGCGGGGCACGCCCCGGGGCGCGCCCGGTGGCCGGCTCGTCGCGTGGCGCCGGGCGGTCGGCCTCCGCAGGCACCCGCACGCCGGGGGGCGCCGGGCGCGGCCGCGCAGGCGCCGCCGTGCCGGCCCGACCCCGCTTCACCGGCCGGGCCGCGATCCTCGTGCTGGTCCTGGCGGTGCTGGCCGTGTCCTACGCCTCCAGCCTCCGCGCCTACCTCGAGCAGCGCGACCACGTCTCCGCGCTGCACGCCGACATCGCCGAGTCGCAGGCCACGATCGAGTCGCTCGAGCTCGAGAAGGACCGGTGGGAGGACCCCGCCTTCGTCCGGACCCAGGCGCGCCTGCGGTTCGGCTGGGTGCTGCCCGGCGAGATCGGCTTCCAGGTCATCGACGAGGACGGGCAGCCGCTGGACCACGACGAGTCCCTGGACCAGCCGGCGGTCGAGGCGGACTCCCGGCCGACGTGGTGGCGCAGCGCCTGGCGCAGCGTCCAGGTGGCCGGACGGCCCGACGGGACGCAGCAGCCAGGTCCGGCGCGGCGGATCCTCGCCCCGCGGACGCCGCACAGGTGAGGGCTGGGACGATACGGCGGTGATGGACCCCCAGGACCAGGCCGTCGTCGCGGCCCAGCTCGGCCGGCCGCCGCGCTCCGTGCACGACGTCGGGCACCGCTGTCCCTGCGGCAACCCCGACGTGGTCGCCACCGAGCCGCGGCTCGACGACGGCACGCCGTTCCCGACCACCTTCTACCTGACGTGCCCGCGGGCGGCGTCGATGATCGGCACGCTCGAGGCTTCCGGCCTCATGAAGGAGATGTCGGACCGGCTGGAGAGCGACCAGGACCTCGCCGAGGCCTACCGGCACGCGCACGAGCGGTATCTGGCCCACCGTGAGTCGATCGGCCACGTGCCCGAGATCGCCGGGGTGTCCGCCGGTGGCATGCCGACCCGGGTCAAGTGCCTGCACGTGCTCGCCGGGCAGGCGCTCGCGCAGGGCCGCGGGGTCAACCCGCTCGGCGACGAGGTGCTCGACGCACTCGGCGCGTGGTGGTCCTCGGGCCCCTGCGTCGTCGGACGGGAACCGGCGGAGCCGGCCACGGAGGAGGGGCGATGACGCGGGTCGCGGCCGTCGACTGCGGCACGAACACCATCAAGCTGCTGGTCGCCGACCTGTCGCCGGAGGACGGCAGCGAGGTGACCCTGGCCCGCGAGGTGCGGATCGTGCGGCTCGGCCAGGACGTCGACCGCACCGGCCGGCTCGCCGACGAGGCGCTGGCCAGGACCTTCGCGGCCGTCGAGGAGTACGCCTCGACCATCGAGCACCACCGGGTCGACGCGCTCCGGTTCTGCGCCACCTCCGCGGCCCGGGACGCCCAGAACTCGGACGTGTTCGCCGCCGGCGTGCGCGAGCGGCTAGGGGTGGACCCCGAGGTGGTCACCGGCGCCGAGGAGGCCCAGCTGTCCTATGACGGCGCCACCCGGTCGCTGCCCGCGGTGCCGGCGCCGGTGCTGGTCCTCGACATCGGCGGTGGGTCGACCGAGCTGATCCTCGGCGACCCGGCGGGCGAGGCGGCCGCCCACGGGAACGTCCGCGCCGCCCGCTCCCTCGACATCGGGTCGGTGCGGATCACCGAGCGGCTGCTGCCCTCCGACCCGCCGACGACGGCCGAGATCGAGGCCGCCGCCGCGGCGGTCGACGCCGCGCTGGACGGGCTGCCCCAGCACGGCGTGCGGGTCGAGCAGGCCGGGACCGTCGTCGGTGTCGCCGGCACGGTCACCACGCTGACCGCCGTACTCCTCGGGCTGAGGCGCTGGGACCGCGAGCGGGTCCACCACGCCCGGCTCGACGTCGCCGACCTCTCCCAGCTCGCCGAGCGGCTGCTCGCCATGACGGCGGCGCAGCGCCAGGAGCTCGGCATTCCCGCGGGCCGGGCCGACGTCATCGGCGCCGGCGCGCTGATCCTCGACCGCGTGCTCCGCCGCTCGCGGGTCGACAGCCTGCTGGTCTCCGACTCCGACATCCTCGACGGGATCGCCTGGTCGATCGCCTGACCGGCGCGGTGCGGCCCTGCGGGGTTGGGCCCGGACCCATTGGGTACCCCTTGCCCCATGTCGACCACACGCCACGCGGACTCAACGCCGTCGCCTGACCACGACGCGAAGCCCGACTCACCCACCCAGCTCAACAAACCCTCGTGGAAGTACGTCGGCCGCAAGTCGTTCCGCGAGTTCGTCGACGACGACTGCACCGACCTCGCCGCGGCGCTGACCTACTACGCCGTCCTGTCGATCTTCCCGGCGATGCTGGCCCTGGTCTCGCTGATCGGGTTGTTCGGGCAGTCGCGGGCGCAGAAGGCGGTCGACACCGCGGTCGAGGTCCTCCGCCCGCTGGTGTCGGACCAGATGCTCAACGCGGTCACGCCCGTCGTGCAGTCGCTGGCGCAGTCGAACACGGCCGGGCTGACCGCGATCCTCGGTCTGCTGGGCGCGATCTGGTCGGCCTCGGGCTACGTCGGGGCGTTCGGCCGGGCGATGAACCGGATCTACGAGATCCGCGAGGGCCGGCCGGTGTGGAAGCTGCGCCCGCTCGTGCTGCTGATCACCGTGGTGGCGCTGCTGATGTGCGCGGCGGTCCTGCTGATGCTCGTGGTCTCCGGCCCGGTCGCTCAGTCGATCGGTGACGTGCTGGGTCTGGGCGGCACGGCCGTGACCGTGTGGAGCATCGCCAAGTGGCCGGTGCTGGCGCTGGTCATGGTGCTGATCGTGGCGATCCTCTACTACGCCACGCCCAACGTGAAGCAGCCGAAGTTCCGCTGGATCTCCATGGGTGCGGTCATCGCGCTGGTCGCCTGGGTGATCGTGTCGGTGCTGTTCGCGCTCTACGTCGCCAACTTCTCCAACTACAACGCCACCTACGGATCCCTGGGCGGCGTCATCGTCAGCCTGCTGTGGCTCTGGCTGACCAACCTCGCGCTGCTCTTCGGTGCCGAGGTGGACTCCGAGCTCGAGCGCGGCAGGGAGCTCCAGGCCGGCCTGGAGGCAGAGGAGGAGCTGCAGCTGCCGGCACGCGACACCCGCAACATCGAGAAGGCCGAGAAGAAGGAGGCCGAGGACGTCGAGCGTGGCCGCGAGCTGCGCATGGCCTCGGCCGGCAATAAGTCCGAGACCGACAACGAGAAAGGAACCGATCGATGAGCAAGCTCACCCTCCTCGCAGCCGGTGCAGCCGGGTACGTCCTCGGCACCCGTGCGGGCCGCGAGCGCTACGAGAAGATCAAGGAGGCCGCCGGCAAGGTGGCCCAGGACCCGCGGGTCCGGTCCAAGGCCCGCGAGGCCGGTGACCGGGTCAAGGAGCACGCGCCGATGGTGAAGGACAAGGTCGCCGGCGCCGCCTCCGGGGCCAAGGACACGGTCAAGGACAAGGCCGGCCACGGCTCGGGCGACAGCACGGGCCCGGTCACCGGCGTGGACCCGCAGACCAGCACGCCGTACCCCTCGTCCTGACCCTCGCGGGGTCCCGCGCGGCCGCCCGGGCAGGATGAGCCCATGCCCGTCCCGCTGCCGCACCCGCTCACCGGCGAGTCGTTCCCCAGCCCGGTGCCGCCCGGCACCGGCTGGCCCGACGACCCCGCCACCGCGGGCACCCCCGTGGCCACGACACCGGCGGCCGTACGCCGCCTCGCCGCCGCCTCCGACCTGCCCCGGGTCGAGGCGGCGGTGTCGGTGTGCCGGGCCTGCCCCCGGCTGGTCCGGTGGCGCGAGGACGTCGCGGCCGCCAAGCGCGCCTCGTTCGCCGGCGAGCCCTACTGGGGCCGGCCGATCGCCGGCTGGGGCGACCCGGAGCCCGGCGTGCTCGTGGTCGGCCTGGCACCCGCCGCGAACGGCGGCAACCGCACCGGCCGCATCTTCACCGGCGACCGCTCCGGCGACTGGCTCTTCGCCTCGCTGCACCGGGTCGGGCTCGCCAACCGGGCGACCTCCGTGCACGCCGGCGACGGGCAGCGCCTGCTGGGGACCCGGATGGTGGCCGCCGTCCGGTGCGCCCCGCCCGGCAACAAGCCCACCGTCGAGGAGCGCGACACCTGCGAGCCGTGGCTGCTGCGCGAGGTCCGCCTGGTGGAGGAGCACCTGCGGGTCGTGGTGTGCCTCGGCTCCTTCGGGTGGGCCGCCGCGCTGCGGACGTTCGACGCCCTCGGGTACGGCGTGCCGCGGCCACGCCCCCGGTTCGGCCATGCCGCCGAGGTCGTCCTGGTCTCGCCCGCCGGCCGGGAGGTCACCCTCCTCGGCAGCTACCACCCCTCCCAGCAGAACACCTTCACCGGCAGGCTCACCGAGCCGATGCTGGACGCGGTGCTGGGGCGCGCCGCCCGGCTGGCCGGCGAGGTGGAAGGATGAGGCCGGTGAGCCCCCTGCACGCCCTGACCGTCCTCGGGCACGACCGGCCCGGGATCATCGCCGAGACCACCCGGATCCTCGCCGACCTCGGGCTGAACCTCGAGGACTCGACCATGACGCTGCTGCGCGGTCACTTCGCGATGATGCTGCTGTGCCGCGGCGACCGGTCGGCCGCCGACCTCGAGACGGCGCTCGCGCCCCTGACGGCCGACGGCACCCTCGACGTCGCGGTGCGCGAGGTGCCCGACGAGCCGGAGCCCGACGCGGTCGGCGCGTCGTACGTGCTCACCGTGCACGGCGGGGACCGGCCCGGGATCGTCTCCGCCGCCGTCGCCGAGGTCGCGCGCGCCGGCGGCAACATCACCGACCTCACCACCCGGCTGGCCGGGGAGCTGTACCTCCTGGTGGCCGAGGTGGACCTGCCGGTCACCGCCGACGTCGCGGCACTGCGGGCGGCGCTGCACGCGGCGGCGGACGCGCTGGGGGTGGAGGTCTCGCTGCGCGAGGTGGAGAGCGACGACCTGTGAGCGGCGACGCCTGCCGCCCGGTCGACGACGTGGTGGGCCGGTGGACCCCGGCTGAGCTCGGCATCGAGGGGCGGGTGCGCGAGGTCGTCCGGGCCCCCGCGCCGGTGCTGGCAGCCCGCGGCGCCGAGGTGGACCCGACGGATCCGGAGGTGGTCCGGCTGGCCGCGGACCTGATCGCCACGATGCGCGTCTCGCCGGGCTGCGTCGGGCTGGCCGCGCCGCAGGTCGGCATCGGGGCGCGGGTCTTCTGCGTCGACGTGAGCGCGCACCCGAAGACCCGCGGCCACCACGGCACGTTCGCCCTGTGCAACGCCGAGGTCGTCGAGTCCTCTCGCAACGAGAAGGCACGCGAGGGCTGCATGAGCGTGCCGGACCTCACCGGCGACGTGAAGCGCGCCGCACGGGTGCTCGTGCGCGGGCGCCTGCCCGGCACGGGCGAGCACGTCGACGTACCCGCCGTCGCCTTCGAGGCCCGGGCCCTGCAGCACGAGATCGACCACTGCGACGGTCTGCTGTTCCTGGACCGGGTGGCGGGTGCCCACGCCGTCCACGCGCGCAAGACCTATCTTGGGTGAGCGCACCCGCAGCCGCTCCGTGCCCGCCCCCGTATCCCAATGGCAGAGGAAGAGGTCTTAAACACCTTTCAGTGTCGGTTCGAGTCCGACCGGGGGTACTGCGCTGCGGGTCCGTCGGCGCGCCCGGCGCGGCTCACCAGTCGAGCTCGTGGCAGTCGCGGCCGACCACCGACTCCACCTGCAAGGTGGCGTGGGCGACGCCGTGCCGCGTCCTGAGCACGGTGCGCGCCTTCGCCAGCACGGTCTCCGACGCCACGGCGTCCCGGGTCACGAGGTGCGCGGTGGCGACGTGCATGCCGGAGGTGAGCGTCCACACGTGCAGGTCGTGGACGTCCTCCACCCCGTCGATGCCGGCGAGGTCGGCGGTCACGTCGTCGATCTCCATGCCCGCCGGCACGTGCTGGCCGAGGACCGCGAGCACCTCGCGCCCGAGCAGCACCGCACGGACCGCGACGAAGCCGCCGATCGCGAGCGCCACGACGGTGTCCCAGACCGGCTGCCCGGTGACGGCCACCAGCCAGCCTGCGAGGATCACCCCGACCGAGCCCGCCGTGTCCGCGACCACCTCGAGGTAGGCGCCCTTGACGTTGAGGCTCTCGGCCGCGCCGCCGCGCAGCAGGAGCAGGGCGGCGACGTTCACGGCCAGGCCGAGGCCGCCCACGACCAGCATCGGGCCGGCCTGCACGTCGACGTCCGACCCGATCCGGCCCACGGCCTCGACGACCACGTACACCGAGACCCCGAGCATCAGCAGCACCGTCAGGCCCGAGGCGAAGACCTCGGCGCGGTAGGAGCCGAACGTGCGCCGCCCGCTCGGGTCGGGGCGGGTGGCGATCCGGGTGGCGACCAGCGCCGCCCCGAGCGCGACCACGTCCGCGGCCATGTGGCCGGCGTCGGACAGCAACGCCAGGGAGTCCGCGACGAGGCCGTAGGTGAGCTCGACCACGAAGAAGGCCGCGACCAGCCCGAACGCCACGCCGAGGCGCCAGCGGTGCCGGGCGCCGGCGTGCCCCGCTGCGTGTCCGTGGCTGCCGCCCATCAGCCGCTCCAGGGCAAGGAGCGCTGCTCCGGACGGGAGCTGAGCACCGGCTGGGGTCGGTACCCCGTGGACGTCGCCATGCGGTGATGCTAGCCGGGGGCGCGGCACGGCCACGAACCCGCCGCCCGTCTCGGCGGCGACGCGCTTCGGGCGACGAAAGCCCGCCGACGTGCGAGGATCACAGCGTGCGCAGCACGGAAGCGGCCGGGGGCGTGGCCCGGCCCGGGTGGGACACCGCGCAGGTCCTCGACCGCGTGCTCCTCAGCGTGCTGGTCGTCGACCTGTCGGGGACGGTGACCTACCTCAACCCCGCAGCGGCGACCATGTTCTGCCGGGGGGCCGACGAGCTGCTGGGCCGCGACGTCCGTGCGTCGCTGGTGGCCGAGCCCGAGCGGGGTGCGGTGGCCGAGCTGCTCGCACGCGTCGGCGCGGGCAAGGCGTGGTCCGGCGAGCTGGCGATGCTGCGCTCGAACAACGTCGCCGAACAGCTGGCGACCAGCTGGTCCCCGCTGCACGAGGGCGCGTGCGTCGTCGGCGCGCTGGTCATCGCCGAGGACGCCGCCGGCAGCGGCGCACACGCCCGTCGCCTCGCAGCGCGGTTGCGCCGCCTCGCTGCGGTCACCACCCAGCTCCTCGCCGCCGACAAGGTCGAAGGGGTCGCCTCGATCGTGACCGGTGAGCTGGCCGACGCCGCCGGTGCGACGGTCAGCTCCCTGTCGATGCTCGTCGACGACGAGACGCTGGCACTGATCGCGATCCGCGGCGGCCCGGAGGGCGTGGCGTCCCGCTGGGCGACGTACCCCCTCGCGGCGAGCACCCCCGCGGGCGACACCCTGCGCAGCGGCCGCACGCTGGTGCTGCACAGCAAGGCGGAGATCTCCGAGCGCTACCCCGACGTGGAGGTGGCGTCCGAGGGGGAGCGGTCCATGGTCTGCCTGCCGCTGCAGACCACCGGCCGCCCGCTCGGCGTGGTCACCCTCTCCTTCCCCGGGCGCCGTCCCCTCGACGCCGCCGAGCTGGAGTTCCTCGGGATCCTCGCGGACGCCTGCGCGCAGACCCTCGACCGGATCCGTGCCGTCGGCGAGGCCGCCGACCGCGAGTCCAAGCTGCAGTTCCTCGCCGACGCGACCTCCGAGCTCTCGAGCAGCCTGGACTACCGCGCGACGCTGCGGAAGGTGGCGCACCTGGCAGTGCCCTGGTTCGCCGACTGGTGCGCGATCCAGCTGCTCCAGGACGGAGACCTGCGGACGCTGTCGATCGCGCACGTCGACGCGGCCATGGTGGACACGGTCAAGGAGCTGCAGGAGAAGTACCCGCCGGTCAAGGACGAGTCGCGCGGTGCCTACAAGGTGGTCGCGACGGGGCGCAGCGAGCTGGTGCCCGACATCAGCGAGGAGCTGCTGGCCGCCACCGCCGTGGACGCCGAGCACCTGCGGATCCTGCGCCGGCTCAGCTTCCGCAGCGGACTGGCCGTCCCCCTGAAGGTCCAGGACCGGGTGCTCGGGGTGATCACCTGGGTGGCCGGCGAGGAGGGCCGGCGCTTCGGCCACGACGACCTCACCTTCGGCGAGGACCTGGCGCGGCGCGCAGCGATCGCGATCGACAACGCCCAGCTGCACAGCGAGGTGCGCGACGTCGCACTGAAGCTCCAGCACGCCGTCCTGCCCGCCGGCCTGCCCCTCGTCGACGGTGTCGACCTGGCGGTGCGCTACCTCCCGGCCGGCCGCACCGACGCCGGCGGCGACTTCTACGACGTCCTTCCCCAGGACGACGGCCGCCTCGTCGTGTTCGTCGGCGACGTGATGGGTCGCGGTGTCGCGGCCGCCTCCGCGATGGCGCAGATGCGCTCGGCGGTCCGGACGCTGGTGGCGCTCGACCCCCGCCCCGAGGCCGTGATGTCGGGCCTGGACCGGGTCTTCGACAGTCTCGACCTGGACCAGCTCGTCACCGTCGTCTACGCCGTGCTCGACGAGCCGCGGCGACAGCTCACGGTGATCAACGCCGGTCACCCACCCCCGCTACTGGTCAGGGCCGGACGCACCGCCGCGGACGTCACCACCGACGACACCCTGCTCCTCGGAGTCGGCGGCGGCGACCGCGAGGCGGTGAGCGTCGAGCTGGCGGCGGGCGACACCGTGCTGCTCTACACCGACGGCCTCGTGGAACGGCGTGGTGAGGACCTCGAGGAAGGCGGCCGCCGGCTGACCCGGGCGGCGCTCGACCTGCTCCCCGGACGGTCCCTGGACGAGGGCCTGCGGCTGCTGGTCGACACGGTCCGCGACCCCGAGCGTGACGACGACGTGGCGGCGCTCGCCGTACGACCGTCCGGAGCGTGACCTCGGACCCCGCCACACCGCCACACCGGCGCGCTGACTCGGGACACAGGTTTGTTCTGCGTGGCTGCGGGCACCGAACACCCCATGGCCACGTCTTTTCCCCCCTCATCCGACCGCAACGGCGCGGAGCAGGAGCCGACCCTGGGTGCCCTGGTCCACGACCTGAGCGAGCAGACCGCCGCCCTGGTGCGCAGCGAGGTCGAGCTGGCCAAGGCCGAGCTCGCCGAGAAGGGCAAGAAGGCCGGCATCGGCGCCGGGCTCTTCGGCGTCGCGGGACTCCTCGCGTTCTTCGGGGCCGCGGTGCTGATCACCACGGTGATCCTCGCGCTGTCCCTCGTCCTCGCGCCGTGGTTGTCCGCCCTGATCGTCGGTGTGGTCCTCCTCGCCGCCGCGGGCATCGCCGCGCTGGTCGGCAAGAACAAGGTCGGCGAGGCCACGCCACCGGTCCCCGAGCGCGCCACCGAGGGCGTCAAGGCCGACGTCGCCACCATCAAGGGAGGGCACGCATGAGCAACGACCCGAACGCGTCGACCGACGCGGCCGCGGCCAACGGCGCCGCCGACCCGACCATCGCAGCCAAGGAGCGCGAGGTCGAGCGTCAGCGTGAGCAGCTGGCCCAGACCGTCGACGCGCTGCACGCCAAGCTGGACGTCAAGGCACAGGCGCGCGCCCGCGCCGACGCCGCCCGCGAGTGGGCGACCACCCCCGACGGGAAGCCCCGTCCGGAGCTGCTCGGGGCCGCCTCGGCCGTCGTCGTCGGCATCGTGGTGCTGGTCTGGTGGCGTCGCCGCTGAGCCCGCTCCGGACTCCTCCTGGTCGGTCGGAACAACGGGACGCGTGCGTCCGTTGAGCAGGTATCGGGGCCCGTAGGATGGGTCTGCGGCCCCAGAGGCTCTCCAGAGCGGAGACCTCAGGCCTCCAAGGAGGAGACCAGGACATGCGCAGCAGCAACCCCGTGTTCTCGCGTGCGGACGGCTTCAACGGCCGCGGCAGCGCGAGCGGCATGAGCTACCCGAACCAGAACGCACCCACTTACTCACCGCCCGCCCCGCAGTACGACCAGCGCGGTGGTCAGCAGTACGGCGGCGCCCCGACCGGCTACGCGCCCGCGTCGCAGGGCCGGATGACGATCGACTCGGTCGTGCAGAAGACCGGCATCACCCTGGGCGTGGTCGTCCTCGTCGCCGCCGCGACGTGGTTCCTGACCGGGTCGATCGCGACGACCAGCCAGGCCGAGCTGGACCGCACCATCGGCACCTTGTACCTGCTGACCATGGTGGGCGCCCTCGGCGGCTTCGCGCTGTCGATGGTGAACTCGTTCAAGCGCGTGGTCAGCCCCGGCCTCGTCATCGCCTACGCCGCCCTGCAGGGACTCTTCGTGGGCGGCTTCAGCAAGGTCCTCGAGGCCCAGTTCGGCGGCGGCCTGGTCATGGGCGCGGTGGTCGGCACGTTCGCGGCCGTCGCCGGCACGCTGGCGGCGTACAAGTTCTTCGACATCAAGGTCGGCCAGAAGTTCCGCACCTGGGTGATCGCGGCGATGTTCGGCTTCGTGGCCGTCTCGCTGCTGGACTTCGTGCTCCGCTTCTTCAGCGCCGACATCGGCGTCAACGGCTTCGGCGGTGTCGGCCTGATCATGAGCCTCGTCGGGCTCGGACTCGGCGTGCTGATGCTGATCCTCGACTTCGACTTCGTCGAGCGGGGGGTCGCGGCGGGGCTTCCCGAGCAGGAGTCGTGGCGGGCGGCGTTCGGGCTGACCGTCACGATCGTCTGGATCTACGTCGAGCTGCTGCGGATCCTCGCGATCCTGCGCGGCCAGGACTGAGCACCACCGGGGTCGCCGCGGACGGCACCCCGTCGAGCCGGACCGGCGCCCGCTCCCCGTCAGGGGGTGGGCGCCGGTCGTGTCGTAGGGGGTCTGGGTCAGGCGGACTGGGCGGGGCCCTCGTCGGTCGACGGGGTCTCCGCGTCCGCCTCGGGCTGGCGGCGCCGCCGGCGCAGCTGCACCCACCGGCCGCGGGTGCCGCGCTCGGCTCCGCCCACCTGGGTGCCGTCGACCTCGGTGCCCGTGACCCGCGACGCCTCGACCGCGGCCTGGGCCACCGGCAGCACCGTCTCGCCGCGGAACGCCTCCGGCACCAGCTCCTCGAACGGGATCACGCCGACGGCGGCGAGCACGGAGGGCAGCAGCACCGAGGCGAGACTCGAGTAGCCGGCCGCGGAGGGGTGGAACCGGTCCGGGCCGAACAGCAGCGCGGGCGTGGCCTCGAACTCCGGCCCGAGCACCGAGCCGAGCGAGACGGTCCGGCCGCCGGCCTCGACCACCGCGATCGTCTGGGCGGCGGCCAGCCGGCGCGACCACAGCCGGGCGATCTGTCGCAGCGGCGGCATGATCGGCTCGATGGTGCCGAGGTCGGGGCAGGTGCCCACGACGACCTCCACATCGGCGTCGCGGAGCCGGCGTACCCCGTCGGCGAGCAGCCGCACCGACTCCGAGGGCAGCCGCGAGTGGGTGACGTCGTTGGCGCCCACCAGGATCACCGCGACGTCCGGCCCGACCTCGAGGGCGGCGTCGATCTGCTGGGCCAGGTCGCGGGTCTGCGCCCCGACGAAGGCGTAGGAGAGCAGGTGCACCCGGCGCTCGGCCCCCTCGGCGAGACCGGAGGCCAGGTGCGCGCCGGGCGTCTCGGCGACGGCCTGCACGCCGTAGCCGGCCGCGGAGGAGTCCCCGAGCAGCACCAGCGTCAGTGCCGGTGCGGGCCGGCCGTGGCCGTACCAGCCGGTCGCGTCGGGCGGCGTGCCGTCGGCGTTGCCGATCTGTCGCCGCGCCAGGATCGCCTCGGTCCGGAGCAACCCGTAGAGGGAGGCGCCGGCCAGCGAGAGCCCGCCTCCGCCGTACGCCGCAGCCGCTGCAAGCCTTCGTGCCGCTGCCGCCCTACCCACGACCCACATTCTAGTGCTCGGCCCTAGACTCGCGGCGTGCACTACGTGAACTCGCTCCTGGACCTGGTCGGCAACACCCCGCTGGTGCGGCTGCACCACGTCGTGCCCTCGGGGGACGACGCGCCGCTCGTGCTCGCGAAGGTGGAGTACCTCAACCCCGGCGGCTCGGTGAAGGACCGCATCGCGCTGCGGATGGTGGAGGCCGCCGAGGCCTCCGGGGAGCTCGCGCCCGGCGGGACGATCGTGGAGCCCACGTCGGGCAACACCGGCGTCGGGCTGGCGATGGTGGCCCAGGCCAAGGGCTACAAGTGCGTGTTCGTGTGCCCGGACAAGGTCAGCGAGGACAAGCGCAACGTGCTCAAGGCGTACGGCGCCGAGGTGGTCGTCTGCCCGACGGCCGTCGCCCCGGAGCACCCGGACTCCTACTACAACGTCTCGGACCGGCTGGTGCGCGAGATCGACGGCGCCTGGAAGCCCGACCAGTACTCCAACCCGAACAACCCGCGCTCGCACTACGAGACCACGGGCCCCGAGGTCTGGGAGCAGACCGACGGCCGGGTCACGCACTTCGTGACCGGCATGGGCACCGGCGGCACGATCAGCGGGACCGGCACCTACCTCAAGGAGCAGAACCCGGGCGTCCAGGTGGTCGGGGCCGACCCCGCCGGCTCGGTCTACTCCGGCGGCAGCGGGCGGCCCTACCTCGTCGAGGGCGTCGGCGAGGACTTCTGGCCCGACACCTACGACCGCGGGGTCGCGGACCGGGTCATCGAGGTCTCCGACGCCGACTCCTTCGCGATGACCCGGCGGCTCGCGCGCGAGGAGGCGCTGCTGGTCGGCGGCTCCTGCGGGATGGCGGTCGTCGCGGCGGCGAAGGTCGCCGAGGAGCTCGCCGGCACGGCGGAGGGCAAGGACGCGGTGATCGTGGTGCTGCTGCCCGACTCCGGGCGCGGCTACCTGACGAAGATCTTCAACGACGAGTGGCTGGCGCAGTACGGCTTCCTGCCGGCCGCTCCCGGCCAGACCGTCGGGGAGGTGCTGCGCGGCAAGAGCGGGCAGCTGCCCGACCTGGTGCACACCCACCCGGGGGAGACGATCGCCGAGGCGGTGCACATCCTGCAGGAGTACGGCGTCTCGCAGATGCCGGTGGTGCGCGCGGAGCCGCCGATCGTCGCCGCGGAGGTCGCCGGCTCGGTCTCGGAGCGGGCGCTGCTCGACGCGCTCTACGCCGGCAAGGCCAAGCTCGCCGACCAGGTCGAGGCGCACATGGACCGGCCGCTGCCCAGCATCGGCGCGGGGGAGCCGGTCTCCGACGCGGTCGCCGCGCTGGAGGGCGCCGACGCCCTGCTGGTGCAGGAGGACGGCAAGCCGGTGGGGGTGGTCACCCGGCAGGACCTGCTGGCCTACCTCGCCAACGGCAGCTGACCTGCCCCTGCCCGCCCAACCCCGGTTCGTCCGCGGTTGCGAGCCGGATCCCAGCGGCGCCACCGCGGACGAATCGGGGTCAGGCCTCGGTGAGCACCGACCACAGGTGGCCGTCGGGGTCGGCGACGGTGCCGGTGTAGCCCCACGGCTGCGCTGCGGGCGGGCTGACGACGCGGCCGCCGGCCGCCTCCGCGCGGCTCACGAGGTCGTCGACCGCGGCGGCCGTGCCCGCCGAGAGGCTGAGCAGGCACTCGCTGTTCCCGCGTTCGGACACGGTGTGGTCGCCGGTGACCCAGTCGAAGCCGCCGCGCGGGATCAGCATCAGGTGCACCGCGTCCGCCAGGACGATCCGCAGCGGCTCGGGCACACCGTCGTCGGCCGGTTCGCCGACCGCCTCGAGACCGAGCCCGTCGGTGTAGAAGGCGAACGAGGCGCGGCGGTCCTCGATCGGCAGGCAGATCGTCAGCGGCAGGTGCGGCATCTGGGTCTCCTCGGCGGAGGGGGCGGGGACGGTCATCGGGTCGGACCTCGCCGGCGGGACGGAGTCATCGGCGCTCCCCACCCCGATTCGTCCGTGGTTGCCCCGCGGCGGGCCGGCTCGCAACCGCGGACGAATCGGGGTTCAGCGGACGCGGCGGGCCAGGGCGGGTGCGGGCGGTGCGGCCGCGGCGGGGTGCAGCAGGCCGGCGAGGGCCTCCACGCCGTCGACGAGCCGGGGGCCGGGGCGGGCGAAGGAGGCGTTGGCGTCGACGGCCCAGACCGGTACGTCGCCGGGCAGGTCACCCGCGTCGACGAGCTCCTGCGCCAGTGCGGCCGACTGGTCGAGGCCGTAGCCGCAGGGCGCGCAGACCACCAGCTCCGGGCCGGCGGCGCGGGCGTCGGCCCACGTGGTCCGCAACGACTTCTCCCCGGCCGTGCCCAGAACGCTGGTGCCGCCGGCGAGCTCGACCATCTCCGGGACCCAGTGGCCCGGCGCGAACGGCGGGTCGGTCCACTCCAGGACGAGCACCCGGGGCCGCAGCCGCCCCGCGACCCGTCGTACGACGTCGTCCAGGCGCGACCGCAGGGAGGCCACGAGGTCGCGGGCGGGCGCCTCCCGGCCGGTGGCCGTGCCCAGGATGACGACCGAGGCGAGCACCTCCTCGAGGGTGTGCGGGTCGAGCGTCAGCACCTCGGCCGTGCAGCCCAGGTGCGACAGCGCGTCGTCGACCACTGCGACGTCGACCGCGCAGACGGCGCACAGGTCCTGGGTCACGACCAGGTCGGCGTCGAGACCCGACAGGGCGCCCTCGTCGAGGTGGTAGAGATCCTCGCCGCGGCGCATCGCGGCCGCGACGAACGCGTCGATCGCCGCGGGCGTGAGCCCCTCGGGCATCGCGCTCGTCGACACGATGGTGCGCGAGCGTGCCTCGGCCGGGTGGTCGCACTCGAAGGTCACCCCGACCACGTCGGCGCCCGCGCCGATGTCGAAGAGGATCTCCGTGGTCGAGGGAAGCAGGGACACGATGCGCATGAAGCGATCCTCGCAAACGCCCCGGCGGTCTAGGCTCGCCGCCATGAACCGGGGGGAGCAGCAGATCGAGTCCGACCTGTCCGAGGCGGTGCGGGACCGGGCCGAGCAGGCCCGCCTGGACGCCCGGGTCCGCGACGCCGCGCTGGCGCTGGAGGCGGCCGAGGCGACGGTGCAGCAACGGCGTGCGGCGCTGGACCGCGAGTCGCGCGACGTCGACCGCCTGGAGTCGTTCTCGCTGACCCGGATCTGGGCAGGGCTGGCAGGCCGTCGCGACGCCGACCTCGACCGGGAGACCGCCGAGCGGGAGGCGGCGCGTTACGCGGTCGCGGAGGCCGAGGCCCGCAGGGACATCGCGCGGCGCGAGCACGACGGGCTGCAGGCGCAGCGGCAGGCGCTCGGCGACGTCGACCGGCGCTACCGGGCTGCGCTGGCCGCCAAGGACGCGTGGCTGCGCGCCGGCGGAGGGCCGGTGGCCGACGAGGTCGTCGCCCTCGCCGAACGCCGCGGTCTGCTGCGGGCCGAGGACGTCGAGCTGGCCGAGGCCCACGACGCCGGCCGCCGCGCGCGCAACCATCTCGTGGAGGCCGACCGGCTGCTGGGAAGCGCCGAGAGCTGGTCGACCTGGGACACCTTCGCCGGCGGCGGGATGCTCACCGACATGATGAAGTACGGCCGGATCGACGACGCCACCGACGCGCTCCGCCGGGCCGACCTGGCGCTCGCCGCGTTCGCCCGCGAGCTCGCCGACGTCGGTCGTCCAGGGGTGCGCGGCGTCGAGATCTCCGGCACGGCGCAGTTCTTCGACGTCTTCTTCGACAACATCTTCAGCGACTTCAGCGTGCGCTCGCGGGTGCAGGATGCCTCCGCGAGGACCCGCGACGGCATCGCGCGGGTGGACCGGGCCCTGGGCGAGATCGCCGAGCGGGGGCAGGCCGTGCAGGCCGAGCTGCGCGACCTCGAGCGGGAGCGGGAGCGGCTGCTCCTGCGCGGTGGACCGACGGGAGAGCTGTCCGGTTCCTCCGGTTAGGGTCGCCGGGTGGACCTGTCGGCGTGGACCCTGCTGCTGCTCGGGCTCGCCGGACTCTCCGCCGGGTTCGTCGACGCGGTGGTGGGCGGCGGCGGGCTGGTCCAGCTGCCCGCGCTGGTGCTCGGCCTGCCCCACGCGGCGCCGGTGCAGATCCTGGCCACCAACAAGCTCGCCTCGATCTGCGGCACCTCGGTCAGCTCGGCGACGTACTACCGGCGGGTGCGGCCGGACCCCAAGACGTTCGGCCCGCTGATGCTGTTCGCGTTCCTCGGCTCGCTGGGCGGCGCCGTGGTGGCCTCGCACATCCCCAAGAGCGCCTTCGACCCGATCGTGCTGGTGGCGCTGGTCGTGGTGGGCGGCTACGTGCTGTTCAAGCCCGACATCGGGGAGCTGACCGAGCTGCGGTTCGCCGGCCACCACCACACGGCCGCCGCCGTCCTCGCAGGCCTGGTGATCGGGTTCTACGACGGGGCGCTGGGCCCCGGCACCGGCTCGTTCTTCGTGTTCACGCTCGTCGGGCTGCTCGGCTACAACTTCCTCGAGGCCTCGGCGAAGGCCCGGATGGCCAACTGGGCCACCAACCTCGCGGCCCTGTGCGTGTTCGTCCCGCAGGGTGCGGTGCTCTGGAAGGTCGGGCTGGTGATGGGCGCCGCCAACCTCGTCGGCGGCTACCTCGGCGCCCGTACCGCGGTGGCGCGCGGCGTCGGCTTCGTGCGGGTGTTCTTCGTGGTCGTGGTCAGCGCCTTCATCCTCAAGCTGGGCTCCGACGTCGTGGGCGAGTGGCTGTGAGGCGGCCGTGACGACGGGGTACGCCACGGTGGCCCGCGCCGCCTCCGCCGAGATCGAGGTGAAGCGCTCCCGGTTCCTCGGGCACGCCGAACGGGTCGCCTCGGAGGACGCGGCCCGTGCCGTCGTCGAGCGGGCCCGCAAGCAGCACGGGGACGCCCGGCACCACTGCTCGGCGTTCGTGCTCGGCCCCGACGCCGCCCTCGCGCGTGCCAGCGACGACGGCGAGCCGTCCGGGACGGCGGGCGCGCCGATGCTGGAGGTGCTGCGCGGACGCGGGCTCAGCGACGTGGTCGTCGTGGTCACCCGTTGGTTCGGCGGGGTGCTGCTCGGCGCCGGCGGGCTGGTGCGCGCCTACGGCGACGCGACGCGGGCGGCACTCGACGACGCAGGAGTGCGGCGGCGCCTGCTGCTGTCCCGGTTCGACCTGGAGGCCGGTCACGCCGACGCCGCGCGCTGGGAGGCCGAGCTGCGGGCGCGCGAGGTGACGGTGCTCGGGACCGACTACGGCGAGCGCGCGGTGCTGCACCTGGCCGTCCCGGCCACGGCCGCGGGCGACTTCGACCAGCTGGTGGCGGCGGTGACAGCCGGAGCGGCCGCGCCGCGACCGGCGGGGGAGGGCTGGGTCGACGCCTGAGAACCCCGATTCGTCCGCGGAAGCGAGCCAGGTTGCCGCGGGGCAGGAGCGGACGAATCGGGGTGCGAGTAGGTTGCTGACATGAGCGTGCAGGTAGACCTCGAGGCACTGGGCGAGCAGCTGGAGGTGTTCGGCTTCGCCTACCTGCTGACCGTCGGTGACCCGCCGCGGCCGCACGCCGTCGCCGTCCGGCCGGTTCTCGTGGACGGCGTCCTCACCGTCGAAGGTCTGGGCCGGCGCACGAGCGCGAACCTCGAGGCGCGGCCCGACGTGTCGCTGGTGTGGCCGCCGGTCGAGGAGGGCGGCTACTCCCTGATCGTCGACGGCCGCGCCTCGGTCACCACCGATGGTGCTCGGGTCGTCCCCGCGCACGCAGTGCTGCACCGGCCGGCCGACCACGCCGCGGCGACGGCGAGCCGTGCGGGTACGACTGTGACCGGGTGCGGGAACGACTGCGTCCCGGTGGAGAAGCCCGGCGCCTGAGCGTTGACGTGCGTGGGGGCGCGGTGGCTGGCGGCGCCCGTCCGACACGCACTCACTTCGGGTGCGCTGCGCGTGGCGGCGCCCGTCCGACATGCACTCACGCCGGTCACGCGGGCCGAGCCGGCGCTATGGCGGGGGCCGGGTCGGCGCCGGGCCGGCGAGTGCATGTCTGACGGACCGCGTGCGGGGGTGCGGCCATCTGTGTGGGCGGTCGGGCAGGCAGGCGAGTGCATGTCTGACGGATCGTCGGCGGGGCCGGCGGCGCATCCTGGGCTAGGGTCTCCCGGGTGGAGATCCGGGACGCGCGCGACACCGACTGGGCGGAGATCTGGCCGATCTTCCGGCAGGTCGTCGAGGCCCGGGAGACCTACGCGTTCGACCCCGCCCTTCCCGAGGACGCGGCTCGGTCGATCTGGATGGAGCAGCCCCCGGGGCGCACGACGGTGGCCGTCGCCGAGGGGCGCGTCGTCGCCGCCGCCAAGATGGGGCCCAACCGGTCCGGGCCGGGCGCGCACATCGGGACAGCGAGCTTCATGGTCGGCGGCGAGGCCAGGGGACGGGGACTGGGGCGCGCGCTGGCTCTGGACATGATCGACTGGCATCGCCGGGCCGGCTTCCACGGCATCCAGTTCAACGCGGTCGTCGAGACCAACACCGCTGCGGTCCGGCTCTGGTGCGACCTCGGCTTCCGGATCGTCGGCACCGTGCCCGAGGCGTTCCGGCACCCGGCGCACGGGCTCGTCGGCCTGCACGTGATGTACCTGCCGTTGGACGACGAGGCGGCGGCCACCGGCGCCGCCGTACCGAGGAACGGTGAGCCGGACCCGACGGCCCGAACGGCCCCGGACAGCAAGGGAGAGTCATGACCTCGCGACCCGAACCGCCGCTGGTGGCCGGGGAAGCGGCGCAGCTGTGGGGCTACCTGGACTACCAGCGAGCCACGCTGCTGTGGAAGACGGAGGGCCTCGACGCCGAGCAGCTCAGCCGGCCGCACCCGCCGTCGGCGATGACGTTGGGCGGCCTGCTCAAGCACATGGCGCTGGTCGAGGACAACTGGTTCTCCGTCTTCGTGCACGGCCACGAGATGGCCGAGCCGTGGCGCGAGGTCGACTGGGACGCCGACCGCGACTGGGAGTGGCACACCGCCGCCGACGACGAGCCCGAGGCCCTGCGCGCGCTGCTGAGCGGCGCGATCGAGCGCAGCCGTGAGCTCGTTGCAGGCATGTCGCTGGACACGCCCTCGGTGCGCGTCATGCAGCCGGAGGGCGAGCGGCCGACGCTGCGGTGGGTGGCCCTGCACATGGTGGAGGAGTACGCCCGTCACAACGGCCATGCCGACCTGCTGCGCGAGGCGATCGACGGCGCCACCGGCGAGTAGCCCCAGCGCCCCCTCGGGGACCGCGAACGGATGCGACGCAGGCGGTCCGGAGGTCCCGTCGATCGGTGACCAACGGGACATCCGGGCGCAAGAGGGACGACGTAGAACGGAGTGGAGACAAGGGAACGGGGAAACCATGAGCAGCAGTACGCCGTCGGCCACCGAGGCCCATCCTGTCGTCGTCGTCCACCAAAGCAGCTGCGAGGGCGAGTGCCGCTACTGCCACCACCCGATCTCGCTGTACGCCGAGGTCGGCTGGGTCGACCGGACGCCGGCGTTCTACGGCGGCAGCTACGACATGTGCACCGGCTCTGCGAGCGGGCAGCACGACCCGTCCGCCTGAGCAGCGCGTCCGGGCGACAGGCTCGTTGGCGTCCAGGCACAGGTACGGCGGACCTGAAGTCACGGATCCCGTCGGACAGGCACTCGGCCGGCCGACCGCCCGGCGAAGACGCTCTGAAGTGGCGAAACGGACGCGTCGGCGACGCGAGTGCATGTCGGAAGGGTCGGGAAGCCGCCTGTCACAGCGGCGGGGTCCGCGCATCTGCTGACCGACGGGTCCGTCGGTCAGCAGCGTCGTGACCGCGGTCGGCCACTACGGTGAGCCGGTGAGCATGGTCGCTGAGGAGCACACCGGTGCGGCGGAAGCCCGGCCGACGGCGCGGGGGCCAGCCGAGCGACGGTGGGACCAGCTGCGTCTGCTGCTGCTCGTCGGCTGGCTGGCGGTCGCGGTCCTGACGGTGGTGCTCGGGGACCGCGCCGGTTCGTGGGAGCAGCTACGCGCCGGCGTGGCATCGGGGTCGGTCGACCACGTCGAGGTGAACGGCGAGCTGCCCGAGCGCACCGCGGGCGCGGTCTCGGGGGTCAGCGTGGTCGAGCTGCGCTGGCGCGACGGCCTGGTCGGCTACCGGGCGGACGTCGTGCAGGTGCTCGGCGCGGACCCAGATGCGGCCGCGATGGCCGAAACGGAGCGGACCGCGTCAGCCCTCGGCCCCGGCACACCGGCCCTCACGTCGTACCCGTCGGTCCGCCTGCAGCAGCTCCGGGCCGACGTGGACCTGACCTCCGGCGACGGGCGGCCTGCTGTGAGCGGTGACCTGCTCGGGTGGCGGGTGCCGGGGGCGCTGCCGTGGGCGGTGTTCGGGCTGGTCCTGGTCGCGTTCGCCGTACTGGCGCTGGGTCCGGTGCCGTGGCGGGCGACGCGGTGGGCGTGGTTCTGGCTGATGTGGACGCCGATCGCCAGCGTCGGCTTCCTGCTGCTGGGCGGACCCACGCCCGGGATTCCGGCATCGGCCGGTCGGCGGAGGTTGACCGGTGGGTGGGCGTTCCTGCTCAGCCTCCTGCTGGCGCCGCTGTTCGCGCTCAACGGTTGACCTCGCAACGGCGCCGGTGCAGACGCCCGGGACCCGCAGAGCTGGACGGCACGACCGTCGCCTTGTGGTGGCGGTAGGGATCTCGGCGAGGTACTGGTGTCAGTTGCCGGCGGGGTGATCGGGCGCGTGTGGCTCCAGATAGCTCACTGCCACCCCGCGCGATCGCGCGTGTTGGATCTCGCGGCGCGTGCTCTCCCCGACGTAGTCGCCCACGTTGACGACGAGGACCTCGTCGGCCATCGCGACCTTCTGTAGGTGCACCCGGCCGAGCCGTGCGCGTTCCTCCGCGTCGAGCTCCCTGGACGGTGCCAGTGCGCTCGGGGTCAGCACCACGTGTCCGGCGAGCGTCACCTCGGCGTCAAGACGCTCGAACTCGCCGGCCGCGGTGCGCGGCTCCCCACCTGGCACCGGAGGAGACTAACAACCCCGGATCAGGCGTCGGCGGGGCGTTCGGGTTCTTGGCCAGGTACTGCTGCGAACTCTCGGCGTAGTAGCGGATCACGGGACAAAGGCGATGGGGAAGCGAGCGGGCTTCGGCCTGCTCGCTCTCCAACGAGATGCGCGTCGGCCTCCCCGCGAAGTGATCCCGGAGCGTCACACGCCGAGGCCGGACAACCTTCTCGCCGTGTGGTCGCTGAGGTATTGCGCGAGGCAGCGACCCCCAAGTGCCTCGAGCGGCTCGGCGTACGGAGACGTTGCGGCCGGCGCTACCGCGACTGTGCCTTCGCGGGGCGGGGACGACTCGTCGCGGGCGGGGGAGGCGTGCACCGGGGAGCCGGCGAGCACGGTGAGGACGAGGGTGGCGGTGGAGACGAGAGCGGTTCTCGTGCTGAGCATTCTTCTCGGACCTCCTCGGGTCGATGTAGCTCCCTTTCAACACCTCGCCGGTATCGGCACAGACTCGCTCGGTATCGCGTCGGTATCGCGGCTGTTGACGGCCCTGAACGAGAGGGCGACAGTCGAGACGTGGGTATCGCCGTTCTCGGCCGTGTGAGCATCGACGGCCGCGCCCCCGCCCTGGGCCGGAGGGACCGGGTCGTCCTGGCAGCTCTGACCGTGCATCCCGGGGAAGGGGTCACAACGGACGGACTGGCGGACCTGCTCTGGGGCGAGGACCCGCCGGCATCGGCTGCCAAGATCGTGCAGGGCTGCATCGTCCGCCTGCGCAAGCTCCTCGGCAGCCACGCCATCGAGACCACGCCCGACGGCTACCGGCTCACGGTGCCCATGGACCAGATAGACGCGCAACGGTTCGAGCGGGCTGTCGAGCGGGCACGTTCCCTGATCGCTGCCGACGATCCGGAGCGGGCCGGGCACGTCCTGGCGGAGGCGCTCTCACTGTGGCGCGGCGCGCCGCTCGTGGAGCTGGACACGTGGGACCGTGCCCGGATCGAGGCAGCCAGGCTCGCGGAGCTCCGGCTGGCCGCTGAGGAGCTGCACGTCGAGACGGCACTCAGGAGCGGACACCACGAGGAGGTGGTCGCCCGGGCCAGCGCACTGGTCGGTGAGGCCCCGCTGCGGGAGCGACGGTGGGTGCTGCTCGCCACCGCCCAGTACCACTCGGGGCGTCAGAGCGAGGCGTTGGCGACCCTGCGCCGGCTGCGCACCGTGCTCCAGGAGGAGCTCGGCCTCGAGCCAGGGCCGGAGATCGCGGAGCTCGAGGCGGCGATCCTGCGGCAGGACCCGACGCTCGCACCAGCGACCGCCCTGCCGGAGCCCAGCGCCGAGTGCCCGTACCGGGGGTTGCTGCCGTACGACGTCGCCGATGCGGAGACGTTCTTCGGCAGGGAGGCAGACATCGAGGCGTGTCTTCGCCGCCTTGCCGCCACCTCGGTCCTCGCGGTCGTCGGTCCATCCGGTTGCGGAAAGTCGTCCTTGATCCGAGCCGGGGTGGCTGCGGCCCTCAGACGTGACGGAGTCTCCGTCGTGATCCTCACGCCCGGCGCGCACCCGATGTCGGCGTTGACCGCGATGTCGGGCGCGGCGCCGGCTTCGTTGCTCGTGGTGGATCAGTGCGAGGAGGTGTTCTCGCTGTGCAGCGACCCGTCAGAGCGCGAACAGTTCCTGGGAGCGTTGACAAGCCATGCCGAGTCGGCACGGCTGGTGCTTTCGTTCCGGGCTGACCGCCTGGCCGACATCTCGGTGTTCCCGGCCTTCGCCCGCCTGATGGAGCAGGGCATGTTCCTGCTCGGGGCGCTGGATGAGGACGGCCTGCGGATGGCGATCGAAGAGCCGGCGTGCAGAGCCTCGCTGGTGGTCGAGCCCGGCCTGGTCGATCTCCTCGTCTCCGAGGTGGCTGGGCATCCCGGCGCGCTGCCGCTGGTGTCCCACGCCCTCTCCCAGACGTGGCATCGGCGCGAGGGGCGCACGATGACGGTCGCTGCCTACCGCGACTCGGGTGGCATCCGCGGGGCGGTGGCACAGTCGGCCGAGGAGATCTACACCGGGCTGGAGCCCGAGCAGCAGGCGCTCTTGCGGGACCTGCTGCTGCGCCTGGTCTCTCCAGGGCCGGCAGGGGAGCCGGTCCGCAGCAGGCTTCCGCGGCGGCTGGTCGCGGCCGGCCCGCGGCACGACCAGATGATCGACCTTCTGATCCGGTCCAGGCTCGTGATGAGCGATGCGAGCGTCGTGGAGATCGCGCACGAGGCGCTTGCGGCCGCGTGGCCACGGTTGCGCGGCTGGCTGGACGACGACGTGGACGGTCAGCGGGTGCTGCACCACTTGGCCATGGCGGCAGACGCCTGGGACTCCCTGGGTCGTCCCGACAGTGAGCTCTACCGCGGGGTGCGCCTCGCCGCTGCTCGCGAGTGGCGGGTGCGGGCACCGGTCACCCTGAGCAGCTCCGAACAGGCGTTCCTCGACGCCAGCGAGCGGCTGGCCAGCACCGAGCTCCGGTCGGCTCAGGACCAGTCGCGACGCCAGCACCGCGCCAATCGTCGCCTGCGCGGGCTGCTCGGCGTCGCGGCTGCTCTCCTCATCGCAGCGCTCGTGGCCGGTCTGCTTGCGCTCGACCAGGCCGACGAGGCTCGCACCTCTCGTGGAGCGGCCCTGCGAGCGGCGACCGCGGAGGAGGCCCGCAGCGTCGGGTCCCGGGCGCTGGTCAGCCCTGATGTTGCGCAGTCCATGCTGCTCGCGGTCGAGGGGGTCCGCATCGAGGACTCACCCCAGACGCAGGCGAACCTGCTGGCGGTGCTCGCCAAGCGGCCCCAGCTGATCAGCTCACTGCAGGGCACCGGCGATGACTATCTCGGGCTGGACGTGAGCCCTGACGGTAGGACGGCCGTGGTCCTCGACAGGCACTACGACGTGCGGACCTACGACCTGGACAGTGGCGCTCCGGGTCCGACCTTCCGACCGCACCCCTCGCACGCGGCGTTCCTCCAAGATGGTCGTGTCGAGTTCCACCCGAGCGGACAGTTCGTCGCGGTCACGGCGGCCCCACTCGAAGAGTCCCCCGCACGGCTGCTCGATGCCCGGACGATGCAGCCGTTGCGAGGTCGGTTGCCGACCCGGCTCCCCGCGACCACGTTGACCTACGACCTGGGCTTCAGTGCCGACGGTAGGTTCCTGGCCGCGAGCGTCGACGTCCTCGCCGGTGGGCCTGAGTGGGAGGCCACGCAGACCCGAGCCCTGGTCTGGGACGTGTCCGAACCGAGCCGGCCGGTGCTGGTGCTGACCCGGCGGCTGCCCCTCGCCCTTCCCGGCGAGGTACCAGGGGTGTCACTCAGCCCCGACGGGAGCGTCCTCTACACAGGCCGTCGAACATTCCCGGTCGGTCCGGGAACTGCCCTCCCACCCGCAGGGACCCGCCCGCGCGAGGGCATGCTCGTGCGGACCAGCCCGGACGGCACCGTCCTCGCTGTGTCGACGGCCGACGAGCACTCCGTCCGGCTGCTCGACTCCCGAACCGGCCGGTCCCTGCATGTGCTCACCGGCCACGCGGACGATCCCGCCGCCGTGGCCTTCTCCCCGGACGGACGGCGCATGGCGACGCTTTCCTACGACCGCACGGTCATCGTCTGGGACGTCTCCTCCGGTGTCGCCCTCGAGCACCTCGACCTGTCGGAGCCGGCAACCGCCGTCGCCTTCGCCCCGGACGGGCTCACCCTGTACACCGCCGGACCCGACCGGGCCATCCGGGCGTGGGACCTCGAGGGGTCGCGTCGGTACGTGTCCCGGCTCCGCAGCCCCACGACGTTCAGCTACGGCCTGATGCTCCCCGCGCCCGGCGGTGACTTCATCGCCATTGACTCGGGTGACGGGCTCACCATCCGCAACGTCGCCGCCGGGACGGTCACCGACAGCCGGAACCTGGGCTCCGGCTTCAGATGGAACGGCGGCGCCTGGTCTCCAGACGCGCGGCGGTTCGCCACGGTGTCGGGAGGTGTGGTGAAGGTCTGGGACCCCCTCACCGGCGCCATGCTGCGTTCGGGAAACCCCTCTGGCGTCGGCAAGCGCGTCTCGTCCCTCGGCTACACACCTGACGGAAGCCGCCTCGTCCTCGGTGAGCAGTCGGGGCGGCGGGTCACGATGCTCGACGCGGACAACCTCACAGCCATAGGTCGACCTGTCGTCCTCGAGGCACCCGTCTGCGGTCTCGCCACCGCCTCCGGCACGACGGCGGTCGTTCTGACAGGCGGTCCGAGCTCCTCGGATCGGCTGTACCGGCGCAGTGGTGGCTGGGCGCTCGTCGACCTGTCCGCAGGACGAGTCGTCCGCAGCGGGTCGCTCGGAATCCCCGATGGCGTCTGGGTGGCCGCGTCACCTCGAGGTCGATACGCCGCGGTCGTGGGCGCACGAGGCGAAGTGGTCCTGATCGACACGACCACGGGAGCGCTGGTCCGCCCGCCCGTGGTGGCCCACGACGACATCGGCAACACCATCGCCTACTCGGCCGACGGGACGCGCGTGGTGTCCGCAGGCTTCGACGGCAGCATCAGCCTCGTCGACGGCAGGACAGGCGACCTGCTGGGAACCGTCGTCCTCCCCGAGCGGACCCTCGCGTCCGCGAGCTTCATGCACGACGACAAGACGGTGCTCGTGGCGAGCTACGCGCAGAGCATCTACCGCTGGGACACACGCCCCGACCGCGCACGCGACTTCGCCTGCGAGATCGCCGGACGCAACCTGACCCACGCCGAGTGGCGCGACAACTTCACCACGAGGCCCTACGAGACGACCTGCCCCTGACACGAAGGAGGGGCGCATCGACACGCGCCGGCAGTCGGCTCTGCACGCCGGGCCAGTTGGACCGGAGGCGACCTACACCTCGGCGGGGAACGGCACGCCCGTCGCCGAGTGGCAGCGGTACCCGTTCGGGTTCTTGGCCAGGAACTGCTGGTGGTAGTCCTCGGCGTAGTAGTACGTCGGTGCCGGTGCGATCTCGGTGGTGATCGGCCCGTAGCCGCGCTCGCGCAGCAGCGGCTCGTAGGCCGCCTTCAGCTGCTCGGCGGTCTCGGCCTGCTCCGGTGAGGTGGTGTAGATCGCGGAGCGGTACTGCGTGCCGACGTCGTTGCCCTGGCGCATCCCCTGGGTCGGGTCGTGGAACTCGAAGAACGCCTTCACCAGGTCGCCGTAGCTCACGCGTGCGGGGTCGAAGACGACGCGCACCGCCTCGGTGTGACCGGTCTGCCCCGAGCACACCTGCTCGTACGACGGGTGGGGGGTCGCGCCGCCGGCGTACCCGACCGACGTCGACCAGACGCCCGGCATCCGCCAGAAGATCTCCTCCGCGCCCCAGAAGCAGCCGAGCCCGAACAGCGCCACCTGATAGCCCTCGGGGATCTCGGACTCCGGCGTCACGACGGGCGCGTCGAGCACGAGGTGGTCCTCGGCGATCGTGAACCACTGCTCCGTGCGGCCTGCCAGGGCCTGCTCGGGGGTGGGCAGCTGGGTCTTGTGGCGGTTGAACAGCACAGTCACTCCTTCGCGATCCTGCTCCGGGTCCTCCGGTGCCGGCCGGGCACGGCGTACGTCCCCGGGCCGACAACGGTGGTTCGTCGTGCTCAACACGGAGGATGGCCGGATCCTTCCCGCAGCCCACCGCGAGACCGCGGGCCGGGGCACCGCGCCGCCCGCCCGCCCTCCACCGCGCGCCCCGGCAACGGGATGGCTAGGCTCGGTCCCATGTCTGACCAGGCCCGCGAGCACGTCCAGAAGTCCGGTTTCGAGACCCGCGCCATCCACGCCGGCTACGACCCGGACCCCATGACCGGTGCGGTGATCCCGCCGATCTACGCCACCAGCACCTACAAGCAGGACGGCGTCGGGGGGATGCGCGGCGGCTACGAGTACTCCCGCTCCGCCAACCCGACCCGCACGGCCCTCGAGGGCAACCTCGCCGCGCTCGAGGAGGGCGAGCGGGGGTTCGCCTTCGCCAGCGGGCTGGCCGCCGAGCACACGCTGCTGAAGGCCCTGTGCCGCCCCGGCGACCACGTGGTCGTGCCGAACGACGCCTACGGCGGGACCTACCGGCTCTTCGCCAAGGTCGAGGAGCCGTGGGGCCTGCAGCACACGTCCGCGCCGGTCTCCGACGTCGACGCGATCGCCGCGGCGGTCCGTCCCGGCGAGACGAAGCTCGTGTGGCTGGAGACGCCGACCAACCCGAAGCTGAACATCGGCGACATCGAGGCAGTGGCCGCGGTGGCGCACGACGCCGGCGCGCTGCTCGTCGTCGACAACACCTTCGCCTCGCCGTACCTGCAGCAGCCGCTGACGCTGGGCGCCGACGTGGTCGTCCACTCCACGACCAAGTACTGCGGCGGGCACTCCGACGTCGTCGGCGGCGCCCTGGTCGTGAAGGACCTCGAGGTCGCGGACCGGATCGCCTTCCACCAGAACTCCATCGGCGCGGTCGCCGGCCCGTTCGACGCCTGGCTGACCCTGCGCGGGCTGAAGACCCTCGGCGTCCGGATGGACCGGCACTGCGACAACGCGGAGCAGGTCGTGGAGTTCCTCGCCGCGCACCCGGCTGTCGCCGAGGTCGTCTACCCGGGACTCGAGTCCCACCCCGGGCACGAGGTCGCGAGCCGCCAGATGAAGCGGTACGGCGGCATCGTGTCGTTCCGGGTCACCGGCGGCGAGTCCGCGGCGCTGGCCGTGTGCGAGCGCGCCGAGGTGTTCACGCTCGGGGAGTCGCTGGGTGGCGTCGAGTCGCTGATCGAGCACCCGGGCCGGATGACGCACGCCTCGGTGGCCGGCACCGACCTCGAGGTGCCGGCGGACCTGGTCCGGCTCTCGGTCGGCATCGAGACCGCCGCGGACCTCCTCGCCGACCTGGACCGGGCGCTCGCGTGACGGTGGACGTCGAGAGCGCGGTCGTCGCCTGCGTCGACTTCGGGTCCACCTTCACCAAGGCCGCGCTCGTCGACGTCTCGGCCGGGCGGTTGCTGGCCACCGCGGATCACCGCACCACCATCGACACCGACGTCCTCGACGGCTGGGACGCCTGCCTCGCCGCACTCTCCGAGACCGATCCCCGCGCTGCGGGTGCGCCCGTGCTCGCCTGCTCGTCGGCCGGCGGCGGCCTGCGGATCGCCGTGGTCGGCAACGAGGAGCTGGTCAGCGCGGAGGCCGGCCGCCGGGTGGCGCTCTCCGGCGGCGGGCGGGTGGTGCACGTCGCGTCCGGGAGGCTGGACGAGCGGGCCTTCGCCGCGCTGGTGGAGAGCGCTCCGGACGTGATCCTGCTCGTGGGCGGCACTGACGGGGGCAACAGCGAGGTGCTCCTGGGCAACGCGGCGTACCTGCGCGACGCGCGCTGGGGCGGTCCGGTGGTCGTCGCCGGCAACGTGGAGGTGCAGGAGCAGGTCGCCGGCGCGCTCGCCGAGGGCGGCACGCCGTTCGTCCTGGCCGACAACGTGGTCCCGCGGATCGGGGAGCTCGCGCCGGAGTCCGCACGTCGCGCGATCCGCGAGATGTTCCTGCGGCACGTGATCGGCGGCAAGCACCTCTCCCAACGCGCCGACTTCACCGCCATGGTGCGGGGCGCGACGCCCGACGTGGTGCTCACCGCCGTCGAGCTGCTGGCCCACGGCCTCGACGAGCGCCGCCCCGGCGCCGGCGACGTGGTGGTCGTCGACGTGGGCGGTGCCACCACCGACGTGCACTCGGTCGTCGAGGTCGACCCCGAGGAGTCGGGGCTCTCCCGGGAGGTGGTCGCCACGGTCCCGGTGACGCGCACGGTCGAGGGCGACCTCGGGATGCGCTGGAGCGCGGTCACCACCGTCGCGGAGGGCATCGCCGCCGGCTGGGTCGGCGAGGAGCTCGAAGCGGCCGCGGTGCATCGCCAGCAGGTCCCCTCCTTCCTCCCGGCCGACGAGGACCAGCGCGAGGACGACCGGCAGATCGCCGCAGTGGCCGTCGGCATCGCGCTGCGCCGGCACGCGGGTCGCTCGCAGGTGGTGTTCGGGCCGGACGGGCGGGTCGTCGAGCGGACCGGCAAGGACCTGCGCGAGGTCGAGGTGCTGGTCGGTTCCGGCGGGGTGCTGCGCCACGACGTGACCGGTCCGGGCGGGCCGGCCGCCGTACTCGGGCGGCACCTGCGCGACGGTGCCGGCTGGCAGCTGCCCGAGCATCCGCGCACGGTGGTCGATCGCGACTACGTCCTCGCGCCGGCCGGGCTGCTCGCGGCCGAGCACCCCGAGGCGGCGTACCGCCTGGTGCGCACCCTGCTCTGACCAGGGGCACCGAGCGCCTCGGCACCGAAGTTGCGACGCCTCAACACCTCACGCGTGACGCCTCAACACCGAATGCATGACGCCTCAACGAAGCGGGCGCTGGGAGGGGTCACCTAGATTTACGCCATGGCAGAGACCGAGCGACCCGCCCCCTCCGGTGCGAGGGGGAGGGGTCGGATGACGGCCGGACTGAGCCGGCTGCGCGACTCGCAGCGGCTGCGGTCCGAGGAGCGCTTCGCGGAGCGGTTCGCCCAGCAGTGGTCGCAGATGCGGGGCGAGCGCGAGCCGGCGGCGCCGCCGACGATCGACGCCGGTCCCACGAACTGGAGCCGGGCGCAGGTGCCCTGGGCCTTCGACCTGGCTGCGGCCTGGTCGTGGCGGCTGCTGGTGATCGCGGGCGCCGGGTACATCATCCTGTGGATCTTCGACCGGTTCTCGGTGATCTTCGTGCCGGTGGCCGTCGCGCTGCTCATCGCCGCCCTGGCCGCCCCGGTGGTGGAGTCGGCGAGCAAGGTCGGGATCAACCGCAAGCTCGCCGCGGCCGTCGTGGTGATCGGCGGGCTGGGCGCGGTCGTGCTGCTGCTCACCTTCGTCGGCACCCAGGTCTCCGCGGGCGTGCAGGACCTGTCCGGGCAGGTCGTCGACGGCCTCGAGGAGATCCGGCGGTGGCTGCGCGACGGCCCCCTGCATGCGACGGACTCGCAGATCAACGACTACATCAAGCAGGCCCAGGACGTGGTGACCAGCTCCAGCGAGCAGGCGGTCTCCCGGGCGACCGAGGTGACCACCACGCTGGGCCACATCGTGGCCGGCATCTTCATCGTCCTGTTCGCCAGCTACTTCTTCCTCGCCGACGGTGACCGCATCTGGGCGTGGGCGGTACGGCTGTTCCCGCGCGCGGCCCGCACGCGCACCGACGCCTCCGGCCGGGTGGCGTGGCACTCGCTGACGCAGTTCGTGCGGGTGACGGTCATCATCGCGTTCGTCGACGCGGTCGGCATCTTCATCGCGGCGCTCGTCCTGCGGGTGCCGTTCGCGGTCGCGATCGGCGTGCTGGTCTTCCTCGGCGCGTTCATCCCGCTGATCGGGGCCACCCTGTCCGGCTCCGTCGCGGTGCTGGTGGCGCTCGTGGCCCAGGGCCCGATCGTGGCGCTGATCATGCTCGCCGCGGTCATCGGCGTCCAGCAGCTCGAGGCGCACGTGCTGCAGCCGTTCCTGGCCGGACGCTTCGTCTCGCTGCACCCGCTCGGGGTGATCGTGGCGATCGGCATGGGGGTGGTGGTCGCCGGCATCGCCGGCGCGCTGTTCGCGGTGCCGCTGGTGGCCGCCCTCAACGCCGTGGGGCAGTACCTCGCGGGGCACACCGACGTGGGGGACTCGGCCCTGGACGCCGCCGAGGAGGACCCGGCCTCGCCGACCCCGGACGAGGCGCCCTCACCCCCCGACGCCTGAGCGGCCCCCGGGGCTCGCCGCCTCCTCGGGCTTGCCCGGTGCCTCGGCGCGCTCCCCGAGCGGCAGCTCCTTGATGAACAGCGCCACGACGAACGCGACCAGCACCAGCGGTACGGCGGTCAGGAACACGTCGTGCAGCGCGTCGCTGAAGGCGCCGGTGACCAGCTCGCGCACCGGACCGGGGAGGCCCTGGATCGCCTGCACGTTGTTGCTGACCGCGTCGAGGTTCGCGGGGGGTGTCGCGCCGGCCGGCAGGTCCGCGGTGGCCTGGGTGAGGTAGTGGGTGAGCCGGCTGGCCAGGATCGCGCCGAACAGCGCCGTGCCGAAGGAGCCGCCCATCTGGCGGAAGAACGTCACCGAGCTGGTGGCCACGCCCATGTCGCGCCGGTCGACCGAGTTCTGGACGATGACCACGACGACCTGGAGGGTGAAGCCCAGGCCGAAGCCGAGGACGTACATCGACAGCCCGGCGTACCAGTACGGCGTGTCCGTGCCGAGCCGCGACATCATCACCAGCGCCACCGCGACCACCAGGGCCCCGGCGATCGGGAACGGCTTGTAGCGGCCGGTGCGGGTCATGATCTGGCCGGAGCCGATCGAGGTCGTGAAGATGCCGGCGACCATCGGCAGCATCGCGAGGCCGGACTTGGTCGGGCTCATCCCGTCCACCACCTGCAGGTAGACCGGCATGAAGATCATCGAGCCGAACATCGCGATACCGACCAGGAAGCCGAACAGGTTGGAGATCGAGAAGATCGAGTTGCGGAACAGCCGCATCGGGATGATCGGCTCCTTGGCGCGCAGCTCGACCGCCACGAACAGCACGGCCAGCAGGAAGCCGGCGACCAGCAGCGCCAGCCCGGTCGAGGAGGCCCAGCCCAGGTCCGGACCGGCCCACGCGGTGTAGAGCAGGAAGCAGGTCACCGAGGCCACGACCACGGCCGCGCCGAGGTAGTCGATGGTGTGGTCGCGCCGCACGTGCGGGATCCGCAGCGCAGCCGTGGTGATCCCGAAGGCGATCGCGCCCAGCGGCACGTTGATGAAGAAGATCCACTCCCAGCCGGGGCCGTCGGCGAAGAAGCCGCCGAGGACCGGGCCGAGCACCGAGGAGGTGCCGAAGACCGCGGCGAAGTAGCCTTGGTAGCGCCCACGCTCGCGCGGGGGGACGACGTCGCCGATGGTGGCGAGCGCCAGGGACATGAGGCCGCCGCCGCCGAGGCCCTGCACGGCGCGGAACGCGATCAGCTGGTCGATGTTCTGGCTCAGCCCGGACAGCAGGGACCCGAGGACGAAGGTGCCGATGGCGATCTGGAACAGCAGCCGCCGCCCGTAGAGGTCGGAGATCTTGCCCCACAGCGGCGTCGAGGCGGTCGCGGTGAGCATGTACGCCGTCACCACCCACGACAGCTTGTCCAGGCCGCCGAGCTCGGAGGTGATCCGGGGCAGTGCCGTGCTGACGATGCTCTGGTCGAGGGCGGCCAGGAACATGCCCACCATCAGGCCGCCCATCACCACCAGGATCTGGCTGTGGGAGAGGTAGTCCCCGGCGTCGTGGCCGGTGGCGGCCGCGCCGGCGGCGGCGGGCGTCTCGGAGGGGGTGCTGCTCACGAAGTCTCCTGGATGTCTGTGGCGAGGCGGTAGAGGAGCCGGCGCAGGGCCTCGCGGTCGGCGTCGTCCCAGTCGGCCATGGCCCGGCCGAGGAGCTCGCGGCGCCGGGCGGCGCCCTCCTCGACCCGGGACCGGCCCAGGTCGCTGATCGCGACGCGGCTCGCCCGGCCGTCGTCGGGGTCGGTCGTGCGCTCGAGCATGTCGCGGTCCTCGAGCGAGCGGACGTGCCGGCTGACCGTCGAGGCGTCGAGGTGCAGGTGCTCGGCGAGCACGGAGACCCGCTGCGGCCCGTAGTGCTGCAGGGCCTTCAGCAGCGGGATGGAGGTGAACTCGAGGTCCTCGCCGGGGAACCGCTGGCGCATCCGCTTGCCGACCCGGACCAGCGCCAGCATCACGGCGTCCTCGGCCGTGGTCGGCTCCGGTGCGGCGAGGGCGGCCGGCGCCGCCGCGCATGCGGGACCGTCGAATAACGGTTGCATGGCACAAGCATGCAACATCGCCGCCGGGCACGCAACCGCGTGGCGGGCGCCCCACCATGCCGGGTCGGCGGATCCGGGCCGCGGGACCTAGGGTGTGCGGCATGAGCGAGCCGCTGCCGACGCTGGCCGACATCGAGGCTGCCCGCGAGGCGCTGCGGCACGTCTCGATCTGCACCCCGATGGAGGAGTCGCGTTGGCTCTCCGGCATCGCCCGGGGGCCGGTGCTGCTCAAGGCCGAGAACCTGCAGCGAACCGGGTCGTTCAAGATCCGCGGCGCCTACCTCCGGATGGCCCGGCTCACCGACGAGGAGCGCGCGAACGGCGTCGTGGCCGCGAGCGCCGGCAACCATGCCCAGGGGGTGGCGCTGGCCGCCCAGCTGCTCGGCATCCGGGCGACCGTCTTCATGCCCGAGGGGGCCCCGATCCCCAAGGAGAAGGCGACGCGGGGGTACGGCGCCGACGTGGTCTTCCACGGGACGTCCGTCGACGAGGCCCTCGTGGAGGCGCGCGCCTTCGCCGCGGACACCGGCGCGGTGCTGATCCACCCCTTCGACCACGTCGACATCGTCACCGGTCAGGGCACCTGCGGCCTGGAGATCCTCGAGCAGTGCCCGCAGGTCCGCACGGTCGTGGTGCCGACCGGCGGCGGCGGCTTCCTGGCCGGCATCGCCACCGCGATCAAGGGCGCCCGCCCCGACGTCCGTGTGGTCGGCGTGCAGGCCGAGGGAGCGGCGGCGTACCCCGACTCGCTCGCCCAGGGACGCCCGGTGGCGCTGGCCGCGATGTCCACCATGGCCGACGGCATCGCGGTCGGGTGTCCCGGCGACGTGCCGTTCCGGGCCATCGCCGCCCACGTCGACGACATCCTGACGGTCAGCGAGGAGTCACTGTCCCGGGCACTGCTGATGCTGCTCGAGCGGGCGAAGCTCGTCGTGGAGCCGGCCGGAGCCGCCGCGGTGGCCGCGATGCTGGACGCACCGGACCAGTTCGACACCCCGGCGGTGGCGGTGCTGTCGGGCGGGAACGTCGACCCGCTGCTGCTGATGCGGGTGATGCGGCACGGCATGGCCGCCGCGGGGCGCTACCTGTCCTTCACCGTGCGCATCCCCGACCTCCCCGGCGGCCTGGCCCGGCTGCTCGGCGAGCTGGCCGAGGCCGGCGCCAACGTGCTCGACGTGGTGCACCAGCGCACCTCGACGCACCTGCACCTCGACGAGGTCGAGGTGCAGGTGTCGGTGGAGACGCGGGGCGCCGACCACGCCGAGCGGGTGCTCGGCCGGCTGCGCGAGTCGCGCTACCACGTCTCCCGTTAGCAGAGCCGGGGCGCAGGCCGCGGCCGCGCGCCTCGCAGCGGCGGTTCTCAGCCGGTGAAGGGAACCGCGTCCACGACCTCGACCTTGAGCTCCTTGCCGTTCGGAGCCTCGTAGGCGACCGTGTCGCCGACCTTCCGGCCGATGATCGCCGAGCCGAGCGGGGACTGGGGGGAGAACACCTCGAGGTCCTCGGGCGTCTCGATCTCGCGGGCCCCGAGCAGGAACACCTCGGTGTCGGTGTCGCCGACGAAGCGGGTGGTGACCTTCATGCCGGGCTCCACGACGCCGTCGTCGGCCGGGGTCTCGCCGACCTCGGCGCGGCGCAGCATGTCCTCGAGCTGGCGGATCCGGGCCTCGGTCTTGCCCTGCTCCTCGCGCGCCGCGTGGTAGCCGCCGTTCTCCTTGAGGTCGCCCTCGTCGCGAGCGGAGGCGATCCTCTCGATGACCTCCTGGCGCACGGGACCACGCAGGTGCTCGAGCTCCGCCTGGAGCTTGTCGAAAGCGTCCTGGGTCAGCCAGATCACATGGGGTTCGCTGGACTGCGTCACGGTGAGGGGTCTCCTGTGCTTCTCGGGTCCGGTCCCGGGGGCACGCGTCAGCGGCCCCGATCCCGGATTCGTTCAGGCAAGTAGACGAGTCTACCAACCCGGCCCGCCGCACCCCAAAGCTCGGCAGGTCCGCGCCCGTCGGGCACCCGCCGCACCGTCAGCGGCGCTGCGGCTGCCCGTCGGCGGAGCAGCCGACCATCTCCACCGAGGTCGCGAGGCGCTCGGTGCGCACGGTGGCGTCGAGTGTGGTGGTCGTGGGCACGGACCTCCCGACCGGCACGTTGAGCTCCCCGACGATGGAGTGGTCGGAGGCGTAGGCGCGCAGCAGGCAGTCGGCCTGCACGTCCGCCGAGCGCCGGACCACCGTGAACCGGGCGTCGACCGCGTGCTGGCCGCGGGGGTCGAAGGAGACCAGGTCCGAGTGCACCAGTGGCCGGCCGTGGACGAGCATGACCCAGACCAGCCAGACCAGCCCGGCGACGGCGAGCGTCACGACTGCGGCCGCGACGGCGAGGCGGGTACGGCGGCGCGCCGAGCGGCCGGTGCCGTAGCGCTCGGCGAGGTCCACCGAGGGGGCGCCGGTGGAACCGCGGTCGGAGGTGCTCACCCGCCCATCCTAGGATTGAGGCCATGGCGACGACCGGGCTGCGGCTGATGCACGTCCACGCCCACCCCGACGACGAGTCGAGCAAGGGTGCGGCGACCACCGCGAAGTACGTCTCCGAGGGGGTCGACGTCCACGTCGCCACCTGCACCGGCGGCGAGCGCGGGTCGATCCTGAACCCGAAGATGGACCGGCCCGACGTGCTGGCCAACATCGCGGAGGTGCGCCGCCACGAGATGGACCGCGCCCGCGAGATCCTCGGGATCAGCCAGGACTGGCTCGGCTTCGTCGACTCCGGCTGGCCCGAGGGCGACCCGCTGCCGCCGCTGCCGGAGGGCTGCTTCGCGCTGCTGCCGGTCGAGGAGGCCGCCGAGCCGCTGGTGCGACTGATCCGCTCGTTCCGGCCGCACGTGATGACGACGTACGACGAGAACGGGGGCTACCCGCACCCGGACCACGTGATGTGCCACAAGGTCAGCGTGCACGCGTTCGAAGCGGCCGGCGACCCGGCGCGCTACCCGGACTCCGGCGAGCCCTGGCAGCCGCTGAAGCTGTACTACCACCACAGCTTCCACCGCGAGCGCACCGAGGCGCTGCACGACGAGATGCTCGCCCACGGGCTCGAGTCGCCCTACGCCGAGCGGCTCGCCGAGTGGAAGCCCGATCCCGAGCACGCGGCGCGGATCACCACGCGGGTTCCCTGCGGGGACTGGTTCCCGGTGCGCGACCGGGCGCTGCTGGCCCACGCCACCCAGATCGACCCCGACGGCGCCTGGTTCGCCTGCCCGATCGAGATCCACCAGAAGGCGTGGCCGACCGAGGACTACGAGCTGGTGCAGAGCCACGTGCCGACGCAGACGCCCGAGGACGACCTGTTCGCCGGGGTCCGGGAGTGGCTTGGCACGGCTGGGAGGATGGAGTCATGAGCTCCCTCGTCGCCCTGGGCCAGCCGCTCGTGCTGTGGCTGGCCGCCAGCTCCCAGCAGGTGCCCGAGCCGGAGGACGTCAAGGCCGGCTGGCTCGGGTTCGCGGTGTTCCTGGCCCTCGCCGCGGCCGTGGCCGTGCTCGGGTTCAGCCTCCGCAAGCAGCTGCGCAGAGTCGACTTCGAGGAGCGCGACGACGCCCGGCCCGCTGCTCCCGCCGAGCAGGAGCCGGAGCCGGTGGACGCGCCGTCGGGGCGGCCCGGCCCGGTCACCGAGAACGACCCCGCCGAGGGCAGCCGGCCGCCGCTGTCCTGACCGCCCGGCCTCAGCCGGTCCGCACCAGGCGCACCAGCGCGTCGTAGGCGACCCGGTCCGGCTCGCCGCGGTGCTCGTCGGTGCCGCCGCCGTGGCCGCCGGTCACCACCCGCTCGACCCTTTCGGCCCGGAGCACCTCGAAGCGCTCGCCGTCGAGGGCCGCGAGGACGTCCTCGGCGGTGTAGAGCACCGCCGGGTCCTGGGGCCCGCCGGTGCCGTCGGTGAGGTTCGTCGAGTCGTGGGCGACGAGGAAGAGGGTGCCGCCCGGGGCGAGCGCGGCGAACGCGCGGCGTACGGCGGTGTGGAGCTCGTCCGCGGGCAGCTGGAGGTAGGCCAGCAGGGCGAGGTCGTAGCCGGCCGGGCCCGGCTCCCAGCTCAGCACGTCGTCGTGGACCCAGTCGACCTGCAGGTCCCGCCCGCGCGGGTGCGCCGCCTGCAGCCTGCGGCCCTTGTCGAGCCCGGTCAGGGAGAAGTCGACGGCGGTGACCGCCCAGCCCTGCTCGGCCAGCCAGAGGGCGTTGCGCCCCTCGCCGGCGGCCAGGTCCACCGCCCGGCCGGGGCGCAGGTCCGACAGCTCGGCCGCCACGAACTGGTTCGGGCCCGCGGACCAGACCATCTCGCTGTCGGCGTACCGCTCGTCCCAGTCGCGTGCATCCACCGGCGTACCTCCCTCAGGTCGGGCCCACCTCACGCCAGCGAGAGGAAGAGCTTCTCCATCTTGGCGGTGTCGAGCTCGTTGACCTCGCCGTCGACGAAGCACTGCTTGAGCCCGGTGGCGACGATCGAGAACCCGGCGCGGTCCAGCGCCCGGGAGACCGCGGCCAGCTGGGTGACCACGTCCTCGCACTCACGGCCGGACTCCAGCATGCGGATCACGCCGTCGAGCTGGCCGCGGGCCCGCTTCAACCGGTTGATGGCCGAGCCCATCTGGTCGGGGGGGAGCTCCATGTCGGGTCCTTTCAGGCCTGCGGGAGGGCGTCGAGCGCCGCGGAGATCCGCCGGGTGGCGTCGTCCGAGACGGCGGCGAGGGCATCGTTGCCGGTCATCGTGACCATGGTCTGGGGGTCGACCGCCTCGACGACGCAGCGGTCGTCGCCGTCGGCGCGGACCACCACGTTGCACGGCAGCAGCGCCGCGACCGACGGCTCGGCCTGCAGCGCCTGGTGGGCCAGCGGCGGCCGGCAGGCCCCCAGGATCACCTGCGGGGTCACGTCGACGTCGAGCTTGGCCTTCAACGTGGCGGCCAGGTCGATCTCGGTGAGGATCCCGAACCCCTGCTCCGACAACGCGGCACGCACCTGCGCGACCGCGTCGTCGTAGCCCAGGGCCACCTTCCGGGTGAGGGTGTAGGACATCAGCCCTCGGCCTTCTTCTGCTGCTCGGCGACCTGGGCGTGGACGTCGTTCATGTCCAGGCCACGGACGGCGTCGATGACCTGGTCCAGGGCCGGTGCGGGCAGCGCGCCCGGCTGCGAGAAGACGAGGACGCCCTCGCGGAAGGCCATCAGCGTCGGGATGGAGGTGATGTTGGCCGCGCGGGCGAGCGACTGCTCGGCCTCGGTGTCGACCTTGCCGAAGACGATGTCGGGGTGGGCCTCGGCTGCCTTCTCGAACGTCGGCGCGAACTGGCGGCACGGGCCGCACCAGGACGCCCACCAGTCCACGAGGACGATGTCGTTGTCGGTGACGGTCTGCTCGAAGTCGGCTGCGGTGAGGGCGGTCGTGGTCATGGAGATCGGTCCTTCCCTGTGTGCTCGATCGTATACCTGCTGGGGTATCAATGTTCTCAATGCCGTCGGGTCGCTGACTATTCCCGGGAGGGCCGACGACCCTCCGGGCATGGGAAGTGGGCTTGAGGCCCTCCGTCGCGGGTATCGGAGGGGGGTGAGCCGAACCAGCAACCTCCCGGAGCCCAGCGAGGTCCGGCGTGCCGTCGTCACCGGAGGGGCCGGGTTCGTCGGCTCCTGGCTGTGCGAGCGGCTGCTCGACCTCGGCATCGACGTCGTCTGCGTGGACAACTTCCTGACCGGCAGTCGCGACAACCTCGCCCACCTGCGCCCCGAGCGCGGCCTCGAGGTCCTCGAGCAGGACGTCTCGCAGGGACTGGCGGTGGACGGCGAGGTGGACTGGGTGCTGCACCTCGCCTCGCCGGCGTCGCCCGTGCACTACCTCGACCACCCCATCGAGACGCTCATGGTGGGCAGCGACGGGACCCGGCACGCGCTCGACCTCGCGCGCGCCCACGGCGCCCGGTTCCTGCTGGCCTCCACCTCCGAGGTGTACGGCGACCCGCTGGAGCACCCGCAGCGCGAGAGCTACTGGGGCAACGTGAACCCGGTCGGGCCGCGCAGCGTCTACGACGAGGCGAAGCGGTTCGCCGAGGCGCTCACCACGGCGTACCGGCGCGAGTACGGCCTCGACACCGCGATCGCCCGGATCTTCAACACCTTCGGCCCGCGGATGCGGCTCGACGACGGCCGCGCCATCCCCGCCTTCATGTCCCAGGCGCTGGCCGGCCGGCCGCTCACCGTCGCCGGGGACGGCAGCCAGACCCGGTCGCTGTGCTACGTCGAGGACACGGTCGAGGGCCTGGTCGCGCTCGCGGCCAGCGGCGAGCCGGGACCGGTCAACATCGGCGCCTGCGAGGAGACCTCGATCGGGGACCTGGCGCGCCGGGTGGTCGAGATCGCCGGCTCCCGGTCCGGGATCGAGTACGTCGACCTCCCGGCCGACGACCCCAAGGTCCGCAGGCCCGACATCACCCGGGCCGAGGAGCTGCTCGGCTGGCGCCCGGAGGTGCCGGTCGAGGAGGGGCTGAAGAAGACCCTGGAGTGGTTCGCCGCCCAGGACGCGGTCGAGGTGCCGGTGCCGACGCGCTAGCCCTCACCGGCTCCGGCCGGCTGCAGCCGGAGCCGGACCGCGGCCAGCACCTCCTCGACCGTGATCCGGGCCAGGGCCGGGTCCAGCGCCTCGCCCCACGGGTCGCCCGGCGGGTCGTCGGCTGAGGGGTGCCACAGCACGGTGTGCGGTCCGCGTCGCGGCGGTCCCCAGCGCCACGGCGGCACCGGGCCGAACAGGACGACGGACGGGGTGGCGAACGCGGTCGCCAGGTGCGCCACGCCGGTGTCACCGCTCACGACCAGGCGCGCCGTCGCGACCAGCCGGGCCAGCGTGAGCAGGTCGGTGCGCCCGGCGGCGACGGCGCTCTCGGGCAGGCCGGCCTCGCGCGCCACCCGCCGGGCCAGCGCCGCCTCGTCCGGGCCGCCGGTCACCAGCACCGGGTGCCCGGCCGCGGCGGCCCAGCGGGCCACCTCGGCGAAGCGGTCGCCGGGCCACCGGCGCGACGGGTGCGCCGCACCGGGGTGCACCACGACGGCGCCGGTGCCGAAGGGGTCGGGCGCCGCCCGCGGGACCGGCAGCAGCAGGTCGGGGCGGCCCAACGGGCTGCCGAGCGACTCCTCGACCAGCCGGCACCAACGGCGCACCTCGTGCTCGTCGTCGTCCCACGCCGGCCCGTCGTGGCCCGCCGCCGGGCAGTCGTAGGCGACCAGCCGGTGCGGCCGCAGCGACTGCAGCAGCGCGTGGCTCTGCGGGCCGCGGCCGTGCAGGTTCACCGCCACGTCCGGCGCGGGGCCGGTCCAGGCCAACGGCTCCAGGCCACCGGTGGGCAGCAGCTCGTCGGTGGCGTCGGCCAGGCGCACCAGCGGGTCGAGCACCGCCGGCGCGGCGAGCACCACGTGGTGGTCGGGCAGCGCCCGGCGTACCGCCCGCAGCGCCGGCACCCCGGTGAGCAGGTCACCGAGGCCCAGGGCGCGCAGGACCAGCGCTCGCGGTCGGTCGATCAGGGCCACGACCCCTCGACCGACGGCGTGACGACGAGCTCGCGCACCTCGCAGCCGGGCGGCTGCCGCAGCGCGAACAGGACGCTCTGCGCGACGTCGTCGGGCTGGTTCAGCTTGGCGTCGGCCGGCGGCTTGTACTGCTCGTCGCGACCGTCGAAGAACGCGGTGTGCATGCCGCCGGGCACCAGCATGGTGACGCCCATGCGGCCCTGCGTCTCCGCGGCGAGCGCACGGGTGAAGCCGACGACGCCGAACTTCGAGGCGCAGTAGGCGGTCGCGTCGCTGAGCGCGCGGACGCCCAGGGTGGAGGCGACCGTCACCACGCGGCCACGGCGCTCGAGGAGGTCGGGCATCGCGGCCCGGACCACGGCGACCGTGCCGACGAGGTTGACCGCGATCACCCGGTCCCAGTCCTCGGCGGGTACGTCGTCGAGCCGTCCGCACGCGTCGGTGCCGGCACAGGTCACCACGGCGTCGAGGCCGCCGACCCGCTGCGACAGGGCGCGCACGGCGTCCTCCGCGGCGCGGGGGTCGGACAGGTCGACGAGCTCCTGCTCGGCATCCGTGTCCGCCTTGACCCGGTCGAGGACCACAGCGCGGCCGCCGGCGTCACCGACGGCACGCACCACCGCTGCTCCGAGGCCGGAGGCGCCTCCGGTCACCAGGACGGTCCCCAGGGCGGTCGGTTCGCTCATGTGATGCTCTCCTTCTTCGTCGACGTCGTGTGGTCGTTCTCCTCCGGCGGCGCCCCGGTGGCGCGCCGGCCGGCGGTCGTGACGAGCCGCGTGGTGGAGCGGCCCTGGAGGTAGGGGAGGACCACCGCCTGGCCGTCCCACTCGGCGAGCACCGCTGCCTCCGGGACGTCCTGGCCGGCGTAGTCGCCGCCCTTGGCCCACAGGTGCGGACGGATCCGGCGCAGGGCCTCGGCCGGGGTGTCCTCGTCGAAGACCAGGACCGCGTCGACGCACTCGAGTGCCTCGAGCACGCGGGCCCGGTCGGCCGCGGGGACCAGGGGCCGGCTCGGCCCCTTCAGGCGGCGCACCGAGGCGTCGCTGTTGAGGCACACGACCAGGCAGTCGCCGAGCCGCCGGGCCGCGCGGAGCGTCGCCACGTGGCCGGCGTGGAGCAGGTCGAAGCAGCCACCGGTGGCGACGACGGTGCCGCCGGTGGCGGCCACGTGCGCGGCCAGCCGCTCGGCCGTGGGACCGTCGGCGGGGGCGTCTGGTCGCCGTGGTCGCCGTGGTCGCCGTGGTCGGCGTGGTCGGCGTGGTCGCCGCGGTCGGCGTCGACCGGGCTGCAGGGGCGGAGGGGACGCTCAGCGAGGCGGGTCCGCCGGCGGCGACGTACGCCGCGGCCCCCTCCACAGCGGCTTGGACCGCCTCGGAGGTCACCGCGCCGTCGCCCAGCGCCAGGGCGGCGCGGGTGGCGAACCGGTCGCCCGCGCCGCACGGGTCGGCGCAGTGCACCTGCGGCGCCGGGACGACCACCGGCGCCCCCGAGCCGTAGGACAGCAGGGCGCCGCGCTCGCCGAGGGTCACCGCGACCGCCCGGGCGTCCCAGTGCGAGACCAGGAGGTCAGCCTGCCGCCCGGCCCGGCGCAGCGGCGGCTCGGCCGGGTCGTGCCCGGCCGCGCCGTCCAGCCCGGCCGCGAAGCCCTCGGCCTCGGCTGCGTTCGGGGTGACCAGCCGCACGCCCGGGACCGGCCGGCTGCCGCGCGGGTGCGGGTCCCACACGAGGGGGACCGCGCTGGGGAGGCCCTCGAGCGCCGCCCGGACACCCGGGGCGGCGCAGACGGCACGGCCGTAGTCGGCGACCAGGACGGCGGAGGCCGCACCCAGCAGCTCGACCGTCTCGTGCGGCACCTCGCCGACCCGGCCGGTCGCGCTGCCGCTGTCGAGCCGCAGCAGCGACTGACCGCCGGCCCGCACCCGCTTCTTGACCGGCGTGGGTCCGTCGTAGGGCAGCCGGACGACGCGGACGCCGGCCTCGGCCAGCACCGCCTCCAGCCGGGCGCCGGGCTCGTCGTCGCCGAGCGTGGTCACCAGCACCACCTCGTGGCCGTCACCGGCCACCATCAGCGCGGCCAGGCCGGCGCCGCCGGGGCGGACGTGCTCCACGAGGTCGTCGAGCACCGGCACGGGGGCGTCCGGGCTCAGCCTGCCCGCCCTGCCGACGAGGTCGACGTCGAGCAGGGCGTCGCCGACGACGACCAGCGGGGCGCTCACGCCACGCCCTGCGAGGCCCGGGCCGGCACCCGGGTCTCGGCCGGGATCACGCCCAGCGCCCGGTCGAGCCCGGCGCACAGGATGTGCAGGCCGACCAGGTGCAGCTCCTGGACCGTGGCGGTGAACCGCGCCTCGACGCACAGCGCCTCGTCGGCGACCTCGGCCAGCGGGTTCGGCCGCGGCCCGGTGAAGGCCCAGACCTGCATCCCGCAGGCGCGTCCGCGCTCGGCGGCGGCGACGATGTTCGGGCTGGTCCCGCTGGTGGACATCAGCACCAGCACGTCACCGGCCCGGCCGTGCGCCTCGACCTGCCGGGCGAACAGCTCCTCGGGCGGGTAGTCGTTGCAGATCGCGGTCAGACTGGAGGTCTCGGCGGTCAGGCAGATGGCCGAGAACGGAGGCCGGTCGTCGCGGTAGCGGCCGACCAGCTCGGCAGTCAGGTGCTGGGCCTGGGCGGCGCTGCCGCCGTTGCCGGCCGCGAGCAGCCGCCCGCCGTTCTCGAGGACCGCCGCCAGGCGGGTGCCCCAGCGGTCGGCGACGTCGACGCAGCCCTCGAACGCCCGGGCGGCGCCGACGAGCTGGCGGAGGTGGTCGTGCGCGCAGGGGGTGGTGTGGCTCATCGGAGGCCTCCTCGGGTCGTGGTCGCGCCGTCGGCGACGGCAGGGTCGGCGACGGACGCGTAGACGTCCTCGGTGCGGTCGACCACCTGCCGCCACTGGTAGGCGTCGACGGCGCGCTGCCGGCCGGCGGTCCCGTAGCGCTGCATCCGCGCAGGGTCGCCGAGCAGGTCCGCGAGCGTGCCGGCGAGCAGGTCCGGACGCCGGGGCGGCACCAGCTCGCCGGTCACCCCCGGTACGACGGTGTCGAGCAGGCCGCCGACCGCGGAGCCGACGACCGGACGGCCGCAGGCCATCGCCTCGACCGGAACGATGCCGAACGGCTCGTACCACGGCACGGCCACGACCACGTCGGCCGAGCACATCAGCGCCGGCACGTCCCGGCGGCTGACCGCGCCGAGGAAGTGGACCCGGTCGGCGACGCCGAGCCGGTCGGCGAGGCGGCGCAGCCGGGCGATGTCGGGGTCGGCGTCGAGCATCGCCTCCACGGCGCCTCCCGCGACGTCGAGGTGGACCCCGGGCAGGTGGACGAGCGCCTCGATGACGTTGCCGACGCCCTTGCGCTCGACGACGCGGCCGATGACGAGCAGCCGCTGACCCGGGCGGGGTCCGACCGGGGTCGGCCGGAACGCGTCGGTGTCGACCCCGCACGGGATCACGGTGGCGCGGTGCTCGGGCAGGCCCATCGCCCGCAGCTCGGCGACCTCGTCGCTGCAGGTGGCGATGACCCGGTCCACCTGCCGGCAGAGCCGTCGCTCCAGGGCGGTCCGGGTGCCGGGGCTGGTGTCGCGCTCACCCTGGTGCCGCCTCTTCACGGTGCCGAGGGCGTGGAAGGTCTGCAGGACCGGAGTGGCGGACTCGGCGGCGGCGTCGACGGACGCGATGCCGCTCATCCAGAAGTGGGCGTGCACCAGGTCGACCGGCTCCTCGCGCCACCGTCGTCGCAGGTGGTCGGCGAACGCCGGCATCAGCGGCAGCAGCGCGTCCTTCGGCACGTCGGCGGGGGGACCGGCGGGGACGTGCTCGACGACGTACCCGTCGGGTGCGAGCACCCGGAACGGGGCCGAGGTCGAGTCCCGCCTGCTGTAGACAGTGACGTCGTGCCCGCGGGCGGTGAGCCCGGAGGCGAGTGCGGAGACGTGGACGTTCTGCCCGCCGGCGTCGACGCCGCCCACGGCGGCCAGCGGGTTGGCGTGCTCGGACACCAGTGCGATCCTCATGCGTTCCTCCTCAGCGTTCCGGCGAGAGCCGGTTCCTGCGGGCCGCGCAGCTGTTCGACGGCGTCCAGGACGTCCTCGGCGCTGACCGAGGACAGACAGGGGTGCCCCGGCACGGGGCAGGTGGTGGCGCGGGTGTCCGCGCACGGCGCGTGCGGGTCGCCCAGCACGACCCGGCGCACGCCGTACGGCGCCCAGCGCTCGGCCGGCACCGTCGGGGCGAAGAGCGACACCACCGGGGTGCCGACGGCGGCAGCGAGGTGGGCCGGCCCGGTGTTCGCGACGACGACGGCCCCGGCCGCGGCGAGTACGGCGGCGAGCTCGTCGAGCCGCGTGCGGCCGCCGAGGTCGCGCACGGGGGCGGCGGCGGCGACACGGGCGGTCAGGTCGCGCTCGGAGGGTGCCCCGGTCACCACGACCTGGTGACCGCGCTCGGTGAGCAGCCGCGCTGCCTCGGCGTACCGCTCGAGGGGCCAGGCCCGCGCCGGCACCGAGGTGCCGGGATGCAGGACGAGGAAGGGGCCCTCGGGCAGCAGCGCGGAGACGTCGGGCAGCGGCCGGCGCACCGCGAGCCGGCCGTCGTCCCCGGGGGGCAGGTCGAACCCGGCGGCCCGGGCCAGGGAGAGCGCCCGCTCCGGCTCCGGGAGCAGGTCGTCGGGGCCCTCGAGCCGGTGCCGCAGGTCGAGCAGCGAGCCGGGGTAGTCCTCGCTGATCGCGCCGACCCACGGGACGCCCGCCATCCTGAGCAGGAGCGCGGTGGGCAGCGGCGACTGGTGGAACGACGTCAGCACCAGGGCCCGGTCCGCGTGGAGCGCCGCCACCCGGGCGACGACCTCGCGGACGTCCGCGGGGTCCACCGGTGCCGGCGACGGGTCGATCCAGGGACAGCGCCACTCGAGCACCACGTCCACGCCCGGCAGCAGCCGCGCCGCGGCCGACCCGTGCGGTCCGGCCAGCACGCTCACCCGGCTGCTGCCCGCGGCGACGGCCCGCACGGCCGGTCCCGCGACCAGCACGTCTCCGGCGTTGTCGGGACGGACCACCAGGGTGTGGCTCACCACGCGCACCTCAGGATCTGGTCCACCGCCTCGGGCAGGCTCTCGGCGACGTGCCGGGCGGCGGCGACCTCCTCGCGCCGGGTCCCTTCGGTGGGCACCAGGAAGCCGACCGCACCGGCGGCCTCGGCGGCCTCGACGTCGCTGCCGATGTCACCGATCACGACGGTGCGCGCGGGCGGCACGTCGAGCAGCTCGCAGGCGTCCGTCACCATGCCGGGGGCGGGCTTGCGGCAGTCGCAGCCGTCGTCGGGGTCGTGCGGGCAGTAGCGCCACACGTCGAAGTGCCCGAGCAGCTCCTCGATCCGCTCGTTGACCGCGAGCACCTGCGCCCCGGTGATCCGGCCGGAAGCGACCCCGGACTGGTTGCTCACCACGCCGACCCGGACGCCGACGCGGCGCAGCCGGTCGAGGGCGGCACGCGCGCCCTCCACGGGGGCGACCCGCGTCGGGTCGCCGTTGTAGGGGACGTCGTGGACCAGGGTGCCGTCCCGGTCGAACAGGACCAGGTCAGGCAGGCCGCGCCACGGCTCGGCCCCCCGGTGGGTGAGCAGCCCGCGCACCGAGTGCCAGGTGGCGGCGGCCGGGATGGCCGCGCTGGTCACGACCATCCTGGCGATCTCGCGCGCGTCGCGGGGGCCCGGCCCGATCCGGGCCAGCGCGAGCTCGGCGGTGCCGGCCGTCCAGGCGCCGGCCGCCACGGCCGTCAGCCGGGGACGGCGCAGGGCGGCCGCCACCAGCGCGGCCGCGCCGGTGGAGGTCAGCGCCACGTGCCGGCGCCGGCGGCCCCGGGGCGCCTTGGTCCGCGAGCGCCAGGACGGGCCGTGCAGCGCGCGCATCAGGAAGTCGTCGGCGTTGCCGGCCTGCTGGCGGACGCTGGCCCAGCGGTCCGCGGGCCGGACGGGGTGGGTGATCCACCGCTCGCCGTGGACGATGTCGCCCTGCGTGGTGGTGACCCGCAGGCCGAGGTCGGCGTCCTCGCGGAAGGCGCGCGGGAACCTCTCGTCGAAGCCGCCCACCGCCGAGAGGGCCGCGCGGCGGTAGCTCATGTCCGCGGTGATCCAGGTCGCGTCGGCCAGCCCGGCCGTGCTCCGTTCCCAGTCGGTGGGCCGGCGGGTCTCGGGCAGCGGCACCCGCACCCGGCCCTGGCTGCCGGCGACCCGGCTGGAGACGCCGGCCAGGTCGGCGCGCAGCGCGGCGTACCAGTCCGGGTCGGGCACCACGTCGTCGTCGAGGAAGCTGACCCACGGGGTGCGGGCGTGCCGCCAGCCGATGTTGCGGGCACGGGCGGGCCCGCCGCCGCCGGTGCGCAGCACGCGCAGCCCGGGAAGGGCGAGGCGCAGGTCCTCGAGACCGGACATCAGGTCGGGACCGGCGGGGGCGTCCGGGCCGTCGGGGCGGTCGTCGACGACGAGCACCGGCACGTCGACGGTCGCGGTGCCGCCGGCGAGGGCCTCGAGGAGGACCCGCAGGCTGGGCCGGCCGATCGTGGGGACGACCAGGGTGGTCAGGGCGTCGTCCATCACTCGCTCCTCGGGCGGCGCACCACGAACGGGCCGATCGCCAGCAGGTCGACCGGCGCCGAGCCGAAGCACTCGAGCGCGTCGCGGGGATCGTCGACCATCGGGCGGCCGGCGGTGTTCAGGCTCGTGTTGATCACCACGGGCAGGCCGGTGCGTCGCTCGAAGCCCTCGAGCATCCGCGCCACCAGCGGCTCGTCCGCCGCGTCGACGGTCTGCACCCGGGCGGTGCCGTCGACGTGGACCACCGCTGGGATCCGGTCGCGCCACGCGCGGTCGACGTCGTGGACGAAGAGCATGTACGGCGAGGGCAGCGGACCGCGGGAGAAGATCCGGCGCGCCCGGTCGGCGAGCACCATGGGGGCCACCGGCCGGAACTGCTCGCGGCCCTTGACGTCGTTGAGCCGCTCGAGGTTCTTCTCGTGGCCGGGGTGCGCGAGCAGCGAACGGCGGCCGAGGGCCCGGGGGCCGTACTCGCTGCGCCCCTGGAACCAGGCGACCACGCCGTTGTCGGCGAGGCACTGCGCGACGGCGTCGGCCACGTCGTCGGGCCGCTCGAAGGGAACCTTGGCGGTGGTGAGCCAGGCCTCGAGGTCGGCGTCGCTCCAGCCGCGGCCGAGGTCGGCGCCGGGCATGGGAGCCGTCCGGTCGCCCTCGGCCTCGGCGACGTGCAGCGCACCGCCGAGGGCGGTGCCGGAGTCGCCGGCGGCCGGTTGCACCCACACCTCGTCGTACGGTCCCTGCTCGAAGAGCCGGGTGTTCGCCACGCAGTTCAGCGCGACACCCCCGGCCAGCGTCAGGGCGCTCCCGCCGGTGCGCTCGTGCAGCCAGCCGGCCAGCTCGAGCAGCACCTCCTCCAGCCGCAGCTGCACGCTGGCCGCGAGGTCGGCGTGGTCGGCGGTCCACTCCTCGTCGGCGCGGCGCTGCTTGACCAGCGACTGCCAGTCCACGGGGTCGGTGTGGAACCCACCGTCGCCGGTGGCGTAGACCGCCCGCCGCAGCTCCTCGAGGAAGCGGGGCCTGCCGTAGGAGGCCAGCGCCATCACCTTGTACTCGTCGCTGCTGCGCAGGAAGCCGAGGTGCTCGGTGACCGTCTCGTAGAGCAGCCCGAGCGAGTGCGGCAGCGACTGGGTGGCGAGCACCTCCAGCGCGCCGTCGTCGTAGCTGCCGGCCAGGTGGCTGGCGGACTCGCCGCGGCCGTCGAGCACCAGGACGTCGGCGCGGCGGTGCGGGGACGCCAGGCCGGCCGAGGCGGCGTGGGCCACGTGGTGGGGGACGAACCGCACCGACGCCGGGTCCAGTCCCGGCAGCGACGTGGCCAGGAAGCCCGGTGCGCTCTGCGCGTAGGTCTGGCGCAGGTGGTCCCACGGGTCGTCGAGCCCCATCTCGTCCGCCGGCCGCGCCAGCCCGGGGTCGTAGCTGTAGGCGACCGCATCGACCTCGGAGATGTCTAGACCTGCAGACTCCAGGCACCACCGCGCCGCCAGCTCGGGGAGCTCCCACGCGGCGAACGGGACCGGGCGCTTCCCGTGCTTGCGGCGGGAGAACCGCTCCTCCTCGGCCGCCGCGACGGTCTCGCCGTCGACGACGAGCGCCGCCGCCGGGTCGTGGAAGAGTGCGTTGATGCCCAGGACCTTCACGCGTGGCTCCTTCCGCGGCCTGTGCCGCCCGCCGTGTCCGACGACCGTCCCGGCTCGTCGCCGCTGCTCGGTCGCCACCTCCGATCCGGCACCGGAGGCCATGTAGCGCCGTCGGTGCCCACTTCTCTTCTCCGCAAACGGGAGGTGGCTCAAACTATTGCGCTTGCGCAGACAACTGCGGTCCGGCAGACATGAAAAGTGGGTAGCGGGGCACCGCGGCGGCGTGCGCATCTCCGTGATCGGCACCGGCTACCTCGGTGCCACCCATGCCGCGGCGCTCGCCGCGTGCGGTCACCACGTGGTCGGGATCGACAGCGACCCGGCGCGCGTCGACCGGCTGAGCAGCGGGTCGGCGCCGTTCCACGAGCCCGGGCTCGACGACCTGCTCGCCGAGGGCGTCGGCTCCGGACGGCTGGTCTTCGACACCGCTCCCGCCGCGGCAGCCGTGGCCGACGTGCACTTCCTGTGCGTCGGCACGCCGCAGCGGGCCGGCAGCCACGCCGCGGACCTCTCCGCGCTGCACGGCGCCGTCGCGACGCTGGTCCCGCACCTGGACCGGCCCTGCCTGGTGGTGGGCAAGTCGACGGTGCCGGTCGGCACCGCCGCCGCGCTCGCTGGCCGGCTGGCCGCCGAGGCGCCGGCCGGGGCCGGTGTCGGGCTCGCCTGGAACCCGGAGTTCCTCCGCGAGGGCCATGCCGTCGAGGACTCGCTGCGCCCCGACCGGCTGGTGTTCGGCGTCGACCGGGACGAGACCGACCAGGTGCTGCGCGACGTCTACGCGCCCATGATCAACGCCGGGGTCCCGGTCGTGCGGACCGACCTGGCGACCGCCGAGCTGGCCAAGGTGTCGGCGAACGCGATGCTGGCGGCCCGGATCTCGCTGGTGAACCTGCTGGCCGAGGTCTGCGAGGCCGCCGACGCCGACGTCGCCGACCTGACCCGCGTCCTGGGGCTTGACGCGCGCATCGGCTCGCAGTTCCTCTCGCCCGGCGTCGGCTTCGGCGGTGGCTGCCTGCCCAAGGACACCCGGGCGTTCGTCGCCCGGGCCGAGGAGCTCGGCGTCGGGGGCCCCGCGGCCGTGCTGCGCGAGGTGGACGCGATCAACATGCGCCAGCGCGCCCGCACGATCGACCGTGCCGTGCAGCTGCTCGGCGGCCGGGCCGCGGGCGCGCGGGTGGCCGTGCTGGGCGCGGCGTTCAAGGCCGGCTCCGACGACGTGCGCGACTCGCCGGCGCTCGACGTGGCCGCGACCCTCCACGCCCGGGGGGCCGACGTCCGGGTCCACGACCCCCGCGCCAACGCCAACGCCCGCGCCGCCCGACCGGGGCTCCTGACCGAGGAGTCGGTCGAGGACGCGTGCCGCGACGCCGACGTCGTGCTGGTGCTCACCGAGTGGCCGGAGTTCGCCGGGATCGACCCGGTCGCGCTGGCCGGTGTGGTCCGGCACCCGCGGGTCCTCGACGGCCGGCTCGTGCTCGACCCGGAGAAGTGGCGCGCGGCCGGCTGGACCTTCCAGGCACTCGGACGAGGAACGAGGAGCTAGATGCGCATCCTGCTGTGGCACGTGCACGGGTCGTGGACGACGTCGTTCGTCCAGGGCGACCACGACTACCTGCTGCCGGTGACCCCCGACCGCGACCCCGACGGGCTCGGGCGCGCGCGCACCTGGGACTGGCCGGCCTCGGCGGTCGAGGTGCCGCACGAGCGCCTGCGCGAGACCGACATCGACGTCGTCGTGCTGCAGCGGCCGCACGAGGTCGAGCTGTGCGAGCGGTGGACGGGGCGGCGACCCGGCCGGGACCTGCCCGCCGTGTACGTCGAGCACAACACCCCCGGCGGCGAGGTCCCGTTCACCCGGCACCCGCTGGCCGACCAGGACGAGATCCCGGTCGTGCACGTCACCCACTTCAACCGGCTGTTCTGGGACTGCGGCCGCGCGAGCACCGACGTGGTGGAGCACGGCATCGTCGACCCGGGGCACCGGTACTCCGGGGAGTGGGCGCGCGCCGCCGTCGTCGTCAACGACCCGGTGCGCCGGGGACGCGCGGTCGGGACCGACCTGCTCCCCGGGCTGGCGCGGGTGGCCGCCCTCGACGTCTTCGGCATGAAGGTGCACGAGCTCGACGACGCGCTGGACCTGCCCGAGGACCGGCTGTGGACCTTCGAGGACCTCCCCCAGGACCGGCTGCACGCCGAGCTGGCCCGCCGGCGCGTGTACGTCCACACGTCGCGGTGGACCTCGCTCGGGCTGTCGCTGCTGGAGGCCATGCACCTCGGCATGCCGGTCGTGGCGCTGGCCACCACCGAGGCCGTCGCCGCGGTGCCGCCGGACGCCGGGGTGCTCACCACCCGCCCCGAGGAGATGGCAGCGGCCGTGTGGCGGTTCCTGCACGACCCGTCGGAGGCGCAGGCGGTCGGGGCGGCCGCGCGCGAGGCGGCCCTGGCCCGCTACGGCCTCGGCCGGTTCCTCGCCGACTGGGACGCCCGCCTCGACGCGTGGGTGCCGGCGGGCGTCTCGTGAGCGACCGGCTGCCCGAGCTCGTCGTCATCGGCGCGATGAAGTGCGCGACCAGCGCCGTGCACCGCTACCTCGACGCGCACCCGCAGATCTCGATGGCCGAGCCCAAGGAGCTGAACTTCTTCAACGGCCCGTCCGAGCCGCCGCACGCCGACGAGACGACCTGGTGGCGGACCGGCCAGTGGCACCGGGGCGTCGAGTGGTACGCCGCGCAGTTCGACGACGACGTACCGCTGCGCGGGGAGGCCTCGCCGGCCTACACCGCGCCGTCGTCTCCGGAGGTCCCCGCCCGGATGGCCGCGCTGGTCCCCGACGTGCGGCTGGTCTACCTGGTGCGCGACCCGGTGGCGCGAGCGGCCTCGCAGTGGTCGCACCACCGGCGTGACGGCACCGAGCCGCGGACGATGGAGGAGGCGCTGCTGGACCCGGACAGCGAGTACCTCTCCCGCAGCCGCTACGTCGAGCGCGTGGAGCCGTTCCTCGAGCACTTCGGACCCGCCCGCGTGCACGTCGTGGTGCAGGAGCGGCTGCTCGAGGACCGGGAGCACGAGGTGGCCCGCATCTACGACCACGTCGGGGCCGACCCGGACTGGCGCGACCCCGCGCTGCAGCAGCGGTTCCACGTCGGCGAGCGCACCGAGGCGCCGGCGCCGCGTGTCAGCCGCGCCTTCGCCGCCGAGGTCGCCGACGACGTCGAGCGGCTGCGCCGGCTGGTCGACGACGACCTGGGAGAGTGGTCGGTGTGAGCACCCATGACCGCAGCCGGGTCACCGTCGTGGTGATGACCCGGAACCGCTGGCCGGACCTGCGCCGCACGCTGCCCTACCACGACGCTCCGGTGGTCCTCGTCGACAACGGGTCCACCGACGGCACCCCGGAGCTCGTCGCCGAGCACTTCCCGCACGTGCGGGTGGTCGCGCTGGACCGCAACGTCGGCTCCTCGGCGCGCAACATCGGCGTCGAGCTGGCGGGCACGCCGTACGTCGCCTTCGCCGACGACGACTCGTGGTGGGCACCCGGCGCCCTCGACACCATGGCCGACCTCTTCGACTCCTTCCCCCGGCTGGGGGTCCTCGCCGCCAGGATGCTGGTGGGCGAGGAGGAGTCGGAGGACCCGGTCTGCCAGCTGATGGCCGACTCGCCGCTGGGAACGGAGCCGGACCTGCCGGGGCCGTCGGTGCTGGGCTTCCTGGCCTGTGGGGCCGGTGTCCGGCGCGACGCCTACCTCGCCGCCGGCGGCTTCGACGACGTCATCTTCTTCATGGGCGAGGAGGAGCGGCTCGCTCTCGACCTGGCGACGCTCGGCTGGGGCCTGGCCTACGTCGACAAGGTCGTCGCCCACCACCACCCGTCACCGGTGCGCGACACCACTGCGCGCGCCGCCCGGGCGCGGCGCAACCAGCTGCTCACCTGCGTGCTCCGGCGGCCGTGGCCGGTGGTGGCGGGGGCCGTGCGCGAGGACCTGAGCGCCGGGCGGGCCGGGCGCCTCGCCGTGCGGCAGGCGCTCCGGGCGCTGCCGCGGGCACTGCACCACCGCCGGGTCGTGCCCCCGCACGTGGAGGCGGCCCGCCGGCTGCTCGACGCCTGAGCCGGAGGGGACCGGGCCGCGTCGCGCCGAGGCCTCAGGCGGGCGCGAGGCGGGGCAGGCCGAGGTGCACGACCTTGGTGGTGGTCATCTCGTCGAGCAGCTCCGGGCCGTACCCGAAGCCGGTGCCGCTGGCTCCGCGCGGCTGCGCTGCGCCACCGGGCGCTCCGCCGAAGGCGGCGTTGACCTTCACGGTACCGACCGGCAGCTCCCGGTAGGCGCGTTGGGCGTGGTCCATGGAGCCGGTCAGCACGACCGCGGCGAGGCCGAAGGGTCCCGCACAGGCCGCCTCGAGCCCGTGGTCGAAGTCGGGAACGACGGTGACCGGGGCCACCGGGCCGAACGTCTCCTCCCGCATGACGCGCATCTCGGCGGTGCAACCGCTCAGCACCGTGGCCGGGTAGAAGCTGCCCGGACCCGCCGGGACCGTCCCGCCGGCCAGCAGCTGCGCGCCGGCGTCGACCGCCTCGGTGACGTGGGCATGCACCGTCCGGCGGAGCCGGTCGTCGACCAGCGGCCCGAGCGCTGTGGCCGGGTCGGTCCCCGGGCCGGGGACCAGCGCCTCCGCCCGGCGTGCCAACGCGTCGAGGAACGGCCGGGCCAGGGCCTCGACGACGTAGATCCGCTCGACCGAGGTGCAGATCTGCCCGGCGTTGGCAAAGCAGCCCGTCGCAGCCTGGTCGGCGGCCCACTCGGGGTCGACGTCCGCGTCGACGAGCAGCGGGTCGTTGCCGCCGTTCTCCAGCAGCACCTTGGCACCGGTCGCCGCCGCGGCAGCGCGGATCGACCGGCCGGCCGCGGTCGACCCGACGTGGGCGACGACGTCGACGGGGGAGGAGGCCAGGGCGGCGCCGGTGGCGCCGTCGCCGACCACGACCTCCAGGACGCCGGGCGGCAGCTCTGCGGCGAGGAGGCGGGCCAGCTCCAGCCCGGTGTGCGGGCTGCGCTCGGACGGCTTGAAGACCACGGTGTTGCCGGTCACCAGCGCGGCTCCCAGCAGGCCGCACGGCACCGCCACCGGGTCGTTCCACGGGGTGATCGCCGCTACCACGCCGCGCGGGCCCGGCACCATCAGGTCGGTCGCGTCCCAGCCGCCCTGCAGCGACCGGCCGCGGTGCAGCGGCCCGAGCTCGGCGTACTGGCGCAGGGTTCCGGTGCCGGCGTCCACGCCACCACGGGCGTCGGCCAGCGGCTTGCCCATCTCCTGGGTGGTCAGCCGGGCGAGCCGATCCGCGGCACCCGCCACCCGGTCCGCCGCGGCGTGCAGGGCGGCAGCACGCTCGGCAGGGGCCGTGCGCGCCCAGTCGGGCGCGGCCTTGCGTGCCGAGCCGACGGCCGCCTCCACCACGGCGGGCCCTGCGCAGTCGAGCTCGCCGACCACGGAGCCGTCGGCGGGGTCGAGCACGGTCAGGGTCCGGGCAGGCGTGTCGCTCACGTGCGTTTCCTCTCGGTTCGGGACAGCAGCGGGGCCCGTCGGGTGCTCCGCACCCGGGCACACGACGCGGGTGCCCACTTCTCGTCGGGATACACCGCCCGCAGCTCGTCCAGCGGGTCGCATGCGGGCGTCCGGCCGTGGGTACGGCGGTAAGGGACCGGACGCGGCGACGCCGGCGGCCGGCCACCGTGCACCCGAGGAGGAAGGCAGGACCGATGGCCGACGACCTGGTCTCCGACGAGCTGTGGGAGGAGTTCCACCGCGTCGTGAACATGACCTCGCGCGAGCTCGGCGACTGGCTGCGCGTGCGGAGCGCGGACGACTCCAGCGAGGCGTTCCCCGACCAGGCCGGCACCGAGACCGGCCAGCACGTGCTGCACATCCTGGGCAAGCGGCGCACCGACCTGACGCCCGACGACGTCCGCGTGATGGAGAACGTCGTACGGCGGGTCCTGGACCAGCGCCGCGACGACCTGGAGCCGACCGCGGGCGACGACGCGTGGCGGCACAAGCTGATGACGCTGGGGCACGACCCGCTGAAGCCGCCCGGCCGGGCCGGATGAGCAGCCTCACCTTCGTCGGCACGGCGACCACCCTGCTGCGGCTGGGGTCGTTCACCGTGCTGACCGACCCGAACTTCCTGCACAAGGGACAGCGGGCCTACCTCGGCAAGGGCCTGTGGTCGCGCCGGCTCACCGAGCCCGCGCTGCAGCCGGACGGCCTGCCGACGCTGGACGCGGTGGTGCTCTCCCACCTGCACGGCGACCACTTCGACCGGGTGGCCCGAGCCGGACTCGCCCGCGTCCAGCCGGTCCTCACCACGCCGCAGGCAGCGAAGCGGCTGAGCCGGTGGGGCTTCGACACGGTCGGGCTGGACCGCTGGGACACGCACACGCTGACCCGTGGCGCCGAGAGCCTCACCGTGACGGCGCTGCCCGCGGTGCACGCCCGGGGCGTGCTGGGCGCCATGCTGCCGCCGGTGATGGGCTCGATGCTGGAGCACCGCTCGGCCGGGGAGCTGCAGGGCCGGGTCTACCTCAGCGGCGACACCCTGACCGGTGACCACGTCGACGAGGTGAGCCGGCGCTACCCCGACATCGACACCGCGGTCGTGCACCTGGGCGGCACTCGGGTGCTGTTCCACACCGTCACGATGGACGCCGGCCAGGGGGTGGACTTCCTGCAGCGGGTCTCGCCCACCGAGGCGGTTCCGGTCCACCACGACGACTACGGGGTCTTCCGGTCGTCGCTGGCCGAGTTCGAGGCGCTGGCCGACCGCTCCGAGCTGCGCACCCGGGTCCGCCCGGTCCGCCGGGGCGAGACCATCCAGCTCTCGACCGTCCCCAGGTCCGCCGGGCACACGACGTGAGCGGCCGCGGGGTCGGCAGGCGCATCGCGGACACGGCGCAACGGACCTTCGGCCACGACAGCCTCCTGCCCGGGCAGGAGGACGCCACGCGGGCCCTCCTCGAGGGTCACGACGTGCTGCTGGTCTCGCCGACCGGCTCCGGCAAGTCGCTGACCTACCAGCTCGCGGGCGTGCTGCTGGAGGGCTGCACGCTCGTGGTCTCGCCGCTGCTCGCGCTCCAGCACGACCAGATCCTTGGCCTCGAGGACGGCGACGAGCGGACCCGCGGTGTGCGGATCAGCTCGGAGGAGTCGGCCGGACGGCGGGCCGAGGCCCTGGAGGAGGTGCGCGCCGGCGCGGTCGAGTTCCTGTTCCTCTCCCCGGAGCAGCTCGCCAACGACGACGTACGCGACGCCGTCGCCGGGCTGGCCCCGAGCCTGGTCGCCGTCGACGAGGCGCACTGCGTCTCTGCCTGGGGCCACGACTTCCGCCCGGACTACTTCCGGCTCGGGGAGCTGCTCGAGGACGTCGGGCGCCCGCAGGTCGTGGCGATGACCGCCACCGCGGCCCCGCCGGTCCGCCAGGACATCGTCGAGCGGCTGCGGATGCGGGACCACCGGCTGGTGGTGACCGGGTTCGAACGGCCCAACATCGAGCTCACCGTGCTCCGCACGGCCACCGCCGACCAGGAGCGGCAGGCCGTGATCGACGAGGTCAAGGCCGCTGAAGGGGCGGGCATCGTCTACTGCCGCACCCGCAAGGCCAGCGAGGAGTACGCCGCCGCGCTCGGCGAGCTGGGCCGGCGCACCGCGGTCTACCACGCGGGGCTGGGCAGAGCCGCCCGGGCCGAGGCGCACGAGCGGTTCATGGACGGCGACATCGACGTGATGGTGGCGACCTCGGCCTTCGGGATGGGCATCGACAAGCCCGACATCCGCTTCGTCGTGCACGCCCAGGTCCCGGAGTCGCCGGACACCTACTACCAGGAGATCGGTCGGGCCGGACGGGACGGGGAGCCGGCCGCGGCCACGCTGTTCTACCGGGCCGAGGACCTCTCCCTCGGCCGGTTCTTCACCGGCGGGATCCCCGATCGAGTCGACGTGGCGACCGTGGTGGCCGCGGTCCGTCGTCTGGACGGACCTGGCGGGCGCGACGGGCGCGACGGCCATGACAGCCAGAGCCGCCGGGCACTGCAGGAGGAGACCGGTCTCGGGCCGCGCAAGCTGGGCCGGATCCTCAACCTGGTGCGCCTGGAGCAGGTGCTGCCGGGGGCTGACGACGGGGGTGCCCCGGCGCGCGCGGGCGACGGGGACGAGGACGATCCCCTGGTGGACGCGGTGCTGGAGCGCGCCGAGGGTCACCGCAAGCTGCAGCACTCGCGGGTGGAGATGATGCGCGGCTACGCCGAGACCGAGCGGTGCCGCTCGGACTACCTGCTGGCCTACTTCGGCGAGGAGCTGGCCGAGCCGTGCGGTCACTGCGACAACTGCCGCGCCGGCGTCGCGACCACCCACGTCCCCGACGACGACGCCGAGTGGCCGCTGCAGAGCCGGGTGCGGCACCAGGAGTTCGGCGAGGGCACGGTGACCGACGTCGAGGAGGACCGGATCACCGTCCTGTTCGAGGACGTCGGCTACCGCACCCTCTCCGTGGACCTGGTCCGCGAGCAGGACCTGCTGACCTCCGCCTGACACCCCGATTCGTCCGCGGTTCCGAGCCACATCCAGGCGGAGGGGCCGCGGACGAATCGGGGTTTCCTAGAGCTGCTGACGGACGCCGGGCTCGCGCACCAGCTCGTCGTGCTCCGGTTCCCGGCCCGGCTCCAGCGCCTGCCGGGCCGCACCCCTGCGACCCAGCGGCAGCACGTCCTTCTGCCGGGTGCCCTCGAGCTCGAACCCGAGGGCGGCGTAGAAGCTGACCGCGGCCAGCGCGATCCCCGCCCAGCCGGCGACGGCGAGCCAGGTCGGGGAGCTGCTCAGCTCGGCGACTCCGGTGAGGGCGAACCGCAGGGAGCTCATCGCGATCACCGCTGCGGCGGCCCCCTTGCCCTTCCCGGCGATCGCCGGGACGACCAGCGCGGTGGCGGACGCGATCAAGATGACGCCGAGGGCGTCGACGGAGGCCCCGGGCGGTGTCCGGAGGGTGATGAGGGAGGCCGCGGCCCACGTCCCGGCGAGGATTCCCATGCCCGTCGACGCGACCGGGTCTCGTGCCAGGAAGCCCATCACCGACGCGAGCAGCTCGAGAGGCACGCTGAGCACCAGCACGCCGAGCGCGACGATCACGTCCTGGCTCTCGGCCACCCAGCCGAGCTGCACCGCGGCGAAGGAGCCGGTGGCGACGAACTGAGCGAGGAAGCCGAGCGGCAGCGGCGTGGCGAGCGGCCGCAGCACGATCCGGCTCGGGGGAGCACCCGGCCGCGCGGCTCCGTCGCGGGGTGACATGCCGCTCCCAGTGCCCGGTTGTCGCTTGCGGAAACGCACAGGTTTCGCGTCGTCGATCGCCGGTAAGGAAGACTCCGGTGGCCGCGTGCGGCACGATCGCCCTGTGACGCCGAGACCGACAACAGCCAGGAGACGCGCGTGACCCCTCTCGAGGTCGACATCCTGCCCGAGGAGTCATTGCTGGCGGCCGTGGACACCATGGTCCGGCTGGTCGAGGCAGCGGGGGCCGCGGTCATCTTCATCGGTGCGATCATCGCCGTCATCGGCTTCGTCCGGGCGCTGCCACGGCGCGATGCCGAGGCCTTCGTGCCGGTGCGGCTGACCCTGGGGCGGTTCCTGGCGCTGGGGCTGGAGTTCCAGCTGGCCAGCGACGTGCTCCGCACCGCGATCGCGCCGAGCTTCGAGGAGCTGGCGAAGCTCGCTGCCGTGGCAGCCATCAGGACCGCCTTGAACTTCTTCCTGGCCCGCGAGATCCGCGAGGAGCAGAGCATCCTCAACGCGCAGAAGGATCCTGCCGCGGCGACCGGCGACCGCCCGCCGGGGCAGAGGTGAGTGCCGGTGCCGTGATCGCAGAGGCGGCCGACCTGCTCGTCGCCGCCGCGTTCGTGTCGGGGATGGCGGTCCTCGTCACGGTCCGGTCGGTGCGGGCCGCGCTGGGGGTCTTCCTCGACGTGCTCCTGGCCGCAGGCCTGCTGCGGCTCTCGATCGCCGACACCTGGGGGGCCATCGCGGCTGCCGCGGCGCTCATCGCCGTCCGCAAGCTCGCGGTCAGCGGGCTCGGCCAGGATCTGTCCCCGCCCCCACCGAGCCGCCCCGCCGGCTGAGTAGCGCAGCCGGGGGAACGGCGGGCCACCCGCCCTCGGTGTCAGCCCAGCAGGACCGGAACCTTGCCGGAGCTGTCGGTCGTCAGCCGCCGGTAGAGCAGCCGGCCGGCGGAGGAGGTCAGGCCGTGAGCCACCGTGCTGACGGCGACCACCAGCATCCCGGCGCCCAGGACCGTCTCGGGCAGAGCGAGCTCCTCGGCCTCGAGCGTCAGGTAGAACACGGCGGACACGCCGACCGGCCCGAACCACCCCATGTACAGCGCGTCGGGCCAGCCGAGGTGCAGCGGTCGCTTCAGGGCCAGCAGCACGGGCAGCCGTCGCAACACCAGCACGGCGAGGGCGAGGGCCACGCCCGTCCAGCCGAGCTGCTCCCAGACGCTCCAGGGGATCGTCGCCCCGAGGAGGACGAACAGCGGAAGCACCGCGAACCGGTTGACCGCCTCGTCGAGCTCGACGTCGGCCGTGCGCTCGGCCCCGGTGCTGTTCAGGTTGAAGGAGAGCCCGGCGACGAACGCGGCGAGGACGCCGTCGAGGTGGAGCAGGCCCGAGAGGCCCAGCACGAGGAGCGCGACGACGACCGCGTAGAGGAGCATCGGTCCGTGAGCCGTCGCGCCGTACTTCTCGCCGGCGCGCAGCGCCAGGCCGGCGAGCCAGCCGGCGGCCACGCCGAGGACGACGGCACCGAGCACCTGCCAGAGCATCTCGCCGATCGCCTCCGCGCCGGTCATCGGGCCGGCGAACGCGATCGCGAGCAGCACGAACGGGAGCGCCAGCCCGTCGTTCGCGCCGGACTCCAGCGACAGGACCTCCCGGTCACGGGCGGGCAGGTCCTGCTCGGCCGGCTTGCCGGTCACCACGCTCGAGGCGAGGACCGGGTCGGTCGGGCAGATGGCGGTCCCGAGGAGGACCGCCGCACCGGCCGTCAGTCCGAGGATGGCCGCCGCCAGCCCGGAGGAGATCAGGGCCATGGCCGGCATGGCCACCAGCAGCAGCAGCGAGACGGGTCGCCACCGTGCTCGTGCCGCACGGAAGGGGTAGCGCAGGGCCACGCCCGTCACCGAGACGGCGAGCAGGATGCGCGTCGCTTCATGGACGGTGGAGTGGTCGGCGGTGATCGGCTCGAGCGGCAACGCGCCCAGGACCTCGGGACCGATCAGCACGCCCAGCAGGAGGGCGAGCAGCGGCTCGGACACCGGGAGGCGCCTCATCCGCGCCGACAGCGCAGCCACCAGCACGCCGAGCGCGCCGACAGCGACGAGGAGGATGTCGAGTGTCATGCCTCAAGTCATGCCCGGCCCCGCGGGCGATCATTCGCCCGAATCGATTCCGTGGTCGGCGGCGTAGGCGGCGAGCACCTGCTCGGTCGAGCCGCCCGTCCTGAGGAACGAGCCGTCCAGCCGGAGCGCGAGGCCCTCGACGGACGCGTCGAGCATGTCCGCGGCCACGCGTACCTCTGCCGCGGGCGAACGACTGCCGGCGCGCACCATCTCCCGGGCGTAGGGCAGCATCGCGGGCAGTGACATCTCCTCCTCCTTCTCGAGGAAGTAGTACGACTCGGCGTACTGCATGTAGTCGACCTCGGCCTGGATCACGCCGTCGGTGACCGAGTCGAGCCACTGGGTGGCGACGCTCGGGTCTCCGCCGACCAGGAGGTCGGTCGAGTGGCTCGACCGCAGCACGCTCAGTCGCTTCGCCGCGGCCCGCCGCCGGCCGAGCGCGGGGTAGATCTGGAGAACCCACGAGATCGCGGCCGTCAGCAGGACGAAGCCCAGGAGCGCCTCCAGAGGCGTCAGGAGCCGCAGGGCGGGGTCGCGCGGGATGATGTCCCCGAACCCCAGCGTGGCCACCGTGACCATGGACAGGTACAGCGCGGCGAGCACGTCGGAGGACTGCTCCGGCCGCAAGGACGAGCCGAAGTAGAAGCCGTCGGGCATGCGGGGCAGGTAGACGAGCATCCAGCCGACGATCATCAGGCCGGACCAGGTCACCACGGCTGCCAGCAGCCCGATCGGTCCGGCGAGGGTACGGCCGTGTCGCGGCAGGGTGCGCTTGGTGGCCCACCACACCGACCGGAACACGCCGCGGGCGATGCCGCCGAACCCGCCGGGGTGCCACAGGGTGTGGAAGATGTCGAGCAGCGCCACCACGACGATCAGTGTCCCTGCCGCGCTCGTCACCCATGCCATGGCCGCCGATTCTAGTGAGGCCGCCGCGACCCTGGCGCGGCGACCTCTCGCGCACCGGGAAGCGCTTGAACGCGGGCGAGAAGTTGAGTAGATCTATTAGGTCGGCGTCTGACTACTCAACGGGGTCCTGACACACTGGCGCCCACGGGTCAGAGTTGCAGCAGATCGGCTGCCACTGGGTCGCCAGTGATGGGGCCAAAGTGATGCACGAGAGTGATGCACGAAGCCCCGGAATCGGTGTCCAACGGCGATAATGGCCGTTCCGACGCGAACCGCGACTAGGCCGCTGACCTGCGGTTTCGCAGATTTCCGTCGACAGCCACAAAGCCAGGAACCTCGTGGCACCAGTGGCAGGCGGCGTACCCGACGGACAGCAGGACCGGCCGGTCGCTCGCCCTCGCCTCGGCGAACGCCTGGTCGGACCAGGCATCGATCCGGCATCGGACGCAGATCTCTTCCACGTCTGGCGCCTTGGCGTGGTCGTGCGCGAACGGTCCTCGCGGCCCTGACACATCCAGCAGCCAGGCGATCGACTTCGTCCCAGAGGCCCTGAACGGGTGCGGGATCGTGCCCTCGCTTCGCCCGTCCCCGTCCTCATGTTCAGTCAGGTCGTAGCCGCACCAGCAGCAAGCGAGCCCTCGCTCGTCCTGCGAGGCGCGGTAAACGAGTTCGGCGTCAATCGTTCCGTCGACGGAGAGGTCGCGGAGCTCCTCCAGGCGCGCGATGAAAGCGTCCAGTTTCGCAAGCGCACTCTGGTCATCGCTGGACATGCCATCAGTGTGCCCGCCGCCGAGGACATCGAGCTCGTCGGTTTGTTGGTCATGTGTCGAGCGACCTAACAGGTCGTGCGGACGTGTTAGGAATCCGCGGAATCCTTAACACGTCGCGCGGCCACGGCGTCGGGAAGGCGTGCCGCGGGCGGTGCTGACAGGATGGACGTGTGGTCATCCGTCGTTCGTCACCCGAGCCTCCGTGGGGCGGCCCAGAGATCAGGCATCAGCCCGGCATGGCCGACGACCTGATGCGTGAGCTTGCCCCGCTCCTTGCTGAGGACGGCATCGACTTCAACGACCCCAACTCGGTCCCTGACATGGAGTCGTTACAGCGTGCTCTCGACCGTGCAGTCGAACGGCGGAACATGCAACTCTTCACGCCGGTCGGTGAGGCGCGTGCGCTCGCGCTGACGACGCTGCGCCTGTTCGTGGAGGCCATCGCCAGCAACCAAGCGGACCTCGCTGGAGCGATCCTTGCCACCGCGGTTCCTGAGTCTCCGGACGGGTCGCAGGCAACCGTCGCGGGCACGATCGGTGTCGCCCTCGACCTGCTTGACACGATCGTCGGCAGTGGGCATCCCGAGGCGCCGGCCGGCATTGGCGCGCGGGCGAAACTTCCGAAGGGGCAATGGCACGGCGAGCGCGCCGCGCGGGACATTCTCGACCTCGCGCGCCGCGGCCGTGCCTTCCGGGCCCTCGACTCCCTCATCGCCAAGCAGGGAAGCCCGGCGGTCCAGGCGGGTGCGGCGCTTGCGTTGGCTGGGGTGATGCAGGCGTGGGCGGACCTGGTCGGCAAGCCAGTCGATCAGATCACGCGCGCCGCGTTCGTTGACGGATAGACGTCCGTCGACGTGACTTCCGGCCGTGGCTATGACCAAATCTCTGGTCACATGAGTGGTATTCTGTTCACGTGGACTTTGGTGAACCCTTCGGCGGCCTGATGCCTGGAGCCCGCGGTGCTGTGCTCGCCGTGCTGCTTCGCACGGGAGCGCCCCTGACCGGACGGCGCGTGCACGCGTTGGTCGCGGATCGCCACAGCCTGGGTGCCGTGCAGCAGGCGCTGCGAGACCTCGATCGGCTGGGGCTGATCACGACGGAGGTCATCGGGCGTGCCGGTGTCCATCGCATCAACGAAGATCATGCAGCCATCGCTTCGCTGCGTGCCCTGGCCAGCCCGATCGAGATGCTGACTCGCGTCGTGGAGGAGACCGTGCGAGGCGTCGAAGCCGTCATTGTGTTCGGATCGGTTGCTCGCGGCGATGCCCACGCGGACAGCGACGTCGACCTCGTCGTGATCGCCCCAGAGGCGTGGGACGGTCGGGCCAAACTGCAGGAGCAGGTCCACGAGCGCCTTGGCAATGACTGCGACGTCCTGCACCTGACCGGCGACCATTTCAAGGTTGCTCCAGAGGAGCGCGAGCCGGTCGTGTCCGAGATCCTCCGCGACGGGATCGCTCTGGTCGGCACGATGCCGCGGCGCGGTCGGGTGGCGTCGTGACGAACATGGAGAGCAGGAACCACGCCAAGAGCTTCCTCCAGAAGGCGCAGGAGTACCTCGACTCAGCGCAGGACAATCTCGATCTGGAGAGGGCGACGCCCGCCGCTGGGGACGCGATCCATGCCGGCATCAGTGCGAAGGACGCGATCGTGACGGCGTTGACCGGGGCGACCAGCAAGGCGAAGGACCACGCCAAGGCGGTGAAGGAGTTGCGCCAGGCCCTCGGTGCTCACCGCGATGCCGCAGCGGCCGAGAAGGCGTTGCGAGATCTGATCTCGATGAAGGGCGACGTCGAGTACGGCGCCACGCTCATCACGCTCGCCAAGGCGAAGCCTCTCGTCCGGCGGGCGATGCTGCTCGTCGAGCTCGCGAAAGAGCTGGTGAGGCGGCCGTGATCGGAAGCTCGCAATGCCGTCACGCTGGCCGGCGCCGTCGCTTGGGCTGGGGAAGCAGGTCGGTGACGGTCACCTCCTCCCGCGTCGGTGCGACAAGCGCCTCCAGCGCCGCCTCAGCCAGCTCCATCCGCTTCTCCTCCCACGCCAGGAGCTGATCGAGCCGCCACCGATCCGGATGTGTCATCACCGGCGGCGGCACCAGTTCCCGGTCCTTGAGGTTCTGGTAGCCCTTCGTCTTGCCCCAGCTGTAGCGAGCCATCACCTCGCTCGCGCTGAGGAACACGTGGCGCGGGTCGTCCATGGGTCTCACACCGCCTTCGGCTTGCCGAGCACGGGCTGGGAGGCGAGGCGCTGTATCCGGATGAAGGTCCGCAGGTCGCCGACCGTCGTGTAGAGGCGCCGGCCGATCTTGAAGAACTCCGGCCCGGTGCCCTGGGTACCCGCGCGGGGGCAGGCGCGATGGTGACCCGTGCCCACGCGGCCGGCCCCACGCGCGATCCTGCATCGCGATGCTCGCCGACACCGCCGCGAGCATCGCCTACGAGTGTGAAGTGCTCAATCTCCACTCCGGTTACCTCGATCTGCCTCGCGATTGGGCGCCTGAGAGAGCGATCCGTTGAGTGCGCTCGCCCGGGTGTAGCCGCGCCGTCGAGGAGTTTGCCGACACGGACTCGCGGCCACACCGCCGGTTTGCCGCTCGAGTCGCTGGTCGAGCTGTGGGCGCGGTGAGTCGAACTACGACTACAGGTTGGTCAGTTTGCCGACCGAGTTGCGGAGTGCGTCTTCGCCCGCGCGGACGTAGTGGTTGAGGACCGTCGTGAGCTTGTCGCCGAGGTACTGTGCGACCACCTCCCACGGCTCGCCGAGTTCCTCGTGGAACCACTTGGTCGCGGCGTGGTGGCGCAGGTTCCGGTAGACGATCGCCTTGGGCCAGGCGTTGTTGGGATCGTTCTCGTCAACCCACTTCCGCACGCGGTGCCAGCGCTCGTTGTGCATCTCGGGCTTCACGGGCAGGCCGGTCACGGTGTCGACGAAGAGCCACAGCTCGTCCTCGGGTGGGACCGGGTAGTTCCACCACGCGAGGTTCCGGTTCTTCTCGCGCGCGGCCAGAGATGCCCGGCGTTGGCGCTCCGCCTCCTGTGCGTTGACGACCTGCTGGAGCGACGCGTTCGCGGGCAGGCCGAGTAGTTCCTTGACGCGGGGGAGCAGTTCGTCGTGCATGAGCGACTTGGGCAGGGGGACCTCGTGGAGGGCGTGGTTCTTGACCGGGCCGCGGAAGCCGGCCTGGCCGCGCGGGGTGATCCAGGAGCCGTTGACATGGACGTAGCCGTGCTCGAAGAAGACGTCGATCGCGCGCAGCGCGTTCTGCTCGCCGAGTCGCAGGCCGCCGAAGCCGGCGACGCGGATCTTCGTACCGAACAGCGGGAGCCGAGTTATCAACGGGTCAGTGCCCTCGGGGCCACACAACTTGTCGGCCGCGGCGGCCATCGCCTTCACCTGACGGGTCTCGGGGCGCAGGCGCGGGTCGACGTACTGAGCCGTCGCTCCGTGCAGGAGGTTCGCCCGGCCGATCTCCAGGCCGTCCAGCGGGTCCACGCTGCGGTCGAGCCAGCCGAGCCGCCACGCGAGCTTGCGCATCGCGGACAGCTGGCCGCGGAGGTCCTCGCGGCCGCGTTGGGAGAAGAGCGTCCTCGAGCCCTTCTCCATGACGAGACGGCTGTGGTCGACCCGCCACTTCGTGACCGGTACGTCGCCGATGGTCGGCAGGATGTGGGCATTGAGGCGGGACTCGCGCCCCTCCATCGTCCGGGGCTGCTTGCCGCGCTCGATGCTGTCCTTGAGGTACTCCTCGCCGAGCATCCGGATCGTGCGGGAGGCGCGCACATCAGGCGCCGACGGGCATCGCCTGCTCGGTGTCGAGCGCGGCCTCGGCCTGGGCGAAGATCTTGCGGGCCTCCTCTTCGGAGGCAGCGCGGCGCAGCACCCGCTTCCACGGTTCACCTTCGCCGGCAGGTGCCCGGAAGTAGACCTGGTACTTATTGCTGCCCGAGCCGGGGGCGTAGAGCCGCACCCGCCAACCACGGGTCGCGCCGCCGAGCATGCGCGGCTTGCCCTGCGCGAGCAGCTTCGGTTGAGGGCGTGTGGCCACGAGACCGCCTCCTAGGCTGGTGGCACCGGGCCTGCGGAGAAGCCCGGCGCAGATCCATAATGCATCACTCTCGTGCATCACTCAAGGAAAAATGATGCACGTGCCACTCGTTAGGAGTCATGGGAAATGGCCAACCGCCTCGCCTCGGCAACGAGCCCCTATCTGCTCCAACACGCGGAGAATCCGGTGGATTGGTGGGAGTGGGGACCCGAAGCGTTCGCCGAGGCGAAGCGCCGTGATGCACCAGTTCTGCTGAGCGTCGGGTACGCCGCCTGCCACTGGTGCCACGTGATGGCCCACGAGTCCTTCGAGGACGCGGCGATCGCGGCGTACATGAACGAGCACTTCGTCAACGTCAAGGTCGACCGCGAGGAGCGTCCCGACGTCGACGCGGTCTACATGCAGGCGACCACCGCGATGACCGGGCACGGCGGCTGGCCGATGACGGTGGTGCTCACGCCCGACGGTGAGCCGTTCTTCGCCGGGACGTACTTCCCCGACCAGCCTCGGCACGGCCAGCCGGCGTTCCGGCAGGTGCTCGAGGCGCTCGCCGACGCGTGGCGGGACCGGCGCGACGAGGTCGGCAAGGTCGCCGCCGACGTCAGCGAGCACCTGCGCAGCCAGGGCATGCCGGCCGGCGAGGCGCCGGTCGACGCGGACCTGCTGGAGGGCGCCGTGCGCTCGCTGGCCGCCGACTACGACGCGCGCAACGCCGGCTTCGGCGGGGCCCCGAAGTTCCCGCCGTCGATGGTGCTGGAGTTCCTGCTCCGGCACGCCGCGCGCACCGGGTCCGCGCAGGCCGCCAACCTGGCCGGCGCGACGCTGACCGCGATGGCGCGCGGCGGCATCTACGACCAGCTCGGCGGCGGTTTCGCGCGCTACTCGGTGGACGCCGGCTGGGTGGTGCCGCACTTCGAGAAGATGCTCTACGACAACGCCCAGCTGCTCGGCGTCTACGCCCGCTGGTGGCGCCAGGCCGGGGACGCGCTCGGCGCGCGCGTGGCCCGGGAGACCGCCGACTTCCTGATCGGCGAGCTCGGCACGGCCGAGGGCGGCTTCGCCTCCGCGCTCGACGCCGACAGCGAGGGCGTCGAGGGCAAGTTCTACGCCTGGTCGCCGGCCGAGCTCGTCGAGACGCTCGGTCCCGAGGACGGCCCCTGGGCCGCCCGGCTGCTGTCGGTGACCGACGCGGGCACCTTCGAGCACGGTACGTCGACGCTGCAGCTGCTCCGCGACCCCGACGACCCGGTCCGCTGGGAGTCGGTCCGGGACCGGCTGCGGGCGGCACGGGCGGGTCGGGTGCGCCCCGCCCGCGACGACAAGGTGGTGGCCGCCTGGAACGGCCTGGCGATCGCCTCGCTGGCCGAGGCCGGCGCGCTGCTCGAGGAGCCGAGGTACGTCGAGGCGGCGACCGCCGCGGCCCGGCTGCTGACCCGGCTGCACCTCACCGGCGACGGGCTGCTGCGGGTCTCGCGCGAGGGGGTCGCCGGCCGGCACGCCGGCGTGCTGGAGGACTACGGGTGCGTCGCGCACGGCTTCCTGGTGCTGTCCTCGGTGACCGGTGACCCCGAGTGGCTGCGGCACGCCGAGGCGCTGCTGGACCGGGCCCTGAAGGCCTTCGCCGCCGACGACGGCGGCTTCTTCGACACCGCCTCCGACGCCGAGACGCTGGTGGCGCGACCACGCGACCCGAGCGACAACGCGAGTCCTTCCGGGCAGTCGGCGCTCACGCACGCACTGCTGACCTGGTCGGCGCTGACCGGCTCCGGCCGGCACCGGGACGCGGCGGAGGCCGCCCTGCGGCACGTGCGCGTCCTGGCCGAGCGGGTGCCGCGGTTCGCCGGGTGGTCCCTCGCCGCGGCGGAGGCGGCGCTGGCCGGGCCGCTGGAGGTGGCGGTGGTCGGGCCGGCCGGGGACCCGGCGCGGGACGCGCTGGTCACGGTGGCCCGCCGCTCGGCAGGCCCGGGCACGGTCGTCTTCGCGGGACCGCCCGCCGACGACGGCGACCGGACGGCCGCCGTACCCCTGCTCGAGGGGCGGCCGCTCGTGGACGGGCGGCCGGCTGCCTACGTGTGCCGCGGGATGGTCTGCGACCGGCCGGTCACCGACCCCGCGGAGCTGGCGAGGCTGCTGGGTCAGCGCAGCGAGTAGGTCGCGATCGACACGCCCACGTAGTGCGCGACGAACGCGGCGATGGTCAGGCTGTGGAACACCTCGTGGAAGCCGAACCACCGGGGGGACGGGTCGGGCCGCTGGAACCCGTAGACGATCCCGCCGAGGGTGTAGAGGGCGCCGCCCACGACCATGAGCGTCAGCACCGCGGCCCCGCTGCCGGAGACGAAGTCGGGGAAGAAGAAGATCGCGGCCCAGCCGAGGGCGATGTAGATCGGCGTGTAGAGCCATCGCGGCGCGTCGGTCCAGAACACCCGGAACAGCATGCCGAGCACGGCGCCGGTCCACACGACCGCGAGCAGGATCATCTGGTTGCGGCCGTCGAGCAGCAGCAGCGTGAAGGGCGTGTAGCTGCCGGCGATCAGCAGGAAGATGTTGGCGTGGTCGAAGCGACGCAGGAACGCCCACGCGCGCGGCCCCCACCGACCGCGGTGGTAGATGCCGGAGACCGTGAAGAGCACCATCGCGGTGCTGGCGAAGACCGCCGAGCCGATGCGCGTGGTGGCGTTGGGGGAGAGCACCACGAGCACGATCCCGGCCGCGAGCGTCAGCGGGGCCGTGACGGCGTGCATCCAGCCGCGCAGGTGCGGCTTCACCTCGCGGGCGACCTCGTGCACGGCCTCGCGGACGTGGCCGCCGAGGCGGCCGCTGGTGGAGGCGGGCGAGTTCTCCGACATGTTCCGACCGTACCCGCCGGCACCGCGGCGGCGCACATGACTCGGCATGTCAGCCGCGCCACACGGCCGGCGGGGGCCGCCCCGCGGGTAAGGTGGGTCACCGTGGCAGCTTGGAAGGACGGCGTCCGACGGGTGCTCTACCCGGCCTACGAGGCACGGCTCGTCCGCCGGCTGCCGGTCGACCGGCTGCCCAAGCACGTCGGGGTGATGCTCGACGGCAACCGCCGCTGGGCCCGGGCGGTCGGTCGCGACGCGGCCGAGGGGCACCGGGCCGGTGCTGCCAACATCTCGCCGCTGCTCGAGTGGTGCGAGGAGCTCGACGTCGAGGTGGTGACGTTGTGGCTGTTGTCCACCGACAACCTCAACCGCCCGGCCGACGAGCTGGCCGAGCTGATGGCGATCATCGAGGAGGCCGTCACCGACCTCGCCGACCAGGGCCGCTGGCGGCTGCACCCGGTCGGTGCCCTGGACCTGCTGCCCGACGACACGGCGCGCCGGCTCAAGGAGGCGGCCGAGCGCACCCGTGACGTGCAGGGGCTGGTGGTCAACATCGCGGTCGGCTACGGCGGGCGGCGCGAGATCGCCGACGCGGTCCGGTCGCTGCTGCAGGACCACGCCTCGAAGGGCACCTCGATCGAGGAGCTCGCGGAGATCCTCGACGTGGAGCACATCGCCGAGCACCTCTACACCCGGGGCCAGCCCGACCCGGACCTGGTGATCCGGACCTCGGGCGAGCAGCGGCTCGGCGGGTTCCTGCTCTGGCAGAGCGCCCAGAGCGAGTTCTACTTCTGCGAGGCCTACTGGCCCGACTTCCGCCGCGTCGACTTCCTGCGGGCGCTGCGCTCCTACGCCGAGCGGGACCGCCGGTTCGGCGCCTGAGCTCCCCGGCCCCCGGTCCGGCGGCTGAGCTTTTTACCCGCCGGTCACCGCGTATTCGGGCGTGTCGGGATACACCGGTCGGGAGCTAGGCTTACCGTCAAAGGAACGGCGGGTGGGGAAGCCCGCTGTTCGGGAGGCCCGTTCGTGAGAACTCACGACCCAGCAGCGCGCGGAGGTCTGCACTCAGACCTTCGGGTCCGTTCCCGGTCCAACGGAGAGATCTGAGGGCCGGGGCGCGAGTGCGCGTGCCGGGCCCGTGAAGGGGACGAACTGTGGTTGCACCCAAGAGCACCTCGTCATCTCCCGCCCGTGCGCGTCAGGCCGAGAACCGGCCAGCCGCCACGGCACCCTCGGGAACCCTGCCGACCACGCACCCGGGGAACCCCCGGGACGCCGGCGAGGACCCGCGGACCTACGTGCTGGACACCAGCGTCCTGCTGGCCGACCCCGGCGCGCTGCACCGCTTCGAGGAGCACGACGTCGTGCTGCCGGTCGTGGTGATCACCGAGCTGGAGGGCAAGCGGCACCACCCCGAGCTCGGGTACTTCGCCCGGGCCGCGCTGCGTGCCCTCGACGAGCTGCGGGTGACGCACGGCCGCCTCGACGAGCCGGTGCCGGTAGGTGAGAGCGGCGGCACGATCCGGGTCGAGCTCAACCACACCGACCCTGCCTCCCTGCCCTCGGGCTTCCGGCTCGGTGACAACGACTCGCGCATCCTGGCCGTCGCCTGCAACCTGGCCGGCGAGGGCCGCGACGTCACCCTGGTCTCCAAGGACCTGCCGATGCGGATCAAGGCCTCCGCAGTCGGTCTGGACGCCCAGGAGTACCTCGCCGAGCTCCCCGTCGAGTCGGGCTGGACCGGCATGAGCGAGCTCGACGTCACCGGCACGGACCTCGACGACCTGTACGACGACGGCGTGGTCGACCTCGAGGAGGCGCGTCAGCTGCCCTGCCACACGGGCCTGGTGCTGCTCTCCGAGCGGGGGAGCGCGCTCGGCAGGGTGAAGGCCGACAAGCGCGTGCACCTGGTGCGCGGGGACCGGGACGCCTTCGGCATCCACGGCCGGTCCGCCGAGCAGCGGATCGCGCTGGAGATGCTGCTCGACCCCGAGGTGGGCATCGTCTCGCTCGGCGGCCGCGCCGGCACGGGCAAGTCGGCGATGGCGCTGTGCGCCGGGCTCGAGGCCGTGATGGAGCGGGGCCAGCACAAGAAGGTCGTGGTGTTCCGGCCGCTGTTCGCCGTCGGCGGCCAGGAGCTGGGCTACCTGCCGGGCAGCGAGTCGGAGAAGATGTCGCCATGGGGGCAGGCGGTCTTCGACACGCTCGGCGCGCTCACCTCCAGCGACGTGATCGAGGAGGTGCTCGACCGCGGGATGCTCGAGGTGCTTCCCCTCACCCACATCCGCGGCCGGTCGCTGCACGACGCCTTCGTGATCGTCGACGAGGCGCAGTCCCTCGAGCGCAACGTGCTGCTCACCGTGCTCTCGCGGATCGGTGCGAACTCCAAGGTGGTGCTGACCCACGACGTGGCGCAGCGCGACAACCTGCGGGTTGGCCGGCACGACGGCATCGTGGCCGTCGTGGAGAAGCTCAAGGGCCATCCGCTCTTCGCCCACGTCACCCTGACCCGCTCCGAGCGCTCCCCGATCGCGGCGCTGGTCACCGAGATGCTGGAGAGCGTCGCGCTCTGATGGCGGCCCCGGCGGGGTCGTGGGCCCACCCGAGCACCAGCACGCGGGTGCCGGGTCCACGTCCCGGTCGAGGAGGGGGCCGCGAGCGACCGTCCAGACCGGACGTCGCGGCCTTCGGGCGACCTATCGGGGCGAATGCCGCACGCCCGGACCGGCCGGATGTCCTTGTCTGGGAGGTTCGACCGCTTCGTCGGGTGCGCTGGTATACCCCGATTTGCATGGCCCAAACAGATCAGGCACGGTGGTTGGGTGCCCGGCTCCGGCCGGGCTCTCCCTTGTCCTCGAGCGTGTCTGAGAGTTCTCCCCTGTGCCACGACGTGCCCCGTACGTCCCCTCGCACCGTGAAGCGGCTCACGAGCCCTCCCTCAAGAGCAGGATCCGCGCCTGCGTCGTCTTCTCCGTGGTGGCGGTGGTCGCCACCGGGATCGCCGTCTTCTCGGGGATCCTGACCCAGGACGACGCCGTGGGGACGGCCGCGACCTCGCTGAGCGCGGAGCGCGTCGACGTCCCGACCGAGGTGCAGGCGAGGAGGAGCAGCGCGGTCGTCCGCGCCGACCTCGAGGAGCGCGGGGCGGCCGTCTCGCGCTCGGACCGTCGTACCGGCGACGTCAAGGACCTCGACCTGGACCAGGAGTCGGGCGGGCAGGTCACCCGCACCGAGGACCTCAGCACCGCCGCCCCGCGCGTCATCGCCCGGCGGCTGCTGCCGCAGTACGGCTTCTCCGGGTCCGACTTCGGCTGCCTGAACGCGCTCTACATGAGCGAGAGCGGCTGGGACCCGCACGCGGACAACCCGACCTCCACCGCCTACGGGATCCCGCAGGCGCTCACCGGCGGCACCCACGACAACCTCCCGGCCGACTACATGACCAACCCCGCCTCCCAGATCAAGTGGGGGCTGGACTACATCCGCAGCAGCTACGGCACGCCCTGCTCGGCGTGGAGCTTCAAGCGCTCGCACGGCTGGTACTGACTGCGACTGGCCGGTCCAATGTCACCAATCTGACCGGTGGAATGTCACCGATGGGGCCGATGGCGGTCACCGTTCAGGCCGTTGAGTGTCCCGACGCGGCCGATGCAGGTCACCGCTTAGGCCAGTGCATGACACCGATGTGGCCGGTGTAGGTCACCGTAGGGCATGAAGAAGGGGCGGGCGCCTATGTCGGCTGCCCGCCCTTTCGGCGCGGATGGTGGCTATGGAACGTCGAGCGCGTACTTCACGGCGTCGCTTGCGACGGGTCCCTGCTCCGTAGCAGTGACCATCCCGAGTCGGGTGAGCATCGCAACGGCGCTGAGGGTGTAAGTGGATCGTCGCCCGTGGCGAAGGTGACCAGCGAGAACTTGCTTGAGGACTCGGGTGGTGCCGTTGTCAATGCCGGTTCGGGCGGCGGTGGTGTGACCTAGAGCCGTCACCCGGTTGGTCACGTCGGCTTGCCGAGTTATGGCGAGGAAGAACTTGTCGTGGGTTTGTCCTACCCGCAGCCCGGTCCCAGTGAGCCGCTCGGATGCCCGTTCGACTGCCGCTCGGATCGAGGTGTTGCTCGTGCTGAAGGTGGCGGCGAGGTCATGGATGGAGACTTGTGTCGTCGATTCCCGCAGTACCCCGATGAGGATTTCGGGCTCGATGGCGCTGGCCTTGGTGGGAGCAGCGACTTCGGAGGTAGCGGTGTGGAAGAGGTCGGTGGGGGTGGAGCCCAGTTCTTCGGCCAGACGCAGCAGTGACCCGACGCTGATGGCACGCTGGGCAGCAGTGTCGCCGGACTCGATGCGGTTCAGGGTGGGCGTGCCGACCCCGAGGATCGTGGCCGCTTGTTGAAGGCTGAGTGCGGCTTCGATGCGGCGTTGGCGCAGCAGGGGGCCGTTGATGTGGGCTGTCATGAGATCGGCTTTAGGAGGAACCCGGTTCCGGCGGTCCAGATGGCTTTGGTGTGGATGCTGGTGTGGGTTGGTTTGCCTGCGGTAAGGATGCCTACGTCTTTTCCTGCGGCGACGAGGACCTGGGCGACGCCTTTGAGGGGGATGAACGGGTCGGCTGGGTGGGCTCCGTTGGTGTCCTGATGGATGAGGTTGGCCGTCAGGTAGGTGGTGGCGTGCCGGTTGAGTAGGCGGTCGTTGAGGGACGCGTTTGCCAAGGCGGCCTGTGCGTCGTCGATGGTGAATTTTTTGATCTGGGGGACCGTCAGCCCGTGGGCGTACAAGGTGCAGGCGGCTGGTCGTGCGGGGTCTCGATAGGCGCGGAGGGCGAGCCAGTCCCGATCTGTGAACTCGGGCGGGCGGCTGTGCGCGTAGAGGCTGATCAGGCGGCGTGGGTTGAGCCGCAGGTTGTATCCGGCTTGGAAGTGGGCCGCTTGCGTGGCTCGAAAGGCAGTGATAGCGGCAGTCGTGTCCGGGCGGGTATGCAGGATGTGGGTGATCAGATCGAGGGTGGAGTTGTTTGTGGGCGGTGATGCGGCCAGTGCGGTTCGTGCCTCGGTGAACGCTTCGACGTAGGCGGCATCGATCCGGCGGAAGTCGTCGTCCGGCAGGGTGTTGCGGCAGTCGTAGCGGAAGGTGGGCCAGTCCGACGACGGCACCTGGCTTCGCGGAGCCGAGGGGTCGGGCTGCGTGTCCTCGTGGACGGTTGAGTTAGTGGCTTGAGCGACCAGGGCGGGGATGGTGTCGGCTGCTATCGGGACGGGGGACATGCCCCGGAGGAGGGTGAGGGCGTTGCCGGGAGCGCCGGGGTCCGTGGCGACAATGACCGTCGTGGGCGTCGCTGCTAGTACGCGGATCAAGTCGGTGAGTATGTGTGGCCTCTGCCAGGACTGGGTGCGTGAGAGGAGCACCACCTTGGTCTCGTGGGCGGCGAGCCATACGGGCAGGACCTGCACCGAATCGGAGGGGTGCATGCGCATCCCGGTGACGTTCTCGTCCTTGCCCATCGCCTTCATAAGCCCTAGGACCGCCTGTGGCATGGTCTTATCCGCCACGGAAGCCGCGTAGTGCACCACGGACAGGTCGAAACCACGGTGGAGGGCTTGGAGGTCGCGTGCTGGTGCTTCGACGAGGTTCAGCCAGTTCCCGCTCATGCGGAGCGTCCGAGTCCGGTGGACTGCATGGCGAGAAAGCCTCGGATTTCGTCGGCGCTGATCGGCTTCCCGGACATGGCGGCGTCCAGGTTCATGACCTTGATGAAGGTGGACCAGTACCGGAGGAGACCCCGTGCGTAGACTTTGTTGACCTTCTTAAGCAGGGTCGGCTTGGTGGCGGCGCAGCGCTCGTCGATGCTCCCCAGCACGTCGAGGAGTTCGTCGTCGTGCAGTGGGCCGAAGTTGACGCCGCCGGTAAGGCGGGTGGCCAGTTCAGGTGCTGCGCCTGCGGCGGCGTTCACGTCAGAGCCGACCAGCAGCATCGGAAACCCAGTGCCGGTGAGGTTCTGCACCGACTCCCACAGTTGGGCGAGCATGATCAGACCGGGAACGCCGACGTAGTGGACCTCGTCGGCGATGATGCCGATGGTGCCCGGACTCAGCGCGTCGACGCAGGAGTCGATGTAGTCGGCCTCGCGGACACGGCCCCGGAGGGGCTGCATGGGGTGCAGTGCGGCGTGAATGGCGGTTGCGACCTCCTTGGTTCCGGCGCGGTGGCGCAACTTCACATAGATGAAGCGCATCGGCAGGTTCTTGACCGCTGAGACCGCAGTGGTGGTCTTGCCGGTGCCGGAGGGTCCGTTGAAGGTAATGATGGACCGCATCCGGTAGGCCATGGTGGCGGCGTCGCACCCGGTGTCGAAGCATGGCGTCGAGACCGGGGTGACCGTCAGCCGGGGGAGTGCCCCCACGCTGACAGCGCTGGAGGGTGAGGTGGTGGTCATTAGAAGATCCCTTCACTTTCGTCGGGGGTGTAGCGGTCGACGAGGTTCCGCAGCGCCTCGCGGCTCTCTGCGGTGACCGGCGGATTGGTGGTGGAACGACGGCCGTTCTTGGAGTCGTTGGAGCGGGTCCTCGGGCGTTCCGGCGGTGGCGGGTTGTCGGGGATCTCGGGGAGATCGTCGGCACGGAACTTGAGTTCGAGGAGCCGCGCGTTGACGTTCGTGGTCTTGTACTTTTCGCCGCCGCTCATGTGGGCGAGCACGGTCTCGGTTTGCTTGTCGCGGGTGGTGGTGATCCGTCCGAGGTCTTCGGAGGTAAGTAGGTCGCGGCGGATAGCGGTGGCGATGTGGTTGCCGTTGTGGAAGATTTCGACGGATTCGGTGCGACCCGGCAGGTACCGAACTTCAACGCTGCGTCCGTGGAACGCGGCCAGTGTCTCGGAGTAATACTCGTTCGAGAGCGCCTTGATCTTGCCTTGGGTGACGGTGTGCGGATTGGCGTCGCACAGCATGGCTAGCCGGACGGCCTCGGGGTCGGGCTTGGGGAGGATGTGGCGGTCCAGGCACCACGCCTCGAAGGGTGTCGCCCCGTCCAGCGAGGAGTGATGACGCTGGTAGTTGTACTCCATGAGCCAGTCGTGCAGCAGAGCCGTGAACTGGTTGCGGGTCAGCAGCAGGGACGGGTGGGCTTGCCAGTAGGCCCGCTTCTCCAGCCGTTCGAAGGTCTCAAGTTTGGTGGGCACGTAGCCCGGCAGCCCGGAGCAGAACTCCATGTGACTGGTGCGGTGGTAGCGCTCGACGACGCCGTTCTTCCACGGTTGACCTGGCGGTGTCGTCTGGCTGCGGACCGTACCGAGGAACTCTTCGTTGGGCTCGTCGTCGCCTTCCCCGGCGACCAAGACGAACCCGATACGGACGAGCCCGGCGGCGACGGCTGAGGTTTTGTACTCCGCGCCGTTGTCGGAGAGCACGCGTTCCGGGAGGCCCCCGATCCAGACCCCGTTGTCGGCCTCATAGCCCTGAACGGCTGCGGCGAGCACCGCGACGCTTGTCTGGGTGTCGGGTGCACCGTTGGTCACGTTCTCCGCGATCACGAAACGGGTGCACTCGTCGATTACTGGGGTACCCCAGAGGTCGAGGACTTCGCCGGTCTTGTCGTCGCGCACCAGCACGTCGAAGGGGGTGGAGTCGGTGGCGTAGGTGTGTCCCTTATAGGGCGCGTACTTTGAGCCGTAGCAGGTGGCGCCCCGGAAGCCCGCCCACCCTTCGCGGGCGGCGGCCAGCAGCGCCGCGTCGACCTGCTCCTCCAGGGCCCGGCGCATCGTCCGCTCTGAGACGGGCCGCTTCGTCTTCTGCGAGAGGGGCAGCAAGTTCCTCTTGGCGATCTCGCGCGCTGCCTTGGCGCAGTTCCCGTGGGTGGAGAACAAAATGTCGATCTGCTCGGTGGTCGGACGAGCCGTGGTCACCGGGTCGGAAACGCCGGTCGCGATCAGGCGACGTATGTGACGAGGCGTGCAGTCGAGCACCTCGGCAGCGGCGAACACCTGCGGGTTCGACACACTGCCTTCCGCAGCCGACGCGCGCTGCATCGCCGTGATCACGACCCGCTTGCGCTCCAGCGTCGTCATCGTGTCGCCACCTGCGCCAGCGGGTCGGTCATGGTCGGGGCGAGGGTGCGGTGAGTCCCGTCCGCGTCGAACAGGGCCGCCAGGTGCATGCTGCCCAGCGGCAGGAGTCGTACCCCGGCGAACAGGTCACCCCATGCGCACTGCCCTGCCACCGCGTACCGATGCGCTTGCTCCACCCAGCCCTTGTCCAGGGCGCGGCGCGGCACCTGGGTTGTCTTCACCTCGTCGATGAAGACCCTCGCGGTTTCACGGTGTTGCCACACGAGGTCGACTACGCCCCCGGTCGTCTGTGCCTCCGTGTCCACGCACACCCACGGAGGGCGCGGGCGTGCCCTACCGCGCAGGTACTCGGCGGCGAAGCCCGCCACCAGGGTCGCGTTGCGACGGTGCATGCGGCCCGGTGAACACATCCCACGAGAGAGCCCCAGCGTCACCTCCGCCAGTTCGACAGTCGTGAACTCCTCGACCAGCGGCGCGAGGATCGCGACGACTGAGTGGACGGTGGAGCCGATCATCGGCGCGTCGGCTGGCTCGTTGCCGATCAGGCACTGTGGGTGCTCAGCGAGCAATCGAGCCACCGACGCGGCGACGGTGGCGGCGTGCGGACGGGGCTCGTCGCGACCTAGAAGGCGACGGAGGTGATCAACGCCTACGGGCGTGGCGAACGCGTCTCCACCGCCGCGGTAGGGCGATGTCGGCGACGAGTGGTGGTCGTCCTTGGCCAGTGGGCTCAGATCATTCATCTGAGCCACCAGCAGCGGCGGGTCGGCAGGGGGGCCGCTGGGATCAGCCGCGTCAAGAGTGTCGTCGGGTACGCCGACGGAAGTGAAGTCGTGCATCGGTGCTCCTGGGTGACATCCGGGACCCAGGAGTACCTCGTGTTAGGGCACAGACACCCAAGGGCCATGACACGGTGTGCCGGGTCTTCCGGCACACCGTCTGCACGACCCCTTGCATTGCTGCATGTCGACGTCCTACCACCGCGGACCCGGACGTGTCGAACATGTGTTCGCACATTTAACTTCCCCTCCATGACCCCAGGGGCGGGCCTAGTCGACGCGTCGCGACGGGGCCTCGCTGGAGGCAGTGCGGAGCGGAAGAACGGCGTCATGCAGCCGATGGTTGGCTGCGACACCTCCGCGGCGGGAGCGCTGCGACCACGTCCCGTCCCGAACTTTCGCGAAAGGTATACATCGCGTAAAGCGGGCCCTATCGTGGCCGCCGTGGGGCACCCGCGCTGATCGGGCGAAGCGGCGACCACGTGGTGTCGACCGTTTCAACGAAAGGCATACCGCATGTCAGGCCCCGTCTTCCCGAGGCCGCGAGCAACGCCGTACCCCCTGGAGTCCCTGCTTGTCGGTACCGAGCCCCGCGAAGACCCCGTATCGCCGCAAGACATCTTCGACAGCGGCGAGCGCCGTCCCCGGGCGCGAATGAACAGCAACCCACGCATGCATGGACCGATCAAATGGTGCCGATCCTGCAACCGCGTCCTACCTCGAAAACGGACCTACGGACTGTGCGAGCAGCAGCACAGCAAGGAACTCTCAAAACTGCGTCGCGACGCCCGGCGACTCCCGAAGACCTACCGTGTGGCCGCGGAAGACTTGAAGCGTCTCCAGGACCTGGCGAGGGACTTGGCGGTCGTCAGGGCCACACTCGCCGAGGTCCTCCGCAACAGGGAGTCCATCAGCGAGCCACTCCAAGAGGTCATCCGTTCTAGCGGAGCGATAGTCGCTCACGTACACCGCAGAATTCCGAGCCCAAGAGGATGACCCGAGCCAAGCGTCGGCCATCTGCGCTGCCCAAACGCACTGGAGTCTCCAGCCGGAAGCGAACACTCCCAGAGCCACGTTCGTGGCTCACTCCGGAGACCCCGCGGCGACGGTTCGGGACCAACAAGTTGGCGGCCTTCCAGCAGCCCAAGGGCAGGACAGAGCGGGCGCTGGTGTCCGCAGCGATCGCTCAGCACGAGTTCGCCAGATCTGTCCGCGCAGAACTGCGGCGGAGCGGGGTCAGCACGACGACCGTGGCCGCCCAGACCGGGCTCACCATCGACCAACTCCGACGCATCCTTCGGGGGGAAGTTCATCTCACCCTCTCCGACATGCACCTCATACAGGCTTACACCCTCAAACCAGCGTCGGACATGGACGCCGGGGATGCTTGAGGAACTGGCTGCCGGTCGGACCCCAGGCCACCGTGACCGGCGCCGAGCCGCTAGAGACAAGCGGATAACCGCTTGTTCGACACGGGCAGCCTTGCGCTCCGCGATGCCCCCACCTGTCCTATACCACCCGTAAGGTGAGGTCCATGACGTTCGAGAAGGGCCAGCGCATCCACATCCCTGGGAGAGACCTCCCAGAGTGGGTGACCGTCTACGCCTGCCTCGACACACCAGCCGGTCACACGATCTTCGTCGAAACCGCTGAGGGGGTCTACACCCCCATAGAACTCGCCGAGGACGAGTTCGCCAAGATTGAGACGCTCGACAGCGACGGCGGCGCAGACTCCGCCAGGGTGCTGGCGGGCATGTGGAGCCAGTGGATGGCTGCAGCCGGTGCCAACGCCGACACAACCGTGCTCGCCTCCACCCCGCTGCGCCCCTACGCCCACCAGTCCAACGCCGTCTACGGAGCAATGCTGCCCCAGCCCCGACTTCGCTTTCTCCTTGCGGACGAGCCTGGCACCGGCAAGACCATCATGGCCGGGTTGTACGCCCGAGAGTCCCAGAAACTCGGGTTCGTAAACCGCGCCCTGGTCGTATGCCCCGCCGGTCTGGTCACCAAGTGGCAGGGCGACTTCGAACGGTTCTTCGGCGGCGAACTACGGCGGATCACCAACGAAACGATCCAGCAGCACGGTCTGTCCGACCCCCACGACATGTGGGTCGTCTCGCTCGAACTCGCGGCAATGAACCCCGCCGTGCAGGAGGCCCTCCGGCCCGACCGCGCCGGATGGGACCTCGTGATCTTCGACGAGGCGCACCGGCTCACCCCCACCGCTGAGACCTTCCACCAGGTTGGTCGACTCCTTGCCAAGAACACCCCGAGGGCACTGCTCATGACAGCCACCCCCCACAGGGGCTCCGAGTGGCTGTTTCGGCACCTGCTCCACCTCGTAGACCCCGATGTCTACCCCGACCCTGGTGACGACCCCAAGGCGGAACTGCGGCCCATCAAGCCCGGCCCCGTGCACTTCCTCCGCAGGATGAAGGAAGACCTCCTCGACTACGACGGACGCACCCGGCTGTTCCGAGGCAGGACTGCCCACAACGCGGTCGTGCCGCTCAACGCTGTCGAGCACGCCTACTACGAAGAGGCGCTGCGACTAGTCGACGAATACTTTCCGCCCAGCGCGGTCCCTCTCGCACGCATGGTCTACGGCAAGCGGGCTGCCTCCTCCCTCCACGCTCTCGCCGAGACACTCAAACGGCGGCGTGACCTCATGGGGTCCGAATCGCCTGTCGAGGCCGCGCACCGCCTAGACCCCTACGACGAGGACCCCACTGGACAAGACGAAGCCCGTGTCATCGCCGAAGGTTCCAAGTCCGCCAAGGCCGAGAAGAAGGCGATCAACAACCTCCTGGCGCGGCTCGAACCGCTCCTGATCAGCGAAGACTTGGACGTGTCCAAGTGGAAGCCCATGCTCACCGACTGCTTCGCCGCCAACGGCATCACGCCCGGCAACGGCGAACAGGCAGTCATCTTTACCGAGTACGCCGACTCCGCCGACTGGATCGTCGCACGTCTCCGCTCCGAGGGCTTCACCGCCGAGCGATATTCCGGCAGGGACAACCACGCCACCCGCGACCAGGTCCGCGTCGACTTCATGGCAGGCAAGTTTCAAGTCATCGTCTCCACCGACGCAGGCAACGAAGGCATCGACCTCCAAAGCGCCCACGTTCTCGTCAACTACGACATCCCGTGGAGCCTGGTGCGACTGGAACAGCGCATGGGCCGCATCCACCGCGTCGGACAGACCCGCGACGTGCAGTTGTACAACCTCATCGCCAAAGGCACCCGCGAAGGGGCGGTCCTCGACGTACTCCTGACGAACTTCGTCAACGCCGCTAACCAACTCTCCGGCAAGATGTTCGACTCGCTCTCACTCGTTGCAGAGATGTCAGGACTCTCCGAGAACCGCCTCTCCGGGCTCATGGCCGACAGTTACGACGACAACGAAGAGCGCCGCGCCGAAGCGCTACGCGCCATTGAAGCGATCACCTCGGCGCAACTGCGCAGCAACGCCGAAGAAGCCCACCGCGTCGAAGCCGCCCTCGCCACCACTGTCAACATCGCCGAAGCCATCCGACGACGCAACGCCGAAGCCCTCGAACGCATCAACCCAGCCATCGTCGAGGAGTACCTGCACCGGCTCCACCGCGCAGACGTTCTCTCCGTGGTGAAGACCGCAGCAGGCGACGGCATCCTCCGCATCGCCGGGCAGCCCGCATCACTGCCTCCAGCCTTTGGGTACAAGCCAAACGCCCTCGTCGCCACGAGCGGCAAGGCCCTCAAGGACGCACAAGGGTCCGGTGCATCCCTCAGTGAGGTAGTGACGCTCGGGCCTGGAGAGCCGTCCTTCAACGAACTCGTCGGATACGCCTGCACCGACCTAGAAGCCGACATCTACCGCGGTGGGCTCGTCACCGACCCCACCACCATCGCTGACTACGAACTGTTCGCCTTCCACGGCAGCATGGCTGATGCCGACCAGCGCCGCAGCACCCCATGGGCCGCGCTCATCCGCGTCGACGACATCGGAGCACGCCGCATCGCCTGGGAGACACTCGCGAACCTGGTGCCGGGCACGGGCGCCGCCGGACCCGTGCACCCCGGACGGCTGCTCGACGCCGAGGCCCGCGCCCAACAACTCGCCGAAGCCGAACAAGACGCTCACCGCGATACCCTCCGCGCCTGGCTGGCACAAGCCGAACGGGAACTGCGGGACCTGCCCAGCAAGATCAGCCGCGACATCGCCGACCACAGCGAACGACAGGCCGTTCGTGCCCAGATGCGCAGCATGGTGGATACCAGGCTCGACGGCCTTCGCCGCATGACCGAAGTGACCATCACCGATGTCCGCCTCGCCGCCCACATCAAGGTCCAGGCCGCAGGCATCCCGCCCGAGCCCACGGAAAAGGACAGCGAGAACATCGCCATGCGCAAGGTCCACGACGAACTGGTCCGGGACGGGTTCGCAGTTGCCGATGTACACCTCGAAGGGCGCGGCTACGACCTCTACGCCACCCGAGGCCAACTCCAACGATGCGTCGAAGTCAAGGGCGTGTGGGGGTCCGCCTCAAGCCAAGGCATCCGGCTCACCGGAAACGAGATCCTCACCGCCACCCAGCAGCGCAACGACTACTGGCTCTACGTCATCGACGAGTGCTCGAACGGAGAAGGCAACGTGTACGGCGTCTACCGCGACCCCATCACCACCTTCGACGGCCTCATCAAACAAGAAGCACTCTTCACAGTCCCCGGCTCCGCCCTCAAGGCGGCACGCGATCAGGAGCACAACGCATGACCCGCATGATCGAACGTTGGTTCCCCTGTGCCGAGGTTAGCGAGGCTTCCTACCAGGGTTGGGGCAGCGGCAACGCCGAGAAGTCACTGTTCCCGTGGTTTGCCGCTCGGCCAATCGCGCAGGCCAAAGCAGCCGTCCTGACCAGTCTGCTGCCGTGGCCGGAGGACGAGGCTGAACAGAAGGAATTGCAGCAACTCGTGCGAGCGGCGATGTGCGGGCCGGACGCAGAAGCCGCCGCCGTTACCCGCGAGATCGCCAAGGCATACCCCGAGGGTGCGGCGGTGTTGGACCTCTTCTCGGGGCGGGGGATGATCCCGGTCGAGGCAGCCCGTCTCGGGGTCCAGGCTTTCGGCCTTGACTACTCCCCGGTGGCGACCCTGGCAGGCACACTGCTGGCCGACTTCCCCATGCGCGACTGGTCTGGCGAACCGCCGCTGCCGTTCGAGTCAAGCAACCTCGGTATGGCGGATTCAAGCACTCGGCTATCCGAGGACGTACGAACCGTGTTTCACGAGATCGGTCGTCGATTCGAGAAGGCACTCGACGCCTACTACCCGCGCATCGAGGACAAGCGTCCCTGGGGATACCTCTGGGCTATGACGCTGCCTTGTCAGGAGTGTGGACGGCGATTCCCGCTCGTCGGTTCTCTGGCTCTTCGCGCGCCCAATCAGCGGAAGAATGACTCTGGACAGTCCTTCAGTGTCTCCGTCGATAGGGCGGACGGAACGTTCAGCATAGAGGTGCACGACGGGATGCCTCGCGAGCACCCGACGCTCACGCAGATGACGCGCGGTGGCAAGAGACTCATCGGCAAGTCAGCCATCTGCCCGTTCTGTGAGCATGTCCATCCGAAGCCTCTCCATGCGCGCTTGGCTGCCGAAGGGCTCGGCCGAGACCGCATGCTTGCGGTGGCAGACATCGACGCCACCGTCGGCAAGGTGTACCGCATCCCGACTGCCGAGGAACTGATCGCCGCCTCGGCCGCGGAAGCGGCGCTGAATGCGCAACCGGACTTCGCACCCGGCCTGCCTGCGGTCCCAGACGAGCGCATCCCTATCGGCAACAGCGACACCATCCGTGCATCCGCGTACGGGGCCAAGACCTACGGGGACCTGTGCAACGCCCGGCAGACGCTGGCCTTTGTGACGCTTTCTCGCATCATCGCCTCCCTCGGCGACGAGTTGTCCGCCACTCATGGAGTCTCTCGCGATTACGCCACGGCACTCACTGGCTATGCCGGGGCGGCGCTCGCGCGGAAACTTCGGCGTTCCACGCGAGGCTGTGCGCTCGACCCGAAACTGAGCAAGGTTCACGACATCTTCAAGAACGAGTCCGTCGTCGGTTTCTCACACGACTACTTCGAGGCGGGCATCGGTAGCGGCCCTGGGACCTGGACCTCGCTCGCGGACAGCACAGCCTCGACGCTGGAGAGGCTCATCGGCAAGAGCGGTGCGGCCGCGACCATCGAGCGCGGCACCGCGGTTTCGGTGCCTTACGGCACCGCCTCCATGTCCGTAGTCGTGACCGACCCCCCGTACGACGACATGATCGCCTACAGCGATGCGTCGGATATGTTCTACGTCTGGCTCAAGCGCGCGCTCCACACCACCTTTCCGGACATGGCTTTCACGGCGGATCCGGACGGGGTGCAGGAGAAAGCGGACGAGATTATCGTCAAACGGTTCCGTGCCAAGAGGACTGCCGCTCGACTGGACCACCGCACCAAGGAGCACTATGACTCCATGATCAGCCGGGCCTTCAGCGAGGCTCGTCGGGTCGTCTCCGACAACGGAGTCGTGACGATCGTCTTCGGTCACGGCGACCCGGAGGTGTGGCACCGTCTGCTCAGCGCGATCTCGCATGGTGGGCTTGTTCTCACCGGGTCTTGGCCTGCAAAGACAGAAGCGGGCGGGTCGGGGTCTGCCGCAAACATTGTCACCACGGTCACCATGTCGTGCCGCCCAGCGCCTAAGGACCGACCTGTCGGTCGAGCACACGTTGTTGAGGACGAGATCCGAGCCGAAGTGAAGGCTCGTGTTCCGGCGTGGGACGCCGCAGGATTGGCTGCGCCAGACCAGCGCATGGCATCGGCAGGCCCGGCCATGGAGGTGTTCGGGCGCTACAGCAAGGTCCTGAACAATTTGGGCGAGGAGGTAGAGGCCGATCGCTACCTCATCCTCGCTCGAAGAGCCGTCGATGAGGCAGCGGCCATTGAGATCGACCACCTCCCGCTGGAGACCTTCGACGCCCTGACGCGATTCGCGCTTTCCTGGACCCGGCTGTACGGACGGGGGATCGCCGCTAAGTCGGAGGCGCGGTGGGAATCCCTCGCAGCAGAGATCGCCTATGAGTCCATCAAGGTCATCCTCAAAGACGAGGGCAAGGGCGTCCGGCTGATGCGGAGCGATGAGTTCAAGGCCGAGATCGATGTGACTTCTCCGGTCGTTTGCGTCGCTCTGGCCATGGCGGCAGCCCGCGCCGATGGGCTCGACGCTGTCGCGGAGGTGCTCGCGGCATCAGGGCGCAACCTCGACGACCCCTATCTTTGGGCTGCGATGGGGTTCCTTTCGTCTCGGCTTCCTGAGGCAGACTCCGACGCCATGGCATGGACCGGCCTCGTGCGGGACCGGAAGGGCATCGGGTCGGTCACGCGGCAGGTGGTCACCGCCAGGAAACATGCCGATGAGTTGGCCGCTGCACCCACCCTGTTCGACGACGTAGATGGAGTGAACCAATGACCGCGAAGGTGACGCCCTGGTGGGAGACCCTCGCCATCCGCCCGGAGATCACGCGGTCCTCGGGCTCCATCGACGACGTTCAGATGTCGCTGTTTCAGGCGGTGTACGGAGAAGGCGATGACCGGCCCCCGTACGCCGACGCTTCTTACTACGGGAAGATCACGCACCCGTCGCCGCAGTTCATCCAGTTGCTCGCGAACGTTGCCGTGCGGCTCGCGGGCGGGGCGAATTACACCGCGGCCCCCGCGCTCTGGCGACTCGACCAGGCGATGGGTGGCGGCAAGTCCCACGGTCTGATCGGTCTCTACCACCTCGCCGCGAATCCTCAAGCCCTCAGCGGCACCGACGTAGGCAAGCAGGCGCTGACCGAGGCAGCGTCCATCAGCGGATCTGCGCTGCCAGCAGATCTCAACAAGCCGCAGGTCGTGGTTCTCTCCTGCGACAACATGGACCCCGGCAAGGGTGTCTACGACCTCGACGGTCCCGCCGTCACCCTTCACGAACGGTTCCTGTGGCGACTGTTCGGGGGCGACCGCGCGCTCTTCGACCGGTACAAGGACCACAACTCCAACAAGAGCAAGATCATCGATGCCCTCAAGGCCGTGGACCGACCGGTTCTCATCCTGGTCGACGAGATCATGGACTACATCCGGCATCTCTCTGTCTCGTCACTTCACGACCTGGCGGTCAAGGACATGGCGTTCCTGCGCGCTTTGCTTGACGCGGTAAACGACGTGGCGCACGTCGCGATGGTGGTCGTCATGATCGCGTCGGAGAAGGACAACATGGACCTCGACGCCGAGGGCCATTCCCGTCGCGGGGAACTCGACCAGTTGTTGGTGCGTAACGGCAAGCCCGCCACTATCAACGACAACACCGATTTCGCTGCCATTCTGCGCCGTCGGCTGTTCGAGTCCACTCCGCCCGCCGAGGTCGTCGCCGCCACGTCCAGGGTTTTCGCCAACTCCATGCAGGGGCCGTGGAAGACCAAGGTGTTCGACGCCGTCGGTACCCGTTGGACCCGCGAATGGGAGGACGAGGTTGCCCGCTGCTATCCGTTCCACCCGCAACTCATCACGTTGGCGGAGCAGGAGTGGGCGAAGTTGTCCGGCTTCCAGAAGGTCCGGTCGACGATCCGTATCTTCGCGGCAACGGTGTACACCCTCGCCAAGCGCGCCGAGGCCGGTGAGTGGGCACCACTTCTCATCGGACCGGGCGACCTGCCCCTCTCCGAAGATAAGGTGCGCGAAGCGATCATCGGCTCGGGCCTCATCACCGACCCCCGCGCACAGTCCAACTACCGCAGCCTCGCCTCAGCCGACATTGTCAGCGGAGACGACCAGACCGGCTCGGCACGCATCCTCGACAAGGAACGCTACGGCTCTCTGTTCGACAGCGTGAACCCACGCGCTGCTGAACGCGGTGCCACGTGCCTGTTCCTCTGCTCGGTCGTCGGCTCCCGTGGCGGGGGCAGGCAGGGAGCGAGCGAACCGGAACTCAAGGCAGCGATGTTCGCGCCATCGTCGAACTTCGGGTTAGCCGATGCTGACTCGGTTCTCAACGCACTCAAGGACGTAGACGGCGGCGGCCTTGCCTCTGCCGAGGTCATCCCGGGGAAGGGAGGGCAGCCGCCGCGACTGTTCATGTCCACCCGACAGACCCTCAACATGCTCGTGCGAACGGCGCGCAGCACCATCACCGACGACGAGCGTGACGACGAGGTGGCCAACACCGCCGAACGGCTCATGTCCAGCGGGCCCTTCAAGGTGCCCACGTTCGTTGCAGGCCACCTCAAGCGGTCACCCAAGGACGTGCTGGCCACCGCTGGTATCGACGACGCACGCTCGACGCGGCTGGTCGTGCTCGACCCGCGCCAGTTCTCACTGCTGAACGGCATCGACAAGGACACCCGCGCCGCCATCCGTGCCGTGATGGGGCTCGGCGACGGCAAGTTGCCGGTCCAGTGGGCATCGTCCGCCGTCTTCGCCATCGTCAACACCCAACGCCGCAGCCTCGCCCGCGGCGCCGCCGTCGGCTACCTGGCCTGGGTTCGCGTCTCAGACATGGTCGACGTCAAGGCTGACGAAGAACTAGCCGAGAAGGCCCGCGGCGAGAAGTTGGAGGCGCGCCGCAACCTCGAAACCGCTGTCCGGCGCGCCTACCAGCACATCATGTACCTCCACCTCGGCGAAGGTGAGATGCGTGTCGAGAAGACGATCACCTTCGAGCATGAGAACCAGTCCTCACTCGACGGCACCACGGTCTGGAAGGCACTGGTCGACGCCGAAAAGGCGTTCGACGTCGGAACCTTCAACGCAAAGGCACTGCTCCACAACCTCCGCGACGCCGACTACGGCAAGCCGCTGGACGAGATTCGCGACCTGTTCTGGAGCGCGCCGCGCATGCCGCTTCTTCCCGGCGGCGAAGCGGACCTCCAGCGCGCCATCTACGAAGCGGTCGCCGCAGGCAATCTCACGCTTGTAGGCAGTGACGGAACCGAGCGCGCCGTCACTGGGCCCTCCGAGATCGGAGTCGGCCAGTCCGGTGTGCGACTCGCCAAGCCGACGCCAGCGGAACCCGATGAGCCCGCCGGTGACGACACGCCCGACACGCCGAGCGGGGATGGAGGTAAGACGACCCCCGGGGGCGGCGGAAGCAGTCCCGATGATGGTCAGACGAAGACCGACCCGGAGACCGCCAAGGAGAAGCAGATCGCGTTCTCCCTGCGCACCAGCCTCCTGCAGGACCAGCCGAGGGACACCCTCTACACACTGCTCCAGGCTCTCGCTGACGTGGTAGACGAAGGGAAATCGTCCTACGCCGAGGTGATGCTCAAGGTTCGAGTCCGGGCCGACAACGCCGAGGCGATCGCCGAACTGGCACGCAAGACCGGGGCCAACCCGGACGTGCGTGACGCCCTCTGATCAGGACCAAGCCGTGTACCACTTCCGAGACTCCCGACCCGGCCTGTTCTACCTCAACAACGACAGGTACGAACGGCCGCCGGACACTTCCAGTAAGATGCCGCCCTTTCTACGGTTCGCTAGCAAGTACGGCGTGGGGCTGAACCTGTGGCAGGGAGACGGGACGTCCGCGCAGGCACTGGTCTCGGGCGCTGGGCTGGACTGGCCCGTGATGCGCCGCAGGGTCGTCGTGCCCACAGGCCCAGGCATCTCTCAAGACACGGAGGCCAACCACTACAAAGCGCTCGTTCGCCCAGACACCGAACAGGTGATGTCGGTCGTTACCAGCGCCTACAGCGTGGCAGAGAACCAGTGGGTCGCCGCCGCCACCGAACACTTCGCTAGCCGCGCTGAGCGCCGCCCCTCGATGATTGCCGCCGTCGGATTCGGTCGCACCGGAGAACGCACCATGTTCGCGGCGCGCGTCATGGGCGACGACACGGCCGCTCTGTGCCTGCTCGCCTACAACACCCACGGCGGAGAAGGGGCAGTCAAGTTCCAACTGGTCGAGGTAGACCGCCCCTTGGGCGTCACCTGTGTCCTGGACTCGCCATACGCCACTTTGTCGTTCCCACACGTCGGCGACCTCAAAGAGCGCCTCGAACGACGATCACGACCCCGAAACCCCAACACCGAAACGTTCATCGAGCGCTATCTCACCGCAACCCAGCCCCTGTGGAAGCGACTCGAAGACACCCTGTGGACCCCACGGCACACCAGCGCACTGATCCGCGAACTATGGGGTGAGACCCCCGACCCCAAGGTCGGTTCACCCGATGGCCAAGTGCAGGCCATCGACGATGTGAAGGCCCGCCACCCCGGACATCACCTGCCCTCTCAGATGCGGGGACTAACCGACGCTGCCAACGCCTACCGCGCTATCTGCGACTGGATCGACAACCGCTCCGAAGCATGCGAACGAGGCGACTTCACCAAGGACCGCGACGAACGCCTCGCCCTCGGCGCAGGCAACAAGTACAAGCGCGACGCCTGGCGCTGGATCCTCAACAACACCTGACAGCGGACCACGAAACTGCTCATCAACGCCTGCGGGTTCCCGGTCAACGTCGAAGGGCTCATCGTCACCCTCTCAACGCCGGAGAGGTGACCATCAAGACCCAACCCGATGGAGTCAGCGTGACCTGGCGCAACAACCTCACTAAGTGGCTCCTGCGCCACGGTGACATCCACACGCCCGAGACCTTGGATGCGGTCTACGAGGCGGCACGCCGGTCCACCACATGGTGCCCCTGACTCCTGGGACTGTTCATACTGAATAATTGCCAATAATTACGGAAACGTAATTATTGGCAGTTGTCTGGTGCGCGAACAGAAGAGTCCCCAGACCGAAACGTTCGTCGAGCGCCATCTCTCCACAAGCCAGCCACCGTCGATGCGACTTGAAGACACCGTGCTAAGGGCGGCTCTTGCCGTCTCGGGGCCGGGCCGCGCCTCAGATCGGGCCTCGGTTGTTACTGCTTCTTATTGTTTCTTATTTGGCCGGGCCGGGAACGACGAAGCGCCCTGCCTCAGGGATCGCTGAGGTAGGGCGCTGGGTGGGCGGTTCGGTGTGGTGTGTCCTGAGGCGGCTCAGGCGGCGTCGGGGAGGTCGATGATGGGTGGCGCGCCGGGCGGGGCAGCACCGGGCGGTGCGCCGGTCGTGCCGTGGCTTCCGGTCCGCTTGCGGCCCGGCACGTACAGGTGACCCTCGTGGTCTTCGCGGCGTGGACCCCTGGCACGCCAGCGCACGGATCCGCGGACTATGGGTGAGGTCACCCGATGGCCCGGGTGCAGGCCGTAGACGGTGTGAAGGCCCGCCACCCGGACATCACCTGCCCTCTCAGATGCGGGGACGCAACCGACGCCGCCACCGCCTACCCCGCCGTCTGCGACTGGGTCGACAGCCGCTTCCAGGCATCGCGAACGAGGCGACTTCACCCAGGACCGCGACAACGCCTCGTCCTGACTCAGTCGCCGGTGCTAAGGCGTGTTCCCGGCCATGGCGCGTGCCTCGTCGAGCAGGCTTGCGGACCGGCCGATCTCGAAGAGGGCCAGGTCCACGTCCCTGGGAGCGAACAAGTCCCCGTCGGTGGCGGTGGCATTCATGGTCGTGGCGAGGTCGAGAAGTGTCGTCAAGTAGCGACCGTAGAACCCCGACCCGGGCTTCGGTCGACGCCTCAGCGCTTCTAGCGCAGTCGCCACGCGGCGGTCCCACACCGCCATCCGGTCGGGTGCAAGCGCGAGAAGCACGGCCGAGGCGAGCGAGCCGGTGCCACGCATGCCGGGAAGGTCCCACAACGCCTCGCGCGCGACCTGTCCTGACTTTGGGATGTCACGGGACGGGTGATGCACGGCCATGTAGGCAATGTGAGTAGCGGCTCGCACATTCTCGTCAGGCATGAGGAGGAGTTGCTTGGCCCAGGGCGCCTGTGCGGTGATCCGCTTCCACAACACCAGCGCCCCGATATCAACCTTGCCCAACGACCGTTGTGCCTGGGCCCGGGCCGCGACCTCACGGAGCACCTCGTCGTATACCCCGGCCTTGTCCCCGTCGGTCTGCTGCAGCCACGCACGCACCAGAAGTTGCCCTACCCCCGCAGCAGTCACGACGCCGACGGTACCGCCCCGGCGGATCCAGCGAGGGTGATCAGGACCACCGGCGGCCCCGGCAGGCACTGGGAGCCTCAAGCCGCTCCGGCGCCCCACTCGCGTGCCGCGAGTGCGCCAGCGCAGCCACCGTCGCAGGTCCGACGTGAGGGCCCGACGAGTGCCGGGTGGCCCGAGCCGCCTGTCAATACGGCTCGGGCCACCCGGTCGGTCGGTTCGCGCCTCCAACGGCGTGGAACGCCCTCTCTGTCACCCGGGTTAGCAGCAAGTATTGATCGGTGATTCTGGAAGGGGAAGAGGGGACATGCGGGGCCTGACCCACGGTGCCGTGCCGGTTATTGCGCACCGGGTGAGTTGTCCGCAACCGCCTTCTTGTGGTGTCGCGGCCCCTAGGCTCCGACTCACGGTTCTGCGCTCTAATCGCGTCGTGCCTGTCGCGCACTCCTGACGGAAACCGCCGCATGAGACGTGTAACAATTTGTGGCTACCTGTCGCTTTCACTCTCTGTCATTCTGGGCGGCGACCGCGAGGCACCGGTTGTCCTTACCTCTCGCGGTCAGCGTGAGGGTACGAGTGGGCAGGTAACTGGGCCAGAGCCGGTGCTCAGCGAGTCCAGTGAGTGAAGCCACTACTGAGCGGGGGGTTGCTGTGGGCTTGGGCTACATCGGCTATGACTTGTTGCGCGACGCGTCTCGGGCTACCGCCCGGGCGGGATCATCAGCCGATCCTGTGGAAACCTTGGTGTTCGCCGCCACCATCGCAGGGCTCGCTGCTTGGGTGGCGGGACCATGGGCAGCGATCATGGCGGTCGATGGTCGGTGGGGCGTCAGTGCACAGATGGCCGGGTTCGCGTTTCTGACGGCGTCGCCCGTGCTGGTCTTCACGAAGCGCTTGGGCGTCGCTGTGGGGTCGAGTTGGGGACTGTACGGCTTGTGGCTGGTCGGCTACTGGGCTCTCGTCGGACAGGCCGCGCGCTGGCTCGACGGTTACCTCCCGGAGGACGCGTTCGCGTCCCTCGACGCCGCCGTGATGATGGGGCTCCTGCTCCTTGTCGGGCTCGTCGGAACCGTGGTGTTGGTTGGCATCCCCGTCCTGTTGGCGATCGCAATCGCGGCCGTTCCTGGACTGGCTTTGGAGGGCTTGAAGACAGCGTGCGCCGAACGGATCGGTGGGTCGGATACCAGGGCCACCCGGACACCCGCTGCCGAGCAAGGGAAGCCTCAGTCCGCATCGTCGCCGGGCTCGAAGCCTCACTCGCCAGGGGACGTCTCCGAGACGACCCGTCCCGAGGCGTCCGAGGACGAAGCCACTCAGCCGCTCAGCCAGAGCGATGCTCAGGCTCCGCACTGGTTCACCGGGCTGTTTGTGGTAATCGTCGTTGGCTCGGTCGTCTTCCCGGTCTGGGACATGGTCGTGCATCACAGCGTGAGTAGCGCGCTGGCCACCTTTGCAATCTGGGTCCTGCTCTCCGTGGGAATCCTGGGCCTTGCTACTGGCGTCGCGTCTCACCGGCGACGCAAGTAGCACTGACGACGCCAAAGTGATCGAGGGTCGCACGTGCCATTGCGCTGTGTGGAACGGGAGCGGTCCCGGTGTAGAACGGGCGGTTGAGGACGACCGAGACGCCGCCTGAAATCGAATAGTGTCGCTACCTCGCGAGGAGGCGCGCGCCGCAGCGCGCGCGGGGAAGACGAGACCGTCGACGCCGCCTAAGAGTGGCTGGCCGCAATGCGCACGCACTCTCCGCCAGCGGCCTGACGAAAACACTGGGGCCCGAGACGCCTGTCAGTACGGCTCGGGCCGCGGTCGGACCGGTACCCCTGCCAACGAGCACGGGAACACTCGCGGGCTGGGTAGCGGAGCCTGTCAATACCCCTCGCGATCACCCCTCCGGGTGTCCCCGGTCCGCCTGATTACTGCGCACCTGGACCGCTCGCGGGGGACGGCTCTAGCGGACTCCCGATCTCTGCTGGTCAGGAGTTCTCGTGTCCAGCCCACGCGCACGCGAGCGCGGCGGGCGCGGCCAGCCAGCCCGCGTTCGGCCCGGTGCGTGCGGTAGTCCCCCTACATCGGCGAGAAGACCGCGCGGATCGTTCAACGGCACGCCGGGTGATCAGGAGCAACCTTGCGATAGGTCAATCCCCTTGCGGGCGCTCACCGTGTTTGAGGGCATCGGTGTCCACTTGAGGTGGCCGATGCGCGCCAGTTTGGCCGTTGCGTGTCACCGCTGACATCTTCCGGACAGATCGGTGACATTTCACCGGCCAGTCGCACTGACGCCGGGGGTCGCGGTCGCGGTCGTCCGGCGCGGCAACGGTGCAACGGTGGAGCGGGGTCAGGTCCTGGGGAGCCGTTCGCGTCCCGGTGGACGGCAACGGTCGTGCGATCGGCCGTTCGGGCAGCCGTTCGCGTCCCGGTGGACGGCAACGGTCGTGCGATCGGCCGTCCGGCAGCGGTTCGGGGCCCCTATGGACGGCAACGGTCGCGCGGCAGCGGTTCGCGGAGCGGTTCGCCCGGCAGTGGTCGGCACGGCTGCCGGAGCCGGCCGCGGTCCGCCGCCGCGGTCAGGGGTGGGTCATCGACGCCACGTCGAGCGCCTCGTCGAGCTGCGCCTCGGTGAGGTCCCCCCGGTCGACGTAGCCCATCTCCACGACCACCTCGCGGATCGTCTTCTCCTGGGCCAGAGCGGTCTTCGCGACCTTGGCGGCGTTCTCGTAGCCGATGTACTTGTTCAGCGGCGTGACCACCGAGGGCGAGGACTCGGCGTAGGTGCGCATCCGGTCCTCGTTGGCGGTGATGCCGGCGACGCAGCGGTCGGCGAGCAGCCGGGACGACGTCGCGAGCAGCCGGACGGACTCCAGCAGGTTGCGCGCCATCACCGGCATCATCACGTTGAGCTCGAAGCTGCCGGAGGCCCCGGCCACGGCGACGGTGGCGTCGTTGCCGATCACCTGGGCGCACACCATCAGGGTGGCTTCGGGCAGCACCGGGTTCACCTTGCCCGGCATGATGCTGGACCCGGGCTGCAGGTCGGGAAGGGCGATCTCGGCAAGGCCGGTTCGCGGCCCCGACGACATCCAGCGCAGGTCGTTGCACAGCTTGGTGACGCTGACCGCCACGGTGCGCAGCTGCCCGGACAGCTCGACGAGCGCGTCGCGGGCACCTTGGGCCTCGAAGTGGTTGCGGGCCTCGGTGAACGGCAGGCCGGTCGTCGCCGCCAGCTCCTCGATGACCGCGGCGGCGAACCCGGGCGGGGTGTTGATCCCGGTGCCGACGGCGGTGCCGCCCAGCGGCAGCTCGGCCACCCGCGGGAGCGATCCCTGGAGCCGCTCGATGCCGATGCGCAGTGCCGCGGCGTAGCCGCCCAGCTCCTGGCCGAGCATCACCGGCGTCGCGTCCATGAGGTGGGTCCGGCCGGCCTTGACGACGTCGGCGAACTCCTCCGCCTTGCCCTCGAGCGTGCCGGCGAGGTGGTCCAGCGCCGGCAGCAGGGTCTGCTGGGTGGCGCTGGTGGCGGCGACGTGGATCGAGGTGGGGAAGGTGTCGTTGCTGGACTGGCTGGCGTTGACGTGGTCGTTGGGGTGCACCTCCACGCCGGCCCGAGCGGCCAGGGTGGCCAGCACCTCGTTCATGTTCATGTTCGACGACGTGCCGGAGCCGGTCTGGAACACGTCGACCGGGAAGTGCTCGAGGTGCTCACCCCCGACGATCTGCTCGGCGGCGGCGCGGATCGCGTCCGCCTGCTCGCGGCTGATCACGCCGAGGTCGGCGTTGACCTTGGCGGCGGCCGCCTTCACCTGGGCGATCGCCTTCACGTGCTCGGCCTCGAGGGTGGCGCCGCTGATCGGGAAGTTCTCCACGGCGCGCTGGGTCTGGGCCCGCCACAGCGCGTCGGCGGGCACCCGGACCTCTCCCATGCTGTCGTGCTCGGTGCGGTAGTCCTCAGCCATGGCCCGACGCTACCCGTGTCCGTGGCCGGGCAACCCCTGCGCCGGGCCGGTCAGCGGCGGGACAGGTAGAGCCAGTACTGCGTCGGGCGGGAGCCGCCCTCCTGCCTGCCGCCGTGCTGGAGCACCACGTCGTGGACCATCGGGGTGACGTCGCCGAACACGGTCGCCATCGTCTCGGCGAGCACGGGGGCCTCGTCGGCGGACCAGACGACCAGGGCGCCGCCGGGACGCAGCGCCTGCGCCACCTGGGCGAGGAAGGTCTGCTCGTAGACCGCGGCGTTGTCGTCGTGGACCAGGTAGCCGGGGCCGTTGTCGACGTCGAGCAGCACCAGGTCGTACGACGCCGGGGTCGCCTCGGCCATCGCCATCCGGATGTCCGCGACGACCACGTGGAGCCGCTCGTCGGCGAAGAAGGCAGGTCCGTGCGGCACGGTACCGTCGCGCATCCAGCGTACGAGCGAGTCCTCGATCTCGACGACCGCGACCTTCTCGACACGTGAGTCGGCGAGGACCTCGTGCAGGGTGAAGCCGAGGCCGAGCCCGCCGATCACCACTGCGCGCGGGTCGTCGACGCGGGCGAGCGCGGCCGCCGCGAGCTGCCGCTCCGTGGCGGTCTCCAGCGTGTCCATGACGAACACGCCGTTGACCCGCAGCTCCAGCGTCCTCGGCCCCTCCGAGCCGGGGTCGTGCCGCTCGCGCAGGACGACCTCACCTCGCGGCGTGACGGCCCGCGCCACCTCGACGTACTCCATGCCGCCGTCCCTACCCGCGGGAGCCCGCCGTGCGGCGCCCCAGCGGGCGCGTCGGCCCTGGGAGGGTGGACTCCCGCGCCACGTCGCTCAGCCGGACGACCATGCTCACCTCCGGCCGCCCAGGATGCCACGTCGGCGTCCGCCGGGCGCAGCTCATCGGCAATGTCGGACCCCGCTCTTTCGCGACCATGCACGAGCAGGCTAGAACAGGGCGACGTGTCTGTGGCAGCCATCACACCCGCTCCCTCGTTCGCCGTGGGAGCGGTCGACCCCTGGAGCGCGCCATCTTCGACCTGTCCTTCTCCCTCGAGTCCCGCTACCGGCCGTTCGAGTTGGTGGCGCCCTCCTTCGTCGCGGTGTCCGAGCAGCCGACGGGTCCGGGCCTGCACCTGGCGGACGCATCGCCGCAGGCGCCGTTCTGCACCGTCGAGCTGCAGGTCGAGGACGCCACCGACCCTGTCCTCGCCGGTCTCGCCACCACCAGCGGCGAGCACGTGCTCGGTGTCTACGACCCCGTCGCCCGCCTGGTCTCGATCGAGGTGCGGCGGTCGGGACGTACCCGGGTGCTCCGCCGCCGGAAGGTCCGGCTGCCGGCGACCTTCGGGTTCGCCTTCGTCGTGTGCGAGAACCAGGTGACGCTCCTCGCCGACACCGGCGACGGCTGGGCGCCGCTGCTGACCGAGCGGCGCAAGGTGGCCGCCGCGGTCGACCTGCGACAGGCCGAGACGCTGGCGGCTCACCGCTACGCCTGGGGGACGCGGGCCGACCAGCGGTCCGTGGCCGGGCCGCGGGCCGACGCGACGACCGGCCTCACCGCCGTACGAGCAGGGCTGTTCGGGATGGCCGGAGTCCGCGACCAGCACCTCGTGCAGCACGCCGACGGCAGGCCGTACGTCAAGGACGGCAAGGCGTACCTCACCGGCACCTGTGCGGGCCTCGGCTTCTTCCAGCAGGCCCACTGGGGGGTCTTCACGCTCGACCTCCAGCAGCCCACGCGGCTGGAGCTGGTGGCGCAGCTCTTCTCCCGGCGCGGTGGCATGGTGCTCGGCGACCACGCCGGTCAGGTCGTACGCTCCCCCGAGGACGACGCGTGGATCGTGGCGACGAGCTCGTGGGGAGACTTCGACTTCGACGGCGTCCACGTCCGGCACACCGTCACCTCCGACGACGTGCTCAGCGGCGTGCACCTGCTGGCGACCGAGCCGACCCCGCTGCCCACGACGGACAGCTCGTGGGACCCCGGCCTGACCCGCATCGACGGCCGATGGCACGTGAGCTTCGTGGAGAGCCCGTCCCAGCAGCCCTTCGACTTCCACCCCGCGCTGGCCGCCGGTCCCGCGCGCGCCGACTGGACCGAGAAGCTCGAGATGGTGGGGGCGCGGACCGAGCTGCACCAGTGCGAGGGACCGGTCCTCGCCCGGGTCGACGGTGAGTGGTGGTTCCTGGCCAGCGACGGCCACCACCGCCACTACCCGGTGTTCGACCTCGACGTGCGCCGGGTGGGACGCCTCGACGCGCCGTACGGGACCAACATCCCGCACCCCCAGCTGGTCCCGCTCGAGGACGGCTCGTTCCTGGTCGTGACCTTCGACGGGACGCAGTACGCCGAGCGGGTGATGGGGTACGGCGGCCACGGAGACGTGCTGATCATGAGGAGCAACGAGCGGTGAGGACGGACGATCACGCCGAGGTGTCCGCGCCGGGTGTCGGCCCCGCGCTCACGCGTTCTCGGCCGAACGGACCCGGATGCCCGACAGCGGGACGGTGGTCTGCCCGGCCGGGTCGGCGAAGAAGTCGTTGCCCTTGTCGTCGACGACGATGAAGGCCGGGAAGTCCTCGACCTCGATCTTCCAGACCGCCTCCATGCCGAGCTCGGGATACTCCAGCACCTCCACCGACGTGATGCAGTCCTGCGCGAGCCGGGCCGCCGGGCCACCGATGGAGCCGAGGTAGAACCCGCCGTGCGTGCCGCACGCCCGGGTCACCTGCACCGACCGGTTGCCCTTGGCGAGCATCACCATCGACCCGCCCGCGGCCTGGAACTGGTCGACGTAGGAGTCCATCCGCCCGGCCGTCGTCGGCCCGAACGAGCCGGACGCGTAGCCCTCGGGGGTCTTCGCCGGCCCGGCGTAGTAGACCGCGTGGTCCTTGAGGTACTGCGGCATCTCCTCGCCCGCGTCGAGCCGCTCCTTGATCTTCGCGTGCGCGATGTCGCGGGCGACGACGAGCGGCCCGGTCAGCGACAGCCGGGTCTTCACCGGGTGCCTGGACAGCTCCGCGAGGATCTCCGGCATCGGCCGGGTCAGGTCGATGCGCACCACGGCGTCGTGGTCATCCTGGTCGTCGTCCCGGCCGTCGCGCGCGGACACCGAGATGGTCTCGTCGGTGGTGTCGGGGAGGTACTTCGCCGGGTCCCGGTCGAGCTCCTCGAGGAAGACCCCCTCCGCGGTGATCCTGCCCAGCGCCTGCCGGTCCGCCGAGCAGGAGACCGCGATGGCCACCGGGCAGGAGGCGCCGTGACGGGGGAGCCGGACCACGCGGACGTCGTGGCAGAAGTACTTCCCGCCGAACTGGGCGCCGATCCCGAACGACTGCGTGAGCGTGAAGACCTCCTCCTCGAGCTCGAGGTCCCGGAAGCCGTGCGCAGCCATCGACCCGTGGGTCGGGAGGTGGTCGAGGTAGTGCGCCGAGGCGTACTTGGCCGTCTTCAGCGCGAACTCCGCGCTGGTGCCGCCGACGACCACGGCGAGGTGGTACGGCGGACAGGCCGCCGTGCCGAGCGAGCGGATCTTCTCGTCGAGGAACGAAAGCATCCGGGTGCGGTTCAGGACGGCCTTGGTCTCCTGGTAGAGGAAGGACTTGTTCGCCGAGCCGCCGCCCTTGGCCATGAACAGGAACGTGTACGCCGGCTCGCCGGTGCCGGGCGTGCTGTAGAGCTCGATCTGGGCCGGCAGGTTGGTGCCGGTGTTCCGCTCCTCCCACATCGTGAGGGGGGCCAGCTGGGAGTAGCGCAGGTTCAGCCTGGTGTAGGCGTCGTACACGCCCCGGCTGATCCACTCGCCGTCGTCCACGCCGGTGAGCACCCGCTCGGACTTCTTGCCCATCACGATCGCGGTGCCGGTGTCCTGGCACATCGGCAGCACGCCGCCGGCGGAGATGTTCACGTTCTTGAGCAGGTCGAGCGCGACGAAGCGGTCGTTGCCGCTGGCCTCGGGGTCGTCGATGATCCGGCGCAGCTGGGCGAGGTGGGCCGGGCGCAGGAAGTGCGCGATGTCGTGCATGGCCTCGGCGGTGAGCGTGCGGAGCGCCTCGGGCGCGACCTGCAGGAACGTCCGGCCGCCGGCCTCGAACGTGCTGACCCCCTCGGTGGTGAGCAGCCGGTAGGGGGTCTGCGCCCCGGCCGGCTCGGGACCGATCGGCAGCAGGTCGGAGTAGGCGAAGTCGGGCTCGACGCTCATGGCCCCACAGCGTAGAGGAGCCGGTCGCCGGGTCGGTGGTCGGATCGTGCGCCAGGTCTGTCCCGGGGTGACCGGGCCCGCCTTAGGATGGCGCCATGGGCGCAGAGGCGGGAGACCGAGCACCTCGAGCCGCGGGAGCGGTTCCGCAGACCCGGTCGGCGGCCGGTGCCGGGCGGCCGGACCCGGCGATGCTGCGGATCTCCGACGAGGACCGGCACGCCGTCGCGGAGGTGCTGCGCCACGCGGCGGGGGAGGGGCGCATCGACCTCGACGAGCTCGACGACCGGCTGGAGGCGACGTACGCCGCGAAGACCTACGGCGACCTCGTCCCGATCACGCACGACCTCCCGGTGTCCGGGCGGCCGGCCCCCACTCCGGCGCCCCCGGCCGGCGCGCCGGAACCCGTCGTGGTCGCGGCCCGTCACGCCGCGTCGGTCTCGGTGATGAGCGACTGCAAGCGCCGCGGGGTCTGGGAGATGCCGGAACGGCACACCGCCGTCGCGTTCATGGGCAGCATCACGCTCGACCTGCGCGAGGCCCGGCTGGCCGCCCGCGAGGTCACGATCGACGCCTGCGCGATCATGGGCAGCATCGACGTGGTGGTCAACGCGCACACCCAGGTGGTCCTCGACGGCTTCGGCCTGATGGGGGAGTTCTCGGAGCAGCGGCCCAAGGTCGACCCCGCGCTGGACGGCGGGTCCCCGGTCGTGCGGGTTCGCGGGCTGGCGCTGATGGGGTCCGTGCACGTGCAGCGCAAGGGCCCGGCGCGCCCGCCCTTCCTCCGCCGCGGAACGGCTTCGGGGTAGACGACGGGTCACAGACCCACGGTCAGGTTCTCCTGGCTGGAGGGGTCGAAGAGGTGCATCTTCCGTGCGTCCACGAAGATGTTCGCCTCCTCGCCCTCCCGGATCCGGCTCGCGGCGTCGAGGTTCACCACCAGCTGCGGGTGCATCGCCTCCATCTCCAGCTCCTTCTCGAGCGCGGACAGCTGCTCGCGCACGTCGGCGGGGGCCTCGAAGGGGATGTAGGCGTAAGCCTCGTTGCCTAGCCACTCGGTGACGTCCACCGTGGCGCGGAATGTCGTGCCCTGGGCCAGCCGGGCGCTGTCCACGACCGCGGCGTCGTCGAAGTACTCCGGCCGGATGCCGGCGATCACCAGGTCCTTCCCTTGCACCTTCGAGGCCTTCTCACCCGGGATGGTGACCTTCCCGAACGGCAGCTCGAGCTGGTCGCCCTGGACGGTGGCCGGCAGGAAGTTCATCGGGGGAGAGCCGATGAAGCCGGCGACGAAGAGGTTGTTCGGCTGGTCGTAGAGCTCCCGCGGCGTCGCCAGCTGCTGAAGGATGCCGCGCTTGAGCACCGCGACCCGGTCGCCCAGGGTCATCGCCTCGGTCTGGTCGTGGGTCACGTAGACCGTGGTGATCCCGAGCCTGCGCTGCAGCCGCGAGATCTCGGTGCGCATCTGACCGCGCAGCTTGGCGTCCAGGTTCGACAGCGGCTCGTCGAAGAGAAACGCCTGGGCGTCGCGGACGATCGCGCGGCCCATCGCGACCCGCTGCCGCTGGCCACCGGAGAGGTTGCCGGGCTTGCGGTCCAGGTGCTCGTCGAGCTCCAGCAGGCGGCTGGCCTCCCGGACCTTCGTGTCGATCTCCTGGTCGCTGTGCTGCTTCGACAGCCGGAGCGGGAAGGCGATGTTCTCGTAGACGGTCAGGTGCGGGTAGAGCGCGTAGTTCTGGAAGACCATCGCGAGGTTGCGGTCGCGGGGGGCCTTCTCGTTGACACGGTCCCCGTCGATGATCATGTCGCCGGAGGTGATGTCCTCCAGGCCGACGATCATCCGCAGCAGCGTCGACTTCCCGCACCCGGACGGTCCGACCAGGATCATGAACTCGCCGTCCGCGACGTCGATGCTGACGTCGTTCACGGCCGGGAAGCCGTCGCCGTACTGCTTGACGATGCTCTTCATCTCGATGGCGGCCATGGGTCAACCCTTCACTGCGCCGGAGGTCAGGCCGGCGACGATTCGACGCTGGAACAGCAGGACGATGACGATCACCGGGATGGTGACGATCACGGACGCGGTCGCGAGCTGTGAGTACGGCGGGTTGAACGGGTCCGGTCCGACGAAGTACGACAGCTGCGCCGGGACGGTGCGGGCGGCGGTCGTGGACGTCAGCGAGATCGCCAGCACGAACTCGTTCCAGGCGAAGAAGAACGTCAGGATCGCCGCGGTGAAGACCCCCGGGGCGGCCAGCGGCACGATCACCTTGCGGAACGCCTGCCAGGAAGTGGCGCCGTCCACCTGCGCCGCCTGCTCCATCTCCCAGGGGATCTCGCGGAAGAACGCCGACAGGGTCCAGATGGCCAGCGGAAGCGTGAAGGACATGTAGGGGATGATCAGCCCGGGCCAGGTGTTGAACAGCCCGATGGAGCGCCACAGGTCGAACAGCGGGCCGACCAGGGCCACGACCGGGAACATCGCGATGGCGAGGGCCAGGGAGAGCACCAGCCGCTTGCCGCGGAACTCCAGACGGGCGATGGCGTAGGCGCAGAACATCGCGAAGATCACCGCGAGCGCCGTCGAGATCAGCGCGATGCCGAACGAGTTCAGCAGGGCGTGCTGGAAGTCCGGGTTGTCGAGGATGTCCTTGTAGTTCTGGATGGTCCACGTCTTGGGCAGGAACTGCGGGCTGCCCACGGTGGTCTCCGCCACCGGCTTGAACGACAGCGAGATGATCCACACCACCGGCAACAGGCACCAGACGAGGATCAGCGCGAATCCCACCCAGGTCCCGAGCCCGCTCCTCTGCTTCATCAGCCCTCCCCTCGTGCCTGTGCCAGGTCGACCCGGAACAGCCTGACGATCCCGAACGCCAGGACCAGCACGCTCAGGAACAGCAGCACGGACAGCGCGGAGCCCATCCCGAGCTGGAACTGCTCGATCACCTGCCGGTAGGTCAGGAACGACGAGGACTCCGTCTGCTGGGCACCCTTGGTCATCACGAAGATGTTGTCGAAGATCCGGAAGGCGTCGAGAGCGCGGAACAGGACCGCGACCATGATCGCCGCCCGCATGTTCGGCAGGATCACCTTGTAGAGCCGCTGGAACCACGTGGCACCGTCCACCTGCGCGGCCTCCAGCATGTCCTCGGACACCTGCGAGAGCCCGGCCAGCAGCAGCAGCGACATGAACGGGGTCGTCTTCCAGATCTCCGAGACGATGATCGCGAACATCGCCGGCCAGTGCGACCCGAACCAGTTGGTGTCGGGGCTGATCCACGGCAACCAGCTCAGCCAGCCGTTCACGAAGCCGTTGTTGAGGCTGAAGGCGAACTGCCAGGCGAACGCGGAGACCACGGTGATGATGCCGTAGGGGATCAGGATCGAGGTCCGCATCACCCCGCGGCCGAAGATGATCTTGTGCATCACCATCGCGAACGCGAACCCGATCACCAGCTCGACGGCGACGCTGACCACCATGATGACGACGGTGTTGAACAGGTCGTTCCAGAACAGCGGGTCGGTCAGCGCGGTGGTGTAGTTGTTGAGGCCGACGAACTCCCGCTCGCCGGGCGTCGTGAGGCGGTAGCGGAACAGCGACAGGTAGAGCGCCTGCAGCATCGGGTAGGCGGTGACGAGCAGCATCAGGATGACCGCGGGGGCCACCAGCTTCGTCGCCAGCCGGCTCTCCGCCGCTGACCTGTCCGTGGTGTGCCGGGCGGCTACCGGCCGGGCCTCGGTAGCGGTGGTCACAGCAACCTCTCTCCTTTCAGGACTTGCTCGATGAACGTCGCGGACTCCTGCGGGGTCTTGTCGGTGACGCTGGTCGGGGAGTGCCAGGTGCTCAGGATCGCGCTGGAGATGTCGCCCCAGTACGGCGTCACCGACCGCGGGGCGGCCACCTGCAGGCTCTTCTGGAACAGGGCGAGCAGGTCCGGCGGGTAGAGCTTCTTCAGCGGCGGGTAGTCGTAGCCGGCCGCGCTGGCGGGCATGTTGCCGGTGAGCTCCGCGTTGATGCCCTGGTTCTGCGGGGAGGTGATGCACTCCATCGCCCGGGTGGCGAGGTCGATGTGGTTGGAGAAGCTGCTGACCCCGATCCCGATCCCGCCGTACGGCGGCCTGGGCTGCTCACCGGCGACCGTCCGGGGGTACATGGCGTAGCCGATGTCCTTCGCGACGGCGGGGTCGGTCTCGTCGTAGTTGTGGTAGATGTAGGTCCAGTTCACCATGAAGGCGCCTCTGGACGAGCCGAACGTGGTGCCCGCCGTGCCCTCCGTGGACACCGAGAGGTCCGCCGGCTTGGCCGAGGAGCCGGCCAGCTCCTCGATCACCTTGGCCGCGTCCTCTCCGGCAGGGGAGTTGATGGTGATCTTGGCGTCGACGCCCTTCGCGGCGTCCTGCACCAAGCTGCCGCCGGCCCCGGAGACGAGCGCGTTGATCCACACCACGTAGCCCTCGTACTTGTTGGCCTGGACAGCGATCGTGCCGCCGTTCTGGGAGGCGACCGTGATCAGCTGGTCCCAGGTCACCGGCTTGCTCATGTCGATCCCGGCCTTGTCCACGAACGACTTGCGGTACCAGAGCACCTGGGTGTTGGACCAGAACGGGGCCACGACGAGCTTGCCCTTCCAGGTCGCCGCGGCGATCGCGCTCTTGAAGGACTGGGTCTTCAGCTTCGCCGCGAGGTTGTCGGCGATCGGCGCGAGGTAGCCGGCGTTGGCGAACTCGGCGGTGTACGGCGGGTCGATGCTCATCAGGTCGATGCTGCTGTCGGAGGCGGCGAGCCGACGGGCCAGCTGGATCCGCTGCTGGGTCGCGTCCGTGGGCAGCACCTGCGTGGCGATCGTGTACTGGTCGGTGCTGCACTTCTTGGCCACCGCGTCTTGGCCGCCGGTGTCCGGGTTGATGTACCAGTTGAGCGTGGGCTTGCCCGAGCTGCCGCCGCAGGCGGCCAGCGACGCGGCCATCAGGGCGAGGACGGCGGCGACCGCGAACTGCTTGCGCCGCGATCTCGTCGCCACCGGGCTTCCGAAAAGTCGAGCCATCTTGGCCTCCGACGGGGACTTTGCTGCCAGACGTGACCCACTGATGCAAAGCCAACACTGAGGTTCCTTTGCTGGCAACCGGTCCGAAGCTCCTGCACCAGCTCCGAACGGGCGATCCCGGTGCCCGATGTGGCGAACCTGAGCCGGACGGAGGACGCATACCGGTGATGTCGCCGTCCGCCGGCCGGAACCGGGCGCCGTTCGGGCTTCGCATCCCGCGCCCTCCGGGCATGCGGTATGACTGAGGCATGGAGCAGCTGAGCGCCCTGGACGCGCAGTTCCTGATGGTCGAGTCACCGACCACCACCGGCCACGTCGGCAGCCTCGTGATGCTCGACCCGCTCCGCGGGGGCGACGGACCCGGCGACCAGTGGGGTCTGGAGATGGTCCGCGACGTGCTCGAGCCGCGGGTCCACCTGGCCCCGCCGCTGCGGCGCCGGCTGGTCGAGGTCCCGCTCGGGCTCGGCCGGCCCTACTGGACCGACGACCCGCACTTCGACATCGAGTTCCACCTCCGCGAGCTCGCGCTGCCGGCGCCCGGGTCGCGCGAGCAGCTCGGCGAGCAGGTGGCCCGGATCCACTCGCGCCCCCTGGACCGGTCGCGGCCGCTGTGGGAGGCCTACGTCATCACCGGCCTCGAGGGAGGCGGCGCGGCCTTCTACTCCAAGATCCACCACGCGGCGATCGACGGGGTCTCCGGCGCGGAGATCCTGGAGGCGGTGATGGACCTCGACCCGGAGCCGCGGCCCGTGGAGCCGGAGTCCGAGCCGGAGGCCTCGCGAATCCCCTCGACGTTCGGGCTGCTGCGCCGGGGCGTCCGGTCGATGGCGCTGAGCCCCGTCGAGGTGCTGCGCACGGTGCCCCGGTCGCTGAGCTACCTCGACCAGGTGCCCGGCGCGACGAACTTCCCCGGCGTGCGGCTGCTCAGCGCCGTCGCGGGGGGCGTCGGACGGCTGGTCGGCCAGCGACCGCACGAGGTCGACGGACAGGCTCTCCGAGCGCCGCGCACGCCGCTCAACGGGCCGATCACGGCGCACCGCCGGTTCGCGTTCGGGTCCGTGCCGCTCGCCGACGTCAAGCGGGTGAAGGACCACTTCGCCATGACCGTCAACGACGTCGTGATGACGCTGACCACCTCGGCCCTGCGCCGCTGGCTGCTCGACCACGACGCGCTCCCGGCCTCGCCGCTGGTGGCGGCCGTGCCGGTCTCGGTGCGCACCGAGGACCAGCGCGGGGCGCTGGGCAACCAGGTGTCGGTGATGCTGGCGGCGCTGCCCACCGACCTCGCGGACCCGGTGGCCCGGGCCGAGGCGATGCGGGCCTCGATGCTGGAGGCCAAGCAGCACTTCGACGCGGTGCCGGCCTCGTTGCTGCAGGACCTCTCGACCGCGATCCCCACCGCGCTCTCCGGTCTGGCCGCCCGGGCGCTGTTCCACCTCGCGACGTTGCCGGGGCTGCCGTTCAACCTGTTCGTGAGCAACGTGCCCGGGCCGCAGCTGCCGTTGTACGTCGCCGGCGCGCGCGTGCAGGGCATCTACCCGGTCTCGGCGGTCACGGACATGACCGGCGGGCTGAACATCACCTTGTTCTCCTACGACGGCCACCTCGACTTCGGCCTGATCGCCTGCCGGGAGATGGTGCCGGACGTGTGGAACCTCGTCGGTTACCTCGCCGAGGCGCTGCAGGAGCTGCTGGCCGCCGTACCCGACTAGGCCGGCGCCGCTCCGTCGTGGCCGGTCCGGGCGGCGTTCCGGGCGATCGCGTCGGCGAACGTGACGTGCAGCTGCTCGGGGACGTCGTGGCCCATGCCCGGCACCAGCAGCAGCTCCGCGGCACGGATCGCCCGTGCGGTGGCCCGGCCGCCCGAGACATGCACCATCTTGTCGTTCAGCCCGTGGATCACCAGCGTCGGCACGTCGAGCTCGCGCAGCCGGCGGCTGCGGTCGGGCTGGGCCAGGATCGCCGTCATCTGCCGGGCCACGCCTGCTGCGCTGACCCCGCGGTCCCAGGTGTCCTCGGCCCGCGCGCGGACCTCCTCGACCGTGTCGGGGTACAGCGGCGACCCGATCACCCGCCACATCCGGGTGGAGGCCTCGACGTAGTCCGCCTTGTCGCCGGCGCGGCGGGCCAGCAGCAGCGGCAGCAGGCGGGGGTCCTGCCAGCCGACCGTGCGCCGGCCGGTGGTGGACATGATCGAGGTCAGCGACCGGACCCGCTCCGGCGCGTGCAGGGCCATCGTCTGGGCGATCATGCCGCCCATCGAGATGCCGACCACGTGACCGGTCTCGTGCCCGAGGTGCTCGAGCAGCCGCAGGCCGTCCTCGGCCATGTCGAGCAGCGAGTACGGCGGCGTGCCGCCGCGGCCGAGGAACGACCGCACGATGCCCGAGCGGCTGACCCGGGCCCGCACCCGGCTGGAGCGGCCGCTGTCGCGGTTGTCGTAGCGGACCACGTGGAAGCCGCGTTCGGCGAGCAGCCCGCAGAACTCCGGGCTCCACCAGGTCATCGGGCCGCCGAGCCCCATCACCAGCAGCAGCGGCTCGTCGGCGGGATCGCCGAACGTCTGGTAGCACAGGTCGATGCCGGGGGCGACGGTGGCGAACCGCTCGGGGGACGGGCCGGGCAGCGGTCCGCGACCGGTGCGCTCGCCTGTAGTCGCCTCCTGGGCGACTCGGTCGAGATCGAGGTCGCGGGCGGTGGTGGCGGAGGCGGCCCGGGGTTCGCTGCGCTGGCCCTGGTCGGTGCTGGACATCGGGTGCGAGTCCCTTCGTCGACGGCAGGTTACCGACCAGTTTAGTAGGCGCGCCCCGTCGCCGGGCCGCGGCTGCGGTCAGACCCGGCGTTCCGGACGGATCAGGTCACGAATCTGCGTCGCGGCGGTTGAAACCGGTCGTATGTGGTTACTGTCACACTATGGGTTCGCCGATGGCCACCTTCCTCTGCCCGCCGGGGTACGCCGGTCCCCGGGGACTGCGCGCGATCGCGCGGGAGACCAGTGTGCTGGCCGAGGCGGCACGGCTCCTGGGTCGCAACGCCTGTGAGCGGCTGGCGCCGGCCGAGACGCCGTACGCGCTGCGGCACCCCGAGCCGGGCCTCGCGCCGGTGGTGCTGATCCCCGGCTTCATGGCCGGCGACGGGTCCCTGCGCCTGATGAGCCGGCACCTGCGGCGCCAGGGCCACCGCACCTATCGCTCCACCATGCACGCGAACGTCGGCTGCACGCGGGAGGCCTCCGATGCGCTGGAGGAGCGGATCGAGAAGATCGCGACCAAGCGCGGCCGCAAGGTGGCCCTCGTCGGCCACAGCCTGGGCGGCCTGCTGGCCCGCGGCGTCGCCGCCCGGCGGCCGGATCTCGTCGAAGGGATCGTGACGCTCGGCAGCCCACTGCTCGCGCCGGGCGCGGCGCACCGCCTGCTCCTGCTCGACCTGGCCCTGCTGGTGCGCCTGCAGCGCGCCGGACTGGGCCGGATGATGGGAGCCGACTGCACCTCGGGCGAGTGCGCCCAGCAGAGCTGGGAGGAGGCGCGCGCCGAGCTCCCCGGCTCGATGTCGTTCACCTCGGTGTTCTCCCGCCGCGACGGGATCATCGACTGGCGCGGCTGCCTGGACCCCCAAGCCACCACCGTCGAGGTGCGCAGCAGCCACCTGGGCATGGCGTTGGACCCGGACGTCCTCGACGTGGTCGCGACCTCGCTCGCCGAGCACACGTCCCGGCGCGCCGCCCGCGAGGTCAGCCGGCGGGCCAGCCGGCCGGCAGTTCGCGACGCGTCGGCGGGTTAGCGCCCCGGCGGGCGCAGGTGAGCGCGGCGACCTGGTGGGCCGCCGACAGCAGCGCCTCGAGCCGCTCGCGCGACAGGTCCAGGCCCCACTCCAGCACCGTCGCGATCAGCGCCGCCATGAACGAGTCGCCGGCACCGACGGTGTCGACCACCTCCACCGGCTGCGAGGGCACCCGCACCAGGTGCTCGCGCGTGTAGGCCTCCGCGGCCGTGCCGCCGTGCGTGACCACGACCAGCCGCGTGGTCGCGCTGCGCTCGAGCAGGTCGGCGGCGAGGTCGGCCGGCGTACGCCCCGGAGCGAGGTGCTCGACGTCCTCGTCGCTCAGCTTCACGAGCGCCGCGGCCCCCGCCACCTCGAGCAGGTCGGCGAAGGCCTGGTCCGGTCCCGGCAGGAAGGCGGGCCGGGCGTTGGGGTCGAAGGAGACCAGCAGGCCGGCCGCCCCGGCCTGCCGGACCAGGTCCACGACGCTGTCGCGTCCGGGCCGCAGCGCGGCGCCGATCGAGCCGACGTGCAGGCCGCTGGCGTGGGCGGGCAACTCGCGCGGCCCCATCTCCCAGCGCAGGTCGAAGTCGTAGGTCGCGGCCCGGTTCTCGTCGAGGTGTGCGGTGGCGGTACTGGTACGCCGGCCCCCGACGACCGACTCCTCGTGCAGGACCACTCCGGAGGCGACCACGTGGTCGGCGGTCAGCTTGCCGTGCTCGTCGTCGCCCAGCTCGGTCATCAGCACCGTGTCGACTCCCAGCCGCGCCAGGCCGACGGCGACGTTGAGCGGCGAGCCGCCCGGCGCGTTCTCGACCCTGCCGTCGGGCGGCACGACGATGTCGACCAGCGCCTCCCCGGCGACGACGTACGGACCGGCTGCGGGCTCAGCTGTCATGCCCGCGACTCTAGTGGTCGGCGCGAGGGGCGCGGAGGTGTCTCAAGGACCGCGGCAGCCTGCGGGTGGGCACCCGCGCCGTCCTCCGTCGGGAGCTAGTGGTCGAAGTCGACCGCCGCGTACGACATGAGCTTGCGGAGCTTGTGCTCGGAGGTGATCGAGCGGATCGTGCCGCTGCGCGAGCGCATCACCAGCGAGTGGGTGCTCGCCCCGCCCGCCCGGTAGCGGACGCCTTGCATCAGCTCGCCGTCGGTGATCCCGGTCGCCACGAAGAACACGTCGTCACCGTTGACCAGGTCGTCGGTGCTCAGCACGCGGTCCAGGTCGTGCCCGGCGTCGATCGCGCGCTGCCGCTCGTCGTCGTCCTTGGGCCACAGCCTGGCCTGGATCACTCCGTCCAGGCACTTCATGGCGCAGGCGGCGATGATGCCCTCGGGGGTGCCGCCGATGCCGAGCAGCAGGTCGATGCCGGTGCCCGCGCGTGCGGCCATGATCGCGCCGGCGACGTCGCCGTCGCTGATGAACTTGATCCGGGCGCCGGTCTCGCGGATCTCCTGAGCGAGCCCCTCGTGACGCGGACGGTCGAGCAGCACGACGGTGACGTCCGCGGCGGAGCAGCCCTTGGCCTTGGCGACCTGGTTGATGTTCTCCGCGACCGGGTTGCGGATGTCGACCACGTCGGCGGCGTCGGGACCGGTGACGAGCTTCTCCATGTAGAAGACGGCCGACGGGTCGTACATCGAGCCGCGGGGGGCAACGGCCATCACCGCGATCGCGTTGGCCATGCCCTTGGCAGCCAGCGTGGTGCCGTCGATCGGGTCGACCGCCACGTCGCACTCGGGGCCGGTGCCGTCACCGACCTCCTCGCCGTTGAACAGCATCGGGGCGTTGTCCTTCTCGCCCTCCCCGATCACCACCACACCGCGCATGCCAACGGTGGAGATCAGCGTCCGCATCGCGTTGACCGCGACCCCGTCGGCGCCGTTCTTGTCCCCGCGGCCGACCCAGCGACCGGCCGCCATCGCGGCAGCCTCGGTGACCCGGACCAGCTCGAGCGCGAGGTTGCGGTCGGGTGCTTCGTGGGCGGCGAGGAGACCGGAGTCGCGGTCGAGGCGTTCGGACATGGGCCGAGGGTACCCCTCACCCGCTCGTGTAGACGCGCACTTCCGTCGCCTTGACCGAGGCCCACACGTCGCGGCCCGGGGTCAGCCCGAGCGCCGCGGCCGAGGCGGGCGTGACGTCCGCGATGAGCCCGTTCGGGCCTTCCAGGTGGATTCGGACGGCCTCGCCGTGGGGTGCCACCGAGGCGATCGGGGCGCGCCACCGGTTGCGGGCCGAGCCCTCCGGCTGGTCGATGGTCAGGGTCACCGCGGCGGGGCTGAAGCAGGCTCGGGCGGGGCCGCGGGCGGGGCTGGTGGTGACCAGCAGGGTGCCGTCGTCGAGCCGGACGGTGGTGCCGTCGGCCTCGCCGCGGAGCACGTTGAGGCCCACCAGCCGGGCCACGTGGTCGGTGCGGGGCGTGGTGGCCACCTCCGCGGGGGTGCCCTCCTGGGCGACGGCTCCGTCGTCGAGCACCAGCACCCGGTTCGCCAGGGTCATCGCGTCCAGGGCGTCGTGGGTGACCAGCAGCGCGACGCCGGGGAAGTCCGCCAGGTGCCGGGCCAGCTCGAGGCGCAGGGACATCGCCACGCCCACGTCGAGCGCCGAGAGCGGCTCGTCGAGCAGCAGCAGACCCGGGTCGCCGGCCAGCGCGCGGGCGATCGAGACCCGCTGCGCCTGGCCGCCGGAGAGCTCGTGCGGGCGCCGGTCGGCCAGGTCGCCGATCCCCAGCCGGTCGAGCCACGCACGCGCGCTCGCCTCGGCGGTACGGCGACGGACGCCGCGGCTGCGCGGGCCGAACGCCACGTTGCCCAGCGCACTCAGGTGCGGGAACAGCAGGTCCGACTGGAACACCATCCCGACGTGACGGTGCCGGGCCTCCAGCCGCGGGACCCCGTCGCCCTCCCAGCCCCGCCCGTCGACCACGACGTGACCCTCGGAGAGCGGCACGATGCCGGCCAGGGCGCGCACCAGCGTGGACTTCCCGGTGCCGTTGGGGCCGATCACGGCGATCACGTCGCCGGGCCTCGCGCTCAGCCGGACGTCGACGGTGTGCCCGGGACGGCGTACGACGACGTGGGCGTCGAGCAGCGGCGGGGCCGCCGGCTCCGCCGACCTCGACGACTGCACCGGCTGGACGCCGCTCACCCGCGGGCCCCCTGCACGGCCTGGTCGAACCAGCGCTCGCGCAGCAGCACCAGCACCGCGACCGAGGCGGCCATCAGGATGACGCTCAGGGTGAGCGCGACCTCCGGGTCGGACTGCAGCGCACCGTAGATCGCGTTCGGCATCGTGCGGGTGGTGCCCGGGTAGTTCCCGGCGAAGGTGATGGTGGCGCCGAACTCGCCCAGGGCGCGGGCCCAGCTGAGCACGAGCCCGGCGAGCACGCCGGGGGCGGCCAGCGGCAGGGAGACCCGGACGAACGTGGTCCACCGGCTCGCGCCGAGGCTGGCCGCGACGACGTCGTACTCCCGGTGGGTGGCGCGCAGCGCGCCCTCGACGCTCAGCACGAAGAACGGCAGGGCGACGAAGGCGTGCGCCACCACCACGGCGGCGGTCGTGAACGGCAGCGACACCCCGAAGGCGTCGTAGAGCGGGCCGCCCAGCACGCCGCTGCGACCGAACGCCGACAACAGCGCGACCCCGGCGACGACGGGCGGCAGCACCAGCGGCACCACCACCAGGGCGCGCACCACGGCACGGCCGCGGAACCGCCCGCGTGCCAGCGCCCAGGCGAGCGGGATGCCGACCAGCGTGACCAGCACGACCGCGGCGGTGGCGGTGAGCAGCGAGAGCCGCAGCGCGTCGAGGATCGCCGGGTCGGTCAGCCGCTCGAGGAAGTCCGCCCATGGAGTACGGACGAGCAGCGCGAGCATCGGGACGGCGAGGAAGGCGACGCCGACGGCCGCAGGCACGACGAGACGCAGCGGGGCCCGGCCCACGGCGACGCCGTCGGGCGCAGGGCGGCCGGCGTCTGCGGGGGGCGGCCGGCTCCCCGGCTGGTCGAGCCGCGGCAGTGTGGTCACGGCGCGCCGAACCCGGCGTCGTGGAGCACCTGCTGTCCCGGGGCGGACAGCACGAGGTCGACCCAGGCCCGCGCCAGCTCCGGCTGTGCCGCGTCGGCCAGCGCGGCGACGGGGTAGGTGTTGACGGCATCGGCCGGGGCGGGCACCGGGAAGGTCAGCACGGCGTCGCCGGCCGCGACCGCGTCCGTGGAGTAGACGATGCCCGCGTCGGCCTCGTCGAGCTGCACCTTGCTGAGGACCGCCTTGACGTCCACCTCCTCGCTGGCCGGCCGGCGCTGCACCCCCTCGGTGTCGAGCACGGTCGCGGTCAGGGCGCCGCAGGGAGCGGAGGGGACGCACACGACGTAGTCGACCGCCGGGTCGTCCACGTCGGTGAAGCCGCTGATGGCTGCCGGGTTGTCGGCGGGCACGACGAGCGCCAGCCGGTTGGTCGCGAACGTCCGTGGCTTCCCCGCCACGGCGCCGGCGGACACGGCCGTCTGCATGGTCTGCTCGTCGGCCGTGGCCAGGACGTCGGCCGGCGCGCCCTGCACCACCTGCTCGGCGAGGGTGGCGCTGGAGTCGAACGAGAGCCGGACGCGCGCGCCCGGGTGCTGGTGCTCGAACGTGGCGGCGAGGGTCGTGAAGGTCTCGGTCAGGGACGCCGCGGCCAGGACGTCCAGGTCGCCGGAGCGTGTGCCGCCGGCGCCGGCCGCGTCGTCGTCCCCGCTCGACCCGCAACCGGCCAGGACGAGCGTGAGCAGCCCGAGCGCGATCACCACCCGGCTGCGCGCTCGTCCGCGCCGGCCGCCGACGAGCTGCGGCCTCCCGACCGGACTGCTGCGCCCGGTCGCGGCGCTCACGGCGCTCATGGAAGCTCCACGACGACGTTGGTCGACTTCACCGAGGCGATCGCGACGACGCCGGCCTCGAGCCCGAGCTCCTCGGCCGCCTCGGCGCTCATCAGGGAGACCATGCGGTACGGCCCGCACACCAGCTCGACCTGCGCCATCACGGTGTCCTTCTTGACGTGCGTGACGATGCCGCGCATCCGGTTGCGGGCACTGACCGCCTTCGACCGGGTCGCGTCGCTGTCGTCGGCATCGGCCAGCTCGCGCGCCAGCCGGGCCAGGTCGGCTCCGGCGATCCGGGTGCGGCCGGAGGCATCGGGGCCGGCGGCGACCCTTCCGGCGTCGACCCAGCGGCGCAGGGTGTCGTCGCTGACCCCCAGCAGGTCGGCCGCTTCCGCAACCCGGTAGTCACTCACGCCGCAAGTGTGCCGCACCTGCGGCGCCCCCCGCTAGCAGTAGCCGCACCTGCGGCTCCGCCCCCACCCCGATTCGTCCGCGTTTCCGAGCCGGTTCCACGCGGGGCAGGAGCGGACGAATCGGGGTGGGGGCGAGGGCTGGGGTGGCGCTGGGACAATGGTGAGGTGAGTGGACAGGCAGGGCGCTACCAGCGGTCGACGTCGGGGCTGGTCGGCGCCATCCTCGTGCTCCTCGTGCTGGTCGGCGGCTACGTGGCACTGCAGGCGGTCACGCGCGTCGACCCACCGAGCCCGGTCCGGGAAGTCGACTACAGCCGGGTGGCGGACCTGGCACGCGAGCAGGCGCCCTTCGACGTCGAGGCACCGCCGTCGCTGCCGGACGGCTGGCGAGCGACGAACGTGGACTACGTGGACGGCGTGAACGCGCACTGGCACCTCGGCATGCTCAACGCGGACGGGCGCTACGTCGGCCTCGAGCAGTCGGCATCGTCGACGAAGTCCATGGTCGAGACGTACGTCGACGAGCAGGCCGTCCGCGGAGAGCCCGTGCGGGTCGCGGGGCAGACGTGGACGCGGTGGAGCGACGACGGCGGCGATGTCGCCCTCGTGCGCGAGGTCGACGACACCACGACTCTCGTCGTGGGCCACGAGGTGCCGGTCCAGGAGCTGGCCGACTTCGTGACCACCCTGCGCTGACGGTGCGCCGGCGCCGGCCGGGTCGGGTCGGCGCCGGCGCTGCTCCGGTCGGTTCAGCCGGGGGTGGCGTCAGTCGGCGTCGGAGTCGCCGGCCGGCTCGTCGTCCGAGTCCTCGGCGAGCGCTGTCTCGAGGCGCCGGCGGGCGCCGTCGAGCCGCTGCTGGCAGGTGCGCGCCAGCTGCTCGCCGCGCTCCCACAGAGCCAGCGACTCCTCCAGGTCGGTGCCGCCGGACTCCAGGCGCCGCACCACCTCGACGAGCTCCTCCCGAGCCTGCTCGTAGCTGAGGTCGGCTGACGTGCCGGCCGTGCCGGTCTCACTCATCGAGGTCTCCTCCGGTGCGGTGGTGCTGGTCTGCTGAGTCGGCGGGGTCGGCGGGGTCGGCGGTGCTCGTGGTGACGGTGACGCCGATCCGGCCGTCGGTGACCCGGATCTGCAGCGCCGCCTCGGGTGCCACCTGGTCGACCGCGGTGACGACGCGGCCCTCGGCGTCCTGCACGACGGCGTACCCCCGGCGCAGGGTGGCCAGCGGTGACAGGCTGCGGACCCGCGCGAGGTGGTGCACCAGGTCGTCGCCCGCCCGGTCGAGCCGGTGACCGAGGCTGCGGCGAGCCCGGTCGCGCAGCTGCTCGACCTCGGCCGCCCGGTCGCTGAGGTGCCGGGCCGGGTCGGCCAGGCTGGGCCGCGCGCGGACCGCGTCGAGGGCGTGCTGCTCGCGGGAGAGCCACGTCGACAGGTGCGCGCGCAGCCGGTCACGCGCGTGCCGGATCCGCTCGGTCTCCTCGGCGACGTCGGGGACGACCGTCTTCGCGGCGTCGGTCGGGGTCGCTGCCCTCCGGTCCGCGACGAGGTCGAGCAGCGGGCTGTCGGGCTCGTGGCCGATGGCGGAGACCACCGGCGTACGTGCCTGGGCGACCGCGCGGATCAGCCCCTCGTCGCTGAACGGCAGCAGGTCCTCTACCGAGCCGCCGCCGCGGGCGATGACGATGACGTCCACGTCGGGGTCCCGGTCGAGCCGGTCGAGCGCTGCCATGATCTCGCCGGCCGCGTGCGGGCCCTGCACGGCGGTGTGCACGACCCGGAAGTCGACGGCCGGCCACCGCCGGCGGGCCACCTCGAGCACGTCGCGCTCGGCGGCGGACCCGCCTCCGGTGATCAGGCCCACCCGCCGGGGCAGGAACGGCAACGGGCGCTTGAGCTCGGCGGCGAACAGCCCCTCGGCGGCCAGCAGCTGACGGCGCCGCTCGATGCGGGCCAGCAGCTCGCCGAGCCCCACCATGCGGATGTCGCTGGCGCGCAGCGAGAGGGTGCCCCGGTTGGCGTAGTAGGAGGGCTTGGCGTGCACGACCACGCCGGCGCCCTCGACGAGCGGCGGGTTCATCGAGTCGAACAGCTGCCGCGAGCAGGTCACCGCGATGGACACGTCGGCGACCGGGTCCCGCAGAGTGAGGAAGACGGTGTTCATGCCCTGCCGGCGGGAGAGCTGGGCGACCTGCCCTTCCACCCAGACGACGCCGAGGCGGTCCACCCAGCCGGAGATCAGGTTGGCGATCTGACGGACGGGGGCCGGCTGCTCCGGAGACGTGGCCAGTCCCACAGTGCTCCTCCTCCCTGCCGGTCGGCCGGGGCGCGGACCGGGCGGTCACGACGCCGTACGGTGCGGGGTCCGTGGCCGCCGCACTGCCCGGCACCCTACGGCCCACCACCTACGATGGGCGCATGAGCACCTCTGACCTGGGGATGCCCCCTGTCCTTGAGCCGGCCGCCGCCGAGAGCCGTTCGGTGCTGCTTGCCGCGCCACGCGGCTACTGTGCCGGCGTCGACCGGGCGGTGATCACCGTCGAGAAGGCGCTGGACCTGTACGGCGCACCGGTCTATGTCCGCAAGCAGATCGTGCACAACAAGCACGTCGTCTCGACGCTGGAGAACCGCGGTGCGATCTTCGTGGAGGAGATCAGCGAGGTGCCGGAGGGCGCCACCGTGGTGTTCTCCGCACACGGCGTCTCGCCGCAGGTGCACCAGCAGGCCGAGGAGCGCTCGCTCAAGACGATCGACGCCACCTGCCCGCTGGTCACCAAGGTGCACCACGAGGCGCGACGTTTCGCCAGCGACGACTACGACATCCTGCTCATCGGCCACGAGGGCCACGAGGAGGTCGAGGGGACGGCAGGCGAGGCTCCGGAGCGCATCACGCTCGTGCAGACGCCCGAGGACGTCGCGACCCTCGAGGTGCGCGACCCCGAGAAGGTCGCCTGGCTGTCGCAGACCACGCTGTCGGTCGACGAGACCATGACGATCGTGGACGCCATCCGCGAGCGGTTCCCCGCGCTGCTGGACCCGCCGTCGGACGACATCTGCTACGCCACCCAGAACCGGCAGACGGCGATCAAGGAGATCTCCCGGTCCGCCGACCTGGTGATCGTCGTCGGGTCGGGCAACTCCTCGAACTCGGTCCGTCTCGTCGAGGTCGCGCTGGAGGCAGGCGCCAAGGCCGCGTACCGCGTCGACGACGCCTCGGAGATCGACGAGGCGTGGCTCGACGGGGTCGAGACGGTCAGCGTGACGTCCGGGGCGTCGGTGCCCGAGGACCTCGTCGACGGCGTGCTGGCGTTCCTGGCCGAGCGCGGGTACCCGGACGCCGAGGCGGTGCACACGGCGGAGGAGTCGCTGATCTTCGCGCTGCCTCCCGAGCTGCGCCGCGACATGCGGGCCGCAGCGCAGGCGTCCTCCTGACCCGTCGCCTGGCCGGTTCCCAGCCGGCCGGGCCGCCGGTGCCCGGAAGTCTGCGCGCCGTGAGCCGGGTCACCGCCGTTTTCGTCCGATGTCGGCCATCTGTGCCGTAGGCTGAAGAGGTCGGCCCCATCCGTTCTGCCTCGGGTCGTCTTCTCACTCTCGTCATCCACCGAGCGCCGCGGGCCAGACCCGCGCCGGGCAGGACGACCGTCCTCGAGTTTTCGGAGCACCCACATGGCGGCCCACCGCCCCTCAGTCACCCCTGCGCCCGTCCGTTCCCTCCCTGCCGACGCCGGCTTCGCCGACCTCGGCTTGCCCTCGGTCCTGGTGGAGTCACTCGCCACCCAGGGCATCGACAGCCCGTTCCCGATCCAGCGCGCGACCCTTCCCGACTCCCTGGCCGGGCGTGACGTGCTGGGCCGCGGGCGGACCGGTTCGGGCAAGACCTATGCGTTCCTGCTGCCGTTGGTGGCCCGACTGTCCGCCGGCGGTGGCCGTCGCGGCTCGCGCAAGCCGCGGGCGCTGATCCTGGCCCCGACGCGTGAGCTCGTCACCCAGATCGAGGCGGCCCTCACCCCGCTCGCGGACGCGGCCGGCCTGCGGTCGATGACGATCTTCGGGGGCGTACGGCCCAACCCCCAGATCACCGCACTGCGCAACGGCGTCGACATCGTCATCGCCTGCCCGGGGCGGCTCGAGGACCACCTCCGGTCGGGTCACGCCGACCTCTCTGCGGTCGAGCTCACCGTGCTGGACGAGGCCGACCACATGGCCGACCTCGGCTTCCTGCCCGTGGTGCGCCGGATCCTGGACCGCACGCCCGCCGACGGTCAGCGGCTGCTGTTCTCGGCCACGCTGGACGCCGGCGTCGACGTGCTGGTGAAGCGCTACCTCGACAACCCGGTGGTGCACAGCGTCGACTCGGCGCAGTCACCGGTCTCGACCATGACCCACCACGTGCTGCACGTCGACAAGGACTCCCGCCTCACGGTCATCACGGACCTGGCCTCCGCGCCCGGTCGCACGGTGCTGTTCACGCGGACCAAGCGCGGCGCCAAGACCCTCGCGCGCCAGCTGAACTCGCGCGGCGTGCCGGCGGTCGAGCTGCACGGCGACCTCTCGCAGAACGCCCGCACCCGCAACCTGGCGTCGTTCTCCTCCGGTACGGCGACCACGCTCGTGGCCACCGACATCGCCGCCCGCGGCATCCACATCGACGACGTGGGTCTCGTGGTGCACGCCGACCCGCCGGTCGAGCACAAGGCCTACCTGCACCGCTCCGGCCGCACCGCCCGCGCCGGCGCCGACGGCACGGTCGTGACGATGATGCTGGACGCCCAGGTCTCCGACGTCCGCGACCTGACCCGCAAGGCGGGGATCAAGCCCACCATCACGCGGGTGCAGCCGGGACACCCCGTGCTGACGCAGATCGCTCCCGGCGAGCGGCGTGAGCTGCCTCCGATCGAGAAGCCGGCCGTCGAGCAGGGCAGTGGGTCGGGGCGGGGAACCGGCCGTGGCCGCGGTAACGGTGGTCGGCCCGGACGCGGCTCCGGCGGCGGCGACCGCGCCCGCGACGGTGAGTCGAACCGCTCGTCGAAGGGCGGCGGGCGTGGCCGCGGGACCCGGCGCGGCGACGGTGCCGGACGTGTCTCTGCTCAGGAGCGGCCCGGCCAGCAGCGGGGCTCCTCGACCGGCCGCTCCGGCGGACGTGCCGCAGCGTCGGCGCAGTCGGCCCCGGGACGTTCGCACAGCGCTGCCGGCTTCTCCGCTGGCGCCCGCGGCGGCCGCTGACGGTTAGGTAGTCCTCGGCAGCAGCGTGAGGGCGGCGTCCGTTCCTGCGGGCGCCGCCTCCGCGGGCTGCCCCTGCGGGCTGGCTCTGCGGGTTGCCCGGCGGGCTGCCGTCCGTGACGGGGCTGCTGTATGCGGCCTGTTGTTCCGCTCCCGCCGCCCTGCTCTGGCTGTTGCGGCGCGGGTTGCTGTGGGGGCTATTCGCGCGGGGTGCGGTCGCGGATCCAGCGCTGGGGCGGAGGTGGTTCGGCGGGGTGTCGGTGTCGTGCTGGTGGGGGCTTGAACTCCGGTCGTCGGTCGCGGGGGTGCAGCCGTATCTGCCAGGGCGTCGCGTGGATGAGGGTGTGGTGGGCGCGGCAGAGCAGGGCCAGGTTGTCGAGGCTGGTGGGACCGCCGTCGGCCCAGTGGATGAGGTGGTGGGCGTCGCAGGCGCGGGGCGGTCGGCGGCAGCCGGGGAAGGCGCAGTGCCGGTCGCGCAGGACGAGGGCGGTCCAGATCGCGGTGGTGACCAGGCGGGCGGCGCGGCCGACGTCGAGGATCTCGCCGTGGGTGCCGAGCACGGCGGGGATGAGGTCGGCGTCGCAGGCGAGCTTGCGGACCGCGGCGGCGCAGAGCCGGTCGCCGGTGTCGAGCAGGGCGGTGCCCAGGCCGGTGCGGAGCTGGTCGAGGCCGATGGTGACCTGGATCCGGGGCTTGATGCCGTGGGACTCGGGCAGGGTGTGGGTGTCCTGGAGTCGTTGGCAGGCCTCGACCAGGGCGTCCCAGGTGCGGGCGCCGTGATCGCGGGTGTCGCGGCCCGGGTCGCCGCACTCGGGGTCGCTGTCGGCCAGGTCGGCGGCGGTGGGGGCAGCCAGGCCGGCGAGTGCGGCCTTGATCACGGCGGCATCCTCGGTGGTGCCGCGGCCTTTGAGGCGGACTCCGCCGAGGCCGTCGTCGGTGAGGGAGAGGTGGCGCTGGAGGTGGGCGGAGCGTTCGTGGCGCTCGAGTGCCTTCTCCTCCTCGCGGGCGGCGCCGTCGGGGTCGAGGAGCTCGAGGAGGGCGTGGACGGCGTCGCGGAGCTCGGTGGCGTTGAGACGGGTGGCTTCGTCGAGCAGCAGCTGCTCGGCCTGCTGGCGCAGGTCGGGGTCGCGGGGGAGTCGGGCCATCACCCAGACGATGGCGTCGGCGTGCTCGGGGGAGATGGTGCCCTGGTGCAGTGCGTGGTGGGTGGCGGACAGGTCGGTGGTCAGGGCGCGGGCGGTGCGCAGCATCCGGGGGCCGGTGGAGCGGTGCGAGCCGGTGATCGCGGTCAGGTAGGCGGTGGTGGAGGACCAGCCGTCGGTCTTGGCCGCGGAGGTGGCCTCGATCTCGACGGTGACCCGGGCCTCGAGGGCGGCCAGGCGCGAGCGGGTGCGTTCCAGCTCGGCGACGACCTCGAGCAGCTCCTCGGGTCGTCTGGCCGCCCACAGCACGTCGTCGAGCTCGTCGAGGACGCCGCGGGCACCGGCCACCACCCGGCCCGGACCCGCCGGACCGGCCGGGGTCCCGGTGCGGGGCCCGGCCGGCGCCCGCGGCGGGTACGTCGTCTCCATGACCCGACTCAACCAGGGCGTACCGACGCTTTCCGGCCGAAGGTCTAGACCGGTGCTGCCTTCCGCCAAATGAGCTCCTGGATGGGAGGACTCAGGCTCGCGGAGAGGCTGAATCGGCCAACAAGCGAGCCCCGGGAAGCAGTCGATCAGCCGTGTGAGCGAACACGCGCATCGCCGGCGTGGTCACGCCGTCCGGGCACCGTCGGGTCATCGGCCGCGGAGGTTCGGGCCTCCAGACGCGTGCCGTCTGCCGGAGCGTTCACAGCAGCCGTGGGACGCGCACCGGCACGGATGGCGCCGGAGTTGCGCAGCGCCGTCTGCCGCACCCACAGCACGATCAGGGTCAGCACGTAGCCGGTCACCAGCGCGCCGGCGTGGAGCGCCAGTCCGGAGACGACGGCCTGGACGAGGCCGTCGGTCGACTCCGCGACGGTCTCTCGCGACACCAGCGCCAGCAGCAGCACGGCGCCGAACATCATCAGCGGGGGCAGGACGCCGACCGTGAAGAAGTCACGCGGCCGCACGGCGAGAGCCGCTGTGAGCGACAGCACGACGAAGACCACGTCGAAGAGCAGCGAGAGCCGCCCGAAGACCAGCCCGTCGACGAGTGCGGCGAGCAGGAGTGCTGTCACCGCGACGGCCCGGACCGAGCGGCCCGGATGGCGTCCTTCCTCCCAGAGGGTCTTCCTGGGGGCTGTGCGCACGCTGCTCACGTCGTCACGGTAGGGCGAGCGCGGGCGAACGCGTGCGCGACTCGCCGCAACCGGGCGATCCGGACGGGGAGCGGCCTCAGGCCTGGGGTGCCGGCGAAGGCGGGCGCCACTGACGGTGTGGGAAGGTGCGCCGCATGAGTGAGCAGTTCTACTCGGACGCGAGGTTGTACGACCGGTTGTTCCCGGGAGGCGAACAGGCCGTCGACTTCTACAGGGCCGAGGCCGATCGGCAAGGCGGGCACGTCCTGGAGCTCGGGTGCGGCACCGGGCAGAAGCTGATCCCGATCGCGTCCGACGGGCATCCGTGCATGGGCTTGGAGCTCTCGCCAGACATGCTTGCCGAGGCTGAACGGAAGGCGGGCGAGCGCGGCCTGGACGTGGAGTACGTGCAGGGCGACATGCGTGAGTTCGACCTGGGCCGAACGCTCGACCTGGTGTTCATCGCCGCCAACTCGTTGCTCCATCTGCATGCGGCCGAGGACCTGGTGGACTGCTTCCGGTCGGTGCGACGGCACTTGGCACCGGGAGCGCGGCTCATCTTCGACGTGTTCAACCCGAGCGTTCGGATGCTTGCCCAGGCCGACGGCGTTCGACGCAGGCGCGACGCGTTGTCGTTCGTGGATCCCGATCGTGGCGTGGTGCGTGTCGACGTCGCGGAAACCTACGACGCGGCCGCGCAGGTGACTCGCGGGAGGTGGTACTTCTCGACAGATTCCGAGCCCGACTTCGTGGTCGCGCCGCTTGAGATCAGGAGCATCTTCCCCCAGGAGTTGCCGCTGCTGCTCGCGCTCGGCGGTCTCCGGGTCGTTGAACGCTTCGGCGACTGGTCCCGTGGGCCGCTCACCGCAGATGCGGCGCTCCAACTCTACGTCTGCGAGTCGGACTGAACCGAAAGCCGGCGACAGCCAGTTGGTCGTGCCCGACTCGCACGCGCTCGGTTGATCTCATCAGGAGCCGTCACGCGGAGAGGTGTGGCTCCTCGTCGGGCCGGTCGGGCGTTGCCACCGCGGAGGGCAGCTCCGCGCGCGGTTCGGCGACCGCCTCGAGCAGCTCGGAGGTCGTCAACGGTCGCGGCGCCTCGTGCACCGTGGCCGGCGCTGGCAGGTCGTCCTCGGTGACGCTGAGCTCCGAGAACTTCCGGGCCGAGACGAGCACGCGGGTCTCGAGCGACCCCACGGCGCGGTTGTACGCCGTCACCGCGGCCGTCAGCGACCGGCCCAGCTTGTCGAGGTGACCCCCCATCGAGGCCAGCCGGCCGTGCAGGTCCCGTCCGAGCTCGTGGATCTCGCGGGTCTTGTCGGTCAGAGCCTCCTGCGTCCAGGCGTGGGCGACCGTGCGCAGCAGCGCGATCAACGTGGTCGGCGTGGCCAGCACCACCTGGCGGGCGGCGGCGTGCTCGATCAGCGTCGGTTCGGCCTCGAGCGCCGCGGACAGGAAGGACTCGCCGGGCACGAACAGCACCACGAACTCCGGCGTGCCGGGAAGCGAGCGCCAGTAGCTCTTGGCGCTCAGCGCGTCGACGTGCTGGCGCAGCTGACGGGCGTGCCGGCGCAGGTGGCCGTCGCGCTCGTCCTCCTCGGCGGCCGCCGTCGCGTCCAGGAACGCGTCCAGCGGCACCTTCGCGTCGACCACGACGTGCTTGTCCCCTGCGAGGTGCACGACCAGGTCGGGTCGGAGCAGGCCGTCCTCGTGACGGACCGAGACCTGTTCGTCGAAGTCGCAGCGCGACACCAGGCCGGCGAGCTCCACCGCGCGTCGCAGGTGCAGCTCGCCCCACCGGCCCCGGACCTGGGGCTTGCGCAGTGCGGTCGACAGCGACGAGGTCTCCCGGCGCAGGGCGTCGGTGGAGTGGCGCACGTCGTCGACCTGCTGCCGCAGCTGGCTCTGCCACGAGACCCGATGGTGCTCGAGGTCGCGCATCTGGTCGTGCAGGCGATCCAGACTCTCCCGGACGACTGCCTGGTCGGCCGCGCGGGACTCCAGCGCCCGCTGGTTGATCGCGGCGTCGTGCCCGGCTGCCCGGCTGCGCGCGAAGAGCACGCCGCCGGCGGCGCCGAGCAGCACGCCGGCCAGCAGGATGAGGAGGAGCGAGAGCGTCGTACCGAGGTCCATGCCGACGAGGATGCTCCATCCCACCGACAGTTCCCGGCAACCGCGGCGCGCGCGGCGCCGGTTCAGGCCAGATCGACGATGACCGGTGCGTGGTCGCTGGCGCCCTTGCCGGCGCGCTCGTCACGGTCGATGCTGGCGTCCTTGACCCGGGCCGCGAGCGCGGGGGAGCCGAGCACGAAGTCGATCCGCATGCCGCGGTTCCGCTCGAACCGCTGCCGGTAGTAGTCCCAGTAGGTGAAGACGTCCGGCCCCGGCGTGTGCTCGCGCGCCAGGTCGACGTACCCGGCGTCGAGGAACGCCTGGAACGCCGCCCGCTCGGCCGGGGAGACGTGGGTGCTCCGCGCGAACCGGCTGATGTCGAAGACGTCCTCGTCGCGCGGCGCGATGTTCCAGTCGCCGGCGAGCGCCACCTGGAGCGAGGGGTCCTCGGCCAGCCACGCCTGCGCGGCGTCGCGCAGTGCGGACAGCCAGGACAGCTTGTAGTCGAGATGCGGGTCCCCGAGGGCACGGCCGTTGGGAACGTAGAGCGACCACACCCGAACCCCGCCGCAGGTCGCGCCGATCGCCCGCGCCTCCGACGCGAGCGGCTCTCCCCACTGCGGGATGCGCTCGAACCCGGCGCGTACGTCGTCCAGGCCGACGCGCGAGGCGAGGGCCACCCCGTTCCACTGGTCGACGCCGAACGTCGCGACCTCGTAGCCCATGGCCTCCAGGCCCATCACCGGCCACTGGTCGTCGCGGGCCTTGGTCTCCTGCAGGGCAAGCACGTCGATGCCGTGCCGCTCGACGAAGGCCTCCACCCGGCCGATGCGCGAGCGGACGGAGTTGACGTTCCACGTGGCGATACGCACGCGTTCACCCTAGGAGATCGAGAGGACTAGATCGCAGCGACTGGGTACCGAGGACCTAGGGCCGTACCGGCCCGGGCCCGTGACGCGGGACAAAGGACGGACACGCACCCGAAGGGACGGGGGAGCAACGATGAGGCGGCTGACAGTGGCGGCTGCGTGCGCGGCCCTGCTCTCGGTGCCGGCCTCCTACATGCTGGGCGCGGTCACGGCTCCCGAGTTCTCGCCCCTGCCCACGCCGGACGAGTCCGTCGAGCCCGGCGCCGGTCGTCCCAGCCAGACGAAGACGCACACAGAGCCGCAGACCCAGACGCGGGCCACGCCGTCGGTGCGGCCTTCCGTGGCCGATGTGGCGGTGCAGAGCAGCGGGGCGCCGCCCTCGAAGTCGCTGCGTGTGAAGACCCCCCAGCATGCGCGCCCGGAGGCACGAGACGGCTCGACGCCGGCGAAGCACCCCCGACCTCGCCACCCGGATCCCGAGGCGACGGCCGTCCGCCCCGGCGAGATCGCGAGCACAGGGCCCGACGACAACCCCGGTAACGGCTCCGACGACAGCCCCAGCCCGGACGACAGCCCCAGCCCGGACGACAGCCCCGGCAACGGCCCGGATGACAGCCCCGGCAACGGCCCGGATGACAACCCCGGTCACGGTCCGGACGAGAACCCCGGTCACGGTCCGGACGAGAACCCCGGTCACGGTCCGGACGAGAACCCCGGCCACGGCCCTAACGACAACCCGGCCACCGACCCGGCCACCGACTCGGGCGACAGCTCCGGCGACGTCGTGGACGCCCCCTCCGCCCCCGGGTCGCAGGACCAGCCCGCCAAGCCCGGGGTCGGGACCAGCGACGCCCCGGGTCGCGGGTCGGGCGGACCGCCAGCGGGCGAGCCGGCTCGTCCCAGCTGAGCGGGTCAGCCCACCAGCGCGGCGACTCCCTCGAGCAGGCGGTCGACGTCGCTGTCGTCGGTGTACGGCGCGAGGCCCGCCCGCACGGCGCCGGTATCGCCGAGCCCCAGCCACCGCGACGCCTCGATCGCGTAGAAGTGGCTGGCGGGCGCGTTCACGTCGCGTGCGGCGAGGCCGGCGTACACCTCGGCCGGGGGCAGCCCCTCCAAGGAGAACAACGCCGTGGGGGTACGGCGACGCGGCGCCCCGTGCAGGGTGACGCCCTCGATCCCGCCGAGCCCGTCGACGAGGCGCAGGAACAACCGCTCCTCGTGCTCCTCGACCGCGGCCATCGAGGCGAGCACCTGCTCGCGTCGGGTGCCGCCGTCGGGTGCCGCCAGCCCGGCGATGAAGTCGACCGCAGCCGTGGTGCCCGCGAGCAGCTCGTAGGGGAGCGTGCCCAGCTCGAAGCGCTCCGGCACGGCCATGCTGGAGGGCAGCAGCTTGGCCGGCTTCAGCTGCTCCCACAGCTCCGGGGCGGCCACAGTGACGCCGTGGTGGGGGCCGAAGAACTTGTAGGGCGAGCAGGCGAAGAAGTCCGCACCCAGCTCGCCGACGTCGACCGGGGAGTGGGGCACCAGGTGCACCCCGTCGACGTGCAGCAGCGCACCGGCGTCGTGGACGGCATCGGCGATCGCCGGCACGTCGGGGCGGCTGCCGAGCAGGTTGGAGGCCGCGGTGACGGCGACCAGCCGGGTCCGTTCGTCGAGCACCCTCTCCACGTCGGCGACCGTCAGGTCGGCAGTGGTGCGGTCGAACTCGACCCACCGGACGGTCGCTCCGGCGGCCTCGGCGGCGATCACCCAGGGCCGGATGTTGGCGTCGTGGTCGAGACGGGACACGACGACCTCGTCACCTGGTCCCCAGCCGGAGGCCAGGGTGCGGGCGAGGTCGAAGGTGTTCTGGGTCATCGACCGGCCGAAGACGACACCGCCGGCCTCGCAGCCCAGCAGGTCGGCGACCGCAGAGCGGCTCGCGGCCACCAGAGCATCCGCGCGGCGCTCGGCCTCGGTGACGGTGCCGCGGTTGGCCAGTCCGGCGGTCATCGCGCCCGCAACCGCGTCGGCGACCTCCTGGGGGACCTGCGAGCCTCCGGGCCCGTCGAAGTGGGCGGTCCCCAGCTTGAGGGCGGGAAACGCGGACCGGACTCGTGCGACGTCGTACTCCATGGCGCCCATCCTGCCCTCTGCCGCTGACGGCGACCCGTCCGACAGGCACTCGACGCCCCAGCCGGACCTGCGCACGCGTGCAGGGCGCGGCCCTGCCGCTCGAGTGCATGTTCGGCGGGCGGTGCCACCGGGCTGGGTCAGGCCGCCTCCGGGTCCGGCTGGTGGATCCCGAACGTGTTGCCCTCGGGGTCGACGTAGTAGCCCTGCCAGGCGGCTCCGGCGAGCGCCATCTTCGGCAGCGCCACCTTGCCCCCCGCCTCCAGGATCCGGACCTCGGTGGCGTCGTAGTCCTGCACCTGGACCGTGCAGACGAAGGCGTTGGTGCCCTGGGCCAGGTCCGGGGCCGGCGCCGGACGCTGCAGCAGGCCGCCGTTGATGCCGGGCTCGTCGTCGCTCCCGGTCACGATCCCCCAGTACGTCGTGCCGGTCATCTCGCCGTAGTCCTGGAAGTCCCACTCGAACACGGCGCCGTAGAACGCCTTCGCCCGCTCGACGTCGTCGGCCTGGATCTCGAAGTGCACCACTCGTGACATGGACTCCCCTTCGTCGGTCGTCCGGCCAGTCTCACACCGGGTCCGGCGATGCGCACAGGTGCAGTACGTCGTCGAGCGTGCCGACCCTCGACGGGAGCCGGCGCGCCGCCGGGGCGGTACGACGGGCCGCGCCCGTCGCCTCGCGGGATCGGCCGGTTCGGGCGGGGGCGCGGCGTGCGCGATGATGGGCGGCGATGACACTCTTCGACCGCATCCCCCGGCCACCCGACGGCACGCGGGGCGCGGAGGTCGACGAGGACGCGCTCTACGACGTCTTCACCGGCTGGGTGGGGGAGCAAGGGATCACGCTCTACCCGGCGCAGGACGAGGCGTTCCTGGAGATCCTCACCGGCAGCAACGTGATCCTGTCCACGCCGACCGGCTCGGGGAAGAGCCTGGTCGCGACGGCCGCGCACGCGACGGCGCTGGCCCGCGGCGACCGCACCTACTACACGGCCCCGATCAAGGCACTCGTCAGCGAGAAGTTCTTCGCGCTCTGCGACGTCTTCGGCCCGGAGAACGTCGGCATGCTCACCGGAGACGCGGCGGTCAACAAGGACGCCCCGGTGATCTGCTGCACCGCGGAGATCCTCGCCAACCAGGCGCTGCGCGAGGGCGCGTCGGCCGACGTCGGGCAGGTGGTGATGGACGAGTTCCACTTCTACGCCGAGCCGGACCGCGGCTGGGCCTGGCAGGTCCCGCTGCTCGAGCTGCCGCAGGCGCAGTTCGTGCTGATGAGCGCCACGCTCGGCGACGTGTCGTTCTTCCGCGACGACCTGGCCCGTCGTACCGGGCGCGACACGGCCGTCGTCAGCTCCATGCAGCGGCCGGTGCCGCTGAGCTACCACTGGGCCGAGACCCCGCTGCACGAGACGCTCGAGGAGCTGCTGACCACCCACCAGGCACCGGTCTACGTCGTGCACTTCACGCAGGCGGCAGCGCTCGAGCGCGCCCAGGCGCTGACCTCGGTGAACGTGGCCACCCGTGAGCAGCGGGACCGGATCGCGGAGGTGGTCGGTGGCTTCCCCTTCGGTGCCGGCTTCGGCAAGACCCTGTCGCGACTGATCCGGCACGGCATCGGCGTGCACCACGCGGGGATGCTGCCGAAGTACCGCCGCCTCGTCGAGACCCTTGCCCAGGCAGGCCTCCTGAAGGTCATCTGCGGCACCGACACCCTCGGCGTCGGCATCAACGTGCCGATCCGCACGGTCGTGCTGACCGGGCTGACCAAGTACGACGGGCACCGGCAGCGGGTCCTCAAGGCACGCGAGTTCCACCAGATCGCGGGCCGGGCCGGCCGGGCCGGCTACGACACCGCCGGCACCGTCGTCGTGCAGGCGCCCGACCACGTCGTGGAGAACGCCCGGCTGGTGGCCAAGGCCGGCGACGATCCCAAGAAGCTGCGCCGGGTGCAGCGCAAGAAGCCCCCGGAGGGCCAGGTCACCTGGAGCAAGGCCGCCTTCGACCGGCTCGTCGAGGCGGAGCCCGAGCCGCTGGTGTCACGGATGCGGGTCACCCACTCGATGCTGCTCAACGTGCTCTCCCGCGACGACGACCCGTTCGCGGCGATGCGGCACCTGCTGCGCGACAACCACGAGAACGGCCGGGCGCAGGTCCGGCTGGTCAAGCGCGCGGTCGCCCAGCACCGCTCGCTGCTCGCGGCCGGGATCGTGCTGCAGACCGAGCCTGGTTCAGGACGCGACGGTGCGCGGTGCCGGCTCGTCGAGGACCTGCAGGACGACTTCGCGCTGAACCAGCCGCTGTCGACGTACGCCCTCGCCACCTTCGACACCCTCGACCCGGAGGCACCGACCTACGCCCTCGACGTGGTGTCGGTGATCGAGGCGACGCTCGAGGACCCGCGACAGGTGCTGATGGCCCAGCAGTTCAAGGCGCGCGGCGAGGCTGTCGCGGAGATGAAGGCCGACGGGATCGAGTACGACGAGCGCATGGAGCTGCTCGACGACGTCAGCTGGCCCAAGCCGCTCGAGGAGCTGCTCGAGGCGACCTACACCCTCTACGCGCGCACGCACCCCTGGATCGCCGAGACGCCGCTGTCGCCGAAGACCGTCGTGCGCGACATGTACGAGCAGGCCATGACGTTTCCCGAGTACGTCGCCGCCTACGGTCTGTCCCGCACCGAGGGGCTGCTGCTGCGCTACCTCTCCGACGCCTACCGGGCGCTGCGGCAGACGGTGCCGGACTCCGTGCGCACCGACGAGCTCGAGGACCTGATCGCGTGGCTCGGCGCCGTCGTCCGGCAGACCGACTCCAGCCTCCTCGACGAGTGGGAGGCGCTGACCGACCCGAGCGTCGTGCCGGTGCCCCCGGACGCGCTAGAGCCGCCGGCGCCGCCGCGGCTCTCCGCCAACCTCCGCGCGCTGCGGGTGCTGGTGCGCAACGCGCTGTTCCGCCGCGTCGAGCTCGCCGCCCGCGGTGACGCCGGCGCGCTCGAGGAGCTCGCCGAGCTCGACGGCGACGTGTGGGAGGGGGCGCTGGCGGCGTACCGCGAGGAGCACGACTCGATCGGCGCCGGTCCCGACGCGCGCGGCCCGGCGCTCTTCCTGGTCGAGGAGGGCCCGGAGTCCTGGCAGGTGCAGCAGATCCTCGACGACCCCGAGGGCCATCACGACTGGCGGATCACCGCGGTGGTCGACGTGCCGGCCACCGACGAGGCAGGCGAGCTCGTGCTCCGCGACGTCGGGCTCGTCCAGCTCTGATCGCGTAGACGGACATGCAAAGGTCACGCTCCGCTGCCGTCTGCCCGCCCGGGACCCGCCTGAGCGGTCATGTCTGCATGTCCGGCTACGACGGGCGATGCGCTCGACGTCGGTCCTGGGCGGGAGCATGGCGCCGCCGAGGTCGCGCTGGTCCTCCGGTCTGCCGGGAGGCCTGACCCGCGCGATTGGGAGGCCGCCGTACCGGAGCCGTAGACTGCCCGCCCGTGGCACTCACCATCGGAATCGTCGGTCTCCCCAACGCGGGCAAGTCGACCCTCTTCAACGCCCTGACCAAGAACGACGTGCTCGCCGCGAACTACCCGTTCGCGACGATCGAGCCCAACGTCGGCGTCGTGGGCGTGCCGGAGCCGCGGCTGGCCACGCTGGCAGAGCTGTTCGGGTCGGCGAAGGTGATCCCGGCGACCGTCGGGTTCGTCGACATCGCCGGCATCGTCAAGGGCGCCTCGGAGGGGGAGGGGCTGGGCAACAAGTTCCTCTCCCACATCCGGGAGTCCGCCGCGATCTGCCAGGTGACCCGGGTCTTCCACGACGAGGACGTCACCCACGTCGACGGCGAGGTCAACCCGGCCAACGACATCTCCACGATCCAGACCGAGATGATCCTGGCCGACCTCCAGACCGTCGAGAAGGCGATCCCGCGGTTGGAGAAGGAGGCCAAGGGCAACAAGGCGGTCGCCCCGGTCGTCGCCGCGGCGAAGGAGGCGCTGGCGAGTCTCGAGGCCGGTACGCCGATCATCGCGGCCGACATCGACCGGGCGCTGATCCGTGAGCTGAGCCTGCTCACCGCGAAGCCCTACATCTACGTGTTCAACTGCGACGCGGACGAGCTCGGCGACGAGGAGCTGAAGCAGAAGATGCGCGACCTGGTCGCACCCAGCGAGGCGATCTTCCTCGACGCGAAGTTCGAGGCCGAGCTGGTCGAGCTCGGCGACGAGGAGGAGGCGCGCGAGATGCTGGCCGAGACGGGCGTCGACGAGCCGGGTCTCGACGTCCTGGCCCGCGTCGGCTTCGACACCCTCGGTCTGCAGACGTACCTGACCGCCGGACCGAAGGAGTCCCGCGCCTGGACGATCGCGCAGGGCGCGACGGCACCCGAGGCCGCCGGCGTCATCCACACCGACTTCCAGCGCGGATTCATCAAGGCCGAGATCGTCTCCTTCGACGACCTCGTCGCAGCCGGCTCGATGGCAGCCGCCAAGTCCGCCGGCAAGGTGCGCATGGAGGGCAAGGACTACGTCATGCAGGACGGCGACGTCGTGGAGTTCCGCTTCAACGTGTAACCGAGGTCAGCGGCTCAATCGGGCCCGTGGTCTGCAGACAGTCCGCAGAATTTCCCAGCACTTCGTCCACCAGGGTGGCGGCGGCGCGCGGGGTGCGGTCTGCGCCGGAGGGCCACAGGTGGCTGTAGGTCTCCAGCGTGGTGGAGGCGTGGTGTGCGGTGCCGAAGTTCTGGGGCGACAAGTTCGCGAGCGGATCATGCCCAGCAGCCGGCCCAGTGATCGGAGAACGAATCCAGTCACTGGGCGCCGCCGACGACTTGGGCGGCGAAGTGGGGCACTCGCTCGGGAGCGTCCCATCCCGATGTTGGGGGATGCTGGAACAGCCGAAGGGACGGGGCTACCGAGCTCGGGTCCAATGGGGTCGCCAGCGATCAGGAGCGCATGCTCCCAAGGTTGCACCGGAGGTGCACCGGAGGTGCACCGGAGGTGAGGGACTTGGTCCGCAGACTTCCCCTTCCTGCCTCTCGGCCGGTGCTCCATCCGCTGCGCGCGCGGGAGACCGCGCGAACCACTGTCCAGAACTTCGCGGGACACCGGGTGCGGCTCACCATCGACCACCAACCGCTGGTCGGGGTCACGCCGACCATGCTGTTGTGGTGGTTTCGCCACATCGGCGATGTCATCACATACGCCGGCGAGGAGATGTCGGGCTACCTGGCCTGGCATCCGCTGGACCACATCCGCTGGGAGCTGGCCCGGCCCGCTCCTGGTGGTGGCGCAGGCGAAGGTGCTCGGTTCCGTATTGTCGAGGCCTTCGGGCGGCGCGGGGACTTCTACGTGGACAGCGTCGAGACCGTCGAAAAGCTTGATGACACGGGCATTCGGTTGGTGCGGCGCTTCTGCGGGGTGCCGATCTTTCGTCTGGAGCACACGTGGGCCGCTTGCGAAGAGGGTTCTCACTACGTCAGCGTCATGGATCTAGGGGCCAGATCGCCGCTCCTGACGCTGGTGAACCAGCACCTGACCACCAAGATCTTCCCCGAACCGATGGCGCGAGCATGGCTGGTCCACAACATCGAGGAAGTAGGCGTCCTTGAGCATCTGCTGCCCGAACTGATCAGCCAGCGGCCGGGGTAACTGCGTCCCACCACCAGCACGACGCTCGTGGAGCGCCATGACGCGGCGGTGTGATGCACCGCTGGCCTCATGCCCGTTGTACGGGCGCGGCCACAGTGCCATCGTGGCCCCATGGCAGGCCAAGCCTTCCCGGTCGACGCGACATCCACCGAACTCCTGCGTTGGGTGTTCGAACGCATCAACGCTCACGACCTGGCCAGCCTGCGTCCCTTCTGGACCGAAGAGACGGTGGAGTACTTCCCAGATGCCACTTGTCGCGGAGCAGATGCAGTGGCCGCCTACTTCGTGGACAAGTTCGCGGCCATCGAGGGCTTCCATCTCGACGTCGTGGCGATCGCCGAATCCGGCGACGACGTCCTCGTGCACTGGCGGATGACAGGTCGACACACCGGCACGCTGCTGGGAGTCGCCGGGACCGGGAAGGTCCTCAGGCTCGACGGCAGCGACCACTTCGTGCTGCGTGACGGCACGGCCCTGACAAACACCGTCGTCTTCGACCAGATGGCCTTCGCACGTCAGGTGGGCCTCATGCCACCGGACGGATCTGCAGTCGACACAGCGCTCAAGTCAGCCTTCAACGCGAAGACGAAGGCTGTCCAGGCACTGCGCCGGTCGCGCGCCTCAAGCTAGCCTTCAACGCGGGCGCGGCACCGGCTCCACACCGCGTCAATCTGGGTGCTTGCGCGGCGGAACGACGCACTACGCCCGTGAGGTCGAGCTCCTTGGTGCGCGCCATGGCGAAGGCGCTCTTTCGCATCCTGGCTAGAGCCGGTCGTCGGGGACTGCGCTGATCGGTTCCACGGCTCTGGATGTCATGCTCTGCGAAACATCCCGAGACGATGCCCAGGAGTGGCCATGCCCCATGTCAGCGTCAACGGCGCCCAGGTCTACGTCGAGGACACCGGCCTGCCGCCCGCCCTCCCGGATGCGCCCGCAGTCCTGTTCGGGCACGGACTGTTGTTCAGCGGCCGCATGTTCACGGCGCAGGTCGAGCGACTGCGCGGCCGCTACCGGTGCGTGACGATCGACTGGCGCGGGCAGGGCAGGACCCCCGCTGCGGGAGGAACCGCCGACATGGACACGCTCAGCCAGGACGCACTGGCGGTCATCGAGCACCTCGGGCTCGGGAAGGTCCACTACGTCGGGCTGTCGATGGGCGGCTTCGTGGGGATGCGCCTGGCCGCACGACGCCCGGAGGTGATCCGCTCGCTGACGCTGCTCGACACCAGCGCGGGCCCGGAGGACCCCGAGAAGGTGAGCAGCTACCGGCTCATGGCCAAGGTCTACGGGCTGCTGGGCATGCGCCCGCTCCTGGGCCGCGTCGAGCGGATCATGTTCGGGCCGAAATTCCTCGCGGACCCCGCCTCGATGCCGCATCGCAAGGCGTGGATGGACGAGCTCGCGGCCGCCAAGCGCTCGGGGGTGAAGACAGCCATCTACGGCGTCACCGATCGTGACCCCGTCACTGTCGAGATCGCCCGGATCACGGCCCCCACCCTGGTCGTGGTGGGCGCCGACGACGTCGCGACCCCCGTGGCCAAGGCGGAAGCCATCGCGGACGGCATACCCGGCGCACGACTCGAGGTCGTCGCCGACGCCGGCCACTCGAGCACGATCGAGCAGCCCGAGGCGCTCAGCGACCTCGTCGAGGCGTTCGTCGAGCAGCACTAGCTGGCTGTAGGACGCGAGACGCCCTCACGCGGTAAGACTCACCTCAAGATCGTCGGGACCGCGGCATAGCGGACAGAGTTGATGCGCTTCTTGGCTCTTCTGGCGAAGTACGGTCCGGCTATGCAATCTGGCCGCACTGCGACCGTGTGCCTCGTGGGCGCTTGCCTCTTGCTCATCGTCGGACTGTTTGTGTGGTTCGATAACCCCACGGTGGACGTCAGCGCAACAGACCTCGGAGCTGGCGGACCGGCGGGCGAGGTTGGCTGCAGCATTGCTCCATGGGACGCCATACTCAACCACAATCGTGATGGGCCTGGCGGCGAGCACTCGCATCCATACTCCGACGAGGTGGCAGCTGACTGCTACGCCGCGAACATGACGAGGTTCGATGCAGCCGTCGGCAGCGCTGTCCTTGCCCTTCTCATACTCAGCATCAGCGCCCTCGTGGCCATCAGGTCGATGCGGCGAATGCCAACGACACAGCAATGACGGGATTCCTGCTCATTGGCATGTGAGTGAGCTATGGCAGCCCGACTGGCGGCGGAAGGACGCTGGCACGTACACGTGGGTCGCGCACTGCGCTGGCATGGCTTCGCGGGCCTCCAGGTCTGCAGAGTCCATCAAGGACGGTACGTCGCCAGGATCACCCCTGTGGATGTGGCGGCACTGTGGAGAAGGCTCAGGGACACCCTGTCCTCCGCCGGGCCGAAGAGGCGCTGGCCCGAGCCGAGCACGATCGGGTGGATCATCAGGAGCAGCTCGTCCACGAGTCCGTGGGGCAGCAGCGACCGGATGAGGTGGCCGCTGCCCATGATGACCAAGTTGCCGCCGGGCTGCTCTCGCAAGGCAGCGACGGCGGCGGGCACGTCGCCGGTGAGCAATGTGGAGTTCGGCCAGGGCAGTTCGAGGTCAGGGTTCGCGGAGGCGACGTACTTGAGTGTGCGGTTCAAGCCGTCCTTGTAGGGGCCGCCGACCTCGTTCCAGTGGCCAAGCATCTCCTGGTAGCTGCGACGGCCGAACAACCATGCGAAGCCGCGGCCCATCCGTTCGGCGACTGCGGCGCCGATCGCGGGGTCGTCTGCCGCGTGCTGTGCCCAGCCGCCCTGGTGGAAGGCGTGCGGTGTGTCCTCGTCGGGACGGCCCGGCCCTTGGACGACACCGTCGAGGGTGACATGGTTGACGACCAGGACGCGCATAGCGGGCTCCGTTCGAGGAGGTCCGAGGCGACGTTGACCCCCTCGCCCTCGAATCTATCGCCGTCGGAAGGTGCCGCGGGCTACGCCGCGCTGGCGCTCGCAGCGGGGACATTGCCGACGCTCCGACGCGGCGAAGTGACGCGGCGGCCGCTCCGCGACGGGACCCGGCGCGGACCTTCTACCAGCGTCGACGCTCACGCCAGAGACGACCCCCCCGCAGCCGACGGTCTAGATTGGTTTCCGCACTTCAAGAGCACGCGGCCAAGGCTCTGCGACGAACGCGGGGGCGATAACCAGGTCCGCGGAGAACCGCCACCGCACCGCTGCATGAACCGACAGAGGAGGTTCGGATGCCGGTGAGGCTCAACCACACGATCGTGTATTGCCGCGACAAGCAGGCCTCGGCATCGTTCATGTCCGAGATCCTGGGGCTGCCCGCCCCGACGAGCTTCGGACCGTTCTCAGTGGTCCAAGTGGCGAACGACGTCTCGCTGGACTTTCTCGAGGAGGGGACGGTGCACCCGCAGCACTACGCGTTCCTTGTCGACGAGAACGAGTTCGACCAGATCCACGGGCGAATCCTGGCCCGCGGCCTCCCCTACTGGGCCGACCCCGACCGGCGTCGACCGCAGCAGATGAACACCAACGACGGCGGCCGCGGGCTGTACTGGCTGGACCCCGACAGTCACATCCTCGAGATCCTCACCGTTCCGTACGGCGGCTGGCCGAAGCAGGCAAGTCCGTAGCCGCGGGCAACAAGCTGCCAATGGGAAGCCCAGGGGACTTCGCTCCTGGCCGACAGGGCATGCACCCGCTCGCGGCGGAGTGGGCGCTCCTGGGCGAGCGAGGCGTGATCGGAGAACGAGTCTGACCACCAGATCGCGGCCGAGCGAAGCTGACCGCGTTGGAAGTCGGCCGATCCCGGCCTGCTCCAGCGTCGCGTCGAGCTCGTGCTTGACGGTCGGGGCGAGCGTCAGCCTGCTGGCAACTGCAGTTCGCGAGTCGCCCGCCCATCGGCCGCCTTGCGCGTAAGTGCTTGAGGGGACTTGCGGCCCTGTCGCGACTCGAGGCGGGGACCACGGCGGAAGCATCAGGATGGTCGGTCTTCGGCAGCCGCGCACGACGCTCGGGCCGCTTGCCAGCTGCGTCGGTCTGGACCAGTTTCGGCGACTTGACGCCTCACCGGTCGCCAGGCGGGATCGAGAACGCCCGGTTCGGTGCAGTTTGCGGGGCGCTGTCCTGTGATCGCCCTCTCTCGGCGGTAAACCGGAGAGGTGGGAGTTGGAATAGTTGGTCATTCCTATGTTGCAATGGAACAGCAGGGGGAAGGGGTCTTGATGCGACGCCTGACGCCCGCCGGGATGGGGACCCGGCCGGGGTGGCAGCAGCGGGGCCCGGGGATCCGATAGCGAGTGGTTCCGCGCGTTTCAGCCGGAGTTCGCTGAGTGTCGTCCCCAGCACCTGACCAACACAGTTCGGACATGTGGTCGACGGAGCCGGCTGGCTGAAGGCTGGCCTCCGCCCGTGATCCGATCCATCAGACGCCCCGGGATCGCCCGGTGCGTCAGCGTGCCCTCGGGGGAGGCGCGTCGCCCGCCGCGCACCAGATCAAGGGAGCCATCCATGACCACAGCGAGCCACGCCAGCGCAGCCGCCACCACGAACATCGATGCCACCACCGGTGGCGAGCCATCCGCTGCCGACGCCGAGCTCGGGACCGAGGTGACCGGACCGGTCGACGCCATGACCGTGGCCGTGGTCGGGCTCGGCTACGTGGGACTGCCGACCGCACTGTCCCTCCTGGACGCCGGCGCCCGAGTCGTCGGACTGGACGCCTCCGCCGCCAGGCTGGACGCGATCCGGCTGGCCGACGTGGACCTGCTGCCTGACGACATCGAGCGGTTGCACCGCCACCTCGACTCCGGCCGCTGGGAGCTCACCGACGATGCCTCGCGCCTCGCCGCAGCCGACAGCGTCATCGTCTGCGTGCCCACGCCGGTGACCCGTCATCTCGTCCCGGACCTGAGCGCACTGGCGTCGGCGTGCAGCCAAGTGGTGGCTGCGGCACGGGCGGGCCAGACCATCGTGCTCACCTCCACCACGTACGTCGGCTGCACCCGCGACCTGCTCGAGCAGCCGCTGCGCGACCGCGGGCTGGAGCCCGGCGTCGACGTCCACATCGCCTTCAGCCCCGAGCGCATCGACCCGGGCGTGCCCGACCACTCGCCGGCCACGACGCCCCGCGTGGTGGGCGGGCTCACCTCGGAGTGCAACGACGCGGCGGCGGACACGCTGCGGCCCACCTCTCCCGCGCTGCACGTGGTCACCTCTCCGGAGGCGGCCGAGCTGACCAAGCTGCTCGAGAACACCTTCCGCGCGGTGAACATCGCGCTGGCCAACGAGATCGCCGACGTGGCCGGCCACCTCGGGGTCTCCGCAACCGAGGTCATCGACGCCGCGGCCACCAAGCCGTACGGCTTCATGCGCTTCATGCCCGGTCCGGGCGTCGGCGGCCACTGCATCCCGTGCGACCCGCACTACCTGCTCTGGCAGCTGCGCGGGGAGCACGTCGCCGCTCCGCTCGTGGACGCAGCCATGACCGGTATCTCCCTGCGGCCGCGCAAGGTCGTCGCCAGGATCCGCGAGGAGCTCGCGGCGACGGGTCGGTCTCTGCGGGGATCCCACGTGCACGTGGTCGGCGTCGCCTACAAGCCTGGCGTCGCCGACGTCAGGGAGTCACCCGCCCTGCAGATCATGGAGGAGTGCCTGGCCGAGGGGGCAGAGGTCACCTTCTCGGACTCGTTCGTCCCGGCCGCCCGCATGGCCGACGGCCGGACGCTCACGCCCTCGGACCCGGTCGACGTCCAGGGCGCCGACCTGGTGCTGGTGCACACCCGGCACCCGAGCGACGACCTGGGTCCGCTCGCCGAGCACCCCACCGTCCTCGACGCGACCTACCGTCTCCAGGAGGTTCCGCACCGTGCCGTCGTCTGATTCCTCATCACGTCGAGGGGACGACCTGCAGACCCGGCCCTTCTTCCTCGACGACGTCTTCGGCTCGGCCGGACCCGATCAGCAGTATCGCGACGGCAATGTCGCAACGGTCACCGACACAGGGACCGACACCCGAGTGACCACTGCGCGGCGGCCGGGGACCTCCCTGGACGAGCGCGTCGTCAGGCCTACCCGACCGCTCAAGCCCCGCACCGACTTTGTGCCCCCGGTGGGCTCGGCGGCGCGGGCGGACGGTCAGCGGGAGCCCTGGCGCCCCCTGGACCGCTTCGAGCCGGGCGTGCGCCACGGCCTCCGCAGGGTCATCGTCCTGGTGGCACTGCTGCCGCTGGTGGCGCTGCTCGCGAGGCAGGCCCCCCGGCTCATGGACGACCCCCTGCTGCTGGGGTACGGCGCCAGCGTGCTCACCGCCACGATCCTGCTGTTCTACCTCGCCTACACCCACTACGACGACCCGTCGGACGTGCGGTTCAGCCGCGTCCCCGACGACGCGGGGGCTCCTCCGTTGCCGACGGTGCCGTCGGTCACGCTCCTGGTCGCGGTGAAGGACGAGCTCGAGGTCATCGAGCGGTGCGTGCGCTCGATGGTCGAGTGCGACTACCCCGACCTGCAGGTGATCGTCGTCGACGATGCCTCCGGCGACGGTACGGCCGAGCGACTGGCGGAGCTCGAGCGCGAGCTCGGTTTCACGCTTCTCGCCCTCGAGCGCAACCTGGGCAAGAAGCACGCCCTCGTCGCCGGAGCCGAGCTCGCGACCGGTGACGTGGTGGCGTTCACGGACTCCGACTGCATCCTCGCCCCGGATGCGCTCCGCCGGTGCGTTGCCGCGCTCGTCGCGCACCCCGGTCTCGGAGCGGTCTCCGGCCACGCCCGAGCACTGAATGCCGATGCCAGCCTCCTCACCAAGGTGCAGGACACCTGGTACGAGGGGTCCTTCAGGGTCACCAAGGCCGCCGAGTCGACGTTCGGCTCCGTGAGCTGCGTCTCCGGCCCCCTCGCGGTGTTTCGCCGAGACGCGATCTGGAACTACCTGCCCGCATGGGCCAACGACCGCTTCCTCGGCGGCGAGTTCCGGTTTGCGACCGACCGGCAGCTGACCGGCTACGTGCTGGGTCAGCGATGGGTCGGTGCCAAGCTGAAGCGGGACAACGAGGGGTCGCCCTTCGTAGACGACGTCGACTACCCCGAGCGCCGCTGGCGGGTGGGATACGTCCGCTCTGCCAAGGTGTGGACGGTCGTGCCGTCCGGGGCGAAGGCGTTCTTCAAGCAGCAGGTGCGCTGGAAGAAGAGCTTCGTGCGCAACCTTTTCTTCACCGGCCGCTTCATGTGGCGTCGCGGTCTCGGCCCGTCGTTCCTCTACTACGGTCACGGACTGTGGGTGCTTGCCGCCCCGTTCATGGCGGTGCGGCACCTCGTATGGGCGCCGGCGCACGGCGCGTGGCTGCTCACGGCGCTGTACCTGTGCGGGGTACTGGTGAAGGGAAGCGCCTGGGGTGCTGCCTACAAGGTGGACCATCCCGGCTCTATGCGCTGGCGCTACCGCCCGCTGATGAGTCTCATCTCCTCGGTCGCCCTGAGCTGGCTGCTGCTGTACTCGCTGGTGACCATCCGACGCGGCGTCTGGTCGAGGTCGACATGAGTGCCAACCGACCCACCGGCCGCGTGCTCGCCAGCCGGTTGATCGGCCTGCTGCTCGCAGGCGCGATCGTGCTGATCTACGTGTTCGTTCTCTCGAGGGGGGCATGGCCGTGAGCAAGGACACGCACAAGAGCCAGGGCCCGGGTGTCGGTGTCGAGGGCCACCGCGAAAGGGCCATGGCGCTGCTGCCCGAGCTGGTCGACCATCCGGTCCCACGTCGACGCGTGCACCACCAGCTGACCCGCGTCCTCGTGGGAGTGCTCGCGCTGCTGCTGGTTGCCGGAGTGTTCGGGGGCTTCTGGCGATACCAGTGGTGGCAGAGCAACGTCGGGCAGCAGCAAGCCGTCGCCGCGCCGCAGCTGAGCGACGCGGAGCTCAGCGCCTTCCACTCCGCGGCCGACAGCCTGGCCACCGCCCCGGCCGGCACCGGCGCCGCCCCGATCGTCTTGACCTACCACGACATCAGGCCCGACGCGGAGGACAGCCAGTACGTCGTCTCGCCGAAGCGCTTCGCCGCGCAGATGAAGATGTTGCACGAGGCCGGCTATCGCACGATCACCGCTGACGAGCTCCTGCGGTACCGACGCGGGGGCGACGTCTCGCCGCGGTCGGTGCTGATCACCTTCGACGACGGCACCGGCGGGCTGTGGAAGTACGCCGACCCGGTGCTGGAGCGCTACGGGTTCACAGCAGTCGCGTTCATCATCTCCGGGCGAGTCGGCACTCGCGCGCCGTACTACCTCACCTGGCCTCAGATCGACCGGATGGCCGCGAGCGGACGCTGGGACTTCGGGTCCCACACGCACGACCTGCACACCAAGGTCTCCTCGCCCAGTGGCGACGACGTCTCGCTGCTCTCGAGCCGGCGCGTCGTGGGCGGTGAGCGCGAGAGCATGGCTGCCTTCCGGAACCGCGTCTCCTCCGACCTGCGCCAGTCGCTGCGCGACTTCAAGGCCCACGAGCTTCCCCGTCCGGAGCTGTTCGCGTGGCCGTTCTCCGACGTCACCGGCGACCCGAGCGACCCGAAGGCCGTCGAGGCGGCCTCGGACGCTGTCGACCGGATCTTCACGCTCGCCTTCGTCAACGCCTACCAGCCACGTCCTGCTACCCGCGGCATCGTCCGCAGCGGCACCGTGCAGCGGTTGGAGATCCTCGGCGAGGACACTGCGCGCTCGGTCTTCCGCGAGGTGCAGGAGATGCTGACGCTTCCGGTCCAGGATCTGCGGCCGGCACTCTTCGACGGGACCTGGCTCGAGCACGGCGGCCACCCCGCACCGATCGACGAGGATCGCCTGGCCGACGACGTCGTCACCGTGGAGGCTCGCACCCTGGAGTACGTCGCGGCGTACTGGGCGCCCCAGCGCACCAGCACGTGGGTCGGCTATCGCGTTCTCGGGACAGTCGCGCCACCGAAGGGCGACGGCACCGCGGGTGTGACGGTGCGCGGCGACGGAGCCGGTCAGGTCGCGCTGCGCATGTCACGCAACGTCGCTGTGGTGCAGTCCGGTGGCAAGACCCTCGCCACCCGGATCTTCTCCGACAGCGGCGACGTCCACCCCCGTCACTCCGTGAAGCTGGCGGTCACGCCCGCCTTGACGCGGGTGCTGGTCGACGGCGAGATGCTGGCCGAGGTGCCCGCGCCCGAAGGCAGGGCGGCCCGCGGCCCCTTCGGTGTCGTGTTCAGCCGGGAGTCCGCGGACGAGCCGTGGGGCGAGGTGCAGGACCTGCGGGTCCGGGCGACGAAGTGAGCCGTCGGCTGTCTCTCGTCAGCGCGATGGGCCTGGTCGCTGTCGTGGTGCTCGCGCTCGGGCTCTGGTCGCGGGACGGCGAACAGGAGGAGCCGGACGTGCTGTGGCAGCCCACCTTCTCGTCCGGCCACTCACTGGTCACCAACGAGTACGCCTACCGGAACCCGCGCGCCCGGGACGCCCGCACGTCGCAGGACTGGGTGGTCACCAGCGGCTCCCTGTTCGCCTTCGACGGCACGGGGTGGAGCGGACCGATCGACGGCGACTCGCCCGGCCCCGTCAGCTCGGACGCGACCGGCTCGGCGGTGCTGCGTGCTGTGAGCGCTCGTGACGACTTCGGTGACGTCAAGGTCAGCCTGGCCCTGAAGGTCCGGGGCTTCACGACGACCGAGCGCACCGGTGAGGAGTCCTACGACGGGGTCCACATCTTCCTCCGCTACACGAGCCCCCAGAGCCTCTACGCCGTCAGCGTCTGCCGACGAGACGGACTCGCCGTGCTGAAGCGCAAGGAGCCCCGGGCCGACTCCGACGAGGGCGTCTACACCACGCTCGCGGAGCTGAGGCTGCCATGCCCGGTGCGGAAGTGGCAGCAGTACGCCGTGACGGTCCGGGACGTGAACGGGGGAGTGCGGATCACGCTCGCAGCGGGCGGTCGCACCGTCTTCTCCGTGCTCGACACCGGGTACGGCGGCGAGGCACCGCTGCGCGGTGAGGGGCGGGTCGGCGTGCGCGGTGACAACACCGACTTCCGCTTCCGCGACCTCACCGTCCGAGCGGCGCCCTGACCGCTCGGACGGGACGCCCGATCACTGGGTGACCCGGACGTTGGTCAGTCCCTTCCCCGCGCCGCTCACCGTGTTGGTCGCCGTGACGACGTTGCCGGTGCCCTTGGTGTGGATGTTGACGGCGTAGCCGGGCGCGTCGACCTGGCTGGCGTTGGCGTCGAAGACGTTGTCGTTGCCCCAGCCGGCCAGCTGGACGTGGGTCTGGTAGCCGTCCAGCAGCGCACTGCCCGGGTTGAGACCGGTGTTCCCCTTGGTCAGGTAGCCGTTGCCGGCGATGTCGACCCAGGAGTCGGCGTAGTTCGCGCCCGACATCCCGGTGGCGTCGAAGGTGTTGCCCGTGATGGTGCCGCCGGTCGTGCCTTCCTTGATGTCCACGTTCTCCGCCGCGGTCGCGAAGACGTGGTTGCCCACGATCTGGTTGCGGTTCGAAGCGTCGGGGGCACCGCCCGTGCGCGACTGGCCCGTGGAGGACCAGTTCGACTTCGCCAGTCCGACGTACACGCCCTCGCCGTACCCCGGAGTGACCAGTCCGGCGTCGTGGATCTCGCTGTTCGACACCACGTTGTCGCTGCTGAAGTTGCGCAGGAGAACGACCTCGCTGCCGGTGCGTCCGAGGTCGAGGTCGTCGAGGACGACGTGGTTGGACTCGTCGAGCACCACGGCCTTCTGTCCGTTCCGCACGGTGAAGCCGTCGACCCGGACGTGGTCGGCGCGATCGAGGTGGAGCACGTAGCCGGTCGAGGTGGAACCCCCGTCCAGCACCGCCCCCCTTCCGCCGGTGATGCGGATCGGGGCAGCGGCGGTGCCCGACCGTGCCAGGGTGAAGCGGCCGGGGTACGTGCCGTCGGCCAGCGCGATGGTGGTGCCTGGAGTGGCGGCCTTCAGAGCGCTGGTCAGCTGGGCGGCGGTCGAGACCTTCACCGTCGACGTCGCGTCACCCGACGGGGTCGGGGTCGAGGGGGCGGGCGTAGGTGTGGAGGTCGGGGTCGGGGTGGGAGTGGGAGTGGGTGCGGGTGCGGGCGCGCTGCTGCGGTCGACCATCTCTGCGCTGTCCACCAGCAGCCACCCCACCCTCGTGACCGACGAGCCGAAGCTCAGGGCGGTGGCGCCGGGCGGCACCGGGGCGGTGGTGAAGGCCATCCGGCCCCAGCTGCTGCGCGCCGCGTACTGGGATCCCTCGTCCCACCAGTGCCAGCGGCCCGCCCCGTCGCGGAAGTAGACGACCATCTGGGGGCGGGCGCTGGAGCGGTAGCGGAGCGAGACCGTGTAGCGATGGCCGGGCACCACCGTGGGTGCGCAGTCGGAGGTGTGCTGGTCGATGACCACCTTGCGGTTCCCTCCGCGCGCGAGCGTGCGGACGGCGAGCCTGGCCGCGCGGGTGCCGTCGAACGCGGTGCCGCTTGCCTGCAGCGTCGCGGTCCCGCTGCCGACGCCTCCCTGCTGCCAGCAGCGTGCCGGGCTGCTCGACGACCACCCGCCCTCGAACGAGGCGTTGACCACGCGACCGACCGCCGCCGCATCGGCGGCATCGGCGCCCGGCGCTGCCACGGTCGCGGCTGCAAGGGAGCAGGCGATCGCCGTCACCGCGGCCCTGGGCGCGAGGAACGCGGTGCGGGGGCGGGCGCCGGCGGACGGGGTGATGGGGGCAGGGCGGGGCATGCGGCGCATGGGCGTCCTTCGCTGGTCTGTGCGGGGCGGAGGTCGCCTGGCGGCGGCGACGCGCTCTTAACATCGGCCCGGACCAGCGTGCGCTTGAGTGAAATGGAACGAATCGGGTATATGGGCCCGGCTGAGGAGCTCGCCATCAGCGGTGGACGCTCAGAGTCCGGTCGACGGGTCGACGGGTCGACGGGTCGACGAGGCCGACGGACCGGCAGGTGTGCCCGTTCCGGACCGGACGCCTCAGAAGGTCGCGGCGACCAGCCTGGCCGGCCGGAACGCCGGCTGCTCGGCGCGCGGCGCCGTGCGCGGCTTGCGGAAGAGCTTGGCCAGCTGCCGGGGGGCGTTGGCGAGCGTGGTCTCCTCCAGCCAGCCGTTCGGCAGGGAGAGGCGCAGCACCTTGTGCCAGGCGCTGGCGACCTGCTGCGGCAACGGGGCGGCGTGGTACGCCAGCCCGTAGCGCTCGAACAGGTCGCGCACCCGGGGCGCGATCTCGTAGTAGCGGTTGCTCGGCAGGTCGGGGAACAGGTGGTGCTCGATCTGGTGCGAGAGGTTGCCGCTGAGCAGGTGCATCGCCTTGCTGCCCGAGATGTCGGCAGAGCCGAGCATCTGCCGCAGGTACCACTCGCCACGGCTCTCGTTCTCGTCGAGCTCCTCCTGCTCGAAGGTCTCGACCCCCTCGGGGAAGTGCCCGCACATGATGACGCTGTGGCTCCACACGTTCCGGATCAGGTTCGCGGCCAGGTTGGCGGTGATCGTGCTGCGCCACGACGGGCCGGTGAGCAGTGGGTGCGCCACGTAGTCCTTGGTGACCTGCTTGCGGACCTTCGTCAGGGTCTGCTTGATGCGGGACTTGAGCTCAGGGGTCATGCCCTGCTTCTCGCGCAGGTGCGCGCCGAGGTCGATGTCGTACATCGCGATGCCGTACTCGAAGATGCAGGCGTTCACGAAGTTCCACAGCGGCTGCACGAGGTAGCGCCGCTTCCACGGCTGGTCCTCGTCGACGCGCATGATGCCGTAGCCGAGGTCGTTGTCCTTGCCCAGGATGTTGGTGTACGTGTGGTGCTGCACGTTGTGCGCGCGCTTCCACTGCTCCGGTGGTGAGGCGTGGTCCCAGTCCCAGGTGGTGGAGTGGATCTTGGGGTCGCGCATCCAGTCCCACTGCCCGTGCAGGACGTTGTGGCCGATCTCCATGTTGTCGAGGATCTTCGCCGTGGCCAGGCAGGCGACACCGAGCAGCCACGCCGGGCGGTACCGGCTGCCGAGCAGGATCACCCGGCCGGCGAGCTCGAGCTTGCGTTGGACGTCGATGACCCGCCGGATGTACGCCGCGTCCCGCTCGCCGCGACTGTCGAGGACGGACTGGCGGAGCGCGTCGAGCTCACGGCCGATGGCCTCGACGTCGGCTGGGGACAGGTGGGACACCTGGTTGCCGGGCTTCTTCTGCAGGGCGGTCACACCTTCGACAGTGCCCGGTCCCTGGTTGGTTCAGACATCCGGGGCGCCGTCCGTCTCGTCCGGGTCACGCGGCTGCCGCAGAGCTGCCCCGAAATCGCCCGCCATGTGGGCAGATGGCGGTGGTCTAGGTCGCCCCGAGATCGAGGTCGCGCACAGCGGCGCTCCTCTGTACCGTTTGGTACATGCCCCGCTTCTTCGAGACCACCACGCACGTCGACGCCGCTGCCCCCGCCGTGTGGGAGGTGATGCACGACGTCGCTCGCTGGCCGGAGTGGACGCCCACGATCGAGAGCGTGGAGCGCCTCGACGACGGACCCTTCCGGCTCGGGTCGCGGGCCAAGGTCCGCCAGCCGAGGCTGCCGCAGGCGCTCTGGGAGGTCACCGAGCTCGTCGACGGTCGGAGCTTCACCTGGGAGGCCTCGGGCCCGGGCATGAGGACGATCGGCCGCCACCAGGTCGTGCCCGACGGCACCGGCTGCCGGGTCACGCTCAGCATCGAGCAGACCGGCCCGATGGGTGCAGTGGCCGGCCTGGTGTGGCGCCGGCTGACCCAGCGCTACATCGACACCGAGGCCCGCTGCCTCGGTGAGCGGGTGACCCGCACGCCGGCCGCGTGACCGGGCCGGACGGTACGACGCAGGACCGCTCGCCGCGCGACCGGCTCCTCGACGAGGCGGTCGACCACTTCGGCCGGCACGGCATCGGCGACACCAGCCTGCGCGGCATCGCCCAGTCGATCGGCACCAGCCACCGGATGCTGATCTATCACTTCGGCTCCCGGGAGGGTCTGCTCGCCGAGGTCACGCGGGCCGTCGAGGCGCGGCAGCGGAAGCTGATGGCGACGACGTACGACGCCGACCTGCCCCCGCTCGAGGCGGCCGCGAAGTACTGGGAGGAGACGGTCGAGGCGACCCTGCGCTACGGGCCGCTGTTCTTCGAGCTCGCCGCGCACGCCATGCAGGGCAAGCCGCACGCGGCGTCGCTGCGCGAGGAGCTGATCGCCGCATGGCTGCCCCAGGTGACCGACCTCTGTCTGGCTCTGGGCATTCCAGAGGACCAGGCGGGGACGCACGCCCGGCTCGCGCTCGGGGCCGCTCGCGGGCTGCTGCTCGACCTGCTCCTCACCGGGGAGCGCGAGGCGGTCGCCCGGTCCGCGGACCTGCTCAACCGGCTGCTGCTGGGGGCGGCGACCACGCCCGGGACCGCCACGGTCGACGCGGCTGCGCGGAAGTAGCCGACGGCGCAGGTTTCGCGGCACCGGCCGGTCGGGCAGGCTGGCACCTGCCGGTCCCGGCCGCACCGGAGGGCCCCGGGGCCAGGAAGCCCGCGGACCGGCGGAAGGAGAAGCCGTGCGCGCCGTGCTCGTCGAGAGGACCGGGGGTCCGGAGGCCCTGCAGGTCGTGGAGGTCGACCCGCCGAGCCCCGCACCCGGAGAGGTGCGCGTCGAGGTCGCCGCGGCGGGGGTGAACTTCATCGACGTCTACCAGCGCACCGGCGGCTACCCGATGCCGCTGCCGTTCGTCGTCGGGTCCGAGGCGGCAGGCACGGTCCTCGAGGTCGGTGCGGCGGTGGACGGCTTCGCGGTGGGGGACCGGGTGGCCTGGGCGATGGTGGACGGCACCGGCTACGCCGAGCAGGTCGTCGTACCCGCGGACCGGGTCGTCGCGGTGCCCGACGGCGTCGAGGACCAGACGGCTGCGGCCGTGATGCTGCAGGGCATGACGGCGCACTACCTGTGCGAGTCCACCTTCCCGGCGGCCGCCGGCCAGACCGCCCTCGTGCACGCCACCGCCGGCGGCATGGGGCTGCTGCTCACCCAGATGCTGACCGCCAAGGGGGTCCGGGTCATCGGGACCACGTCCACGCCCGAGAAGGAGGTGCTCGCGCGCGGTGCCGGCGCGGCGGAGGTGATCCGCTACACCGAGCAGGACGTGCGCGAGGAGGTACGCCGGCTCACCGGCGGTCGCGGGGTGGACGTCGTCTACGACGGGGTCGGCCGCACCACCTTCGACGCCGGTCTGGACTCGCTCGTCCCCCGGGGGATGATGGTGCTCTTCGGAGCCGCGAGCGGGCCGGTGCCTCCGGTGGACCCGCAGGTCCTCAACCGCAAGGGCTCGCTGTTCCTCACCCGGCCGAGCCTCGGCGCCTACGTCGCGTCTCGCGCGGAGCTCGAGTGGCGTGCCTCTGCGGTGCTCGGGCAGGTCGCCGACGGCAGCCTCGACGTGCGCATCGGCGGCCGCTACCCGCTCGAGCGGGCGGGGGAGGCCCACCAGGACCTCGAGGGCCGTCGCACCACCGGGAAGCTCCTGGTCGTCCCCTGATCCCGGCCTCGGCGCTCAGTGCGGAGCCGTGGTCTCTCCCAGCCTCAGCACTTGGAGCAAGGTCCGGGCAGCGGTGCCGCCGGCCTCCTCGGCGACGGCGACCGCCCGCGGTACGTCGAGGTCGTCGGCCAGCGCGGTGAGGGTCTCGACCCGTCCGGCGGCCGACGACGCGGGGCGGCCGGCCGCGGCGTACAACCGGTCCAGCAGCGACGCGGCCTCGCCCACGGCCCCCGGCTGGAACTCCCAGGCCTCGGCGCAGCGGCGGTGCAGCAGCATCAGCCGGATCGCCGCTCCCGGCACCTCGGTGAGCAGGTCGCTGACCAGCACCAGGTTGCCGGTGGACTTGGCCATCTTGGAGCCCTCGGAGTGGACGGCGCCGACATGGAGCTGCCGCCGCGCGAACGGGCCGACGCCCGAGGCGCCCTCCACCATCGCCGCCTGGTAGGCGTGGTGCGGGTAGGTGAGGTCCTCCCCGCCGACGAGCAGGTCGACGCTGGTGCCGAACGAGGCCCACGCCATCGCGGCGCACTCGGCGTGCCACCCGGGACGCCCCCACCCCCACGGGCTGGGCCAGGCGGGGTGCTGCTCCGGCGAGGGGCGCCACACCGGCACGTCGTAGGGCGACTCGCGGCCGTCGTCGGACTGGTCGCCGAACTCGATCGAGCGCCGCATCGCCTCCTCGTCGGAGAGGCCGGCCGCACGGTGTGCATCCTCGCCCCTGAAGAACACGAACCCGTCCCGCTCGTAGGCCCGACCGGCTTGCAGCAGCGCCGCGGCCAGCTGCACCACCTCGGGCACGTGGGACCGGGCGTGAGGCGCCAGGTCGGGCGCGGCGACGCCGAGGGCCTTCATGTCCCGGTCGAACAGGAACTCCTGGGTGAGGGCGAACTCGTCGTACTCCCAGCCCTTGCGCCACGCGGCCGCGGTGAGCACGTCGTCGACGTCGGTGACGTTGCGACAGGTCGTCGTCGTCACGCCGAGGCCCCGAGCCAGCGACGCCACCGCATCGGCCCAGACGAACGTCGCGGCGTGGCCGAGATGGGTCACGTCGTAGGGCGTGATGCCGCAGGTGTAGACGCGGAGTGCGCCGACGAGCGGGAGCGGTGCGCCGGCGATCGCGAGAGCGGTGCTGAGCACCGGCTCCGGATCGACGGCCGGCACCCGTCCGGAGAGCCCGACGACGCCTGAGGTGATGTGCGAGGTGACCACGGACCCGATCATGCCAGCCGCCGGTGCCCGCCGGGCGGCCCTTCGCCCCGTCCGACTGCGTCGGCCGGAATACGCCGAAATGACGATGGTCGTGCGGCAGGACGGACCCAGGATGGGGCCGCATGGGGGACATGTCGAGCAATGTGTACAAGCGTCGTATCCGGTGGGTGGCGCTGGCCGCGTCGGCCGTGCTGGTCGTCGGAGCCGGGACGGGCGGGCCGGCCGCTGGCGCCACGGGTGCCGCGCCGACGGTGACCGTCGGGGCGGACCAGGTGGTGAACCTGGGGGACACCGTGTTCCTGCCCGGGCAGGTGATCGACGACGGGGCACCTGACCCCTCGCGCCTCTCGGTCGCCTGGAAGCGGGTCAGCGGCCCGGGCACCGTCACGTTCGGGGGGACCGGCGAGGCGCACACCTCGGCGGACTTCAGCGTGGCGGGAACCTACGTGCTGCGCCTCACCGCGTCCGACGGTGGCGGCACCGCCACCGACGACCTCACCGTCACGGTGCGGTCCGCGCCGAGCAGCGTCCTGCGGGTGCCGGCCGAGTACCCCACGATCCAGTCCGCCCTCGACGCGGCGCCACGGCACGCCCTCGTGCTGGTCTCGCCGGGCACCTACACCGAGTCGCTGAAGGTGTCGCGCACCCTCACGCTGGCCTCGACCTTCTACACCACCGGAGACCGGTCGAGGATCGGGGAGACCGTCATCCGAGGCGCGTCCACCGACATCGAGACCGTGACCGTGACCTCGGCGGCCGGGCCGGACACCCGCATCGTCGGGTTCACCGTCACCGGCGGGAAGGACGGCATCAAGACGCGCGGCCAGGTGGTGGTCTCCGACAACGTGCTCACCGGGCTGCTCACCGACGCCGTCGACTTCCCGCGCGACGCGGCCGGCCTCGTCCAGCACAACGTGATGCACCACAACGGTGACGACGGCATCGACGTCAACGAGGCCTCGGTGGTGATCCTCGACAACGAGATGCGCGCCAACGACGGGGACGGCATCGAGAACCGGGTGACGAACATGGTGGCGCCGGTGGACGAGGTGGTCATCCGCGGCAACCGGCTCGTCGACAACAAGCAGGACGGCCTGCAGATCATCGACGACGACGTCACCCTGACCGCACCGGCGCAGTCGGCGACGCTCTTCACCGTCGACCGCAACGTCATCGCCGGCAACACCCAGGCCGGCATCGGCCTGATGGACGGCGGCAAGACCTCGGAGGACTACCGGGCAGCGAGCCTGGTCGAGCGGATCACCGTCACCAACAACACCTTCGACGGCAACAACCACGGCATCGCCGGTGGCGACAACCTCGTGGCAGTCAACAACGTGTTCATGAGGCACACGAACATCGCCGTGAAGAACGTCGACGGTGCGTCGAGGGTGGCCCACAACCAGTTCTTCGGCAACGGCCAGAACCATTCCGGCAGCAACATCGACCTGGCGACGACCTACACCGGCGACCCGAAGCTCGACAGCGCCCACGCGCCGCTGGCGGGCAGTCCCGTCATCGACCACGGTACGGCGTCGTACACGCTGCCCGGCGGCGAGCCGGCCGTCAGCGTCACCGACTACCAGGGCGCCGCGCCCGACCTCGGCGCCGTCGAGTCCGGCTTCACCGGAGGCGGCGGGGGAGGGACCCCCACCAACGTCGCTCCCGTGGTGGACGCCGGCGCCGACCGCTCGGTGACGCTGCCCGCGTCGCTGACGTTGACCGGGTCCGCCTCCGACGACGGCCTGCCCACCGGCAGCACGCTCTCGGTGCGCTGGAGCACGGTCAGCGGCCCCGGAACCGTCTCGTTCGCCAGCCCCACGGCGGCGTCCACGTCGGCGACCTTCCCTGCCGCCGGCGACTACGTCCTGAGCCTGCGCGCGACCGACGGCTCGCTCAGCTCCCGGGACACGGTCACCGTCACGGTTGCCCCGGCCGTGCAGACGCCGCCCCCCGCCGCGCAGCCGGTGGTCCAGCGCGGCCGCGTCGTGGCCGTGGTCGACGGCGACACGGTGGACGTGCGGCTGTTCAACGGCGCGCGGAAGCGGGTGCGGATGCTGGGCATCAACGCGCCGGCGCGCTGGAGCGAGTGCGGCGGCGTCCCGGCGCGCAGGTCGTTGGCCCGGATGCTGACCCGGGGGACGGCGGTCCGCATCGTCACGGACCCGAGCCAGCCGCTGAAGGACGCCCGCGGGCGCCTGCTGCGCTACGTCACGAAGGTGGCGACGGGAGTCGACGTGAACCGCAGGCAGCTGGTCCGGGGCTGGGCGCGTGTGGAGGTGCGCGCGGGCAACCCGTTCGCCCGGGTGACCGGCTATCGGGCAGCGCAGCGCGCGGCACGGGCGGCCGGGCGTGGCGTCTGGGGCCGTTGCTAGCCGGGGGATCTGCCTGCCCGGCCGTCCGGGCGCACCGAACGGGTCCGTTGCCGGCGTGGGGTACACGCCTGCCGGGCCCGTCCGTGCGCGCGTGTAACGTCGATGCGTGTCCAGCACGGAGGATCACCGACGAGGTCGGTGGTTCGGCGCGTCCGGTCTCGACGATCTCCGCCCCGCGCGGCGCGTCCTCGCCACGCTCGTCACCTCGGTGCTCCTCGCGGCCCTCGTCGCTGCCCCGGTGGCGATCGGCTGGGCTCTGACCCGGGCCTCGGTGACCGCCCTCGTCGGGGTCACGCCCACGACGTTCACGCTCTCGACGTCGGGGCGCAGCGAGCTGCGGCTGGGGCTGGCCGGCACCGTCTACGTGCCGCGGGCGCGGGGGCCGTTCGGTGTCGTCGCCACCGTCGACGGCACCGCGGTGTCGCCGGACGGGAGCGCAGACCTGGCGGCCTACGTCAGTCCCGCCATGCTGCAGCTCTACAGCGGCCTGTTCCATGACCCCGAGGCCGCCATCGGGGAGTACGTCGGCCTGCTCCGGCACGACGCGCTCGTCGAGGGTCTCCGGGCCGAGGCCGTGCTGGCCGCAGCAGGAGGCCTCACCCTCTTCGTCGCCCGGCTGATGCTGTCTCCGCGGGGACCCTCCCGTCCCCGGCAGCGTTCCGCGCTCGCCGTGGTGGTGGCCGTGGCGCTGGTCTCCTCCGGCGCGGTCGCGCTCTCGCAGGTCCGCTCGCAGACGGCGGCACCCGTCCCGCACAGCGCGCTCGCGCTGCCGTCGCTCGAGGGCACCGGCGCGGCCGGCAGCGTCACCGACAGCTCGCTGCTGCACCTGGTCCTCGAGGGCGCGGCACCGAAGGTGCGCAAGCTCGTCGAGCGCCAGGAGGCCGCGGTCGCCGCCTACCGGCGGGCGGCCTCCCGGAGCCTGGAGGACCAGGCGGTCGCGATGACCGGCCCGCGGGCCGGCGAGACGGCCGTGCTGATGCAGTCGGACATGCACTGCAACACCACGATGATCGCGCTCCAGTCCGAGGTCTTCTCGATGCTGCGGGACCGGTACGGCGACGGCGTACCCGCCCTGCTCGGGATCAGCGGCGACCTCACCACCAACGGCACCCCGGCCGAGGGCGGCTGCATCAAGGACGAGGCGGCCATCGCCCAGGGGGCGCCGGTCGCGGCCGTCACCGGCAACCACGAGTCCCAGACCAGCCGCGAGCAGATGCAGGCAGCCGGGATGACGGTTCTCGACGGGTCGACCGTCGAGCTGGGCGGGGTGAGGTTGCTGGGGGAGGGGGACCCCGAGCGGACCGAGCTCTTCGGGCCGACCCGGTTGCGCGGCGAGCGCACCCAGCAGGACGTGGGCACGCAGCTGCGTGAGACCGCCCTCGAGGACGACCCGCAGCTGGTGCTGGTGCACGAGGCGTATGCCGCCCAGGCGTTCCTCGGGGTGGAGAACATGACCACCTTCCTCGACGGCCGGGGCAGCCCCACCGTCCCGGCCGAGGACGACGTCGACGACGTCCCGGCAGCCGCGGTGATGTACGGCCACTGGCACCGCGACATCGACCCGCGGGTGGTCTGGAACTCCGACGGGACGTGGACGCTGGTGATGGAGCTCAACACCTCCGGCGGCGCCATCGACACGCCCACCTTCGGGCGGTTCTCCACCCCGTGGGCCCAGCCCCAGCAGGAGGCGTCCTTTCCGGTGCTGTTCCTCGACGACGCGTCCGGGCTCGTGACCGGCTACCAGCTCTACCGCTTCGAGCCGGACGGGACGGTGACCGTCGAGCCGCGGGTCGAGGTCGGCGGGGAGCTGCCGTCGCCGGCCGAGCAGGCGGTGCCGCCCTCGCCGGAGCCGCCGGCTGCGGTCGCGCGCGAGGACTGAGCCGCAACGACGCCGGGCGCCGTGATCGTGGCGGTGCCCGAGCGCGGGGCGCATCGCCCGTCGTGGGGGCGCAGCCGTACCCAGAGGGGTCGCGGGGAAGTCCTCCTTCCGCGGCCCCGCCCCGGTGTCGTCCGCCACAGCGGCGGTGTTATCGGAATGCGACATGGACCACCGAACCGTGGGTACACAGTCGGCCTTGCCCAACAAGGAGGACACATGACCACCACGAACTTCTCCGGAAGTGCGAAGCCTGCGTCCCCGAACGGGGACGGGGCCGAGACCAAGACCGACCAGGCCAAGCAGGCTGCCGGCACCGCCGCGGACGAGGGCCGGCACGTTGCCGGCGTCGCCCAGGACGAGGCGAAGAACGTCGCGTCCGAGGCGAAGTCCCACGTGCACGGCCTGGTGAACCAGGGCACCTCGCAGGTGGAGGAGCAGTCCCGCACGCAGAAGGACAGGCTGGCGCAGACCACTCGCACCTTCGGTGACGACCTCGACTCCATGGCCACCAACGGCCAGGGACTCGCGGCCGACGTCACCCGCCAGGTGGCCGAGCAGGCGCGCAACCTCTCCTCGCACCTCGACTCCCGCGAGCCGCGCGAGCTGCTCGACGACGTGCGTTCGTTCGCGCGCCGCAAGCCCGGCACCTTCCTGCTCGGCGCACTGGCCGCCGGGGTGGTCGCCGGACGCCTGACCCGCGGCGCCAAGGAGGCCCGGGACAACGAGAACTCCGGCTCCTCGTACGGCGCTGCCGGCACCGGCTCGACGTACGGCCAGACCTACGCCGCCGACGTCACCTCGCCGGGCGAGCCGTACAGCCGTGGTGCGGCTGCCGGTTCCAGCGGTGCCTACGACGACCCGACCCTCAGCCCGAGCGGTACCGCCGCGGGCGACCCGCTCGCGGGCACCGGCGCTCCGGACAACGACCCGGTCTACCCGGGTGGCGCGGACGTGTCGACGAACGCCGACCCCAGCACCACCTGGACCGACACCTCGGAGCAGGGAGGGCGGCCATGACCCAGGAGACCTACGGCAGCACGGACGGCGGAGCCCACGCCGTGCAGGCCGAGACGACGTCGACGGAGTCGACCAGCTCGACGCGTTCCCTCGGGGACATCGTCGGTGACATCAGCAAGGACTTCAGCACCCTGGTCCGCCAGGAGATGGACCTTGCCAAGACGGAGATGAAGCAGGAGATCAGCAAGGTCGGCAAGGGCGCCGGCATGTTCGGCGGCGCCGGCGTGGCCGGCTACCTGATGCTGTTCTTCCTCTCGCTCGCGCTGACCTACCTGCTCGACAACTGGATGCCCATCGAGCTCGCCGCGCTCATCGTCGCCGTCCTCTGGGGCGTCGTGGCGGCGGTCCTTGCTGCCCGCGGTCGCAAGGAGATCAAGGACGCCAACCCGCAGCTGCCCGTCACGCAGCGCACCCTGAAGGAGGATGCCCAGTGGGCGAGAACACAGAAGCCATGACGACCACGCCGCGCGACATCGAGGCCACCCGCGCCTCGCTGACCCGCGACATCGACGAGCTCGAGAACAAGGTCAGCCCCAGCCAGGTCGTGCAGCGCCAGAAGCAGGCCGCCAAGGGCCGCTTCGGCACCGTCCGCGACAAGGTGATGGGGTCGGCCAGCCACACCAGGGACCGCGTCAGCGCCACCGGCGACAGCATGAGCAGCTCCGCTTCCGGTGCTGCCGGCTCGGTGCAGGGCGCGGCCCACGGCGCGGTCGGCACGCTGGAGGCCCGCACCGAGGGCAACCCGCTCGCCGCCGGTGTGATCGCGTTCGGCGCCGGCATGCTGATCTCCGCCCTGCTGCCTGCCAGCGAGAAGGAGACGCAGGCGGCGCAGGCCGTCGTCGACGCCGCGAAGGAGCACGGCCAGCCGGTCGTCGAGGAGGTGAAGTCGGCCGGTCAGGAGATCGGTGAGAACCTCAAGGAGTCGGCGACCGAGTCGGCCCAGCAGGTGAAGGCCAGCGCCCAGGAGTCGGCGCAGAACGTGAAGGGTGAGGGCCAGTCCTCGGCCCAGAACGTCAAGGGTCAGACGACCAGCTGACACCCCTCCTGACGATGCCCGCGGACGCCACGCGTCCGCGGGCATCGTCGCGTGTCAGGGGGCGTCGGTGCGGCTGCGGCGCGCGGTGAGGTACGCCGGCTCGCGGAGCCGACGCACCCATGCGTAGTTCTCCAGGCCCGGGGCGGTGTGCCGCACCGGGTCGAAGGAGAGGTCGGCGTCGTCCTCGACCGTCGGACCGACCGGGTCGTGCAGCCGCAGCCGCCCGAACGGCGTCCACCGGCCGCCCGGCGAGGCGCAGAGCAGCGCCCACCGGTCGTCCGCACGCGGATCCGCCACCGCGCCGAGCAGCAGCGGGCCGTGGGGTGAGCGGTACGGCAGGAGCGTGGTCATCGGCCGCCCGTGGGCCGTCCACGCCGGCGTCAGCGTGAACCGGGTGATCCGCCCGAACCCGGTGGTGGCGAAGAGCAGGTCCGCCGGCCCGTCGTCGGTGCGGACGCGGACAGCCAGGCCGTGGACGTCGGGCAGGAGCGGCGGCAGGCCGACCGCCCGGGACCGGCGCACCAGCACCTCGTCGACGCCGGCCTCGTCGCACCAGGCGGCCGGCCGGGCCGCCGTACCGGACCTGTGCAGGGTGCCGTGCAGCACCGTCCCACGGGGGTGCAGCGGCTTCGCGGCAGGGCGCACCGCGGCAACCGCCGAGGTGGCGGCCGACAGCAGCCGGCCGCCACCCTTCGCGACAGTGGAGAGCACCCTTGCGGGCGGGTTCACTCGCGCTTCAACGCGCCACAGCGCGAGCACTTCTCGATCTGGCGCCCCTCATCGTGGTTCACGACCTGCCAGTCGTGCGCGCAGGTCGTCTCGTCGGCCGGCGCACTGTCCGGCATCGCGCTCTCGTCGGTCATGTCCTGCTCCTGTGGCCTCAGCCCTGCGGCGGGTACGGCGCTGTCTTCAGGGCCCGGGCCAGGTGCGAGGCGTTGAGGGCCAGGGTCTTCGTGGTGGTGCTGGTCTCTTCCGGCCGCGGCTCCACGTCCTTGTAGTCCGTGCCGTGCATCGCCTCCCCGACCCAGTAGGTGATGGCGTTCGGCGGGATCGTGAACCCGACGTCGCTGAGCGCCTGGTAGACCTCCGCCGAGACGTGGTGAGCGCCGTCCTCGTTGCCGACGACGGCCACCCCGGCGACCTTGCCGAAGGTCAGCATCCGGCCCTCGTCGTCGGTCTCGCCGAGCTCGGCGTCGAGCCGTTCGAGCACCATCTTGCAGACCGACGCCGGCTGTCCCATCCAGATCGGGGTGGCGATGAACAGCAGGTCCGCGGAGAGCATCCGCTCGCGGATCGAGGGCCAGGCGTCGCCGTCCCCCTCGTCGGTGGTGACACCGAAGCGGACGTCGTGGTCGACCACCCGGACCAGCTCCGACTCGACGTCGTTCTCGCGCAGCGCCGCGATCAGCTCTGTGGCCAGCAGGTCGGTGCTCGACTCGGCGGGGGAGGGCTTGAGGGTGCAGTTCAGGACAAGTGCTGTCAGGTGTGCCATGGGTCCACCATGCCCGGATGGTCCGACAGGCATGCGGGTGAAGTCGTCCCTTCGGTCTGTCCGGTTGCGCCCCGGGCGACGCCCCGGAGCCGCCGTACGCACGTGCGTACGCGGGTGCGGCGGTCGAGCGAGGAAGCGGGCTGGCTAGGCTGCGCCGGTGACCAGCCGTGCCACCGACCGACGCTCCGAGTTCGACGACGGCGTCGAGGTGCGCCCGCGTCCGGACGGCGGGTTCGACGCCGAGCTCGGCGAGGGCTGGATGATCGGTGCCGGCGTCAACGGCGGGATGCTGCTGGCCACCGTGGGCAACGCCCTGCGCCGGGCGTTCGGACCCGAGGGCCACGGCGACCCGCTGGCGATCAGCGCCTACTACCTGTCGGCCTCCCGGCCGGGTCCGGCCACGGTGCGCGCCGACGTGCTGCGCACCGGGCGGACCATGTCGACCGGGCAGGTCTCGCTGGTCCAGCACGACGCCGACGGCAGGCCCGTCGAACGGCTCCGCGCGCTGGCGACGTACGGCGACCTCGGCGTGCTGTCCGACGACGTACGCACCACCGCGAGGCCACCGGAGATGCCGCCGCCGGAGGACTGCGTCGGCACCGGTCTGGCGCCGACGGACTTCCTCCAGCGCGCGAGCCTGCTGCAGCGGCTCGACCTGCGGCTCGACCCGTCCTGCGTCGGCTGGGCCGTGGGGCAGCCTTCGGGGCGAGGACTGCTCCAGGGCTGGCTACGGCTCGCAGACGGGCGCGAGCCGGACCCGCTGATGCTGCTGCTGGCCGTCGACGCGCTGCCGCCGGTGACCTTCGACCTCGGCATGCTGGGCTGGACGCCCACCCTCGAGCTCAGCGTGCACCTGCGAGCGCGTCCGGCACCGGGTTGGCTCGCCGTCACCCACCGCACCCGCAACCTCGCGGGCGGTCTGCTCGAGGAGGACGCCGAGGTGTGGGACTCGGCCGGCCGGCTGGTGGCGCAGAGCCGGCAGCTGGCGCGGGCGCCGCGGCCCGCCTGAGGAGAAGGCGCGCCCAGCGGCGCGCGGTTGTTGTCGTCCGCGTCCTCGTGGCCGAGGGTGGTGCCATCGCCCTGCCGAGCGGCTCGTGGCCGCGACGCACCACGGATGGAGTTCGTCGATGAGCCGTCACCTCCAGGTCACCTTCGACGCCCGCGACCCGCGGGCGCTGTCCTCGTTCTGGCGCGACGTGCTGGGCTACGTCCATCCCGGCCCGCCCGGCGTCGAGCTGCCCGAGGGTGCCGACGCCCTCGTGGCGTGGGACGAGTTCCTGGAGCGGGCCGGGGTGCCGCCCGAGCAGCGCAACACCGCCTCGGCGCTCGAGGACCCGGACGGGCACGGGCCGCGGCTGTTCTTCCAGCAGGTGCCCGAGGACAAGGTCGCCAAGAACCGGGTGCACCTCGACGTCCGCGCCGCTCCGGGGCTGCAAGGCGCGGAGCGGATGGAGGCCCTGGAGGCCGAGTGTGCCCGCCTGGTCGGCCTGGGAGCGACGCGGCTGCGACGCCACGAGCCGGCTCCGCCGATGAGCGCGGGCTTCATCGTGATGGCCGACCCGGAGGGCAACGAGTTCTGCCTGGACTAGCTCCCGGCGGCACGGGCCCAGCCGTCCGGAACTCGGAGGCCCGCGGCTGTGGTGGACGGGGTTGGACAGCATCGAGAGCGCACGGTGAGCGCTTTGTGCTGAGTGCGGCCGGGGTTGGACAGCATCGAGAGCGCACGGTGAGCGCTTTGTGCTGAGTGCGGCCGGTGTCGGCGGGCCGACGGCGTCGCCTCGCTCACCGGACCGGGCGACCACGCGCCTGTCACGACGCAACGGTCGGCGCCGCCGCAGCCCCGTCCACGGTCACAGGGGCCACCCCGATCGACTCCTGTGGCGGGTAGTTGTCGAGGAAGACGGCGTCGAGGGCCACCTCGAGGCGGACCGAGCCCTCAGTCGAACCGAGCCCGGTCGATCGTGAACACGTACCGGTGGTGGGGGTGCTCCGAGACGCACCACAGCCGGTCCGTGGTGGGCGCGTAGGAGAGGTCCTCGGGGCCGACGGGCAGCACACCGGCGTGCCGTTCGAGGCGGTCCGGGGTGCCGACCCACAGGCTGCCGCGGCGGGTGGTGCCGGCGCTCGTGGAGACGTACCACCGGCCGTCGACCACGGCCGCCCCCTGCATGCTCTCCACGCCGATGTCGACGCCGAGCGGACGCGAGCGACCCACCCAGTCGGAGGCGAGCATCCGGGTCGCCGGGTCGACGGCGAAGCGCAGGAAGCGGGTGCTGTCCCGGTGACGGCCGTACTCCCCGGCGACCAGCTGAGGAGGCTGCGCCGAGCGGTCCAGCGACACGAACGAGTAGCGCATCGGCGCCACCGCGGGTGCGCGCTCGGCGAGGTAGCGGAACCGCACCGGGAGCACGTAACGATGGCCGAAGGCGTCGAGCCCGCCGTCGCGCCGCAGCCCGAGCCGGTCCGGGGCTCCGTCCAGCCGTACCTCCATCACGTCGTCGAGGGCGAAGGAGACCAGGCCGCGGGCGGTCGCTGCCACGTGCAGGTGCCTGCCGTGCCAGACCAGCCCGCCGGCGTGCACCCGGACCGGGCGGAGCTCGAGGTCCTCGCCGCTGCCGACGGCCTCCACGAGCAGCACGTGCCGGTAGCGCACCTGGGCGTCGTCGGTCACGTCGGCGACGGTGATCCGGGAGCCCATGTGCAGCCCGTTGAGCTCCTTCGAGTACGCGCTGGTCACGACCACCGACCGCCCGTTGACCCTGCCGGTGCCGTTGGCCTCCGCGGACGTGGCCACGCCCTGGGGCCACCAGCGCCGGCTGCGGTCGTCGTCGGCCTGCAGCCGGTAGCCCCAGCTCGCGGCGGGCGCCGGCACCTCACCGACCTGGCCACGCCGGTTCAGGTCGGCGAGCACGCCCTGCAGGCCGACCCGCGGTCCGACGTGCCGGGCCAGCGCGGCGACCTCGTCGGACCGGTCGTCGGTCCGGACGAGGCTCAGACCGGTCTCCGCGGGCTCGTCGCTCACGAGTCTGTCTTACCCGATGAGCCCCGCGTACGTCAGCGCTCATCACCGACCGTCCACGGCGCCGGGCGGCCGGTGGCAGTCGGCGGTCGCCACGTCCGTGGGAGCATGACCGGCGTGCACGCAGACATCGAGGTGATCGGCGTCGCGGTCCTGCACCGGGGCAGGCTGCTGGCCGCCCGTCGTACGGCGCCGCCGGAGTCGGCCGGGCGCTGGGAGCTGCCCGGCGGGAAGGTCGAGCCCGGTGAGTCACCGGCCGGGGCCGCCGTCCGCGAGGTCGCCGAGGAGCTCGGCTGCCGGGTCCGGGTCACGGGCCTGCCCGGCGACCGGGTCCCGATCCGCCCGGGCCTGGTGCTGCGCGTGGCGGTGGCCGAGCTGGAGGCCGGCGAGCCCGTGCCCCGCGAGCACGACGCGGTGTGGTGGCTCGGCCCCGACGAGCTGGACCGGGTCGACTGGCTGGAGCCGGACCGGCCGTTCCTGCCCGTGCTGCGCGAGTGGCTGCTGGCCGAGCACCCCGATTCGTCCGCGGCCGCCCCGCTCGACGTCGGCTCGCCGGCACGGACGAACCGGGGTGGGGTGGCATGAGGGCCGTCTTCCACGACGAGGACGACGCGCGCGCTATGGTCGCCCGGCTGCGGGCCGACGGCTTCGACGCCGAGGCGGCGCGCGAGCGGTTCGCCGGCGAGGACGACGACGAGGACCACCCCTGGGCGGTGCTGACCGACGCGCCGGCGTTCGTCGTGGAGATCCTCGCCGAGGAGCGCGACGGCTGGGTCGACCACGACGACGTACCCCCGGCCGGCAGCGGTCGGACCCCTCTCGACCTGCCCTCCGGCCCCCGCCGCGTCAAGGGGCACCGGCCCGGCTGAGCAGCGCACTCCGGGAGCCGGCCGTCGACGCGGACCAGCGGCGGGACTGCCCCGGCGCGACGAGGACGTGAGCACTGTCGGAGGCGGGGACTAGGCTCGCCGGCATGGACCAGAGCCTGCTTCTCGTGCACGCGCACCCGGACGACGAGTCGATCAACAACGGCGCCACGATGGCGAAGTACGCCGCGCGTGGCACCCGCGTCACGATGGTGACCTGCACCCTCGGTGAGGAGGGGGAGGTGCTGGTCCCCGACCTGGCCCACCTGGCCGCCGACCGCGAGGACGCGCTGGGGCCGCACCGCAAGACCGAGCTGGACGCGGCGATGAAGGAGCTGGGGGTCACCGACTACCGGCTGCTGGGCGGCGAGGGGCGCTACCGCGACACCGGGATGGCCTGGCACGAGGAGGGCCACGCCGTCGCCGGCGACGTCGTGCGCGACGACACCTTCTGGCGCGCCGACCTCACGGAGGCCTCCGACCACCTCGTCGCGATCATCCGCGAGGTCCGCCCGCAGGTGCTGGTGACCTACGACCAGTTCGGTGGCTACGGGCATCCCGACCACATCCAGGCCCACCGGGTCGCGATGTACGGCGCGGCCTTGGCGGCCGTGCCGTCCTACCGGCTCGACCTCGGGGAGCCCTGGGACATCGCCAAGATCTACTGGGTCGGCATGTCGGAGAACCGCATGCGGGCGAGCCTGCGCCGGCTTCGCGACGCCGGCGACACCACCAGCTTCGAGGGCATGGACCCCGACGGCCCGATGCCGCCGTTCGTCACCCCCGACCACCTGCTCTCCGCGGTGGTGGAGGGCGAGGAGTTCGCCGACGCCAAGATCCGGGCGATGAAGTCCTACCCGACGCAGATCGAGGTCGACGGGCCGTTCTTCGCGCTGTCGAACAACGTCGGGAACGAGGTGTGGGGCAGCGAGTTCTACCGGCTGGCCAAGGGCAGGTCCGGGCCGACCAACGCCGACGGCCTGGAGACGGACCTCTTCGCCGGGTTGTGAGGCTGCTCGGCGCGCTGCTGCTCGGCGCGGTCGTCGGTACGGCGGCGCTGCTGGTGCACCGCGAGGGTCCGCCGGTGCTGCTGCTCGCGGTGGCCGCCTCGCTGGCGACCGGCCTGTGGCTGCGCGGCAGCGGCCATCCGGCGACGGCGACGGCGTACTCCGTCGGCTGGGTGGTGATGCTCGGCATCGCGGTGCTCGGCCGGCCGGAGGGCGACTGGGCCGTCGGGGGTGACCTCCCCGGCAACGTGGTGATGGGCACGGGGCTGCTGCTCGTGGTGGTCGGCGTCACGGCGTTGGGTCGTGGCCGGCGACCGGTCGCCTCCTAGACTCTGCGGCGTGAGTGAGCCGCCCGACCGTGACCGCACCAATGACCGCCGCGTGATCCCCTGGCTGTTGTTCGGCCTGCTCGTGCTGTTCGGGGGGCTCTACGCCGCGGGCTACGTCTTCACCAGCGACCGCGTCCCGCGCGGCACCTCGGTCGGCGGCGTCACGATCGGTGGGCTGCAGCCGGCTGCCGCCCGGGCCAAGCTCGCCGAGGGCCTGGAGCAGCAGCGCACGGCGCCGATCCGTGTCACCGCGTTCGGTGAGAGCCGCCGGATCGACCCCCGCAAGGCCGGCCTCGACGTCGACCTCGCCGCCTCGGTCGAGCAGGCCGGAGGGGGCCGCTCCTGGGACCCCGCGCGGATGTGGGACGTCCTGACCGGAGGCACCGCGTGGGAGCCGGTCGTCACCGTCGACGACCAGGCGCTCGAGCGGGCAGTGGACCGGGTCGCCGAGGGCCTCGGCACCGAGCCCCGCGACGGGGCCGTCGTGTTCCGCGGCGGCGAGGCCGTGGCCCGGCCGCCCCGCACCGGTGAGCAGGTCGACCGCAAGGCTGCCGGCTCGCTGGTCCGCGAGGCGTACCTCGCAGACCGCGGGCCGGTGACGCTGCCCACCCAGGTCGTCGAGCCGGACATCACCAAGGCCGACGTCAGCGCGGCGATGGACACCTTCGCGAACCCCGCCGTGGCCGCCCCGGTGGAGGTGGCCTTCGGGGAGCAGCGGGTCACGCTGCAGCCGGAGGACTACGCGCCGGCCCTGTCGATGGTGGCCGTCGACGGCGGCCTCGAGCCGCGGGTGGACCGCAGGGTGGTGCTGCGCCGCGTCGAGGCGCAGCTGCAGGACACGGCGCGGCGGCCGGTCGACGCGACCGTGCGCCTGGTCGGCGGCCGACCGAAGGTCATCCCGGCGAAGACGGGGCTCACCTTCGACGAGGACGAGCTCGTCGACGGCTTCCTCACCGTCGTCGCCGACCCCGCCGACGGCCGCACCCTGCGGGTCGGCACGAAGGTGCGCCAACCGGAGGTCACCACCGCCGATGCGCGCAAGCTCGGCATCAAGGAGCAGGTCTCCGAGTTCACGACGTACTACCCGCACGCCGACTACCGCAACGTGAACCTGGGCCGCGCGGCCCAGCTGGTCAACGGCACGCTGCTGGAGCCGGGCGAGGAGTTCTCGCTCAACGACATCGTCGGGGAGCGGACCGAGGAGAACGGGTTCACCGAGGGCTTCATCATCAGCGACGGCGTGTTCAAGGAGGACTTCGGCGGCGGGGTGAGCCAGGTCGCGACCACCACGTTCAACGCGATGTTCTTCGCCGGCCTCAAGGACCTCGAGCACAAGCCGCACTCGTTCTACATCGACCGCTACCCGGTCGGCCGCGAGGCCACGGTGGCCTGGCCCTACGTCGACCTCAGGTTCGAGAACGACACGCCCTACGGCGTCCTGGTGCAGGCGTTCATCGACCCCAGCACGCCGTCGTCGACCGGAGCGATGACCGTGCGGATGTGGTCGACGAAGCACTGGGACATCAAGGCCTCGAAGTCCGGGCGCTACAACCTGACCGCGCCCGAGACCCGGCGGCTCTCCGGTGAGGAGTGCGTGCCGAACGAGGGGTACGGCGGGTTCGACATCGACGTGTTCCGCGACTTCTACCGGCCGGGCAGCGAGGACCGGGTACGCCGCGAGACGTTCCACACGACCTACACGCCCTCGGACACGGTCGTCTGCTCCTGACGCCGCAGCAGGCGCCTCAGCCCCGGACCCGCACGGTGACGCGCGCGTCGTACCCGAGGTCGAAGCGCGCGCGCCAGGCGTCGAACAGCTGGCGCATGGCACGCGGGGACACCTTCACGCAGCCGTAGGAGCGGTAGTCGTTGACGCGCGGGTACTCCCAGCGACAGGCCTGGTCACCGGGGCGGTCGGCGCACTGCCGGCTCCGGTCGCCCTGCTCGGTGTGGACGAACAGGTCGGTCCGGAGGGTGCCGTTCGCGCACCTCTTGGCTCCGAGGTAGATCGCCCGGCCCTTGATCCAGCGGCCCCAGTAGTTGGCGTGCAGCTGCGGCTGGTAGCGGCCGTCCGGCAGCCAGCCGTCGTTGCGCCTGCACGCGTCGGTCGAGGTGCGGGTGAAGCCCGAACCGGCGCGCCAGGACCGTCGCTCGACGAGCGTGCGGGTCCCGTCGACGGTCCGGTGCACCCGCCAGACCAGCTCGGAGCGGAAGGGGTCGGTCCAGTTCTTCTTGAAGGTCAGCACCGCGGTGACCCGGCCGCGCGGCGCCGCGGAGCGCGCCAGGCTGGTGCCGGTCGGCACGGCCGCGGCTGCGGCGCCGCCACCGGGCAGGGCAGGGGCTGGTCCGGCCGCCGCGAGCGGCAGGAACAGGCCCAGCAGGACGGGCAGGACGACGACGTACCGGCGGGCGCGCATGGGCGCACGCTAGCGCCCGGGGCCGTCCTTGCGCGGCACAACAGGGGCATGCCTCCTCACCGGGTCCGCGCGCCCCACCAGCGCCGCCACGGGCCTCGCCTCGCCTCGCATCGGCTGGGGCCGGGTGCGCTCGGTCGCGGGGGCCAGCGGCCCGGGGCAGTCAGGGCGTGGTCAGGTAGCGGTACTCGTGATGGGTGCGGAAGCCGAGCCGGTCGTACAGCGCGAGCGCAGCGGGGTTGTCGCCGCGCGTCTGCAGGTACGCCGTGGTGGCTCCGCGTTCGGCCGACCACTGCAGGAGCGCCCCGATCACAGCCAGCGCGAGGCCGCGGCGGCGGTGGTCGGGGGAGACCCACACGTCGGTGACCCCGGCCCAGTCGCGCGCGTGGGACACCCGGCCCTTGGCGACGACCGTGCCGGGGTCCTCGGCCCGGGTCACGGAGACGAAACCGACCTCGGGCGGGCCCTCCAGCACCGCGCGTGCGACCTCCGGGTCGCTGTCCGGGCGCGCGTCGACGGCCAGCCAGCAGGCCGAGGCGGTGCCCGACGTGGTCAGCGCCCACGGGTGGTCGGGCCGGTCGCCGGAGCCGGGCGGGGTGTCGAGGTCCGCGCGCACGGCGACCGCCGGGACGTCGAGGCGGCGCAGGACCCGAGCGGTGGCCGCGACCGAGGCGACCTGGAAGCGGGAGTCGGCCTCACCCGGGCGGGCGGGGACCCAGCCGGCCGACTCCAGCGCAGCCAGCTCGGGGGAGCCGACCACGGCCTGCGCCCAGGCCGGCAGCCGGTGCTCGGCGTAGAAGCCGACCACCCGCGCCAGCGCCTCCTCGAGCGGCAGGCCGGGGTCCCCGAGGACCAGCACGGAGTTCGCCCGCGCGCTGAACCCTCCGGCGGCCCGCAACAGCCACGACCCGAGCGGCTCGGCCACCACCGGCGGCCAGCCGGCGACCGCTCGCCGCTCCGCCTCGGCCGCGGCGACGCGCAGCCGCACGGACGGACGCGGCGGGACGGGCTTGCCCGAGACGATGTCGCGGATGGCGATCTCGACGGGGGCGCCGTCCTCGGGCGCTACGACGGTGCTCCGACCGTCCCACGACGTCATGGTCCCGAGCACGTCGGTCATCGCGGGCCCTCCGGTCGGACCGGTCCGGCCGGGCAGGACCCGGCGTACCACCACCCGCGTCCCCACGCAGTGCGGCCCCAGTCCCGGCGGACGCGGTCCGCGCGCGGGTGGCTGGTTCACGGGAGCAGGCTTTCGACGGGCGGACCGGGTACGAACCGGCGGGCGACGGACGAGATACTAGGCTGTGAACCGACGCTGATCGGCGCAGTGGACCATCCTTCGAGAGCCACGCACCGGCGGCCAGGACCGTGTCGTGAGGACCGAGGAGGAACAAGGTGACGTACGTCATCGCGCAGCCCTGCGTGGACATCAAGGACCGCGCCTGCGTGGACGAGTGCCCGGTGGACTGCATCTACGAGGGCTCGCGGATGCTCTACATCCACCCGGACGAGTGCGTCGACTGTGGCGCCTGCGAGCCGGTCTGCCCGGTGGAGGCGATCTTCTACGAGGACGACACCCCGGAGCAGTGGAAGGACTACTACACCGCGAACGTCGACTTCTTCGACGACCTGGGCTCGCCCGGGGGTGCGGCGAAGATGGGCGTCATCGAGAAGGACCACCCGATGATCGCCGCGCTGCCCCCGCAGAACCAGGAGTGAGACGAGACGAGGCCGTTCGCCCGTGACCGAGCCGGCTGCGCCGCCCGCCCCCGCTGAGGGCAGCGGGCGGCGCGCTGCTGTCCGCGGCTTCGGCACCGGGTCGTTCGGCACGGTCTCCGGCCGGCTGCCGGACTTCCCCTGGGACACGCTGGCGTCGTACGCCGCCACCGCCCGGGCCCACCCCGACGGCATCGTCGACCTGTCGGTCGGCACCCCGGTCGACCCGACGCCCCAGGTGGTGCAGGACGCGCTGAAGGCGGCCGCCGACTCGCCCGGCTACCCGGTCACCATCGGCAGGGTGCAGACCCGTCAGGCGTGCCTGGACTGGCTGCGTCGGCGCTGCGGCGTCGTCGACCTCGAGCTCGACGGCGTGCTGCCGGTGATCGGCTCCAAGGAGCTGATCGGCTCGCTGCCGCAGCACCTCGGGCTCGGCCCCTCGGACCTCGTCGTCTACCCGGAGCTGGCCTACCCGACCTACGAGGTCGGGGCCAGGCTCGCCGGCGCGCGCACCCGGGCGACCGACGCGCTCACCGCCGTCGGCCCGGAGCGGGTCTCGCTGGTGTGGCTGAACTCGCCGTCGAACCCCACCGGGCGCGTGCTGCCCGTCGAGCACCTGCGCAAGGTGGTCGCCTGGTGCCGCGAGCGCGGCGCGCTGCTCGTCTCCGACGAGTGCTACCTCGAGTGCGCCTGGTCCGACGACCCCGCGCAGCGTCCGGTCAGCGTGCTGCACCCTGACGTCTGCGACGGCGACCTCACCGGCATCCTGGCCGTGCACTCGCTCTCCAAGCGGTCCAACCTGGCCGGCTACCGCTGCGCCTTCGTCGCCGGCGACCCGGCCGTCGTCGGGGAGCTGCTCGCCGTCCGCAAGAACCTCGGCCTGCAGATGCCCGGACCGCAGCAGGTGGCGATGGCCGCTGCCCTCGACGACGACGCCCACGTGGCCGAGCAGCACGCCCGGTACGCAGCCCGCCGCGCCCGCCTGAAGGACGCCTTGGAGTCGGCGGGGTTCCGCATCGACCACTCCGAGGCGTCGCTGTACCTGTGGGCGACCCGCGACGAGCCGTGCTGGGAGACGGTCGGTGCCCTCGCGCAGCGGGGCATCCTCGTCGCGCCGGGCGAGTTCTATGGAGCCGCGGGCGCGCGGCACGTGCGGGTGGCGTTCACCGCGACCGACGAGCGGGTCGCCGAGGGGTGCGCCCGCCTCGGCGCCTCCTGACGCGTCCCGCGCGTCAGACGGAGGCGGCGGCCGGCATCGGGTGCGCACCGGCGCCGAGGGGCGTGCGGTGCGGTGCCGGCGAGAGCACCCGGACGGCTGCCACGCTGCCGATCCGGACCACGACGTGCTCGGCGTCGTCCCCGCTGAGGACGACCCCGTGGCCGTCGACGGCGACGACGCTGCCGGTGAGCCAGACGCCTTCGACCAGCACCTCCACCGGCACGCCGTGGTCCCGGGCGCGGTTGAGAGCCGTACCGATCGTGTACAGCACGGAGTCGTTCATGGCGTTCCCCCTCGCGTCGGGTGCCGGTCTCCCTCCCGAGGGCCGGCGGTGCCGGTGCCCCTCCCAAGGACCGACATGTCCAGGATGCCCCGTTCTGCGAGATCGGTCCATCGGCCGCGCAGGCACACCGACGGGGCCCGAACGGTGGGCCGCATGGCCCGAACGGGGGGTGTGCCGTCCGCAGGGCATGCCGGGCCCGCCGGTGCCGCGCCGTACGCGACCGCCCGCCTACCCGCCCTTGACGACGTCGACGTGCACGTGGTCGCGGTGCTCGAGCGTGGCTCGGTCGCCGGGCCGGTCGCCCGGGTCGTAGTCGCGCCAGCCCTGCTGCGAGCGGACGCCGGCGGACCAGATCTTGGCGTCGTAGATGACGTGGTCGATGTCGAGCCGCGAAGCGTTGGCGACGAGGTACTGCGCGATCGCCCAGCCCTTGCGCCTGCTCTCCTGCGACACCGGCCGGAAGAAGATGTCGACCGCCCGGCCGTCGTAGTGGGCCGACCCCTCGATGTGCCCGTCGCTGACCCCGCCCGGCGCGAACCCGCCGAGCGACTGGGGACCGAACCGCCGCTCCACGTCGCGACGGACCTGGGCCGCGCGCGGCGTCAGCCCGGCGCGGTTGACGTCCTGCGGGGCGACGTCGGCCTCGCGCACCACGCACGTGAACGCGGCTTGGCTGTATCCCGTCAGCGCGGACGCGATCGCCCGGCCGTCCTCGGCGTGGTCCTCGTAGGCCTCGGGGAAACCGGAACGCTGCACCTGCTGCGCGGCCTCGGTGATCCGCATGGCCTCGAACCCGTCCACCTTCTCCAGCTCGTCGTAGAACTTGTTGGTCGCGTAGACGGGGTTGGCGATCTGCTCCTCGGTGCCCCAGCCCTGGGAGGGCCGCTGCTGGAAGATCCCGATCGAGTCCCGGTCGCCGTGGCCGAGGTTGCGGATCTTGCTCTCCTGGTACGCCGTCGCGAGGGCGATCGACACCGCGCGGGCCGGGAGTCCCCGCCGCTGCGCGACGGCGGCGATCAGCGCGGCGTTCTCGGCCTGCTCGAGATCCAGATCGACGGAGACGCCCCCGACCTCCGCCACGCACCCCTCCCGGTCCGGCAGCGGGCCGACGCCGCTCCACACGAGCACGCCGGCGGCCGCGACCACTCCGACGAGCAGGGCCAGGACGAGCAGGACCCGTCCGACGAGGCCTGCCTCAGTTCGCATGGAGGTCGGCGTTCAACGTGATGCCCTCCCGCTTCCACGGCACGGCCTCGACGGCCCCGCTCGTCGAGTTGCGGCGGAACAGCACGTTGTCGGCGCCCGAGAGCTCCGAGGCCTTGACGACGCGGGTCTCCGAGCCCCCACCGACGCCCTCGTGGTGCATCAGCACCTTGGTCCCGGCGGTGACGTAGCAGCCGGCCTCGACGACGCAGTCGTCGCCCAGCGAGATGCCGATGCCGGAGTTGGCTCCGAGCAGGCAGCGCTCACCCACGGAGATCACGGTGGTGCCGCCCCCGGACAGCGTGCCCATGATGGAGGCGCCGCCCCCGACGTCGGAGCCGTCGCCGACGACGACGCCGGCGCTGATCCGGCCCTCGACCATCGAGGCGCCCAGCGTGCCGGCGTTGAAGTTGACGAACCCCTCGTGCATGACGGTGGTGCCCTCGGCCAGGTGTGCCCCCAGGCGGACCCGGTCCGCGTCGGCGATCCGGATGCCGGTCGGCAGGACGTAGTCGGTCATCCGGGGGAACTTGTCGACGCCGTAGACCGACACGTGACCGTGCGCGGCCTTCAGCCGCAGCCGGGTGAGCTCGAAGCCCTCCACGGCACACGGTCCGGCGCTGGTCCACACCACGTTGGTGAGCAGCCCGAAGACGCCCTCGAGGTCGATCGAGTGCGGGGTCACCTGGCGGTGGCTGAGCAGGTGCAGCCGCAGCCACGCGTCGTGGGTGTCGGCCGGCGCGGCCTGCAGGTCCTCGACGACGGTGAGGACGACGGACCGGCGGACCCCCCGGGCCTCGTCGACGCCCTCCAGGCGGAGCAGCTCGGCCGGCGCCTCGGTCTCGCCCGAGGGCTCGCCCAGCGTCGGCAGCGGGTACCACGTGTCGAGGACCCCGCCCTCGCCCTCGGTGCCGGCGAACGTGGCGAGGCCGAACGCCCAGGCGCCGCCGGACGGGGCGGTTGACGGGGCGGCCGACGGGGCGGCTGCGGGGACAGTCGTCGTGGGGACGTTCTCGGTGTCGGTCACGTGTGCAACGCTACCGAAGCCCCGGGAGCGATCCGGCTTCCGCAGGCCCACGGGGAGAGGAGCCACATGGCAGGGGCACCGACCGGCCACGCGCGCTGGTACGAGCTGTGCATGGACACCTCCGAGCACTCGGACCGGCTGGGCCGGTTCTGGGCGGCCGCCATCGGCGGCGAGGTCCGCGCACCGGCAGGTCCCACCGACGAGCCGGTGATCGGCGACGTCGAGGTGCCCGGCGTCGAGAACGGCGGCATCTCGATGTGCCCGGTCCCGGAGTCCAAGACCGTCAAGCACCGGGTGCACCTCGACATCTACTCCGAGACCGTCGAGGAGCTCGAGGCGCGCGGCGCCACGGTGCTGCTCCGGGCCGAGGACTCGGGCCACCCCTGGACGGTGATGGCCGACCCCGAGGGCGGCGAGTTCTGTGCGTTCCTCCGCGCGCCGGCCGAGCTCCCGGCGTACCGCCTGCACGGCGTGGTGGTCGACTGCGCCGACCCGGGAGCCGTGGCGCGCTGGTGGGGCGAGCGGTTCGGGTGCGCGGTGGACGACAACGACGGGCGCGGCTTCTTCACCCTCGGCGACGTTCCCGGCATGCCCATCCTGACCTTCGACTTCGTGCCGGTGCCCGAGCCGAAGACAGTGAAGAACCGGATCCACTGGGACGTGTTCGGCCACGTCGCCGACTTCGAGGCCGCGGGGGCGACGCTGCTGCGGGCCCGCGACGGCGACCGCGCGGCCGGGGACGGCTCCAGCATCTGGTGGGACGTGATGGCCGACCCGGAGGGCAACGAGTTCTGCGTGTTCGCGCCGCGCGCCTGAAGGGCGACGCCCCTCGAAGGGGGTCCGACTGCGGCTGGCAGGATGAGGCCCATGGGACTTGACCTCACCGTTGACGCCGCCCAGCTGACGGAGGACCTCGTCAACATCGAGTCGGTGAGCGGCGACGAGGCGCTCATCGCCGACGCGATCGAGGACGCGCTCACCGACCTGCCGCACCTCACGGTGCAGCGCTTCGGCCACACGCTGGTGGCCCGCACCGACCTCGGTCACGACGAGCGGGTGGTGATCGCCGGCCACATCGACACGGTCCCGCTGAACGACAACCTGCCGGCGCGCCGCGATCCCGGCGGGGACGGCAACCTGCACGGGCTCGGCACCTGCGACATGAAGGGCGGTGTCGCGATCGCCCTGCGCGTCGCGGCGACGCTGCCCGACCCCAACCGCGACGTGACCTTCGTGTTCTACGAGTGCGAGGAGGTCGAGGCGGAGCGCAACGGCCTGTTCCTGCTGTCCCGGAGCCACCCGGAGCTGCTCGAGGCCGACTTCGCGATCCTGATGGAGCCTTCCGACGCGATCGTCGAGGCCGGCTGCCAGGGCACGATGCGCGTTGACGTCCGCACCCGGGGCGAGCGGGCCCACTCGGCGCGGTCGTGGAAGGGCGTCAACGCCATCCACGGAGCCGCGGCAGTGCTCGCCCGGCTCAACGACTACGAGCCGCGGCGGCCCGTGATCGACGGGCTGGAGTACCACGAGGGACTCAACGCCGTCTTCATCTCCGGCGGGGTCGCCGGCAACGTGCTGCCCGACGAGTGCTGCGTGTCGGTGAACTTCCGCTTCGCTCCCGACCGGTCGGAGGAGGACGCGTTGCGGCACATGCGCGAGGTGTTCGACGGGTTCGAGATCGAGGTCAGCGACTCCGCGCCGGCGGCCATGCCCGGCCTGAGCGTGCCGGCGGCCGCGGCGTTCGTCGAGGCCGTCGGCGGCAGGGTCAACCCCAAGTTCGGCTGGACCGACGTCGCCCGGTTCAGCACCCTCGGCGTACCGGCGGTCAACTTCGGCCCCGGCGACCCGCACCTGGCGCACAAGCAGGAGGAGTACGTCCCGCTCGCCCACCTCGCCGACGTGGAGCAGCAGCTGCGCGCCTGGCTGGGGGAGGGCGCGTGAGCGAGCACCCCGCCGAGAAGTGGCGTGGCCGGATGACGCTGCGCCGGGGGCAGCTCGACTCCGGCACCACCGACCAGCGGCTGCTGGACTCGCGTGGCGCCTCCGACTGGGTGCACACCGACCCGTGGCGGGTGCTGCGCATCCAGAGCGAGTTCGTCGAGGGCTTCGGTGCCCTGGCCGAGCTGGGGCCGGCCATCTCCGTGTTCGGCTCGGCCCGCACGGGGCCCGAGGACCCGGCATACCACGCCGCCGAGGAGCTCGGCCGGGCGCTCACCGAGGCCGGGTTCGCGGTCATCACGGGGGGCGGCCCCGGCGTGATGGAGGCGGCGAACAAGGGCGCCTCCCAGTGCGGCGGCGTGTCGGTCGGGCTCGGCATCGAGCTCCCCTTCGAGACCGGTCTGAACGACTACGTGGACCGTGGCGTCAACTTCCGCTACTTCTTCGCGCGCAAGACCATGTTCGTGAAGTACGCCCAGGGCTTCGTGGTGCTTCCCGGCGGCTTCGGGACCTTCGACGAGCTGTTCGAGGCCCTGACCCTGGTGCAGACCGAGAAGGTGACGTCGTTCCCGATCGTCCTGGTCGGCACGACGTACTGGTCCGGGCTGATCGACTGGCTGAAGGGCACGGTGCTCGAGGACGGCAAGATCTCGCCGCGCGACCTCGACATGCTCCAGCTGACCGACGACGTCCACGAGGCGGTCGCGGTCATGGTCGCGGCCCGCGAGCGTCGACACTCGGACCGTCCCGGGGGCGGCAGCCATCCGGGCGAGCCGGTGACCGGGCAGGTCGGCGCGCACCTGCCCGCCTCCGTCGGTGACGGCTGGGGCGAGGACGCGGCCGACGTGGCCGACGAGGCGGCCGAGGCGGCCGAGGCGGCCGAGCGCCCCGAGTGACCCCCTGTTCACCCGTCACTCTTTCGCTGTTCAGCCGTCACTCTTTCGCAGTCGACCCGTCACTTCTTCGCTGTTCAGCCGTGATCCTTGCGATGTCGCGCTCTCCCGCAGTCCGCAAAACTGACGCCTCACCACCCAAGAAGTGACGCGTCAACATGAAATGAGTGACGGGTCAACGGGGGGTTTCGGGGTGCGTGCGACGATGACGACCATGACCTGGTTCTTCGCCCTCGTCCTCGTGGTGGTGCTGGGCGTGATCGCCGTGGTGGCCTCCGGACGCGGCGGCGCGATGGCCGAGACCTTCGACGACCGGCCCGACTCGCGGGTGCAGGCCGAGGGGCCGCTCACCGGCGACGACCTGCGGCGGGTGCGGTTCTCCACCGCCTTGCGCGGCTACCGGATGTCCGAGGTGGACGCGCTGCTGGACCGCTTGAGCGCCGAGCTGGAGCTGGCGTACGCCGGATCAGCGCCGCGCGTGACGGGCGCCGGCGCAACGGTGGACCCCGACAGCGGCGCCGGGGACGACACGCCCCGCGACGTCCGGCAGCACGACGCGCCCGACACCTCCCGGGACCACCCCGCCGACCCGGACGCGGACTTCCGGGCGCCCGTGACCACGCCCGTCCCGCCGCCGGGATCCAGCACGAGGGACCAGCCCGGGGAGGGAGGGTCCTGATGCGGGTGCTCATCGAGCGCACCGTCGACGTGGCCGTCCCGGCGGCACGGCTGTGGGACTACGTCACCGACTGGCCCCGGCAGGGCGAGTGGGTGCCGCACACCCGCGTCGAGCGCGTCGACCCCGGGGACCCGGCCCGCTCGGTGGGCGGGCGGATCCGCGCCTGGACCGGTCTCGGCCCGGTGGGCTTCTGGGACACCATGACCATCACCTCCTGGCAGGACCACGAGGACGGCGGCGGGCGCTGCGAGGTGCTGCACACCGGCGCTGTGGTCCGCGGCGAGGGGGAGTTCGCCGTCGAGACGACCGGCCCCGGCACCAGCCGCTTCCTGTGGAAGGAGATGGCCGTGGTGCCGTTCGGCAGGCTGGGCCGGCTCGGCTGGCGCGCCGCGAGGCCGGTGGTCGAGCGGCTGATCGACCGGGGGCTCGACACGATGCGCGCGCGGCTGGAGCACGGCACGGCCTGACGCCGCCGCGCGACCGGCTCCGCCACGCCGGAGCGGCTACCGGCCGGTTGTCGACCGCCGGAGCCCGCCGTGCGGCAGGATCGCCGCGTGATCCCTATGAGCATCCCCGTGCCCGGCCACAGGAGAGCGGTGAGGTCCGTGCGGTCCGGGTTGGTCGCCGCCGCCCTCGTGGTGGGTGCGCTGCTGGCGCCCACGACGAGCGGTGCGGTGGCCGCCACGACCGCCGCAGCGCCCACGGCCATCACCGCGACACCGGCCGCTGCCTCAGCCGCCGAGCAGACGGTCGTCGAGCGACGCCTGCTCGGCCGGTCCGTGTCCGGACGCGCCATCTGGGCCTACCGGGTCGGCGACCCGCGCGCACGGGTGCACGCGGTGGCGATGTCGACCATGCACGGCAACGAGCCGGCGACCCGCAGGATCCTGACCAGCATCAAGGACGGCCGCGTCGTCAAGGGCCTCGACCTCTGGGTCGTGCCCGTCGTCAACCCCGACGGTCTCGCCCGCGGCACCCGCAAGAACGCGCACGGGGTCGACCTCAACCGCAACTTCCCCTTCCGCTGGGCCGACCTCGACGGCAACTACGAGTCCGGGCCGGGACCCGCCTCCGAGCCGGAGACCCGGGCCCTGATGCGGTTCTTCGCCGACGTCCGCCCCGCTGACGTCGTGAGCATCCACCAGCCACTGAACGGCGTCGACGTCTCCACCAGGTCCACCCGCCGGTTCGCGATCCGGCTGGCCGACGGCCTGGTCCTGCCCCGCAAGGAGCTGGTGTGCGGCGGCGTGTGCCACGGGACGTTCACCATGTGGTTCAACCACCGCTTCGACCGCAAGGCGGTCACCGTGGAGTACGGCGGCCACCCGAGGCTCCGCAGGATGACCGTGGTCGCGCCGCGCCAGCTGGTCCGCACCCTGGGCGGCCACTACTGAGGCGAGGCCGGATCAGTAGCGCCGCTTCACCCAGGCCGTCGGGCCCATCACGATCCGCGGGGACAGGGCCGGGTCCAGCCAGCGGACCAGCCACCGCACGTCGCGCAGCGGGGCGGCCACGCAGCCGGCCGTGTGCGGTGACTGCTGCACGTGCAGGAAGATCCCGCCCCCGCGGGCGGTGTCCGCAGGCCGGCGGGCGACGTACTGGCGTCGATGCTCCGACCAGTGCACACCGCCGGGCAGGTTGAACCCGATCACCACGGCGTGGGCGTACTCGTAGCCGTAGGAGGCCAGCCGCTCCTGGTAGTCGGACCGCCAGTGCGACGTCGCGGCCCGGAACGGCTGGTAGACGTTGTAGGTCGCCGGGTCCCGCGGCTCGTAGGGCCACACGTCGTCGCGGTCCACGTGCCGGTAGCGCAGTCTCGCGCCCGGGTCCGGCCGGTTGCCGAACGCGGAGGGCAGCGTGAAGCTGCCCGCGGGCGTGGTGCCGGTGCTCTGCCGCCGCTTTCCGGCGGGCACCCAGCCGTTCCAGCCGAGCCGCACCCGCACCGGTCCCCGCACGCGCCGCCAGCCGTCCGGGCGCAGTCGCCACACCGAGAGCTGCGCACGGGTGGCCGACCAGCGGTCGCTGGTGACGGTGACCAGCTGCCGGGTGTCGTCGGGCAGCGAGAGGTACGCCGGCAGCGCCCGGGCCGCCAGGGCCGGGGCAGGGGCCACCAGGCCGGCGGCGAGCAGAGCCGTCAGGGCGACCAGAACGGAGCCGAGGCGCAGCCGCCGGTGACGGCGCCGGGTCACCGGCCCTCGAAGGTCGGCTGCTGCTTGGCCACGAAGGCGTCGACCGCGGCGTGGTGGTCGCGCGTCGCACCCGTCAGCGCCATCATGTCGGCCTCGAAGGCCAGCGAGGAGTCGAGGTCGTGACCGGCGGAGTGGGCCACCGACCGGCGCACCGCCCCGTAGGCCACGGTCGGTCCGGAGGCCAGGCGCGAGGCGAGCCCGGCGACCTCCCCGGGCAGCGCGTCGGCCGCCACCACCGAGGTGGCCAGGCCCAGGGCGAGCGACTCCTCGGCGGGGATGGTGCGCGGGAAGTACAACAGCTCCAGCGCCTTGGCCCGCCCGACGAGCTGCTGCAGGGTCCACGACGACCCGGTGTCGCAGGAGAGGGCGACGCCGGTGAACGCGAGGTTGAAGCCGGCCGTGTCGGCGAGGATCCGGAAGTCGCAGGCGAAGGCGAGGCTGGCGCCCGCGCCGGCGGCGACCCCGTTGACCGCCGCGACCACCGGCTTCGGCATGGTCAGCAGGGCGTGCACGATCGGGTTGTAGTGGTCGGGCACGGTCGTGAACAGCGCGTCGGAGGAGCTGCTCCGGAGGATCCCGACGTGCTCCTTGAGGTCCTGGCCGACGCAGAACGCCCGGCCCGTGCCGGTCAGCACCACGCAGCGGACAGCGTCGTCCTGCGCGGCCTCGGTGACGGCGTCACGCAGCGCCACCTTCGTCGCGACGTCGAGGCTGTTCATCGCCTCGGGACGGTCGAGGGTGATGGTGGCAACGCCGTCGGCGACGTCGTACCGCACGGGCTGGTCGGTCATGGAGGTGTCCTTCGTCGTGGGGGTCGGGGGTCGTCCGGAGTGCTCGCCGGCCGGCGCTCAGCGCTGAGTGTGCCCGGCGAGCCCGGCGTCGTGGTCGTCGGGGGAGCGGCCGGGCGCCGTGCGGGTCGTGCGGCGCTGCTGCGGCGGATCGGGTACGTCGGTCCCGCCCGCGGCCGCCAGGCACGCGTCCACGTGCCGGGAGGCGGCCGGGAGCAGCCGATCGGCCTCCTCGGCGAAGAACCGGGCGGCCTCGTCGCCCGGCCAACGGTGCGGCAGCAGGTCGGCCGGCAGGCCGGGGTCGGTGAACAGGAACTTGCGCCACTCGTGCACGAGCTCGGAGCGGACCGCGAAGGCCCGCTCGTCGGGGTCCTCGCTCGCCTCGGGGCGGCCCCGGCGCACCAGCGCACGGGCGGCCTCGTGCCAGCGCCGGTAGGCGGCGGCCAGCTCGTCGAGGTCCCAGGCCTGCGCCGCGCGCTCGGCGGGCTGGTCGTCGGCGGCGGCGAACCTGGCGTGGTCGACGCCCTCACCGGCCAGCAGACCGGTGACCTCCGTGGAGGCGTGAGCGCTGATCCAGGTGGAGTCGGTGAGCGCGGCGTAGCCGAGGAACGCGAGGCCGGACCGGATCCGCTCCCGGGCCGAGCGGGACGCCGGCAGCTGCACGACCAGCAGGTCCCACGACCCGCTCCAGCTGCGCTCCTGGGTGCGGTAGATGCGCGCGGCCGCGTCGTCGAGGCGGGTGCGCGCCTGCTGGGTCAGCAGGTAGCCGGGGCCGGCCGGCAGGCGCACCGCCTCCAGCCAGCCCTGGCGCACCATCCGCGAGATCGCCGTGCGCACCGCCGGTGCGGCCACCCCGAGCGGCTGCATGAGCCGGACCAGGGCAGCCACCGGGGCCGCTCCGCCGCGGGAGCGCAGGTGGTCGCCGTACAGGTCGAACAGCGCTGAACGGGCATGCACAGCATGCAGTCTGCCGCACCCGTCTCAGGAGTCGCGCGATGAGCGGGGGAGTTGTAGGGGATAATGGTGCGCAGCATTCGGCGCGCCAGGCCCGGCACCCATCCGATGGGAGCGGCCATGCAGGCACGGCGCACAGGACAGGGAAACAGGAAGAGGTGTGCGCATGGCGGCGATGAAGCCGCGGACGGGCGACGGCCCGCTCGAGGTCACCAAGGAGGGACGGGGCATCGTGATGCGGGTCCCGCTCGAAGGTGGTGGCCGTCTGGTGGTCGAGCTCAATGCAGAAGAGGCCGGAGCGCTCGGCGAGGCGCTCAAGGGGGTCGTGGGCTGAGCGCCCGCTCTTCCCGGATCCAGGGCCCCGGCCGCTCCGTCGTGAGCGGCCGGGGCCCTCGCACGTCCCGGGGCAGCGAGGGGCCGAGTAGGGTCGACCGCGTCCGCACCCATGCGTCAGCACCGCTCAGGAGGCCCTCGAGGTGACCCTTCCCGTCCAGGTCAGCCCCCCGGAGATCACCCTCGCCGGGCCGGCCCCCTCGCTCGTGTCCGGCGCCGAGGTGGTGGCCGTCCCGGTCCTTCGCGACGAGGAGGGGCCGGCCGGTGCCGGCGGCCTCACGCTCGGGCCCGGGGCCGCCGAGCTCCTCGACGAGTCGGGCGAGGACCTGTTCGCGCTCCTCGACGCGGCCCGCGCCACCGGTGCGGCCGGCGAGGTCGTCGAGCGGACCGTGCTCGACGCCTCCGGGCTGACCAACACCTCGCTGCGCCAGGTGCTGCTCGTGGGGGTCGGTGCGGCGGAGCCGTCGGACCTGCGCCGTGCCGGAGCCGCGCTGGCGCGACACGCCCGCGGCCGCGACACCGTCGCCACCTCGCTGGGGGCGCTCGCCGACGACGCCGGCCTGCGCGCCCTCGTCGAGGGCCTGGTGCTCGGCTCCTTCGAGTTCCACGTCCGCTCCACCGGCCCGCTGACGCGGCCGGTCCGGTGCATCGTGCTCGCCGGCATGACCGACGCGGAGGGCCGGCGTGGCGCCGTGGAGCGGTCCCTGGCGGTCGCCGGCGCGAGCTGGGCGTCGCGGACGCTCGCCCTGGTGCCCGCGAACGAGAAGAACCCCGAGTGGATGACGCAGCGGGCTCGCGAGGTCGCCACGCGCGCGGGCCTGGAGGTCACCGTCTGGGACGAGAAGCGCCTGCAGGCCGACGGGTTCGGCGGCATCCTCGGGGTGGGCCAGGCCTCGGCGAACCCGCCGCGGCTGGTGCGCCTGGACTACACCCCTCCGGGCGCGGGCCGCCGTGCGCCGCGGGTGGTCCTGGTCGGCAAGGGCATCACGTTCGACACCGGGGGGCTCTCGATCAAGCCCAGGGACAACATGATGCTGATGAAGCGCGACATGACCGGCGCCGGCGTGGTGCTCTCGGTCATGGGCGCGCTCGGCGACGTCGGCTGCCCGGTGCGGGTGACCGGCCTGCTGCCGCTGGCGGAGAACTCCGTCGGCGCCCGGTCGATGCGGCCCGGCGACGTGCTGCGCCACTACGGCGGGCGCACCAGCGAGGTCACCAACACCGACGCCGAGGGCCGGTTGGTGATGGCGGACGCGATGGCCTACGCCGTGGCCGAGCTCGGCCCCGACGTGCTGGTCGACGTCGCCACCCTCACCGGGGCCATGAAGATCGCGCTCGGGCAGCGCACCGGCGGCTACTTCGCCACCGACGACGCGCTCGCCGACCTGCTGCGGACCGCGTCGTTGTCGGCCGGCGAGCCGCTGTGGCGGATGCCGCTGGTCGCCGACTACGAGGAGCGGCTCTCCTCCACGGTGGCCGACGCCGACAACGCCGCAGGGGGCCCCGGGGCGATCACGGCCGCGCTGTTCCTGCGGCACTTCACCGGCGGGCTGCCCTGGGCGCACCTCGACCTGGCGTCGGTGGGTGACTCGCCGACCGACGAGCACGAGTGGACCAAGGGCGCCACAGGTTTCGGCGCCCGCGCGCTGCTGCACTGGCTGGAGCTGCGCGAACCGTTGGCCGGGGTCGGCTCCCCGGCCCAGGCTGAGGAGGCGTGAGATGCAGGGACTGACGGTGCGCTGGTCGCTCGCGACGGCGCCGGAGGGCGTCGAGGACGCGTTGCGTGCCTACGTCGAGTCGAGCTCCCACGCCCGGTTCACGGGCAAGGAGGGGCTGCGGTTCAAGACCTGGCGGATGCGGCCGGGCGAGTGGTTCGAGGGCTGCTACGTCTTCGAGACCGGCGCCGAGCGCGACCAGTTCGAGGCCGAGTTCGCCGCCGCTGCCGCCGACTCGCCGGGCTCGCAGATCGTCGGCTCGTCGCCGGAGCTGATCGAGCCGTGCGAGATCGTGGCCGTGGCCGAGGGCGGCTCGGGCTTCCTCGCCGCGCCGACCTACGGCTGAGCGCGAGGTCGCCGCACCCGTCAGCAGCGCCGCGGCGCCGTCGCTCGCATGGTGAGCGGTCACGGGCCGGTCGGCACCCAGTAGCGGAGCTTGCCCTCGCGGGTGTCCTCGTAGACACCGCCGTTGCGCTCGATCGTCCGTCGCGACGCGTCGTTGTCCATGTCGCAGGTCACCAGCACGGGGTCGATGCCGTGCTGTCGGCACAACGGCTTCACAGCGCCGAGCGCGTACGTCGCCGCGCCCCTGCCCCGGGCGCTCGGGCGGACGCCGTACCCGATGTGGCCGCCCCACGTCAGCAGCAGCGGGGTGAGCCGGTGGCGCAACGAGATCCGGCCGACGTACTCCGGCCCGTCGACGATCCACAGCACCGTGGACGGGACGAACGCGGCCGGGCGCGGCGTCCCCTCGAGCCGGTCGGCGAGCAGGTAGGCGACGTACTCCTCGAAGTCGCGCGGATCCTCGACCCCGGCCCGCGAGAAGGCGACTCCGAAGAAGCCCGGCTCGGGTGCCAGGGTCGGCAGTCCGGAGAACGCGGGCAGGCCCTCCGCGGCGAACTCGTCGGCCGCCTCCAGGAAGCTGAGGCGGTAGGCGGGGTCGGGGTCCACGAGCCGGAACACGGGGCACAGCGTAGGCCGCCCGGATCCTCGAGGCCCACATGTTCCGCCGCGGGTGTGGGTAGGTGAGTCGTTCCACCACTGTCGCTCGGAGGGGCCCCATGAACCTGACTCGCCTCGTCGCTCGTGTCGTCGTCGGAGGGCTGTTCGTCGGCCACGGGACGCAGAAGCTGTTCGGCTGGTTCGGCGGACCGGGCATGGAGGGCACCGCCGGCATGATGGAGTCGCTCGAGCTGCACCCGCCGCGGCGCAACGCACTCGCCGCCGGCGCCGCCGAAGCGGGGGGCGGCGCGCTGCTGGTCGCCGGGCTGGCGACACCGCTGGCCAGCGCCACCCTGATCGGCACGATGATCACCGCGATCCGCAAGGTGCACTGGTCGAACGGGCCGTGGGTGACCAGCGGCGGCTACGAGTACAACCTGGTCCTGATCTCGGCCCTGCTCGCCCTGGCCGAGGAGCGCGAGGGCGACGTCTCGCTCGACGCCGCGCTGGGCCTGGACTTCTCGGGCGCGAGGTGGCCGCTGGCCGCGCTGGCGCTCGGCGCGGCCGCCTCGTCGGCGACGGTGTGGATGGGACGGCGCACCGCCGCCGAGCAGGTCGGCACGGGGGCCGCCGCGGGCCTGGGCGGGACCGAGGAGCCGGGCGACGAGAGCCTGGTTGCCGAGGAGTCCGGCGCCGGGCGGTCCTGACCGGCCGGGCGGCCGGTCAGGCTGCCGGGGTCAGGAGCCGGGGGTCCAGACCTTCTTCGCGACCAGGAGGCCGTCGCCGACCGGGAGCAGCACCGGCAGCAGCGAGTCGTGCTCGGCGACGGCGCGGCCGAGCTCGCGGATCGCCACCGTCTCGTCGTCGCGCTGCGCCGGGTCGGCGACCCGGTCGTGCCACAGAGCGTTGTCGAACGCCACGATGCCGCCCGGCTTGAGCAGCCGCAGCGCCTCGTCGAGGTAGGCGGCGTACTCCCGCTTGTCGCCGTCGGCGAACACCATGTCGTAGTGGCCGTCGGTCAGCCGCGGCAGCACGTCCAGGGCGGCGCCGGGGATCAGCCGCACCCGTTGCGAGGGGATGCCGGCCTCGCGGAAGGCCTCCTTGGCCAGCCGCTGGTGCTCGGCCTCGGTGTCGACCGTGGTGAGCACGCCGTCGGGCCGCATGCCCCGCAGCATCCACACGCCCGACACCCCGGTGCCGGTGCCGATCTCGACGACGGCGCGCGCCTCGATCAGCGCGGCCAGGAACCGCAGCGCCGCACCGCCGCCGGTGCCGATCGGGGCGACCCCCACCTCGGTCGCGCGAGCCCGTGCGTCGCGGAGGACGTCGTCCTCGCTGACGAACTCCTCGGCGTAGGCCCAGCTGGCCGGCTTGAGTCCCGTGGCGATGATGGCCTCCCTGTGTCACGCGCGGAGAGCCCGCACCAAGGGGACGCGGGCTCGTAGGCGGGACTCTACCCGTCGGCGGCACCGTGGGTGGCGCCCGCCCGGCGGTGTGCACAGCGGCGGAACATCCGGGCGGCACCGCGCGTTGAAGCAGCAGAACCCCAGCAGATCCCTGCCCGCTCCTCAGGTCACTCTCAGGCGTGGGCCCTACGGTCGAGGAGACACGAAGGTCGGATGATCGCACGGGCCCGGGAGCACCTCATGAGCAGCACGCCGCACCCCACTCCTCCGCAGCACCGCGAGGAGGGCGTCGGCGGGGCCACGCCGTGGCAGGCGCCGGCGTGGGAGGAGATCGTCAACGAGCACTCCGCGCGCGTCTACCGGCTCGCCTACCGGCTCACCGGCAACCGCCCCGACGCCGAGGACCTCACCCAGGAGGTGTTCGTGCGGGTGTTCCGGTCGCTGTCCTCCTACAGCCCCGGCACCTTCGAGGGCTGGCTGCACCGGATCACCACCAACCTGTTCCTCGACCAGGCCCGCCGCAAGGCCCGGATCCGCTTCGACGCGCTGGCCGACGACGCGGACGCCCGGATCCCCAGTGGCGCGCCGTCACCGGACCTGCACGTCGTGGACGGGCTCTTCGACGACGACGTCGAGGCCGCGCTGCGCGACCTGCCGCCGGACTTCCGGGCCGCGGTCGTGCTCTGCGACATCGAGGGGCTGTCCTACGAGGAGATCGCCGACGTGCTGGACCTCAAGCTGGGCACCGTCCGCTCCCGGATCCACCGGGGCCGCACCATGCTCCGCAAGGCGCTCGCGCACCGCGCGCCGGGGCAGGGGCGCTCGCGGTACGCCGGCCCGCTCGACCTTCCGCGGGGCCTGAGCCCGCAGGCGACGTGATCCGGCTCGGCGGACACCTCGGCGACACCGTCAGCGCGCTCGTCGACGGCCAGCTGGACCCGGCCGAGGAGGAGCGGGCGTGGGCCCATGTGCTCCGGTGCCCCGCCTGCCGGCGCCTCGTCGAGCACGAGGGCTGGACCAAGCGCCGGCTCAGTGGCGCGGCCGGCGGAGAGCCCTCAGCGCAGCTGCTCGGCTCGCTCTACGACCTGCACGCCGGCCACACCGACGCCGCCCGCGTCGAGGCGTCCTGGGCGGAGGCGACCCGGCTCGAGCAGCACGGCCGCGGGCGCCGCCGCGCCGGCATCGCCGCGGTCGGTGTGGGCTCGGTCTCCGCCGCGGTGCTGGGGCTCTCGACGCTCAGCGGCGCGCCGCTCGGCATCGGCAACGCACCGACCGGGTCGCCGGCCTCCTCGTTCACGGGCCGGCCCTCGCCGGCGCCCGCTTCCACCCCCGTCTCCCCGCGCTCCAGCACCTCGCCCCGGTTCCCGCTGCTGCGCCGCGACCCGCTCCCCGAGGGCGTGCCGGGTGCCGTGGGGCGGCGCAGCCTCCCGGTGCCCTCGCCGCGCTGAGGTCCTCGCCGCCCGCGACCGGTGCGTCGTTGCGGTGGTGGGACACAATGGCGGGGTGAGCCCGTACGACGAGCGCGACCCGGCCGACGACGACCAGGACCGGCCGGCCGATGCTGCCCCCGGGCAGGGCAGCGACGTCGAGGACACCGCCCCGCTGGGAACGCCGCTGCAGCAGCCCGGCGACCACGACGTCTGGCGCCGTCCCGGCCCCGGCGAGGCCGACGCGCCGGCGGGCCACCACGAGGCGGACGAGCCCGAGCACACCGCGCCGATGCCGTTCGGCTGGACCGGCACCGGGACGACCACCACCGGGCAGCCCGGGACGGAGCCCCCCCGGGCCGACCCGCACCAGCCGGCGCCGTACGGCACCTACCCCGCCTACCCCGGCTACCCCGGCTACCCGCCGCAGCCGTCGCGCCAGACCACGGCGGTCCCCGGCTGGCTCTGGCCGGTCGTGGCCGCGACCGCACTGGTCGTCGGCCTGCTCGGCGGCACGCTCGGCGGTGTCGCCGTCTCCCGCTCGCTGTCGGACGGCTCGATCGACCTGCCCGTGATCGACGGGAGCCGTGGCACCAACGCGCCGCTGGAGGCCGACAACGGCAGCATCTCCGCGGTGGCCGCGCAGCTGCTGCCCAGCACCGTGCAGATCCTGGCCCGCGGAGGTGCCGGCGGCGGGGGCGGTGCCACCGGCTCCGGGTTCGTGCTCGACAGCAGCGGGCACGTCATCACCAACAACCACGTCGTCGCCGAGGCGACCGGGGCCGGCGAGATCGAGGTGGTCGACCACCGCGGACGCACGTACCAGGCGAAGATCGTGGGCCGCAGCGCGGTCTATGACATCGCGGTGCTCGACGTCGCGAACGCCGACCGGCTGCGTGCCGCCGCCCTGGGCTCCTCCAAGGCCATGCGGGTGGGGGAGTCCGTCGTCGCCATCGGCTCGCCGCTCGGGCTCAGCAGCACCGTCACCTCGGGCATCGTCAGTGCCCTCGACCGGCCGGTCACCACGGGCAACCAGGACGAGTCCTCCTACATCAACGCGGTGCAGACCGACGCGGCGATCAACCCCGGCAACTCCGGCGGCCCACTGGTCAACATGCGCGGCCAGGTGGTCGGGGTGAACTCGGCGATCGCCACCACCGGCGGGTCGTTCGGCGGCGAGTCGGGCAACATCGGCGTCGGGTTCGCGATCCCGATGGAGCAGGTGCAGATCACCGCCTCGCAGATCCTCGCGACCGGGGAGGCGAAGTACCCGATCATCGGGGCCAACGTGAACACCGGTGGCCGCGACGGCAGCGGTGCAGAGGTGGTGAACGTGCCCAGCGGTTCGCCGGCGGAGTCGGCGGGGCTCGAGGAGGGCGACGTCGTGGTCGCCGTCGACGACATCCGCGTGAGCGACGGGATCGGGCTGATCGTGGCGATCCGCAGCCACCAGCCGGGCGAGACGGTCGTGCTGACGGTGCGCCGCGACGGCAAGGAGCAGCGGGTGCGCGTCGAGCTGGACTCCAAGGTCGGGTGAGCGCGCCCGCCGCGCCGGGTCAGGTGGCGTCGGGGTCGTACGGCGGCCGTTCGTCGCGGCGCAGCGGCCGCTGGCCGGGCCGGATCGGCGCCTTCTCCTCGGGCGACTCCTCCCACGCGTCCTCGATGTACTTGCGCACCGCGCGCCGCGGGTCGAGGTCGCTGAGCTCGAAGTCGGAGAACTCCGGGCCGAGCTCGCTGCGGATGTCGTCGCGCGCGGCCTGGGAGAACTGCCGGACCTGGCGCACCATCCGGCCGGCCTGGCGGGCGAGGTCGGGGAGCCGGTCCGGTCCGAAGATCAAGATGGCCACCACCGCGATGACCACCATCTCCGGCAGGCCGACTCCGAACACGGCTACAACCTACCGGTCGGACTGAGCCCCAGCTGCATGCCGGCGAGACCGCGGCCGCGGCCGGAGAGGGCGTCGGCCATGCCGACCAGAGCGGCCGCCGACGGGGAGCCGGGGGCCTCGGTCACGATCGGCCGGCCGACGTCACCGCCGGCGCGCAGGTCGAGGTCGAGGGGGATCTCCCCGAGCACCGGCACGTCGTAGCCGAACCGCTCCGAGAGGGTGCGGGCCACCCGGGCGCCGCCGCCGCTGCCGAACACCTCGAGGCGGTGCTCGGTGCCCGCCTCGGCGCAGTGCGGGCAGGGCAGGAACGACATGTTCTCCACCACCCCGACCACCCGCTGGTGCATCATCGAGGCCATCGTGCCGGCGCGCTCGGCCACCTCGGCGGCGGCCTCCTGCGGCGTGGTCACCACGACCACCTCGGCGTTCGGGAGGTGCTGGCCCAGCGAGATAGCGATGTCGCCGGTGCCCGGCGGCAGGTCGAGGAAGAGCGCGTCGAGGTCGCCCCAGTAGACGTCGCTGAGCATCTGCACGAGGGCCCGGTCCAGCATCGGTCCGCGCCAGGCGACGACCTGGTCGCGCCGCGGCTTCAGCATCCCGATCGAGATCACCGACAGCGCACCCGCGCCGCCGTCCACAGCCCCGGCCCGGTCGGCGACGCTCGCGTCCTCGGGCTGGCCGGCGAGCCGGGACAGGCTGACCGGCACCGGCATGATCATCTCCTCGACCTGGGTCGGGCGGACGTCCCCGACGCCGAGCATCGCCGGCACCGAGTGGCCGTAGATGTCGGCGTCCACGATGCCCACCTTGCGTCCCTGCAGCGCCATCGCCACCGCGAGGTTCACCGTCACCGAGGACTTGCCGACGCCGCCCTTGCCGCTGGCGATCGCGTAGACCTTGGTCAGTGAGTCCGGGCGCCCGAACGGGATCTCCTTCTGGGCCTGCCCCCCGCGCAGCGTCTCCTGCAGGCCGCTGCGCTGCTCGGGGCTCATCACGCCGAGCGAGAGGTCGACGCCGGTGACGCCGGGCACCTTGGTCACCGCCGCGGTCACGTCCCGGGTGATGGTGTCCTTGAGCGGGCAGCCGGCGACGGTCAGCAGCACCCGCACGGCCACGTCGCCGGACGGCGCGATGTTCACCGACTCCACCATGCCGAGCTCGGTGATCGGGCGCCGGATCTCCGGGTCGTTCACCGTCGCGAGAGCAGCATGCACCTGGTCGAGATCGGGGGAGGTCATGCCGTCCAGCGTACGTGCCTCCGGCTCAGCGCCGGTCCCCGGCGTCGGGCCGGGCGGCGCGGTCGCCGTCGTTGGTCCGCTCGCTGCCGGGCTCGTCGCGCTCGCGGTCCCGGCGCTCCTCGAGCTCACCGATCTCGGTGAGCAGCGAGCGGAGCTCGGAGCGGATGTAGTCGCGGGTGGCGACCTCGCCCAGGGCCATCCGCAGGGAGGCCATCTCCCGGGCCAGGAACTCCATGTCGGCGTGGGCGCGGGTGTTCGCCTGCCGGTCCTGCTCGGCGATCACCCGGTCGCGGTCCTCCTGCCGGTTCTGCGCGAGCAGGATCAGCGGCGCGGCGTACGACGCCTGCAGGCTGAGCATCAGCGTGAGGAAGATGAACGGGTAGTCGTCGAAGGGCAGGCTGCCGGGAGCCAGCCAGTTCCACGCCAGCCAGACCGCCACGAACAGGGTCATGTAGAGCAGGAACCGCGCCGTCCCCATGAACCGCGCGAAGTTCTCCGCGAACCGGCCGAACCGGTCCGAGTCGCGCTCGGGCCGCCGCAGCAGCGCCCGCCGGGTGTCCGTGGGCACGTCGAGCCGGGCCGCGCGGCGCTCCGCGCGTGCCTCGAAGCGGCGGTCCGGCGACGGCCTAGCCACGGGCCGGCCTCGCGCCGAGGCGGCCCAGCGCGCCGCCGTCCATCCGGCTCGGCGTGTCCCGCCAGTTCTCCGGCAGCAGGTGGTCGAGCAGGTCGTCCACGGTCACCGCGCCGATCAGCCGGTTGTCCTCGTCGACGACCGGCGCCGACACGAGGTTGTACGTCGCCAGGTGCCGTGCCACGTCCTCGAGGCTGGCGCTCGCCCGCAGCGCCTCGATGTCGGTGTCGAGCGCGGTGCCGACCAGCGAGGACGGTGGCTCCCGGAGCAGCCGCTGGATGTGGGCGACGCCGACCAGCCGGCCGGTGGGCGGCTCGAGCGGAGGACGCACGACGTACACCAGCGCGGCGAGCGACGGGCTGAGCTCGGCCTGCCGCACGTGCGCCAGTGCGTCGGCGATGGTGGCGTCCGGGGGGAGGATCACCGGCTCGGTGGTCATCATGCCCCCGGCCGTGCGCTCCTCGTAGGACATCAGCCGGCGGACGTCCTCGGCCTCCTCCGGCGCCATCAGCTGCAGCAGCTGCTCGGCGGTCTCGGGGGGCAGCTCGGCGATCAGGTCCGCGGCGTCGTCGGGGCTCATCTCCTCGAGGACGTCGGCGGCGCGCTCGTTGTCGAGGTTGCCGAGGATCTGCACCTGGTCCTCCTCCGGCAGCTCCTCGAGCACGTCGGCGAGCCGCTCGTCGTTGAGCGCCGCGGCGATCTCGGCCCGGCGCTTGGCCGGCAGGTCGTGCAGCACGTGCGCGAGGTCGGCGGGCCGCATCTCCTCGAGCGCCGCCAGGAGGTGCGTGGTGCCCTGGCTCTCCTCGGGCGCCGCGAAACCGTCGACGTCACGCCACTCGACCACGTGCGTCTGGCCCCGGCGGCCGAACCGCTTGGAGCCCTCCTGCAGCGCCACCCGGCTGATCACCCAGTCCCGGTTGCGGGCCGGCTCCATCGCCACGTCGTAGACGGTGCCCACCACGCCGGACTCGCGGACGGTCACCTTGCGGTCGAGCATCTGGCCGAGCACCAGCGTCTCGGTGGGACGCTGCTCGAACCGGCGCATGTTCACCACGCCGGTGGTGATGACCTGGCCGGCGTCGACGGAGGTCACGCGGGTCATCGGGACGAAGATCGAACGGCGGCCGAACACCTCGACGACCAGGCCCAGCACCCGGGGCGGCAGGTCACCGGGACGCAGCACCACGACGAGGTCGCGGATCTTGCCCACCTGGTCGCCGGCCGGGTCGAACACCGGCAGCCCGGCGAGCCGGGCGGCGAAGACGGCGCGGGTGGGGGAGGTGCTCACGTCCCGCAACACTAGGCCATCGACCCGGAGGCGGACTGGAAGGATGAGGCCCATGCGACTCAGGTTCGACATCGTCGACGTGTTCACCGACCGTCCCTTCGCCGGCAACCAGCTGGCAGTGGTGCACGGCGCCGACGCGCTGACCACCGACCAGTGCCTCGCCCTCGCTCGGGAGTTCGGCTTCTCCGAGACCGCCTTCCCTGCGGCGGAGGTCGTCGGGGGCAGGGAGTACGCCACGCGGATCTTCACCCCGGGCGGCGAGATCCCGTTCGCCGGCCACCCGACGCTGGGCACCGCGTGGACGCTGCGCGAGGCGGGCCTGCTGGCCGACGACGTGGTGCAGGTGTGCGGTGCGGGGAGGATCGGGGTGCGGTTCGAGGAGGCCGTCGTCGAGCTGAGCGCCGCGCCACGCGACCTCGCCGGCCCGCTCGAGCCCGCACTGGTCGGCAGCCTCCTCGGCGACCTTGGGCTGTCGGTGGACGACCTGGCCGGGGACGCCTACGTCGCCGGCTGCGGCTTGAGCTTCGTGCACGTCCCGGTCACCGACGACGCCGTCGGCCGGGCGACCCCGTCGTCGCGGTCCCTCGCGCACTACGCCGACCGGCTGGCCGCCGCGGGCCCGACCCGCGACCCGGTCGACGGCATCAACCTGGTGCACGTCAGCGGCGCCGCCCCGCACCTCGACGTGCACGCGCGCGTGTTCGTGCCCGGCCTGGATGTCGCGGAGGACTCCGCGACCGGCTCCGCCGCGGTCGGGCTCGGCATCGCGCTGGTGGCGCGGGGGCTGCTGCCCGCCGGTGGGCGCTACGACATCCGGCAGGGCCTGGAGATGGGGCGTCCGTCCTGGCTGGCCGGTCGCGTCGACGTCGCCGACGGCGAGGTGGTCGCCTGCCACGTCGCCGGGCAGGTGCATGCAACGGCCTCGGGCGAGGTCGTGGTGCCGGAGGCCTCCCCGGGACAGCGGTCCGCGCTCAACTGAGCTTCGGGCGCCGCCGTACCCGACGGTGCAGGACCCGGGGCAACGGCCCCCGGGTGGTCGCCGCGGTCGGCACCGGGGTGGCCAGGTGCGGGCCGTCGTCGAGCGCCCCGGGCTGCTCGACCAGGTCGCCGGTGGGCGCCAGCCGGGTGACGTGCGAGGTCCGGGCCCACTCCGCGGGTGCCGTCGCGAGGTCGGCCACGTTGAGCCGGCCGGCCGCGAGCGCCGCGGTCACCGGCTCCCAGCGTTCGTCGCCCGGGAGTACGGCGTCCGCCTGCGCGACCCAGGTCAGCAGCCGCCCGCCGTTGTCCTTGCTCCGCATCGTGACCTCGACCCGGGCGCCCGCAGGCAGCCGGTCGAGGTCGGGCAGCCGCTGCTCGGGCCCGCCGGAGAGGACGTACAGGGCGTCGTCGAACCACAGGTGCCAGGCCGCGTGGACACCGGGCGGGTCGCCGTAGCGCAGCCACGACACCCCGGTCTTGCGCGCGAGCTCGGTGATCAGCGCCAGGTCGGTGGCGGGGTCGCCGGGCCGGTCGGCGGCGGAGCCGCCCCGCGCAGCGGGCGACCCCGAGCCGGCGGATTCGGTGCTCACGGGGACGAGCCTGCCACAGGTCGCCGCCGGGCACCCGGCGAGCACGGTCCCTCGCCCGCCGGTCGACTAGGCTCGCCGACGCGCCGGCCGGGTGCCCGACCGGGAGCCGCCCACGAGCCGCGCAGGAACCCGCCGAGAGACCCGCCCGTGAGCCGCGCCGTGCGCACGAACGACCTGACGAGGAGCCGACCCTGAGCCGCCTGCAGGTGCCGCTGCTGATGACGGTAGCCGTCGTCGCGGTGTCGATGTCGGGACCGCTGATGGCCGCGATGGTGGTGCCGCCGCTCGCGATCGCCTTCTGGCGCAACGGGTTCGCCACCTTCTTCCTGGCTCCCACGGCGCTGACCGGTCGCCGCGCGGAGCTGCGGGCGCTGGAGGGCCGGCCGCTCGGCCTGATCACCCTGTCCGGGGCCGCCCTGGCCCTGCACTTCGCGACCTGGGTCACCTCGCTGACCCTGACGTCGGTGGCCTCGGCGACGGCGCTGGTGTGCCTGCAGCTGGTGTGGATCGTGGCCTGGCAGCTGCTGCGCGGGGAGCGGTTCGGGATGGTGGTCATCGCCGGTCTGGTGCTCGCGTTCAGCGGGGTGCTCGTCGTGTCCGGCGTCGACTTCAGCCTGTCGACACGGGCGCTGGCCGGTGACGCGCTGGCCCTGCTCGGCGGGATCTTCGCTGCGGCGTACACCGTCCTCGGCTCGCACGCGCGCCGCACGACGACGACGACGACGTACACCTTCGTCTGCTACGGCGTCTGCTCCACGCTGCTGCTCGTGGCGTGCCTGGTCGGTGGCCAGTCGCTCGGTGGCTACCCGCTGCGGCAGTGGGGCCTGCTGCTGCTGGTCACCCTGACCGCGCAGCTGCTCGGCCACTCGGTGCTCAACCACCTGCTCGCGACCACCAGCCCGATGGTGGTGTCCCTCGCGCTCCTGCTCGAGGTGCCCGGGGCGGCGTCGCTCGCGGCGCTCCTGCTCGGTCAGCGACCGCCCGCGGCCGCGCTGCTCGGGCTGGCGGTGATGCTCAGCGGGATGGCGCTGGTCGTCGTCGGCAACCGGGGACGCGCCGTCCAGCCGATCCTCGAGGCGCCCACCGACTGATCCGGACGGGCAGGCGTGAGGAAGGCCACGGGCGACGGGGGTCCCGGCACTCGGCTACCGCGCAGTACGGTCGGGCACGTTCTCGACTGCGAAAGAGGTTCCGCCATGTCCGCAGGGCCCACGTCCGTGACCGAGCCGCCGCGGCAGCGCGCTCGCCGTTCCTGCCACGCCGTGCCCGGGTCCAACCCGCGCTTCCTGGAGAAGGCGCAGGGCCTCGACTCCGACCAGGTCTTCCTCGACCTCGAGGACTCGGTCGCCCCGATCGCCAAGGCCGACGCCCGCAAGAACATCGTCGACGTGCTCACCACCGGTGACTGGGGCGACCGGGTGCGCACCGTCCGGGTCAACGACTGGACGACCCAGTGGACCTACAAGGACGTGATCGAGGTCGTCGAGGGCGCCGGTGCGCATCTGGACTGTCTCATGCTGCCGAAGGTGCAGACGCCCGAGCAGGTGGTCGCGCTCGACGTGCTGCTGACCCAGATCGAGACCACGATGGGCTACGACGTGGGCCGGATCGGCATCGAGGCCCAGATCGAGAACGCCCTCGGGCTGATCAACGTCGACGCGATCGCGACCGCCTCGCCGCGGGTCGAGACCATCATCTTCGGCCCCGCCGACTTCATGGCCTCGATCAACATGAAGTCGCTGGTGGTGGGGGAGCAGCCGCCCGGGTACGACGTGGGCGACGCCTACCACTACATCCTCATGCGGATCCTGATGGCGGCGCGCGCCCATGACAAGCAGGCCATCGACGGCCCCTACCTGCAGATCAAGGACCTCGACGGGTTCAAGCGGGTCGCGGGGCGGTCGGCGGCGCTGGGCTTCGACGGCAAGTGGACGCTGCACCCCGACCAGATCGCCGCCGCCAACGAGGTGTTCTCCCCGCTGCAGTCCGACTACGACCACGCCGAGAACATCCTGGACGCCTACGGCTACTTCACCTCCGCCGCGGGCGGCGCGAAGGGCGCGGTCATGCTCGGCGACGAGATGATCGACGAGGCGTCGCGCAAGATGGCGCTGGTCGTCTCGGCCAAGGGCCGCGCGGCCGGCATGACGCGTCAGGACAGGTGGACCGCTCCCGAGCAGTGACCTGCGCCGCCCCCACCCCGATTCGTCCGCTCCGGTCCCGCGGAAGACGGGCTCGCAACCGCGGACGAATCGGGGTGGGTGGGGTGGGCCTAGTATGAGCTCATGAGACGCGTCGGTGTCGTGGTGCTCCTCCTCGGTGGTCTGCTCCTGGGGGCCACGGCCTGCGGCAGCGACGGCGCGGCCGACGACGCCGCAAGCGCGTCGTCCCCGGCTGTCTCGTCGGCGGCCGCCTCGTCCCCGACTGCCTCGACTGCCGCGGCGGCCTCGCCGGCGGCGTCGGCCGCGGCGCCGCAGCCGTGCTCGGAGGTCTGGGCGGCCGACCGGACGCTGCCGAAGACGTACACCGGTTGTCTCGACGGCGGCGACCTCGTGCCCGCCGACGCGTTCGAGTGCTCCTCGGGACAGGTCCTGGTCACCTACCTCGACCGTTACTACGCCGTGCTCGGCGGTCCCGTGAACGACGTCGGCGCGCCGCTCGACGCCAGCCGGCAGTACCAGTCTGCCTGGCGCTCCTGCACCGCTTGACCGAGTGCCACCCGGGGCGAGCAGGCGGACCGCGGCCATGGCTCCGCAAGGTGGTCTCGCGAGGTGGTCGAGTGATGGGACGGGTGGCGTGGGGGGCCTGATGATCAGGTAGGCTACTGGGGCTCTTGAATACTTCTGGCAGGTGGCGACCGGCACCACGTTCGGTTCACCCACCACATGGGGGAATCACTGTGTCCAGCCACTCTTCGACTCCTGCCGCGGTCGCGACCCGGCAGCTGCGCACGCTCGTCGTCGGCCTCGTGGCCGCCGCCCTGTCGCTCTCGGCGCTCGTGGTGAGCGGCGTCGCGGCAGCCGGCCCGTCGCAGGCCGCCATGGTGAGGGCCGCGCTGGCGCCGGACTCCTTCACCCCGCAGACGGGGCCCATCTTCAACGACCCGTTGAGTGACGCACGGCGCCGGGCCATCCGTCACCACCTCATGCGTTCGATCAACTCCACCCCGAGCGGCGCCACCATCCGCGTCGCCTCGTGGAACATCGCCAGCGACGGCCTCGTCCGGGCACTGCTCCGCGCCCACCGGCGCGGGGTCGGGGTGCGGACGGTCATGTCGGCCTCCGTCGCCTCGCGACAGGCCACCGACGGCCACTTCGCCCGTCTGCGCGAAGGGCTGGCCGCCGGCAACGAGAACCGGCCTCCCGAGCTGGTCAGCTACGCGCGCGGCTGCAAGTCGTCCTGCCGGGGGAACACGGGCATCGAGCACACCAAGATGTACCTGTTCTCCCAGGTCGGTGCGGCGCGGGACGTGGTCATGGTGTCGTCGGCGAACTTCACCGACGCCGCGGCCGCCAACCAGTGGAACGACCTCTACACGATCGTCGGCAGGCCGACGCTGTCGGCCAAGTTCGAGCAGATCTTCCACGAGATGACCCAGGACACGTGGGCGCACCCGCCGTACCAGACCCTGGAGGAGGGGCCCTACCTCGCCACGTTCCTGCCCTTCCAGGGGCGCACCGCGTCCGGTGACCCGGTGCTCAGCGAGCTCGGCCAGATCCGCTGCAGGGGCGCCGCCGCAAGCGCCGGGTCGAACGGTCACACGGTCGTCCGGATCGCCCAGACGGCGATCGTCGGCAAGCGGGGGATCGCGATCGCCGACCGCTTGCGCCAGATGCACTCTCGTGGGTGCGACATCAAGATCCTGTACGCCGTGGTCGGCACCAGGGTCAAGCACAGGCTCGACCGCGCCAGGATCCCGAACCGGGCGCACGTCCAGGACACGACTGGCGACGGCGTCTACGACAACTACCTGCACGGCAAGGTCATGACGGTCAGCGGCGTCTACGCCGGGAACAGCGCGGCCCGGGTCGTGTGGAACGGGTCGCAGAACTGGAGCCCCACGGCCCTCGTCAGCGACGAGGCGGGCTTCCGGATCACCCTGCGCTGGGCGCAGCGCACCTACGCCGGCTGGTTCAACAACCTCTGGCGCAACCGGCCGCGCGACGTCAGCCCGCGACGGTCGACCTCCGTGCCGATGGCGCGGGTGACCGCCGACGGCGACGTCCTCGCACAGGTGACGCTGCCGTCCGGCAAGACCGTGAACCCGTACCGCAACATCGAGATCAACTAGCACGGGTCCGCGGCGACGCGGACTCCATCAGCCCTCGCGATCACTGATCGCGAGGGCTGTTCGCTGTCATGACCCTGTCATGACCTGACCCGACGCCCTCACGACGGTGGGTGCGCGAATCCGTCGACCCCGCGCCCGGCGGCCCTGCCGGCCTGTACAGGCCCTGACGACCCTCAGGACGCACTCGGCCCTCTCTCGGCTGCTCTCGGGGTCGTCTGAATCGCCTCTCTGGGTGGTCTCGGCCGCCCGTCCGGGTGGTCTCGGCCGCCCCTCTGGGTGGTCTGGCGGCGTATATCACGCAACGGCCTGCAGTGACTAGCGCGACTTGCTTAGCATTCGGCGATCTGTCCGGAGTTGTCCCAGATGGGCACGTAAGGGAGACGCACCATGAGGGTCCCGATGAAGGCCACAGTGGCTGTGCTGGCCGCCTGCACCGTCGTTGTCGCCGCGCCCGGCCCCGGAGCCGGAGCAGCGGTCCCCGCGCAACGGGCCGCCGCCGCGACGTCCGCCACCTCGACGTCCGGCACCGCGACGGCCGCCGCCGACTCGGCGTGCTCCGACGTCCTGGTGCTCGCCGTTCCCGGCAACCGGCAGGGGCCGACCCCCACCCGGCCGTGGTCCGCCGGCGCCACCCTCGACCGCTTCGTCGCCGCCTTCGGGGAGCGCTCCACCGCTGACCGCCGCACCGTGAGCACCACCGTCATCGCCGCCGACACGGCTTCGGTGCGGACGCTCGCCCCCCGCCGCAGCGGCGCCCGCCCGGCCGCCGCGGTCGTCACCCCCGACCGGGTCCGTGCCTGGAGGGGCGCGTCCTGGCAGCTGGCCGGACAGGTCCAGAACGGCGTCCTGACGGCTGCCGAGCGCTGCCCGGGCCAGCAGCTGGTGCTGGCCGGCTACTCGCAGGGCGCGATGGCGGTGCACCGCGCCCTCCTCGGGCTCGCCGGTCGGCCGGCCGTGCTGCGCCGGGTGAGCTCGGTCGTCCTCGTGGGCGACGGGGACCGGCGCCGCTGGACCGCCGCCCCGTGGATCGTCGGGGCACCCCGCGCGCTGCGGTCCGGTCAAGGCGTGGTGCCGCGTTACCTCCAGGCGGTCGGCGACGTCCCGACGGGACCCATGCCGGCGGCGTTGTGGCAGGTCTGCACGCGCGGCGACCTCGTGTGCGACCTCAGCCGGGTTCACTTCGGCGACGCCGTGGCCCGCCACCAGGGCTACTCCAGCGGCACCGGCGGGGAGCGCGTCAGTGCGGTCGGTCGCGCCGCGTGGGAACGGACCACCCGGTGGCCGCTGCCCGACCCCGTGACCACCACGGTGCCGGCGACGGCGGGCGAGCCGGTGGGAACCGTCCAGGCGGACGGACAGCGGGGCGTGCAGCTCGGCGTGCGGGTGCGGGCGGGGGACCTCTCGTCCGTCCAGTGGCGCGACGCCACCGGGCTGCCGACCGGCCTCGGGCTCACCAAGTCGGGACTGCTGACCGGGACCGTGGCCACCGCGGGCACCTACGTCGTCGACTACACGGTCGAGAACACCGCGGCAGCAGTCCGCGGCCTCGTGCGGGGGCGGGTCGTCGTCGAGGTCGCCGCCGCGACGACCTCCCCGGCCGCCGACGTCAGCGCGGGCGGAGCCCAGAGCTGCGCCATCGGCAGCGACGGCGTCCTCAGCTGCTGGGGTGCCAACCCCTACGGCCAGCTCGGCGACGGCACGACGACTGCTCGGCGCTATCCGCGGGCCGTCGGCACGGCGACCGACTGGAGCGCCGTCAGCACCGGAGGCTCCACGACCTGCGGCGTACGCGCGAGCGGGCTGGCGTTCTGCTGGGGCCTCAACCAGTGGGGACAGCTCGGCGACGGCACCCGGACCAAGCGGCTGTCCCCCGTGCGCGTCGCGGGCGGCTCGTGGGAGAGCGTCAGCGCCGGCTGGTTCCACACCTGCGGCGTCAAGACCGACGGCAGCGCCTGGTGCTGGGGCTCCAACGACAGCGGCCAGCTCGGCGACGGCACGCTCACCCAGCGGCTCACGCCGGTGCGGGTGGCCGGTGGCGGCACGTGGCGCGAGATCTCGGTCGGCGGGTTCGACACCTGTGGGGTCAAGCAGGACGGAACCGCGTGGTGCTGGGGACGCAGCATGTTCGGAGAGCTGGCCGTCAGCGGCTACGTCTCCAAGTCGTCGCCCCAGCGCATCGGGGCGGCCTCGGACTGGCTCACCGTGCAGGCGTCGTGGAACCACACCTGTGGGCTCCGCTCCGGAGGTGCGGCGTACTGCTGGGGCAAGAACGACCGGGGCCAGCGTGGAGACGCCTCCCGCTCCGACACCGCGACGGTGACGCCGGTCGCCGGCGAGCACCGGTTCACCACGATCTCGGTCGGCGACACCCACACCTGCGCGGTCGACCGGACCAGCAGCCTCTGGTGCTGGGGCTACAACCGCTACGGCCAGTTCGGGGACGGCGCGAGCCGTGACGCGCTGGTGCCCGTCGCCGCCGCGGGAGCGCTCACCTGGCGCTCGTTCGATGCCGGCTGGCTGCACGGGTGCGGCATCACCACCGGCGGGGCCGCCAAGTGCTGGGGCAGCAACATCGACGGACAGCTGGGGAACGGAACGGTCGCCGACCGGGCCGTGCCCACCGACCTCTACCGGGGTGATCTCACATGACCGACCGACACCGTACGACGACGACAGGCAGCAACCGCTACCCTGGCCCGATGCGCCGTCCATCGTCCGTGCTGCTGCTTGCCCTCGTGGCGGTCCTCGGCACGGCTGCAGTCGTCTCCCTCGTCCGCTGGGCCCCCAGCGGCGTGGAGCCCCGTGCAGCGCGGGCCGAGCGCGGGGCGCCCGCCCCGGCGGCCGCCGGGACCGCCGAGGTCGAGCCGGCCGCCCTGGCCGAGCGGACGGCCCGGATCCGGCACGCGGCGCTGCAGTCCAAGGCCGCAGCGGTCGGCGCGGCGGTGACGGGGCCCTTCGAGTTCGGCCTGACCCAGTTCAACATCCTGGGCAGCAACCACACCGCTCCCGGCTCCGACGCGGACCACTTCGCGCCCGGCACGATCCGCACCGAGTGGGCTGCCAGCCTGGTCGACGACATCCGGGCCGACGTCGTCGGCTTCTCCGAGATCCAGCGTGACCAGCTCGCCACCTTCGACCGGGCCGCCGGTGGCGCCTTCGACGCCTACCCGGGCACCTCGCTGGGCGGCAGCGGTATTGCGGCATCCCTGGTGTGGCGACGCAGTGTCTTCACAGCGGTGGAGAAGCGCTCGGTGACCATCCCGTTCATGGGCCAGCAGCGCCAGATGCCCTACGTCAAGCTCCGCCACGACGCCACCGGCCGGGTGCTCTGGGTGATGAACGTCCACAACGCGCCGCGGGACAGGCAGGCCGAGCGCGACGTCGCCAGAGCGCGCGAGATCGCGATCCTGGTCGAGCTCCGGCGCTCGGGGTTGCCGGTGTTCTTCGTCGGCGACATGAACGAGAAGGCGGAGATCTTCTGCGACGTCACGGAAAAGACCGACCTCGAGGCTGCCCAGGGCGGCACCAACGACGGCGTCACGTGCCGGCCGCCCGCAGACATGCGGGTCGACTGGATCTTCGGGTCGTCGGACGCCCGGTTCACCTCCTTCTCCTTCGACCGCAGCACCCCCGTCCGACGGATCACCGACCACCACGTCCTCGTCTCGCGGGTGCGGGTCCCCTGACCCTTCCACGGATCGTATGAGCGCGCCTGAGATCTCCGCCGACGAGACCGGTCTGCGGATCGGCCAGGGCGTCCTGGGAACGTGGGACGTCCTGTTCGACGGCGTGCCCGTCTGGAGCCTGGCGGTGGGCAAGCCACCGGGCCCCTCCGGCACCTTCGTGGCGTGGCCGGAGGCGATGCGCCCCTGGCTCGAGGGATGCGCCCGCGTGGAGCTCCGGAGCGCCGACGGGTCCCACGACCTCGGCGAGGTCCGGTTCGGCGTCGGCGAGGACCGGGTGCGGTTCGTCGACGAGAACGGGATCCCCGTGGTCGTCGACAAGTGGGGGATCGTGCAGCGGCCCTTCACCGGTCGCGGCGCCGGTGTCACGGACGTGCTCGTCAAGCAAGCCCAGGAGATCATCTGGATCCTCCACGAGGACTGCGGGATCGACGCCTGGATGGCCTTCGGCACCCTTCTGGGGGCAGTGCGCGAAGGCGGCGTGATCGGTCACGACTCCGACGTCGACCTGGCCTTCCTCAGCGAGGAGTCGACTCCCGCGGGTGTGGCCCGGGAGATGTACGCCGCCCGGCGGGCTCTGGCGCGTCGCGGGCTGCTCGTGGTCAACAAGACCGGCAGCTTCATCACGGTGCTCTTCACCGCTCCGGACGGCGCGCTGGCCAGCGTCGACGTCTACTCCTGCTTCTACGTCGACGGGCTGCTCCACGAGACCGCGACGGTGCGAGCCGATGTGCCTCGCGAGGCGATCCTGCCTCTGCGCACCCTCGACTTCGAGGGCCACTCCCTCCCCGCGCCTGCTGATCCGGAAACCATGCTCGTCGCCTCCTACGGTCCCGACTGGCGCACGCCCGACCCGGCCTTCCGGCACGAACCTACGGCCGACACGAACGCCCGGTTCAACGGCTGGTTCGGCTCCTTCATGTGGGACCGGCGGGACTGGGAGGCGTTCTGGCAGCGCCAGGAGCCGCCGGAGCTCGCCGACGCATCCGACTTCGCCGTGTGGGCCTCGAGGCGACTGCAGGAGAGCTGCCTGGTGGTCGATGTCGGAGCCGGCAGCGGGATCGACGCCGCCTACTTCGCCTCCGCGGGACACCGGGCGGTGGCGCTGGACTACGCGCGGGAGACCTTCGATCGCACACCTCGGCCCGCACCCGACCTCGCCTTCGACGTCATGAACCTGCTCGACCCCCGCGACGCCCTCACCCGGGCCGCGCTGCTCGTCCGACGCCACGGTCCGCACGTCCTCTATGCTCGGTCGCTGCTCGACGCGCTCAACCCCGCTGCGCTCGCGACCTTCTGGCGGTTCGTCGGTGTCCTCATGCGCGGCGGCGGCCGGGTGTTCTTCGAGTTCGCCGAACCGCCGCCGCGCGGGGGCGCGGGGCGGCGCTTCCCGGGGCCGGCGGGCCCACGGTTCCCGGTGCACCACCACGGAGTCCAGCAGCGGATCCGGGCGCTGGGCGGCTCCGTGACCGAGCGGCAGCTGGACCTGGTGCCGCCTGAGGAAGGGACCCGACGATGGCGCATCGTGGGCACCTGGACCGTGTGAGGAGATCACGATGACCGAACGGGTGTACCTGCACGTCGGGGCGCCGAAGTCTGGGACGACGTATCTCCAGGCCGTCCTCGAGCGCAACCGTGCCGTTCTCGCCGACGCCGGGGTGCTGGTCGTCGGCAGCAGGCACATCGACCGCGTGCACGCCGGCATGGTGATCCGCGAGGACCCCCGGCTGGCGAAGCTGGGCCCCGGACCCGCGCAGGCGTGGGACCGGCTGGTGCGCGAGATCCACGAGTGGACGGGGTCGACGGCCGTTCTCAGCTATGAGCTGCTGGCCGGTGCGTCCGAGGAGCAGGCGCGCGCGGCGCTGGCGCGGCTGGGCGGTCTCGAGACCCACGTGGTGATCACGGCCCGCGACCTCGCCGGAGCGGTCCCGTCGGCATGGCAGGAGCGCCTGAAGTTCGCCTTGACCACGCCGCTCGAGCAGTGGCGGCCGCGGCCGGAGTCCGACGGGCCGCGCGCCGAGTGGGGGTGGCGCACGATGGACCCGGCGGGAGTCGCCGCCCGCTGGGGCGCCTCGCTTCCCCCCGAGCGCGTCCACCTGGTGACGGTTCCGCGGTCCGCGCCGGACCCGCACCTGCTCTGGCGCCGGTTCGCCTCCGCCTGCGGTCTCGAGCGGGTGCTGGTCGATGCGGCGGTGGGCCAGCCCAACGAGTCCCTGGGGCTGCGCGCCGCAGAGGTGCTCCGCCGCGTGAACGAGCGCATCGGCGACCGGCTGCCCGACAACCGCGCCCAGGCGACCTGGTTGCGCGACACGCTGGCCCACCAGGTCCTCGCCGGGCTCGACCGCGAGCCCATCGGGCTCACCGCCGACCAGCTCCGGGACGCCACCGAGCACGCCGGCGACGCCCTCACCCGCATCCGCGCCGCCGGCTACCACGTGGTGGGCGACCTCGAGGACGTCGAGGCGAGGGAGCGACACGCGCGACTGCCGGGACAGGTGCCCGACGACGAGCTGCTCCCCGTGGCGCTGGACGCGCTCACCGACCTGCTGCTCCTCATGCGCCAGCGGTCCCTGCTCGAGACGGCGCGGCCCAAGCCCGGCGGCGCAGCCCCGCCGCCGCAGGTCGCCGGCCGCCGGCGGGCGAAGCCGGTGGCGCTCGCGCAGCGTCTCCTGCGGGCCCCGGCGGCGGCGCGTGTGGAGCAGGAGACCCGCCGGGCCGAGCAGCGCGTCGCGAAGCTGTCCCTGGAGCTCCAGGCCGCGCGTCGCCTGCAGCTGCGGGTGGCGCTGCTGGAGGACCTGGTCACCGAGCTGCTCGTGCCCGCGGACCTGCGCGACGACGAGGCGATGGTCCTGGCCCTGCACCGCTACCGTGAGGAGACCCTGCTGTGAGGCCCGCCGCCGACCGCGAGTTAGGCTCGGCGGGCGGCCGGGCCCGGATCGAACGGGTCCACGAGCGGCTGGACTCCCTCGAGGAGGCGGTCGCCCAGGAGCTCCGGTTGCAGTCGGCACTGGAGCGACGGCTCGACGCCGTGGTGCAGCTGCTGGCCGAGCAGGTGGAGACCGTGGTGTCGGACCCTTTCGAGGAGAAGGACGACTGATGGCCGAGCGCGTCGTGCTGCACATTGGGACGATGAAGTCCGGGACCAGCTTCATCCAGAACGTCCTGGTCGACAACCGGTCGCTGGCGCAGGAGCAGGGGCTGCTGTTCGCCGGTCGGCGATGGAGACAGCAGGTCAGTGCCGTGCGCGACGTCATCGAGCGAGGGGGCCCCGCCCAGGAGCCGCTCGCCGACGACGGTCCGTGGCGGAGCCTGGCCGCCGAGATGAACGCCTGGTCGGGATCGGCGCTCATCTCCATGGAGTTCCTCGCCCCCCGCCGCCGCCCCAAGATCGAGCAGATCATCAGCTCCTTCGGCTCGGCGCGGGTCGAGGTGGTCCTGACCGCCCGGGACCTCACCCGCTGCATCCCGGCGATGTGGCAGGAGTCGATGCAGAACAACGGGGAGTCCACGTGGGAGGAGTTCCTCGACGGCGTGCGCGAGGGTGAGGAGGGGACGTCTCGCCCCGGGAGCTGGTTCTGGAGGCACCAGGGCGTCGCGGACATCACCCGTCGCTGGTCCGAGATGGTGGGCCACGACCGGTTCACCCTCGTGACCGTGCCCGGCCCCGGGACGGCCCCGGACGTCTTGTGGGAGCGCTTCTGCGCCGCCGTCGGCCTGGAGCCCGACGCCTTCGACCTGGGCGTGAAGAGCAACCCGTCGATCGGGGCCGCCTCCGCGCTGGTGCTGCGCGCCCTCAACGAGAAGCTGGCCGACGACCCGCTGCCGCTCATGCCCTACCAGCGGATCGTCAAGCACACCCTGGCCAAGACCGGGCTTGCGGCCCGCAAGGCGGACCAGTCCTTCGGGTTGGACGCGCGCTGGGCCCGCAGGCTGGCGAAGCGGGAGGTCTCCCGGCTCCGCAAGCTCAAGCCCCGGATGGTGGGCTCGTGGGAGGACCTCGCCCCCCGGTCCGTGCCTGGCCGCCCGGCCGGCAGCGTCACGCTCGAGGAGCAGCTCGACGCCGCCGTCGACGGGCTGGTCCACCTGGTCCGGACCTACGCCGAGCAGTCGGAGCGCGCGCGGGAGCGGACGCCGTGATCTTCCGCCGCGGGAGCGCGTCCCGGCGCGATGCCGGGGCCACCTCCTCACCGACCCGGCGCGGGTGCCCGCGCGTCGCCGCCATCACGATGGTCCGCAACGAGGCCGCGATGCTGCCCCGGTGGGTGCAGCACTACACGCGCCAGTGCGGATCGCCGGACGCGCTGGTCGTCATCGACGACAACAGCTCCGACGGCTCCACGGACGACCTGCCCTGCACGGTGATCCGGCTGCCGACCCTCGACAAGCAGCCGTTCGAGCCGGCGCGGATGGGGCTGATCAGCGGCGTGGCCGACGGCCTCCTGAACGCCTACGACGCGGTCGTCTTCAGCGACGCCGACGAGCTGGTCGTCCCGGACCCGGCGCTCTACGCCGACCTGCGCGAGCTGCTCGCCGATCGCCCGGAGCGGGATGCGCACGGCGTCGTGGCCCTCAACGTGATCCACGACCTGGCACGTGAGGCCCCGCTCGACCCGCACCGGCCCGTGCTGGAGCAGCGTCGGCTGGCGAAGTTCATCCCGTTGATGTGCAAGCCGGCGGTCAAGACCGTCCCGGCCCGCTGGGGGCACGCCTCCCACGGCGTGTTCGCCCCCTACTCGGTCGACCCGGCGTTGTACATGTTCCACCTGAAGTTCGCCGACCGGGACCTGCTGCACGCCGCCGCCGAGCACCGGCGCCAGATGGTCGAGCTCGACGGTCGTGCCCACTCCACGAGCTGGCGCCACAGCGGGGACGAGATGCTGGAGCTGCTCCGGTCCGTCAACGAGGGGCTCGACCCGGCCGAGGCCGCGGAGTTCGTGCCGCCCGAGCGGAAGCTGCGCTCGGTCGTGGAGAAGCAGCCCAACGGCTTGTACCGCGCCGTCGGCAAGGGCCAGGTCGCAGCGATGCGCAGCCAGCCGCCGGTGTCCGTCCCCGCGCGGTTCCGCTCCCTGGCCTGAGCCTTTGGTAGGAAGGTCGCTAGCCGATGGGGAAGGAGGACCGGTGAGACTCTCGGTCATCGTGCCGTGCTTCAACGAGGAGACCGTCCTCGAGAGGCTGGTGACGACCCTCCAGCACGAGCTGTCGTCGGTGACCGAGGACTACGAGGTCCTGCTCGTCGACGACGGCAGCGCCGACGCGACGCTGGCTCTGATGCGTCAGGCACACGCCCGCGACCCGCGGTACCGCTACCTCGCGCTGAGCCGCAACTTCGGCAAGGAGGCGGCGATGCTGGCCGGGATGAGCCAGGCCCGGGGGGACGCCGTCGCGATCCTCGACGCCGACCTCCAGCATCCACCGCGGCTCCTGTCCGAGATGTTGGCGCTGCTCGACCAGGGACACGAGCAGGTGGTGGCCCGGCGTACGCGCACCGGGGACGCCCCCGGGCGCACCTTCGTCTCGCGGACCTACTACCGGATGATCAACCGGCTCGTCGACGTCGAGCTCGAGGACGGGGTCGGCGACTTCCGGGTGCTCAGCCGCACCGCGGTGCGCGCTCTCCTGTCGCTGGGCGAGTACAACCGCTTCTCCAAGGGACTCTTCGCGTGGATCGGCTTCGACACCGCGGTCGTGGACTACGAGAACGTGGCTCGCGACTCCGGGGCCACCAAGTGGCGCACCCGGGACCTCGTCGACTACGGCATCGACGGGGTGCTGTCGTTCAACAGCCGGCCGCTGCGGCTGGCCATCTGGTTCGGCGCGGCGGCGACCGCGGTCGCTGTCGCCTATGCGCTCTGGGTGCTGGTCGACGCGATCCTCTTCGGCAACGCCGTCGCCGGCTACGTCACGTTGATCTGCGCCCTGGTCGGCTTCGGCGGAGTGCAGATGGTCCTGCTCGGCGTGATCGGGGAGTACCTCGGGCGCATCTACCTCGAGACCAAGCGACGGCCGCACTTCCTGCTGCGGGAGACCAGCGAGGGCCTGGCGGACACGCCGGTCACCGTCCCGCTGGGTCCCGAGCACGAGCAGCACGAGCAGCACCCACCGCGGTCCCCGGGCGGCACGGGCACTGCACATGCCTGAGCACAGGACGAGGTTCCTGTGGCCGCTGGCCGTCTGCCTCGTGACCGCCGCCGCTGCCGCCGTACCCCTCCTGTTCAGCCCCACGTTCTACCTCCGGGGCGACAGCGGCGCGCAGTTCGCACCCACGTGGTACCACCTCGGGGAGCTCGTCCGCGGCGGCGCCTGGCCACCGCTGCTGGACCCCGGCGCGTGGGCCGGCGGCAACTACGTCGCGGAGGGCCTCTTCGGGGTCTACAACCCGCTGAACCTGCTGATCTGGCTCACCGTGTCGGGGATGGGCAGCCTGCTGGTGTCCGTGTGGGTGGTCAAGGCCGCCGTCATGGCACTGCTGGCACTGGGCACCTACCTGGTGTCGCTCGAGTACGGCGCCGAGCGCTGGGCCGCCGCAGCGGTCGCGGTGGCGCTGCCGGTCAGTGGCTTCACGCTGTTCTGGGACGCCGGGTCCTGGGCGGCGGGACTGATCGCGTTCGCCTATGCGCCCTGGGTGTGGTGGAGCTTCCGGCGCGCACTGCGCGGCACCGCCAACCCGGTGTGGGCGGTGCTCGTGGGCGTGCTCGCCGTGACCCAGGGCAACCCGTACGGGACCCTCGCCGTGGTCGTGGTGGGGGTGTCGCTGCTCGTCGAGGGGATGCTGACCGGCAACGGACGCGGAGCGGGACGGCTCGTGCTCGTCGGGCTGTCTGTGGCCGCCTTCCTGCCGCTGGTCTACCTGCCGCTGCTCGAGACGGTCGGGCTCGCCACCCGGTCGGGCGGCCCGCTGTTCATGAACAACGGCAAGATGCGTCCGGAGCTCGGTGACCTCCTGGGGCTGAGCTCCCCGGTGCTCGTCCCCGACATCCGGGCGATCACCGGCGCGACGCAGGTGCCGACGACGTACTTCGCCTGGTTCGTGGTGCCGTTGCTTCCGTGGCTGCGTCCCGGTGCGCTGCGCCGGCACGCGCGGCCGCTCGCCGGTGTCGCGGCCTTCACCCTGGTCTACTTCCTGCTGACCCTCGGGCCCTCCAAGCTCTGGCTGTTCCGGTGGCCGCTGCGGCTCGTGGAGTACCTCTACCTCGGGCTGGCCGTCGCGCTCGCCGTCACGCTGAGCGTCGGACTGGCGCGGGACCGGTGGCTCCGCAGGAGCGCGCTCAGCGCCGGCCTCGTCGCAGCGCTGTCGTGGCTCACCTGGGCGCAGCAGCCGGAGGCGCTGCGCCGTGCCGTGATCGGTGCCCTGCTGCTGGCCGGCCTCACCGCACTGGTCCTGGCGTGGCACCGGTGGGCCCGCGCGACCACACCGCTCGCGGCGATCCTCGCCGGTGGCTGCGTGCTGGTGCTGGGCGCCCAGGTGGCGGCCTTCGGGGAGAACGGCGGCTCGCGGCCGTGGTTCTTCCCCCACGACGTGTCAGCCCTGCAGCAGCGGTTCGACGAGCGGGACGGCACCGTCGTACAGCTCGCGAACCTGCGCGAGCTGCAGGAGCCGGGCCGGTTCCGAGAGCTCCGGGCTGCCTGGGACGACTACCTGGCCGGAAGCATGTACCAGGTGGCCGGTGTCGAGGCGGTCAACAACTACACCGGGATGGGGTTCGACCGGTTCACGCGCCTCCTGTGCATGAACTACGACGGGTTCACCAAGCCCTGCGGCTACCGCAACCTCTGGCGACCGGTGAGCCCGGGTGGCCCTCCGCTGGTGGACCTGATGAAGGTCGACCGGGTGGTGGTGCAGCCGGCGATGGCCGGCAGCCTGGGGCCGCCGCCCGGCTGGGAGGCAGAGGTGTCCCCGGACGGAGGGCCTGTGGTGCTCACCCGCACCCGCACCCGGGCACTGCCGTGGCCCGGGAGCAGGCTCAGCGAGGTGCCGGAGGGCGTGGTGGTGGACGAGGCGGCGACGGTGGGCCGGACGGAGGAACGCGTGCGCCTGTCCAGCACCGGCGGGGGCGGGTTGGCGGTGTTCGCCGCCATCGGGTGGCCCGGCTACACGGCCACGCTGGACGGTCGGCCGCTCGAGACCGGGCGCGACGCGGCTGGCCTGCTGACCGTGCTGCTCCCCGCGGACGGCTCGGGCGTCCTCGAGGTCACCTTCGCACCGCCGGGCCTGGCCACGGGCCTCGCCGGTGCCGGTGCCGGCGCCCTCGGCGCTCTCGCCCTCGGCCTGGCGCACCTGCGACGCAGACGGCGCGGCGAGGCCGAGACGTACGTCGCCCCCCGGGAAGGCGCGACCGCGTCGGCGCTGTGACGTTCCTCCGGTGTGGCTTCGCCCACAGCCGGGCGCCGTCGCCGGCTCGTACACTCGCGACGCCGATCCAGCCACCGGAAGGAAGCGCGCGATGAGCCGCCTGTGCGAGACCGAGGGTCTCACCGACATCCAGGAAGAGATCCTCAAGACGGTGCGCGCCTTCGTCGAGGACAAGATCCTCCCCGTCGCCACCGAGCTCGAGCATCGCGACGAGTACCCCACCGAGATCGTCGAGGGCCTCAAGGAGCTCGGGCTCTTCGGCCTGATGATCCCCGAGGAGTACGGCGGCCTGGGGGAGTCGCTGCTGACCTACGCCCTCGCCGTGGAGGAGATCGCCCGCGGGTGGATGAGCGTGTCGGGCATCATCAACACCCACTTCATCGTGGCTTACATGCTGCTGCAGCACGGCACCGAGGACCAGAAGCGCAGGTACCTCCCGCGGATGGCCACCGGCGAGGTCCGCGGCGCGTTCTCCATGTCGGAGCCCGGCTGCGGCTCCGACGTGTCGGCGATCAAGACCAAGGCCACCCGCGTCGGCGGCGACGGGGTGGAGGGCGCCCCCGGCGAGTACACGATCACGGGTCAGAAGATGTGGCTGACCAACGGGGGCTCGGCCAACCTGGTCGCAGTGCTGGTCAAGACCGACGAGGGCGCCGACTCCGTCTACCGGAACATGACGACCTTCCTGGTCGAGAAGGAGCCCGGCTTCGGCGAGACCGCCCAGGGCGTGAGCGTCCCGGGGAAGATCGAGAAGATGGGCTACAAGGGTGTCGACACAACGGAGCTGATCTTCGAGGGGCACCGCATCGGCGCCGACCAGATCCTCGGCGGGGAGCCGGGCAAGGGCTTCTACCAGATGATGGACGGCGTCGAGGTCGGCCGCGTCAACGTCGCGGCCCGTGGCTGCGGGGTCGCCAACCGGGCGTTCGAGCTCGGCGTGTCCTACGCCCAGCAGCGCGAGACCTTCGGCAAGAAGATCGCCGAGCACCAGGCGGTGCTGTTCCGGCTCGCCGAGATGGCGACCAAGGTGGAGGCCGCGCACCAGATGATGGTCAAGGCCGCCCGCACCAAGGACTCCGGGCAGCGCAACGACCTCGAGGCCGGGATGGCGAAGTACCTCGCCTCGGAGTACTGCTCCCAGGTCGTGGAGGACTCGTTCCGGATCCACGGGGGCTATGGCTTCTCCAAGGAGTACGAGATCGAGCGGCTCTACCGCGAGGCGCCGATGCTGCTCATCGGGGAGGGCACCGCGGACATCCAGCGGATGATCATCGGCCGCCGGCTCCTGGAGGACTACCGGCTCCGCGGGCGCTGACCGGGCGCGGAGGCACTTGATAACGTGCCCTCCAGGATCCGGCGCAGCCCTCGGCGCCGCGGAGGAGGAACCAGTGGAAGCGCATGGCTGAGCGGGTCGTGCTGCACGTCGGAGCGATGAAGTCCGGCACCAGCTACATCCAGTCCCAGATCTTCGCCAACAAGGCCCTCCTCGCGGACCAGGGCATCCTGGTTCCCGGGCGCCACTGGGGACGTCAGGTCGCCGCGGTGCTCGACGTCCTGGGCAGGACCGAGTCGCGCCCGGACATCCGCGGCGCCTGGAAGCAGCTGGTCGAGGAGGTGGACGGCTGGCGCGGCACGGCCGTGGTCTCCATGGAGTTCCTCGGGCCCCATCAGCCCGAGAAGATCGACGAGATCGTCGCCAGCTTCGGCGACACCGAGGTCGTGGCGGTCCTCACCGCGCGTGACCTCAACCGCAGCATCGCCGCCATGTGGCAGGAGACAGTGCAGAACGGGCGGTGGTGGACCTGGCACGAGTACCTCCGCGCCGTCGAGCGGGGCCGGCCCCGGCGGGGCCGGACCAAGCGGGACGTCACCGTGGCCAGCCGCACCTTCTGGCGCCAGCAGAACATCCCGCACCTCGCACGCAACTGGCAGCAGGGCGTCGGGTCGGAGCGGTTCGCACTCGTGACCGTGCCCCCGCCGGGCGCGCCTGCGGAGCGGCTCATGGAGCGGTTCGGGGCCGTCGCCGGCTTCGACCCGGCGCCGCTCCAGCAGGGGCCCCGCGTCAACGCGTCGGTCGGCGCCGCATCGGCGGAGGTGCTGCGCCGGACGAACGCGGTCCTGGCCGGGCGGGACCTGGAGTTCCCGGTCGGCGACAAGTACCGCAAGCGGGAGCTGGCCAAGGCCGTGCTCGCGGCGCGGGCCGGGAAGGAGCCGAAGATCGGCCTGCCCGTGCCCGGTTGGGTCGGTCCGCACGCGAAGCGCATGGTCCGCGACCTGCGGCGGCACGAGGTCCGGTTGGAGGGTGAGTGGTCGGACCTCGACCCCGTGGCGGTCCCGGGGATCGACCCGGAGTCCGTGGCGCTCGAGGAGTGCTGCGCCGCCGCCTCGGCCGGCCTGTCCGGGCTGCGTGAGCGACTTGAGGAGTACTACCCCGGCCGGTTCGCAGGATCCGGCCCCGACCCCGCCCCGGACGCGCAGCGCACCGGTGACGAGCAGGTCGACGCGCTGGTCGACGCGCTGGTCGAGGCGATCGCCGACCTGGTCGACCGGGCCGTCGCGCTCGAGCGATCCGGTGCCTGAACCACGCCTCGAGCCGTTCAGGCGCCGACTGCTGCGCCGCCCCGCCGCCCCGCTTCCGCACGGGCCGAGCGCCGTCGTGCTGACCGTGGCGCGCGACGAGGCGCAGATGCTGCCCCGGTGGGTGCGCCACTACGGCGGCCAGGTCGGCGTGCAGAACCTCATCGTCATCGACGACAACTCCAGCGACGGAGGCACCGACGACCTGCCGTGCACCGTCCACCGGATCCCGGGCTTCAAGGCCGCGCGGTTCGAGGCCGGACGGATCAAGCTGGTCAGCGGGCTGGCGCAGGGCCTGCTGCAGAGCTACGACGTCGCGGTCTTCACCGACGTCGACGAGTTCCTCATCCCGGACCCCGACCACCACGACGGTCTCCTCGACTACCTGCGGCACCGCCCGGACGTCGCGGTGATGGCGCCGATGGCACTCAACGTGGTGCACCACATCCGCGTCGAGGCAGACCTGGACCCTGCGCTGCCCGTGCTCGGGCAGCGGGGCTTCGCCAAGTTCGCCCCGGTGATGTGCAAGCCGTCGGTCAAGCGGGTGCCGGCGCCGTGGAAGTACGCCTCGCACGGCATCACCGCACGCTACGTCCCCGACCCGGAGCTGTTCATGGTCCACCTGAAGTTCGCCGATCGTGAGGCGCTGCGACGGGTGGCCGACCGGCGCAACGAGATGACCCGGGTCGACGGTCGCGGCGCCCACAGCTCGTGGGCCCGCACCGGCGAGGAGATGACCGTCATGCTCGAGGAGTTCGTCGGTGAGGTCGACCCCGCGTCGGTCCCGGAGTTCGACCCGCGGTCGGTCGACCTCGACCAGCTCGTGATCGAGGACCGGGGGAGCTTCCGCTCCCAACGGCAGGGACAGCTCCTCGCCATGAAGGACGAGCCCCTCCTGCGGGTGCCGCGGCGGCTGCACGGCCTCGTCTGACCGGATCGCCGCCCGCACAGCGGTGTGCCCCGTGAACGGCCGAGTCGGTCCCTCTGGCACGGCTGGTTGGATGAGTGCATGCGCGCCGTCGATGCCCTCGCCCGGCAGGCGCAGGCGTGCCAGGAGCTCGGCTCGCCGATGTACGCCGACCTGCTGCGGCGCCTCGTCGAGGACCTCGAGCGGGGCGGGCCGGCCGCCGCCGTCCTCGCCGACCACAGCGACGACCCCGGTCCGTCCGCCCTCGGGCTGCGCCTGCTCGGCAGCGTGCACCGGCTGGTTCTCGAGCGCCGGGCCGGTCCGCTGGCGCCCTACTATCCCTCCGTCGGGGGGACCTGGGAGGCGGCGGGCGGCTGGGCGGCCCTCCGCGGGCTGCTGGAGTCCGAGCCGGCGGCGGTGCGGGAGTGGCTGGACCGGCCGCCGCAGACCAACGAGGTCGGCCGGGCGGCGGCGCTGGTCGGCGCCCTGCTCCAGCTCGACGACCGCATGCGGCTGCCCGTGCGGCTGTTCGAGATGGGCGCCTCCGGCGGGCTGAACCTGCTGGCCGACCGGTTCTGCTACATCGACACCACCGGCGCGGTGCACGGCGATCCGGCGGCCGCCGTACGCCTCGAGGAGGCCTGGCGCGGGCGACGCCTGCGGCCGTGGCCGGACCTGCGCTTCGTCGAGCGGGTGGGCTGCGACGTGATGCCGGTGGACGTGGGGACCACCGAGGGCCGCACCACGCTGACCGCCTACGTGTGGCCGGACCAGCGGGCTCGGCTCGAGCGGCTGCGGGCCGCCCTGGCCCTGGCTCGGCGCCATCCCGTCGACGTGCGCGCCCAGAGCGCCGCCGAGCTGACCGCCGGTCTGGAGCTGCGCGAGGGCACCACGACGGTGCTGTGGCACAGCGTGATGTGGCAGTACCTCGCCACCGACGAGCAGGCCGCCGTCGCCGAGCGGGTCGCCGAGCTGGGCCGGTCGGCGAGCACCACCGCACCGTTCGTGCACCTCTTCCTGGAGCCGTGGCGGCGTGCCCCGGACAGCCCCCACGAGTTCCTGGTGGTGCTCGAGGCCTGGCCCACCGGTGAGCGGCGGATCCTGGGCGCCTCCGTCGGCCACGGGCTGCCGACCACCTGGAGCTGAAGCCTCGACGGAGCCCGGAGCGGCGTGGCAGGCTGACGGGCACCCCGCGCAACGGCGCCCGGGACTCGACGCTGGAGGTGCACCCATGGCGGACAAGCAGGGTTCGGCGAGCGGAAACGACGACATGCTGGCCAAGATGCGGGCGGCTCTCGACCGCAAGCGCGCCCACGAGCACCCCGACGATACCGGCGGCGCGCGCGCCAAGGCGCACGGCCCCGAGGTGGTCGGCGGTGCGCCGAAGATGCACCGGCGCAAGGCCGGCGGCGGCGGCGCCTGAGGTCCGGGTGAGGTTCGCCACTGCGTCGTGACCTCCCCGGCGGCCTGTTGGTTGGGCAGGATGGGCCGCACAGCCCCACCCCGATTCGTCCGCGCTTGCGAGCCAGGTCCAGGCGGAGTGACCGCGGACGAATCGGGGTGGGGCCGACCACCGCCGGAGCACGAGGAGAGCGCATGCAGTTCGGTCGCAGCTACGAGGAGTTCGAGGTCGGGGCGACGTACAAGCACTGGCCCGGCAAGACGGTCACCGAGTACGACGACCACCTGTTCTGCCTGCTCACCATGAACCACCACCCGCTGCACCTGGACGCGAGCTACGCCGGGAGCACCACCCAGTTCGGCAGGAACGTCGTGGTCGGCAACTACGTCTACTCACTGCTGCTCGGCATGAGCGTGCCCGACGTCAGCGGCAAGGCCATCGCGAACCTCGAGATCGAGTCGCTGCGGCACGTGGCGCCGACCTTCCACGGCGACACCCTCTACGGCGAGACCACCGTGCTGGACAAGAGGGAGTCGACCACGAAGGACGACCGCGGCGTGGTGCACGTGGAGACCGTCGGCTACAACCAGGACGGCACCGTGGTGTGCATCTTCCGGCGCAAGGTGATGGTGCCCAAGGAGAGCTACCTCGCCGAGCGCGGCGGGGAGCAGCCCGGGCGGCCGGTGCCCCGGCCGGACCGGAACTGGCCCGGCAACACGCGGCCCGCGTAGCCGCGAGCGACCCCCCACTTCCTCATTCTCCCCGGGGCTGCCATTGTGGTCGGCGTGACCCTCGCCACGTGCCGCAAGCCGATCCACTCCCTGACGGAAGGCCGCCGATGAGCGGCGGCGCCGAGGCGCCCCCCACGGAGCTCTGGCTCGTGCGGCACGGCGAGACGGAGTGGAGCCGGGACCACAAGCACACGTCGGTGACCGACCTGCCGCTGACCGAGGTCGGCGTCGAGGTCGCCCGCGGACTGGCCGGGCGGCTCGCGGACACCTCGTTCGACCACGTCCTCACCAGTCCGCGGCAGCGAGCCCTGCGTACCGCCGAGCTCGCCGGCTTCGGCGACGCCACGGTCGACGCGGACCTCGTGGAGTGGGACTACGGCGACTACGAGGGCGTCACCACCGAGGAGATCCGGAAGACCGTGCCGGGCTGGACCGTGTGGTCGCACGGGGCGCCGAACGGCGAGACGCCCAAGGAGGTCACCGAGCGGCTCGACCGGGTCGTGGACCGGGTGCGTGCGACCGCGGGGCGCACGCTCGTGTTCGGTCATGGGCATGCCCTCAGGGCGCTGACCGCTCGCTGGCTGGACCTCGAGGCGACCGAGGGCCGGCTCTTCGTCCTGGAGACCGCCGCGCTGAGCGTGCTCGGTCAGGAGCGCGAGTCGCCTGCGGTGCTCCGCTGGAACGTCTGACCGGGCGCCGGTTCGAGCACCTTCCACGCCTCGAGCGCCTGCAGCAGGCCCGGGGTGCAGGCCAAGGCACGCATCTCCTCCGGGGTGAACCAACCCACGTCGGAGGCGTCGTCCCCGGCTCGTACGGCGTCCAGGTCGGCGTCGAGGAGCGGGGTGCACCGGAAGTCGCGCACCAGCGCGACACCTGGCCCGGCCAGCGGCAGCTCGACCTCGCCCACGAACGCGTCCACGGCGACGGCCAGACCGGTCTCCTCGAGCACCTCACGGGCGCATGCCACCTCGAAGCTCTCGCCCGGCTCCAGCTTGCCGCCGGGCAGCGTCCAGCAGCCGCGGTCGGGCTCGTTGGCGCGACGGACCAGCAGGCAGCGCCCGTCGGGACGGGTCACGACGGCGCCGGCACAGAGCACCCGAGGTGAGGACACGTCGCCGACCCTACGCCCCATGACCCTTGACGGGGCACGTCCCGGAGAATGAGGGTGGGGCATGGCTCTGGCGCCCGGATGTCCCCGCTGTCCCTCGCCGGTCACCGAGCGGGGCGAGACGTGGGTGTGTACCGACCACGGCCCGGTCACCCCGCTGTGGCGCCCGCCGACCGCCGGCTACGAGGACTTCGCCGAGCACCTGCGGCGCTCCGCCGGCATCCCGAGCTTCCTGCCGTGGCCGATGGCCGCCGCCTGGTCGATCACCGACTTCGGCTGCGTGGGCGCGCCCCACCACGAGGCCCGCGCGGCGTTCGTGTCCTGCGCCGGGCCCAGCGACCGCGACGGCGTGGTCGAGGTGACCGTCGTCTCCGAGGAGCCGGGGGTCGGTCTCGGCGCCCGGTGCGCCGGTGTCAGCCGCACCGACCCCGGGGCGGACATCGGGGAGGGCGCCCCGCACGCCAAGGTGCGGGTCAACGGGCACCCGATCTCGCTGTGGGCGGTGTCGACCAGCGAGACCGACGTGACCTTCGACCGGTCGGTCTTCGCCGGCGAGGCGCAGGGCCGCTGGCTGTGGCTGGTGCTGCGCCCACCCTCGGCGGCCCTCCTGCTCAAGGACGAGTGGATCCTCGCCGACCTCTCGGACCTGGGCCCGGAGCTGATCGACCTCCCCTTCGGCGGTGCGCCCCCGGCCTGGTGAGCGCCCGTTCGAGCGACCGCACCGACCGGCGCGCCGCACGCGACCGCAGCGGTGTCGACGTCCCCGACTAGTCTTGACGCCGTGCGGATCGACCTCCACACGCACTCCGATCGCTCCGACGGCACCGACCCGCCCGCGGAGCTGGTCGGCCGCGCCCGCCGTGCCGGCCTCGACGTGGTGGCGCTCACCGACCACGACACGACCGACGGCTGGGGCGAGGCCGTCGCCGCGGCGACCCGTGCGGGGATCCGGCTGGTCCGCGGCATCGAGATCAGCACCCGCTACGCCGGCTCCGGCGTGCACCTGCTGGCCTACCTGCCCGACCCCGACCACGACGAGCTCGTCGCCGAGCTCGAGCGGGTCCTCGACGGGCGCAACGGCCGGCTCCCGGCCATCCTGGAGCGGTTGGCCCGGATCGGCATCGACGTCGACGCCGACGAGGTCCGCTCGCTGGCCGGGGACGCCGCGGCCCTCGGCCGCCCGCACGTCGCCGACGCTCTCGTCGCCAGGGGGTTCGTGGCCGACCGCGCCGAGGCGTTCACGCGCTTCCTGGGACCGGGCGGGCCCGCCTACGTCAACCGCTACGCCCCCGACCTGCGCACGATGATCCGGCTGGTGAGCGCCGCCGGAGGAGTCAGCGTCCTGGCGCACCCGTGGGCACGGCGCCACGAGCACGGCGCGCTGGACGAGGCCGGGCTGAGCGAGCTGAGGACGGCCGGGCTGGCCGGTGTCGAGGTGGACCACCAGGACCACGACGCCCGCACCCGTGCCCGGCTCCGCGAGCTGGCCGAGGACCTCGACCTGGTCCGCACCGGGTCCAGCGACTACCACGGGAGCGGCAAGGTCGACCACGACCTCGGCTGCAACACCACCGACCCCGAGCAGTTCGAGCGGCTGCTCGACCTCGCCGCGGAGGCGGCCGCCGCGGCGAGCGGTGTCACACCCGAGGTGGTCGGCCACTGAGCCCGTGCGTATCCGGAGGGCGGCGGTGAGCGCGCCGCAGGAGTCGGAGCAGCAGCCCATGCTCGAGGGGATGCCGGACCGGCTCTACGCCGCGACGCCGGCCCGGCTCTCCACGTACCTCGACTGCCCGCGCCGCTACCGGATGGCCTACCTCGACCGGCCGGCGCCACCCAAGGGGCCGCCGTGGGCGCACCACTCGATCGGGGCCGCGGTGCACACCGCCCTGGCCCGCTGGTGGCAGCTGCCGGGCCCGGCCCGGACGCCGGCAGCCGGGGGACGGCTGGTCGTGTCCGGCTGGCTCACCGACGGGTTCCGCGACCGGCGGCAGGCGCTCGAGGCGCGCGAGCGCGCCCGTGCGCACGTCGAGCGCTACCTCGACGGGGTGGACCCGGCCGTCCGCCCTCGGGGCGTGGAGCAGACGGTCCGGGTGCGCACCCGGCAGGCGGTGCTGTGGGGGCGCGCGGACCGCATCGACGAGCGGCCGGGGGAGGGCGCCGTCGTCGTCGACTACAAGACCGGACGGACGGTGCCGACCCGCGAGGACGCCCGCGACTCGCTCGCGCTGGCGGTCTACGCGGTCGCTGCCGCCCGCACCCTGCACGTGCGGTGCGCCCGGGTGGAGCTGCACCACCTTCCCAGCGGCACCGTCGCCGGGTGGGAGCACTCGCAGGAGTCCCTGGACCGGCACCTGCATGCCGCCGACGCGCTCGCCGGCGAGCTGGCCCGGCTCGACGCCGCCTTCCGCGCCGGGCCGACGCAGGAGGAGGCCGACGCCGCCTTCCCCGCACGGGTGGCGCCGCGGTGCGGGTGGTGCGAGTTCCGGTCGGCCTGCGGTCCGGGCCGCGCCGTTCCCCCGCGGGCACCGTGGGCCGCGGTGGAGGGCTGAGGCGGCGGCCGCGCCGGCTGGTGCCGGGCGCCGGGTGACGGGTGACGCCGGTCAGCGGCGACCCATGGACTGGAGCCGACCGAGCACGGACGGTGGCGCGCACCGAGCCAGGCCGGCCAGGACCTTGTAGCGCTTGCTCGGCACCGACACCCGCTTGCCGCGCTCGAGGTCGGTCAGGGCCTCCCGGACCAGGCGGTCGGGCTCGAGCCACATCCAGCGGGGCGCCGAGGACCGGCTGACGTCCATGCGGGCGTGGAACTCGGTCTTGGTGAAGCCGGGGCAGAGCGCCATCACCCGCACGCCCCGGTCGCGGTAGGTCAGGTCCGCCCACTGGCTGAACGAGGTGACGTAGGCCTTCGCCGCGCTGTAGGTGCCGCGGGGCAGGAAGCCGGCCACGCTGGAGACGTTGACCACGGAACCGGTGCCGCGCGCGGCCATCGACCCCAGCGCCGCGTGGCTCAGCCGCAGCACCGCGGTGACCAGCACGTCCAGCATCTCCTGCTCGTCCTCGACGCTGTTGTCGAGGAACGGTCGCTTGTGCCCGAACCCGGCGTTGTTGACCAGTACGTCGACGGGGCGGGCGGGGTCGGCCAGGCGCGCCTCCACGCTCCGGCAGGCGTCACGGTCCGACAGGTCCGCGGCCAGGACCTCCACCGCGACGCCGTACTCGGCGCGCAGGCGCTCGGCCAAGACCTGCAGCCGCCCCTCGTCGCGGGACACCAGGACCAGATCGTGGCGGCGGGCGGCGAGCTGCTCGGCGAAGCAGGTGCCGATGCCCGCGGTGGGGCCGGTGACGAGTGCCGTGGCTGCCATGCCGCTCAGCATGCCAGGAGCCGACGGCCGCCCCGGCGCCCACGCGCGGGCCCGGGCCGGCCGCCGGCGGGTCCGCCGGGTCACGACGACGTGCCCTCGCCTGTCGGGCACAATGGCGAGGTGACCACGACCCTCGCGATCGCCAACCAGAAGGGCGGGGTCGCCAAGACCACGACCGTCGCCTCGCTCGGCGCCGCACTGGCCGAGCTCGGGCAGCGGGTGCTCCTGGTCGACCTCGACCCCCAAGCGTGCCTGACGTTCTCCCTGGGCATCGACCCCGAGGACGTCGAGCTGTCGCTGCACCACGTGCTCACGAAGAACCTCGCCCCGGCCGAGGCGGTGATCGCGACCGACGACGGCGTGGACCTGCTGCCGGCCACCATCGACCTGGCCCGGGCCGAGGCGGACCTGCTGACCCGCACCGGGCGCGAGCACGTCGTGAAGATGGCGTTGGAGGACCTCGCGGAGACCGACGGCGGCTACGACTGGGTGCTCCTGGACTGCCCGCCGTCGCTGGGCGTGCTCACCGTGGCGGCACTGACCGCGGCCGACGCGGTGCTGGTGCCGCTGCAGTGCGAGACGCTGTCGCACCGCGGTGTGGGCCAGCTGCTCGACACCGTGCACGACGTACGCCGGTTCACCAACCGCCGGCTGCAGGTCTGGGGTGTGCTGCCGACGCTGTACGACGGCCGCACCAACCATGCCCGGGCCGTGCTGCAGAACATCTCCGAGACCTACGGCCTCGAGGTCGTCGAGCCGCCGATCCCCAAGTCGATCCGCTTCGCCGAGGCGCCGGCCGCCGGCCGGTCGATCCTGGCCACCGCACGCCGCACCCGCGGTGCGGAGGCCTACCGGGATGTCGCGGCCGGCCTGCTCAGCCGCGGCGCGTAGGCCGCCTACAGTGATCACCATGGCACCTCGTCGCCCGGCCACGAGGCCCCGGTACACACGGCTCGGTGCGGCCGGAGGCGCGGTCGCCGTGACGCTGGTCGCGGTGCTCGGCGGGGTCGGGGCGCTTCCGGGCACCGGCGCGACGGTGGCCGCCGCGGACCGCCGGGCGGCGCTGTCCGTGCTCGACCAGGTGCACCCCGGTCCCGAGGAGACCGGTCCCGCGCAAGGGCCGTCTCGCTTCGTCCGTGAGAGCGCGGCCCGGGAGATCCGGGCGGCGGCCGCCCTCGCGGTGCCCGCCCACAGCGGCAAAGGCCGGCGGGTGGTCTTCGACACGGCCGCCCAGCGCGTGTGGCTGGTCGGCGTGCGCGGCGGGGTCCGGCGCACCTACCCCGTCTCCGGCAGCGTCACCGACAACCTGCCCGCGGGCAGCTACGAGGTCTACTCCCGCTCGGAGCAGGCCTGGGGGATCGACGACTCCGGCACGATGAGGTTCATGGTGCGCTTCGCGCACGGCGAGCACGCCGCCATCGGCTTCCACGACATCCCGGTCAAGGACGGGCGGCTCGTGCAGACGCGCGACGAGCTCGGCTCGCCGCGGTCCCACGGCTGCATCCGGCAGTGGCGCCCCGACGCGAAGGCGTTGTGGCGGTTCGCCCCGGTCGGTACGCCGGTCGTCGTCGTCTGAGCCGGTCGCTGCGTCCCGCGCCGGCGGTGACCGGGAGGGCGGAACGCGAAGGGCCGCAGCCGCCGGTCCGGGCGGCTGCGGACCCGCTCAGTCCGCGGAGGGGCTGCCGGCCGGCCTGGAGCCGCTGCGGCGACGGCGGTTGCGGCTGCGCTTGGGAGCACCCTCCGTGGTGCCGTCGCTGCCGGAGTCCCGCGGGGGACCGGACTCCGCGGCGGAGCCGGAGGACGTCTCGGCGGTGCCGCCGTCGACCGGACGACCGCCCCGGGTGCGGGTGCGGTTGCGGTTGCGGCGGGGACGCTCGCTGCGCGCGCGCTCCTCACCCCCGCCCCCACGAGACTCCCGCGACTCGCGGGGCTTCTGCGGGGCGGCGGGGACCAGGCGGCCCTTCGTGCCCGGGGCGATGCCCTGGTCGTGGTAGAAGTGCTCGCTGCTGGAGTAGGTCTCGAGGGGCTCGTCGAAGGGCAGGTCGAGCGCCTTGTTGATGACCTTCCACCGGGTCACGTCGGCCCAGTCGACGAAGGTGATCGCGATGCCGGTGGCCCCGGCGCGGCCGGTGCGGCCGATGCGGTGGACGTAGGTCTTCTCGTCCTCGGGACAGTTGTAGTTGATCACGTGCGTCACGTCGGCGACGTCGATGCCGCGGGCGGCGACGTCGGTGGCGACGAGCACCTTGACCTTGCCCTCGCGGAACTTGTTCATCGCCTTCTCGCGCGCGACCTGCTGCATGTCGCCGTGCAGCGGCAGCGCGTCGAACCCGCGCTCCTGCATGTCGTCGGTGACCCGCTGCGCCTGCCGCTTGGTCCGGGTGAACACGATCGTCTGGCCGGAGTTCTCCGACTGCAGGATCCGGGCGAGCATCTCGGGCTTGTCCAGGTCGTGCACCTGGTAGATGAACTGTGCCGTCGCCGGAACGGTCTGCTGGGACTCCGAGGACTCCGCGCGGATGTTCATCGGGTGCCGCATGTGGGTGCGGGCCAGCGCCACGATCGCGCCCGGCATCGTGGCGGAGAACAGCATCGTCTGCCGGGTCTCGGGCGTCCGGCTGATCAGCCGCTCGACGTCGGGCAGGAAGCCGAGGTCCAGCATCTCGTCGGCCTCGTCGAGCACCAGGCACTTGACGTGGGCCAGGTCGAGCGCGCGGCGGTTCATCAGGTCGATGAGCCGGCCGGGCGTGCCGACGACGACGTCGACGCCGGAGCTGAGCGTGTCGAGCTGGGTGTCGTAGCCGACGCCGCCGTACACGGTGAGCACACGGATGCCGCGGTCGGCGCTGGCCAGCGCCAGGTCGCCGGAGACCTGCAGAGCGAGCTCACGGGTGGGAGCCACCACGAGCGCCTGCGGCTTGCCGGGCGCGGCGAGGTCCTCGTAGTCGGGGTCGCGCGGGGAGACGGTGCGCTGCAGCAGCGGGATGCCGAACGCGAGCGTCTTGCCGGTGCCGGTGCGTGCCTGGCCGATGAGGTCGGTGCCCAGCAGGGCCACCGAGAGCGTCATCTCCTGGATCGGGAAGGGGGTCGTGATGCCGCCGCGCTCGAGGGCGTCGGCGATCTCGGGGAGCACCCCGAGCTCTCTGAAGGTGGTCAGGATCTTGCCTGTTCTCTCGACGTCAGGGTCGTGTGTGCGTGTCGCGCCGCGAGGCTCCCGCCGGCTCCTGGTCGGCACACCGACTGACCGGGCGTCCTGCACTTCGTAGCGTCCACCGGCCACTGTATCGCTACGCTGCCGACATGACTCAATCGCCGCAGCAGCAACCGCCCGGCGACGGCGTGGAGGGGGCGCCGGCGCCGACGGCTCAGCCGGTGCCCGTGGCGTTCGGAGACCCGGCGTACCGGTCGGCGGTCGTGGACCTGCTCGGGGTCATCGCCTACGGGGAGATGTCGGCGTTCGAGCGGCTGGCCGAGGACGCCAAGATGGCACCGGACCTGGCCGACAAGGCCGAGCTGGCCCGGATGGCCTCCACCGAGTTCGGCCACTTCGAGGGGCTGCGCGACCGGCTGGCCGAGCTCGGCAGCGACCCCTTCGAGGCGATGGCGCCGTTCCGCGCCGCCTTCGACGACTTCCACGCCCGGACCGCTCCCGCCGACTGGTTGGAGGGCCTGGTCAAGGCGTACGTCGGCGACGGGCTGGCCGCGGACTTCTACCGCGAGATCGCGGCCTTCCTCGACGCGGGCACCCGGGACCTGATCATCGAGAGCCTGTCGGACTCGGGCCAGTCGACGTTCGTCGTCGCCCGGGTCCGCCGCGCCATCGCCGACGACCACCGGATCGGCGGGCGGCTCGCGCTGTGGGGTCGCCGGTTGATGGGCGAGGCGCTCACCCAGGCCCAGCGGGTCGCGGCCGAGCGGGACGCCCTGTCGGCGCTGCTGGCCGGCGGGGTCGACCGTCCCGCGATGGACCTCGCGGCGATCGGCCGGCTGTTCACGCGCCTGACCGAGAACCACTCGCGGCGGATGGAGGCGCTCGGGCTGGCCGCCTGACCCCCCGCCAGGGGAGTCAGGAGGGTCAGGAACGGAAGCCGACCTGACCGACGGTGGGGGAGCCGATCTCGACGTAGGCGAGCTTGTCGGCGGGCACCACGACGCGCCGGCCCTTGCTGTCGGTCAGCGTGAGGATGCCGTGCGGGAGCGCCTCGCTGACCAGCTTCTCCACCTCGTCGCCGGACTGCTCGCTGTCGAGCATGAGCTCGCGGCTGGCGTTCTGGATGCCGATCTTGACCTCCATCGGAGGACCTCCTGTGTCTGGGTCTGCAGCTAGGACGGTTCGTCGGTGCGGGGGAACCCTCGGATCCCGCGCCAGGCCAAGCCTGCCACCAGGCTGGCTGCCTGCTCGCGCTCGGTGCTCTTGATCTCGTCGAGCCAGAACCGCGCCGACACCTGGGCCATTCCCACCAGCGACACCGACAGCAGCTTGGCCTGCTCGGGGGGCAGCCCGGTGTCGGTGTGGATCACCTCGGTGATCGCCTCCGCGCACTCGCGGGTCACCCGGTCCACGCGCTCGCGGACGGACGGCTCGTTGGTGAGGTCGGACTCGAAGACCAGCCGGAAGGCGCCATGGGCGCTGGCGACGTAGTCGTAGAAGACGTGCATGGTCGCGATGACGCGCTGCTTGTTGTCGTCGGTGGAGGCCAAGGCCTCGCGACAGGCGTCGATGATCGTGTCGCAGGACTGGTCGAGCAGTGCCAGGTAGAGGTCGAGCTTGCCCGGGAAGTGCTGGTAGAGCACCGGCTTGGACACTCCGGCCCGATCGGCGATGTCGTCCATGGCGGCCGCGTGGTAGCCCTGGGCGACGAACACCTCGAGCGCCGACTCGAGAAGCTGGACCCGGCGGGCGTTGCGGGGCATGCGGCCGCCGCGGGGCTTCGGCTCGTGGGTCGTGGTCACGTGTCGGTCCTCCTGGGGATCACTGCGGGCAGCCTACTCCGGGGTAATCCCGACGAGTGGTCGGCGCTCGGCCCGGGTCGTGCAGACCGTACCCACCGGGCCGGATACCACCTCCGATACCACAAGTCCGGCACGGATCGGGCATATTCGAGTCTCGTATGTCTGGTTTGCAACGGTGGTCCTGGGGTATGCACCTTGCGTCTCACCTTCCCGAAGCGGGAAAATGGGATACGAGGTACGAGGGGCGGACAATCCGTCTTCGATGTGGGGGTTTCTCAGCTGGGGGGCCAGCGGGCGGCTCGGGGTGCACACGTGTGTCCCGACGCCGTCGAGATCACGCATCGCCGCGTGGGGGCACGCGGCTCGCTGACGAGCAACAGAACCAAGGGGTGGGTCTATTGAGCACGACGACCGATGCGTCACGTCCGCGGACGTGGCGCCAGAGGATGGCCGCCGTGATGGCAGCCGTCGGAGCACTGACTGTCGCAACGGGGCTGGTTCTCCTCAGCGCACCGACCGCCACCGCGAACGGTCAGGCCGCAGTCACCGACACTGTCCGGTGGACGGGCAACGGCGCGGAGAACCTGCCGTGTGAGGACGGCCGGCTGCACTGGATCTTCACCGGTGACTCCACGACCACGCCGGTCCTCACCGTCAACGGCATGACGTACGCCGGCGAGCAGAAGGGCCAGGGTGGAGATAAGGCCGCCTATCACTTCTACACCCCGGGTGGGGTCGACGCTGAGAGCCTCACCGCGTCGGTGACCTACACGCCCGCGGAGGGCTCCCACGGCAAGCCCAAGCTGACCATCTCGTCCTGCGAGACCGGCACGACGCCGACGCCGACGCCGAGCGAGACGCCGTCGGAGACCCCGAGCGAGACGCCGAGCGAGACGCCGAGCGAGACGCCGAGCGAGACGCCGAGCGAGACCCCGTCGGAGACGCCGAGCGAGACCCCGTCGGAGACGCCGAGCGAGACCCCGTCGGAGACGCCGAGCGAGACCCCGTCGGAGACGCCGAGCGAGACCCCGTCGGAGACGCCGAGCGAGACCCCGTCGGAGACGCCCAGCGAGACCCCGAGCGAGACGCCCAGCGAGACCCCGAGCGAGACCGTGGCGCCGACCGAGACCGTGGCGCCGACCGAGACCGTGGCGCCGACCGAGACCGTGGCGCCGACCGAGACCGTGGCGCCGACCGAGACCGTGGCGCCGACCGAGACCGTGGCGCCGACCGAGACCGTGGCGCCGACCGAGACCGTGGCGCCGACCGAGACCGTGGCGCCGACCGAGAGCGCCACCACGCCGGCCACCCCTGAGGAGACCGTGAAGGGCACCGAGTCCTTCGGGTCCGGTGGCGAGGTCGCGGGCACCAGCGCCGCCGTCCCGACCGCTGTCGCGGCGGGGCTGCCCGGCTCGGGTCCCGGGTCCTCGGACGGGCGCCAGCAGCTGGCGCAGATGATGGTCGGTGGCGGGCTCGCCCTCCTGCTCTCCGCCGGCTGGCTGGGACTGGGACGACGCCACCGTGGTACGCACCAGGCCTGAGCACCGGGCTGACGAGCACGGCACCCACCGCCGCCGGTGGGCTGCCGTGCTCGGCGTGCTCAGCCTCCTGGTCGCCGCAGCGACCGTGAGCCTGCCGTGGAGCGGGCCGTGGCTCCTCGGCGGTCGGGACAGTACGGCGACGGCACCCTCCACGGCTCCGGCCGCGGGTCCGGAGCCGGCTCCGTTCGTGGTGGAGCCGCAGGCGCGGTTCCGTCCCGTCGCCGCGCGAGCCGCCGCACGGGCCGCTGGGCCGGCCCGGGCTGCCGGGGCGCGACCGGCTGGACCGGCTCAGGCGGGCCGGGCGACCCGGCTGTCGACCGTCGCAGCGGTGCCGCTCGGGTTGGCGGTGCCCCGGTTGGGCGTCGACGCCCCCGTCGTCGGCATCGGCACCACCGACGGCGTCCTGGTCCCGCCCCCCGACCCGCAGACCCTGGGCTGGTGGGTCGACGGCGCGAAGCCGGGCGCGGCCCGTGGCGGGGCGCTGTTCACCGGCCACACCGTCCACACCGGCGGCGGTGCCCTCGACGACCTCGAGGCGCTGCACCGCGGTGACCGCGTGACGGTGCGCACCGCCGCCGGCGCTCTGGACTACGCCGTCAGCGGCGTCGTGGTCTACCGCAAGGCCACGCTCGCGGCCGACGCGGCCCGGGTGTTCTCCCAGGAGGTTCCGGGCCGGCTGGTGCTGGTCACCTGCGAGGACTGGAACGGCTCGGGCTACGACTCCAACGTGGTCGTCTTCGCCGAACCGGCGACCTGAGGGAGCGCCGGCGGCGGCGCCCGACTCGTCGGGCCACGATGTGGACGGCGGGTCCGAATGGCAGGACGCCGGGGCGCGCTCCGCCGTACCGGGGGAACATCGGGGGAGGCGCCGGCGTTGACCCGGCGAACCACAGCACCCGTTGCAGCACCGAACCGAGCACTGCGAGGAGCACCCGTGTCCCTGCCACCCCTGGTCGAGCCGGCCGCCGAGCTGACCAATGACGAGGTACGTCGCTACAGCCGGCACCTGATCATCCCCGACGTCGGGATGGCCGGGCAGAAGCGGCTGAAGAACGCCAAGGTCCTGGTCATCGGAGCCGGTGGGCTCGGCAGCCCGGCCCTGCTCTACCTGGCCGCGGCCGGGGTCGGCACCATCGGCATCGCCGAGTTCGACGAGGTCGACGAGTCCAACCTGCAGCGGCAGATCATCCACGGCCAGTCCGACGTCGGGAAGCCCAAGGCGGTCTCGGCCCAGGAGTCGATCGCCGAGGTCAACCCGCTGGTGAACGTCGTGGTGCACGACGAGCGGCTCGACAACGACAACGTGATGCAGGTCTTCGAGGGCTACGACCTGATCGTCGACGGCACCGACAACTTCGCCACGCGGTACATGGTCAACGACGCGGCGTACTTCCTGGGCATCCCCTACGTCTGGGGATCGATCTACCGCTTCGACGGTCAGGCCTCGGTCTTCGCGCCGACGCTGGTCGACGACGCCCCCTGCTACCGCTGCCTCTACCCCGAGCCGCCGCCGCCGGGCATGGTGCCCTCCTGCGCCGAGGGCGGTGTGCTCGGTGTGCTCTGCGCCAGCATCGGCTCGATCCAGGTCAACGAGGCGATCAAGCTGCTGACCGGGATCGGCGAGCCGCTGGTCGGCAGGCTGATGATCTACGACGCCCTGGAGATGGAGTACCGCAAGCTCAAGGTCCGCAAGGACCCCGCCTGCGCCCTGTGCGGCGAGAACCCGACGGTGACCGGGCTGATCGACTACGAGACCTTCTGCGGCGCCATCTCCGAGGAGGCGGCGGACGCGGCCGCCTACTCCACCATCTCGGTCAGCCAGCTCGAGCAATGGCTCAAGGAGCGCGACAACGGCGAGCGCGACTTCGTGCTCGTCGACGTCCGCGAGCAGAACGAGTACGAGATCAACCAGATCCCGGGCTCCGTGCTGATCCCCAAGGGCGAGTTCCTCAACGGCAACGCGCTGGGGCAGCTGCCCGGCGACAAGCAGGTCGTCCTGCACTGCAAGTCAGGGGTCCGCTCCGCCGAGGCGCTGGCCGTCGTCAAGGGTGCCGGCTTCTCCGACGCCGTGCACGTCGGCGGCGGCGTCGTGGCGTGGGTGAACCAGATCGACCCGTCCCAGCCGTCGTACTGACGCCGGGCAGGCGCCTGCGCCACGCCTGACAGCCATGGCCCCCGTGTCCTGATGGGCACGGGGGCCATGTGCTGCCGGGACCTCTCGACGGCGCGATCGCCGGTCGGTCAGTCGTCGGGGTTGGCAGGCGGCCGGTACCCGGCCCGGCCGCTGGTGGCGGCCGAGCGTAGCGCGGCCAGCCCGACCGCACGGGCGGACCGGGTCAGTGACGACCCGGGCAGGCCCGAGACCGACGGGGGCATGACCACGACGGGGCAGCTGGCCGCGTAGATGATCCGGTGGGCCAGCAGCGGCGACATCGACGGTGCCCGCGGCGCGTCGATGACGAGCACGTCCGCACCGTGTGACTCGTTGATCAGTCCGCGGCGCTTGCTCCCGTGGATCACCCGGATCTCCGCCCGGTGCCCTTCGCCGAGCACCTCGGCCACGTCCTGCGCCAGGTCCGTCTCCGCCTGCTTTCGCAAGCGTTGAGTCTCTGGTGTGCTCGGTGACGAGGTCCCCGGGGCCCCCTGATCGTGGTGCGGCACCGGAAGGACTCGCACCGCGATCAGCCGTCCGTCGTTGGCCTCGGTCAGCGCCTTTCCCCACATCAGCGCAGTGGCGGACTTCGAGGTGGCGCTGACCCCGACGACGACGGTGAAGGGGGGTTCCTGCTCGCTCATGGCGGCTCCTATCTTCCTGGTCCGGTCCGGTCCGGTCGCTCAGACCGGCAGGAGGGTGGTCTGGTTGCCGTTCTCGTCGTGCTCGGTCAGCGGCGGGGCGATCTCCTCCAGCGACTTCCCCTCGGCGTCGACGCCCCAGACGGCCGCCACCAGGGCGCCGAAGAGCATGATGCCCGTGGCCAACAGGTAACCCCAGAACATCGGGGTGCGGTCCTCACCCGAGCCGATGAGGGAGCCGTACAGCACCGGACCGATGGCGCCGAAGCACTGCGCGATGGCGAAGAAGTACGAGATCGCCTGACCGCGGACCTCCTGGGGGAAGATCTCCGACACGGTGAGGTAGCCGGCCGAGGCCCCGGCCGAGGCGAAGAAGAACGACACACACCAGAAGATTGTGTGAGTTGTGGCGTTGAGAGCGTCGGCCTGGAAGAGGATGGCCGACATGCCCAGCACCAGCCCGCTGGTCGCGTAGCAGCCTCCGATCATCTTGCGGCGCCCGATGGTGTCGAACAGAGGACCGAGCAGCAGGGGGCCCAGCAGGTTTCCGATCGCGAAGGGGAAGAAGTACAGCGCGGACTGCGCGGCGCTCAGACCGTAGAAGTTCTGCAGCACCAGTGCATAGGTGAAGAAGATGGCGTTGTACAGGAAGCTCTGGGTGACCATCAGCACGAGCCCGAGGACGGTCCGGGTCGGGTACAGCTTGAAGAAGACGTAGAGCAGCTGCTTGGGGGTCAGACCGGAGCCGGCCTTGATCCAGCGGGCCTCGGACTCGTCGTGATGCGGGAGCTCGTTACCGGAGTCCTGGACCTGCTCCTCGATCCAGTCCACGATCTCCTCGGCCTCTTCGGCATGGCCGTGGGTGACCATCCAACGGGGGCTCTCGGGGATGTGCCGGCGCAGGTAGATGATGCCGAGACCGAGGATGGGGCCGAGGAAGAAGGCGATCCGCCAACCGATGTCCTGCCCGAAGCGGTCGGTGTCCAGCAGGATCGAGCTGGCGACGGCGCCGAGAGCGGCACCGGCCCAGTACGTCCCGTTGATGGCAAGGTCGACCCGGCCCCGGTGCTTGCCGGGGATCAGCTCGTCGATCGCGGAGTTGACGGCGGAGTACTCGCCGCCGATCCCCATGCCGGAGATGAAGCGGAACACCAGGAACATCCACATGTTGGGCGCAAGGCCCGCCAGGGCGGCGCCCACGAGGTACACGACCAGGGTCAGGGTGAACATCTTCTTGCGGCCCAGGCTGTCGGTGAGCCGGCCGAACACCAACGCCCCGACCACCTCACCCAAGAGGTAGACGGTGCCGGCCATGCCGACATCGGCCGCGCTCATGTCCAGCGTCTTCTCGAAGCCGCCGGCCGCGACGATCTGGATCTCCAGGCCGTCCAGGATCCAGGCGGTGCCCAGACCGAAGATGACCATCCAATGGAACCTGGACCACGGCATGTCATGCATGCGGGCCGGGATCATGCTCTTGACTGGCTGGTCTTGGCTCGCTTCGGCTGCGGTCATCGCGACCCCCTTCTCGGACGATTTGAAGGGCTGTTACCCCGAGGTGACGTTGCTCATACCAAGGAACTTCCGACGGGCTTCCTGTCTCAGGGGGACCCGGGCCCTCGCGCTGGTGGCACGGGGGCGTCCTCGCCGCCTAGGCTGCCCCCGATGAGGGGGCAGGGGAGCGTGCGACCAGTCGGCGCGTTGCCGGCGGTCGCGGTCGGCCTGCTCCTGCTCGTCTGGGCCTCGGCGAGCGACCGCGTCGCGGTGGTCAGCCCGTCGGGTCGCACGCTGACCGTCGACCGCCGGCCGGTGCCGGAGAGCTCCTCGGCCTCGCCGCAGCCCGACCCGCTCGAACAGGCCAGAGGCCGGGGTCAGCAGTCCGGCCTCGACCTGAGCTGGATCGGTGACCTGCTGGCCTGGGCCGTCGTCATCGGCGCAGTCGTGCTGCTGTTCCTCCTCGCCCGCCGGGCCTGGCAGCACCGGTGGCGGCGGCCCCCCGCGCCCCCCGAGACCGACGCCGACGTTCTTCCCGAGGTCCGGGTGAGCCGGACGCTGAGCGAGGACGCGCAGGCGCAGCTCGCCGCCATCGCCGACGGAGAGGTGCGCAACGCCATCGTGGCGTGCTGGGTGCGCCTGGAGGAGACCATCGGTGCGGCGGGACTGCCCAGCCGGCCGCACGAGACCTCAGGGGAATACGTCGTCCGCGTCCTGCACCGGCTGGACCTCGACCCCCGCGCGGTGGGTCGCCTGGCGGCGCTCTACCGCGAGGCGAGGTTCTCCGAGCACCCGCTGGGCGAGGACGCCCGGCGGGACGCGCGCGAGGCGCTCGAGCGGCTGCACGAGGAGCTGCGGACCGCCGGGGCCCCGCGATGAGCTGGGCGCGCCGGCTGGCAGGCACCGCGGCGGTGTGGCTGGTGGTGACCGTCACCGCCTACCTGCTGGGCAATGAGCCGCGGCCCGGGCTGATCGCCCTGGTCCTGGCCGCCGGCTCCGCGGTCCTGTGGCTGCTGCTCGACGTCTCCGCCGACAGCGAGGCCGTGCACTGGCGCTCTCCCCGCGACCGGCCGCTGCGCCCGCCCGGCGAGGACCCGCGCCTGGCGCTGCTGCACCGCGTGGTCAACCAGCACCTGGACGCGCGGGAGGTCGGCGACACCCTGCACCAGAACCTGGTGCGGCTGGCCGACCAGCGGCTCGTCGCCCGGCACGGCGTCAGCCTCCGGGCCGACCCCGAACGTGCCGCCGCGCTCCTGGGGCCCGACATCATGCGGGTCGTCGAGGACACGACCGCCGGAGCGCCGTACCCCCGCCTGACCCTGGAGCGCATCGACCGCGTCGTCACCCGAATCGAGGACCTGTGAACACCCCACTCCCGCTCGCCGAGGTCTCCCGCGCCGCCGCCGCCGTGCTCGACGAGGTGCAGCGCGCCGTCGTCGGCAAGCGTGAGCAGCTGGTGCTGGTGCTGGCCGGCATCCTGGCCGGCGGTCACGTGCTGATCGAGGACCTTCCCGGCCTGGGGAAGACGCTGGCGGCCCGGTCGTTCGCGCAGACGCTGGGCCTGCGGTTCACCCGCGCCCAGTTCACGCCCGACCTGCTCCCGGCGGACCTGACCGGGTCCTTCCTCTTCGACCAGCGCACCTCGGAGTTCGCCTTCCGTGCCGGCCCGGTCTTCACCGGGCTGCTCCTCGCCGACGAGATCAACCGGACGCCGCCGAAGACCCAGGCCGCGCTGCTGGAGGCGATGCAGGAGCGGCAGGTGACCGTCGAGGGGCAGACCTTCGCGCTCGAGGCCCCCTTCCACGTGCTCGCCACCTCCAACCCGGTGGAGTACGAAGGCACCTACCCGCTGCCGGAGGCCCAGCTCGACCGGTTCCTCATCCGGGTGGCGTTCGGCTACCCGACCGCCGACCAGGAGTGGGGGGTGCTCGCGCGCCGGCTGGACCGGCAGCGCGAGGAGCAGACGCTGAGCCCGGTCATCGACGCCGCGGGGCTGCTGGCGATGCAGGCCGCGGTCGAGACCGTCACGGTCGAGGAGAGCGTCGGGCGCTACTGCGTCTCGCTGGCCGCGGCCACCCGCGAGCACAGCCAGGTGCTGATGGGCTCCTCGCCGCGCGGCGCGCTCGCGCTGCTGCTGATGGGCCGGGCCTTCGCGGTGGTGTCAGGACGCGACTACGTCGTACCGGAGGACGTCAAGGCCGTGGCCCCGGCCGTGCTGGGGCACCGCATCACGGTGCGCCCGGAGCTGTGGATGAGCGACGTCGGCGGCGACACGGTCGTGCGCAGCGTCCTCGCCCAGGTGCCGGCGCCGAGCGCGCGGGAGCGGGGCTGAGCCGTGCCTCTCGACGCGCAGGTCTCCGCGGGATGGCGTCCGAGCGCCGCGACGACCCGCGCCGCACTGCTGTCCACGGTGACGGCGGCGGTCGCGGTGCTGTTCGGGCGCCCGGACCTGCTGGTGCTGGCGACGCCGCTGCTGGCACACACCGCCGTCGTGGTCCTGCGGCGTCCCGTCCGCGCGCCCGACCAGACCAGCCGGCTGGGCCACACCTCCGTGCGCGAGGGCGAGGCGACCACGCTGGCGGTGCACCTGACCGGCTGTGACGACGTCGAGCACGCGGTCGTCGCGGTGGACCCGAACGTGTTCCAGGTGACCCGGCCCGCGCACGGCGTCACCGGAGTCACGCTGCCGCCGGGCACCGAGGACGCGACGCTGCGGGTGGCGGTCGCCTCCACCCGGTGGGGACGCCGGGAGGCGGGGGAGGGGGTCGTCGCGGCCACCGGCCCCTGGGCCGGGCGCCGCTGGGGACCGCATCCGCTGCGGCCGGTGATGCTGACCACGCTGCCGGTGCCGGGTGCCTTCGACAGCCACGCCCCGAGCCCGCACCCGATCGGCCTGGTCGGCACCCACCAGGCCCGCCGGCCCGGACAGGGCAACGAGCTCGCCGACATCCGCCGGTTCCAGGCCGGCGACCGGCTTCGCCGGATCCACTGGCGGCAGTCGCTGCGCACCGGCACGCTCCACGTCACCGGCACCGTCGCCGAGGAGGACAGCAGCGTGATGCTGGTCCTCGACGCCGGCACCGAGATCGGCCGTAGCGGCGGTACGGCGGGCGCGTCCAGCACGCTGGACGTCGCCGTGCGCGCGGCCGGTGCCCTCGCCGAGCACTACCTGCACCAGGGCGACCGGGTGGGTCTGCGCCTCGTCGGGGCGCCGACCCGCGCCACCGTGCCGGTCAGCGGCGGCCGGCGGCACCTGCGCCGGGTGCTCGACACGCTGGCCCGCGTGGTGCCCGGCGAGCAGCGCGCGGTCGACGCGGCGCGGCTGCGGTTCCGGGTGCCCGCCGGTGCCGTGGTGCTCGTGCTCTCCCCGATGCTCGCCGAGGAGGTCGTCACCGCGACCGTCACCCTGGCCCGCAGCGGGGTCAGCGTCGTCGTGGTGGACACCCTGCCGCTCGAGGTCTCCGCGGGGGGCCCGGGGATCGACATCGACCTGCTCGGCGCGCCGGACGACCCCCGCCGCCGGTTGGCGTGGCGGATGCGGCTCATCGAGCGGCGGCTGCTGCTCGACCGGGTGGCCAGGGCCGGTGTCCCCGTGGTGCGCTGGCGCGGTCCCGGCACGCTCGACACGGTGCTGCGGGGTCTGCGGCGCCGCGCCCGGAGCCCGAGGATGGCCGCCCGATGAGCAGCGAGCCGGTCCTGCGGGCGCCGGGAGCCCTCCTCACCTCGGTTCTCGACGGGGTCGCCGTCGCGTCCGCGCAGCAGCGCATGGTCCGGCTGCTGGCGTTCGGCACCGTCCTCGCCTACGCCGCGCTCGTACCACTGGCCGGGGCCGTGTGGCACCCGGCGCTCACCGCGCTGCTGGTCGTCCTCGGCGCGTCGGCCGTGCTGCTGCCGGACTCCAACGCCCCGCTGGCGTGGATGCTGCTCGCGGTCGGCTTCTGGATGGCCGTGGTGCCCGAGGCGGTCTCGGCCTGGACGCTGCTGGGCGCCCTCGACCTGCTGGCCCTGCACGTGCTGTGCCTGCTCTGTGGCTACGGCCCGCCCGCGCTCGCGCTCGACGGGTCGCTGCTGCGGGCCTGGGCGGGACGCGTGACGGTGCTGGCAGCCGTGACGGCGCTGGTGTGGCTGGCCGCCCTCGTCGCCGCCGCGCTGGACCTGCCGAGCTCCGCCCTGGTGCTCGTGGCGGCCCTGGCCGTGGTGACCGGCTGGACGGCGTACCTCCTGCCGCGGCTGCTGGCTCGCGAGGGCGCCGCCACCACCGACGCAGCGGGCGACGCAGCGGGCGGCCGGGCGGGTGGCTCCTCGTAGGGTGAGCCTCGTGGACGAGGAGTACGTCGAGGTGGTGCTGTCGCTGGTCGAGCGGATCCCGCGCGGTCGTGCCACCACGTACGGCACGCTCGCCGAGGCCGTCGGGACCGGAGGTCCCCGGCTGGTCGGCCGGGTGTTGTCGACGTACGGCGGCCCGGTGCCCTGGTGGCGGGTGGTCCGCGCCGACGGGGGACTGCCCCTGTGCCACGACGGCGTCGCGCTGGCTCACCACCGCGCGGAGGGGACGCCACTGAAGCCGTCGGGCAAGGTCGACCTCGACCGGGCGCAGTGGTGGCCGCCCGGGCCGGGCGCGGCCGGCGCGCCCGGGGCATCCGGGCACCCGGAGACCGCCGGACTGTCGGTGGCCGATGAGGAAATGGGTCCGTGACCACGTTCCGCCTGACCTACCCCACGACAGCCCGCGCCGCCGCGCCCGAGCTCGACGAGTTCCAGCGCGCCGTCGTGGACCACCCCGGCGGGCCGCTGCTGGTGCTCGCCGGTCCCGGCACGGGCAAGACCACGACGCTGGTCGAGGCGATCGTCGACCGGATCGAGAACCGCGGCGCCGCCCCGGACTCCGTGCTGGCGCTCACGTTCAGCCGCAAGGCTGCCGAGCAGCTGCGCGACCGGGTGACCGCGCGGCTCGGGCGCACCATGGCCACGACGCTGAGCTCGACGTTCCACTCGTTCGCCTACGGCCTGGTCCGCCGCTACTCGCCCGCGGAGGTCTACGCCGCGCCGCTGCGGCTGCTGACCGCACCCGAGCAGGACGTCATCCTGCAGCGGCTGCTCACCGACGAGGCCGAGTCCGTGCGGTGGCCCGAGTCGCTGTCCGCGGCCGTGCGCACCCGGGGCTTCGCCCGTGAGGTGCAGGCGGTGCTCGCCCGCGCCCAGGAGAAGGGGCTCGGGTCCGACGGCCTGCGGCGCCTCGGGCTGGCCGAGGACCGCCCCGAGCTGGTCGCCGCGTCGGTGCTGATGGAGCAGTACGTCGACATCGTCGACAGCGAGAACCTCATCGACTACCCCGGCCTGATCGCCGAGGCGGTCGGCCTCGTGACCGGTCCCGACCCGCGCGTGCGCGAGGACCTGCGGCGGCAGTTCTCCCACGTCTTCGTCGACGAGTACCAGGACACCGACCCGAGCCAGGTCGCGCTGCTGCAGGCCATCGCCGGCGACGGCCGCAACCTGGTCGCGGTGGGCGATCCCGACCAGTCCATCTACGCCTTCCGCGGCGCCGAGGTCCGCGGGATCCTGGAGTTCCCCGACCAGTTCCGGCGCGCCGACGGCGGTCCGGCCGACGTCCACGCCCTGCAGCTCACCCGTCGCTTCGGCTCTCGGCTGCTGACCGCCTCGCGCAGCATCGCCTCCTCGATCGGCACCCGCGGCGCGATCGACCGGGACGTGTTCGAGGCCTTCCGGTCCCCGACGCCGGTGCAGAACCGGTTCGGCGCCGGCCGGGTCGAGGTACGCACCTTCGACACCGCCCGTGCCGAGACCGAGGACGTCGCAGACCTGCTGCGCCGCGCCCACCTCGAGGACGGCGTGCCTTGGTCGGACATGGCGGTGCTGGTGCGTTCCGGCCGGTCCACGATCCCGCCGCTGAGGCGCTCGTTGACCGCGGCCGGCGTGCCGGTCGAGGTGGCCAGCGACGACACGCCGCTGGTGCAGGAGCCGTCGGTGATGCCGCTGCTCGAGGCCCTGCGCGCGGTGGTGAACCTCGACAACGGCGACCCGCAGAGCGTCGACCACCTCGGGGTCGACAAGGCCGAGAGCCTGCTCGCCTCGCCGCTGGCCGGCCTCGACGCCGGCGACGTGCGGACGCTGGCCCGTCAGCTGCGGGCACGCGAGCTCGAGCGGGCGGTGGCGCAGGACCGGCCGCCGCGGTCCTCGCCGGTGCTGCTGCGCGACGCGCTGCTCGACCCCGACGAGCTGCAGGACCTCTCCGGACGGGCCGCGACGCGCGCCCACGCTCTCGGCAGGCTGCTGAGGCAGGGACGCGAGGCGCTGGAGGGCGGCGGCACCGTCGAGGAGGTGCTGTGGGTCCTGTGGTCCGGGACGGACTGGCCGCAGCGGCTGCGGCGATCGGTCGACGCCGGCGGTCCGGCCGCCCGGATGGCGCACCGCGACCTCGACGCCCTCTGCGCGCTGTTCGAGGTCGCCGCCAAGGCCGAGGAGCAGCGCGGGCACACCAGCGTCGCGGTCTTCCTCGACACGCTCGGTGCGCAGCAGATCCCCGCCGACACGCTCGCCGACCGGGGCGTGCGGGGCGACGCCGTACGCCTGCTGACCGCGCACCGCTCCAAGGGCCTCGAGTGGCGGCTGGTGGTCGTGGCGCACGTGCAGGAGGAAGCCTGGCCCGACCTGCGCCGGCGCTCGACCCTCCTGCAGGGCGACCGGATCGGCCACGACGGGCTGCTGCCGCCCGTGACGTCGCGCACGCTGCTCGCCGAGGAGCGGCGGCTGTTCTACGTCGCCTGCACCCGCGCGATGCAGCGGCTCCTCGTGACCGCGGTGGCCTCGCCCGAGGACGAGGGGGAGCAGCCGTCGCGGTTCGTCGAGGAGCTCGGCGTGGGGGTCGCGAAGGTGAAGGGGCGGCCCGTACGCCCGCTGTCGCTGGCCGGGCTGGTCGCCGACCTGCGCCGTACCGTCGCGGACCCCGCGACCAGCGACCCGCTGCGCCGCGCCGCCGCGTCCCGGCTGGCGCGCCTGGCGACCGAGGAGGAGCGCGGCCGGCTGCTGGTGCCGCAGGCGCACCCGGGCGAGTGGTGGGGCACCCGGGGTCGCACCCGCGCGGACCTGCCCCTGCGGCCGGTCGAGGAGCCGGTGCGGATGTCCGCGAGCGCCCTCGAGTCCTTGCTCACCTGCCCGGCCAAGTGGTTCCTCGAGCGCGAGGCCGGCGGGGCCACAACGTCCTCGGCCTCCCAGGGCTTCGGCCTGGTCGTGCACGCGATCGCCGACCGGGTCGTCAAGGGCGAGCTGGCCGGCGACCCGTCCGCGGTGCCCGACCTGATGGCGCAGGTCGACAAGGTGTGGGCGCAGATCCCGTTCCGCACCCCCTGGTCGGGGCAGCGCGAGCGGGCCGAGGTCGAGGCCGCGCTGACCCGGTTCGTCGAGTGGCACAGCCGCCCGGGAGCCCGGACCGTCCTGGCCACCGAGCAGGAGCTCTCCGCCGAGGTCACCCTCCCCGACGGGGAGCGGGTCCGGCTGACCGGCTACGCCGACCGGCTGGAGGTCGACGACGACGGCAACGTGGTCGTGATCGACCTGAAGACGACGAAGTACCCACCCGCCGAGAAGGACCTCCCCACCAACGCGCAGCTCGGCCTCTACCAGCTCGCCGTCGCGCACGGCGCCGCGGACGAGCTGCTCGACGAGCCGGGCAGGCCGGGCGGCGCCGAGCTGGTCCAGCTGCGGCGCAGCGTGCGCGGCAGCGTCAAGGTGCAGGCCCAGCCGCCCCAGGAGGCCGGTGAGGACGGCTGCACGGAGATCGAGCGGCAGCTGATGCAGGCCGTCTCCACGGTCCGCTCGGAGACGTTCGAGGCGCGCAGCGGCGAGCACTGCCGCCGCTGCTCCTTCCAGGCGATCTGCCCCGCCCAGGGCGCCGGGACGGTGCTGTCGTGAGCCCCCGGATCAGCACGCCCGGCGACCTGCAGCGGCTCATGGGCGCCGCGCACCCGCCCAGCGAGGAGCAGTTCGCCGCGATCACCGCTCCCCTCGAACCGGCCGTGGTCGTCGCCGGCGCCGGATCCGGCAAGACCACGGTGATGGCCGCCCGGGTGGTCTACCTCGTGGCCAGCGGCCAGGTCACCCCCGACCAGGTCCTCGGCCTGACCTTCACCACCAAGGCAGCCGGTGAGCTGGCCTCCCGGGTCCGCGGCGCGCTGCGCGACTCGGGGCTGCTGCGTCCGCCGGCCGCGCGACGCGCCGACGGCGAGCCGGACGAGGCGGAGGAGCCGGAGGAACCCACGGTCGCCACCTACAACGCCTACGCCGCCTCGCTGCTCACCGAGCACGGACTGCGGATCGGCCACGAGCCCGACACCCGGGTGATCGCCGACGCCTCGCGCTACCAGCTCGCGGCGCGGGCGATCGCGCGCTACACCGGCCGGGTGGACCTGCTCAGCGACCACCCGGAGACGGTGATCGGCTACGTCCTGTCCCTCGAGGGTGCGATGAGCGAGCACCTCGTCGACCCGCCACGGCTGCGTGACTTCCAGCGGGTCGAGCGCGCCGCGTTCGCCGAGGAGCTGGCGACGACCAGGGCGAGGAAGAAGCTGGAGGCGGTGCTCGAGACCCTCGACAAGCGTGCGGAGCTGATGGGGCTCGTCGACGCCTACCGCCGGCTCAAGCGTGACCTCGGCCTGATGGACTTCTCCGACCAGATCGCGCTGGGAGCGCGGCTGGCCGTCGAGCGGCCCGAGGTCGGCGCCGCCGAGCGGGACAAGTTCCGGGTGGTGCTCCTCGACGAGTACCAAGACACCTCCGTCGCCCAGGCGACCATGCTCAGCCGGCTCTTCTCCGGGCCGGACCAGGAGACCGGCCGCGGCCACGCCGTCACAGCGGTGGGCGACCCGAACCAGGCCATCTACGGATGGCGCGGCGCGTCGGTGTCGAACATCCTGAACTTCGGCGACGACTTCCCGACCGCACAGGGCTCGCCCCGGGTGCCCAGCTACCCGCTGAGCATCAACCGGCGCTCCGACGGCCGGATCCTCTCGGTGGCCAACCGGCTCGCCGCGCCGCTGTACCACGCGTTCCCGCAGGTGCAGCAGCTGAAGCCGGCCCCCGGATGCGCCGACGGGGAGGTCCGCGCCGCGGCCCACGAGACCTACCTCGACGAGCTGGAGTGGCTGCCGGACGCGGTGCGCTCGTCGTACGCCGGCCTGGCCGAGCCCGCCTGGTCGGGGATCGGGGTGCTGGTCCGCGACAACGCCCACGCCGCCGACGTCTTCGACGCGCTCACCCGGGCCGAGATCCCCGTCGAGATCGTCGGCCTGCAGGGCCTGCTCCGGCTCCCGGAGGTCGCCGAGGTGGTCGCGACGCTGACCGTGCTGCACGACCTGACCGCCAACTCCGAGCTGTTGACGCTGCTCTCGGGGCCCCGGTGGAACATCGGCCCGCGCGACCTGGCGCTGCTCGGCCGCCGCGCGGCGCACCTCTCGGGCGTCGTCGGCCGCGCCGGGCGCGACCTGGACCGCGACGTGGCCGAAGAGCTCGCCGCCGCGGTGGCCGGCTCCGACCCGACCGAGGTGGCCTCGCTGTGCGACGCCCTGGAGGACCCCGGCACCGGGGAGCGCTGGAGCTACTCCACCGAGGCCCGGGAGCGGTTCGCGCTGCTCGCGGCCGAGCTGCGGCAGCTGCGCACCGCCGCCGGGGAGCCGCTGCTCGACCTGGTCCGCCGGATCGTCGACACCACCGGCATCGACGTCGAGCTCGCCTCCTCGGTGAGTCCGGCCGCCCAGGCACGCCGGGAGAACCTGGACCTGTTCGTCAAGGCCGTCGCGGAGTTCCAGGCCGTGGACGGCGACGTCACGCTGCCCGCACTGCTGGCCTACCTGCAGACCGAGGACGAGCTCGGCAACGGCCTGGACGTCGCCACGCCGACCGAGGCGAACTCGGTCAAGCTGCTCACCGTGCACCGCGCCAAGGGGCTGGAGTGGGACGTGGTCTTCCTCGTCGGCGTGGTCGAGGGGAAGTTTCCCAACACCCGGGGCCGGACCAAGTGGACCTCCGGGCCCGCCGTGCTGCCGACGCCGCTGCGCGGCGACGCCCGGGACCTGCCCCGGCTGGCCGGGCACACCTCCGCCGACCTCGACGCGGTCGCGGAGGAGTGGAAGCGCCACGAGGCGCAGGAGGAGCTGCGGCTCGGCTACGTCGCGTTCACCCGCGCCCGGCACGTGCTCGTGGTCTCGTCGTACCTGTGGGGGCCCACGCAGCAGAAGCCCTGCGGGCCCTCGCCGTACCAGGTCACGGTGGCGGAGTCCCTCGAGGGATGGGGCGCGAAGCCGGAGAAGTGGCTGCCGATGCCCGAGCCCGGCGCCCAGAACCCGCTGCGGGCGGGCCGGGAGCCGGTGCCGTGGCCGGTGCCCGGCCACACCCCGGAGGTGCTCCGGAGGCTGCAGGCCGCCGGCACGGTGCACGAGGCGATCGACCGGCGCCGGACCGGGGCGCCGGACGACGACGAGGGCCTCGACGTGGTCGAGGCGGTGCAGGTCGCCGAGTGGGACGCCGAGACGGAGCGGCTGCTGGCCGAGGCGCGCCGCGACCGCGCGGACGAGGTGGAGGTGCCGCTGCCCTCGAGCCTGTCCGCCACCGCAGTCGCCCGGCTGCGCGACGACCCGGACCGGTTCGCCGCCGAGCTGGTCCGGCCGATGCCGCGGCCGCCGTCGCCCAGCGCCCGCTTCGGCACCCGCTTCCACGCCTGGGTGGAGGCCCGGTTCGGCCAGCAGCCGCTGCTCGACCCCGACGAGCTGCCCGGCCGTGCGGACGCGGAGATCGAGGACGACGCCGACCTGCAGGAGCTGATCGCGCGGTTCGAGCGCGGCCCCTTCGCCGACCGTGTGCCGGCCGCGATCGAGCCGCCCTTCGCCCTGGTGGTCGGCGGCCAGGTGGTCCGGGGCCGCATCGACGCCGCCTACCGCGTCCAGGACGAGGACGGCCGGCCGGGCTGGCTGGTGGTGGACTGGAAGACCAACCGGAGCCAGAGCGCCGACCCGCTCCAGCTGGCGATCTACCGGCTCGCCTGGGCCGAGCTCCAGGGCGTCGCGCCCGAGCAGGTCCGCGCCGCCTTCTACTACGTGCGGAGCGGGTCGCTCGTCGAGCCCGCCCGGCTCGAGAGCCGCGAGGAGCTCGAACGGCTGCTGGGCGGCTGAGCGCCGTCGCTGGCCGGCCCTGCCTCAGCCGAGCATCGCCTCGAGGACGACCTCCACCATGTCGCCGAAGGTCTGCTCGCGCTCCTGGGCGGTCGTCTCCTCGCCGGTGACGACGTGGTCGGAGACCGTGCAGACCGTCAGCGCGCGGGCCCGGTGCGCGGCGCAGAGCGTGTACAGCGCGCTGGCCTCCATCTCGACGGCCAGCACGCCGAAGTGGACCATCCGGGCGGCGAGCTCGGGTCGGGGCGGGTAGAAGGAGTCGCTGGAGAAGATCAGCCCCACGTGGGTGCGGCTCTCGAGCCCGCGCCGGACGGCGGCGTCATGGGCTCCGCGCACGAGCCCGAAGTCGGCCACCGGCGCGTAGTCGAGCCCCTCGAAGCGGATCCGGTTCATCGAGGAGTCGGTGCAGGCGCCCGTCGCGATCACGAGATCGCGCACGACGACCCGCTCGGTGAGCGCGCCGCAGGACCCGACCCGGACGATCGTGCGGACGCCGTACTCCCGGAGCAGCTCGTTGACGTAGATCGCCATCGACGGCTGTCCCATCCCCGAGCCCTGCACCGAGACGCGGCTGCCGCGCCAGGTGCCGGTGTAGCCGAGCATCCCGCGGATCTCGGAGTAGCACTCGACGTCCTCGAGGAACTTCTGGGCGATCCATCTGGCGCGCAGCGGGTCGCCGGGGAGCAGGACGTGGGGGGCGACCTGGCCCGGGGCTGCGCCGATGTGGGTGCTCACGGCGAGCACCGTAGCGGAGGCGGGCCCAGCCGGGCGGGCGCCGGGTCGTAGGGTCGGGTCGTGACGCCGCACCGCTCCGAGATGCTGTCGAACTACCCGCACCAGGCGCCGATCGCGCTCTCGGTCCAGGCCCACAACCGGATCGCCGGACGCCGTACGGACGACGCCTGGCTCGACGAGGTGTGGGCCGACCGGGAGACCCGCGTGCTGGTTCTGCACCAGGCAGCGCTGGTGCTGCCCGATGACACCGGCGCCGACCCGGGCCGGCCCACCTGGGTCACACCCGCCGAGGCCCCTGCGGGGCAGCGGGTGCTGCTGGGCGAGGACGCCGGGGTGGTGCGGTTCGCGGTGCTCGCCGACGAGCTGCCCCGGGGCACCCGGACGGAGCCGCTGCGCTCGTTCGTGCAGTCGTTGGACGCCGAGGAGGCGGCGCTCACCCTGCACGCGGTCGCGCTCGCGGAGTGGCACGGCTCGCACAGGTTCTGTCCGCGCTGCGGTGCCCGGCTGCAGGTCGGCGAGGCCGGTCACGTGCTGGCCTGCGGCCAGTGCGGCCGCACCCAGTTCCCCCGGACCGACCCGGCCGTGATCATGCTCGTCACCGACGAGGCGGACCGCTGCCTGCTCGGACGCCAGGAGCGGTGGCCCGAGGGGCGCTACTCCACGCTGGCCGGTTTCGTGGAGCCGGGGGAGTCCCTCGAGCAGGCGGTGGCCCGCGAGGTCGAGGAGGAGGTGGGGGTCACGATCGAGGCCGTCGACTACTTCGGCAACCAGCCCTGGCCGTTCCCGGCCAGCCTGATGGTCGGCTTCTTCGCGCGGGCGGCCACCACCGAGATCGACGTCGACGGGGCCGAGATCAGCCACGCCCGCTGGTTCACGCGCGAGGAGATGCGCGCCGAGGCCGAGGCCGGCAGTCTGCTGCTGCCCGGCGGCATCTCGATCTCGCGCTCGCTCGTCGAGACGTGGTACGGCGGTGCGCTCCCCGGCACCTGGTGAACCCCGATTCGTCCGCGGTCCCTCCACGGCGGGTTCGCTCGCTGGAGCGGACGAATCGGGGTTGGCCGGGGCTCAGTTGAGCTCGGCGAGCTTGGCCTTGACCTGGGCGACGGAGGGGTTGGTGTGCGCGCTGCCGTCGCTGTAGACCAGGGTGGGCACGGTCTGGTTGCCGTTGTTGACCTGCTCGACGATCTGGGCGGCCTCGGGCACGCGCTCGATGTCGATGACGTCGTAGGCGATCCCCTCCCGGTCGAGCTGGCTGCGCAGCCGGTGGCAGTAGCCGCACCAGGGGGTGGAGTACATCGTCAGCGCCGTCATTCGTGTCCTTCCTCGCGTCTAGGCTTGTCCCGGTTGCAACCACCGAACCGAGGAGATTGTTCCCTGATGACTGTTTCCGCCGGCTCGTCGGACCGGCTCCTCGAAGCGCTCGACCCCGAGCAGCGCGAGGTCGCGGTCGCGCTGCAGGGGCCGGTGCGGGTGCTCGCCGGCGCCGGCACCGGCAAGACCCGCGCGATCACGCACCGGATCGCCTACGGCGTCGCCTCGGGGGTCTACAACCCGCGGGAGGTCCTCGCGGTCACCTTCACCACCCGCGCCGCCGGCGAGATGCGGGGGCGGCTCCGCTCGCTCGGCGCCGCGGGCGTGCAGGCTCGCACCTTCCACTCCGCCGCGCTGCGCCAGGCGCGCTACTTCTGGCCGCGCGTGTACGGCGGCGAGCTGCCCGTGCTCACGGAGTCGAAGCTGCCCCTCGTCGGCAACGCCGCGCGTCGCAACCGGGTGGAGACCGACCAGGCGACGCTGCGCGACCTCGCGGGCGAGGTCGAGTGGGCCAAGGTCAGCAACGTCCGGCCCGACGACTACGCCCGTCTGGCCACCGCCCGCGGCCGCTCGGTCGGCGGGGTGGACCCGGCCACCGTGGCCCGGGTGTTCGCCACCTACGAGGACGTCAAGCGCGACCAGGGCCGGATGGACATGGAGGACGTGCTGCTGTGCTGCGCCGCGCTGCTCGCCGAGGACGAGCGGGTCGCGGCGGAGGTGCGCCGGCAGTACCGCTGGTTCGTGGTCGACGAGTTCCAGGACGTCAGCCCCGTCCAGTCGGCGCTGCTGGACCTGTGGCTGGGCGGGCGCGACGACCTCTGCGTGGTCGGCGACCCGGCCCAGACGATCTACTCCTTCGCCGGCGCGAACGCCTCCTACCTCCTGGACTTCCCGCAGCGGTTCGCGCGGACCACCTCCATCGAGCTGGTCCGCAACTACCGGTCGACCCCGCAGGTGATCGCGACCGCCAACCGGCTGCTCGGGGAGTCCCGCCCCGGCGGCCTCCAGCTGCGCGCGCAGCGCGACGCCGGCCCCGAGGTGCGCTACGCCGAGCACCCCGACGAGGTCGACGAGGCCGAGCGCGTCGCGGCCGAGGTCCTGGAGCTGACCCGGGCCGGCACGCCGCTGCGCGAGATCGCGGTGCTGTTCCGGATCAACGCCCAGTCCGAGGCGTTCGAGGAGGCGCTGGCCGCCCGCAACCTGCCCTACGTCGTGCGCGGCGCCGCCCGGTTCTTCGAGCGGGCCGAGGTCCGTCAGGCGGTGACCCTGCTGCGCGGCAGCGCCCGCTCGAGCGACGAGGGGGCCGCCGGGGACGGGCTGGTGGGCTCCGTGCGGGCGGTGCTCGCCGGGATGGGGTGGTCCGACCAGTCGCCGACCGGGCGCGGCAACGTGCGCGACCGGTGGGAGTCCCTGCACGCTCTGGTCTCCCAGGCCGAGGAGCTGGCGGCCGCGGAGCCGGCGGCGGGCCTGACCGCGTTCGTCGACGACCTGGACCGCCGGGCCGCCGAGCAGCACGCCCCGGTCGCCGAGGGCGTCACGCTCGCGACGCTGCACGCCGCGAAGGGCCTGGAGTGGGACGCGGTCTTCCTGGCCGGCATGCAGGACGGGACGATGCCGATCGTCTACGCCGAGGGCGCCGAGGCGGTGGAGGAGGAGCGCCGCCTGCTCTATGTCGGCCTCACCCGGGCGCGGGTGCACCTGAGGATCTCCTGGTCCCGGGCGCGCAACCCCGGCTCGCGGGCGACCCGCAAGCCCTCCCGCTTCCTCGCGGACGTCCGGCCCGAGGTGGCCTCCGACCGGGTCCAGCCCGGTGAGTCGGGGCGCGCCAGGAAGCGGCGCGGCGTGGCGCACTGCCGCACCTGCGGCCGCCCGCTCGGGTCGACCGCGGAGCGCAAGGTCGGCCGCTGCGAGGACTGTCCCGCCGCCTACGACGAGGAGCTCTTCGAGCGACTGCGCGCCTGGCGGGTGGAGCGGGCGGCGCAGGAGAAGGTGCCGGCGTACGTCGTGTTCACCGACCTGACCCTGCAGGCCATCGCCGAGTCCCGTCCCGCCGACACCGCCGCCCTGCTGCGGGTCAACGGCGTCGGTCAGGCGAAGCTCACCAAGTACGGCGAGGACGTCCTCGCCCTGGTGGGTGGCACGGACTAGTCCCTGCGGGCCAGTCTTGATGCGCGTCGACAAACTTCGGGAAATACCCAGTAAATGGTTTGCCGCTTACAGCAACGGAGCGGTACGTTTTCTCCACTCGCCCGAACCCGCGCTCCACGGTCCCGCCAAGACCAGCGCACGAAGCTCCGAAGGAGGTGCACCGGAATGTTCACCAACACCATGACCAGCCAGGCCATCGCCCCGTCCGCCGGCTTCGGCATGTCCGTCATCGTCCGCGATCGCGACGCGTTCCTGCGTGCCCTCCCGACGACCACGGTTGCCGACTGGGCCGCCGGCTTCGATGGCACGGCTGTCCTCGAGGGCACCGGTGTGTGCGCGTACCGCCACATCTCCGCCGTCAAGGGAGCCTTCCCGGGTACCTCCGCCTGGAGTCCGCCGATCTGAGTATCCACTCTCATCAGCAGCCTCCAGGCCGCGGAACCCGTCACCCGGGATCCGCGGCCTTTGTGTTTCCCCGATCGACCCGATCACCGACGAACACATCACCAGGAGGTGAAGAGATGAGTATCAGCGTCCTCGACACGTACGCCGCCACCGCGGCCGAGGTCGACGAGGAACAGCTGCCCTGCCGGCGGGAGGACCCCGAGCTGTGGTTCGCCGAGACGCCCCAGGACGTGGAGGTCGCCAAGGCCATGTGCCTGGAGTGTCCGCTCCGCAGCGAGTGCCTGACCGGCGCCTTGGAGCGGCGTGAGCCCTGGGGAGTGTGGGGCGGCGAGCTGTTCGCGCAGGGAGTCGTGATTCCCCGCAAGCGGCCCCGCGGACGTCCCCGCAAGGTCGACGTCGCAGCGTGCGCCTGACCGCGGTCGACCGGCTACCGGGTCCCCGCCGATCACAGCCGTCCAGCAGACCGAGCAGCACCGAGAAGCAGTCACCGCAGCACCAGTGGAACGAGCAGCACCGCACCAGCCAGCACCATCCCGTCCAGTCCGACCAGCCCGACGACCAGCAAGGAACCTGAGATGACCTACATGATCGAGACCCTCGCCCGGACCGAGCAGTCCGCGCGCATGGGGGAGGCGGCCCGCCTGCGGCGCGGCCACCAGCTCGCCCTGGCCCGACGCACCAGCCGTCGCGCCGAGCGTGCCGCCCTCCAGGCCCGCCTCGTGCTCTCCCGGACGCTGTGACCGGCCGTCACTAGAGCCGCGGTCCACCGGACCACGACGACCAGCCCAGCGAGACCGAGACAAGAACGGAAACGACGACATCCATGAACGACTTCACGAATCGGAGCAAGAAGATGCAGTTGCTGAATGAAGACCTGGCCCGCGCACAGATGTCCGCGCGCCTGGGAGAGGCGCGTGAGATGCGACGCGGACACCAGCTGGCCGCACACCGCCGGCTGTCCCGCCGGGCCGAGCGTGCCGCCCAGGCGGCGCGCCTCGCGCTCGCCCGCTCGCTCTGACCAGAGCCGAGCAGCCCGCTACGGGCCCTGCTGACGAGAGCCGGATCCGACCCCCGAGGTCGGGTCCGGCTCTCGCCGTGCCGGGAGCCGCGCCGTCACCACCACTCGCTGTCGAGCTTGCTCTCGATCGCGCGCAGGTGCTCGCGCGAGCACGTCTCGCAGAACGTCTTGGTGCGGCCGTTCTCGACCGCGGTGGTCCAGGTGAGCGGGAGGTCGTCCGTCGGCGCTGCGGCGCCGCAGAAGTCACAGGTGGCCGGCACGCGGTTGAGCCTAGCCCTCCGGCACCGAGGCGCCGAGCGTCGACGGCTGCGGACTCCCGTCACCGCGGGGCGAAGCCGGGCAGCGTCTCCTCGAGGATGCGGCGGAAGGGCAGCTCGGCACCGAGCTGGGAGAGCACCCCCAGGCAGCCCAGCCAGACCCGGTGGATGAGCAGGTACGACGGCGGCAGGTTCAGTCTCAGGGCCAGGGTCGAGCCCGGCTGCCGCGGGTCCTGGAGCCGCTGGAACTGGTCGCGCATCCAGTCCCGCGAGAAGGTGAAGGTCTCCCCGACGGCAGGCTCGACGAACGGCGCCAGGTAGGAGCGCAGCTCCTCGGGGTCCACGCGGATGTTCGGCTTGACGAAGCCCTCGGCGCGCAACCCCTCCAGCACGCCCACGTAGTCGTCGACCACGGCTCGCGCGAGCAGCCGGCCGATCGGCGGCGGCAGCTGTCGCTGCGGCAGCCGCGCCACCGCGCCGAAGTCGACCACTCCGAGGCCGCCGAGCTCCTGGCCGGGCCTCGGCGTGGGGAGCACCCGGAAGTTGCCGGGGTGCGGGTCCGCGTGCAGCATCCCGACGCGGGCGGGGCCCTCGAACAGGAAGCGCAGGTAGAGCCCGCCGTAGTGGTTGCGCTCCTCGGTGGTGCCCTCGGCGATCAGCCTGGCCAGCGAGGACCGGCTCTCCATCCACTCGGTGACCAGCAGCCGCTCGGTCTGCTTGACCACGGCCGGCACGTGGTAGTCGGGGTGGTCGCGGAACGCCTCGGCGAACGCCTGCTGGGCCTCGGCCTCGAGCCGGTAGTCGAGCTCCTCGGCCACGCGGGCCTGCAGCTCCTCGATCAGCGGCTTGATGTCGATGCCCGGCACCGCCCCGCCGAAGGTCCGGGCGAGCCGGGACAGCTGGCGCAGGTCGCTCATCAGCGCCTCACCGGCACCGGGGTACTGAAGCTTGACCGCGACCTCCCGGCCGTCGGCCCACTGCCCCCGGTGCACCTGGCCGATGGAGGCGGCGGCGGCCGGGTTGTCGTCGAGGCGGACCAGCTCGGTGCGCCACCGCGGCCCGAGCTCGCGGGCGAGCACGGCGTGCACCGTCGAGGAGGACATCGGGGGCGCGGCGTCCTGCAGCCGGGTGAGCTGGTCGCGGTACGGCGCCGCGAACTCCTCCGGCAGCATCGACTCCATGATGGAGAGGGCCTGCCCCATCTTCATCGCGCCGCCCTTGAGGTCGCCGAGGGTCTTGAACAGCTGCTCGGCGGTGCGCTGCTGCACGTCGGTCATCACGGCGTCGGCCGACGCGCCCCCGAGGCGACGGCCCATGCCGACGGCCGTGCGGCCGGCGAAGCCCAGTGGCAGCGCAGCCAGCCGCGCGGTGCGGGCCGCGGCCCGCCGGGGGAGCTCGGTCATGTCCCCATTGTGTCGGACGCGTGGTCAGGCCCAGCCGCAGCCGCATCCTGGGTGTCGCAGCCAGCACCTGCTCTCGAGCTCGGCGAGTCCCGCGTCGAGGGTCACCGTGGTCGACCACGTGGAGGGCCGCAGCCCGTCGACGTAGGAGGCCAGGTCCCGTGCCGCCCATGACACCGCGATCAGCGCGAGCGCCGGGTCGACCGGCTCGGGCACGCCGTCGCGGCGCGGCCGGGAGGTGCTGCGCGAGTACTGCTGGACCAGCAGCGGCCACGCCGGGTCCGCGTCGGTGTGGTGGGCGTCGATGCACCGCAGGCAGGCCGTGTGGCCGGGCACGACGAACGGCCCCACGACCGCATGGCCCTCGCACATCCGGGCGACGACGTACGGCGTGCCGTCGCGGACCCACCGGTCGGCCAGCACGCGGTCCGGCTCGCCGACGCCCACCAGCACGCCGACCACGGTGGTGTCGCCGCGCTCGGCGGCCGCGCCGCCCACGCCGCCGAGGCCGGTCCGCGCTCGCACCCCCAGCCGGCCGCACAGGCGCGCGAGCTGGTCGGCCAGCTCGCCGGCTGCCGGGCCGAACCCGACCACCTCCGCCTGCGTCGCGGTCCGGCGGGCGGCAGCGGCTGGTGCGGCCGGCCCGCGGTGCCGGGCCAGGGCTGCGGCGGCCGCGCCGGCCGAGGGGTCCCGCGCGGACAGCAGCGGCAGGACGTCGTGCTCGTCGACCAGCAGCGACTGCTCGCGCAGCAGTGCCAGCAGGGGGTCGTCGTCGTCGACCCGGCTGCCGTCGAGCCCGCTCAGCAGCGCCTGCACGTCCGGACGGTCGGGGAGCACCACGGCGGTCCCGGGGTGCAGGCCGACCTGCAGCTGGCCGTCGCCGCGGTCCAGGACGTGGGTGCCGGGGCTGAGGAGGGGGCGCATGCGAGGAGCCTGCCCGAGTGCGCCGGTCGGTGCGACCGGTCGTCCACAGGCTCCGGACGCCGCGGAGGCGGAGCCCCCGCCTGGGGACTCCGCCTCCAGGGCGGGACTCGGGTGGCGCTCAGGCCTTGCCCAGGATCCGGTTGAGGTTGGTGCCGCAGACGGGGCACACGGCCTTGGCCATGCGGGTGCCCTTGTCGTTCACCTTCACCTCGCCCTCGGCCTCCCGCTTCTCCTTGCACTTCACGCAGTAGAACTCGCCGCTCCAGGTCTCCGCCATGACGGCCTCCTTGGTCTGTGTCTCGCTCCAGTCGTCGGCGGGGGGTCTCGGGGAAGATCCGCCGGGGCCGCGACGGCGGCCGGTTCAGACCCTACGGCAGCAGGTCCGCGGATTCGTGCACGTAGCCGACACGACCGGGTGACGTCGCGCGGGTCGCTGCCCGGTCCGGACGGTTTCCACCGGCTCCCGCGCGGAGGACAGCGGTCGGCCGCGGTGCCGACCCCCCGGTCCGGGGCAGGGGCCCGCCGGCCGTGCGGCGTCGGTAGTCTCCGCGCCATGAGCAGCCCCACCGGGTCCGGACACCTGCGCCTCGAGCGTCGCGAGAGCGGTGTCGCCGTCCTCGTCCTCGACAACCCTGACCAGCGCAACGCGATGTCGGCGCAGATGACCGGTTCCTGGGGGCGCGCCGTCGACGAGCTCGCGGCGGACCCCTCCGTGCGTGCCGTCGTGGTCACCGGGGCCGGCAGCGCCTTCTGCTCGGGCGGGGACACCGGCTGGATCGCGGGTGAGCCCGACGCCTCCGTCGACGAGCTGCGCAACCGGATGGTCGCGTTCTATCGGGCCTGGCTCTCCATCCGGCGCCTGGAGGTGCCCACGATCGCAGCGGTGAACGGGCATGCGATCGGCGCCGGACTGTGTCTGGCACTCGCCTGCGACCTGCGGTACGCCGCCGAGCCGGCCCGGCTGGGGGTGCCGTTCGTCCGGCTCGGGATGCACGCCGGGATGGCCGCGACCCACCTGCTGCCCGACGTCGTCGGTGCCGCGCACGCCCGCGACCTGCTGCTCACCGGGCGGTTGGTCGACGCCGCCGAGGCGCACCGGATCGGGCTGGTGTCCGCGGTCCACCCGGCCGAGACGCTGCTCGAGCGCGTGCTCGAGACCGCCGACCAGGTCGCGGCGACCGCGCCGGTGGCCAGCCGGCTCACCACGGTGGCGCTGCGCGGCGGCGGTCACCGGGACTTCGAGACGGCCCTGCAGTGGGAGGCGCTCGCACAGCCGGTCACGCTGGCGACCGAGGACCTCCAGGAGGGCATCCGCGCCTCCCGGGAACGGCGGGCACCGCGCTTCACCGGCCGCTAGCCGGTCGCCGTACCCCGGGGGGAGGCACCGGCCGCGGGCCTCGTGCGGGGCGGCCCCGGGAGACCCGGGCAGCAGAGAGGCCCCCGTCTCCTCGCGCCGCCGCTGGCCTTCCCCTTGCCCGCGCCGGTCGAGTCGGCCGAGGGCCTCATCTGGGAACAACCTAGGCAGACCGGTCGCGACAGGTCAACGGCGGCCACCCACCGCCTGTGGACAGCGTTGGGGACTTCCTGTGGACCGGTGCGCACACCCTGTGGACAAGCCTGGGGACGCCCGTGCATGCAGGTGTGGAGGACACGCCCGGCCGGGGCCACGGCACGGCTCTGACCAGCGACGACGCCGTGCACAGGCTGTGCACCGACGATCGGACCCCGACCGAGCGCCGTTCGCGACCGGGACGCCGGCCGGCCCCGTGCGAGCCGCTGGCCCGCGGGCCGGCCGGTGCGAGAGGGTGGGGGCATGCGACGGGGTGAGACGGACGGCGGGGGCGGCGACCCCGGGGAGGCCCTGGATCCGGTGGCAGTGCTGCGCCGGATCTCCTTCCTGCTCGAGCGCCGCCTCGCCGACAGCTACCGGGTCAAGGCCTACCGCGGTGCGGTCGCCACCCTGATCACGCTGCCCCCCGACGAGGTGGCCCGCCGCGCCGACGAGGGCACGCTGCGCGAGCTGCCCGGCATCGGCGCCAAGACGGCGGCGGTGGTCACCGACTGCCTGGCCGGCCGGGTCCCGGAGACGCTGGCGTCGCTGGAGGAGGACGCCGGTCCGCTGGCCGCCGGGGGAGCGGACCTGCGAGGGCGGCTGCGGGGCGACCTGCACACGCACTCGGACTGGTCCGACGGCGGCTCGCCGATCGAGGAGATGGTGGCGACCGCGCAGGAGCTGGGCCACGACTACGTCGTGCTCACCGACCACTCGCCGCGGCTGCGGGTCGCCAACGGCCTGTCGGTGGCCCGGCTGACCCGCCAGCTCGAGGTGGTGGAGGCGGTCAACGCCCACCTCGGCGACAGCTTCCGCCTGCTCAAGGGGATCGAGGTGGACATCCTCGAGGACGGCCGGCTCGACCAGTCGCCGGAGATGCTGGGCCTGCTGGACGTACGCGTGGCCTCGGTGCACTCCAAGCTGCGGATGGAGCGTGCCGCGATGACCCGGCGGATGCTCGCCGCGGTCGAGCACCCGCACACCAACGTGCTGGGCCACTGCACCGGCCGGCTGGTCACCGGAGGTCGCGGCACCCGGCCGCAGAGCGAGTTCGACGCCGCGGCGGTGTTCGCCGCCTGCGCCGCACACGACGTCGCCGTGGAGATCAACTCGCGCCCCGAGCGCCGTGACCCGCCCGACGACCTCGTCGCGGTGGCGCTGGCGGCCGGCTGCCTGTTCTCGATCGACAGCGACGCCCACGCGCCCGGGCAGCTGGACTTCCTCGACCACGGTTGCGCGCGGGCGGTCGAGCTCGGCGTACCGGCGGAGCGGGTGGTCAACACGTGGCCCGTGGAGCGCCTGCTCGCGTGGGCGAACGGGTAGCGTCGCGGCTATGACCGAGGTCACCGTGCACAGCACCGCGGCCGGTGAGGTGGTGGAGGTACGCCGCTCGCGCCGCCGGCGCCGGACCGTCGCGGCCTACCGCGAGGACGGCAAGGTCGTGGTGCTGATCCCCGCGCGGATGACCCGGGCGGAGGAGAGGCAGTGGGTGGCGACCATGCTGGCGCGCCTGGAGAAGTCGGAGAAGCGACGACGGCCCAGCGACGCGAGCCTGATGCGGCGCGCCCGCGACCTGAACGTGCGCTTCCTCGACGGGCTGGCGACCCCGGACTCGGTGCGCTGGGTGGACAACCAGAACACCCGGTGGGGCTCGTGCACGCCGGAGGACCGGGCGATCCGGCTGTCGCGGCGGCTGGAGGGGATGCCCTCCTGGGTCATCGACTACGTGCTGGTGCACGAGCTGGCGCACCTGCGCGAGAGCGGCCACACCCCGGCGTTCTGGGCGATGGTGGAGCGCTACCCGAAGGCCGAGCGGGCCCGCGGCTTCCTCGAGGGCATCGCCGTCGCCACCCAGCTGGGGCTCACCGCCGACCCGCCGGACTGCTCCGCCCAGGGAGCCGCCGCCATGGCACTCGGCGATGCCACGGCGCTGACCGATGACGCCGCAGGGGTCTAGCGCAGAGCGTCTGCGGCCAGCAGCGCCGCACGGGCGTAGCCGACCAGGTCGGGCAGGTCGCCGGTCGAGCCGGGCAGGGCGTCCACCGGCCACCACCGCACGTCGATCGACTCCTCGCTGATCGCGTGCTCGGCGCCCGCGGGCGCGGTGGCCGCGAACCGCACGTCCAGGTGGCGTAGGGCGCCGGCGCCGGCCGGTCCGCAGAACGGCACGTCGTGCCGGTCGAGCTGCACCGGGACCGGCAGCAGGTCCAGGCCCGGCAGCCCCGACTCCTCCAGACCCTCGCGCAGCGCCGCCCCGGCCAGCGTCGCGTCCTGCTCCTCGCAGTGGCCGCCGAGGTGGAACCAGGACCGCGCCTTCGCGTGCAGGGTGAGCAGCACCCGGCTGCGGTCGGGGGACAGGACCACCGCCCCGGCCGTGACGTGGGCCGGCCGGCACGAGCGGCTCAGGCCGTCGCGATGCCGCTCCAGGTGCTCGACGTACTCCTGACGCAGCCGCTCCTGGGCGGCGTCGGGCGCGGCCCAGCCCCGCAGCACCGCCAGCGCGTCGGCGTGCAGCGGCGACGGGGCTCGGCTCACCGGTCCTCGGTCGGGCCGTCGGGCCCGTCGTCGCCGGTGCCCTCGCCGGTGCCCCCACCGGCGGCACCGGGGGTGCCCGGCTCGTCGCCGCGGTCCTGCGGCGCCTCGCCCGACCCGGCCGCGTCGCCGTCCAGCAGGTCGGCCAGCGCCGCGTCGAACTCGGCGTCGGTCAGCGCCTCCGGCTCGGCGATTCCCTCGCGGAAGCCCAGCGGGTCGTCGAGGTCCGTGGCGGTGGGCAGCAGGTCGGGGTGCGCCCACACCGCGTCGCGGCCCTGCGCGCCCTGGCGCGAGCGCAGCGAGCCCCACAGCGTGGACGCCTCCCGCAGCCGGCGCGGACGCAGCTCGAGGCCGACCAGTGCGGCGAACGTGTGCTCGGCGGGCCCGCCGGCCGCCCGCCGCCGGCGGACCGCCTCCTGCAGCCTGGACGCCGCCGGCATCCGGCCCTCGGTGGCCTGTCCGACGACCTCGTCGACCCAGCCCTCCACGAGCGCCAGGATCGTCTCCAGCCGGGTGAGCGCGGCCTGCTGGGCCGGGGTCTTCTCGGGCTCGAACAGCCCGCCCTCGAGCGCCTCCTGCATCGAGGCGGGGTTCGTCGGGTCGATGCCGCGCATCGACTCCTCGATCTTCGACACGTCGATGCTGGTGCCGCGGCCGTAGTCCTCGACCGTGGCCAGCAGGTGCGCACGCAGCCACGGGACGTGGGCGAAGAGGCGCTGGTGCGCGGCCTCCCGCAGCGCCAGGTACAGCACCAGGTCGTCGGAGCCGACGTCGAGTCCCTCGCCGAAGGCGGCGACGTTGGTGGGCAGCAGCGCCGCCTTGCCCTCGGGGCCCAGCGGCAGGCCGATGTCGGAGGCGGTCAGCACGTCGGCGGCCAGCGTGCCGAGCGCCTGGCCGACCTGGGTGCCGAACATCGCGCCGCCGGCCTGGCCCAGGATGCCCATGAGCGGACCGGCCATCGCCTTGGCCTCGCCCGGGAGCGCCTCGGTCATCGCCGAGACGACGTGCTCGGCCACCGGCTCGACGAGGCCCTTCCAGACCTCGAGGGTCTGCTCGATCCACTCGGCCCGGCTCCACGCCGCGGTCGTCGCCACGCCGGAGGGGAGGTCGGTCGCGGAGTCCAGCCAGTGGTCGGCCAGCCGGAGGGCGTCCGCGACCTCGCTGCGCTGCGCTGCGGACGGCGAGGGGTCGGGCTCCGCGGCGACGGTGCGCCGGGCGGTGTCCTTGGCCAGCTGCCAGTTCACCGACCCCTCGTGCGGCGTCATCATCGCCTGCATCTGGCCCATCAGCGCGGAGAGGTCCGGCATGCCGGCACCTCCGGGCATCTGCCCCCCGAAGGCCGCGAACATCTGCTCGAACGGGGTGCCCTTGAACGGGTTCTCCCCCTCGTCGGGCCGGTCACCGGGATCGCTGCTCATGAGTCCAAACTACTCGTCCGGGCAACGGGCGCGGGCAGCACCGGCACCCGGGCGCCGCGGCGTCGCGACGACGCCGGCCGCGGGCCTCGGTAGGCTCGCGCTCGTGACCGACTCCTCGGGGCTCGTGCGGCTCGTCGACATCCGGGACACCCCGCTGGACGTGGCGGAGGTGCTCGCCTCGCTGGCCGACGTCGCCGCCGGTGGCCTCACCGTGTTCGTGGGCACCGTGCGCGACCACGACGGCGGCAAGGGCGTGCTCGGCCTGGACTACTCCGCGCACCCCAGCGCGATGGACCGGCTGCGGGACGCCTGCGAGCGCGTCGCCTCGTCGTACGACGTGCGCGGGGTCGCCGCGGTCCACCGGGTCGGCCGCCTCGACCTCGGCGACGCCGCCGTCGTCGTCGCCACGGCCGCCGACCACCGGGGCCAGGCCTTCGACGCCTCCCGGGCGCTGATCGACGACCTGAAGGCGACGGTGCCGATCTGGAAGCACCAGCGGTTCGCCGACGGCAGCGACGAGTGGGTCGGCACCCCCTGACTGCCTCGCCGGCGGCTGACCGGCTGGCCCCGCCGCCCGGACCGCCTTCGGGCGTGGCAGCGCGACGACGGCGGTCCGGCTCCCTAGGCTGGTCGGGTGCAGATCCTGCTCTGGCTGGCCCCCGCGGCCGGCGTGACCGTCCTGGCGATGCTGTGGGTCGCCTGGGCCGGCCGCCCGCGCCCGGAGCAGACCCGGCGCAGCGACGCCGCTACGGCGGCCTTCGCCCGCGCCATCGTCAAGGAGCACCCCACCTCGGGACGCGCCCGCCCCGTGGTTCCGCGCGACCGGAGCACGGGGATCGCCGTGCGGCCCTCGAGCGCCCGCACGGGCACCGACGGGACCCGTCGGTCCGCCTAGTTGTGCCCAGGTGAGAAGGTGACGGCATGAGCCGCCGCAACGTGTCAAGCGTCGTGGTGGTCGCCCTCCTGGTCGGCCTCCTCGGCGTCGCCACGCTGCTCCCGGTGCCCTACGTGACGATGAGCCCCGGACCCACCGTCAACGTGCTGGCCGAGCAGAGCGGGAAGCCGGCGGTCGAGATCGACGGTGCGCCGACGTACCCCACCGACGGGTCGCTGCGCCTGACCACGGTCTCGGTCACCAGCCCCGGCTCCGACATCTCCCTGGTCGAGGCGCTGTCGGCCTGGTTCGACGGCACCCGTGCGGTCTACCCCCGCGACGCGATCTACCCGCCCGAGCAGTCCGCGCAGGACGTGCGCAGGCAGAGCAGCGTGCAGATGGTGTCCTCGCAGGACACCGCCGTCGCGGCCGCGCTGACCGAGCTGGGCCACAAGCTGCCGCTGCGGGTCGAGGTCCTCGCGGTCACTCCCGGCTCGCCGGCCGAGGGCAAGCTGGAGGTGCGCGACCGCATCCTCGAGGTGGACGGCACCGCGATCACCGACGTGGAGCAGGTCTCCCAGCTCATCCAGCGCAGCGGCACCGACCGTCCCGTCGACGTCGTGGTCAAGCGCGACGGCCGGCGGGTCAGGGTCACGCTCACCCCCGAGCCGTCCTCGGACGACGCAGGGCGCGCGGTGGTCGGCGTGCAGATCGGCACCGGGTACGACTTCCCCTTCCAGGTCGACGTCAACATCGGCGACCAGATCGGCGGGCCCAGCGCGGGGCTGGTGTTCTCCCTCGCCGTCTACGACGAGCTCACCAAGGGCTCGCTCATCGACGGCAACTCGGTCGCCGGAACCGGCACCATCTCCGCCGACGGCAAGGTCGGGCCGATCGGCGGGATCCAGCAGAAGATCGTGGCCGCCGCGGACGCGGGGGCGCAGGTCTTCCTGGTCCCGACCGACAACTGCGACTCCGCTGTGGGGGCCGACGTGAGCGAGGACGAGATCCGGCTGGTCAGGGTGGCGACCCTGGGCGAGGCCGTGGACGCCCTCCAGACCTACGCCGACGATCCGGGCGCCGACCTGCCGAGCTGCGCATGAGCGAGCACGAGCACGACCACCAGCAGCGGACCCCGGCCGACCCGGTCCTGGTGACGGTCGTCCGCGAGATCGAGCAGCATGCGGCCGGCCAGGGCTGGGACCAGCCTGCCCGGCTCTACGCCTTGGTGCCCACCGCGGACCTGCTGGTCCGCGAGCCGGGTCTGGCGACGGCACTCGGGCTCGACGGCGAGCCCGAGCCCGGGGCGCTGACGCCGGTCGAGCAGGAGTCCCCGGGGCCGGACGCGGACCTGGAGGACCTGCTGGCGCGGATCATGTGGCCCGACGAGGTCGCCGGCTGCGCCGTCGTCGTCGAGCGGCTGGTGCTGCCGCCCTCGGCCGACGACGAGCTGCCCGAGGACCCCGGCGCGGCGCAGGACTTCGCCCGGAACCACCCGGACCGGCAGGAGGTGCGCATGGTCGCCGCCGCCCGCCGCGACGGTGCGCGCTTCTGCGCGCTGCGGCTCCGGGCGCACGACGACGACCTCTCCGTGCTGGAAGGCACGGACCTCGTGCCGGCTCTCCTAGAGTTGTTGGCAGCCACCCTCGAGCAGTGAGATGAACAGGCGGACAGCGTGAGCGGATTCTTCGACGAACCTTCTCGGCAGCCACGGCCCGGCAACGCGGCACCACAGCCGTCGCAGCGGTCGCGTGCGCTCGTGCTCACCGCGATCGTGCTGGTCGCGCTGTTCTTCCTCGCCTCGGTGTTCACCGGCATCTGGACCGACCGGCTGTGGTTCAGCAGCCTCGGCTACTCGTCGGTCTTCACCAAGATGCTCGGCACCCGGGTGCTGCTGTTCATCGTGTTCGGCGTGGTGCTGGGCGCGGTGGTGGCCGCCAACATCGCGATCGCCTACCGGTTCCGGCCGATCTTCCGGCCCGCGTCCCAGGAGCAGGTCAACCTCGACCGCTACCGCGACGCCCTCGAGCCGCTGCGCAAGTGGGTGCTGATCGGCGTGGCCGTGGTGCTCGCACTGTTCGCCGGCGGCTCCGGCTCGGGGCAGTGGCGCCAGTTCCTGCTGTGGCGGCACCGCGAGCCGTTCGGCACCACGGACCCCTACTTCAACCGCGACGTCGGCTTCTTCGTCTTCTCGCTGCCGTGGCTGCACTACCTGGTCGACTTCGGCATGGCGGTCCTCGTGCTGAGCCTGGTGGCCGCCGCGATCACCCACTACCTCTACGGCGGCATCCGGCTGCAGTCCAAGGGCGACAAGCTCTCGGGCGCCACCCAGGTGCACCTGTCCGTGCTGCTCGGTCTGTTCGTGCTGCTCAAGGCCGTCGACTACTGGCTGGACCGGTTCGACCTGACCACCGACAGCGGCGGCCTGTTCACCGGCATGGGCTTCACCGACAAGAACGCCGTGCTGCCGGCGAAGAACATCTTGATGTTCATCGCGCTGATCTGCGCGCTGCTGTTCTTCGCCAACGTGCTGCGCCGCACCTGGCTGCTGCCCTCGGTCGGCCTGGCGCTCCTGGTGCTCTCGGCGATCCTGCTGGGCGCGATCTGGCCCGGCATCGTCCAGCAGTTCCAGGTGCGTCCGTCGGAGCCGGACAAGGAGGGCCCCTTCATCGAGAAGAACATCGACGCGACGAGGGCGGCGTTCGACGTCGCCGACTCGAAGGTGACGTCGTACAACCCCAGCCCTGTCCTGTCGCAGGCCGACCTGTCCACCGACGACGCCTCGCTCGCCAGCATCCGGCTGCTCGACCCGAACCTCGTCTCCGACGCGTTCGAGCAGCTGCAGCAGGTGCGTGGCTACTACAGCGTGCCGCCGGTCCTCGACGTCGACCGCTACGAGGTGAACGGGCAGGTCCGTGACATCGTGCTCGCGGTCCGCGAGCTCGAGCAGGACGGCCTGGAGGCGTCGCAGCAGAACTGGGCGAACCTGCACACCGTCTACACCCACGGCTACGGCGTCATCGCCGCCTACGGCAACCAGCGCAACGCCGCCGACAAGCCGGTCGTGGACCCGGAGGGCAAGCCGGTGTGGGCCGAGCAGGACATCCCGCCGCGGGGCGTGCTGACCGAGAAGTTCCCCCCCGACGGCTACCAGCCGCGGATCTACTTCGGCGAGAACAGCCCGAACTACTCGATCGTCGGCAAGGTCGAGGGCGGCCGCAACGTCGAGCTCGACATCCCCGAGGGCACGGGTGCCCAGGAGACCACCAACACCTACGACGGCGCGGCGGGCGTGTCGGTCGGGAACCTGTTCAACAAGCTGCTCTACGCGATCAAGTTCTCCGAGCCGAACATCGTGCTCTCCAGCCGGGTCAACGAGAACTCCCGGATCCTCTACGACCGCACGCCGCGCGAGCGGGTGCAGAAGGTCGCGCCCTGGCTGACCGTCGACGGCGACGTCTACCCGGCGGTGGTCGACGGCCGGGTGGTCTGGATCGTCGACGGCTACACCGTCACCGACCGCTACCCGAACTCCGAGAAGGACTCGCTCTCGGACATGACGTCGGACTCGCTGCAGCCGCGCACGGCCTACGCCACGCTGCCGACCGACGACATCAACTACATGCGCAACTCGGTGAAGGCCGTGGTCGACGCCTACGACGGCAGCGTCACCCTCTACGAGTGGGAGGACGACCCGATCCTGGACGCCTGGTCCGCGGCGTTCCCCGGCATCGTCCGGGCGAAGAGCGAGATCCCCGACGAGCTGAAGAACCACCTGCGCTACCCCGAGGACCAGTTCAAGGTGCAGCGCAAGATCCTCGCGACCTACCACGTCGAGGACCCGAAGACCTTCTACGAGGGCTCGGACCGGTGGCGGGTGCCGGAGGACCCGGAGAACAAGACCCAGACCCAGCCGCCGTACCGGCTCTCGATCCAGACCCCCGGCGGCGCGAACGAGCCGGTGTTCTCGCTGACGAGCGTCTACGTGCCGCAGGAGCGCCAGAACCTGGCGTCGTTCATCTCGGTCGACGCCGACGCCTCCCGCGACGACTACGGCCAGATCCGGATCCTGCGGCTGCCGAGCAACACCCAGGTGCCGGGCCCCTCGCAGATCGCCAACCAGTTCGCCTCCGACCAGGAGATCCAGGACCGGTTGCTGGCGTTCACGAGGACCAACTCCAAGGCGCTGTTCGGCAACCTGCTGACCCTGCCGATCGGCGACGGGCTCCTCTACGTGCAGCCGCTCTACACGCTGCGTGAGCAGGGGGAGGGCCGCTACCCGGTGCTGCGCTACGTGCTGGTCTCCTTCGGCCAGAACGTCGGCATCGGTACGACGCTCAACTCGGCGCTGTGCGACGTGCTGGGCCTCGACGCGACGTGTCAGGGCCCGGTGGCCAGCGGGAACGGTGGTACCACCGAACCGCCGGGCGGCGGCGGACAGGCGGGCGGTTCGGTCAGCCCGGACGTGCGCGACCTGCTGCAGCAGGCCGAGGCGAAGTTCACCGAGGCGGAGCAGGCGCTGCAGAACCGCGACCTCGCCGCCTACGGCCGGGCCACCGAGGAGGCGCGGACGCTGGTCGCCCAGGCGCTGAAGGCGGCCGGGGCGGCCGCGGAACCGTCGGGCTCACCGGCGCCGTCGGGCTCGCCCGAGCCGTCCCCGTCGCCGAGCGGCGGCTGACCGGCTCCAGCCCGCGGGACACAGCAGTGGGCCGACCGGACACCTCGTCCGGTCGGCCCACTTCTCTGTGCTCCGGGGGTCAGGGCAGCCGGATCGCCACCACCGGCGCGCCCAGGTCGGCCACGTCCTGCGCCAGCTGCTGGGCCCAGGGGTGCTCGTCGGTCCGCAGGCCACCGAGGTCGACGCGGTAGCTGACCGTCCCCGGTGCCCGCACGACGTCCGCCCGGGCGCCGTACCCCGCGAGGAGGTCACGCACCTTGCCCGCGGCGCCAGGCCGGACGGTCACCACCAGCCGGTCCGAGGCCGCCGGGACCGACCGGGCTACGGTCGGAGCCTGCCGCGCGCTGACGGCCGGACCCCGTGCCTCGGCCGCGCCGCCGAGGATCGCGTTGTCCATGATCTTCGCGGTGCCGTCGGTGAAGGCGCGGTAGTTCGGGTCGAAGCCGAACAGCACCACGCGGCCGTCGCCGTACGCCTCGTCGACGACGGCGGTGGTCCCCTGCAGCTCTTCCTCACCCTCGGCGAAGCCCGAGACGAACCAGTCGTCGTCTCCCGCCGCCGGGTAGCGCACGGGGGAGGAAGCGGCGTTCGGGGTGTTCCAGACGAAGTCGTACTCGTACATCGTCCAAGCCGTGTCCCCGACCCCGTCCGCGAGCGGGCTGCCGGGGTCGACCTCGACGCGGATCAGCGAGCCGGGCACGTCGGAGGTCGGCGCGGCGTACGTCGCCGTGGTGAGCCCGAGCCGCGCCGCGAGACGGGAGCTGTCGCGCAGCGTGACGAGCGTGCCGCCGGCGGCCACCCAGTCCTTGAGGGTCTGCTGGCCGGCGGCCCCCAGGGCGGAGGCAGCGGTGCTGTCGGACCCGGTGGGGACCACGAGCACGTCGACGTCGTCGAGCGCACCGGCCGCAATCTGGCCGGCGGTGAGGTCGGCGTACTGCACGCCGAGCCGCTGGTCGAGGTGCCAGCGCAGCCAGCCGGCGGACTCGATCGAGGACGTCGAGGTCTGCGAGATCTGCCAGACCGCGAGCCGCGGCGCGTCCGCCGGCGCCACCGGAGCGATGTCGGCCTGCTCGGCGAGCGCGACCGCCTGAGGCTTCAGCTCGGCGCCTGACCGGCCGCCCGGCACGTTGCCGAGCAGCGGACCGCTGAAGGCGGTGACGTCGTAGAAGTACGGGAACGGGACGTAGGTGTCCTCGTTGAGCATCGCCTGGATCCAGTGCTTCTGGCCCTGGGCCATCGGGACCCACAGCGTGCCGGCCGGCAGCACGGTCTCATGCGCGGCGCGCCCGTACGGCGTGTAGTCGGGCACCCGCAGCGGCCGCACCAGCCGGTAGACGTCGACGTCCATCCGCTGCAGCCGCCGTGCGAGCAGCTGGGTCTCGCGGGCCTTCGACGGGTCGTCGGTGCGCAGGAAGTAGTGGCGGACGGGGGTGTCGGGCACCTGGTTGTCGATGCCCGTGCCCTCCCAGTAGAGCTGGTTGGGCTCGAGCTCGCCCGCGAGGCCCTCCCGGTAGGCCGTCATGTGCTCGGCGCGCCACTCGGTCAGCAGGTCGTCCTTGGCGCCGGCGGCCATGAGGGTGGCCCAGATGGCGGTGTACTGCTCGCGGACGCGCACCGCCGTCGGGTCGCCGTTGTGCTTTTCGAACGTCATTCCGGCTGCGTTGAAGCCGGTGGCCGGCACCGTGTCGCCGTACCCCATGTAGAAGAGGTCGTAGGCACGGCCGTTGAAGTAGGGGATGTCGAAGCGCTGGAACGCCTGCTGCATGGCGGCGCCGTAGAGGTTGTAGATCCAGTCCAGCGGCGTCTCCCCGATCTCGTGGTAGACGGGGTCGGCGTTGGGCGGGAAGAAGTAGGTCCTCGAGCCCATCTCGTGGTCGTCGACGAACACCTGCGGCGGCAGCTCGCGGAGCTTCTCCAGCTTTCCGTCGGTCTCGGGCTGGGTGCGGGCGAACCAGTCGCGGTTCATGTCGAAGCCGTAGGAGTTGCGGCGGGTGTCGGCCTCGCGACCGTCGGGGTTCTGCGTCGGCAGCACCACGACGATCGCGTGGTCGAGGATCGTCTCGGCGGTGCAGTCGGTGCGCGCCGCCAGCTCGTAGAGCACGCGAAGCGACGCGTCGGTGCCGCTCTCCTCGTTGCCGTGCACGTTGCCGGCGACCCAGAGGACGGCCGGGGTGCGCTCCGCCAGCTGAGCGGCAAGGGCCTCGGGAGTCTTCGGGTCACGCAGCCGGTTGACGTCGCGGCTGACCTGCTTGAGCCCGGCGGCGGACACCCACTTCTCCTGCCCGACGACCGCGTAGCGCAGCGGGCGACCGTCGACGGAGGTCGCCAGCACGCCGTCGACCACCTTCGGGCTGGCGTCGGCGACTGCCTGGAGGTACGTGTCGGACTCCGCGGTGGTGAGGTCACGCTCCCCGATCGGCGTGCCGAGGACCTGCTCGGCGGTCGGTACCGAGGAGTCGACGGTCGCAGACGTGAAGGGGTCGCAGGCGGCCGCCGGCTCCGCAGCCGAAGACGTGGTCTGGCCGGACAGGAGCGCGGTGGTCACGAGCGACGCCGTGACGACACCGATCGCCGCCCGGCGTCTGCGGTGGGGGAGGTGCATGGTGGTCTCCTCTCGACACGCCGCCGCCGCGGATCCGCCACCGGGCGTACCGGCGTGTGGAAGACATCCCACTGCACGTCGCGGCTGCCCAACACGGTTCGTACAGTGCAGGAATCTGCACTGCACGATCGTGCACGAGAAGGGGGATGTGGCCGTTGCGAGCGACTTCGCCGCAAGCGGTGAGGGTCGTCACGCCGTCCCGATTTGGAAGCCCGACGGCGGACCCCGTAAGGTAGGTATCACCGACGCGGGGTGGAGCAGTTCGGTAGCTCGCTGGGCTCATAACCCAGAGGTCGCAGGTTCAAATCCTGCCCCCGCTACAAAGTAAAATCGCAGTTCAGAGGCCCTTTCGCCGGAAACGGTGGGAGGGCCTCTGACGTGTTTGTCGGCAATTTGTCGGCAGCGGTCGCCGTCGTTGCGCACTCGCCAGCCGGGCTGGGGCCAGCCGAGGCAGGCTGGTGAGACGGTTGGTGAGCCATCCGGTGAGGAGTGGATGCGGCCGTCAGGCTTGGGTCAGCAGCGCCTCGGCTACCCACTCCTGGACGACTGCCCACTGCCCGGACGCAGCTCGGCGCCGTACAGCACTAGGGCCTCCCAGCCGGCTCCGCTGTGGGTTCGCCGCCACATCACCAGGAGGCCGGGGCGTTTGACGCCGGATCGATCGGCGGGATCGGCGACCCAGACGTGGCGCATCGGGCAGGGTGCATCTGTTCCGCGCCTGACCTTGCTGCGATCGGCCAAGGTGCCCTGGTCGCCGCGTCTGTTCATGCCGCCCGCCATTGAGGAAGTCTCTCACGATCACTCGAACACATGTTCGATGGTCTTGGCCTCTACGACCGTCGGCCACATCTCTCTGGTCGCGAACGAGGCTTGGCGAGCCTGGGATCTCCGCAGGCGACGCTGAGACCCGCTGTTCCCCTCCGGCCGTGACTGGTCACAGCCGTCTGCGGCCTTTGCCCTGGAGCGGCGCGTACGCCTCGCCGCCGCGGCTGCCCTCGAGGGTTTTGCCCACTTCGAGGCTGTCGTTCGTCGCGATCGCGGCGGGCCGCCGGTAACGTGCACCCAGTCTCGGACTGGGTCGGACACGCCGGACAGGCTTACCAGCCTCGATGGCGACTTCGTGGTCAACCGCAGCACCCACCGTTCCGGGTCGCGCGTGGAGAAGCACGCGTAATTGCCTGGTGCCCAGGGATTCGACGACTAGAAGGAGGTCGAGTGACCGCGGATCCGATCGACGAGGACTTCCCGATGCGGAAGCGTACGCTCGATGGCCGGCCGAAGACGACGCCGGAGTGGGCCACTGAATTCGAAAGCGACGAGTGGTCCTGGTCGTGCAAGACCTACGTGGACGTCTCTCCGTTCGGAACGATCGAGGTGTTCCAGGGCGCCGAGGAGGCTGACGATCAGGGCCACTGGGAACTGTTCGAGCCTGCGGCGGACGTGACCGAGTCCGGAGTGCCGGATCCGGCTGTGTGTGAGGCCATCGCGGAGGCCATCGAACACGGAGATCACTCTCGGATACGTCACTTCCTGCTTTGGAACGACGCCCTCGACGAAGGCAGGAACAAAGCTGCGCTGCAGGCGTATGCCCAAGGACTGCGGGAGTGCGCCGCTTTCCTCCGGGAGATCAACCCGAACCGTCAGCGAGACTTCCCCGAGGTGTGGTTCTGGCTAGGCGCGCCTCGGGCCACGGATCAACAGTAGCTCCGGAACCCGTTAAGCGGCCGGCTCAACGTACGCCGACGGTTGGCGGCGTCGCGGCACCTCCAGGCCGTACCGTTGCGGCCCCACCCGCCTGGGAGCCCCGCGGTGAACCAGTTCTAGGAGGCTCTTCCTGCGGGCGCCGCGGCCCATTTCAGGAGTCTGCAGCGGCAACCTGCAGCGCGCGGTAGATCATCTTCTGCTCCCCGAGCCGGCGGCGCAGCTGGCGTTCCAGACCGGCGATCGGGACCAGGTTCTGCGGCGCCCGGGTGTCCTTGTACTCCACTGACGCGTACTTGGGCAGCAGCGTCTGGGACGCGTTCGCGAGCCGAACCGCCTCTGCGACCGGCACATTCGCCGCGCACTCCACTCGTACCACTCCGGCCCACGGTGACCCGGGCCGGCACGGCAGCCGCAGGTACCAGGCGTGCCGGTCCCAGGTGGTGCCCATCAAGAACACCGGGGTGCGTTCGCCGGCGGCCAGACTCGGCAACGACCGCGTTGAGCTCCGGCGGCAGGTAGATCGCCCTGTGCGTCTTGATGAACCCCAACGCCCGCGGCAGATGGTCGCGGCCCCGCAACGGCCCGTCGATCACCAGCAGGTCCCCGTCGGTGGATGCCGTGGTCGCCGACCGCGGTGCGGGCGGCGACGGCGGTGAGCAGCTCCAGGGTCAGCAGCTCGCGCTGCAATGCCGCCGATAACGTCACAGCCGGCGACTCGGCCTCGTCCGCGGCGACATGGTGGGTGCGGAACGTCGCCGGCGCGGGTGGCCACGTCGCCGCCTGGGTGTCGGTGGTGAACAGGCCGCGGCCGCTGGTCGGCGACCAATAGATGCGCTCCACCGTCGCGGGCAGCAGCACACCGCGCCGGCCGCATACGAGGCCGCGACGCCGAGGGACGCTTCGTGCCGGCCGGTCGGGCATCCACACCCGCGCTTCGATCCGGCGGACCCCGTCGACGAACACGACCGCGTCCGGTTCCCACGCCGTCCCCGGCACCGGCACCGGCGCCCACTTCTCCGGAGCCGTCTCCACGCCCGGGTCGACCCGGGCGGTGGACTCGGTCAGGGACGTCACCTCACCGGTGTCCTCCATCGCGGATCCGTAGGACGGGTCCCACCCGTCGACGTGGAACCGGGGCGTCCCGGACGGCAGCGTGGTGGTCACAGGGCCTCCCGTTCGATCCGTGACGTGCGGTGGTCGTGGCTGACCGAGAACCGCACCGGGGTCCGTTCGGCCAACGCGGCCACATGGGTGACCACCCCGACCATCCGGTCACCTTGGGCGAGCGTCTCCAACGTGGCTGCGACCGTCTCCAATGACTCCGGATCCAACGTGCCGAACCCCTCGTCGAGGAAGATGGAGTCCAGGCGGGCGGACCCGCCGATCGCCAACGCGGCCAGCTGTTCGGACAGCGCCAACGCCAACGCCAGCGACGCCTGGAACGTCTCCCCGCCCGACAGCGTCTTCACCGACCGGGACGAGTCGGCGTCGAAGTGGTCGATGACGAAGAAGTCGCCCTTGTCGTGGGTCAACGTGAACTGGCCGTCGGAGAGCTGCCGCAGCCCGTCGGACGCGCCCGCGACCAGCGTGTCCAACGCGGCGGTTGCCAGCCATTGCTGGAACTTGTCCGAACGCAGCAGCGCCCGCAGTTCGCCGGCCACCAGCGCCCGTTCCGTCGCGGCCGCCCGTTTGGCTTCCAGGTCGCCGACCTGCTCGCGTTCCTTCGTCAGCGTCTCCACGCGTCCGGCGGCCTGGGTGTGCGCGACCGCAACCAGCCGTTCCGCGGCCCGCGGGTCGTCGGCCACCTCGGTCGTGGGCAGGTCGTGCTGGTGCAGCTCGGCCGTCAACGCGGCCAGCAGCCGGTCCGCGTCCCGGCCGGACGCGGCGGCGGCCTTCTGCGCGGCCGTCGCGTCCGTCCGGGCCTTCTTGGCGGCCTGCTGCGCCCAGGCAGCCAGGTCGGTCCAGCAGCCGGCCAGGTCGTCGGCCAGCCGGGTCCCGTCGAACGTCGGCGGCCCCCACGCGGCGGCCAGGTCGCGGGCGGTCCCCAACGCGTCCCGGTCCGCGGCCACCGCCTGCTGCGCGTCCTGGACCCGCTGCTGGGTCTCGTCCGCGGCACGTCGGGCGGTGTTCTGCGCCGCAGCGGCCGCTGACCGTTCGGCGGCGAGCCGGTCCGCTTGCGTCAGCAGGTCCGGCAGGTCCGCCGACGCCGGTGCTCCCGTGAGCTGTTCGGCCAGCTCGGTGCGGCGCCGGGTCAGGTGCTCGACCCGGGCCTGTTCGGCTGCCGCGGCGGCGGCGGCGTCCCGGGCGGCGCGGGACGTCTTCGCTGCGGCCTGCTCGGCGCGGGTGAACGTGGCGCCGGCCTGCCGGTGCGTCCGTTCGGCGGCGTCGGCTGCGGCGCGGGCGGCCGGCGCCGCATGCTTCTCGGTGGTGGTGGCGCTCTCGCGGCACCAGGCGTCCAGGGCCCGCCAGCCCGCGACCGCGTCGGGGATGGTGTCGGCGCTCACCGGTGGGGCGCCGTCGGCTTCGACACCGGCGTGGGTGCGCACCAGCATGGTGCGCAGCGCGTCGGCCTGCTGCTGCCGTGCCTGCGCTGCCTTCCGTGCCGTCGTCAGCGTCTGGTCGGCGACGTCGACGGCGGAAGCGGTGCGGGTCCGGTCCGCGAACGCCTCGGCGCACCGCTGCCCGACCATCGCCAACGTCTTGGTGGCTGTCGCGGCGAGCTCGTCCACCGACGTCACCGACAGCGACCAGTCGTCCGCCACCAACGGCTGCTCGGTGAGGCCGGCGTCGGCGGCGACCGAGGCGACCGACCCGGTGAACCGGGTGACCAGGTCGATCAGGTCGGCGTGCTGGGCGTCGACGCGGTCGCGCAGCTTCGCGGCGTCGGTGGCTGCGGCCCGGTGCGTCGTCTCGGCGGCGGTCAGCGCCTGCTCGGCGTGCTGCCAGGTCCCGGTGGCGGCCTCGACGCCGGCGGCGTTGGCCGGCGGCGGCAGCTCGGTGACGGTGTGGGTGCACACCGGGCATTCATGTCCGAGCACCAGGGTGGGACGCAGGGTTGCGGCCGCGTCGTCGGTGCGGGCCTGCTCGAGCGTCGCCCAGGCGGCGTCGCGGGCCGTCTGGGCCCGGGTGAGCGTCGCCTGCGTGTCCTGGACGGTCCGGTCCAGCTCGGTGAGCCGGGTCCGGTTCTCGTCCCAGACCCGGACCCGGCCGGTGAGCGTCTCCAGGTCGGTTTCCAGGACCGTGAGGGTGCGCGGGTCCGGCAGCCCTTCGCAGCCGGTGGCAGCGCGGGCAGCAGAGCTCTTCGCGTCCGCGAGCACCTGTTCGGCCGCGGCCACCTGGGCGGCGGCGTCGGTGGCCGCGGCTGCGACCTGCTCGAGGTCCGCCGGGACGGTGACGGCCCGCAGCCGGGCCACCAGGTCGGTGAGCCGGGTGACCTCGCCGGCGGTCGCGTCCCGATCAGCGTGGGCCTGCTCGAGCACGGTCCGGGCCTCGCGCAACGCGTCGGCGGCGGCCGTGTCGGCCTTCTGGGCGGCGTCGGCGGCCGCCTTCGTCGTCTCGGCGGCCTGCTGCGCCCCGGTCAGGTCGGCGGCGACCTGCGCCTGGTCGGTGTAGAGCCGTTCGACCGTTTCCAGGGCGGGCCGTTGCGGGCCGGCGTCCTGGGCGGCGATCGCGTCGGTCAGGTCGGCGGACGCCTGCTGCGCCCGCTTCGCGGAGGTGTCGTGCTCGCCGCGGGCAGCGGCCAGCGCAGCATCGCGGGCGGTGAGCCCGTCGGGAACCGTGATGGCGGTCAGGGTGGCCGCGGCCGTCGTGTTCTCCTCGACGGTGGCCTGGTGGCGGGCCTGGTCGGTGCGGGCGGCCAGTACCGGGGCGACGAGGCCGGTGACCTGGTCGGCGAGCCCGGCGAGCCGGTCGCGGGCCTGCGTCGCGTCCGCCAACGCGAGCTCGGTGGCGTGCGCCAGGCCGATCAGCTGGTCGCCGTACAGCTTCGCTTCGGCTTCGGCTTCGCGGGCCCGGACGCCGGCCGGCGGACCGCGATCTGGTCGTAGTGGCCGGCGCCGAGCAGTTTGAGCAGGATGTCTGGCGTTCGCTGGGCTTGGCTTTGAGGAACCGGGCGAACTCGCCTTGGGGGAGCACGACGCACTGGCAGAAGTCGTCGAACTCCAGGCCGAGCAGCGTCGGCGACCGTCGGGGTCAGGTCGCGGACCTCGCTGGCCAGCACGACGGTGTCCGGCGGCGGGTCGCCGGGGGCGGGGCACGGCGGTCGGGTCAGTGGAACCGTCAGGCGGGCGGTCTTCTGCTGGACGTACTTGCCCGACGCGGCGGACCTCGCGAACGACCTGGTACCGCTGACCGGCGACGTCGAAGATCAGCGACACGGTGCACCGGTTGCTGGTCGGCGCGAGCGCGTAGGCGACCGCGTTGGAGCGTTCCCACCGGTGCGCGGTGCCGTACAGCGCGAACGTGATCGCGTCGATGATGGTCGATTTGCCCGACCCGGTCGGCCCGACGAGGGCGAAGTAGTCGACGTCGGTGAAGTCGACGTGGGCGGGTTCGCGGAACGACGGCGAAACCGTCAATGTCGAGACTGACGGGGCGCATGGTGGTGGTCTCCTGTGCTGGGTGGTGGGTCAGCGCAGTCACCGCTGGCTGGTGAGCTCGTCGTGGATGGTGTCGAACATGGTGTTGACGCGGGCGTCGTCGCTGCCGACGTGGGCGCAGTACTCGGCGAACAGCTCCGCCGGGGTCTTGGAGAGCGACGTCGCGGACGACGACCTTGCCGGCCGGTGTCGGCGTAGTCGGGGTGGATGTGGATCTCCAGCGCGTTCGGGAGGGCCTCGAGGATGTCGTCGCGCAGCCCGGCGTAGGTGGACTGGTTGACCCGCACCCGCAGCAAGTCATCGCCGACGTCGCCGGCGTCGGCGCTCAGCTGCTCCACGGTGCCTTCGAGGGTGCGCAGCCGGCGGCCCGAGGTGACCGGCAGGTCGGTGACCTTGGCCGGGATCCCGGGGGAGGCCTCGACGAGCAGACCGCCGAGGTGTTGTCCTCCTCGCCGAAGTCGACCGGCAACGGCGACCCGGAGTAGTGCACGGGGCAGCCGGCCGGGAGCTCCTGGCGGCGGTGCAGGTGGCCGAGCGCGACGTAGTGGGTGTCGACCGGGAAGATCGCGGCCGGCACGTGGTACTCGAAGATCGACTGGGCGGCGCGTTCGCCGCCGCCGAACGCGCCGCCGGTGCAGGTCAGGTGCGCGGTCAGCAGGTTCACCCCGTCCGGGTCGTACCCGCCGGCCAGGTGGGTGACGATGTTGCGGACCCACTGGTCGTAGGAGCCGACGTTGCGGGCCGGACGTTGTCGCCGGGCGCGATGAGCTGCGCGGCCCGGACCGCGTACCGTTGGGAGAGGAACGGGAGGACGCGACGTTGACCGGTTCGCCGGTGGACCGGGCAGTGAACGAGTACACGCCGCCCTTGTCGCCGCGCGGGCTTGGCCGTACAGGTGGATGCCGGCGACCTCCATCAGCGGCTTGTACGCCTCGAACGTGCCGGCGTGGTCGTGGTTGCCGGCGATCGCGACGACCTCGATGCCGTCGCCGGCCAACGCCAGCAGCGTCTTCACGACGAGCCGTTGCGCGTCGGCGGAAGGGACGGCGGTGTCGTAGATGTCGCCGGCGATGATGACGGCGTCGACGTCGTGGGCGCGGGCGTGCCCGACGATCTCGGCGAGCACCGCCTTGTGCTCGTCGAGCCGGTTGCGGCCCTTGAGGGTCTTGCCGACGTGCCAGTCGGAGGTGTGAAGGAACTTCATGGTCGGCTCCTGCGGGACGTTGCCGGTGACGGACGTGGGTAGGGAGAGGCGGTCGTCAGAACGGCGGCGGTTCGGGTGCGACGGCGCCGTCGTCGTCGTCGAGGTCGGGCAGCAGCGTCGAACGGGTTCGTGTCGCGGCGGGGTGCGGCCCCGTCCGGTGACCCGTCGGCGGTGCCGTGTCGGTGGAGGCTGGCGAACGTCGGGTCGGTGACCTCCGTGAGGCGGGTGGCCCAGGCCGGGAACGGGAACTCGACCGCGAGCGGGACCGGGATCTCGGGCTGGGAGATGAACATGGTGCCCGGTTTCGCAAGCGTGGCGCGGCCGCGCTGGGAGGCGGGCAGGAACCCGTACTCGGGGCGGCCGGCTTCGGCGGGGTCGAGCCGGCCGACGATCTTGATCGAGGAGTTCGACACGATGCGGCGCTCCACCTCGGATGGCGGTCTGCTGGGCGCCGATGAGGATGATGCCGAGCGAGCGGCCGCGTTCGGCGATGTCGAGCAGGACCTCCTTGATCGGCGAGGACCCGTCGCGAGGTGCGTACTTGTTGAGCTCGTCGAGCATCGTGAACAGCAGCCCGCCGGGGCCGGCGGCTTCCTTGCGTTCGGTCTCGGCGGCGAGCACGACGCCGACGACGAACCGTTGCGCCCGGTCGTGCAGGGCGTGCAGGTCCACGACGGTGACCTGCTGGTTCGCGGTGGAGATTCTGCGGCCGGCGAGTCGGTGAGGTCGCCGCGAATGATCGGCGCTAGGTGCTTCTGGGAGGACCGAAGCCGGCGGATGAACGCGTTGACCGTGCCGATGCCGGTGACTGGGCCGGCCCACCGCGGCCGGTCGTTGTCGTCGGTGACCTTGTCGCAGATGAAGTCGATCAGGTCCGGCCAGGTCCGCAGGATCTGCCCGTCGATGGAGACCGCGCCGTCGTTGCCGGCGGCGACGGCGTCGGACTTGAGCCGGGCGGCGACCTGGTGGACGACCATCGTGTACTGGTTCTTCTCGTCCTCGACGTCGGCGAACACGTACCGCAGCAGCTCCCGGTCGCAGAACTCCTCCAGCGTCCACCAGAACGCGTTGACGCCGTGACGTGCGGCCCTTCACGTTCGGTCGGCCGGTCTGGTCGCCGGGCGTGGGTGGGGAGTAGAACCCGGTGGAGGCGAACGGGGTGGCGGCGAGCCCGAGCCGGGCGTAGGTCGGCGGCCTGGGCGTCGGTGAGCTTGCCGTTGGGCTGGTCGAGGAACAGCAGGTCTTCGCCCTTGACGGAGAAGATCAGCGCCTTCGCGTTCACCGACCGGGCCCCAGGACGCCAGAGGTGAACACCAAGTGCAGAAGGGACAGCGCAAAGCTGGTCTTGGTGGCCACCCCGGAGATGCCGGAGATGGACACGTGGGCGCCGCGGTGCCGTCGAGGAA
>CAWIFK010000006.1:0-316042 GCA_963835385.1 uncultured Actinomycetota bacterium
AATACACGACCATGAACGGGAACTGCTTGAGCAGCACACGTCGGTAGTCCTGGAAGAGAACAGCACCGGCGCGCGGGAACAGCCGTACGCCGTCGACCTGCTTCTTGAGTCGCGCCCTGAACGCGGAAGGCAGTGCCGGATCCCGCTCCCCGTAGAGCGCGACGATCTCTTCAATGTCCGGTCGGTCCCGTTGCGGGCACAACCGGCTCATCCGAATCCAGGGTGTAGGCGTGGCCTGAACTGAGCTTGCCGGTGTTGGAGGAATGTGCGCCGGTATCCAAGCGCGCGAAGTTGCGGTTCAGCGCCGCCCCCGCGGGACTGTTGTAAGTGGCGATGCGCACCACCAGCGGGCGTCGATAGCGACGAGACAGGAGCCCTCGCGTACGGCGTGAGCGCGGCGAAGATCTCCTCATCCGTCCCGGTGGTGGAGAGGTGGACCAGCCGGCCCTCGTGGTCCAGCACGGCCAGCCCCGTGGGCTTGCGGGACCCAGGCGACACCGAAGTGCATGGGCACAGCCTGCCCGATGCGCTCATCCGCCGGCGGCAGGCGGGCCACGGTCAGCGGCTGGCGACCGAGCCGAGCACGTGGTGCTGGATCGCGATCGTCGCCGCACCGCGCGCCCACTGGTCGGAGTCGTACGGCTGGACGACCACGTCCACGGGCGAGGCGGCCGGGTCGCGATCACGCTGCACGCCCTCCAGCACCGCGGGCCAGGCCACCCGGGCCAGCTCGATCCCCTCCCCGGAGAGGAAGATCCGCTCGGGCATGGCGAGGTTCGCCACCGCCGCGATCAGCCGCCCGAGCGCGTGGCCGGCCGTCGTGACCACCTCCAGCGCGACCGGGTCGCCGTCGCGGGCAAGGCCCAGCGCCTGGTCGTACGTCACGGCGCGGCGGTGCGCCACCGAGACCTGCGAGCTGATCCCGGTGGTGGTCAGCATCGCCTCCGCGCAGCCGTGGTGGCCGTTTGGGCAGCGGGGCCCCTGCGCGTCCAGCGGGAAGTGGCCGACCAGGCCGACGCCCACGTCGGGATGGGTCACCACGCGGTCGTGGACGACCAGACCGTAGCCGACGCCGACCCCGATGGTGAGCACGGCGAAGCTCGCCACCGTGCGTCCCTCGCCGAACCAGTGCTCCGCGCCGGCCAGCGCCACCAGGTCGTTCTCGAGCACCACCGGCAGGCCTGTGGCCTCCTCGACGAGGTCGGCCAGCGGGACGTCGCTCCACCCGAGGAACGGCGCGCGCGCCACGGTGCGCCCGTCACGGCTGACGCCGCCGAAGCTGATCCCGACGGCGGTGGCGTCGCGTCCGGCGTCGAGCTCAGTGACCAGCGCGGCGACCTGAGCGGCCACGCCGACTGGCTCGAGGTCGGCGATCGCGACGGTGCGGGAGGTGAGGATCCCGGCGCGCAGGTCGGTCAGCACGCCGTGCAGGCTCTCGCCGGTCAGCTTGATTCCGACGAAGCGGTGGGTGCTGGCGGGCACGTCGAGCAGCCGCGCGGGGCGACCGAGCCCGCCGGCCTTGGGCTCCTCGAGCTCGATGAGCACGAGGTGCGCGATGAGGGGCGCGACGGTGCGGGTCAGCGTCGCGGCCGAGACGCCGAACTTCGAGGCGAGCTCGCGGCGCGGCAGCGGCCCGCGGATCAGCACCTCCAGCGAGAGGTCGCGGGCAAGGCCGTCGAGCGCCGGCCACGCCTGGTCGCGCGTCCGGTGGTCTTCGCTCAGGTCAGTCATCCCGTCTCTCCCTGGTCGCTCGTGTGGTGGTGTCGCGCGCCTGCTGCGAGCCTCTTTATTGCAAAGTGGCGCTAATCGCGAGGTTCAGTCGCCGACACCGCGACCGCTCCACCCGTGTCCAGTCTAATTCACGCGCGTTGCTTGACACCACTTCTTTACATGCTGAAACATAGCCGCCCAGCGACGCCCGCGCGCCGCCGACCACTCGCCGAGAACGGAGAACGAGCATGAGAGTGTCGAGGACACTGACCTGGCTGGCCATCGGGGGCGTCGCCTTGGCGCTGACCGCCTGCGGCGGAGGCGAGCAGGAGCCCGCCACCGACGCCAACGGCAACACCGTGATCAAGTACTGGCACGCTTACAGCGACGACAGTCCTGAGCTGAAAACGCTGGAGTCCACGATCATCCCGCCCTTCGAGAAGTCCCACCCCGGGATCAAGGTCGAGTCGGTGCCCTACCCCTACGACGACCTGCACCAGAAGCTGTTGACCGCGACCGCCGGCGGGACCTTGCCGTGCCTGGTCCGCAGCGACATCATCTGGGTGCCCGAGCTGGCCAAGCTGGGCGTCCTCGCCCCGCTCAGCGACGAGATGAAGGACTTCGACCAGCTCGCTTCGAAGACCTACGACGGTCCGCTGGCCACCACGGCGTACGACGGCAAGAACTACGGCCTGCCCCTGGACACCAACACGCGGGTGATGCTCTACAACGAGGCCGCGCTGAAGAAGGCCGGGCTGAGCAAGCCGCCGGCCACCTTCGACGACATGCGCAACCTCGCCGACGGGCTGAAGGGCACCGGTGACTACGCCTTCGCCGACAACGACACCGCCGGGTGGAACCTGCTGCCGTGGATCTGGTCGGCGGGCGGTCAGATGATGAACGACGACATGACCAAGGCCACGGGTTACCTCAACTCAGCTCATTCGGTCGCCGGCGTGCAGCTCTTGGTCGACCTGTACAAGGAGAAGGAGATCCCCGACATCATCAGCGGCGCCCAGGGCGGCGAGGAGACCGCGGTGGGCCTCCCCAAGGGCGACTACGCCACAATCCTCGACGGCCCCTGGATGTATCCGATCTTCCAGAGCCAGAACCCTGACTTCGACCTCAAGGCGGCGCCGATGCCGGCCGGTGACGGTGGCTCCATCTCCGTCGTCGGCGGCGAGGACGTCGTGATGACCAACACCTGCCCCTCGAAGTCGGACGCGGCTGACTTCATCCGCTTCCTGCTCTCCGAGGAGGCCCAGAAGGACATGGCCGAGGTCGGGCAGATGCCGGTGCTCTCGGGTCTGGGATCCGAGCTGACCGACATCAAGCCCTACTACGGCGTCTTCGCGAAGCAGCTGGAGACCGCCCGGCCGCGCCCGCCGCACCCCGAGTACCCCAAGATCGAGGCCATCCTGCGGACCGAGGTGCAGAAGGCGTTCACCGGCAACACGAGCGTCCAGGACGCCTTGGACTCCGCCGCCAAGCAGATCGACGGAATCCTCGCGAGCGCCTGACCCGGCCCGACTGGTGGTTGAGACGATGACCGACACCGCTGCACCGACCAACGGCACCGCCGGTGCCGCCCGCCCCCGTCCCGCCCGCGCGGGGGCCGGCCCCCGGCGCCGGCGCGCCGGCAGTCCGGGGCCCTCGGGCGGGGCCCGGCACGGGTCGCGGCTCACGCCGTACCTCTTCCTGCTGCCGGGCATGGTGCTCTTTGTCGGCCTGGTGCTATGGCCGATGGTGCAGGCGGCCCGCATGAGCCTGCTGGACTGGCAGTTCAATCCCGGCCTGCCGAGCCGGTTCGTGGGGCTGAAGCACTACGAGCGTGCGATGCACGACCCGATCTTCTGGAAGAGCCTGGTGAACACCGGCGCCTACATGCTCGCCACCGTGCCGACCCAGATCGCCCTAGGCCTCGGCCTGGCACTGCTGCTCAACAAGGCGATCGCCGGCAAGGTCGCCTTCCGGGTCCTCTATTACCTGCCGGTCGTGACCAGCTGGGTCGTGGTCTCGCTGGTCTTCGAGTACCTCTTCGCCACCAGCAGCGGCCTGGTCAACCACGTCCTGCACGACGGGCTGGGAATCGGCTCGGAGCCGATCAACTGGCTCGGCAGCCGGTGGCCCGCGATGGCGGTGCTCAGCATGCTGGGGATCTGGAAGGGCGCCGGCTGGTCGATGCTGATCTTCCTGGCGGCCCTTCAGGCCGTGCCGAAGGACCTGTTGGACGCCGCCAGCGTCGACGGCGCTGGACCGGTGCGCCGCTTCTTCTCGGTGACCCTCCCGCAGCTGCGTCCGGTGCTCCTGTTCGTGACGGTGATGCTGGTCATCGGCGGCTTCAACGTCTTCATCTCGGTCTTCGTCATGACCGGCGGCGGCCCCGGGGACGACACCCAGGTGGTGCTGACCTACATGTACAAGCAGGCCTTCGACTTCCTCGAGTTCAGCTACGGCTCGGCGATCGCCTACCTGCTCGCCATCATCATCTTCGCGCTGAGCTTCGCCCAGATGCGTTTGTTCAAGTACGACGAGGAGGCCTCGTGACCAGCATGTCCCAGCGCCGGCCCGGAGTCGGCATGAGTGCCGGCACGAGCGTACGGTTCGTCGTCCTGCTCGTCGGCGCGGCGGTGATGGTGCTGCCTTTCGCGATGATGATCGCCACCTCGTTCAAGGGCCACAGCTTCGTGCTCACCCCGAGCCTGGTGCCCGACCACCCCACGCTCGCCAACTACGAACGGGCGTGGAACTCCAACGGCTTCGCGCGCTACTTCCTCAACAGTGCGGTGGTCAGCATCGCCACGGTGCTCCTGGTGCTGCTGTTCGGCTCGATGATGGCCTACGCCTTCGCCCGCTTCGAGTTCGTGGGCAAGAAGGTGATGTTCTACGCGATGATCGCCACGCTGATGATCCCGGGGATGATGCTGCTGATCCCGCAGTACTTCGTCGCCCGCGACATCGGCGTCCTGGACTCCCGCACCGGTCTGGTGCTGTTCTACGTCGCCGGCCAACTCGCGTTCACGACGTTCCTGCTGCGCGGGTTTTTCGCCGGCATCCCACGCGAGCTCGACGACGCGATGCTCATCGACGGCGCCAACCGCTGGCACATCTATCGGCACCTGATGCTACCGCTGGCCCGCCCGGCCCTGGCCACCGCCGCCATCTTCACCTTCCTCGGCGCGTGGGACGAGTTCGTGTGGGCCGTGACGATCATCGACTCCAAGGACAACCGGACGCTGCCGATGGCGATCCAGCTCTTCCAGGGCCAGCACGGCACCTCGTGGGGGCTGGTCTTCGCGGCCTCGACGATCGCGGTGGTGCCGGTGATCGCCGTCTTCGTCGTCTTCCAGCGCTACTTCGTCTCCGGCCTCGCCGCCGGTGCCCTCAAGGGCTGAACCCAAGAAGGATGATCTCCGTGTCTCTCGCAGATCCCGCAGTCGCAGCCCGCTCCGGCCCCGGCACCGGGCCGGAGGTGCCGTGGTGGACCAGTTCGGTGGTCTACCAGGTCTACCCGCGCAGCTTCGCCGACTCCGACGGAGACGGCATCGGCGACCTGCGCGGGATCACCTCCCGGTTGGACTACCTCCAGCGGCTGGGCATCGAGGTGCTCTGGCTCAGCCCGATCTATCCCTCCCCGCAGGACGACAACGGCTACGACATCAGCGACTACACAGACGTGGACCCGCTCTTCGGCTCGCTGGCCGACCTCGACGAGCTGATCGCCGGGGCGCACACCCGAGGGATCCAGGTGGTGATGGACCTCGTGGTCAACCACACCTCCGACGAGCACCCGTGGTTCGTGGAGTCGCGCTCCTCGGTCGACTCGCCCAAGCGCGACTGGTACTGGTGGCGCCCGGCGCGGCCCGGGACCACTCCCGGTGAGCCCGGGGTCGAGCCGACCAACTGGGGCTCGTTTTTCTCCGGGCCCGCTTGGGCGTACGACGAGGCCTCGGGCGAGTACTACCTGCACCTGTTCGGTCGTAAGCAGCCCGACCTGAACTGGGAGAACCCCGAGGTCCGGCGCGCGATCCACCAGATGATGCGCTGGTGGCTCGACCGGGGCGTCGACGGCTTCCGGATGGACGTCATCAACATGATCTCCAAGGAGGTCTCGCTGCCCGACGGCGTCGTACCCGAGGGCCGGACGCTCGGCGATGGTGGCCCCTTCTTCCTATGCGGCCCGCGGATCCACGAGTTTCTCGCCGAGATGCACGCCGAGGTCGTCGCCGGCCATGAGGCGACGCTGCTCACGGTCGGGGAGATGCCGGGCGTCACCGTCGAACAGGCCCGGCTGTTCACCGACCCCGCCCGGCATGAGGTCGACATGGTCTTCCAGTTCGAGCACGTGGGGGTCGACCAAGGCTCCAGCAAGTGGGACGTGCTGCCGTTCCGCCTCCCCGCGCTTAAGGAGTCGCTCGGCCGCTGGCAGACGGGGCTGGCCACGACCGGCTGGAACAGCCTCTACTGGAACAACCACGACCAGCCGAGGGTGGTGTCCCGGTTCGGTGACGACGGCGAGCACCGGGTCCGCTCGGCCAAGCTGCTCGGCACCGTGTTGCATCTGCACCGGGGCACGCCGTACGTCTACCAGGGCGAGGAGCTCGGCATGACCAACGCGCCGTTCGCCTCGATCGAGGACTTCCGTGACATCGAGGCCATCAACCACTACCGCCACGCGGTAGGGCTGGGCCAGCAGCCGGCCGACGTGCTCGCGTCGCTGCGGGCGATGGGCCGCGACAACGCCCGCACCCCGATGCAGTGGGACGCCTCGCCGAACGCCGGCTTCTCCAGCGGGACGCCGTGGCTGGCGGTGCACCCCGAGCACACCTCGGTCAATGCTGAGGCGGCCCTCGACGACCCCGACTCGGTCTTCCACCACTACCGGCGGCTGATCGCGCTGCGGAAGTCGGAGCCCGCCGTCGCGCTGGGCGACTTCACGATGCTGCTGCCCGACGACCCGACGATCTACGCCTTCACCAGGCAGCTCGACGACGTCGAGCTGCTGTGCGTCGCCAACTTCTCCGGCGAGCCGGTGCGACCGGACCTGCCGGACTGGGAGGAGTGGCGGGGCACCGATCTGCTGATCGGCAACGTGGCCCGCCCAGAAGGGCCCGAGCTGGCCGCTTGGGAGGCCCGCGTCCACCGCCGCCGGCGCGCCTCGTGAGCGCCGACCTGGTCCCGACCCGGGCGACCTTCGCGCCGCATGAGCCGGTGGTGCTGGAGTGGACGGGTGCCCGGGCGCCCGCCCGGCTGTTGGTGACCCGGCTCAGCGAGGTGGTGCGCGACCAGCGGGTCGGGCCGACCGAGCTCATCGACCTCGGCCCACTCCCGATCGGCGGGTACGCCGTACGGCTGGCGGCCGAGGACGGCGATGCCGAGCTGACGACCGGCTTTGACGTGCTTGCCTCGCCGGTCGACCGGCCGCGCTACGGCTTCCTGTCGGATTTCGGCCCCGACCGCAGCGCCGAGGAGACCACCGCGGCAGTGCGCGGGCTGCGCGAGCTCCATCTGACGACCGTGCAGTTCTACGACTGGGCCTACCGGCACGCCGACCTCGTCGGCACACAGGAGGAGTTCACCGACATCTGCGACCGCCGGCTCTCGCACCGCACCACCCGGTCGCTGATCGCGGCGTGCCGCGAGGTCGGCGCGCAGGCGATCGGCTACGCCGCGGTCTACGGCGTGGCCATGGACTACGCCAAGGCCCACCCCGAGCAGCTCCTCTACCACCGCGACGGCACGCCCTACCAGCTCGCGGACCTGCTGAGGATCGGCAACCTCGCGGCCGACAACCCATGGCACGACCACATCATCGGGCAGTTCGAGCGGGCTGTGGACGCGGTCGGCTTCGACGGGCTGCACCTCGACACCTACGGCTTCCCGAAGATTGCCTGGGACCACGAGGGCCGGCCGCTGGAGCTGGCCGAGCTGTTCCCGCCGTTCCTGAAGGCGGTGCGCCGGGCGCTGCCCGAGGCGACGCTGTTCTTCAACAACGTCAACGACTACCCGACCAGGACCACCGTGCGCGCGCCGCTAGACACCACGTACGTCGAGGTGTGGGACCCGCACCGGGAGTATCGCCACCTGGTCGCCCTCATCGATGCGGCCCGCCTGTCCGCGCCCGGGCGACCGGTGGTGCTGGCCGCCTACCTGGTTCCGTTCACCAATGGCACCACGCCGGAGGCGGAGTGGGCGGCGCGCCTGGCGCTGGCCACGATCTGGGCGCACGGCGGCCACCACCTGTTGTGCGGGGAAGGCGACGGGGTGCTGACCCATCCCTACTACCCGAACTTCGCACGCGTGGACGCCGGCACGGTCCGGCTGCTGCGCGACTGGTTCGATTTCGCCGTGGCCAACGGCGACCTGCTGCACGCGCCCGAGGCCCGCACGATCACCCACTCCCACCTGTCCGGTGACGAGAACGACGATCTCGCGGTGACCGGGCCGATGCCCGTGGCACCCGACCCGGTGGCCGGCAGCCTATGGGTCGTGGCCCGGACCTCCTCGGCCGGTATGACCCTGCATCTGGTCGACCTGGCCGGGCAGGACGACTTGGAGTGGAACCGGCCCAAGCAGCCGGCGGCCCCGGTCACCGGGGTCACGGTCCGCGTGCGCTGGGCCGGCGAGCGGATGCTCTTCGGCAGCCCCGCGGCCGGGCCTGAGCTGGTCGAGGTGGACGTCACGCGGGACGGTGACTACCTGGTCGGCGAGCTCCCGAAGTTCAGTGCGTGGGGACTGGTTCACCTTCCGCGCTGAGCATGTCGCCGCAGAAGACGTACGTGCCGCCTGCGCGGCGACCCAAGGCCGCCCAATCCGGCTCCAGATGGACGCTGTTCAGTTCCAGTTGTCTCCATGCTTCAGACCGTGGCTTCCCGGCCGACAACCGGGAGGGATCATAGTTCCAATTCGGCTGAAAGGCGGGCGCGCGCTGCGCACGGGTCTCGTTCTATGAGGACCGCTGCACGTAGCAAGAGACCCATCTGCGCTGTGTCGAGGCGGGCAGCCCTCAAGACTAGGTCGCCAACCGTGTCGCGGTGCTGCCACGCCTGCGCTGCGTCGTTCGCGGGGTCGTCAGCCGGCTCCGGGGGCGTCACCTCGCCAGACCCCGCACGGGTCGGCGGCGAATCCCACGGCAATTCCAGTGGCATCAGCGAGAAATCGCGTCCGCGTCGCGCGTTCTCCACCTTCAGTTTCGCCCAGTAGCGGTGACATCTCTCGCTCCATCGCTGCCGCGGACAGAGGGAACCTAAGCCGGATGGGTGACTCCGTGTCGGGGTCCGGTACCAACAGATCGACCAGCCCCTGCTCCGGATGCACTTCCGTTGCGGAGCGTGCACGCACGGCCTGAAGGATTAGTCGGCACTTCTCAACATTAGGTGCACGGTCTCCGCGCTCGACCATCCCCACGTAGGCATCGACAGAGCCCCGCGGGGCTCTGTCCTGGCGGGAGGCGGGAAGGCCGACGACCTTGCCAAGTTGTCCGCGTGTGGCTGTGAAGGAAACCATGCCGCAGCCGAACATCGGCAACGGGCGTTCTCCCGCCCGGGAGCCTACTCGCGGATCGGGCAGCTCCCACCAGCCAATAGCTGAACCCTTCGTGCTCACGACCGGGATGGTGACGTGGCCCGTCGCGGCATACGTAGACCGGAACGCCCGAGTGCTTTCGCAGATCCTCGACAAGGGCAGCCACTTTCCCTGCGCACGGAAGTGCCCGTCTGACGCGGGATTCTTGGCTTGTCGAAGGTCAAGATCCACCACGTAGAGAGGCACTCCGTAGGTGAAGCGTAACCGCGTCCCGATGTTGGTTCTCGATCCCGCCCGCGAGTCGCTGGTCTCCTCTGCAGGAGGGATGCTGCTGCGTCAGACGATCGCACTGTCCGGGCTGGCCCGGACGTTGACGGCGGCGTTGACGCCGTGGGCTTCGCCGCGGGCGATCCATGATCCGGGCAAGGTGCTGCTCGACGTCGCGACCGCGGTCGCGCTGGGCGGTGACTGCCTGGCCGACGTCGCGGTGGTGCGGGCTCAGCCGGAGGTGTTCGGACCGGTCGCTTCCGACCCGACGGTGTCGCGGCTGGTCGCCGCGCTGGCTGGCGACGTCGACGCGGCGGTCACGGCGATCCGCTCTGCGCGCGCCGCTGCTCGGGAGCGGGTCTGGGCCCGGCGGCGTCCGGTCGCCGGGCAGCAGGGCGGGCAGGTGGCCATCGACATGGACGCCACGCTGGTGACCGCCCACAGCGAGAAGGAACTTGCGGCGCCGACGTTCAAGCGCGGGTTCGGATTCCACCCGCTGTTCGCGTTCGTCGACCACGGCGAGAACGGCTCGGGAGAGACACTGGCCGGGATGCTGCGCACCGGCTCGGCCGGCGCGAACTGCGCCGCGGACCACATCGCCGTCCTCGACGCCGCGCTCGCGCAGCTGCCCGATGCCGAGCGGAGCAACGTGGTGGTGCGCACCGACACCGGCGGTGGCGTCAAGGACTTCTTGGGCCACATCACCAACCTCGGCCTGGAGTACTCCGTCGGCTTCTACGGGATGCCACCGGTCGTCGAAGCACTCCGCCAGGTGCCGCGGCAGGCCTGGCGGGCCGCCATCGACGGCGACGGGCTGCCGCGCGAGGGCGCCCAGGTCGCCGAGCTCACCGCCTACCTGCCCGCCACCTTGCGCGGCTGGCCGGCCGGGATGCGAGTCATCGCCCGCCGCGGACGACCCCACCCCGGCGCGCAGCTGAGACTGACCGACCACGAGGGCTAACGGATCACCTGCTTTGCCACCAACACCCGCGGCCCCGGCTGGACCCTGGCCGCCCTCGAGGTCCGGCACCGGCAACGCGCCCGCGCCGAAGACCGCATCCGTGCCCTGAAGGACACCGGGCTGCGGAACCTGCCCTTCCACGGGTTCGCGCAGAACCAGGTCTGGTTGGAGATCATCGCCCTGGCCGCAGACCTGCTCGTCTGGACCCAGACGCTGGCCTGGCACGACCAGCCCGCCCGCCGCTGGGAACCCAAACGCCTCCGCTTCCGGCTGCTGGCCGTGGCCGGACGCATCATCCGCAGCGGACGCCGACAACGGCTCCGCCTGCCTCGCGGGTGGGCCCTGGAACGACCTCATCGACACCGGATGGGCAGCCCTCCAACCCAACTGACCCAGCGACCCCGTTCCACCGACCAGGACCCTCGGAGAACCCGGCGAGCACAGCGCCGGTGGCCGTCCACGCCTCGCAGCCGAGCGAGGCGAGCGTCGTACTCAACGAGTCACGCCGCAGCCACACGAAAGATCGAGGCTAGGGCCTCGGCAATCAGCATGGACTCCATCTAACGGATCCTTTCGCGGGTGGCTCCATGGTTCGGGCCGAGCTCGTCAAGGGTGGCTGGCGCGGTCGACACCAGCTGGCTGCGCACGATGTCGAGCCCCAGCCGGCGGAAGATCACGATGTCCGGTCCTTCGGTGTCACCGGACGAGAACCACCGCTACCGCCGAACACGCGCTGAGGTTGCCGCGCCATCCCGGGAACGAGGCAGTGACGGCGAGCAGGTCGAGAGTGCGCGAAGTCGGGTGCAGGACATGGGGTGCGTTGCAGGCCACCGTACGCCGAGGTGCTGCTCGTCGCTGGGAAGCACGAGTTGGCCGCCAACGCACGGTCTCGACCGAGCGCCACTCGGTGGCGTCGCAGTTGCGTCCTTGTCGAGTCCGTCGTGTCGGTCGGCCGCGGGGGCGTCATCGACAGCAAGGACCGCCGATCACCAGACTCATCCGAGCCGACGCGCGAGGAAACTTCTGCCCGTAGTCTGCCCGGACACCCGTAGAACACCGTCCAGAGCCGGTTTCAGCCGGACACAACGCAAGAGGCCCTGACCAGCGTTTCCGCTGGTCAGGACCTCTTGTCCGCTGGTACCCCCGACCGGATTCGAACCGGCGCTACCGCCTTGAGAGGGCGGCGTGCTAGGCCACTACACAACGGGGGCTTGGAAGCGATCGAAACCCTAGCGGCTGCCAGTCATCTCGACCAAATCGCTGGGGTACTAGGACTCGAACCTAGACTAACTGGACCAGAACCAGTCGGGCTGCCAATTACCCCATACCCCATGGGATCTGCTTCTCTCGAAGCCCGGTTGAGAATACACGTCACGGACTCGGGCGCCAAAACGGCTCTCCTGACTGATCCGTGGGTCATTTCCGACCCGGGAGATCGGGACGGTGTCCGCCGAGGTTGAGCATGGCTAGCGCGATGAGGGCGTCTGGTGACTTGAAGCCGAATGCGACTCGGGTGATGAGGCGGATCTTGGTGTTGACCGACTCGATGCGTCCGTTGGACAGCCCGTGCTCGATCGCGGCCAGGATCGAGGCCTTGTGTTTGACGATGCGGCGCTGCAGGTCGACGAAGGTGGGGATGCGGCAGCGGCGGGCCCAGCCGATCCAGGCCTCGAGCGCCTCGACGGCTTCGTCGTAGCCGAGTTGGAAGACCAGCCGGAGTCCTTCCTTGAGCAGGTAGGCCCGGTGCAGTGTGGGGTCGGTCTTGGCGATCCAGGCCAGCTTTGCGGCCTGTCGGGTGGTGAGGTTCTCTGGGTTCTTCCACAGCGCGAAGCGGGCGTGCTTGAGAGCCTTCGCGGTGCCGGCGGCGTCTTGACGCAGGCGTCCGCGCGACCATCGGATCCGGTCAGCGCGGCCGCCTGGTTGGCCACGAGCGGCGTTCCAGGCCTGACGGCGGACGTCGTCGAGGGCCTCGGTGGCCCACTTGACGATGTGGAAGGGGTCGGCGCAGCGCACCGCGTTCGGGCAGCGGCGCGTGACCACGGCGCTGATCCAGTCCGCGCCGTCGGCGGACACGTGGGTGATCAGGGCGGAGCGTTCCTCACCGAGGGCGTCGAAGAACCGCTCCAGGGTGGCCTTCTCCCGGCCGGGTGCGGCCCACACCAGCCGGCCGGAGTCGTGGTCGACGACCACGGTCAGGTACTTCTGCCCGCGCTTGTAGGAGATCTCATCGATCCCGATCCGTCTCAGCTTCGCGAACCGGTCATGCACGGCCTCGACGTCGGCCCAGACCCGGGTGATGATCGCGCCGACGGTGCGCCAGGCGATCCGCATCAGCTCGGTGATCGCGGTCTTGGAGCACTGGGTGGCAAGCCAGGCGACCTGCTCGTCGAAGGCGTAGGTGTGTCCGGCCGCGTGCCGAGCCCAGGGCACCGCCGCCACCGTCGGCCCATGCTGCGGACACCGCACCCGGGGCGCGTCGGCCTCAAGGGCGGCCTGGATCGTGCCCAGGTCCAGTGCCCGCCACCGCCGCCGCCCCTCCCCGGCGTCGTAGCGCGGTGATCGTCGCCCGCACCGGCCGCACCGACCCCGCGTTCGTTTCCGTGGGCGAACATGAGCCACCAGCAGCTGCTCGTCCTCGTCGAACTCGATCGCGTCGATGACCGCTTTCTCGACCCCCAACAGGGCTCGCCATAAGGTGGCGTTCTGCACGCCGTTCTCCGCTCACTGGTTCCTGTTCCTCAACAGCTCAAGAACCTATGCAGGGAGCGGCGTGCTCACGTTCTAGGCGCGCTCAGGCACCCACGGAAGCGTCAGGAGAGCCGCCAAAACGCGCAGGCCGTCTCAGCCCCTGCGGTGAGCACGCTCACACGTCTCGGACCGACGCCTCAGACCGACGCCGCCGGCACCGGCTGCGCGAGCGCCGGCACGGGCGGCTGCGTGCGGTTGCGCAGCCCCATCCGACGAGCCACCCAGACCACCAGCAGCGCGTAGACGCCGGCCTGCGTGACGGTCACCGGGATGTTCCACCAGGAGATCTCACTCACGTTGAGGCTCTCGCCGATGTCGCCGAAGGTCAGTGCCAGACCGAAGGCGAGGAAGTTGTTCAAGATGTGCATGGCGATGCCCGCCTCGAGGCCGCCGGTGTGCAGGATGAGCCAGCCGGCGATCATCCCGAACGCGAACCGGTCGAAGAACAGCGGGAAGTTCTGCGCGCCGTGCGCGGCGGCGAACAACAGCGACGTCGCGACCAGCGCCACCCACTTCGCCATCAGCTGCACCCACCGGTCGTCGCGGTAGCCCAGCAGGGACCCGATCGCTTGCATCAGGTAGCCGCGGAAGAAGTACTCCTCCCCCGCGGCCTGGAACGGCGTGGTGAGGAAGACGACCAGCGCCAGCGTGGCGGTGCTGGCAGTGAAGTCGTTGACTGTCATCCCGCCCATGTCCGCGGGGTCGCCCGGAACCACCTGTCCCACCACGGAGGAGGCGACCAGGGCCACCACCGAGAGGCCGAGGCAGACCCAGAAGAAGCGCCACCGCATCTTCGGCTGCACCGACGTCAGCCACCGTGGCCGCATCCGGTGCACCACCCGCATGACCACCCAGGAAGCGAGGATCAACGCGCCCAGCGAGAGGTTGAGCATCAGCAGGAACGCCGGGGTGATCCGGCTCATGTCGCTCAGCGCGTTCAGGTTGTCCAGGAAGCCGCCCGGCTGCACGGCGGCGATGACGAACAGGGCGCCGGCGATCAGGAACTGCACGACCAGGAAGAGCAGGAGCAGCAGTCCCAGCCCGGCCAGCGGCTTCCACCAGCGGTAGCTCCAGGTGCGCAGCATCAGGTGGTACGGCGTCGGCTCCGGGTGCGGGAACGACGGGTGGCCACCGGGCTGCAGGGCGGACGGGTACGCCGCGGCACCCCCCTGCTGCGGCCCGGTCGGGGGGTACGGCGGCGCGCCGTACTGCTGCGCGTGCCCCACGCCGCCGTACGGCTGCTGCTGCGGGTAGTACGGAGGGGGCCACGAGCCCGAGGGCGTGCCGGGTCGCGGCTGCTGCCCTTCGGGCTGCTCCGGCGTGTGCTGGCTCATGGCGCTCCCCTGTGTCGTGCGTAGTGTGCCCGTACGCAGCCGCGAGCCGCGGTGAAACGGCCGGATTCAGCCGCCCTGGGCGCTCCTCAACCGGTTCAACGAACGGTCCCGGCCCAGCAGTTCCAGCGACTCGAACAGCGGCGGGGAGACCCGGCGCCCGGTGACGGCGACCCGTACCGGACCGAACGCGTTGCGGGGCTTGAGTCCGAGCTCCTCGACCAGCGCCGCGCGCAGTGCCTCGTCGATGGCGGCGGTCGTCCAGGTCGACAGCGCGGCCAGCGCCTCGTGGGCAGCCTTGACCACCCCGCGGCCGGTGTCGTCGAGCAGCTTCTCGGCGTCGGTGGGGTCGCGGACGAACTGCTCCTCGTCGAGGAACAGGAACCCGAGCATGTCGACAGCCTCGCCGAGCGTCGTCATCCGCTCCTGCACCAGCGGCGTCGCCTGCAGCAGCAGCGCGCGCTGCTCGTCGGTCACCTCGGCGCCGAGGACGCCGGCGTCCTGAAGGTGCCGGGTGAGCCGGTCGGCAAGATCCTCCAGCGGCAGCGCCCGCAGGTGGGTGGCGTTGATCGCCTCGCACTTCTTCAGGTCGAAGCGCGCCGGGTTCGGGTTCACCCGGTCGATGGTGAACGCGGCCACCATCTCCTCCATGGAGAAGATGTCGCGGTCCTCGGCGATCGCCCAGCCGAGCAGCGCCAGGTAGTTCAGCAGCCCCTCCGCCAGGAAGCCGCGCTCGCGGTAGCCGAGCAGGTTGGCCTCGGGGTCGCGCTTGGAGAGCTTCTTGTTGCCCTGGCCCATCACGTAGGGCAGGTGGCCGAACTGCGGCGTGCGGCCGTTGCCCACGCCGATCTCGGCCAGCGCGTCGTACAGCGCGAGCTGCCGCGGGGTCGAGGACAGCAGGTCCTCCCCGCGGAGCACGTGGGTGATCTCCATCAGCGCGTCGTCCACCGGGTTCACCAAGGTGTACAGCGGGTGCCCGTTGCCTCGCACCAGCACGTAGTCCGGCACGTTCTCCGGCTGGAAGGTGATGTCACCGCGGACCAGGTCGGTGAAGGTGATCGCCCGGTCGGGCATCCGGAACCGCACGACCGGCCTGCGCCCCTCGGACTCGTAGGCGGCGACCTGCTCCGGCGAGAGCGAGCGGCAGTGCCCGTCGTAGCCGGGCGCCCGACCCTCCGACCGCGCCCGCTCGTTGCGCTCGTCGAGCTTGTCGGCCGAGCAGTAGCAGTGGTAGGCGCGGCCCGCCGCGAGCAGCTTGGCCGCCACGTCGGCGTACACCCCGAGGCGCTCGGACTGCCGGTAGGGACCGAAGGGGCCGCCGACCTCGGGGCCCTCGTCCCAGTCGAAGCCCAGCCAGCGCATCACCTCGAGGATGGTGTCGTAGGACTCCTGGGAGTCGCGGGCGGCGTCGGTGTCCTCGATCCGGAACACGAAGGTGCCGCCGTGGTGGCGGGCGAACGCCCAGTTGAACAGCGCCGTGCGGGCCAGGCCGACGTGCGGGGCGCCGGTCGGCGAGGGGCAGAACCGCACTCGCACGGACTCGGGCGAGGTCGGGTTGTCAGTCACGCGGAACCACCTTGTTCGCGAGGGAGCCGATGCCGGCGACGGTCACCTCGACCTCGTCGCCGACGTTCATGGGACCGACGCCCTCGGGGGTGCCGGTGAGGATGACGTCGCCGGGCAGCAGCGTCATCACGGAGGAGACGTGGGAGACCAGCGTGGGCACGTCGAAGATCATGTCCTTCGTGGTGCCGTCCTGGACGAGGTCGCCGTTGAGGTGCGTGGTCACGTTGAGGTCGGAGGTGTCCAGCTCGGTCTCGATCCACGGGCCGAGCGGGCAGAAGGAGTCGAAGCCCTTGGCCCGGGTGAACTGCACGTCGCTCCTCTGCAGGTCCCGGGCGGTCACGTCGTTGCCGACCGTGTAGCCGTAGACCACCTCGGCGACCCGCTCCGGCGTGACGTCGCGGCAGATGCGGCCGATCACGACGGCCAGCTCGCCCTCGTAGTGCAGCTCGCTGGTCTGACGGGGGTAGAACACCGGGTCCCCCGGCCCCACGACCGAGGTGTTCGGCTTGAGGAACATCAGCGGCTCGGCCGGTGCCTCCCCGCCCATCTCGGCGGCGTGGGCGGCGTAGTTCCTCCCGATGCCGACGACCTTGCTGCGCGGCAGGACCGGCGCGAGCAGCCGGACCTCCGAGAGCGGGATCTCCTTGTCCGTCAGGTTGACCCCGACGTAGAGAGGGTCGCCGGCGAGCGCCACGATGACGGTGTCGTCGCTGGGGATGCCCAGCTCGTCGACGTCGCCCGTGACCACGCCGTACTGCGGGTCGTCTCCGGTGGTGAACCTAGCGATGCGCACCTGTCGAGCCTACCGGCGGGCCGGCACCGGACCGGCCACTACCCTCGGGCCTGTGCAGACCCGCGACTCCTCCCCCGCGCTGCTGCTCGACCCGGCCGGCGAGCAGGCCCGTCGGGCGGCGCACGAGGCGCGCGTCGACGCCTGGGTCGGCCCTCATCTCGAGCGCCGGCGGGCAGGTCGGCCGCACCCGGTCGAGGACTTCCTGTTCACCTACTACTCCCAGCGGCCCGCGGCGCTGCGCCGGTGGCACCCCGGGTACGGCGTGGCCCTGTCGACCGGCAGCGCCGATGCCTACCTGCCGCTGAAGGGCTACGGGCCGGTGCCGGCGAGCCGTGCGGGAGCGGAGCACGGCAGCGAGCGTGTGCCGGCGGTCGGCGTCACCCGCGACCACGTCCTCGGGCAGCGACCGCTCGTCGAGGCGCTGCACCGCCTGCTCACCGCGACCGCTTCCCGCCCGGCGCAGCTCGGCTGCTTCGGGATGCACGAGTGGGCGATGGTCTACCGCCTCGAGCAGGACGAGGTCCGGCACGCCTCCTGGCCGCTCCGGCTGGGACCCGACGGCACCGACGCGGTCGTGGAGTCGCACCGCATCGCCTGCTCGCACTTCGACGCCTACCGCTTCTTCACCGACGCCGCCCGCCCGCGCAACACGCTGCAGCCGACGAGCGAGAACCGCGCCGGCTTCGAGCAGCCGGGGTGCCTGCACGCCGGGATGGACCTCTACAAGCACGCCTACCGGCTCAGCCCGATGGTCGCCTCCGAGCTGGTGGCGGACTGCTTCGCGCTCGCGCGCGACATCCGGGCGCTCGACATGCGGGCCTCGCCGTACGACCTCTCCGGACTCGGCTACGCGCCGGTGCGGGTCGAGACGCCGGAGGGCAAGCAGGAGTACGTCGCCGCGCAGCGCGCCTTCGCCGAGCGGGGCGCCCCCCTGCGGCGGCGGCTGATCGCCGAGTGCGAGCGGCTCCTCGCCGCACGGTAGGCCGCCGACCACGGCACCGAGCCGCGGCAGCACCTTCTCGAGCGCGGCCGAACCGGCGGCGCGGACCGTCGGACATGCACTCGAGGCGTTCGCGACCGCCGTCCCCGCTCGGCCGGGTCGGTGCCCGCCGCCGAGTGCATGTCCGACGGGCGATCGGCGGGGGCTGGCGGGCGGCCGGCGCGGCTCAGCAGCCCGGCGGACTAACCTCGGCGGATGGACGAGGAGCACGGTGACCTGCACGACGACATCACCGACGTGCCCGGGATCCGGGTCGGCCACTGGACCGACCCGGTCGGGCTGACCGGCTGCACGGCGGTGCTGGCGCCGCCGCAGGGAGCCGTGGCGTCGGTGGACGTCCGGGGGGCGGCGCCGGGCACCCGGGAGACCGACCTGCTCGCGCCCGGCCGGTTGGTCGAGCGGGTGCACGCGGTCCTGCTCGCGGGCGGGTCGGCGTTCGGCCTGGCCGCAGCGGACGGCGTGATGGCGTACCTCGCCGAGCACGGCGTCGGCTTCCCCACGCAGCATGCGGTGGTCCCGATCGTCCCGGCCGCGGTCGTCTACGACCTCGGCAGCGGCTCCGCGCAGGCACGGCCGGACGCCGAGGCCGGACGGCATGCCTGCGTCGACGCCGAGCCGGGCTCCCCCTGCGGCAACGGGCTGTTCGGAGCGGGCACCGGGGCGACCGTCGGCAGCCTGCTGGGTCCCGAGCGCGCGGTCGACGGCGGCGTGGGGACGGCCTCGCGCCGGCTTCCCGGCGGCGGCGTGGTGGGCGCGATGGCCGTGGTCAACGCCGCAGGCGACGTCGTCGACGGAGCCGGTGAGGTGCTGGCCGGCGTCGGAGCGGTCGCGGCGCTGCTCGAGCACGGCGCCGGCGACGGCCCGCCGGTCGGCGAGAACACCACCCTGGTCGTCGTCGCCACCGACGTCGGCCTGACCAGGACGCACGCGCACCGGCTCGCCGTGGTCGCGCACGACGGTCTGGCGCTGGCGGTCCGGCCGGTGCACACGTCGTACGACGGCGACACGGTCTTCGCGCTGAGCACCGGCGAGCGGTCCGAGGAGCCGGTCGTCCTCGAGACCGCGGCCGTCGACGTGGTGGCGCGGGCGATCCGCAACGCCGTGACCGCGGCCGCGCGCGACGCGCGATCGGCCGACCCGTCGCGCGGCTCCTAGGCGGACGCCTGCTCGTCGGCCACCTTGAGCGCCTCGTCCAGGATGGCGAGGCCCTGGTCGATCTCCTCCTCGCTCGTCGTGCACGGCGGCACGACGTGCAGCCGGTTGAAGTGCACGAACGGCCACAGGCCCCGCTCCTTGCAGGCGGCGACCACTGCAGCCATCGGGGCAGCAGCCTGACCGGCGGCGTTGTAGGGCACCAACGGCTCGCGGGTCTCTCGGTCGCGGACGAGCTCGACGGCCCAGAACACACCGAGGCCGCGGACCTCACCGACGCTCGGGTGCTCGTCGGCGAGCTCGCGCAGCCCGGGACCGATGACGTCGTCGCCGAGGTGGCGGGCGTGCGCCAGGATCCCCTCCTCCTCGAAGATCTCGATCGAGGCGACGGCTGAGGCGCAGGCGAGCGGGTGCCCGGAGTAGGTGAGCCCGCCCGGGTACGGCCGGTGGTCGAAGGTGGCCGCGATGTCGTCGCTGATCAGCACCCCGCCGAGCGGCACGTAGCCGGAGTTGACGCCCTTGGCGAAGGTAATGAGGTCGGGCTCGACGCCCCAGTGGTCCACGGCGAACCACTCGCCGCACCGCCCGAAGCCGGCCATCACCTCGTCGGCGACCAAGACGATGCCGAACTCGTCGCAGATCTCCCGGACGCCGGCGAGGTAGCCCTGCGGCGGCACCAGGATGCCGTTGGTGCCGACGACCGGCTCCAGCAGGATCGCCGCGATCGCGTGCGCCCCTTCGACCATGACGACGTCGCGGAGGTGCTGCAGCGCCCGCTCGCACTCCTCGGCCTCGGTCGTGGCGTGGAAGGCCGAGCGGTACAGGTAGGGGCCCCAGTAGCGGACCACGCCGGGCATGCCGGGCTCGGAGGCCCAGCGGCGCGGGTCGCCGGTGAGGGTGATGGCCCCGGCCGTGGCGCCGTGGTAGCTGCGGTAGGCGGCCAGGACCTTGTGCCGACCGGTGTGCAGCCGTGCCATGCGTACGGCGTTCTCGACCGCCTCCGCACCGCCGTTGGTGAAGAACACCTTGTTCAGCCGGGCCGGAGCCCGCTCGGCGATCATCGCCGCGGCCCTGCTGCGGGACTCCTCGGCGAAGGCCGGCGAGACCGTGAGCAGCCGGCCGGCCTGCTCCCGGATCGCCGCCACGAGCCTCGGGTGCTGGTATCCGATGTTGACGTTGACCAGCTGGGAGGAGAAGTCGAGGAAACGGCGCCCCGACGCGTCCCAGAACCAGGAGCCTTCGGCGCCCGAGATCGGCATCGGGTCGATGGCGGCCTGCGCGGACCATGAGTGGAACACGTGGTCGCGGTCGAGGCGGCGTACCTCCGCCTCGTCGAGCCGTGGACCGAGCACCGCGTCGGTACCGGTGGTCGAGGTGGTCGAGGTGGTCATCGTGCTCACCTCGTCCGGGGGAAGCCGAGGTCGACCTCCGAGGTCGCCGGGTCCGGCCAGCGCGAGGTGACCACCTTGCCGCGGGTGTAGAAGCTGATGCCCTCGGGGCCGTACATGTGGGAGTCGCCGAACAGCGAGGACTTCCAGCCGCCGAAGGAGTAGGACGCCACCGGCACCGGGATCGGCACGTTGATGCCGACCATGCCGACCTCGACGTCGAGCTGGAACTGCCGGGCGGCGCCCCCGTCACGGGTGAAGATCGCGGTGCCGTTCGCGTAGCGGTTGGAGTTGATCAGCCCGACCGCCTCCTCGTAGCCGTCCGCGCGGACGACCGAGAGCACCGGCCCGAAGATCTCGTCGGTGTAGACGCTCATCTCGGGCCTCACGTCGTCGAGCAGCGTCGCACCGAGGAAGAACCCGCCCCCGGGTACGGCGGCCTCGCGGCCGTCCACGACCACCCGGGCACCCGAGCTCTCGCCGGCCGCGACGTAGCCGGCGACCTTGTCACGGTGCTCGGCGCTGATCAGCGGACCCATGTCCGTGCCGGGCTCGGCGCCGTCGCCGACCACCAGCTTGGGCAGCCGCAGCGCTATCGCGTCGACGAGCCGGTCCCCTGCGTCCCCGACCGCGACCACGACCGAGATCGCCATGCAGCGCTCCCCGGCGGCACCGTACGCGGCCGAGACCGCGGCGTCGGCGGCGAGGTCGAGGTCGGCGTCCGGGAGCACCACCATATGGTTCTTCGCGCCGCCGAGCGCCTGCACGCGCTTGCCGTTCGAGGTGCCCGTCTCGTAGATGTAGCGCGCCACCGGGGTGGAGCCCACGAAGCTCACGGCCGCGACGTCGGGGTGCACCAGCAGCCGGTCCACGGCCTCCTTGTCGCCGTGCACGACGCTGAAGACGCCGTCGGGCAGGCCGGCCTGCTGCCAGAGCTCGGCGAGGAAGAGCGCGGCGGACGGGTCCTTCTCGCTGGGCTTGAGCACGAACGCGTTGCCGGTGGCGATCGCGTTGGCGCACATCCACAGCGGCACCATCACCGGGAAGTTGAACGGCGTGATGCCGGCGACCACGCCGAGCGGCTGCCGGATCGAGTAGACGTCGACGCCGGTCGACGCCTGTTCGGAGTAGCCGCCCTTGAGCAGGTTGGCGATGCCGGTGGCGTACTCGACGTTCTCGAGTCCGCGGGCGATCTCGCCGGCGGCGTCGGCGAGCACCTTGCCGTGCTCGGCGGTGACGATGCGGGCGAGCTCGTCGGTGCGCTCGTGCAGCAGCTGCCGGAAGGCGAACAGCACCTCGGCGCGCCGCGACAGCGAGGAGCGGCGCCACTCCCGGGCCGCTGCCGCAGCCGACGCCACGGCTCGGTCGACCTCCGCGACGGAGGCGAGCGGGGCCTGGGCGGTCTGCGCCCCGGTGGCGGGGTTGAACACGGGACCGGTGCGGCCCGACGTACCGCCGACGCGGCCCCCGTCGATCCAGTGCTGCAGGGTGTGCTCGGCGGTCGGCAGGGTCATGACCCGCACGCTACGCGCCACCATCATGCCGCACAATCATGATTCTGCTATGTTACAAAAGTGCTCGACGTGCTGTCCCGCCACCTGGCCGACCCCTCCAGCCGGGGTCTTGCGCAGGCGGTGAGTGCGGCGATCCGCTCCGGCGACCTGCAGGAGGGCGACCGGCTGCCCCCGATCAGGACCGTCGCCACGCACCTGCACCTGTCCCCCACCACGGTCAGCGCCGCCTGGAGCCTGCTGGCGCGCGCCGGCACGCTGCGCACCGACGGCCGCCGCGGCACGACGGTGGCTCTCACCCGCGCCGCACCCACCCGCTACCGGCGTGCGCTCGAGCGCAGTCACGCGTTCGGTCTCGACCTCTCCTCCGGGGTGCCCGACCCTCGCCTGCTGCCCGACCTCGGCCCCGCGCTGGCCGAGCAGGCTGCCGCCCACGGCGCCGCGGCTGGTGGGTGGCACAGCAGCTACCTCGACGACCCCACCCTGCCGGCCCTCGCCGAGGCCCTGCGCGAGGACTGGCCCTACCCCGCGGAGTCCCTCACGGTCGTCGACGGCGCCATGGACGCGCTCCAGCAGGTCGTCGAGCTCGAGCTGCGCCTCGGCGACGTCGTCCTGGTCGAGCATCCGTGCTTCCCGCCGCTGCTGGACCTGCTGGAGTCGGCCGGCGTACGCGTCCGCGGTCTGCGCATGGACGGGGAGGGAGTCCTGGCCGGGGACCTCGCCGCGCAGGTCGGGAGCGCGCGGATGCTCGTGCTGCAGCCGCGGGCACACAACCCCACCGGCGTGTCGATGAGCGCCGGACGCGCCGAGCAGCTCGCCGCCGTCCTGGCCGGCAGCGAGGTGCTCGTCGTCGAGGACGACTCGGCCGGCGCCACGTCGACCACGTCGCCGCTGAGCCTGGGCCGCTGGCTGCCCGACGACACCCTGCACGTCCGTAGCTTCTCCAAGTCGCACGGGCCGGACCTGCGGCTGGCGGCGGTCTCGGGACCGGCGACGCTGGTCGACCGGCTCAACGACCGCCGGTTCCTCGGTCAGGGGTGGACGAGCAGGTTGCTCCAAGGCGTGCTGCTGCACCTGCTCAGCGATCCCGGCTCCGTGTCGCAGGTGGCGCAGGCGCGCGAGGAGTACGCCGCCCGCCGCCTGCTTCTCCAGGCCGCCCTCGCCGACCATGGGGTGGACGTTCCCGCCGCCGACGGCATCAACCTCTGGCTGCCGGTGCGCGACGAGGTCGGCGCGCTGCTGAGACTGGCCAGCCGGGGCATCGGCGCCGCCGCCGGCAGCCCCTTCGGGGTGCTCCCCCGCGACCCGGACGAGCCGCAGCACCTGCGGGTGACGGTGGGCCTGGTGGACGGCGACCACGATCGCGTGGCGGCCGAGCTCGCTGCGGCGGCACGCTCTGGCTCCTGGTCCGGCCCGCGCTGACCGTGCTCTCGACGCCTAGGGTGGCGGCGTGCGGGTTCTCGTCGTCGATGCAGCCAACGTGGTGGGCAGCCGCCCGGACGGGTGGTGGCGCGACCGCGCCGGCGCGGCGGGCCGGCTGCACGAACGGCTCGCCGCAGCGACGCTGCCCGAGGACTCGGTCCTGCTGGTGCTGGAGGGCGCCGCCCGGGCCGGTGTGCCGGAAGGTACGACGGGGCCGCAGGGACGGCTGCGCACCGTGCACGCGAACGGCTCGGGGGACGACACGATCGTGGCAGTGGTCGCCGCCGAGCTGGGCGCGGGGCACGACGTCACGGTGGTCACCGCCGACCGCGGCCTCCGGGCTCGCGTCGAGGCGGCTGGCGCCGCGGTCGTCGGGCCCTCCTGGCTACTCGACCGACTCTGACCCGACCCGGCCCCTCCGCACCGCCGCGCGGCAGACCAGCCGACCGCCCACCGGCCCACCGCTCGCACCGGCCCGCCGCTGACCGACCTCACCGCTCACCGGCCCGGCGGGCAGCAGACCGCCCGGGTCACGGCTCAGGCCGGCGCGACGACGTCCGCGGCGGCCGCCGTACCGGCCTCGGACCAGCCACCGGTCCCGCCCTCGGGCCCGACCGGACGCCCGCCGTGCCGGCGCAGCCCAAAGGTGACCCCGTCGACCAGCGCGCCCCAGGACGCCTCGATGACGTTGGCGCCCACACCGACGGTGACCCACGACGACTCGCCGTCGGTGGTCTCGATGAGGACCCGGGTGACCGCGTCGGTGCCGTGGCCCTGGTCGAGGATCCGCACCTTGTAGTCGATCAGCTCGAAGCGCGCGATGTCGGGATACGCCTGGCCGATCGCCTCACGCAGCGCGTGGTCGAGAGCGTTGACCGGGCCGTTGCCCTCGCCGGTGGTGATGATCCGCTGGCCGCCGGCGTGCAGCTTCACCGTCGCCTCCGAGAGCGCCTCGCCGCTCGGACGGGAGTCGGTGATGACCCGCCAGGACTCGACATCGAAGTACGACGGCCGCCGGCCCTCGACCTCCTCGAGCAGCAGCAGCTCGAACGAGGCGTCGGCGGCCTCGAAGGTGTGCCCGCGCGACTCCAGGTCCTTGACCCGCGCGGTGACCCGGGCGACGAGCTCCTGGTCCTCCTCGCTGTCGGTCAGGTCGAAGCCGAGCTCGCGGCTCTTGAGGTGGATCGAGGCGCGCCCGGCCATGTCGGAGACCAGCAGCCGCATGTCGTTGCCGACCCGCACCGGGTCGAGGTGCTGGTAGAGGCCCGGGTCGACCTTGATCGCGCTGGCGTGCAGCCCCGCCTTGTGCGCGAACGCGCTGGTGCCGACGTAGGGCTGGCGCGAGGCCGGCGGCACGTTGGTGACCTCGGCCACGGCGTGCGCGATCCGGGTGGCCTCCTGCAGCGCGCCCGCCGGCAGCACGGTGCGGTCGAGCTTGAGCTCGAGGTTGGCCACGACCGAGACCAGGTCGGCGTTGCCGGTGCGCTCTCCGTAGCCGTTGAGGGTGCCCTGCACGTGGGTCGCGCCCGCGTCGACCGCGGCGAGCGTGTTCGCGACCGCGCAGCCGGTGTCGTTGTGGCAGTGGATGCCGACGCGCACGCCGGTGGTGGTGAGCACGTCGTCCACGACGTCGGCCACCCAGGCCGGCAGCATGCCGCCGTTGGTGTCACAGAGGGCCACCACCTCCGCACCGGCGTCGTGGGCGGTGCGCAGCACCTCCAGCGCGTAGGCGCGGTTGTCGCGGTAGCCGTCGAAGAAGTGCTCGGCGTCGAGGAAGACCCGCTGCCCCTCGGCGCGCAGGTGGCTGACGGTGTCCCGGACCATGGCGAGGTTCTCGCGCAGCGTCGTCCGCAGCGCCAGCTCGACGTGTCGGTCGTGCGACTTCGCGACCAGCGTCACCACGGAGGCGCCGGAGTCGCGCAGGGCGCCTACCAGCGGGTCGTCCGCGGCGGCGCGCCCGGCACGGCGGGTGGCGCCGAAGGCGGCCAGCGTGGCGTTGGACAGCTCGAGCTCGGTGCGGGCCCGGCGGAAGAACTCGGTGTCCTTGGGGTTGGCTCCGGGCCAGCCGCCCTCGATGTAGCCCACCCCCAGCCCGTCGAGCTGGCGGGCGATCGACAGCTTGTCGGCGACGGAGAGGTTGAGGCCCTCCTGCTGCGCGCCGTCGCGCAGGGTGGTGTCGTACACGTGGAAGCCGGTGTCGGTCATGGGGAGTCCCTCGGTCGGGTCCGGTGGTCTCGGCGGTGGCCGGGCAACAAAAAGACCTCCCGTGGCTACGAGAGGTCTGCGCGTCCGGCCGGGGCCGCACGCGCTAGCTGATAATGATCTGCTGGAGCACGTCACCGAGTCTGCCACCGATGTCCGGCAGGTGGAACCCGGTCTCGCGATCCGGAAGCCGGTACGGCGGCGTGGCGCTAACGACCCAGCAGGCCGTGCAGCAGGGTCCCGGCGCGCCACGGCGGACCCGGCTGCGGGTCCCAGACGACGTCCTGGGTCAGCGCCGCCCACCCGAGCGCGCCGGCCACCAGGGCGACCGCGGCCACGACCGTCCAGCCGACCCAGGGATCGCGCACCGCGGCACCGACGAGCCGGTGGGTGGGTCTGCGCAGCCGTGCACCTCCCGGCCCCCACCACAGCGTCACCCCCAGGATGGCGCCGAGCAGCAGCAGCACCGCAGGGGTCGGCACCGGCGAGATCATCAGCACCAGACCGGCCGCCAGGATCACCATCACCGCCCAGAGCACGAGCGCGAGCGTGCCGCCGGCGGCGACCAGGAGGTACCACGGCGAGCTCAGCACGGTCAGCGGCGCGTCGTACCACCGCCGGCGACCTCGCAGGTGCTGGCGCTGGCGCGCCGACTCCGTGGTCCACGAGACGGTGCGCACGACCAGCGCCAGGGCGGCGGCCACGCCCACCGTGAGGTACGGCGCCGTGGCGAAGCCGGCCGTGACGACGGCCAGCAGGCCGCCGAGCAGCAGCGCCCGCTGCGCCTTCGCCGTGCCGGTCGGACGGGGCCGCATCGCGTCGCCGGGCAGCAGCGAGGGGCGCTGGTCCGGCGCGGCCTGGGACCGCGGGGGCGGCGGCTGCATGTAGGGCGCGCGGGCCGGCTCGAACGCGGCGGGCTGCCGTGCGGCCGGCTCGGAGCCGTCCGGCTGCCACGCGGCCGGATCGAGGTCGTTGCCGCTCCTCGCGGCCGGTTCGAGACCTGGTGCCCGGTCGAGCCGGGGGCCGGGGACGGTGAGCGGCGTGGTCGGTGTCGGTGCCACCGCGGCGGCGCCCACCGTCCCGGTCGCGTCGCTCCAGCCACCCGCCCCCTCGTGCTCCTCCGCACCACCGCGCTGCCAGCCACGCGATGTGGGGTCGGGGTCCGGCTGCGCCAGCACGAACGGCATCGTCGGGTCGGGAGCAGCGGCGATGGGCGCCGGGCGTACGGCCGCGCGTCCCCGGACCGCGGCCAGCACCTCTCCGGTGGTCGGCCGGTCGTCGGGCTCGGGTGCCAGCGCGGCGCGCAGCAGAGGCAGCAGGTCGTCGGGGACCCCGGTGAGGTCGTGCTCGCCGCGGCGGACCCGGTCCATGATCGCGATGGCCGGCCCCGAGCCGAACGGTCCACGACCGGTCGCGGCGAAGACGACCGTCGCCGCCCAGCTGTGCACGTCGGAGGCGGTGGTGGCGTCCTCGCCGTAGAGGATCTCCGGCGCCAGGTAGCCGGGAGTGCCCAGCAGCCAGCCGGTGTGGGTCAGCCGCGGGTCCTCGGCGAGCCGGGCGAGGCCGAAGTCGATCAGCACCGGCGAGCGGCCCTCGATCAGCACGTTCGACGGCTTGATGTCGCGGTGCAGCACGCCGACGCTGTGCACGGCGGCCACCGCCTCGGCGAGGCCGGCTGCGAACCACCGCAGGTCCTCCCCCTCGATGGTCCCCTCCGTGCGGACGTGCTGGTGCAGGGAGAGCCCCGGCACATAGCGCGTCGCGACGTACGGCGTCTCGCCCCACGGGTCCGCGTCGAGGATCTCGGCGATCCGGGGGCTGCTCACCCGTCGCATCGAGGAGACCTCGCGGGCGAGCCGCTCGCGGGCCTCGTCGTCGCCGATGACGTGGGGCCGGAGCACCTTCAGCGCCACCCGGTCGCCGTCCGGCGCCTGCGCGAGGTGCACGACACCCATGCCGCCCTCGCCGATCTTGGTCAGCAGGCGGTAGGGGCCGACCCGCAGATCGGCGGACCCGTGGCTCGTGGCAGTCACCCGCCCACGGTAGCCGAGCGGCACCTCTTCACAGTCGAGCCGGCACCTTTTCGCAGTCGAACCGGCACCTTTTCGCAGTCGAACCGGCACCCTTTCGCAGTCGAACCGGCGCTGCTTCGCATCGAAGGCGGCGCTCGCATCCCACTCCGCGCCGCCTCAACATCGAATGTGCGCCGCCTCGACAGCGAATGTGCGGCGTCTCGACAGCGAATCTGCGGCGCCTCAACAGCGAATGTGCGGCGCCTCGACGGGGTCAGCAGACCCGGTGCATCCAGCCGAAGGTGTCCTCGGCCCGGCCGTACTGCACGTCGACGAGGTTCTGCCGCACCCGCGCGGTGACCGGTCCGGTGACGTCGGGGTCGCCGACCTCGCCGCCGTCCCACTTCAGCACGCCGACGGGGGTGACCACGGCCGCCGTACCGCAGGCGAACACCTCGGTGATCCGGCCCGACGCCACCCCGTCGCGCCACTCGTCGATCGAGAACCTCCGCTCCTGGACCGGGTGCCCGAGCTTGCCGCACAGCTCGATGATCGAGTCGCGGGTGATTCCCTCCAGGATCGTGCCGGACAGCTCCGGGGTGACGATCGTGCCGTCGTCGTGGACGAAGTAGAGGTTCATGCCGCCGAGCTCCTCGACGTACGTGGCCTCGCTGGCGTCGAGGAACGCGACCTGGTCGCAGCCCTGCTCGATGGCCTCCTGCTGGGCGACCAGGGAGCTGGCGTAGTTGCCGCCGGTCTTGGCCGCTCCCATGCCGCCGCGGCCGGCCCGGGTGTAGGTCTCGGAGAGCCAGATCGAGACCGGCTTGAGCCCCTTGGCGAAGTAGGCGCCGGCCGGCGAGGCGATGACCATGTACGTGACGTGGCGGGCCGGCCGGACGCCGAGGAACACCTCGGAGGCGAACATGAACGGCCGCAGGTAGAGGCTCTTCTCCCCCGCCGCGTCCGGCACCCACCGCTCGTCGGCCTCGACCAGCGCGTCGACCGAGGCCACGAAGTCCTCGACCGGCAGCGCCGGCAGCGCCAGCCGCCGCGAGGAGCGCACCATCCGCTCGGCGTTGGCCTCGGGCCGGAAGGTCCACACCGAGCCGTCCGCGTGCCGGTAGGCCTTCATCCCCTCGAAGATCTCCTGCGCGTAGTGCAGGACCGCGGTGGCGGGGTCGAGGCTGAGCGGGGCGTACGGCGTCACCCGGGCGTCGTGCCAGCCGTCCTGCGGCGTCCACTCGGCCATGAACATGTGCTCGGTGAAGCTCGTTCCGAAGCCGGGGGCGGACAGGATCTCCGCGAGCCGCTCGTCGGCGACCGGGCTGGTCGTCCGGGTGAGCGCGATGTCGAGTGACGTCTCCATGGAGGGCACGTTAGCCCACCCCTTCCCGTGTCGTCCCGCCAGTGAACCGGCGGCGCTCAGGTCAGTCGGGCGGCGACCGCGTCGCCCACCTCGGAGGTACGCCGGGCAGCGGCTCCGCCGCCCGCGCCGGCTCCCATCTCGGCCTGCCGGGCGGCGAGCTCGTCGACGACGGCCTGCTCCACGCGCCGCGCCGCGGCCTCGAGACCGAGGTGGTCCAGCAGCAGCGCGCCGGAGAGGATCGCCGCCGTCGGGTCGGCCTTCTGCTGGCCGGCGATGTCGGGCGCCGAGCCGTGCACGGGCTCGAACATGCTGGGCGCGGTGCGGTCGGGGTTGACGTTGCCGCTCGCCGCCAGGCCGATGCCGCCGGTGACGGCCGCGGCCAGGTCGGTGAGGATGTCGCCGAAGAGGTTGTCGGTGACGATCACGTCGAAGCGCGCCGGGTCGGTGGCCAGGAAGATCGTGGCCGCGTCGACGTGCAGGTAGTCCACGGTGACCTGCGGGTACTCCTGCGCCACGGCGGCCACGATGCGCGACCAGACCGCGCCGGCGTGCACGAGCACGTTGGTCTTGTGGACCAGCGTGAGCTTGCGCCGCGGCCGCCGGGCGGCGCGGTCGAACGCGTCGCGGACGACCCGCTCGACCCCGAAGGCGGTGTTGAGGCTGACCTCCGTGGCCACCTCCTGCGGCGTGCCCGCGCGCAGCCGGCCGCCGTTGCCGACGTACGGCCCCTCGGTGCCCTCGCGGACCACCACGAAGTCCACCTCTCCCGACGCCAGGACGTCGGGGTGGAGCGGGGACCTCGCGCCGGGGTAGATGCGCGAGGGCCGCAGGTTCACGAAGTGGTCGAGCTCGAAGCGCAGCTTCAGCAGCAGTCCCCGCTCGAGGACTCCCGGCGGCAGCGCCGGGTCTCCCGGTCGGCCGCCGACCGCCCCGAGCAGGATCGCGTCGTGCCCGCGGATCTCGTCGAGGACGGAGTCGGGCAGTACCTCGCCGGTGGCGAGGTACCGCTCGGCCCCGAGGTCGTAGCGGGTCTGCTCGAAGCGCACCTCCGCGGGCGCGACCGCCTCGAGGACCTTGAGGGCCTCCGCGGTGACCTCGGGGCCGATCCCGTCGCCGGGGATCACGGCCAGGCGGACGGACCGGGGTCCCTCGGCGGTCGCCGCAGTGGGCTGGGTGCTCTGCTGGGGGTCGCTCACCCGGCGAAGGCTAGTTGTCGTCCGGGCGCTGGCCGCCGTTGTCTCGCAGGTCGAGTGCCTGCTGCAGCGCCTCGGTGTGGTCGGCGGTGTCGCGGTAGTGACGGGCGGGTCCCCAGTCGGGGTACATGTCGTACATGGTGTGCTCCTGCAACGGGATCGGTTCGCGGAAGGGAAGGTGCGGCTGGTGCGACCGGACCGGGCGGGGTTGCCGCCGTCCGAGCGGCGGCACCGGCGTGGATCAGCCGGGGCCCCCGGGGGGTCGGTCTCCGCTGCGGGGCCGGCGAGTCGGTCCTCGGGTGCGGGTTGCGCGACGCACGAGGCGAGCTCGACCTTCGGGAGCTCTGCGGTAGCGGTGCTTCAGTGCTCGCGGCGGAGGTTCTTCGTAGGGCCAGACATGCCGAACTCCGCGGCGAGGTGGCCTTACTTAAGAGGCCCCGCCACGGCATTCGATAAGTACGAAGAAGCTCCGCATGATGCAGTGAGGCTAACAAGGACCCGGACCGCTCGCCGAGGACCTGAGGGATGTTTCCGACATGTGAGATGACGTCTCGCGACGTGATCGGCCCGCAGGCGTTTGAGAGAGTGACGCAATGAGCGCACCCCCGGAGCTGCCCGAGATCGTCTCGCGAGCCTTCGACGTCTCCCGCAAGCGCGGCTACGTCTCCTTCTGCCGCAACGAGACCGGCCGGCTGCTCGCGGCGCTCGCCGCCACCCGGGCAGGAACACTGGCCGAGATCGGGACCGGTTGCGGCGTCGGCACCGCGTGGCTGCGCAGCGGGGTGCGCGAGGAGGCCCGGATCGTCAGCGCCGAGCTCGACGCCCGGCTCGCGGAGGCGGCCGGCGAGATCTTCCATGACGACCACCAGGTCGAGGTCCTGGCCGCCGACTGGTCGACGATGCGCGACCGCGGCCCCTTCTCCCTGCTCTTCCTCGACGCGCGCGAGCCCAAGGACGCCGGCGCCGACACGATCATCGACCTCGTCGAGCCGGGCGGCGTGGTCGTGCTCGACGACTTCACCCCCTGCTCGTCCTGGCCCCCGGTGTACGAGGGCCGCGTCGACGTCCTGCGTGAGCAGTGGCTCACCGACGAGCGGTTCACCACCGTCGAGGTGATGGTCGCCGCCGACGCCTCCGTGCTCATCGCCACCAAGCGCTGACCGCGCAGGGGTTGGCCGGCACCGCCGCAGTCCCGTAGACTCTCCCCCGAGGGGAGTACTTCCCACGTCCTGCACCGGTCATTACGGCGTCCCACGACGCCTCGGGTGGGAGCCCGCCACGGCGGGTGAAGGAGACCTCAGACTGACCGTCTGAGGAGACCCCTGTGATCCTGGCTGCCGCTGCCGCTGCCGACGCCCAGCCCACTCTCGACTCGATCGGCACTCCCCTGCTGTGGGGCCTGTCGTTCGCCGGCGTCATCGTCCTGATCGCACTCGACTTCCTGCTGACCCGCCGCCCGCACGAGGTGAGCATGAAGGAGGCCCTCGGCTGGTCGGCGTTCTACATCGCGCTCCCGCTGATGTTCGGCGTCTACGTCTGGCAGTCCTTCGGCTCCGAGCGCGGCGTGGAGTACTACACCGGCTACCTGGTCGAGAAGTCCCTGAGCGTGGACAACCTGTTCGTGTTCATGCTCCTGCTCGGCGCCTTCGCCGTCCCCAAGGCGCTCCAGCAGCGGGTGCTGCTCTACGGCATCGTCGGCGCGCTCGTCCTGCGCGGCATCTTCATCGCCCTGGGCGCGGCCGCCCTGTCCCGCTTCGACTTCATGTTCCTGATCTTCGGTCTCGTGCTGGTCGCGACCGCGGTGAAGATCCTGCGCGACGCGGTCACCGGCCACGACCACGAGGTGGAGGTGGACAAGATCCGGATCGTCCGCCTGGCCCGCCGCTTCATGCCCGTCACCGACCGCTACCAGGGCGCGAAGGTTCTCGGCCGGCTCGACGGCCGCCGGGCCCTCACCCCGTTCGCGCTGGTGGTGCTGGCCGTGCTCGCCACCGACGTCGTCTTCGCGGTCGACTCGGTGCCGGCCGTCTACGGGATCACGGCGGACCCGTTCCTGGTGTTCGTCACGAACGCGTTCGCGCTGCTGGGCCTTCGGGCGCTGTACTTCGTGCTCGAGGGTGCCCTGTCGTCCCTGGTCTACCTCGGCTACGGCCTCGCCGCGATCCTCGCCTTCATCGGCGCGAAGCTGGCCCTGCACTGGGCGCACATCCGCTGGGACTCCGTCCCGGAGGTGCCGACGCTGACCTCCCTCGGCGTGATCGTGGCGATCCTGGTCGTGACGGTCGCCGCCAGCCTGTGGCGCAACCGGCGTACGGCGGCCGCCGCGGACAGCGCCGCGCGGGACGCCGAGGACGAGCACGACCGGGTCGGCTGACCGACCTCACCGGCCGGAAGCCTGAGGCGGTACGACGCGGCCCCGCCCCCACCGGTTCGACCGGTGGGGGCGGGGCCGTGGAGACGGGGGCGGCGCGCTGGTCAGCGACGCGTGATCGCCCAGGTGCCGTCGGCCAGCGCCTTGTCGGGGTGCTGGACGTTGACGAACATCGTCTTCGGGTCCTTGCCGAAGTAGATGCCCGAGGTCTCGGCGTTCTCGTCCTTCAGCGACGCGAACAGGTCCACGGAGTCGGCGAGGCCGTCACCGTCGTGGTCCGGGGTGGTGGCCCAGATGTCGCTGAAGTCGTTGTCCTCGACGATCCACAGCCGGCCGTCGGGGCCGGCGGCGAGGTTGTCGGGGTTGTTGAAACCCGTGACCGCGGCGCTCTTGTTCTCCAGCGGCGTGTTGACGCCGGCCTGCACGAAGGTGCGCAGGGTGTGCGTGCGGAGGTCGATCGCCACGACCCGGTCCTCGCTGGTGTTGGCGACGTAGAGCACGTTGCCGATCACCTCGACGTCCTCGGGGCGGCCGAACTCGGTGGCCCCCACGGCGTCGGACGCCGCGTTGCCGTCGGTGGCCGCGACCGTGCCGTCGAGCGCGACCCACTCGAAGGAGCCGACCTTGTCCTCGAAGCTGTCCGGCGCCCACTTCTGCTCGGCCGCGGTGAGACCGCTCAGCCGCAGCGCGTACAGCGTGCCCTCGGAGAGGTCGCCGCGCCGTTGCGGCACGAACCGGTAGATCGAGCCGCCGTTGAGCTCGTCGATGACGTACGCCGAGCCGTCGACGCCGACGCCGATGCCCTCGTGACGCATCACGCCGAGCCGGGGACGCGACTCGACCCGCAGGACCTTCGTGCGGTCCTCCGGGTCGAGGAAGACCTCGTGCACCTGGCCGCCGTCACGCTCCTCGCCGAACAGCAGCGTGCCCCACGGCGTCCACTCGATCCCGTCGACGCGGCCCCAGGACGGGTCCTGCACGAGCACCTCGGCGTCGCCGGTGCGGAGGTCGACCACGGCCAGGCCGGCGTTCGCGCCGACCTCGTGCGTGCGGTACAGGTAGCGGCCGGCGTGCGGACCGGTCTCGTTGACGGTGTTCATGTCGCTGAGGTCGTCCTGGCCGGCGTACAGGTCCAGGGTCGTCTCGTCGGCGACCAGGTGCTGGTCGTAGCCGGCCGGCACGACGTACGGCACGGTCCAGCTGGTGCTGGCCTGCGCGTAGGCGGAGCCGTCGATCGGCTCGAACGCCATCGGCCCGCCGGCCTGCGCCGGCGCGGTGAGCGCTGTCAGCCCGAGGCTGCAGCCGGCCGCGGCGATGATGAGCTGCTTCTTCACGAGTTGTTCCTCCAGGGAGTCCGGTGAGTACGGACCTCACCCTGGTCAGCGCCGGTGAACGGAGGGGTGCGTGCAGATGGCCGCCGCCGTACGGTCGACGGAACGTCGGACTCGACCGGAACCGGCCGGTTCACTCCGTGAGGTCGACCGCCCGGACCGACACCGCGTCCATCGCCTCCCGGATCTCCTCCAGCACGGCGGCCGGGATCGCGGAGTCGACCGACAGCGCGACCAGCGCGTGCCCGCCCTTGGCGTCGCGGGCGACCTGCATGCCGGCGATGTTGACCTGCGCCTTGCCGAGGATGACGCCGACCGTGCCGACCATGCCGGGCCGGTCCTCGTAGCGGAAGAACGCCAGGTGCTCGCTGGGCTCGATGTCGATGTCGTAGCCGTCCACGTCGACGAGCCGCTCGCGCTGGTTGATCCCGATCAGGGTGCCCGAGACCGAGACCTGCGAGCCGTCGGCCAGCGTGCCGCGCAGCGTGATCAGGTTGCGGTGCCCGAGGCTCTCGGGCTCGGTGACGAGGCGCACCGCGACGCCGCGCTCCGCCGCGAGCAGGGGCGCGTTGACGTAGGAGACGTTCTCCTCCACCACGTCGGCGAACACGCCCTTGAGGGCAGCGAGCTCGAGCACCTTGACGTCGTACTGGGTGATCTCGCCGCGCACCTCGACGTCGAGCTGCTGGGCGACCTCGCCGGCCAGGGCGGTGAAGATCCGGCCGAGCTTCTCGGTGAGCGGCAGGCCCGGCCGGACGTCCTCCGCGATCACGCCGCCCTGGACGTTGACCGCGTCCGGGACCAGCTCGCCGGAGAGGGCGAGCCGCACCGACCTGGCGACCGCGAGCCCGGCCTTCTCCTGGGCCTCGTCGGTGGACGCGCCCAGGTGCGGGGTCGCCACCACGTTCTCGAACTCGAAGAGCGGGCTGTCGGTGCAGGGCTCCGAGGCGAACACGTCGAGCCCCGCGGCGGCCACCCTGCCCTCCTTGAGCGCCACGTAGAGCGCATGCTCGTCGACGATGCCGCCGCGCGCGGCGTTGACCAGCACCAGGCTGGGCTTGACCCTGGCCAGCTGCTCCTCGCCGATGAGGCCGACGGTCTCCGGGGTCTTGGGCAGGTGCACGCTGACGAAGTCGGCCTCGGCGAGCAGCTCGTCGAGCGCGACCAGCCGGACTCCCATCTGGGCGGCGCGGCCGGCCTGGACGTAGGGGTCGAAGGCGATCACCCGCATGCCGAAGGCGCTGAGCCGCTGGGCGACCAGCACGCCGATCCGGCCGAGACCGACGATACCGACGGTCTTCTCGTAGAGCTCGATGCCGGTGTACTTGCTGCGCTTCCACTCGCCGTCCTTCAGCGCCGCGTTGGCGGGTGCGACGTGCCGCGCCGCCGCCAGCATCAGCGCGACCGCGAGCTCGGCGGCGGAGACGATGTTGGAGGTGGGGGCGTTGACGACCATGACGCCGTTCTGCGTCGCCGCCTTCACGTCCACGTTGTCGAGGCCGACCCCGGCACGCGCCACGACCTTCAACCGCTGCGCCGCTGCCAGGGCCTCGGCGTCGACCTTGGTGGCGCTCCGGACCAGGATCGCGTCGACGTCGGCGATCGCCGGCAGCAGCTCGGCGCGGTCCGCGCCGTTGCAGTGCCGGACCTCGAACTCCGGCCCCAGCGCCTCGACGGTGGCGGGGCTGAGCTCTTCGGCGATGAGTACGACGGGCTTCGTCACTTCGGCTTCCTCAGGGATCGGTGCTCGACTGAGAGTGGCCGTCGTCCCCTGATGCCGTGGCGCGAGGGCGGCCTGCACGACGCTGTGCCCACCCGGAACCCTACCCGACCCACCGACGCGACCGGGCTCACCCCGGCGGTCGCGGCCAGACGTAGTCGAGGTCGTCGGGGACGTCGTCGAACCGCTCACGGTAGTGACCGGGGTCCTTGCGCCGGAGGGCCGAGCGGTGGCTGCGGTGGAAGGCCTCGTCCCCCAGCCAGCCGGGCAGCGCACCGGCGGCGCGCAGCTCCGCCTCCGAGCGCACCGTGCTCACCCCGGTCTGTGCCAGATCGGCGACCAGGGTCGGGGCGCAGGTGTCGGCGAAGCCTCGCTCGGTCCACACCTCGCAGCAGGTGAGCCCGTAGCGCACCAGTGCCTCCTCGTGGCCGGTCCACATCCGGACGGCAGGGTGGTGCCGCCAGCCGTAGCCGGGCCGGACGAGCCCGCGCAGCACCCGGATCGACTCCACCCGTTGCTTGCCGAGGCGCTTGTCGTCGAGCACGCGGGCGGACTGCTCGAACCCGGCGAAGGGCAGGAAGGTCTGCACGGGTCAGACCGCGCAGCCGTCGGGTCCGCAGGCACCGCCGCCGGTGTCGCCGGTGTCGCCGACCGTCGCGATCGTGGGATGGGCGTCGGCCCACGCCCGCTGCAGCACGTCGGTGAAGACCTCCACCGGCTGGGTGCCCGAGACGCCGTACGCGCGGTCGACGACGAAGAACGGCACCCCGCCGGCCCCGAACGCCTGCGCCTGCGCGACGTCGGCGCGCACCGCGTCGGCGTACTCCTCGGAGCCGAGCACCTGCTCGACCCGGCCGGCGTCCAGACCCGCGCCGGCAGCGACCTTGCGGAGGACGGCGTGGTCGGCGACGTTCTCGGTGCGGGTGAAGTACGCCGCCAGCAGCGACTCCTTCAGCTCGCCCTGAAGGCGCGGACCGCCCTGGTCCAGGGCCAGGTGCAGCAGCCGGTGCGCATCGACGGTGTTGCCGCGCAGCGTCTCGTCGAGGTGGAACTCCAGCCCTTCCTCGGCCGCGACCTCGCCGACCCGCTGCTGCATCTGGCGGGCACCCTCGAGGCCGCCGCCGTACTTGCGGGCGAGCACCTCCACCGTGGGCTCCACCGCGTCCTTCGGAGCCGACGGGTCGAGCTCGAAGGAGCGGTACCGGACCTCCACCTCGTCGGCGTGCTCGAAACCGGCCAGGGCCCGCTCGAGGCGGCGCTTGCCGATGTAGCACCAGGGGCAGACGACGTCGGACCAGATCTCGATGCGCATACCGGTCCCAACGCCCTGCAACCGCCCACGCTTCCCGGTGTGCGCCGGGTCACCCCGCCCCCGGGTCAGCCCCGGGAGGAGGTGCCTTCCACGTAGTCGCTGTCGTGCGACTTCACCCAGCTCATGAGCTTGCGCAGCTCGCGGCCGGTCGACTCGATCGGGTGCTGCTCGGCCTTGGCCCGCAGCTCCTTGAACTCGGGCCCGCCGGCGTCCTGGTCGTCGATGAAGCGCTTGGCGAAGGCACCGTTCTGGATGTCGGCGAGGACGGCCCGCATGTTGTCCTTGACGTGCGGGTCGATCACCCGCGGGCCGGAGACGTAGTCGCCGTACTCGGCGGTGTCGGAGACCGACCAGCGCTGCTTGGCGATGCCGCCCTCGTACATCAGGTCGACGATCAGCTTCAGCTCGTGCAGGCACTCGAAGTAGGCGACCTCCGGCTGGTAGCCGGCCTCGATCAGGGTCTCGAAGCCGTACTGCACCAGCTGCGACGCGCCGCCGCAGAGCACCGCCTGCTCGCCGAACAGGTCGGTCTCGCACTCCTCGGTGAACGTGGTCTTGATGCCGCCGGCGCGCAGGCCGCCGATTCCCTTGGCGTAGGACAGCGCGAGCTCCCAGGCCTTGCCGGTCGCGTCGACCTCCACCGCGACGAGCACGGGGACGCCGCGACCCTCGGTGTACTCACGGCGCACCAGGTGCCCGGGGCCCTTCGGCGCGACCATCGCCACGTCGACGCCCGCCGGCGGCTCGATGTAGCCGAACCGGATGTTGAAGCCGTGCCCGAAGAAGAGCGCGTCACCCTCCACGAGGTTCGGCTCGACGGCCTCGGCGTACAGCTTCCGCTGCACGTGGTCGGGCGCGAGGATCATGATCAGGTCGGCCTCCTCGCAGGCCTCCGACGGGGTGAGCACCCGCAGGCCCTCGGCCTCGGCCTTCGCCCGGCTCTTGGAGCCCTCGGGCAGCCCGACGCGGACGTCCACGCCGGAGTCGCGCAGCGACAGCGCGTGCGCGTGCCCCTGGCTTCCGTAGCCGAGCACCGCCACGTTGCGGCCCTGGACCACCGACAGGTCGGCGTCGTCGTCGTAGAACATCTCAGCCACGGCTGGGCTCTCCTTCATCTTTCGGTTGGGTCGTTCTCATCTGGTGCGGGGTGGACGTCGTCCGGGTGTGCCGCTGCCGGAGGGCCCATCGCCCCGCGTTGCAACGGGAGGGGGCACGCCGTCAGGCGGGGGCGGACAGGGAACGAGGGACCGGGATCGGCTTGAGGGTCCGCTCCGTGATCGAGCGGCCGCCCCGGCCGATCGCCACCATCCCGGACTGGACGAGCTCGCGAACCCCGAACGGCTCCACCACGCGGAGGAAGTCCTCGAGCTTGCCGGCGTTGCCGACGACCTGGACGGTCACCGCGTCGGTGGCCACGTCGACCACCTTGGCGCGGAACAGCTGGACGATCTCCAGCACCTGGCCGCGGGTCGCGGCGTCGGCCCTGACCTTCACCAGCAGCAGCTCGCGGGCCACGGTCTGGGTGGGCTCGAGCTCGACGATCTTGATCACCTCGACGAGCTTGTTCAGCTGCTTGGTGACCTGCTCGAGCGGCGACTCCTCCACGTTGACCACGATCGTCATCCGGGAGACCTCGGGGTGCTCGGTGGGGCCGACCGCGAGGGAGTCGATGTTGAAGCCACGCCGGCTGAACAGCCCGGCGACGCGGGCCAGGACACCCGGCTTGTTCTCCACCAGCACCGACAGGGTGTGCCTGCTCATCTCGTGCGTCCCTCCCGGCCTCACAGGTCGTCCTCGTCGAAGACCGGCGCCATGTCGCGCGCGAACTTGATGTCGTCGTTGCTGGTGCCGGCGGCGACCATCGGCCACACCATCGCGTCGCGGTGCACCCGGAAGTCCACGACCACCGGCACGTCGTCGATCTGCATCGCCTTCTCGATCGTGGCGTCGACGTCGCCCGGCGAGTCGCAGGACAGGCCCACGCACCCGTAGGCGTCGGCGAGCTTGACGAAGTCCGGGATGCGCACGCGCGCCGGCTCCGCTCCCGCGGCCGCGCCGGTGCTGCCGGGGCCGCTGGGGCCGCGCTGGAGGTTCGTGTGGGAGTAGCGCTCGTTGTAGAAGAGCGTCTGCCACTGCCGCACCATGCCGAGCGACTCGTTGTTGATCACCGCGACCTTGATCGGGATGCCCTCGATCGCACAGGTGGCGAGCTCCTGGTTGGTCATCTGGAAGCAGCCGTCGCCGTCGATGGCCCACACGGTGGTGTCCGGCCTGCCGACCTTGGCGCCCATCGCGCCGGGGACGGCGAAGCCCATCGTGCCGAGGCCACCGGAGTTGATCCAGGTGTTCGGCTTCTCGTACTGCACGAAGTGGGTGGCCCACATCTGGTGCTGGCCGACGCCGGAGACGTAGACCGAGTCGGGACCGGCGATGGCGCCCAGCCGCTCGATGACGTACTGCGGCGCGAGGGAGCCGTCGGCCGGCTGGTCGTAGCCGAGCGGGTACTTCGTCTTCACCCCGGCCAGGAACTGCACCCACGACTCGTAGTCGCCGCAGCGACCCTGCTCGGCCTCGGCCTGCAGCGCGACCACCAGGTCGGCGACCACCTCGCGGGCGTCGCCCACGATCGGCACGTCGGCGTGCCGGTTCTTGCCGATCTCCGCGGGATCGATGTCGGCGTGGATGACCTTCGCGTTCGGCGCGAACGACGCGAGGTCGCCGGTCACCCGGTCGTCGAAGCGCGCGCCCAGGCTGATGATCAGGTCGCTGCGCTGCAGGCCGGCGACCGCCGCGACGGTGCCGTGCATGCCGGGCATCCCGAGGTGCTGGGGGTGGGAGTCGGGGAACGCGCCGCGGGCCATCAGCGTGGTGACCACCGGGATGCCGGTGCTCTCGGCGAGCACCCGCAGCTCCTGCGCGGCCCCGGCGCGGATCACCCCGCCGCCGACGTACAGCACGGGCCGGCGCGACTCGAGGATCAGCCGCGCCGCCTCCCGGACCTGCTTGGCGTGCGGGCGGGTCACCGGCCGGTAGCCGGGCAGGTGCAGCTCGGTGGGCCACTCGAACCGGGTGGTGGCCTGCAACGCGTCCTTGGAGACGTCGACCAGCACCGGTCCGGGCCGCCCGGTCGAGGCGATGTAGAACGCCTCGGCGACGGTGCGCGCGATGTCGGCGGCGTCGGTGACCAGGAAGTTGTGCTTGGTGACCGGCATCGTGATGCCGCGGATGTCGGCCTCCTGGAAGGCGTCGGTCCCGATCGCGGCGCTGGCCACCTGCCCGGTGACCGCGACCATCGGCACGCTGTCCATGTAGGCGTCGGCGACCGGTGTGACCAGGTTGGTCGCCCCCGGCCCGGAGGTGGCCATGCAGACGCCGACCCGCCCGGTCGCGGAGGCGTAGCCCTGGGCGGCGTGCCCGGCGCCCTGCTCGTGGCGCACGAGGATGTGCCGCAGCCTCGTGGAGTCGAAGAGCGGGTCGTAGGCCGGGAGGATCGCGCCGCCGGGGATGCCGAAGACGTTCTCGGCGCCCGCGCACTCGAGCGCCCTGATCAGGCTCTGGGCGCCGGTGACGGTGCTACCCGTCCCGGCCGTGGGTGCTGCGCCGGTGGCCTGCTCCGCCATGGTCGCCTTCCTCGGTCCGTCCCCGTCGGGGAGTGTCTGGTGCAACAAAAAACCCCTCGGCCCACAGGGCATTCGAGGGGAGGACGCGTCGCTGTCGGTGGAGGATCAGCGGCCGCGTCGGGTGCGTACGAGAATGTCGGATCGCATGCGCCAACGGTCGCCGGTGCGCCCTCCCTCGTCAAGCCAGTCTGTCACCCGTCCCGAAATGTGGACCCCGCGTCCCACCATGTGGCGGCTTCACCGCGGAACGCACCGCCGCGAGACTCCGCCGCTGCTCGCCGTGCTCGTCGAAGTTGTCCGGCGCCAGCCATGCCTGCATCGCCGCGGAGACGGCCGGCCACTCGCGGTCGGTCAGGGAGTACCACGCCGTGTCCCTGCTGCGGCCCTTGTAGACCACGGCCTGGCGGAAGACCCCCTCGAAGACGAAGCCGAGCCGCAGCGCCGCGGCCCGTGAGGCCGCGTTCAGCGCGTCGCACTTCCACTCGTAGCGCCGGTAGCCCAGGTCGTCGAGCACGTGCCGGGCCATCAGGTGCATCGCCTCGGTCGCTGCCTGGGTCCGCCGCAGCGCCCGGCCCAGCAGGATGTCTCCCACCTCGACCGACCCGTTCGCCCGGTCGATGCGCATCCAGCTCGCCAGGCCGACCGGCGTACCGCTCGGGTCCAGGAACGCCACGCTCTCCGAGCCGGGGTCGGCCGCGGTCCGCTCCACGCGGTCGGCGAAGGCACCGGGGTCGGGGTAGGGGCCGTCGGCGAGGTAGGTCCACAGGTGCTCGTTGCCGGGGCCGGCGCAGGTCTCGAACAGCGCCTCCGCGTGCCCCCGGCGCAGGGGCACCACGCTGCAGAAGCGGCCCTCGAACGGACCCGGACGAGGCCGCTCCCGCTCGGACCAGTCCGGCACCGCCGGGCCGACCGGCGCGATCTCGTCCCGCGAGGCAGTCATGTGGGGGATTCTAGGCGCGCTTCGGGTCTGCCGTGCCCCGGTCACGCGCTCCCCCGGGTCCGATGCAGCACGTCCGTCCCGGCGCGTCCACCCCGGGGCGCCACCTGCGCCCGCGCCTGCACCGCGCTGTCGCCGGCGCCGCGGTCGGCGTCTCGCTCGCGGGACCCCGGTACATGCTGATCGGACTTTGCATTGGAGCCGCTCGGACCGCCGCAGATCGTGCACGCGGACCTGACGGGCAACGTCTTGTTCAGTCCTCCACTGCCGCCCGCAGTCATAGAACACAGCCACTGAGTCGGTCAGTACGGCGGCCCCGGTGGCAGGAACGAGTCGTCCGGCCGGATCGGCCTCCACCTCAGCCCGGACCCGTCCTGCACCACGACGGGAGCAAAGGGCGGTGCGCCCAAGGCCGCCTTGCTGTTGACCACGACCGTCCAGGCGAGCTGCTGGTCCCGCGCGACGAGGGCGTCGGAGTCCGATGACTTCCCCTCGGGCCTCGCGGGCACGGCCGCGCTCACGGCCGCGAGCCGGTACCCGCCGCGGACCGCCTCGTAGACGGTCACGGTGTCCGTTGCGGCACCCCTGGTGGCGGATCCTGCTTGGTCCGTCTCGGGAGCACACCCGGCCACGACGAGGCCGCCGACCGGCAGGAGCGCGGCGAGAACCGCGCCGGCGACCGACACACGACGGCGCCGACCCTGACGGCGCTGGGGTTCCGCCCGGCGTGCTCGGCGGGCGGTCCGGTCTGGCCGGTCGTATGCTCGGCGTTCATCGGTCTCCCCGCTGTCGAGTGGTCGGGCGCAGCGGTCGGACGCGTGGGACGGCGTACCGGTTCCCAGCGCCGCCGCCCACGGCGCCGGCTCGAGGCACTCAGACCGAGAAGTCCACGCCCTGCGCCAACGGAAGCTCACCGGAGTAGTTGACGGTGTTGGTGGCGCGGCGCATGTAGGCACGCCAGGCGTCCGAACCGGACTCGCGGCCTCCGCCGGTCTCCTTCTCGCCACCGAAGGCCCCGCCGATCTCGGCCCCGGACGTGCCGATGTTGACGTTGACGATGCCGCAGTCGGACCCCTCGTCGGAGACGAAGAGCTCGGCCTCGGCCTGGTCGCGGGTGAAGACGGAGGACGACAGCCCTTGCGGTACGGCGTTGTTGAGCTCGATCGCCTCTTCGAAGTCGTCGTAGGTCAGCACGTAGAGCAATGGGGCGAACGTCTCGGCGCGCACGACGTCGGTCTGCCCGGGCATCGTGACGATCGCCGGCTGCACGTAGAACGCGTCGGGCGCCACGTCCTCGAGCACGCGTCCTCCGCCGGAGACGAGCGTGCCACCCTCCCCCTGGGCCTGCCCGATCGCCTTCGCCATCGTCTCGAAGGCGGTGCCGCTGACCAGCGGCCCGACAAGGGTGCCCGCCGCCATCGGGTTGCCGATCGGCAGCCGCCCGTACGCCTCGACGAGCCGCTCGGTCAGCTGGTCGGCGATGCTGCGGTGCGCGATCACCCGGCGCAGGGTGGTGCACCGCTGTCCGGCCGTGCCGGCGGCCGAGAACACCACGCCGCGCATCGTCAGGTCCAGGTCCGCCGACGGGGCCACGACCGCAGCGTTGTTGCCGCCGAGCTCGAGCAGCGAGCGGCCGAACCGGTTGGCCACGCGCGGCCCGACGGCGCGGCCCATGCGGGTGGAGCCGGTGGCGCTGACCAGCGCGACACCGGGGTGGTCGACGAGCGCCTCGCCGACGTCCGGCCCGCCGACGACCACCTGGGAGACGGCCCGCGGGGCGCCGTGCTCGACGAGCGCCCGGTCGAGCAGCGCCGCGCTCGCCCACGCGGTCAGCGGCGCCTGCTCGGACGGCTTCCAGACCACGCTGTCGCCGCACACGACGGCGACGGCGGTGTTCCAGGACCACACGGCAGCAGGGAAGTTGAAGGCGCTGATCACGCCGACGACGCCGAGCGGGTGCCAGGTCTCCATGAGCCGGTGGCCCGGGCGCTCGGACACCGCGGTGCGGCCGTAGAGCTGCCGCGACAGACCGACGGCGAAGTCGCAGATGTCGATCATCTCCTGGACCTCGCCGAGCGCCTCGGAGGTGATCTTGCCGACCTCGAGGCTGATCAGCTCGGCGAGGTCGGCCTTGTGCTCGCCGATGAGCTCGCCGAGCCGCTTCACGACGGCCCCGCGCGCCGGCGCCGGCACCTTGCGCCAGGCGAGGAACGCCTCGTGCGCCCGCGAGACGACGGCGTCGATCTCGGCGCCCGAGGCCCAGGCGACACCTGCGAGCGTGCCACCGTTGACCGGCGACACGTGTCGAGCCTCGCCGACCAGGGCGGCGGTGTCCACGCCGCAGCGGCCGGCGGCGGCCAGCGCCTGGGCGCCGAGCACGTCGGCGGTGGGGATCTCGGTGCGGGACATGGGGTGCTCCTTCGGTGAGGCGGTTTCCAGAGTCTGCGGGCGGGTGGGCGGTCCAGCGATGGGTGGGTCTCGTGGTCAGACGATGTTGACCTCGGGGCGTACGGCGTCGTGGGCGAAGCGGTCCACGGACAGGCCGCTCACGTCGACGAACGGGCTCCGGCCGAGGACGAGGTCGCGCATCACCTCGCCGACGGCCGGCCCCATCAGGAAGCCGTGACCGGAGAAGCCCGTGGCGTAGAGGAATCCTGGCACCTGGCCGGACCGGCCGATCAGCGCGTTGTGGTCCGGGGTCATCTCGTAGAGCCCGGCCCAGCCGCGCGCGAGGCCGACGTCGCCGAGGGACGGGATCCGGTGGGCCATCGCCTCGGCGAGGTGACCCAGCCAGGCCGTCGAGCGGGTCAGGTCGAACCCCCACGTGTCCTCGGGGTCCGGCATGCCGAGCAGCAGGCCGCGGCCTTCGCGGTGGAAGTACATCGAGGTGCTGAAGTCGATCGTGAACGGCAGGTCCGTCGGCAGGTCCTCGACGGGCTCGGTGCAGATGATCTGGCGGCGCAGCGGACGCACCGGCAGGTCGACACCCACCATAGCCCCCACAGCGCGGGACCAGGGACCGGCGGCGCACACCACCTGGTCCGTGGCCACGACCCCGGCCGACGTGTGGACCTCGAGGATCCGGTCGCCGTCGGTGCTGATCCCCGTGACCTCGCAGCCCGCGACCAGGGTGGCGCCCGCCCGCCGCGCGGCGCGGGTGTAGCCGAGCACCACCGACTCCGGCGTGCAGTACCCGTCGCGAGGGGTGTGCAGGGCGCCGACCAGGTCGTCGGCACGGATCAGGGGTGAGAGCCGTCGGGCCTCCTCCGGCCCGACGAGGTGGCTCTCGACACCCATCGACCGGTGCAGCTCGGCGTTGGCTGCGAAGACCGCCAGGTCCTCCTCGGCGTCGATCAGGAACAGGTAGCCCGGCTGATGCAGGTCGATGTCCTGGTCCATCTCGGTCGCGAACCGCTCGAAGGTCTCGAGGCTCCGCAGGCCGAGCGCAACGTTGACCGCGTCCGAGAAGTTGGCTCGCACGCCCCCGGCGGCGCGGCACGTGGAGCCGCTGCCGAACGAGTCCCGGTCGAGCAGGACGACGCGCTCGACCCCGGCCAGTGCGAGGTGGTACGCCGTGCTCAGGCCGATCACGCCGCCACCGACGACCACGATGTCGGCGGCGTCGGGCAGCTCGGGCAGCGCGCCGTTCGCCCGCATCCGGCACTCCTCTCGACGGTGCTCCACTGTGGCTCCTGCCGTCGCCGGGACGGAAGGGCCTCGAGGGCGACGAATCCGGGACCGCAGATATGCAACGCTTACGCCTCGCCACTGGAGCCGGGCCCTACGGTGGGCCGGTGCTCAATCCTCTCCACCTGCGGACGCTGGAGGCCGTGCTCCGGACCGGCTCCTTCGCGCACGCCGCCCGGTCCTTGGGCTACAGCGGCTCGGCGGTGTCGCAGCAGATCGCGGCCCTCGAGCAACAGGTGGGGGCGGGGCGCCGCTGTTCGACCGGGACGCGCACGGCGTCCGGCCGACTCCCCTGGCCCGGTTCGTCGCCGACCGGGCGCGGGAGACGCTGGGCCGGCTCGAGTCCCTCGAGGACGACATCTCGCTGCTGCTCGGCGGGGCGGCCGGCGGCGTACGCCTGGGCAGCTTCCCGACCGCAAGCGAGTACCTCCTGCCTCGGACGCCGCGCTCCTTCACCGACACCCATGCGGCTGTGGAGGTGACCCTGGACGAGGGTGAGCCGGCGGACCTGCTGCCCCGGGTCGTCAGCGGCGAGATCGACGTCGCCATCGTCTACCGGTTCGGCCTGGTCCGGCAGCGGCTCCCCGCCGCGGTGCGTCGACTACCGCAGCAAAACTACGCGGTCATCCGCGGCCTGGTGGCGACCGGCCTCGGCATCGCGATCGTCCCGGCGCTGGGTCACGAGCCCACGGCGGGTGTGACCTCGACCCGGCTGAGCGACCCCCTCGCGCACCGGGACGTCTTCGCGGTGCGGCTGTCGCGGGCGACGGAGGGGCCATGGCGCCACATGCTCGCCGCGCTGCCGGCCACGGCCCATGAGCTCGTCGCCGAGCACCCGACGCTGCGGCTACCCGGCTGAGGTGCGCAGACGACGTACCGCCTCGGCCAGGGACCGCTCGCTCTCGGCACCGTAGAGCTCCTCAGGCAGCAGGACCTCGCGTCCCAGCGCCTCGGTCAGCCACGCCGCGTCGCGTTCGGCGCCGCCCTGGCCGGCGTCCATCTCGCCGGAGCCGGTGAGGTTGGAGGCGAAGATCCCGGCGGCCGACCTGGGGAGGAAGTCCTCGTAGACGATCGGCTCCACCTCGAGCCAACCGCCGTCGACCAGCTCGGCGGCCGTCGCCTCGGCGGGCGGGGCGCAGGGAGGGGTGGCGACGGGGCGGTAGGTGAAGAAGCCCAGACCGTCGGCGTGCAGCTGCTCCTCGATGGCCGGCATCAGCTCGCGCCACACCTCGACGGCGACCTCGTCGCGGTCGCGTCCGGTGTCGGCGGCCCGCCGGTCGGCGGCGGCCAGCGCGGCGTCGTACCGGTCCCGCCCCGCCCGCGTGAGCGCGATGCCGCGTGCCTCGACCTCACCGAAGCGCACCCGCAGCGAGCCCTCGCGGACGGTGCCATCGGGGTCGCGGAACAGCCGGGGCTCGTCGAGCGCCCGGAAGGAGGTCTGCCGGAGCAGCACGTCCGGCCCCTCCCAGCGCGGCGGTCCCTGGATCCGGTCGATCATCGCGATCCCACGCGCCTGCATGCTGCGGTAGAGGTCGTCGATGTCGAGCACCCGCGGCGTCAGGTGGTTGATGTGGGTGCTGCCCACGCCGCCGATGTCGGCGGCGACCCCCGAGACGCGCTCCAGCTCGGTGTACCAGAACCGGTCCACCGGCTCCGGCGACAGCGCGAACGACGCGGCGGCGAGGTCGAGGAACCGTTGGGCGTCCTCCGCGGGCAGTCCGCCGTCGGCCTCGGCGCGGTCCGCCAAGGTCAGCAGCTCGTCGGGGAACAGCCGCCGTGCGGCGATGAAGCGCTTCAGCCGGTCCTCGAGGTCGGCGTCGAAGAATCGGCGGTCCTCGGGGACCAGCATCGAGGTGAACACCCGGAACGGGTTCTTCGCGAGCTCGTCGCGCTCGGTGGGCCGGAAGGCGGTGGAGACGACCGGAACAGGTTGCGGCTGAGCCTCGCGCAGGTCGTAGAAGCCGGTGGGGTGCATCCCGAGGGCGCCGAAGATCCGAGCCACCTGCGCCAGCTCGTCCGGGCTGCCGACCCGGATGGCGCCATGACGCTCGGCCGTGACGCGGTCGATGCTGCCGAGCCGCTCCGCGCGGACGCCGTCGCGCTCGAGGACCCGCTGGTTCACCTGGTGCGCGACCTCGACGAGAGTCGTGTACGCAGGTACCTCGCGGCCGTAGAGCGTCGAGAGCCGGGCCGAGAACCGGGCGCGCAGGGTGGTCGCGTCGCAGAACGTCATGGCGTCATCCTCCGTATCCGCCGGCCGGGTCGAGCCCACGCGACGATCCTCCCTGACGAGCCCGCTCCGGCGTAGTGCGTGAGACCGCGTGGCCCGAGCGCCAGGCCAAGGACTGGTTACGGCCAGAGCTGCGAGGTCGCGCAGGGCCGCTGAAGTGTCGTCCGTCTTCTCGGCCCCGTCCCATGAGTGACCGATGCGCGGCCGCTCAGTCGTCGACGGGGAGCGGCTGCGGCAGCGGGTCGTCGTCGAAGGCCCGCAGTCCGTCGATGCTGGTGCGGTTCTTGGCGCGGCGGTAGGCGCGCAGACCCTCGTCGCCCTTGCGCTGCATGTGCCCCGGCAACAGGTCCCGCTCGCCCGTGACCTCCATGAGCGGCACGCCGTAGCCGCAGGAGTCCGAGATCCGCTCGACGTCGACGACGATCACTGCCCGGGCCCCGCGAGTCTCGCTGAACCGGCCGGCCCAGTCGGCGTACTCGTCGTCGTAGACGCTGACCACGCGACCCCGGCCGTGCAGGCGTACGACGTTCGGCGAGCGGTCGAAGGAGCAGAACATGACGGTGATGCGGCCGTTCTCCCGCAGGTGCGCGATCGTCTCCGCGCCGCTCGCCGTGATGTCGAGGTAGGCCACCGTGTGCTCGTCCACCACCGTGAACGTGCCTGCGACGCCCTTGGGCGAGACGTTCACATGGCCGCCGACGGCCGGGGCCGTGGCGACGAAGAAGACGTGCTGAGCCTCGAGGAACGACCGGAGCCGTCCGTCGATGGCCGCGTGGACCTTGCCCATCGTGCCCCCGCCCCTGCCGACCCGTTCGCCGCGGCTCAGCCGCAGACGGCGCCGTGCGCGGCGGACTGGACGACCTTGGCGTACTTGCCCAGGACGCCGCGGGTGTACTTCGGCGCGTTCGGCGTCCAGCCGTCACGGCGGGCGGCGAGCTCGGCCTCGTCGATGTCGACGTCGAGCCTGCGGTTGGCGACGTCGAGCCGGATCCGGTCGCCGTCTCGGATGACCGCGATCGGCCCGCCGTCCACGGCCTCGGGGGCCACGTGACCCACGCACAGGCCCGTCGTACCCCCGGAGAACCGGCCGTCGGTCAGCAGCAGGACCTCCTTGCCGAGACCCGCGCCCTTGATCGCGCCGGTGATCGCGAGCATCTCGCGCATCCCCGGACCACCCTTGGGCCCCTCGTAGCGGATCACCACGGCGTCGTTGGGCCGGATCCCGCCGGCCTCGAGCGCGTCCATGGCGGCGCGCTCCCCGTCGAAGACCCGGGCCGTCCCCTCGAACACCGACTCGTCGAACCCGGCGGACTTCACCACCGCGCCCTCGGGGGCCAGCGTGCCCTTCAGGATGGTCAGGCCGCCGGTCTTGTGGATCGGCTCGTTGAGCCGGCGGATGACGTCGCCGTCGACCGCGGCCGGGGCGAGCGCGTCGAGGTTCTCGGCCATCGTCCTGCCGGTGACCGTGAGGCAGTCGCCGTGCATCAGCCCGGCGTCGAGCAGGGCCTTCATGACGACCGGGATGCCGCCGATCTTGTCGACGTCGTTCATCACGTAGCGGCCGAAGGGCTTGAGGTCGCCGAGGTGCGGCACCTTGTCGCCGATGCGGTTGAAGTCGTCGAGGGTCAGGTCGACCTCGGCCTCGCGGGCGATCCCGAGGAGGTGGAGGACGGCGTTGGTGGAACCGCCCAGGGCCATCACGACGGCGATCGCGTTCTCGAACGCCTCCCGGGTCATCACCTGCCGGGCGGTGATGCCCTGGCGCAGCATCTCGACGACCGCCTCGCCGGAGCGGTGCGCGAAGCCGTCGCGGCGCCGGTCGACCGCGGGCGGCGCCGCCGACCCCGGCAGGGACATGCCGAGCGCCTCGCCGACCGAGGCCATCGTGTTGGCGGTGTACATGCCGCCGCAGGCCCCTTCGCCGGGACAGATGGCCCGCTCGATCCGGTCGACCTCGTCGCGGCTGATCTTCCCGGCCAGGCAGGCCCCGACGGCCTCGAACGCGTCGATGATCGTCACGTCCTGGCCGTCGACCTGGCCGGGCATGATCGAGCCTGCGTACAGGAAGACGCTCGCGAGGTCCAGCCGCGCGGCGGCCATCAGCATCCCGGGCAGAGACTTGTCGCAGCCGGCGAGCAGCACCGACCCGTCCAGCCGCTCGGCCATCATCACGGTCTCGACACTGTCGGCGATGACCTCGCGCGAGACCAGCGAGAAGTGCATGCCCTCGTGGCCCATCGAGATGCCGTCGGAGACCGAGATCGTGCCGAACTCCAGGGGGTAGCCGCCCGCGGCGTGCACGCCGTTCTTGACCGCCTTGGCCAGCCGGTCCAGCGACAGGTTGCAGGGGGTGATCTCGTTCCACGACGAGGCCACGCCGATCTGCGGCTTGGCGAAGTCCTCGTCGCCCATGCCCACCGCCCGGAGCATGCCCCGGGCCGCGGCCCGTTCGAGACCGTCGGTGACGTCGCGGCTGCGGGGCTTGATGTCGGGCGTCTCAGGCATGTCCCGGATGCTACGCCGCCCGCCGAACCCCGATTCGTCCGCGCCCGCCCCGCGAGAACCTGGCTCGCGATCGCGGACGAATCGGGGTCGGGGGGTCGGTCAGAGCGTGGCGGCGCGCACGCAGAGGACGTCGGGCAGGTGCTCGGCGACGGTGTGCCAGGTGTCGCCGCCGTCGGCACTGCCCAGCACCGTGCCGTCGCGGCTGCCGAAGTAGAGCCCGGCGGGGTCGGCGTCCTCCACGCAGAAGGCGTCGCGCATCACCGCCGAGTAGAACCCGTCGGGCAGGCCCTGGCCCAGCGCCTCCCAGGACTCGCCGGCGTCGGTGGAGCGGTAGACGCGGCACGCGCCGTCGACGGGGTACCGGGCGTCGGCACCGCCGAGCGGCAGGACGAAGACCGTGCCGCCCCGCCGCGGATGGGTGACGACCGGGAAGCCGAAGTCGCTGGGCAGTCCGTCGGCGATGGAGGTCCAGCTGTCCCCGCCGTCGTCGCTGCGGTAGACGCCGCCGTGGTTCTGGGCGTAGAGCCGCTCGGGGTCCCCCGGGTCGCGTGCGACCTTGTGCACGCACTGGCCGAACTCGGGGTACTGGATGTCGCCCGGCATGAACTCGGCTTTGATCCCCTGGTTCGCCGGCGCCCACGTGTCGCCGCCGTCGTAGGTCCGGTAGACCCCGCCGGTCGACATCGCCACGGTCAGCTGCCGGGGGTCGGTCGGGTGCGGCAGCAGCGTGTGGATCGCCTGGCCGCCGAAGCCGGCGCCCCACTGCGGGCGGTGCGGGTGGTCCCACAGCGCGCGGACCATCTCGAAGTTCTCGCCCCGGTCGGTGGAGCGGAACAGCGCCGACGGCTCGGTGCCGGCCCACACCACGTCCGGGTCCGCCGGCGACGGGGCGATCGACCACACCGCCTCCAGGCTGCTCCCGGTGTCCTCGGGGAACCTGACCGCGCTGCTGTCGGCCCCCTGCCAGGTCTCGCCGAGGTCGTCGGAGCGCAGCAGCTGCGGACCCCAGTGCCAGCTTCGGCTGGCCATGAACCACCGTGGCGCGCTCCCCCGGTGGTCGAACGCGACGGCGTGCACCTCGCTCTTCAGCTCGTCGGGCCCCTCCACCTTCCACTCCGCGCGGTCGACGCTGCGCGCGGTCCAGAGCCCCTTGCGGGTCCCGATCATGAGCACGGTCTCGGCCATGACACCCCTCCCGGTGACCGGTGCGGGCGACCGGTCCGGTGTACTGACCGGCACGCTACTGCGAACTCATCGCTCGCGCACCGGGCCGGTCGCCGACTTCTCCGGTACGCCGCGAACCTCCCCTCCCGGGTCGACCGACGGCTCGTACGTCGCCGGGCGCGGTCAGAAGCCGTGTCGCTCGCGAAGGGCGGCCAGCCACTGCCCCGCCAGCGGGATCGCCCACTCCTCGATCAGCTCCTGGGCCCGGTCGGCATGCCCGGCGGCCCGCTCCCGGTCGCCCGCGGCCGCCGCCGCCAGGGCCAGGAAGGCGTCCACCGGCCCCATCGCGCAGTGCGCCCCGGCGGTCGCCGCGTGGCCGGCGTACGGCGCCAGCAGCTCGTAGCAGCGGCGGCCCCGTGCCCGGTCGCCGAGGCCGAGCGCCGCCTCCGCCGCACAGCACCTCATCAGCGGCGTCAGCCACGTCTCGTGCTCCTCGAGGTCGTAGGGGTGCTCCTCGTCGAAGCGGCGGGCCGCGTCGACGTCGCCGCCGCCGCGTAGCAGGCAGACCACGGCCAGCGGCGAGACCGGCAGGCCGGCCACGACCACCTCGGCCAGCGCCGGGACGGCCGTGCGTGGCCGGCCGCGCCACAGTGCCAGGCTGACCACGGTGAGCAGGTTCTCCTTCTCGCCGCGGCCCATCAGCTCCAGGAGCCGCGCGATGCCTTCCATCCGCTCCTCGCAGTCGCCGAACCGGCCGGCCATCGCCAGCCAGGGCACCTCCAGCGCGCCCAGGATGGCCAGGGCGTACAGGTGGCGCAGCCGGCCGGCCTCGCGCCGCGCTGCCTCGAGCGTGCGCCAGGCCTGCCCGACCCGCCCCAGCTCTGCCTCCACGCCCACGCGCAGGGTCAGGGCCAGCGCGAGCCGTCGCTCGTCGCCGGCGACCTCGGCCAGCTCGGCGGCCTCGGTCGTCCACGCCAGCCGCTCGTCCGCCGTCCCGGGAACGAACAGCGCGATCATGCTCACCATCAGCGCGTCGAGCAGCAGGCCGGGCTCGTCGAGCCGGCGGGCCATGGCCACCGCCTCGTCGATCCAGGTCCGGCGCTGCTCGTAGGGCGCCGCGAAGTACAGCTCGTTGGCCAGGCTCAGCAGCACCAGGCAGCGCGCCCGACTGTCCCCGTCCGGCAGGCGGTCGAGGCAGCTGCGCAGCGCGGCCACGACCACGTCGTTGACGTCCCCGAACTCGCCGGAGCTCCACAGGCCGAGCGTCATCGAGGCGGCCGCCGTGGCGACCCGGTGGTCGTCGCCGAGCTGCTCGGCCAGCGCGACCGCCTCGATCTCGACCTCGACGACCTCGTGCCAGTGGCCGCTCCAGCTGTGCGCGTCGACCAGCTGCATCAGCAGCTCCCAGCGGTCGAGCGCCGTGGCCCCCCGGTCCTGGTCCAGTGCGCGCAGCGCCGCGCTCAGCAGCTCCACCGACTCCTCGTGCGCGTGCAGCCGCCGGGTGGCCGCTGCTGCCGCCGCGGCGGCCGGCCACGCGCGAGCAGCGTACGACGGGCCGGCCTCCAGCCAGTGTCGCGCCTGCTCGGTCTCCCCGCCGCTGCCCTCGAGCGCCTCGGCGACCCGGGCGTGGACGCGGGCGCGTCGGGTGGCGGGCAGCGCGGCGTAGACGGTGTCGCGCACCAGGGCGTGCGCGAACATCCACCGGTCCACGCCCTCCTCGCGAACCAGCCCGACCGCGGCGGCGGGCTCGAGGAGGTCGAGCACCTCCTCGTCGCCCGACCCTGCTGCCGACGCGACCGTGCCGGTGTCGAACTCCCGCCCCACGACCGACGCCACCGTGAGGACCGCGCGGACCGGCGGCGGCAGCCGCTCCAGGCGGCGCACCAGCACGTCGTGCACGGCCGTGGGCGGGTCGGCCTCGGCGAGCAGCGCACCGAGGTCGCCGCCCTCGGCGGCGAGCCGGGCGTACTCCACGAGGAAGAACGGGTTCCCGTCGGTCCGCCGCGCCAGGGCCTCCGCCTGCCCGACGCTGGGCCGTGCGTGCGCCACCGAGGCGACCACCTCGGCGGCCTGGTCGGCGTCCAGGCCGCCCAGCTCCAGTCGCAGCGCGTGCCGGCGGCCCAGCGACTCGGCCACGTCCGCGAGCGCCGCCCGCGGCGGCGGGTGCGGACGCCACGTCGACACCACCAGCAGCCGGCCCTCGTCGAGCGTCTCGACGAGGAGCCGCAGCACCCGCAGCGACGACCGGTCGGCCCAGTGCAGGTCGTCGAGGACCAGCAGGACCGGCTCGCGGGCGGCCGCCTGCCGCACGACGTCCACGACCGCCTCCCAGGCGCGGAACTGCGCGCCCTCGTCCTCGCGCTCACCCGGCGCGGCACGCGGCAGCTCCTGCCCCAGGGCCGCGAGCACGGGACGCCAGGGCCACAGCGGCGGGGCGCCGTCGTCCTGCGAGCAGCGACCGGCCAGGACGGTGAAGCCGCGCGTCCGGGCCTGCTCGGCGAGCTCGGTGACCAGCCGGGTCTTGCCGATGCCGGGGTCGCCGGTGACCGCGGCCAGCACCGGCCGGCCCCGCGCGGCCTCCTCGAGCGCCCCGGTGAGCGCGGCGAGCTCGGCGGTCCGGCCGACCATCGGCCACCGGCGCGGCACGGCACCGCTGCCGGCCGGCGCAGCGGGCGGAGCGGGCGGAGCGGGCGCGGCGGCGGGCGGAGCGGGCGGAGCGGCCGCGGCGCGCGTGGCGGGCGTAGCGGGCGGACGCCACTCGAGGTCAGGGTCCTGCCGCAGGATCGCGGCCTGCAGCTCGCGCAGCTCGACGCCGGGCTCGATCCCGAGCTCGTCGTGGAGCAGCGTCCGGACCTCTCGCAGCGTCTCGAGCGCGTCCGCCTGCCGGTGGGACCGCGCGAGGGCCAGTGCGCGCAGCGCCCACAGCCGCTCGCGCATCGGGTACGCCCGGGTCAGGACCTCCAGCTCCCCCGCGACCGTCGAGTGGTGACCACGGGCCAGCTCCACGACCGCCCGGTCCTCCAGGGCGAGCAGCCGCAGCTCGCCCAGCCGCGCCCGCTCGGCCGCCACGGCCGGCGCGTCGTCGAGCTCGGCGAACGCCTCGCCGCGCCACAGCGCGAGGCCCTCGTCGAGCCGGGCCACCAGCGACTCGAGCTCCGACGCGTCCGGCTCCGCCTGGACCCGTCGGTGCACGGCGGTGACGATCCGGTCGAACCGGACCGCGTCCACCGCGTCTGGCTGCACGGCGTAGCCCGAGCCGACGGTGACCAGGACCGACGCCGGGGCACGGCGCTCCCGCTGCGGCTCGAGCGCCCGGCGCAGCCCGGCGACGTACGTCTGCAGGGTGGCGCCGACACCGGGCGGCGGGCTGTCGCCCCAGAGCAGGTCGACGATGGTGTCCACCGGCACCGGACGCCCGCCGTACAGCGTCAGCGCGGCGAGCAGTGCCCGCTGCTTGCGGGCGCCGAGCACGATGCTCTCTCCCCCGCGCCGGGCCGTCGTCGGCCCCAGCACGCCCACCTCCACCTGCGCAGCATAGGGCGCCCTCGCCGCCCGCGGTGCGGGCTTCGCCGCACGCACCGCCGCCCCAGCGCCGCCCCGGCCCAGCCGACCCCCAGTCGACCCCCAGCGGCACTCCAGAGCCGGGGCGCACGGTGGCACTCGTCCACTCGACCGACGCCTCGCAGGAGCCAGCATGACCAGCCAGACCACCACCATCCCCACCTCGGGCCCGCGCGCCGCCGACGTGACCCGACCCGCCGCGGAGCTCCGCTCACTGCTCGGCGACCGGGTCCACGCCGACGGTGACCCGGGGTACGACAAAGCCCGCGGCGCCTGGAACGCCGCCGTCGACCAGCGGCCCGCCGCCGTCGCCGTGCCGCGCTCGGCCGACGAGGTCGCCGACGTCGTGCGCGCCGCCACGGCCGCCGGGCTGCGGGTCGCGCCCCAGAGCACCGGCCACAACGCGGGGCCGCTCGCGGCCCAGGACCTCTCCGACGTCGTGCTGGTGCGCACCGCGCAGCTGAGCGACGTCACCGTCGACGCGGAGCGGCGGATCGCACGCGTCGGGGGCGGCGCCCTGTGGCTGCCCGCGGTGGAGGCCGCGGGCGAGCACGGCCTGGCGACCCTGCACGGCTCCTCGCCCGACGTCGGCATCGCCGGCTACTCCCTCGGCGGGGGGATGGGGTGGTACGCCCGCAAGCTGGGCCTGGCCACCAACAGCCTCACCGCCGTCGAGCTCGTCCTCGCAGACGGCTCGCAGGTGCGGGCCGACGCGACGGAGAACGCGGACCTGTTCTGGGCCCTGCGCGGCGGCGGCGGCAGCTTCGGCGTCGTCACCGCCCTGGAGTTCTCGCTCTACCGGATCGCCACCGCGTACGCCGGCATGCTGGTGTGGGACGTCACCGAGGCCGAGCAGGTGCTGCGCCGTTGGGCCGCCTGGGCACCGGGGGCCCCCGAGGAGGTCACCACGTCCTTCCGGATCCTGCACCTGCCGCCGCTGCCCGACATCCCCGAGCCCCTGCGGGGCCGCTCCCTCGCCGTGATCGACGGCGCGGTGCTCGGCACCGACGTGCACGGGCGCGAGCTGATCGGTGACCTGCGGGCGCTGCGGCCCGAGATCGACACCTTCGACCGGGTGCCGGCCAGCACCCTGGCCCGGTTGCACATGGACCCGGAGGGCCCGACCCCCGTCGTCTCCGACACGAGCGTGCTCGGCGCCCTGCCGGACGCCGCCGTCGACGCGTTCCTGGCCGAGGCCGGCGCCGGCACCCCCTCGTCCCTGCTGATGGCCGAGCTCCGGCAGCTCGGCGGCGCGCTGGGGCGGCCGCACCCCGGCGGCGGCGCGCTGTCCCACGTCGACGGAGCCTTCGTCAGCTTCGCCGGCGCGCTCGCCCTGACCCCCGAGATGGCGGCCCGCGGCCACGCGGACGCCAGGCGGCTCAGCGCCGCACTGGCACCGTGGTCGAACGGTCGGCACTACCTCAACTTCGCCGAGAACCCGGTCGACCCCCGCACCGGGTACGACGAGACGACGTGGCGCCGGCTGGCCGGGATCCGGTCGGCGGTGGACCCCTCCCGGGTGTTCGTCGCCAACCACCGGGTGCCGCGACTGTTCGAGGACGGCCGGCCGACCACCTGAGACGGGCGGCCAGCGCCGGTGCCGGCGGGGGCGGCACCGGCGCCGCCCGCGCCGGCGCGGGGCTCAGCCCAGCAGCTCGGCGTGCAGCGCGTCGAGGTCCTCGGCGCCCCGCGGCTCACCGACGATGTTGCGCAGCACCCCGTCGTCGCGCCAGCGCGGCAGCAGGTGCACGTGGAAGTGCGGCACCTCCTGCCCGGCCGCCGTACCGCTGCTCTGGAACAGGTTGATCCCGTCGGCGTGCAGCCGGCCGACCAGCAGCCGGGCGGTCTCCTCCACCACCGGCGCCACCTCCGTGAGCACGTCGGCGCCACCCTCGATCAGGTCGCTGACGTGCCGGGTCGGGACCACCAGCGAGTGTCCCCGCGCCCAGGGGGCGATGTCGAGGAAGGCGACCGCGTCCGGACCCGAGGCGATCACGAAGGCCTCGGCCTCGCCGGCGACGATCTGGCAGAAGATGCACGAGCTCACGGCCGTGAGACTAGCGCCGGGCGAGGAGCGAGCGACGTCGGGCCGCCCTCCCCGCGGTACGGCGTCGACCCACCCGCCTCAGTAGGCGCCGCTCATCACGTTCTCCAGCGGCTCCCCGGCCGCGAACCGCACCAGCTGCTCGCGCACCAGCCGGTAGGCACGCGGCTCCATCGCCGAGCTGGCACCGCCGACGTGCGGGCTGATCAGCACGTTGGGGCAGTCCCACAGCGGGTGGTCGGCGGGCAGCGGCTCGGGGTCGGTGACGTCGAGGGCGGCGCCCAGCCGGCCGCTCTGCAGCTCGGCGACGAGCGCGTCGGTGTCGACGACCGGGCCACGCGCCACGTTGACCAGCAGCGCCCCGTCCTTCATCCGCGCCAGCAGCGGACCGTCGACCATCCCGCGGGTCTCGCCGGTGAGCGGGACGATCAGCACCACCACGTCTGCGGCGGGGACCAGGTCCGGCAGCTCGCTCATGGCGTGCACCCCGTCGCGGGCCGAGCGCGCCACCCGGACGATCTCGGTCTCGAAGCCGGCGAGCCGCCGCTCCAAGGCGGCCCCGACGGCGCCGTACCCGACGATGAGCACGGTCCGGTCCGCGAGCGCGGGTCGCGTGCCGTGCACCCACTCGTGGGCGTCCTGGGCCCGGACGTAGCCCGGGACGCCGCGCAGCGAGGCGAGCATCAGCGTCATGGCCAGCTCCGCGGTGGAGGCGTCGTGGATGCCGCGCCCGTTGCACAGCAGCACGCCCTCGGGGATGAAGGGACGGACGTGGTCGACACCGGCCGACTGGGTCTGCACCACGCGCAGGGAGGACATCTCGGACATGGCCTTGACGTCCCCGTCGGAGAACCCGTAGGACGGGACGTAGAACTCGACGTCCGCGACCGACTGCGGCAGTTCCTCGACCTCGGAGGGGACCACCACCTCATAGCGCAGACCGTCAGGGACCTCGCCCAGGAGCGACGGTTCGAAGGGCAACCACACCAGCGGAGAGCTCACCCTGCCGACCCTAGTCGGCGCGCGGGCAGGAGTTCATCCGGGCGTCACACGGCCGAGACCCCGCCGTCGCACCAGCGCCGTAGCGTCGACTGCGGCAGGCCACCCACCCGGCGACATCCCGGCGACATCCCGGCGACATCCCGGGGGCGACCCCCCACGACCGCGGAGGACGCGACATGCTCATCCACCAAGTGCTCCGCGACCTGGCTCGCGACCTCGCTCGCTGGCCGGTGACCAGCCAGGAGACGGCCCGCCGCAACGCGATGGTGGCCAGCACGGCGCTCACGCAGCGCCGCCGCGACACCGACGAGGTGGAGGAGTTCCTCAGGCAGCACCTGCGCCGCCGCCACGGTGACCGACCCGTGGCCGGGCACCGGACAGCCTGACCTCCCCTCCCGGTCGCGCGGAGAGATCCGCGGCACCCTCGCGCTGCGGCGGGCCACCTGTCGGGCAGACTGCCGCCCATGGTCAGCACAGCCCGCCCCTCGCTGCGCGTCGTCCCGGCCCTCGTCGACCGTGAGCCGGCGGCACCGCTGGGTGCGGGCCACTGCGGCACCGGCGACCACGACGGCCCGGCGCTGACCTTCCACGACGTGGTGAGCGCCGACGGCACCCGGCTGCGCGCGTGGTCCAACGACGTCGACGGCCCCACCGTGCTGCTGTGCAACGGGCTCGGCACCAACCCCTATGCGTGGCCGGCGCTGCTGCGTCGCGACTGCGGCGTCCGCGTGGTCTCGTGGAACCACCGCGGCGTCGGCGGGTCGGAGCGACCGGCCGATCCCCGGCGCGTCGGCGTGGACGCCTTCGTCGACGACGCGCTGGCCGTGCTCGACCACGCGGGCGCGGAGTCGGCCGTCGTCGCGGGCTGGAGCATGGGGGTGAACACCGCCTTCGCGCTCGCCGTCGCGCACCCGCGGCGGGTGCGGGGACTCTTCGCGGTCGCCGGGGTGCCCGGCGGGACCTTCTCCTCGATGGGCGCTCCCCTGCTGCTGCCGCGACCGGTACGCCGCCCGGTCGCGCTCGGCGTGACCCGGCTGCTGCAGGCCGCGGGTCCGCTGCTGACCCCGGTGACCAGCCGGATGCCCGTCGGCCGTCGTACGGCGGCCGCCCTCACGCGCACCGGGTTCATGCTGCCCGCGCCCGACCTCGACGCGGTGGGCCACACGGTCCGGGAGTTCCTCAGCACGCCGGTCGACTGGTACATGCACCTGGCTCGTGCTGCCGCGGAGCACCCCAGGATCCCGCTCGACGGCATCGCGGTGCCGACGGCCTTCGTCGCCGGGCACTACGACCTGCTGGCCTCAGCGGACGACATGCGCAAGGCGGCCGGCCGGATCCCGCAGGCGACGTACTCCCTCCTCAAGGGCTCGCACTTCCTCCAGCTCGAGCACCCCGACCCGGTGCACGCCGAGCTGCTGGCCCTCGTCGCGCGCTCGCGGGCGGTGCCCGTCTGACCGGTCCCGCACGTCGCGGGAGCGCCGGGCGGTTGGTGCGTGGCGACTACCGTGGGAGAAGTGAGACGCCGACCCGCCGCCCTGCCGCTGGCGGCCGCGCTCGCCGCCGTGCTCCTGCTGGCCGCCGCCTGCGCCGGCAACGACGGCGACCCGGACGGGCTCGGCGCACAGTCGCCGCAGCCGCAGCCCTCGACGCGTACCGGCGTGCCGACGGCACCGCAGTCGCCGGCTGCCTCGTCGGGGCCCTCGGCGCCCTCGGCCCCCTCAGGTCCCGTGCGGCCGCGCGTGGTCGGCACCGTGGCCACCGGCCTGGCCGCCCCCTGGGGGATCACGTTCCTGCCCGACGGCACCGCCCTGGTCGGGGAGCGCGACACCACCCGGGTGCTGGCGATCGCACCGGGTGGGTCGCCGCGCGAGGTCGGGCGCGTGGAGATCGCCTCCCCCGAGGGCGAGGCCGGTCTGCTGGGGCTGGCCGCATCCCCCGGGTTCGCGCAGGACCGCCTCGTCTACGCCTACGTCTCCACCGCCGAGGACAACCGGGTGGTGCGCATGCGGTACGCCGGCGGCCGCCTCGGCGCTCCCGGCCCGGTCCTGACCGGGATCCCCAACGGCTTCATCCACGACGGCGGCCGGCTGCTGTTCGACGACGACGGGACGCTGTTCGTCTCGACCGGGGAGACCGGCGAGGAGCAGCTCGCGCAGGACCGGGACTCGCTCGGCGGCAAGATCCTGCACATCACCGCCGGAGGCGAGCCGGCGCCGGACAACCCGGTGGGCGGCTCCCCGGTGTGGACGATGGGGCACCGCAACGTGCAGGGACTGGCCTTCGACGACCGCGGCCGGCTGTGGGCCAGCGAGTTCGGCCAGAACACCTGGGACGAGCTGAACCTCATCGAGCGCGGCCGCAACTACGGCTGGCCCCAGGTGGAGGGCCGCGGCGGCCGGGACCGTTTCCGCGACCCGTTCGCCCAATGGCACACCGACGAGGCGTCCCCGTCCGGGCTTGCCTTCCACGCGGGGTCGTTGTGGCTGGCCTCGCTGCGCGGACAGCGGCTGTGGCAGGTGCCGGTGACCGCGGACGGCATCGGGGAGCCCCGCGACTGGTTCGTGGGCGAGTACGGCCGGCTGCGCACGGTGGTCGAGGCGCCCGACGGGAACCTCTGGGTGACCACCTCCAACCGTGACGGTCGTGGCGACCCGGCGCCGAAGGACGACCGGATCCTCGAGGTCGCGGTCGACTGACGTCCGCAGCCAGGACGCGGTCGTGTCTCAGGGTGCGCCCGAGAGACGGCCCGAGCGGGCCGCGCGCCGGCTTGGTGGACACCTGCGACCCGGGTAGAAACCTGTCATGCCCGACTTGGTGAACGACTCCGCTGCCCCGGTCGCCGACTACGACAGTTTCGCGGCCGCGTACTCGGCCAGCAACGAGACCAACCTCTTCAACGCCTACTACGCGCGTCCGGAGATGGTTCGTCTTGCCGGCGACGTCGCGGGCCTGCAGGTCCTCGACGCGGGATGCGGGTCCGGCCCCTTGATGGACGCCCTGCGGGTCAAGGGAGCGGTCGTGTCCGGATTCGACCTGAGCCCCGCCATGGTGGAGCTGGCCCGCCAAAGGCTGGGTGAGGACGCGGACCTGCGAGTCGCAGACCTCGGCGCCCCACCTGCTATCCCGACGACGCGTTCGACCTCGTGGTGGCATCACTGTCCCTGCACTACGTCAAGAATTGGGCCTCGGCACTGGCCGAGCTGCGACGCGTGCTCGAGCCCGGCGGTCGGCTGATCGTCGCGATCATCCACCCCACGGTCTACGCGGTCGTGTACCCCGAAGCCGACTACTTCGCCCTCACGCAGTACTCCGAGGACTACGACTTCGGCGAAGGGACCGTGTGGATGACCTACTGGCACCGTCCCCTGCAGGACGTCATCAACGCGTTCGTCGAAGCCGGGTTCGGCATCAAGACGGTCACAGAGCCGCCGCCCGCGGCAGACACCCCGGCGGAGCTGCTGCCGAACGCGGACGGTCGCTCCTTCATCTGCTTTCTTCTTCGAGCTCGAAGCGCACTGAGCGGGGGCCACTACCCGCGACCTCGGCAGTGGCCTTCGGTTCACCCCAGTTCGGACTGGCGCCACGCGGCTCAGCCGCAGGATCGCGCCGACACCCGAGGCCACCACCCAGCGAGTGCCTGTTTGACGCGCGGCCCTAGCAGCGGACGGGTGCGGCACGAGCTGACGGCCGGTTGCCCACGGCGGCTGGCGACTGCGCCAACCTGAGCAGGGTCCGTCCGACAGGCACTCAGTCCGCGTATTGTCCGGTTCGACCTGGTTCCCACTGATTTCACGCGCCGCAACCGCAGCGAGTGCCTGTCCGACGGGCTCACAAGCGACCCGTCGGCCCACGTCGACCGCCGGCTCAGTGCTGCACCCGATGGTGCAGGTGCACGACGCCGTTGCCGAAGCGTCGTTCGCCGACCAGCTCGAGGTCCAGCCGCACACCGTCGGGCAGCGCCCGCGTCCCCCCGCCGACGACGACGGGCGACAGCAGCAGGTGGCAGTCGTCGACCAGACCGGCGGCGAACGCGTGCGCCGCCAGAGTGGGGCCGCCGATCGCGAGGTCGGTCGCGGTCTCGTCCTTGAGGCGCCGCACCTCCTCGGCGTCGAAGCGCGACACCACCCGGGTCCGGGCCGTCACCGGGGCCCGCAGGGTGGTGGAGTAGACGATCTTGTCGGTGCCGCGCCACAGCCGTGCCCAGTCACGCACGGACTCCGGTTCCCCCTCGAGCGGCATGTCCTCCCAGGCAGTCATCACCTCGTACATCCGACGGCCGTAGAGCTGTGTCCCGACCGACCGGCCCAGGTCGTTGACGTAGGTGTGCACCTCCTCGTCGGGCATGCCCCAGTCGAAGCGGCCGTTCCGGTCGGCGACGTAGCCGTCCAGGGACGCGATCGTGACGTACAGCAACCTGCCCACTCGAACCTCCCGTAGTCCGTCGTACCCCTGGCCAGAGCACTGCCTTCGCCAGACCCCGGACGGCGCCGGAACTCATCGGCCCGGCCGCTCACCGGCGTCGGTGCGCGCTGCCACGGCGGCGGCTCAGGCTCACTAGGCTGGATCGATGCTGCAGCCCGAGCCGCGCCTCGTGCGGCTCCCCACCGGGGTGGTGCTCGCCTGCGCGTCGAGCGGTGACCCCGGCGGTGTCCCGGTGCTCCTGCTGCATGCCTGGGGCGAGTCGCGGCGGTCCTTCGACCGGCTGGTGGCGGCGCTGCCCGACAGCGTGCCGGTGCTGACGGTCGACCAGCGCGGGCACGGCGACGCCGACACCCCGCGCGACGCGGGCTTCGCGCTGGCCGACTTCGCCGGCGACGTGACCGCGCTGCTCGACGCGTCGGGCATCGCCTCGGCGGTGCTGGTGGGCTCCTCCAGCGGCGGGTACGTCGCCCAGCAGGTGGCGGCGTCGGCCCCTGACCGTGTCCGCGGCCTGGTGCTCCTCGGAGCGCCGCGGACGCTGCAGGGCAGGTCCGCCCTCGCCGACGAGCTGGAGGTCCTGACCGACCCGGTGGACCCGGCCTGGGTCCGCGACTCCCTCGCGTGGTTCCCGCGCATCGCCTCCGTGCCGCAGTGGTACGTCGAGGACCGGGTGCGCGACGGCGTACGTCTCACCGCCCGGGCCTGGCGCCAGACCTTCGCCGGGCTCGTCGAGGCCGAGCCGCCCACCGACCACACCACGATCACGTGCCCGACGCTCGTGGTGTGGGGCGAGCAGGACCGGCTGTTGACCCGGGACGAGCAGGACGCGCTGGTGGCGGCGATCCCGAGGTCACGGCTGATCGTCTATCCCGACACCGGCCACCTCGTGCTGTGGGAGCGGCCCGACCGCGTCGCCGCGGACCTGACCCGCTTCCTCGCCGCGCTCGGACCTGCACGCTGACCGCGCCGGGACAGCGCGGCTGTCCGGCTTCAGGCGAGCTTCTCGAGGATCAGCTCGCGGACCCGGCCGGCGTCGGCCTGCCCGCGCATCTCCTTCATGACCGCCCCGATCAGCGCGCCGGCGGCCGCCACCTTGCCGGCCCGGATCTTCTCGGCCACGTCGGGGTTGGCGGCGATCGCGTTGTCCACCGCCGCCGAGAGCGCCCCGTCGTCGGAGACCACCTCGAGCCCGCGGGCGGCGACCACCTCGTCGGGGGTGCCCTCGCCGGCCAGCACGCCGTCGAACACCTGCCGCGCGAGCTTGTCGTTGATCCGCCCCTCGTCCACGAGCGCCTGCACCCGTGCCACCTCGGCCGGCGTGATCGCCAGCGCGTCCAGCTCGACTCCCTGCTCGTTGGCGCGCCGGGCCATCTCCGAGAGCCACCACTTGCGGGCCGCCTGCGGCGCGGCCCCCGCGGCGACGGTCTGCTCCACGAGGTGCAGGGCGCCCGCGCCGACCGTGTCCCGCATCTCGAGGTCGGAGAAGCCCCAGGCCTGCTGCAGGCGGGCCCGGTTCTCGCGCGGCGGCTCGGGCAGCTCCTTGCGCAGCCGCTCGACCCAGTCCGTGGCCGGTGCGACGGGGACCAGGTCGGGCTCGGGGAAGTAGCGGTAGTCCTCGGCGTCGGACTTCTCCCGGCCCGACGTCGTGATGCCGGTGTCCTCGTGCCAGTGCCGGGTCTCCTGGACGATCGAGCCGCCACCGGCCAGGATCGCGGCCTGCCGGCCGATCTCGTAGCGCACCGAGCGCTCCACCGACCGCAGCGAGTTCACGTTCTTGGTCTCCGTGCGGGTCCCGAGGGTGCCCGACCCCGCCGGGGACAGCGACAGGTTCACGTCGCAGCGCAGCGAGCCCTGCTCCATCCGGACGTCGGAGACGCCGAGGGAGAGCAGCAGCTCGCGCAGCTGGGCGACGTAGGCCTTCGCGACCAGGGGCGCCTTCTCCCGGGTGCCGAGGATCGGCTTGGTCACGATCTCGATCAGCGGGATCCCGGCGCGGTTGTAGTCGACCAGGGAGTGGTCGGCCCCGTGGATGCGGCCGGTGGCGCCGCCGACGTGCAGCGACTTGCCGGTGTCCTCCTCCATGTGTGCCCGCTCGATCTCCACCCGCACCGTCTCCGACCCGTCCGCGGTGTCCACCGAGACCTCGGTCCAGCCGTCGTAGGCGATCGGCTCGTCGTACTGCGAGGTCTGGAAGTTCTTCGGCATGTCGGGGTAGAAGTAGTTCTTCCGCGCGAACCGGCACCATTGCGCGATGTGGCAGTTGAGGGCCAGCCCGATCCGGATGGCGGACTCGACGGCCTTCTCGTTGACCACCGGCAGCGCGCCGGGCAGGCCGAGGCAGACCGGGCAGACCTGCGTGTTCGGCTCGGCACCGAACTCCGTCGGGCAGCCGCAGAACATCTTGGTCGCGGTGTTGAGCTCGACGTGCACCTCGAGACCCATCGCCGGGTCGAACCGCTCCAGCGCCTCCTCGAAGGAGAGCACCTCCGCAGGCGTCGTACTCGTGGTCATGCGCTCACTCCCGTCAGCTCCGGTGCCTGCTCCAGCAGCGCGCCACCCCATCGGTCGGTCAGCAGGGCCTCGGCCGCCGCACCGACCCGGTAGACCCGTTCGTCGGCCAGTGCCGGCGCCAGCACCTGCAGCCCGGTCGGCAGCCCGTCCTCCTCGGCGAGCCCGCTCGGTACGGAGATGCCCGGCACGCCCGCGAGGTTCGCCGGGATGGTGGCGAGGTCGTTGAGGTACATCGCCAGCGGGTCGTCGAGCTTCTCGCCGAGCTTGAACGCCGTGGTCGGCGCGGTCGGGCTGACCAGCACGTCGGCCTGCTCGAACGCCGCGGCGAAGTCGCGGCTGATCAGCGTGCGGACCTTCTGGGCCTGGCCGTAGTAGGCGTCGTAGTAGCCGCTGGAGAGCGCGTAGGTGCCGAGGATGATCCGGCGCTTCACCTCGTCGCCGAAGCCGGCACGGCGCGTGGCGCGCATGACGTCCTCGGCGCTCGCCCCCTCCATCCCCTCCGGCCAGACCCGCAGCCCGTAGCGCATGGCGTCGAACTTCGCCAGGTTCGAGGAGGCCTCTGCCGGCAGGATCAGGTAGTAGGTCGCGAGCGCGTGCACGAACGACGGGCAGGACACCTCGACGACCTGGGCGCCGGCCTCGACGAGCAGCCGGACCGACTCCTCGAAGCGGGCCTGCACGCCGGCCTGGTAGCCCTCGCCGGTCAGCTCCTTGACCACGCCGATCCGGACGCCGCTCAGGTCGCCGCTCGCGCCCTGACGGGCCGCCTCGACCAGCGCGGGGAGCGGCTGGTCGATCGAGGTGGAGTCGCGGGGGTCGTGCCCACCGATCACCTCGTGCAGCAGCGCCGCGTCCAGGACCGTGCGGGTCACCGGACCGGCCTGGTCCAGCGAGTTCGCCAGCGCCACCAGGCCGTAGCGGGAGACGCCGCCGTACGTCGGCTTCACCCCGACCGTGCCGGTGACCGCGCCCGGCTGCCGGATCGAGCCGCCGGTGTCGGTGCCGATCGCCAGCGGCGCCTCGAACGCGGCGACCGCCGCGGCCGAGCCACCGCCCGAGCCGCCCGGGATCCGGTCGAGGTCCCAGGGGTTGCGGGTGGGGCCGTAGGCCGAGTGCTCGGTGGAGGAGCCCATCGCGAACTCGTCCATGTTGGTCTTGCCCAGGATCGGCAGGCCGCCCGCGCGCAACCGGGCGACCACGGTCGCGTCGTACGGCGGCACCCAGCCCTCGAGGATCCGGGAGCCGCACGTCGTGGGCAGCCCCTCGGTGGTCAGCACGTCCTTGACCGCGATCGGCACGCCGTCGAGGTGGCTCGCCGGTGCACCGGCCGCACGCCGCTCGTCGGCGGCCCGGGCCTGGGCGAGGGCGCCCTCACCGTGCACGTGCAGGAAGGCGTGCACCGCACCGTCGACCTCGGCGATGCGGTCCAGGTGCGCCTGGGTCAGCTCCACCGAGCTGGTCTCGCCGGCGGCCAGGGCCTCGGCCAGGTCGGCCGCAGTGCGGCGGGTGGGGTCTGTGCTCGTCATGCGGTGCTCTCTCGGTCGCGGCTTGGTCGCTGGCTGGTCGGCTGGGTGGCTGCGGGCCCGGTCCGCCCGCTCACTCCTCGCCGAGGATGCGGGGCACGCTGAAGCGCTGCTCCTCCACCTCGGGGGCACTGGCCAGGGCCTGCTCGGCGGTGAGCCCGGGCGCGACGACGTCGGCGCGGAACACGTTGGTCAGCGGCAGCGCGTGCGAGGTCGGCGGCACGTCCTCCGCGGCGACCTCGTTGATCGCGGCGACCGAGTCCAGGATGACCGCCAGCTGCGGCGCCAGGTGGTCCAGCTCGGCGTCGGTCAGTTCGATGCGGGCGAGGTCGGCGAGGTGTGCGACCTCCGCGCGCGTGATCTCAGGCATGCGGCTGCTCCCTGGCAACGGTGTCGGAGCAACCCATCCTAGGGTGGGATGCGGCGGCCGCCGTCGGGGGCCGGGACCCCGGACGCGGTCACCGTCGGCTCAGGCGTCGGCCGGCGGCCTCCAGGGCTTCACCCAGTCGGTCTCGGGCCATCCCTCGCGCCCCGCGAGCAGGGCGTACATCGTGGCGCCGTCCACCGCCTCGCGGATGATGTCGGCGTGGCCGGCGTGACGGGCCAGCTCCTCGACGAGGTGCAGCGCGACCCAGCGCACCGACCAGTGCTCGACGTCCCGGGGGAACCAGGTCGCGAGGCACCGGCACCGGCGTCGCCGGGTCGGCCTCGCCCAGCGCCCGCAGGGTCACCTCGGCCTGGGCGTCGAAGCCGGCGAGCACGTCGGCGAGCGTCTCGTCCTCGCGCATCACGAACTCGTCCTGGTAGGCCGCCACCCGGTCGGCGAACGGCCGCGGGTCCTCCGGCGGCGGCTCGGGGGCGTGCGCCACCCGGTCGGTCCAGCCGCGGGAGACGCCGGCGGCGTGCTTGACCAGGGCGCCGACCGACAGGGCGCTGGGAGTAGGGGTCGATCGGGCCTGCTCGTCGGTGAGGCCGAAGGCCACCGTCCGGAAGGCGTCGAGCTGCTGGGCGACGTAGGCGACGAGGCCGTCGCGCTCGTCGCCGAAGGATGGGGCCAGTGCGGGCATGGAGGGATCCTCTCGGGCGGGGGTCGTCGGGTCGGGTCAGGAGCGGTGGGCCCACAGGTCGCGCAGGAGCGCCACCTCGGCGCCGTGGTGGATGACCTCGCGGTTGATGTGCAGGACCAGGTCGAGCATCGGCGCCTGCGCCCAGGGCCCCTCGGCGGGTCCGCACTGCTGCCACAGGTCGGTGCGCCCCAGCCGTCGTGCCCCTGCGGTCCACGCGGCGTAGGCGGCGTCGAGCTGGACCAGCGCGCCGGTGGCCGTGCCCGAGTAGTCCCAGGTCATGTAGTCGCACGGCGGTCCCCCGAAGTGTCCGGCGACCCGCGCGCCCAGCACACCGACGACGAGATGGCCGAGCCGCCACGCGATCGTGGTGACCGGGGCCGGGTCGGGCTCGGGGAGGGCGAACTCGATGACGACGTCGCCGCAGCCGCCGAGCATCTCGGTCCGCCCCTCGCGGCGAGGCCGCACGCTCCAGGCGCCCGGGGCCGGCTCCCAGAGGTACTCCTCGTCGGTCAGGCCGTCGAGCCGCGGCCGGAGCTGGTGGGTCCAGTGGAAGTCGAGCTGCTCGACGAGGTGGGCGGTCAGGTCGTCAGCGGGTGGCGTCATGCCGGGAACTCTTCCAGGACAAGAGGACAGGTTCGGTCCTCGACATCTGCCAGGGTGAGAGGCATGGCCGAGACGACCGCCCGGGTGCTGCAGCTGCTCGGACTGCTCCAGTCCCGGCCCGTGTGGACCGGTCCCGAGCTCGCCGACCGGCTCGGGGTGACGGTGCGCAGCGTCCGCCGTGACGTGGACCGGCTGCGCAGCCTCGGCTACCCGGTGTCGGCCAGCAAGGGCATCGGGGGCGGCTACCGGCTCGGGGCGGGCCGGGCGCTGCCGCCGCTGCTGCTCGACCCGGAGGAGGCCGTGGCGGTGGCGGTCTGCCTGCGGCTCGCGGCCGGCGGCACCGTGGCCGGGGTGGGTGAGGCGGCGCTGCGCACCATGACCAAGCTGGACCAGGTGCTGCCGGCGCGGCTGCGCTCCCGGGTCGCTGCGGTCCAGGAGGCCACCGTCACCCTGGAGTCGCGCACCCCCGTGGTGGACCCGGAGGTGCTGCTGACCCTGGCGCGGAGCAGCCGCGAGCACCGCCGTGTCGGGCTGACCTACGTCGCCCACGACGGCGCGGAGACCGAGCGGCGGGTCGAGCCCTACCAGCTCGTGGCCACCGGTCGCCGGTGGTACCTGCTGGCCTGGGACGTCGACCGGGACGACTGGCGCTCGTTCCGGCTGGACCGGATGAGCTCGGTTCGCGCCACCACGTGGGTCTTCACGCCGCGGCAGGCGCCCGACGCGCGGCAGTACGTCGCCCGGGCGATCACCCAGGCTCCGTACCGCCATGTGGTCCGGGTGCGCTACGAGGCACCCGCCCACCTGGTGGCGGACCGCCTGCCGGCCTCGGTCGCCACCGTCGAGCCCCTCGACGACACCTCGTGCGTGCTGACCACCGGCGCCGACCGCCTCGACCACCTCGCCGTCTACCTCGTCGGACTGGGTCTCGAGCTCACCGTGCTCGAGCCGCCGGCGCTGCGGGAGGAGATGCGGCGGCTCGCCGACGCGCTCGCGCGCGCCTCCGCCGTGCCGGGCGGGGGGCGGCGCTCCCCCGACGCGTGAGCGACCCCCGCGGGCGGCGCTCCGTCCTCGTGCCGCCCGCGGGGCCCGCGTCAGCGGTTGACGCGCATCCCGAGCCAGGTGTGCACCTGCCGCAGGCTCTGCAGGGCGGTGAACCGGTCGAGGCAGAAGTCGTCGCCGTAGCTCATGAAGTTGTGCACCGGGTCCAGACCTGGCTTGGTGCAGGTGTCGTCGCTCTCGTTGCAGAAGAAGATGTTGTCCCCGTCCGCCTGGGCGGGCGTGTCGGGGACGTGGTCGCCGGCACCCTTGCAGCCACCCTGGAAGGTGTGGAACAGCCCGAGCCAGTGGCCGATCTCGTGGGTCGCGGTGTCACCGAGGTTGTACGGAGCGGCGCTCCCACCCGGCAGGCTCTCGTTGAGCAGGACCAGCCCGTCGAGCGCGAGCTCGCCGCCGGGGAAGGTCGCGTAGCCGAGGAGCCCGCTGCCGAGCCCGGCGATGTAGACGTTCAGGTCGGCCCAGCCGCCCACCCGCAGCGCCCGCTTGGCCTCCTTGGCCTCGGCGTCCTCGTCGCTGAAGTCCTCGGTGAGGTTCCAGTCGTACCACGCGTCGTCGGCGGTCGTGTCCACACCGGCGAGGACGAACCGGAACGGCGTGGCAGCGGCCTCGTCGGCGGTGGTCCCGGCGTAGCCGGCGTTGATCACGTCGATCTGGTCGCGCACCTGCTTCATCGACACGCCGCCGGTGCCGTCCTCCCGCGTGATCACGTGGACGTAGGTGCGGACGGTGAACCGCTCCCCCTTGGCGGGCCTGCCGCCGGCCGTCAGCTTGCCGGCGGCGATCAGCCGCTTCACCCGGCCCTGCAGGGCGCTCTGCATGCTCTTCGCCTGTGCGGCGGTGACGGTGTTGTAGTCGCGGCCGTGGCCGGAGCCGTGCGTGGTCCGGGCCGAGGAGGTGTCGGCCGGGACGCACTCGGTGCTGCCCGCCGGCTCCGCACCGGCCGAGGCCGACACCGCCGGGGCGGAGAGACCCAGGGCGGCCATCAGCGCCAGCCCGAGCAGCGAGTGGATCATGGGACGGCGCGAGGCCGCGAGCGAACGGTGCATGGGGGTCCCCTTCGTCCACCGTGGGTCGGTGGTCCGGATTGACCCTGGCGCCGCGGATCGTCGGCCGTCAAGAGGCCTGTACGGCTTGCCCGACATGTCCGCGAGTCGGCCGTCTCCACCGCCGACCGGGTTCGCAGACCCGGGTCGACGGCGGGGAGAGAAGGCCTACTCCCCCACCTGGGCCTTGCCTCGCGCTGCGTCCGGCCCCTCCTCGAGCAGCACGGTGAAGCCGGCCTCGTCGAGGATCGGCACCTTCAAGGAGACCGCCTTGTCGTACTTCGAGCCGGGCGCGTCGCCGACCACGACGAAGTCGGTCTTCTTCGACACCGACGAGGCGGCCTTGCCGCCGCGAGCCAGGATCGCCTCCTTGGCCTGGTCGCGGCTGAGCTCGGCCAGGGAGCCGGTGACCACGATGCTCATGCCCTCGAGCGTGCGAGGGGTGGAGGCATCGACCTCGTCCTCCATGCGGACGCCGGCGGCCCTCCACTTGTCGACGATCTCGACGTGCCAGTCCACCTCGAACCACGCCTGGATGGACTCGGCGATGACCCCGCCGACTCCCTCGGCGTCGGCGAGCTGCTCAGGCGACGCTGCCCGGATGGCATCCAGCGAACCGAAGTGGTCGGCCAGCGCCCGCGCCGCAGTCGGACCGACGTGCCGGATCGACAGCGCGACGAGCACCCGCCACAGCGGCTGGTCCTTGGCCGCCTCGAGGTTGGCGACGAAGCGCTCACCGACCGCGGAGAGCACCCTCCCCTCGCGCACCGCTTCCTCCGGGTCCGACTTCTTCGCCGCCCGGGTGTAGATCGGGACCGTGGCGATGTCGTCGGCCGTCAGGTCGAAGAGGTCGCCCTCGTCGGTGACGACGCCGGCCTCGAGCAGCGCCTGCGACCCCTCCCACCCGAGCGCCTCGATGTCGAACCCGCTGCGGCTGGCGAGGGCGAACAGCCGCTCCCGCAGCTGCGCCGGACAGGAGCGGGAGTTCGGACAGCGGATGTCCTTGTCGCCCTCCTTCTCCGGCCGCAGCTCGGTGCCGCAGGCCGGACAGTGCGTCGGCATCTCGAACGTCCGCTCGCTGCCGTCGCGCAGGTCCACGACCGGCCCGACGATCTCCGGGATCACGTCACCGGCCTTGCGCAGCACCACCGTGTCGCCGATCAGCACGCCCTTGCGGGTGACCTCGAAGCCGTTGTGGAGCGTGGCCATCTCCACGGTCGAGCCGGAGACCTTGACCGGCTCCATCACGCCGTACGGCGTCACCCGGCCCGTCCGGCCGACGTTGACCCGGATGTCGAGCAGCTTGGTGTTGACCTCGTCGGGTGGGTACTTGAACGCGATGGCCCACCGCGGCGCGCGCGAGGTCGACCCCAGACGGCGCTGCAGCGCGACCTGGTCGACCTTGACCACCACGCCGTCGATCTCGTGCTCGACCGCGTGCCGGTGCTCGCGGTAGTGCTCGATGAAGTCCTGCACTCCCGCGAGGTCGGTCACGACCCGGACCCGCTCGCTCACCGGCAGGCCCCACGCGCCAAGCGCGGCGTAGGCCTCGGACTGCCGGGCCGCGTCGAAGCCGACCCGCGCGCCGATCCCGTGGCAGACCATCGCCAGCGGACGGGTCGCGGTGACCCGCGGGTCCTTCTGGCGCAGCGACCCGGCCGCTGCGTTGCGCGGGTTGGCGAACGGCGGGCGGCCCTGCTCGACCATCGACTCGTTGAGCGTGGTGAACGCCTCCACCGGCAAGAACACCTCGCCCCGGACCTCCACCCGTTCGGGGACGGGGTGCTCCTCGGTGCCGTTGAGCCGGTGCGGGATGTTCTCGATCGTGCGGACGTTGGGGGTCACGTCCTCACCGACGCGCCCGTCCCCGCGCGTGGCGCCGCGCACCAGCCGGCCACCCTCGTAGAGGAGGTTGATCGCGAGGCCGTCGACCTTGAGCTCGCAGAGGAGCTCCGCGTCGTCGATCCCCTCCCGCGAGATCCGCGCCGCCCAGCTGGCGAGCTCCTCGGCGGAGAACGCGTTGTCCAGGCTGAGCATGCGCTCGAGGTGCTCGACCGGCGCGAAGTCCGTCGAGACCGCTCCCCCCACCTTCTGCGTGGGCGAGTCGGGCGTCCTCAGCTCGGGGAACCGGTCCTCGAGCTCCTCCAGCCGGCGCATCCGCGCGTCGAAGTCGGCGTCGGAGAGCGTCGGGGAGTCGAGCACGTAGTAGCGCCACCGTGCGTCCTCCACCTCCTCTGCGACGTGCTGGTGCTCCTCGCGCGCCTCGGGCGTGGCGGTGGCGACCTCGGCGCCGGCACTCTCGGGGATCTCGCTCATGCGCCCTATCTTGCCGTGCCACACCGACATCGCCGGGGCACGCACCAAGCCCCGGCCGCGGTGGCGGCCCGGTCAGGCGGGAGTCATCCCAGGTTGCGGGCGACCGCGGCGCAGAGACGCAGCGCCTCGCGCGCCCAGCCGGCCGAGGCTCCGGCGAGCCCGCAGGAGGGCGTGATCACCAGTGCCGACCCGGCCGAGTCCGGGTCGAGACCGAGCATGTCGAGGAAGCGCAGCACCCGGTCGGTGAGCCGCTCGGCCGAGGGTGGGACCGAGGGGGCGGTCGACGGCACGACCCCCAGCAGCACCGGGGCGCCGGACTCCAGCAGCTCGGCCAGCGCGTCGAAGCCGGCCGGCGCCAGCACGTCGAGGTCGACCGAGACCCCGGCGGCGCCGGCTCCTGCCAGCAGCGACACCGGGACGTCGGCCGCGCAGCAGTGCACCAGCGGGGTGGCGTCGGCCGAGGCCACCGCCGCGAGCACCCACTCCAGGGCCGCCGAGGCGTCGGGGAGGTCGACGGAGCGGTGCCGGTGGAAGCCGGACGCGGTGGGCACCCGGCCCGCCAGCACCGACGGGAGCGCCGGCTCGTCGAGCTGCACCAGGAGCTCGGCCCGGGGCAGCCGGCGGCGCAGGTCGGCGACGTGCCCCCGCAGGCCCTCGGCGAGGGCCTGGGCCAGCTCGCGCCGCGCTCCGCGGTCGGCGAGCAGCCGGTCGCCGCGGGGCCGCTCGACCGTGGCAGCCAGCGTCCATGGACCGGCGACCTGCACCTTGAACGGACCGGCGTAGTCGCGGGCCAGCTCCTCGACCACGTCGAGATCCTGGGCCAGCAGCGAACGGGCCCGGCGCTGGTCGACACCGGGTGCGCCCTGGCCGCCGGTGAGCCGCCACCCGGCCGGCTGCAGGTCGGCGTCGAGGTCGGCGACCACGGCCAGGGCCCGGCCGGTGAGGCTCGCGTGCGCGCCTCGGGCCGGCAGCTCGGGAAGCGCGGGAAGGTCGGGCAGCTCGCCCAGCACCGTCCGGACGGCCTCGGGGTAGTCGGTCCCGGGCAGGGAACCGACGCCGCTCGCAGTCGTCACCGGCCGGCCGCGCCCGCGTCGGCGCCCGTGTGCCCCGGCCTGTGCGCGCCCCCCGGACGGGCGTCGGCGTGGTCCGACTCGTGCGCACCGGCGTGGTCCGGCCCGGTGGCGGGGACGCGGCGGGTCTCGCTGATCGTGCAGGAGCCGACCACGCGGGTGCCGTCGTAGACCACCGCAGCCTGGCCCGGTGCGATCCCCGACGCCGGTTCGAGCAGCTCGATCCGGACGTGGTCGCCCTCGACGCGCACGACTGCCCGGTGCTCCTCGCCGTGCGCGCGCAGCTGCACGGTTCCGTGCAGCGGCTCGGTCGGCACCGTGCCGCACCAGCGGGGCTTGGTGCCGCTCAGCCCGTCGACGGCGAGAGCCGCGCGCGGCCCCACCGTCACGGTGCCGGACACCGGCTCGATGTCGAGCACGTACCGGGGCTGTCCGTCGGCGGCCGGCCGACCGATCCGCAGCCCCTTGCGCTGACCGATGGTGAACCCGAACGACCCCTCGTGCGTGCCCAGGACCTCACCGGACTCGCTGTCCACGATGTCGCCGGAGCCGGCCCCGAGCTTGTCGCGGAGCCAGCCGCCGGTGTCGCCGTCGCTGATGAAGCAGATGTCATGGCTGTCGGGCTTCGAGGCCACCGACAGCCCGCGCCGGGCGGCCTCCTCGCGCACGTCGGGCTTGCGGGAGTCGCCGAGGGGAAACAGCGAGTGCTCGAGCTGCTGCTGGTCGAGCACGCCGAGCACGTAGGACTGGTCCTTGCCCATGTCGACGGCCCGGTGCATCTCGATCAGCCCGTCCGCTCCGCGCCGCAGCTGTGCGTAGTGACCGGTCGCGACCCCGTCGAACCCGAGGGCGAGACCGCGCTCGAGGACGGCGGCGAACTTGATCTTCTCGTTGCAGCGCAGGCACGGGTTGGGCGTCCGGCCGGCGGCGTACTCGTCCATGAAGTCCTCGACCACGTCCTCGTGGAAGCGGTCGCTCAGGTCCCAGACGTAGAAGGGGATGCCGAGCACGTCCGCGGCCCGCCGGGCATCGCCCGCGTCCTCGATGGTGCAGCAGCCACGCGAGCCGGTGCGGTAGGACTTCGGGTTGCGCGAGAGCGCGAGGTGGATGCCGGTGACGTCGTGCCCGGCGTCGACGGCTCGGGCGGCGGCCACCGCGGAGTCGACACCGCCGGACATGGCAGCGAGCACGCGCATCCGGCTCACCCGGCGGCGCGCCCGGACATGCCCGCGACGGCGCCGGCCGCACGGGCCCGCTCCACCACGGGCCCGATCGCCTCGACGAGCGCGTCGACGTCCGCCTGCGTGCTGGTGTGGCCGAGGGAGAACCGCAGCGACGAGCGCGCCCGCTCCTCGTCCCGTCCCATGGCGAGCAGCACGTGGGAGGGCTGCGGCACCCCGGCCGAGCAGGCCGAGCCGGTCGAGCAGGCGATGCCCCGCGCGTCGAGCAGCATCAGCAGCGAGTCACCCTCGCAGCCGGGGAAGGTCAGGTGCGCGTTGCCGGGCAGCCGGTGGTCGGGGGCGCAGACGGGGTCACCGTTCATGGCGGCGTCCGGGACGCGTTCGATCACGCGGGAGACCAGCTCGTTGCGCAGCGCGCAGATCCGCTCGAAGTGCTGGGCCTGGCGAGCCACCGCGAGCTCGACGGCGGTGGCGAAGCCGGCGATGGCCGGCGCGTCGAGCGTGCCGGAGCGGACGTCGCGCTCCTGACCGCCGCCGTGCTGCAGCGCGGTGAGCTCCAGCTCTCGCCGCACCACCAGCGCGCCGACGCCGTAGGGGCCGCCCACCTTGTGGGCGGTGAGGGTGAGCAGGTCCACCCCGCTGGCGGCCACGTCGACGGGCACCTGGCCGACCGCCTGCACCGCGTCGGTGTGCACCGGGATCGCGTGCTCGTGCGCCAGTGCGACGACCTCGGCCACCGGCTGGACCGTGCCGACCTCGTTGTTGCCCCACATCACCGAGACCAGCGCGACGGAGCCGGGATCGCGTTCGACGGCGGCCCGGAACGCGTCGACGTCGAGGCGGCCGAGCCCGTCGACCGGCAGCAGCTCGATGTCGGCCCCCTCGTGGTCCTCGAGCCAGAGCAGGGCGTCCAGCACGGCGTGGTGCTCCACGGACGTGGACAGGATCCGGTTGCGACGCGGGTCCTGGTCGCGCCGCGACCAGAACAGGCCCTTCACGGCGAGGTTGTCGGACTCGGTGCCGCCGGAGGTGAACACCACCTCGCTCGGCCGGGCACCCAGAGCCGCGGCGATCCGCTCGCGGCCCTCTTCCACGACCCGCCGCGCGGCGCGGCCGGCGGCGTGCAGCGAGGAGGCGTTGCCGGTGCGGACCAGCTGCTCGGTCATCGCCGCGACCGCCTCGGGAACCATGGGCGTCGAGGCCGCGTGGTCGAGGTAGACCGCCGCAGGTGCGGCCGCGGCGAGGGTGAGGTCGTTCATCGCGCTCCCCAGAGTACGGCGTGCCCGGGCGCCGCCGTCATCCGGTCGCGTCGTCCCGTGGCTCGTGGGCCAGCCGTTCGTTCCACGGATGGTCGGGATAGCGGCGGCGCACCGCCTCGCGCAGCCAGGCGCGGCGGGCGCGCGGCAGCAGCGGCCACGTGTTCGCGAGGTCGATCTCGTCCTTGGGGCGCTGCTGGCGAGCCTTGAACAGCAGCGTGACGGCGGGGTCGAGGTAGCGGATGCCGTCCCCCGCGACCCAGGTGACCTCCTCGAGGTCGGCGACGAAGGCGTCGTCGTGCCGGGACTGCCAGCGTCCCTGTGAGCTCGGGTTCAGGATGCAGTCCACGCGCCACGGGGAGCGGGCGTCGGTCCGCATCCAGATCTGGCACAGCGGATGCAGAGGTTCCGGGTGTCGATCGTCGATGACCCGCAGGGTGCCGCCGTCGTTGCCCCACAGGTGGAAGGTGCCGCCGAGCTGCGCGCGCAGCTGCTGCACGTCGTCGCCGAACACGACCAGGTCGATGTCCTCGTGGAAGCGCCGCACCCCGGTGAACGCCTCGACCGCGTATCCGCCGACCAGCCACCACGGGCGGTCGAAGCCGGTCATCAGCCCGGCGAGCTCGCCCGGGCTGAGCGGGTCCCACGGACCGTAGACGTCGAGGAAGGTCCGGTCCTCCTCGGTCGGCTCCCAGGCCAGCTCGCTCACCTGGCCAGTATGGCCACCAGTGCGCGGTGGTCCGTGCCGGGGACCGTGGCGGTCTCGACGCGGACCACGTCGAAGGCCTTCTCGACCAGCACGTGGTCGATCGCCAGCAGCGACGGCACCGTGACGCGAGCCAGCACGGGGGTGTCCGCAGGCCAGGTCGGCTGCCACCCGGCGCCGGCGACGGTGGCGGCGTCCCGCAGTCCCCGGCCGCCGAGCTCGCGCATCGGCCGGTGGTCGAGTGTCGCGTTGAAGTCCCCCACCACGAGCGCGTCCCCGCCACGGGCCGCGGCGACCGCCGCCGCGCGGATCGCGTTCTGGTCGCGCCGCCAGTCCGTGGCGTCGCCGGTTGGTGGCCACGCGTGCACCACGACGAGCCGGACCCCGCGCGGCAGGCTCATCGACCACCCGCCGAGTCGGGTGTCGAGGCGGGAGACGTCGCGGACCGGCCCGCGGGCGAACACCACGGTGCCCGCCACACCCGGGGCCGGCTTCCCCGCCCGGGTCGGGAACCGCGCGCGGATGCCGGCCCGCCGCAGCGCTCCGAGCGCGGCCTCGTCGACCTCCTGGAGCGCCAGCACGTCGACCCGGTTGGCGGTCGCCAGCTCGAGGACCCGGACCGGGTCCGCCTGGCCCTTCTCCAGGTTCAGGCTCATCACCCGAAGCTCCCGGGCGCCCTTGCGCGGCGGGTCCGGCTCGTTCGCGTACGCCGGCAGCAGCCACCAGCCGTGCAGCACCACCCCTGCCAGGCCGGCGACGAGCAGGGTGCCGTACAGCCCCCGCATGGCGCCGTGCGACCGCCACAGGCCCGCGGCCAGCAGCAGCACCGCGACGACGTACAGCACGAGGCCGAAGGGGGTGAAGGAGACCAGCTGCACCCCGGCGCCCTGGTCCGGCTCCGCCAGACGGGCTCCGGTGAGTGCCGCTGCCGGCACCAGCAGCAGCGCCAGCAGGAGCAGGAACACGAGTCGGAGCCGGGTCACCGGGTCAGGCTAGAGAGCCGGCGCCTCGCGCTGCCGCTTCGACGGCGCGTGTCGCCGGTGTCGGCCTGCTGCGGGGGCGTCGCGGCGACCGGTCGGGACGGTGGCGGGACCCCGTCGCAGCGGTGGCTGGCGGGCCTTGGTCTGGGCCTCGATCGCGCACGCTGCGAAATCGGGTGCGCCGCCGAGGTGATCACGGCACACTGGTGCCCGACATGAAGAGCTGACCAGAGTCCGCGCTCGCGGCCGAGGCCCTGCCCGGCGAGCGGAACGACCCGTCCCTAGGCGTCCCCCCATGTCTCTCCCCGTCCTCACCCAGCTGGCTCCCCTCGTCGCCCGCGACGTGGCAAAGTCCTTCGGCGACCGCGTCGTGCTCGACGGCGTCGACCTGGTCGCCTCCCCGGGCCGGCTGCTCGGCCTGGTCGGGGAGAACGGCACCGGGAAGTCCACGCTGCTGCGCCTGCTCGCCGGCCGGGAACCGGTCGACGCCGGCAGCATCAGCCGCCCCGCGGAGCTGGCGTACCTGGCGCAGGAGCCCGAGTTCGCGCCGGGCGCCACCGTCGGCGACGTGCTGGAGGCGGCTCTGCGCCCGCTGCACGCGGGGGTACGCCGCCTCGAGGAGCTCGCCGCGCGGCTCGACGACCCCGACGCGGCCGAGGCCTACGCCGACGTGCTGGCCTGGGCCGAGCAGCACGACGCCTGGGACGCCGACCGGCGCGCCACCGTGGCGGCCGACCGGCTGGGCCTGGGCGGCGTGCCGGCCGACACCCCGGTGAGCGTCCTCTCCGGCGGCCAGCGCTCCCGTCTCGCGCTGGCGGCGCTCGTCGCGGGCCGGCCCACCTGCGTCCTGCTCGACGAGCCGACCAACCACCTGGACGACGCCGGCGTCGCCCTGCTCGAGGAGTTCCTCGTCGCGCTGCCCGGCGTGGCCGTGGTGGCCAGCCACGACCGCGCGTTCCTGCAGACGGTCTGCGCCCAGGTGCAGGACCTCGACCCGAGTCACTTCGGCACCGACGGCCACGGGGGTGGCACGTTCAGCGGCGGCTACGCCGACTACCTCGCCGCGAAGCGGGAGGCCCGGCGGCGCTGGGAGGGCGCCTTCGTCGCCCAGCAGGAGCAGCTCAACGACCTGCGGGCCGCGACGCGGACCACGGCGCGCACGGTCGCGCACAACCGCGCGCCCCGCGACAACGACAAGTTCATCTACCACTCCAAGGGCGAGAAGGTCTCGCGGACCGTCAGCCGCCGGGTCCGCGACACCGAGCGCCGCATCGAGGAGCTCGAGCGGCAGCGGATCCCCAAGCCGCCGCGCGAGCTGTCCTTCGACGGGGTGCTCACCGACGCCGGGGGCTCCGGGCGGGTCGTCCAGGTGCGCGACCTGGAGGTGGCCGGGCGGTTGCGGGTGCCGCTGCTGGACGTCGCCGCCGGCGAGCACCTGCTCGTCACGGGCGCCAACGGCTCCGGCAAGAGCACCCTGCTCAAGGTGCTGGCGGGTGCCCTGCGCGCCACCTCGGGCACCGCGTCTGTGTCGGCGCGCAGCGTGGGGTACCTGCCGCAGGACGTGACGTTCACGCGTCCCGACCGCACGCCGCACCAGCTCTACGCGGCGCTGACAGGCTCCGACGTACCGCTGGGAGAGCTGGGACTGCTGCACCCGCGCGAGCTCGGCCGGCCCGTCGGGGTGCTCAGCGTCGGCCAGCAGCGGCGGCTGGCGCTGGCGGTCCTGGTGGCCCGGCGCCCGGAGCTGATGCTCCTCGACGAGCCGACCAACCACATCTCGCTGGCCCTGGCCGACGAGCTCGAGGAGTCACTGGGCCGCTCCCCCGGAACGGTCGTGCTGGCCAGCCACGACCGCTGGCTGCGCGAGCGGTGGGCCGGCGAGACGCTCGCGCTGTGACGGGCCGGGCGCGGACACACGCGCCGGACGGCCGACGCTCCCCTCGGCAGACCCGGCGGGGAGCGCCGGCCGTCTGGCGTAAGCCGACGACCCGGTCGGCGCGGCTCAGCCCTTGCGCTGCTTGACGCCCTCGGTGGCGGTGGGCAGCACGCTGTGCAGGTCGCCGACGACGCCGAAGTCGACCAGCTCGAAGATCGGCGCCTCGTTGTCCTTGTTGACCGCGACGATGGTCTTGGAGGTCTGCATGCCGGCCCGGTGCTGGATCGCGCCGGAGATGCCGTTGGCGACGTAGAGCTGCGGGGAGACCGTCTTGCCGGTCTGGCCGACCTGGAACGAGTGCGGGTACCACCCCGAGTCGACCGCGGCGCGCGAGGCGCCGACCGCCGCGCCGAGGGAGTCGGCGAAGGCCTCGACCGGCTCGAAGTTGCCGCCGGTGCCCCGCCCGCCGGAGACCACGATCGCGGCCTCGGTCAGGTCCGGACGACCCGAGGACTTCCGCGGCTCCGAGGCGGTGACCCGGGCCGCCTTGGCCGCCTCGGACACGGTCGCGGCGAACTCCTCGACCGCCCCGGCGGCGGGGGCCTCCTCCGGCGTGGCGGAGTTCGGCTTCACCGTGATGATCGGGGTGCCGGAGGTGACCTTCGCCTTCACCGTGTAGCTGCCGGCGAAGACCGACTGGGTCGTGGTGCCGTCGGCATCCACGTCCACGGCGTCGGTGATCAGGCCGGAGCCGGTCTTGACCGCCAGCCGCGCGGCGATCTCCTTGCCCTCACCGCCGGAGACGACCAGCACCGCGGCCGGCGAGGTCTTCTCCACCAGCTGCGCGAGCACGTCGGCCTTCGGCGCCGACAGGTAGCCCGACACGTCGGCGTCGGCGACGGTGTAGATCTTCGCCGCGCCGAACCTCGTCAGCGTCTCGGAGACCTCACCCTCGGCGGAGCCGATCACGACCGCCGACGGGTCACCGAGCCGGCGCGCGATCGTCAGCAGCTCGAGAGTCGGCTTGCTCACCTTGCCGTCGCCCGCGCCGTCACGGTCGACCAGAACCAGAACCTCAGACATGGATGATCAGCCCTCTCAGATGAACTTCTTCGACGCGAGGAAGTCGACCAGCGCCTGCGCGCCCGACCCGTCCTCGTCGGTGACGATCTCGCCGGCGGTGCGCGGCGGTCGGGACGCGGTGTCCTCCACGACGCTCCAGGCCGCCGACAGGCCGACCTTCTCCGCCTCGACGCCGAGGTCGGCGAGCGACCAGGTCTCGACCGGCTTCTTCTTCGCCGCCATGATCCCCTTGAACGAGGGGTAGCGCGCCTCGCCGGACTGGTCGGTCACGGACAGCACCAGCGGCAGCGTGCCCTCGACGGTCTCGGTGGCGACGTCGCCGTCGCGCCGGATCCGTACGGTGGTCCCCTCGACCTCGATCTCCGAGCCGAGCAGCACGCCGGGCACGCCCAGGCGCTCCGAGAGCATCGCCGGGACCACGCCCATCGCACCGTCGGTGGAGGCCATCCCGCACACCACCAGATCGTGCTCGATCTTCTTGATCGCCTCGGCCAGCACCAGCGACGTGGCCAGTGAGTCCGACCCGGCGATCGCGTCGTCGACGACGTGCACGCCCTTGTCGGCGCCCATCTGCAGCGCCTTGCGGACCGCGTCCGTGGCCTGCTCGGGGCCGACGGTCAGCACGGTCACCTCGCTGTCGTCGCCCAGCTTCTCCTTGATCTGGAGCGCCTGCTCGACGGCGTACTCGTCCAGCTCCGACAACAGCCCGTCCACGCCCACGCGGTCCACGGTGTTGTCCGCCTCGAAGTGCCGGTCGGCCGTGGCATCCGGCACGTATTTCACACACACGACAATGTTCATGGCGTCTCGCCCCCGCAGGGGTCCCTCCTGTGCAGTCGGTTGGTCCCGAGGTTACCCGCAGGTAGCAATCACCAAAACGGGGCTCCGGGTGGAGTGAGTCACACGCGTTCGGCAGGGCGTCATGGGCGGATGATCCGGTCCAGCGCCTTGCCGATCACGAGGTAGATCAGAGCGGCGATCCCCCAGTTGGTCAGCGCCTCCTTCACCTCGGCGTCCTTGTCCGTGAAGTCCTTGAAGGTGCCGAGGTCGAGGGTGTTCGCGCCGTCGATGACGAACGCCACGATGGCGTTGTCCTGGTTCATCTCCAGCGCCACGAGCAGAGCGCCGACCGCGAGGAACAGCGCACAGACGACCGCGACGAGCCACACGAGGGAGGCGATCCGGGTGCGCACCGCTGTGGTGCCGTTGCGCAGCCGTGTGCCCCTCGAACGTGTTGTCCCGGCGGACTTCTGGGCCTCGGTCACGACTCTCTCCTTCTCGAGTACGACGCACCCTAGCCGACCGTCATGCCCACCTCGACGCGGCACCGCTCACACCGCAGCGCACGGAGGAGGCCCCGAACCGCCTGGGGTTCGGGGCCCCCAGGAGGAGGTCGCTCAGCCTCGTTCGACCCGCAGGCGCTGCACCAGCCGCAGCCCGACGAAGGCGAAGGGCGAGAAGCCCACGAGCACCGCGATGGCGGTCAGCCACATCATCGAGACCGGGATCGCCATGAGCATCGCCGCCCCGATGACCAGCAGGGCGGGGGTGGACCACCCCACCACTCCGGCCCGGCCCAGGCCGGCGAGCAGCACCAGCGAGCCGACGAGCGAGAACAGCTCGGTCCCGTCCCAGATCCACAGCAGGTGAGAGTGCTTGAAGGAGCCGAAGATCTCCGCGGCCTGGTCCACCGGCAGCGCCGTGCCGATGGCGGCATTCCACCAGTCCGACGGCAGCATCCCGGACACGTCGGCGCATCCGATCGCGGTGAGGATCGCGCCCACCGGGACCATCAGGGCGCCGCGACGTCCACGGACCAGGCTCGTGGCAGCCAGGACGCCCAGAGCGATGAAGAGGTTCCCGTAGTGGAGGAAGAGCGCGGAGACCTCCGTGCGGGTGACGTCGCGGGCGAGCGAGGCGACGTAGTCGACGTCGGCCATGCTGGCCTGGGGAGGAGAGGTGAACATGCCCGCGGACCACAGGAGCGGACCGGTGACCAGGGCGGCAGCCGCGGCGTAGCGCAGGACCCGGCCGCCGTCGACGGCTGCGGTCTCCCGCTCAGTGCGGCCTTGCGTGATCGTGGTGGTCATCGAGGTGCTGGCCTCCTGTCCGGGGGTGAGGGTGGTGGTGCTGACCACCTTCGACGAGGACGAGTACGTCGAGGCGGCGCTGCGTGCCGGCGTCAGCGGCTTCCTGCTCAAGGTCGCGCCGCCGGAGCGGCTGGTGGAGGGCGTGGGTACGGTCGCGGCCGGAGGTGGGCTGCTCGACCCCGCCGTGACGGTGCGGGTCATCGAGTCGTTCGCCGCCGCCTCACCGGCACGCGTCAAGCGCTCCGCGCGGCTGGACAGCCTCACCGAGCGGGAGCGCGACGTGCTGGCCCTCATCGGCCGCGGGCTGTCCAACGCGGAGATCGCCGCCGAGCTCTACCTCGGCGAGACCACCGTGAAGACGCACGTGTCCAACGTGCTCGCCAAGCTCGGCGTGCGCGACCGGGTGCAGGCGGTCGTGGCGGCGGACGAGAGCGGGCACGTCCGCCCGGGCGAGCGCTGACGGTCTGTGGCGCGGAACGGACGCGCCGATGTGAACGTGGCCGCGCCCAGCACCAACCGCTCACCGTGCACCCTCGATGCTGTTCCGAGGCCCCGTCCCCAGCACCAACCGCTCACCGTGCGCTCTCGATGCTCTCCGTGCTCTCGTAGCCCGGACCTCGCCGGCCGCAGCGAGCGAGCGGTCCGACGGCTCAGCGGCCGGTGAACTCGGCCTTGCCGGGGCCGTTCTCCATGAACGAGCGCATCCCGATGCCGCGGTCCTCGGTCGCGAACAGGGCCGCGAACTGGACCCGCTCGATCTCGAGCCCGGTGGCCAGGTCGACCTCGAGGCCCTTGTCGATCGACTCCTTCGCGGCGCGCAGCGCGTAGGCCGCGGCACCGGTGAACCGGCGCGCCCAGGCGACCGCCTCGGTGTACACCTGGTCGGCCGGGACCAACCGGTCGACCAGGCCGATGGCGAGCGCCTCGTCGGCCTTGACGAACCGGCCGGTGAAGATGATGTCCTTCGCCTTCGCCGGACCCACGAGCCGGGTCAGCCGCTGGGTGCCGCCGGCACCCGGGATCACGCCGAGCAGGATCTCGGGCTGGCCCAGGGTGGCGTCGTCCGCGGCGATCCGGATGTCCGCGCAGAGCGCGAGCTCGCAGCCGCCGCCGAGGGCGTAGCCGGTGACCGCGGCGACCACGGGCTTGGGGATCGAGGCGACCGCGGTGAACGCCGACTGCAGGCCGCCGGAGCGCTCGACCATGTCGGTGTAGGACATGTCGGCCATCTCCTTGATGTCGGCGCCGGCTGCGAACACCCGCTCGCCGCCGTAGACCACGACCGCGCGGACGTCGTCGCGCTCGGCCGCCTCTGCGGCCGCCGCCCGGATCTCCTCCTGCACCTGCACGTTCAGCGCGTTCATCTTCGGCCGGTCGATCCGGAGCGTCGCGACGCCGTCCTCGACCTCGAGCCTGACGAACTCACCCATGCGGCACCTCTTCCTGGTCGTGTTCCTGGTCGTGTTCCTGGTCATGTGCGGTCGCTGCTCCGGCGGCCGGGTGGCCGGCGCGGCCCACCCGGGCACCCTAGTTGTTGCAGGATCCGCCAGAATGACCCGCATGCACCCCGACGCGCCCGCCCCCGTCTGGCCCGGCGAGCACCAGCCGCTGGGAGCGACCTGGAGGGAGGAGTGCACGAACTTCGCCGTCTTCGCCCCCGAGGCGACCGCCGTCGACGTCTGCCTGTTCCAGGAACGCGACGGCGCCGAGGTGGAGACCCGCTACCGGCTCACCGAGAGGACGCTGGGCATCTGGCACGGCGCGATCCCCGGCATCCCGGTCGGTCAGCGCTACGGCTTCCGGGCGGACGGGCCGTGGGCGCCCGAGCGCGGGCGCCGGTTCAACCCGGCCAAGCTGCTGCTCGACCCCTACGCGCTGGCCGTGTCCGGCGCTGTGACCCACGACGACGCGATCCATGCGCACGTGCGCCCGGAGTGGCGCGACGACGCCGAGACCCGGTCCCGCAAGTTCCACACCCGTGACGCCCGCGACTCGGCGCCGTACGTCCCGCGCTCGGTGGTCGTGCACGACCCGTTCGACTGGGGCGCGGACCGGTCCCCGCGGGTGAAGATGACCGACACGGTGATCTACGAGCTGCACGTCAAGGGCATCACCCAGCTCCACGACCGCGTGCCCGAGCACCTCCGCGGGACCTACGCCGGCCTCTCGACCCCCGCGGTGGTCGACTACCTCAAGGACCTGGGCATCACCACCGTCGAGCTGCTCCCGGTGCACGAGTTCGTGCCGGAGCCGCACGTGTCCCGGATGGGGCTGACCAACTACTGGGGCTACAACTCGATCGGCTACTTCGCGCCGCACCACGCCTACTCCGCCAGCGGCGACCGCGGCGGCCAGGTCAGCGAGTTCAAGCAGATGGTCAAGACGCTGCACGCCGCCGGCCTCGAGGTGATCCTCGACGTGGTGTACAACCACACCGCCGAGGGCGGCCCCGACGGCCCCACGCTGTCGCTGCGCGGGCTCGACGACTACGGCTACTACAAGCGCGTGCACCCCGACGAGGACCCCTACTTCGACGTCACCGGGTGCGGGAACACCCTGGACACCACGTTCCCGGCGGCTCTGCGGCTGATCCTGGACTCGCTGCGCTACTGGGTGAGCGAGATGCACGTCGACGGCTTCCGCTTCGACCTCGCGCCGGCGCTGACCCGGGACCGCACGGCCGTCGACCTGCGGGGCTCGTTCCTGACGGCGGTGGCCCAGGACCCGGTGCTGCGGCACGCCAAGCTGATCGCCGAGCCGTGGGACGCCAGCATGGAGGGCTACCAGGTGGGCCGGTTCCCGCCCCCCTGGGTGGAGTGGAACGACCGCTACCGCGACACGGTGCGCGACTTCTGGCGCACCCGCTCCGGTGGCATCCGCGACGTGGCCTACCGGCTGTCCGGCTCCTCGGACCTGTACGCCGACGACGGCAGGTCGCCGTACGCCTCGGTCAACTTCGTCACCGCCCACGACGGCTTCACGCTGCGCGACCTGGTGTCCTACAACGACAAGCACAACGAGCTGAACGGCGAGCGGAACGCCGACGGCTCCAACGACAACCGGTCCTGGAACTGCGGCGTCGAGGGCGAGACCACCGACCCCGACATCCGGGCGCTGCGGCACCGGCAGGCGGCCAACCTGATGGTGACGCTGTGCCTGTCCGCCGGCGTCCCGATGATCACCGCCGGCGACGAGCGCGGTCGCACCCAGCTGGGCAACAACAACGCCTACAGCCAGGACAACGAGACCTCGTGGGTCGACTGGCGCCCCGACGACGCGTGGCTGGACGTCTACGACGTGACCAAGGCAGCGCTGCGCCTGCGCCGCGAGCACCCGGCGCTGCGTCAGCGGCACTTCCTCGAGGGCCGACCGGCCGTGCCCGGCGGCCCCAAGGACCTGGCGTGGGTGCACCCCTCCGGACGCGAGATGGCCGAGCGCGACTGGTACGACGAGACCCTGCACACCTGCGGGATGTTCGTCTCCGGCGACCCGCTGCGTGCGCCCGGCCCCCGTGGTGAGCGGCTGCGGGACGCCTCGTTCCTGCTGTGGTTCCACGCCGGTCCGGAGCCCGGGACCGTCGTGCTGCCGGTCAACGAGTGGCTGCGTCACGGCGAGGTGGTGCTCTCCACCGACTCCCGGCACCCGGTCGGCGAGAAGGTCGAGGCCGGCGACCGGCTCGCGGTGGGCCCCCGGTCGCTGATCGTGCTGCGCGAGCTCTAGCCCGGGCCGCCGACCAGGCGGGGGGCGACCTCGTCGCTGGCGGCGGCCTGGATCCGCGCGAGCAAGTGCGGGGCCACCGGCGGCAGGTCGTCGAGGGCGAACCAGCCCGCGTCGACGGACTCGTCGTCCGCGGGACCCGGCTCACCGCCGAGGTAGTCGCACCGGAACGTGTGGTCGAGGTACTGCGCCAGGTCGCCGTTGACGTGGGTGATCGGCTCGCTCACCCCGACCGACGCCAGCCGGCGTACGACGGCCCGGACGCCGGTCTCCTCCTCGACCTCGCGCACCGCCGCGAACGCCGGGTGCTCCCCCGGGTCGACGATCCCGGTGACCGGCGTCCACTCGAGCGTGTCGGAGCGGCGGACCAGCAGGACCTCGCCGTGGCGCAGCACGACGGCCGTCGTCGCCGGCAGCCAGAGCAGGGAGTGGCCGACGTGGCGGCGCAGGGCGACGACGAAGTCCGGGATCGGCACGGGCCCAGGCTAGCCACCGCCGGACCGGACCGGCCGCCGCCCCGGCTCGTGGGAGCGGGACGACGGCCGGGACGGGCGCAGCCGGAGCGGTCTCAGGCGGACGGGAAGGTGACGCAGCCGAGCTCCGCCGGTCCGGCGAGGTGGCTGTTGCGCGGCAGGATCCGCACCGTGTAGCCGAAGGACCCCGACGTCTTGAGGTCCACGCGACCCTCGAACCGGTGCCGGTCGGCCTCGTAGCTCTCCGACAGGGCGAGCGGCACGGTGGTGGTCTCGGTGAGCTCGTCGTCGTGGAGGATCCGGCCGTGCACGACCTGCACCTCGACGTCGTCGGGGCTCAGGGAGCCGAGCGAGGCGAACACCCGCAGCTCGAGCGTCTGGCCCATCTCGGGGGCGTCGTTCACGCCCTCGGACTCGACGTGGTCGATGTGCACCTCGCCCCAGGCGGCGCGGACCCGCTCCTTCCAGGCGGCGAGCTCCTGGGCACCGGCGTAGTCGCCGTTGAGGGTGCGCGAGCTGACCGCGGCCGGGCTGTAGAGCCGCTCCACGTAGTCGCGGACCATCCGGTCGGCGAGCACCTTCGGGCCCAGGGACTTCAGCGTGTGCCGGACCATCTCGATCCAGCGGTAGGGCACGTTCTCGGCGTCGTTGTCGTAGAACCGGGGAGCGACCTCGTTCTCGATCAGGTCGTAGAGGGCGTGCGCCTCGATGTCGTCACGACGGTCGGGGTCCTCGACGCCGTCGGCCGACGGGATCGCCCAGCCGTTGTTGCCGTCGTACCACTCGTCCCACCAGCCGTCGAGGATCGACAGGTTCAGGCCGCCGTTGAGCGCGGCCTTCATGCCGGAGGTGCCGCACGCCTCGTAAGGCCGCAGCGGGTTGTTGAGCCAGACGTCGCAGCCCGGGTAGAGCGGCTGCGCCATGGCGATGTCGTAGTTGGGCAGGAAGACGATCCGGTGCCGCACCTCGGGGTCGTCGGCGAAGCGGACGATCTCCTGGATCAGCTTCTTGCCGCCCTCGTCGGCGGGGTGCGACTTGCCCGCGATCACCAGCTGCACCGGCCGTTCCGGGTGCAGCAGGAGCCGCTTGAGCCGGGCGGGGTCGCGCAGCATCAGCGTGAGCCGCTTGTACGACGGGACGCGGCGCGCGAATCCGATCGTCAGGACGTCGGGGTCCAGCGCCGAGTCGATCCAGGTGAGCTCGGCCGGCGCCGCGCCGCGCTGCTTCCACGACTTGGCCAGCCGCTTGCGGGCGTCGGCGACGAGGTGCTCGCGCAGGATCCGCTTGGTCGCCCAGATCTCCTTGCCCGAGACCTGGTCGGCGACCTCGAAGACCTGCTGCGGGGAGTCGGCGTCCGGGTCCGGGCCCGGGCGGACCCCGTGGGCGCGGACCAGGTCGAAGATCTCGCGGGCCACCCAGGTCGGCGCGTGCACGCCGTTGGTGATCGAGATGATCGGCCGCTCCGCGACGTCGAACTGCGGCCAGAGGCCGCCGAACATGCCGCGGCTGACCTCGCCGTGCAGCTGGGAGACGCCGTTGGCGCGCTGGGCGAGCCGGAAGCCCATGACCGCCATGTTGAACACCGACGGGTCGCCGCCGGGGTAGTCCTCGGCGCCGAGCGCGAGGACCTTCTCGACCGGGACGCCCGGCTGGGCGTTCTCCCCGCCGAAGTACTGCGCGATGAGGTCGAGCGGGAACCGGTCGATGCCGGCGGGAACGGGGGTGTGGGTGGTGAAGACGGTGCCGGCGCGCGAGACCTCGAGCGCCGCCCCGAACTCCAGGTTCTTCGGCCCGAGGTCCTCGGTCAGCTCGCGGATCCGCTCGAGCCCGAGGAAGCCGGCGTGGCCCTCGTTGGTGTGGAAGACCTCGGGGGCGGCGGCGCCGGTGAGCCGGCTGAACGCGCGGATCGCCCGCACGCCGCCGACGCCGAGCAGCAGCTCCTGGCGCAGGCGGTGCTCGGTGTTGCCGCCGTAGAGCCGGTCGGTGACCTGCTGGATCTCGGCGCTGTTCTCCTCGATGTCGGAGTCGAGCAGCAGCAGCGGCACCCGGCCGACCTGCGCGACCCAGATGCGGGCCGTCAGCGAGTCCTCGCCGGGCAGGCCGATGACGACCTTGGCGACGGTGCCGTCCTCCTCGCGCAGCAGCGTCAGCGGCAGCCCGTCGGGATCGAGGACCGGGTAGGTCTCCTGCTGCCAGCCGTCGCGGGAGAGGAACTGGCGGAAGTAGCCGTGGCGGTAGAGCAGGCCGACGCCGATGATCGGCACGCCCTGGTCGCTCGCGGTCTTGAGGTGGTCGCCGGCCAGGATGCCGAGGCCACCGGAGTACTGCGGCAGCACCGCGGTGATGCCGAACTCGGGCGAGAAGTAGGCGATGGACCGGGGCGCGTCGTCCCCGGCGTGGGACTGGTACCAGCGGTCGGCGGTGAGGTACTCCTCCAGGTCGGCCCGGGCGTGGCCCAGCCGCTCGAGGAAGCCCTGGTCGGCCGCGAGCTCGGCGAAGCGCTCGGAGCGGACCGCGCCGAGCAGCTTGACCGGGTCGTGCCCGACACGCTCCCACTGCTGGGGGTCCACGGACGCGAAGACGTCCTGGGTCTCAGGGTGCCACGACCAGCGGAGGTTGCCGGCCAGCTCGCCCAGCGCGACCAACCCCTCCGGCAGGACGGGACGGACGGTGAATCGACGAATTGCTCTCACACAGGGCACGGTAGCGGAAACCGACTTGAACGATCCAATGGTTCAGACATCTGCGGCCGTCGATGCCGAACCGTGACCGCCCGCGGACGCCGGCGGGTGGTCCGGGACGCTGAGACGCCCAGGTTTCCCCAAGGCGTCCAAGCGGTATGTTCGGGCGCATGGTCGGACGAATCCCCGTCATGGACGTCACGCCGGTCGTGGAGGGCGGCCGCTACCCCGCAAAGGCCGCCGTCGGCGAGCCCTTCACGGTCAGCGCCCTGGTCTTCCGGGAGGGGCACGACGCGCTCAACGCCGACGTCGTGCTCACCGACCCGAAGGGCAAGCGCAGACCGCCGATCCGCATGCACCGGGACCCCGACGAGGTGGACCGGTGGGCGGCGACGGTCGTGCCGGACGTCGAGGGGGCGTGGAGCTTCGAGATCGAGTCCTGGAGCGACCCGATCGCCACCTGGCGGCACGACGCCGAGATCAAGATCCCCGCCGGCATCGACGTGGAGCTGATGTTCACCGAGGGCGCGCTGCTGCTCGAGCGGGTCGCCGCCGCGCTCCCCCGCCGCGCTCGCGGGCGGGCCGCGCTCAACGAGGCCGTCAAGGGCATCCGCGACACCGCTCGCCCCGACCCGGTGCGCTACGCCGCGGCCGTCTCCGCGACCGTCGACGAGGTGCTGGCGACGTACCCGCTGCGGGACCTGGTCACCACCGAGGGGCCCTACCCCTTCTTCACCGACCGGACCCGGGCGCTGTACGGCAGCTGGTACGAGTTCTTCCCGCGCTCGGAGGGCGCCTACGTCGACCCCGCGACCGACAAGGTCATCTCCGGCACCTTCCGCACCGCCGCCGAGCGGCTCGACGCCGTGGCGGCCATGGGCTTCGACGTCATCTACCTGCCGCCGGTGCACCCGATCGGCGAGGTGAACCGCAAGGGCGCCAACAACACGCTCGACCCGGGCCCCGACGACGTGGGCTCCCCCTGGGCGATCGGGTCCAAGGACGGCGGCCACGACGCGATCCACCCCGACCTCGGGGACTTCGACGACTTCGACGCCTTCGTGGCGCGGGCCCGCGAGCTCGGCCTCGAGGTCGCGCTCGACCTGGCGCTGCAGGCCGCCCCGGACCACCCCTGGGTCGCCAAGCACCCCGAGTGGTTCACCACCCGCGCCGACGGCACCATCGCCTACGCGGAGAACCCCCCGAAGAAGTACCAGGACATCTACCCGGTCAACTTCGACAACGACCCCGACGGCATCTACCACGAGGTGCTGCGGATCGTCCGGCTGTGGATGAGCCACGGCGTCCGGATCTTCCGCGTCGACAACCCGCACACCAAGCCGGTGCAGTTCTGGGAGTGGCTGATCGGCGAGGTCCGCAAGAGCGACCCCGACGTGATCTTCCTGTCCGAGGCGTTCACCAAGCCGCCGATGATGCGGGGCCTGGGCACGGTGGGCTTCCACCAGTCCTACACCTACTTCACCTGGCGCACCGCCAAGTGGGAGATCGAGGAGTACTTCGACGAGGTGTCGCACGCCTCGAGCGCGGTGCTGCGGCCCAACTTCTTCGTCAACACCCCCGACATCCTGCACGGGTTCCTGCAGTACGGCGGCCCGGCGGCGTTCAAGATCCGCGCCGCCCTCGCCGCGACCGGCTCCCCGAGCTGGGGGGTCTACGCCGGCTACGAGCTCTACGAGCACGTCGCGGTGAAGCCCGGCAGCGAGGAGTACCTCGACTCGGAGAAGTTCCAGATCCGGGTCCGCGACTGGAAGGCCGCCGCGACCGAGGGCCGCACCCTGGCGCCGTACCTGACCCGCCTGAACGAGATCCGCCGCGAGCACCGGTCGCTGCAGCTGCTGCGCAACCTCACCGTGCACAGCAGCGACGACGAGTCCGTCGTCGTCTACAGCAAGGCGGCACCGGCCGTCGACGGCAACCGCGCCCTCGACGGACAGCTCGAGGACGTGGTGATCGTGGTGGTCAACGTCGACCCGCACGGCACCCGCGAGACGACGGTGCACCTCAACATGCCGGCGCTCGGCATGGACTGGCACGACGAGTTCGTCGTGCACGACGAGATCACCGGCCAGACCTGGACGTGGGGCGAGCGCAACTACGTCCGGCTGGATCCCTACCACGAACCAGCCCACATCCTCACCGTCCGGAGGGCCGCCTTCTGATGACCGCCGAACACCACGAGATGGCCCCGACCGCCGAGGGACTCCCCGAGCACCAGCCCGACTGGTTCAAGACCGCGGTGTTCTACGAGGTGCTGGTCCGCTCGTTCAAGGACAGCAACGGCGACGGCGTCGGCGACTTCAAGGGACTCACCGAGAAGCTCGACTACCTCGAGTGGCTGGGCGTGGACTGCCTGTGGGTGCCCCCGTTCTTCACCTCACCGCTGCGCGACGGTGGGTACGACGTCGCCGACTACACCGACATCCAGCCCGAGGTGGGGACGGTCGAGAACTTCCACGGCTTCCTCGACGAGGCCCACTCCCGCGGCATCCGCGTGATCGTCGACTTCGTCATGAACCACACCTCCGACCAGCACCCCTGGTTCCAGGCCAGCCGGTCCGACCCGGACGGCCCCTTCGGCGACTTCTACGTCTGGTCCGACACCGACGAGCTCTACGAGGACGCGCGGATCATCTTCGTCGACACCGAGCCGTCGAACTGGACCTGGGACCCGGTGCGCCAGCAGTACTACTGGCACCGCTTCTACAGCCACCAGCCGGACCTGAACTTCGACAACCCCAAGGTTCACGAGGCGATGTTCGAGGCGCTGTCCTTCTGGCTGGACATGGGCATCGACGGGTTCCGCCTCGACGCGGTCCCCTACCTCTACGAGCGGCCCGGCACCAACGGGGAGAACCTCAAGGAGACCCACGAGTTCCTGCGGCAGGTGCGCACCTACGTCGACGAGCACTACCCCGACCGGGTCCTGCTGGCCGAGGCCAACCAGTGGCCCTCCGACGTCGTCGACTACTTCGGCGGCATCCGCGACGCCGACACCGGGGAGTACTCCACCCCCGGCGACGAGTGCCACATGTGCTTCCACTTCCCGGTCATGCCGCGCATCTTCATGGCGGTGCGCCGCGAGTCCCGGTTCCCGATCTCGGAGATCCTCGAGCAGACCCCGGCGATCCCCGACAACTGCCAGTGGGGCATCTTCCTGCGCAACCACGACGAGCTGACCCTCGAGATGGTCACCGACGAGGACCGCGACTACATGTGGGGCGAGTACGCCAAGGACCCCCGCATGAAGGCCAACATCGGCATCCGCCGCCGGCTGGCCCCGCTGCTGGACAACGACATCAACCAGATGGAGCTGTTCACCGCTCTGCTGCTGTCGCTGCCGGGCTCGCCGGTGCTCTACTACGGCGACGAGATCGGGATGGGCGACAACATCTGGCTCGGTGACCGCGACGGCGTGCGAACGCCCATGCAGTGGACCGCCGACCGCAACGCCGGCTTCTCGGTCGCCACGCCCGGGCGCCTGACGCTGCCGGTGATTCAGGACCCGGTGTTCGGGTATCAGCGGGTCAATGTCGAGACCGAGCTGGAGAACGCGTCCTCGCTGCTGCACTGGACCCGCCGCATGATCCACGCGCGGCGCAAGCACCCGGCGTTCGGCCTGGGCACCTTCAGCGACCTCGGCGGCTCGAACCCGAGCGTGCTCACCTACGTGCGCGAGTACGAAGCGCCCGACGGCACCCTCGACCGGGTCCTGTGCGTGCACAACCTGTCCCGCTTCCCGCAGCCGGTGGAGCTCGATCTGCGCCGCTTCGAGGGCGTCGCCCCGATCGAGCTGCTCGGCGGCGTGCGGTTCCCCGAGATCGGCGAGCTGCCGTACCTGCTCACGCTCGGTGCCTACGGCTTCTACTGGTTCCGCCTGCCGGCGCCGGCGCGGGAGCGTTCCGTGGGCGCCGTACCGCCGCCCCCGGCCGACCCGACCGCCACGGAGGTGGACGCTTCGTGAAGAAGGAGTTCGAGGAGTTCATCGACACCGCCCGCTGGTTCGGTGGCAAGGGCCTGGCCTCCTCCGTCGCGGACGTACGCCGTGTCGGCACGCTCGGCACCGTCGAGGTCGACGGGACGCCGTACGTCGGGATCGAGCTCGTCACCGTCGACTACGACGAGGGCGGCACCGAGGTCTACCAGGTGCCGGTGGCCTACTACGCCGACCCGCAGGAGCGCCTCGAGCACGCGCTGATCGGCACGTGGGAGGACCCCGCCCTCGGGACCGTCGTGCACGCCTACGACGCCGTGCACGACCGGGAGGTGACCCGGCTGTGGCTGGAGGCGTTCAACACCGGCCGCCGACAGGACAACCTGGTCTTCCACCGCCTGCTCGGCCACGAGCTCGACATGACCACCCACTCGACGCTGTTCTCGGGCGAGCAGAGCAACTCCTCGATCGCCTTCGGCGACGACAGCCTGATGAAGGTGTTCCGCAAGGTCACCCCCGGGCGCAACCCCGACATCGAGATCCACGCGGCGCTCACCGAGGCCGGCAGCGAGCACCTCGCGGCGCTCTACGGCTGGCTGGAGGTCGAGGGCACCGAGGAGACCGGCGGTGAGCCCCTGCAGCTGGCCATGCTGCAGGAGTTCCTGCGCACCGCCAGCGACGGCTGGGAGCTGGCGCTGGCCAGCGTGCGGGACCTGTTCGCCGAGGCCGACCTGCGCGCGGACGAGGTCGGCGGCGACTTCGCCTCCGAGTCGCACCGGCTCGGCGTCGCCACCGCCGAGGTCCACGACGCGCTGGCGCGCACCTTCCCGAGCCAGGAGTGGGGGCCCGAGGAGCTCGACGCACTCGCGGGCGCCATGCGCTCCCGGCTCGACGAGGCGGTGGCCGCGGTCCCCGAGCTGGCTCCCTACGCCGACACCCTGGGCGAAAAGTTCGCCGCCGTCGCCGGCATCGGCCGCCCGGTGGCCGTCCAGCGGGTGCACGGCGACTTCCACCTCGGCCAGACCCTGCGCACCACGCTCGGCTGGAAGATCGTCGACTTCGAGGGCGAGCCCGCCAAGCCGCTCGCGGACCGGTCCGCCCCGGACTCCCCCTGGCGTGACGTGGCGGGGATGCTGCGCTCCTTCGACTACGCGGCGCACGTCGTCGAGGTCGACGTCGAACCCGAGATCGGCGCCGACTCCCAGATCGCCTACCGTGCCGCCGAGTGGGCCGCCCGCAACCAGGGCATGTTCCTCGCCGGCTACCTCGAGGCCAGCGCCCGGACCGCCGAAGGCGCGATCGCCCCGGACCAGCAGGTGCTGCTCGAGGCGTACCAGGCCGACAAGGCGGTCTACGAGACCGTCTACGAGGCGCGGAACCGGCCGGACTGGATCGGCATCCCGCTCGGCGCGATCGCCCGCCTCACCACCTCGCAGGCCGACCACGACGACGTACCTGAGGAGAACGCGTGACCAGCACGATCCGACCCCTCGACCAGAACATCCTGGACCAGGTCGTCACCGGACGGCACGGTGACCCGCACTCGGTGCTGGGCGCGCACCCCTACGAAGGCACCACGACGGTGCGGGTCTTCCGGCCGCTGGCCGAGTCCGTCGTGGTGATCACCGATGACGGCCGGGTGCCGCTCACCCACGAGCACGACGGCATCTGGGTCGGCGTGCTCGACGTGCCGGAGCCCCCGGACTACCGCCTCGAGGTGACCTACGCCGGCGGTGAGCCGCAGTCCAGCGACGACGCCTACCGCTACCTGCCCACGCTCGGCGAGCTCGACCTGCACCTGATCAACGAGGGTCGCCACGAGCGGCTCTGGGACGTGCTGGGCGCGCACGTGCGGCACTACAAGTCGGCGAAGGCCGAGGTCACGGGCACCTCGTTCGCCGTCTGGGCGCCCGGCGCCCAGGGCGTGCGGGTGAAGGGCGACTTCAACCACTGGGACGGCCGTGAGCACCCGATGCGGCAGATGGGCGTCTCCGGGGTGTGGGAGCTGTTCGTGCCCGACGTCGGCAGCGGCACCCGGTACAAGTTCCTCGTCCTCGGGGCCGACGGCCAGTGGCGGGAGAAGGCCGACCCGATGGCCTTCCACTCCGAGGTGCCGCCGCTGACCTCCTCGCGGGTCCACGAGTCGACCTACGAGTGGGGCGACGCGGACTGGATGAGCACCCGCGCCGAGCGCACCGACGCCCACGCGCGGCCGATGGCGGTCTACGAGATGCACCTCGCCTCGTGGAAGAAGCACCTCGGGGGTGGGATGTACTCCTACGCCGAGCTCGCCGACAACCTCGTCGACTACGTCAGTGACATGGGCTTCACCCACGTCGAGCTGATGCCGGTGATGCAGCACCCGTTCGGCGGCTCGTGGGGCTACCACGTGACGTCGTACTTCGCCGCGGACTCCCGCTTCGGCGACCCCGACGGCCTGCGCCTGCTCATCGACCGGCTGCACCAGGCCGGGATCGGGGTCATCCTCGACTGGGTGCCAGGCCACTTCGCCACCGACGAGTGGGCCCTGGTCCGCTTCGACGGCACCCCGCTCTACGAGGACCCCAACCCCCAGCGCGGCTGGCACAAGGAGTGGGGCTCCCACATCTTCAACTTCGGCCGCAAGGAGGTCCGCAACTTCCTCTACGCCAACGCGCTGTTCTGGCTCGAGGAGTTCCACGCCGACGGCCTGCGCGTCGACGGCGTCGCCTCCATGCTGTACCTCGACTACTCCCGCGAAGAGGGCGAGTGGTCGCCGAACAAGTACGGCGGCCGCGAGAACCTGGAGGCCGTCGAGTTCCTCCAGGAGATGAACGCCACCGTCTACAAGCGGGTGCCCGGCGCGGTGACGATCGCCGAGGAGTCCACCTCCTGGCCCGGGGTCACCCGCCCCACCCACCTTGGCGGTCTGGGCTTCGGGTTCAAGTGGAACATGGGCTGGATGCACGACAGCCTCGGCTACGTGCAGAACGACCCGGTCCACCGGCAGTACCACCACGGCCAGATGACCTTCTCGATGGTCTACGCCTTCTCCGAGAACTACATCCTGCCGATCAGCCACGACGAGGTCGTGCACGGCAAGGGGTCGCTGCTGCGCAAGATGCCCGGGGACCGCTGGCGCCAGCTCGCGAACCTGCGCACCTACCTGGCCTACATGTGGGCGCACCCCGGCAAGCAGCTGCTGTTCATGGGCGCGGAGTTCGGCCAGGAGTCGGAGTGGGCCGAGGGCCGCGAGCTGGACTGGTGGCTGCTCGAGCACAGCGAGCACCGCGGCGTGCAGTCGCTGGTGCGCGACCTCAACAGTGTCTACCGCGACTCCCCCGCGCTGTGGACCCAGGACAACGACGGCGCCGGCTTCCAGTGGATCGACGCCAACGACGCGGCCAACAACGTGTTCAGCTTCGTCCGCCGCGCGAGCGACGGCTCGGAGATGGTGTGCGTGGCGAACTTCTCCGCCGTGCCGCACCACGGCTACAGGCTGGGGATGCCCACGCCCGGCACCTGGGTCGAGGCGCTGAACACCGACGCCGACACCTACTCGGGGTCCGGCGTGGGCAACATGGGCAGCGTCACGGCGGAGCCGGGGAACCACCACGGGATGCCCGCCGCGGCGACGCTCACGCTGCCGCCGCTGGGCACGCTGTGGCTGGTCCGCCGCGACTGAGCCGGCTCGGGGGACGCTGGCTAGGGTGGTGCGGTGCCTGACGCGCCGCCACCCCAGCCGACCCTGACCGACGGCGTCGTCACGCTGCGCCCGTGGCGTGACGAGGACGTCGCCGAGGCGGTGGCCGGCCACGACGAGGAGATCGCGCACTGGTTCGGCTCCCCGGCGCCCACGCCGTCCCTCGAGCAGCAGCGGGCAGCGATCGAGGACTGGCGCCGGGGGTACGCCGAGGGCCGCAGCCGGGTCAACTTCGTCGTCGAGGCCGACGGTCACGTCGCCGGCAGCGTCGAGGTCCAGGACCGCGGCAACGGCACCGGCCGGCTGTCGTGGACGGTGTACTCCGGTCACCGCCGCCGCGGCTACGGGACCCGGGCCGTCCGGCTGCTGGTCGACTACTCCTTCGAGGCCCTCGGGCTGCAGCGGGTCGAGGCGGAGGTCGAGCCGGGCAACGAGCGCTCCCTGCGCGTGGCCACCCGGGCCGGGCTGCACCGCGAGGGCGTCAAGCGGGTCGTGCCCGGCACCGGCGACCGGCGCGAGACCAGCCGCTACGTCGTGCTGGCGCGGCTGGCCACCGACCCGCCGATCAGCGACCCCAACGGGTTCCGCTCGCTGCTGAACGCCTCGCTCCCCCGCAAGCGCGCGATCGCCCAGATGCTGCTGCGCGACCACCACGACCGGGTGCTGCTGTGCCAGCTGACCTACAAGCGGGACTGGGACCTGCCCGGCGGCGTCGTCGAGGTCGGCGAGTCGCCCCAGCAGGCGGCCGTCCGCGAGGTCGAGGAGGAGCTGGGGCTGACGCTGCCGGCCGGGGAGCTGGTGCTCACCGACTGGCTGCCGCCGTGGGGCGGGTGGGACGACGCGATCTGCCTGGTCTTCGACGGCGGCGTGCACCACTCCGACGTGCTCCACGACGTGGTGCACCAGGAGCGCGAGATCCGCAGCACGTCGTTCTGCACGCCCGAGGAGGTCCGGTCCCGGGCCACCGACTTCACCGCCCGCCGGGTCGAGGCCGCCCTGCGCAACCTGACCGCCGTCGACCGGTCCGACCGGGCTGGGGCCGACCGGGCTGGGCCCGACGGAGTGCGGCCCTACACCGAGTCCGGCCGCTGACCCGCCTGCGTCCCCCCGTCAACCCCGATTCGTCCGCGGTTGCGAGCCAGCCTGCCGCGGAACCAGGACGGACGAATCGGGGTGGTAGCGCTCCAGCACCAGGTCGACCAGCCGCGGGTCCGGTGCCGCACCCGTCTCGAGCAGCGGCGTCGTGACGAGGTCGGCCCCGGCTGCGTGCAGCCGGCGCTGGAAGAACCCGGCGGCGAGGAGGTACGACGCGAGCACGACCCGCCGGCCGGGCTCCCGCTCGCGCAGCCGGTCCACCGCCTCGGCGATCCGCGGTGCCCGGGACGCGCCGTAGGCCAGCCGCACCCGTCCGCCCCACGCCGTCGCGAGGTCGCGGGCGGCGGCCCGCACCGACGAGGCCGACCGGTCGTCGGAGGAGCCCGCCGCCGCCAGCAGCACGAGGTCCTCGGGCGTGGCACCGACCGCGCCCAGCCGGTCCAGCAGCATCGACGTCAGCCGCGGGTCCGGGCCCAGGGCGCCGGCGACCCGGGCCCGCGGCCACGGCGCGACGGCCTCGGCGATGTCGACGTGGACGTGGTAGCCCGCGGCCAGGAGCAGGGGGACGACCACGACCTCCCCGCGGTGCCGGGCGACCACGTCGGCGACGTACGGGCCGTGCACGTCGACGTACGCCTCGCTCACCGGCGCGTCGAGCCGGGCCGCGACCGCGGCGACGAGCCCGGACACGGCTGCGGTGCCGTCGGTGTCGGCGGTGCCGTGGGAGCACGCGACGAGGGCGGGAACAACGCTCATGGCGGCAGGCTCATGCGGACAGGTCCCCCCTCAGCGGCAGCAGGTAGCCGCGCTTGACGACGGTCCTGACCAGCGTCCGCGACCCGCACGCCTCGCGCAAGCGCGCGACCGCCATCTCCGCCGAGTGCGGGTCCCGCACCCGGTCGGCGTCCCCGGGAAGCACCCGCAGCAGGTCCTCGCGGGTCACCACCCGGCCGGGCGTGGCCGCCAGCCGGCGCAGCACCGCCAGACCGCTCGGCGAGAGCGGCAGCGGCTCGTGGTCGAGGGTGGCCGCGGTGGCGCGCACGTGCAGCACGCCCTCGGGCGTCGCGATGCCCTCGTGGTCGTCGCCGAGGTCCATGATCACCCGGCGCACCAGCGCACCCATCCGCCCGCGGTCGGGTACGACGGGGTCCATCCCAGCCCGCTGCAGCGGCTCGGCGGTCACGGGCCCCACGGCCGCCACCAGCAGCCGGCCGCCGTCGACCTGCGCACGCACCACGTCGGCGACCTCGAGGCGCTCGAGCTCCGCCAGCCACGCGGCCGCGCCAGGCGCTGAGGTGAACACCACGGCGTCGAAGCAGCCGCTCGCGAGCTGGCGCACCGAGGTCTCGACGGCGTCGGGGTCCGGCGGCGGCCCCCAGCGGTAGACCTCCAACGGCACCACGCTGGCGCCGGCCGCCTCGAACCGGCCGTCCAGCCCGTCGTCGCCGGCGCCATGGTGCTGCACCGCGATCCGCTGCCCCTGCACGCCTTCGGTGACCAGGAAGTCGGCGATCTCCGCGGACGTCTCGGACTCCGCCACCCAGTCGGCGCGCAGCCCGGCGGCCTGCAGCGCCCCGCGTGCCTTCGGGCCCCGCGCGACCAGGCGTACGTCGTCCAGCCGCTCGAGCAGCGCCTCGGCGAGGCCGGCCGTCTCGGCGGTGTCCAGCCAGCCGCGGAAGCCGATCCCGGTCGTGACCACGAGGACGTCCACGCCGTCGTCGAGGACCTGGCGGGTTCGGGCGAGCAGGGCGGCCTCGTCGATGTGCGGCACCACGCCGAGCGTCGGCGCGCAGACGACCTCCGCGCCCCGCCGTACCAGCGCGCCCGAGAGCTCCTCGGAGCGCCGCTGCGCCGTGACCAGGATCCGGCAGCCGGCGAGCACCGGCGCCACTGCGCTCACCCGCCGACCTCTCCGACCCCGACCATCCGGACCGGGTCGGCGGGATCGACGGGGTCTGGTCCGCCCACGCGGACCGGCTCGACGCCCGAGGGCACCGGGTCGGGCTCGACGTGCACGAGTCCCTCCTCCACGACGGTGCGCCAGATCGGCAACCGCACCTGCGGGTCGGTGAGTCCCTCCCCGGTGGCGAGGTCGTAGACCTGCTTGTACATGGGCGAGGCGACGGTGACCCGGTCGCCCGAGCTGCCGAGGATACCGCGGGCCATCACGTGGGCCCCGCTGACCGGGTCACGGTGAGACACCGCGAACACCCGGGTCTCGCCGTCCACCTCGACGCGGAACAGCGCGATCTGGTGCCCGCCGAGGAGGACCGCGGCGCCGCGCTCGGGCAGAAGCCGCTCCAGGGCGCAGACAGCGACCGGCCGGCCGGGCGGCGGACGCGTCATGAGCGCACCTCCAAGGTCGCGCCGGCCACCAGCACGCCACCGCGCCGCTCGCCCTCGGTCGCGGGCCGGCGCTGGCCGCGCTCGCTCACGTACGCCAGGGCCGGGTCGGCGGTCTCCGGCGCATTGACGAACGACACGAACTGGGCGAGCTTGTCGGGGTCGGCGAGCGTGTCGGCCCACTCGTCGCTGTAGCCCGCGACGTGCGCGGCCATCGCCGCGTCGAGGTCCGCGCCGATGCCGAGGCTGTCCTCGAGCACCACCGCCCGGACCGCCTCCAGGCCGCCCTCGACCGACTCCAGCCAGGGGGCGGTGCGCTGCAGCCGGTCGGCCGTGCGCACGTAGTACATCAGGAACCGGTCGACCGCGCGCACCAGCTCGTCGGTGGAGAGGTCCTCGGCGAAGAGCCGGGCGTGCCGGGGTGTGAAGCCGCCGTTGCCGCCGACGTACAGGTTCCAGCCGTTCTCGGTGGCGATCACGCCGACGTCCTTGCTGCGCGCCTCCGCGCACTCGCGGGCGCACCCGGAGACCCCGAGCTTGATCTTGTGCGGCGAGCGCAGGCCCCGGTAGCGCAGCTCGAGCGCCACGGCGAGCCCGACGCTGTCCTGCACGCCGTAGCGGCACCAGGTCGACCCGACGCAGGACTTCACTGTGCGCAGCGCCTTCCCGTAGGCGTGGCCGGACTCGAACCCGGCGTCGACCAGCCGCCTCCAGATCGCGGGCAGCTGCTCGAGGCGGGCCCCGAACAGGTCGATGCGCTGGCCGCCGGTGATCTTGGTGTAGAGCCCGAAGTCCTGGGCGACCCGCCCGATCACGACCAGCCCCTCCGGAGTGATCTCACCGGCCGGGACCCGAGGCACCACCGAGTAGGTGCCGTCCTTCTGCAGGTTGGCCATGACGTGGTCGTTGGTGTCCTGGAGCCGCGCCAGGTCCGCGTCGAGCACGTGACCGGCGCCCAGGCTGGCGAGGATCGAGGCGACCACCGGGCGGCAGATGTCGCAGCCGCGGCCGGTGCCGTGCCGCTCGACGATCTCGCTGAAGGTGCGCAGCCCGGTGACGCGGACGACGTCGAAGAGCTGGGCGCGACTGAGCTCGAAGTGCTCGCACAGCGCGTTGCCGACGGTGACCCCGGACTTCTCCAGCTCGGCGGTCATCAGCGTCTTCACCAGCGGCAGGCAGGAGCCGCACGACGTGCCGGCCCTGCTGCACGACTTCACCGCGGCCAGGTCGGTGCAGCCCTGCTCGGTGACCGCGCCGCGGATCGCCCCGGCGGAGACGTTGTTGCAGGAGCAGACCGCCGCGTCGTCGGCCAGGTCCGTCCCGGCGGCGGGGACGGCACCCTCCGGCAGCAGCCAGCCGGTCGGGTCCGAGCCCAGCGGGCTGCCCACCAGGGGCCGCAGCGCGGCAAAGGCCGAGGCGTCGCCGACCAGCACCCCACCCAGCAGCGTCCGGGCGTCGTCGCTGAGCACCAGCTTCTTGTAGACGCCGGCCACGGGGTCGGCGTACACCACCTCGAGGCTGCCCGGCTCGGCGGCGAACACGTCGCCGAAGCTCGCCACGTCGACACCGAGCAGCTTCAGCTTGGTCGAGGTGTCCGCCCCCGGGAACGTCGCGGCGCCGCCGAGCAACCGGTCCACGACGACCTCGGCCATCGTGTAGCCGGGGGCGACCAGGCCCCAGGTGCGGCCCTGGATGCAGGCGACCTCGCCGACCGCGTAGACATCGGGCGCCGAGGTGGCGCAGCCGTCGTCGACGACCACGCCGCCGCGTTCCCCGACGGCGAGGCCGGCGTCCCGTGCCACCTCGTCGCGGGGCCGCACGCCGGTGGCGAAGACGACGACGTCCACGGGGAGCCGCTCGCCGGCGGCGAACTCCATCCGCGCCACCCGGCCGTCACGGCCGGCCTTCACCTTCGACGTGGCGCTCGAGGTGCGTACGTCGATGCCGAGCCTCTCGATCAGCCGGCGCAGAGCCTCGCCGCCGCCCTCGTCGACCTGCAGCGCCATCAGGCGCGGGGCGAACTCCACCACCGTGGTCGCCACGCCCATCGCCTGCAGCGCCCCTGCGGCCTCGAGCCCCAGCAGGCCGCCCCCGACGACGGCCCCGCGCACCGGCCGGTCCTTCTCCGCGGCGCGGTGCTCCACCCAGGCGCGCAGCTCCGCGACGTCGTCGACGGTGCGGTAGACGAAGCTGCCGGGCAGGTCCGCACCCGGCACCGGGGGCACGAACGCCGAGGAGCCGGTGGCCAGCACCACCGCGTCGTAGCGGTACTCGCGGCCGCGGGCGTGCACGACCCTGCGGTCGGTGTCCACCCGGTGCGCCGGGCTGTTCGTGTGCAGCCGCACGCCGGGTCGGTGCCACAGGTCCGGCTCGCCGAGCAGCAGGTCCTCGGGGTCGCGGCCGGAGAAGAAGCTGGTCAGGGCCACCCGGTCGTAGGGCGGCCGCGACTCCTCCGCGAAGACGTCGACGCTCCAGGTGCCGGCGGGGTCGCGGTCGCGCAGCGCCTCGACGAGCCGGTGCGCCACCATGCCGCCGCCGACGACGACCAGCCGCCTCGGCGAAGGACCGTCGACCGGGTCGCCGGCTGCTCCGTCTTCAACGGCCGGCTCGACGGCGGCCGGCTCGACGGCGGCCGGCTCGACGGCGGCCGGCTCGACGGAGGGGACAGGAGGCTGCTCGGGCACGTCGCGCATGTCCGCAGACGCTAGGTACGCGGTGTTTCGCCGCGGGTCACGGAGCCGTTGCGCGGCGGTGAACTGCCCCGCACACCGGCCCCTCCCCCGCTGTGAGAACCCCGATTCGTCCGCGATTGCGAGCCAGGTCTGCGCGGGGTCACCGCGGACGAATCGGGGTGGGGCGGCTCAGAACAGGGCGGAGGCGAGGTCGCGCCGGCCCTTGAGCACCCGCGCGTCGTCGTTGCCGACTGCCGCGAAGAGCCCGAGCAGGTGCGTGCGGGTCCGGTCGCGCTCGTCCCCGGAGGTACGTCGGACCAGGTCGATCAACCGGCCGAAGGCGTCGTCGACGTGCCCGCCGGCCAGCTCGAGGTCGGCCACCAGGGTCTGGGCGTCGACGTCGTCGGGCCGGTCGGCCGCCGCCTGCCGGGCTTTGTTCAGGTCGACGCCTTGGGTGCGCTGCAGCAGCCGGGCCATCGCCAGGCCGCCGGCGGCCTCGGCGTCCGCGGGGTTCGCGTCCACGAGCTTCTGGTACTCCGCGACGGCGCCGTCGATGTCACCGGCAGCCAACGCGTCCTGGGCCGGGAGGTAGCGCGGGTCCAGCGTTTCCTCCCCCTCGTCCTCGGCGCCGGCCTGGGGCAGCGGCTGGTGGCGACCCGTGACCCCCTGCGTCGCGAGCTGCTGCATCACCTGGGTCAGCGCGGCACGCAGGTCGTCGATCGGTGCGACGTCCTGGAACAGCGGCATCGGCCGGCCCTGGACCACCGCGACGACGTACGGCACGGCCGGGATCTGCACCGCCTGCGCTATCTCGGGGGCGGTGTCGACGTTCACCCGGCCGAGCAGGAACTTGCCCTCGAACTCGTCGGCGAGCGTGGTCAGGTCGTCGGCGAGCTGGGCGCTGGCCGGCATCTGGCTCGGCGAGTAGAAGACCAGCAGTACGAGGGCCTGCATCGACGCCTCGAGCACCTGCTGGAAGGACTGCTCGGTGACCTCGATCGCGTAGGCGCCCGCCGTACCGTCGCCCGCGCCGGCGCCCGCCGCTCCTCCCGCGCCGCCGCGCGGGGCGCCGGGGGCTCCGCTGCCGGCCGGGCGCTTCAGGGCGGACAGGTCGACGGCGCCAGGGCGCGAGAACGGTGTGGTGCTCATGGGCCCGATCTTACGGATACGGCCCGCCGGGGCCCTCCGGTGGTCGACCGCGCGCCGACCGGCCGTGGCGGGCCGGCGCCCCTTTGAGCGGTCGGCACGCCGGACTAGGGTGGACAACGGCCGCGGATGGCCCGGATCGCACCGCTTCGTCCGCCGGCAGACTGCCCTCCCCCTCCCCTCCCAGGAGCACCATGACGTCCGCCGCCCCCTCGTCCACCGTCGCCGGCGCCTCCGGCAGCTACGACCTCGGCGGTGACCTGCCGGTGGTCCGGCTCGGCTACGGAACCATGCAGCTGACCGGCGAGGGCGTGTGGGGCGAGCCGCGGGACCGCGACGCAGCGATCCGGGTGCTCCGGCGTGCCGTCGACCTGGGCATCACCTTCTTCGACACCGCCGACTCCTACGGTCCCGAGGTGGCCGAGCGGCTGCTGCACGAGGCGTTGCACCCCTACGCCGAGGACGTGGTGATCGCCACGAAGGCCGGGCTGACCCGTCAGGGCCCGGGCGTGTGGACGCCGGTCGGCCGGCCGGCGTACCTGCGCCAACAGTGCGAGCTCAGCCTGCGCCGCCTCGGCGTGGAGCGCATCGACCTGTTCCAGCTGCATCGCATCGACGCCGACGTCGCGCTCGAGGACCAGGTCGGGGAGCTGGCGAAGCTCCAGGACGAGGGCAAGATCCGCCACATCGGGCTGTCGGAGGTGAGCGTCGAGCAGCTCCAGGAGGCACAGCGCACGGCCCGCATCGTGTCGGTGCAGAACCTGTTCAACCTCGCCGCACGCGACGCCGAGCCACTTCTCGAGCACTGCGAGCGCAACGACATCGCCTTCATCCCGTGGTTCCCGCTGGCCACCGGCGAGCTGTCCAAGCAGGACGGCCCGCTCGCCGAGGCGGCGCGTCGGCACGACGCCACGCCGTCCCAGCTGGCGCTTGCCTGGCTGCTGCGGCGCTCGCCGGTGATGCTGCCGATCCCCGGCACCTCGAGCGTCGACCACCTGGAGTCGAACACCGCTGCGGCGCAGATCGAGCTGACCGACGAGGAGTACGCCGCCCTCAGCGACGCCGTCTGACATCGGGCCGACCGCCCCTCGCCACCACCCGAACCAAGGAGCAACCGCCATGCGCTACACCAACCTGGGCGCCACCGGCCTGGAGGTCTCGGTGCTCACGCTCGGCTGCATGAGCTGGGGCGACCCGTCGCGCGGGGGCCACCCGTGGGTGCTCGACGAGGACGCCGGTCGCGCGATCATCAAGGACGCCCTCGAGGCGGGGATCACGGTCTTCGACACGGCCAACGTCTACTCCGGCGGCAGCAGCGAGGAGATCACCGGCCGCGCGCTCAAGGACTTCGCCCGCCGGGAGGAGGTCGTCCTGGCCACGAAGGTGCACGGCCGGATGCGGCCCGGCCCCAACGGCGCCGGCCTGTCCCGCGCGGCGATCATGACCGAGATCGACAACAGCCTGCGCCGCCTGGGCACCGACTACGTCGACCTCTACCAGATCCACCGCTGGGACCCGCACACCCCGATCGAGGAGACCATGGAGGCCCTCCACGACGTGGTCCGGGCCGGCAAGGCGCGCTACATCGGGGCCTCGTCGATGTACGCCTGGCAGTTCTCCAAGGCCCAGTACGTCGCGGACCTGAACGGCTGGACGCGGTTCGTCTCGATGCAGGACCACTACAACCTGCTCTACCGCGAGGAGGAGCGCGAGATGCTGCCGCTGTGCGAGGACATGGGCGTCGGCGTGCTGCCGTGGAGCCCGCTGGCCCGCGGCCGGCTGACCCGCGAGTGGGACGCGACGACGGCGCGCACCGAGACCGACGAGTTCGGCTCGACGCTCTACCGCGACGAGGACCGGGCCGTCGTGGACAAGGTGGGCGACCTCGCCTCGCAACGCGACGTCGGTCGGGCGCAGGTGGCGCTCGCCTGGCTGCTCGCCCAGCCGGTGGTGACGTCACCGATCATCGGGGTCACCAAGGCGCAGCACCTGCACGACGCGGTCGCTGCCGTGGACCTCGAGCTCAGTGACGACGAGCGGACCGAGCTCGGGGCCGGATACCTGCCGCACGAGGTCGCCGGGCACCGCTGAGCTCCCTGGCACTGCGACGCGCCCGTCCCGACCAGCGCGCCCGTTCCGGCGCCCGTCCCGACCAGCGCGCCCGTTCCGGCGCCCGTCCCGACCAGCGCGCCCGTTCCGGCGCCCGTCCCGACCAGCGCGCCGGAGGCGGACATGCAAAAGGTGGCGCCGGCCGGTGCTCGGAGCGCTGGCCGCGCCCACTGCGCGGACCAACGCATGTCCGTCTACGTCGCCCCAGGCGGTGGCGGCGCCGTTCGGAGCTCTCGCTCTGCGCCGCCCGTCACCGCGCGCCGCCACACCAGCGGCCCCGCACCCGCAGCCGGTCTCCGCACGGCCTGTGACGAGCACGGCCCGTGAACGAGCACGGCCCGTGAACGAGCACGGCCCGTGAACGAGCACGGCCCGTGGACGAGCACGGCCTGTGAACGAGCACGGCCTGTGGACGAGCACGGCCACGGTGCGTCAGGAGTGGCAGGCTGAGCGCCATGGACGTTGCTCAGCACCTCGTCCGGCTCGGCGGCGTCGCCTCGCGCGCGGACCTCGTCGGACTGACCTCCCGCGCCGACGTCGACCGTGCCCTGGCCGCCAGCGAGATCGTCCGGGTGGCCCGGGGTCGCTACGCCGCTCCAGTGGCCCAGGAGGCGCTCCGAGCCGCCGGCGCCCTGTGCGGAGTCGTCTCCCACTCCAGCGCCGCGATGCACTGGGGCTGGGAGGTCAAGCATCCTCCGCCGCACCCCGACGTCACCGTGCCGAGGAGCCGGCGGCGACGGCCGCACTACGGCAGCGAGGTCCGCCTCCACTGGGCCGACCTCGCTGCCGACGACGTCGACCGACTGGTCACTTCTCGCCGACGCACGCTCGTGGACTGCCTGCGCACCCTCCCGTTCGACGAGGCCCTCACCATCGCGGACTCTGCGCTGCGCAACCGCAGCGTCACGCCGGCCCAACTGCGGGCCATCGCCGCAACGGTGCGCGGGCGGGGCGCCGGGCGGGCAGGTCGCGTCGCGCAGGAGGCCTCACCCCTGGCAGCCAACCCCTTCGAGTCGGTGCTCCGCGCCGTAGCCCTCGACGTTCCAGGACTGGACCTCCGCCCCCAGGTCGTCATCGCCGACAGGCAGGGGCGCGGACGCGCCGACCTGGTCGACGCGGACAGGCGCATCGTGGTGGAGGCGGAGTCGCACTCGTGGCACAGCCGGCGCGGGGCGCTGCGCCGTGACTGCCGCCGCTACACCAGGCTCGTCCTGCTCGACTGGCGGGTCCTCCGCTTCGCCTGGGAGGACGTGATGTTCCACCCCGACTACGTGCGCGACTCGCTGGTGGAGGTGGCTCGGCTCGTAGCCGGACATGCGAAGGTGTGCGAGCCGGCCGCCGGCGCCGCCTGACTCCACACCGAGGCCCGACCTTTGCATGTCCGTCTCCGGGCATCGCGAGGGCCGGGCGGGCGCGCCGGGCGGGCCGCGGGGGCGTCAGAAGCGAGCCGGCTCGCGGTACTCCCCCCACTCGGCGCGGAGCGCGTCGCAGATCTCGCCGAGGGTGGCCTCCGCCCGGCAGGCGTCGAGCATCGCCGGGATCATGTTCTCCTCGGAGCGCGCTGCGGCCAGCATCGCCTCCAGGGCCGCGTCGACGGCGGCCTGGTCACGCCCGGCCTTGCGGTCCGAGAGGTCGCGCACCTGGTCGACCTCGACCTCGTGCGAGACCCGGAGGATCTCGAGGTCGTGGGTGATCGAGTCGGTGTGGCAGTTCACGCCGACGATCTTCTTCTCGCCCTTCTCGAGAGCGGTCTGGTACTGGAACGCCGCCTCGGCGATCTCAGACATGAACCAGCCCTCCTCGATGCCGCGCAGGATGCCGCGAGTCATCGGCCAGACGGCCGCATCGGCGGTGCCCGTTGCCTCACGGACCAGGTCGGCCAGCGCCGCGTGGTCACGCGCCGAGGTGTCGCACCCACCCATCTCGAGGATCCGGTCGAAGATCGCGTAGGCCTCCGCCTCGATCGCGTCGGTGAGGGCCTCGACGTACCACGACCCGCCGAGCGGGTCGGCGACGTTGACGACGCCGGTCTCCTCCATGATCACCTGCTGGGTGCGCAGCGCGATCTCGGCCGCCTGCTCGCTGGGCAGCGCCAGGGTCTCGTCCAGTGCGTTGGTGTGCAGGGAGTTCGTGCCACCGAGGACCGCGGCGAGCGCCTCGATGCCGGTGCGCACGACGTTGTTGTAGGGCTGCTGCGCGGTGAGCGAGACGCCGGCGGTCTGGGTGTGGAAGCGCAGCCACTGCGCCTTCTCGGTCCTCGCGCCGTAGACGTCGCGCAGCCACCGCGCCCAGATGCGCCGCGCCGCGCGGAACTTCGCGATCTCCTCGAAGAAGTCCACGTGGCTGTCGAAGAAGAACGACAGACCGGGGGCGAACACGTCCACGTCGAGCCCGCGCGACAGCCCGAGCTCGACGTACCCGAAACCGTCGGCGAGCGTGAACGCCAGCTCCTGCGCGGCGGTCGAGCCGGCCTCGCGGATGTGGTAGCCGGAGACCGAGAGTGGCTTGTAGTCGGGGATCTTCTCCGCGCAGTGCTCCATCAGGTCGCCGATGAGGCGCAGGTGCGGCTCGGGTGCGAACAGCCACTCCTTCTGCGCGATGTACTCCTTGAAGATGTCGGTCTGCAGCGTGCCGTTGAGCGTGCCGGTGTCGACGCCCTGCCGCTCGGCGGCGACGAGGTACATGCAGAAGACCGGTACGGCGGGACCGCTGATCGTCATGGAGGTCGTCACGTCGCCGAGCGGGATCCCGTCGAAGAGCAGGTCCATGTCGGCGGTCGAGTCGATGGCGACCCCGCAGTGGCCGACCTCGCCGAGGCTCTTGGGGTCGTCGGAGTCGCGACCCATCAGGGTCGGCATGTCGAAGGCCACCGAGAGTCCCCCGCCGCCGCGACCGAGGATCATCTTGTAGCGCTCGTTGGTCTGCCGTGCGTTGCCGAACCCGGCGAACTGACGGATCGTCCAGGCGCGACCGCGGTAGCCGGTCGGGTAGAGCCCCCGCGTGAACGGGAACTCGCCGGGCCACTCCGAGTCGTCGGTGCCGTAGGCCGGCTCCACCTCCAGCCCGGAAAGCGTGGAGAAGTCGGCGTCGCGCACGCGTCCCTGCTCCAGCGAGCGGGCGTAGCGCTGTTCCCAGCGGCTCCGGGCGGGCTCGGCGGGCTCGGCGGGCTCGGCGGGCACAGTGTCCTGGGTCATACCCCGATAGTAGGACGTCCAACTAACGCCCGTCGACCTGACGGCCCCGCCGGTCGTCACACAGCAGCGGGGCCGGGTCGCCGGCTAGAAGTCGCCGGCCTGCTCGCGGACGGGACGCAGCAGGCCGGACAGCTCGCGCAGCTGCTCCGGAGTCAGCGCGGTGAGCGCGAACCGGGCGGCCACCAGCCCGTCCGTGGCACGTTCGACCAGCTCCCGTCCGGCGTCGGTGATCTCGGCGAGCACGGCGCGCCCGTCCTCCGGGTGCCGACGGCGTACGACGAGCCCGGCGGACTCCAGCCGGTCGACGAGGGAGGTGACCGAGGTGGCGTGCACCTGCAGGCGCTCCCCCATCTTGCCCAGCGGGAGCGCGCCGGTCCGCGAGAACGTCAGCAGGACCAGTGCCTCGTAGCGGGCGAAGGTGAGGCCGTGGGGCCGGAGGAGCTCGTCGAGCTCGGCGAGCACCAGCTGCTGCACCCGCATCAACGAGGTGACGGCATGCATCTGCTCGACGGCGCCCCAGCGGAGTCCCCACTGCCGGGCGGCCTCGTCGATCGGGTCGAACGGCAGCTTCCTGGCCATGACCGCAGACCCTAGCCGCGACCGGTCGCCACCTGCGCCGACGCCCGCCCTCCGGCCGACACGCATCCCCCGGCCGGCCCACTCAGCGGCACGCACCCGGCCGGCGCACCGGGCTCGACGCACCGGACCGGCGCACCAGCGGCGCACCCGGCTCGGCCGGCGACCCTCAGCCCTGCTCGGCCCAGCGCAGTCTGGCCGGCCGACCCAGCCTCGTGGTGCGCCGCGAGACCACCAGCGCGATCGTGGTCGCGACGACGAACAGGACCAGGCCGACCCCGCCGATGATGCCGAGGTGCGCCGCGTAGGCGGGCGCGGGCTCGTACTCCCCGGCGGTGCCGAGGCTCAACGAGGGCAGCACCAGGCGGACCGCCAGCAACGCCGCGGTCAGGCCCAGCAGCACCGCCACCCCCAACATCACGACGTACTCCAGCACGGAGGCGCGCAGCAGGGTGCCCTGCGAGACGCCGACGACGCGCAGCGACGCCACCTCGTAGGCACGCCAGCGCGACTGCAGCACGGCGGAGGCGAAGACCCCGAAGACCGCGAGCAGGAGGGTCGCGAGGCCGACCACGAGGAACAGGCGCAGCCCGAGCGTGAACGCGTCGGTGCGGAGCTGGTGCAAGGACTCCTCGAGGTCGCCGAGCGGCCGCAGGGTGATGCCCTGGTCCGACAGCTCCTGCAGCACCGCCGGGGGCGTGCCCGCGCCCACCCACACCTGCGGGAGCACCGCAGCCCCGGCCGGCGGCGCGAACTCGACCAGCGAGGTCTCCAGGTCCGCCATCGCGCCCTCGTCGCCCAGACCGGGCAGCGCGTGCACGCGTCCGACGACCCGCATCGGGACTGCCTGGCCGTTCAGCCCGACCCCCTCGACGACCGCCGAGTCGTAGGTGAGCTGGATGCCGCTCCCGGGGATCCGCGCCGTCGTCGTCTCGACGTGGTCGGTGAGCACGACCGGCGCCACGTCGGGCGTGGTGGCGGGGGTGATCGCCGCGACTCCGGCCACCATCGTGGGCGCGTCGTCGGTCCCCGGCGGCAGCTGGCCGAGGTAGAGCCGCAGGTGCAGCCCCTCCGGCCGGGCGGAGATCACGACCGGCGGGTCGACCAGCGAGACCGGGAACGGCCGGGCAGGCCGCCAGGCGCCGGCGTCGTCGAGCCGCAGGTCGACGTCGGCGCCGTCGACGCTCATGCCGGTGAGCGTCAGCTCGCCGTTCGCGTCGAGGACCGACGCGTTCTCGCCACCGACCAGGATCTGCCGCACGCGGCAGCCGCGGTCGCAGTCGTAGACCCGTTCGGCGAGCTCGACCGGCCCGCTGCCGTTGCGCAGCCTGCCGAGCGTCACGTCGCGCTGCTCGCCGGCGTCGGTGAGGTAGCGCACCACGAGCGTCGCGACGCTGTCCGTGCTCGAGGTCAGCCGTACGTCGTCGACCGTGGCGCTCAACCGCTCGCCGCGGAAGGTGAGGGGCCGGGTCGCCGCCGGCCGCAGCTCCTCCTGCAGCTGCCGCACCGGCTGCTCGGACCAGGACGGGTCCCAGGCGGCGACGCTCGCCAGACGCGTGGAGTCCACCAGCAGCCTGCGGCCGATACCGTCGCCGCCGTTCTCCACGACGGCGGCCGCGAGGTAGCGCCCCTCGGGGTCGACCGCGCGGGTGGCCTGCAGCAGCCGGTCCGGGGAGACCTCGGTCAGGTACGTGCGCGGGGCCCCCACCTCGGCCCGGGCGCGGCTGACCCGCCAGTCGTCGGAGACCGCGGTGGCGGTCGCGGCGAAGGCGATGACCGAGACGGCGAGCAGCAGCGGCATCATCAGGTGGGTCAGGTCCCGGCGCCGGGCCAGCCGGCGCGAGGCGAGGTACGCCGGCGTGCTCCGCCCGCTCCTGGTCCGGGCCAGCCACCGCTCGCTGGTCACGCGCAGGAACCAGGCGCCGGCCACGGCCACGGCCAGGGCGATCAGCATCGGCGCCAGCAGCGCGAGCAGCTGGCTGGACTGGTCCCCGGAGCTGACCAGCTGCAGTACGGCGGCGCCCGCGACGGCCACGACGGCGCTGCGCATCACGAGCCCGAGCCGCGAGGTGCTCCGCGCCGACAGCGAGGCGGACAGGGCCCGCGACAGGGGCTCGCGGATCACGTCGAGCGCCGCGGCGGTCGAGGCCACCAGCGCCGCGACGGCGACCGCGACGAGCGCTCCCCAGGCCAGGCCGTCGATCACCACCGGGATGCCCGGCACCAACCACCGGCGCGCGATCAGGTGTGCGGTGGTGACGGCGAGCAGCAGCGCGAGCGGGACCGCGGCGGCGACCACCAGGAACGGCTCGGCGACGGCGAACCCGAAGACCTGGGCTCGTGAGTGGCCGCGCAGCTTGGCCAGCGCGACGTGCGGACGACGTACCGCCGCACCGGCCGAGACCAGCGCGAACAGCAGCAGCAGCGACAGCACCACCAGCGGCGCGAGCGCGGCGACCATGACCCGCGAGAGCAGCGTCTCCTCGTCGCGCACCTGGTCGAACAGGGTGCGCACCTCGAGCTGCTCGACCTCGCTGCCGGCGGTCGAGGCGATCAGCCGGTCCTGGTAGCCCCTCGTCAGCGCCTGGACCTCGTCGATCGTGTCCAGGTCGATCGCGCCGGGGTCGGCGGGGCGGTCGACCCCGCCCACGAAGGTCTGTGAGGTGAACGAGGCGGGGGCGACCAGCAGTGCCGGTGTCGCCGGAGGTGCCCCCTCGCCCTTGGCCGGTGGCGCCACGAGGTCCGCCAGGCCGGTGAACCGGGACAGGTCGAACCAGGCCGGCGACCCCGGGTCGTTCACCCGGTAGGTGCCGACCACCTCGAACGCGCGGGGCGAGACCCGCTGCGACTCCACGACGGTCTTCCGCCCGTCGATCACCTTCGTCTCGAGGAACTGGTCGGTGACGCGCACCTCCACGCGGTCGCCGGCCCGCACGTGCAGCGAGCGCGCCATCGTCTCCTGCACGAGTGCCTGCCCCGCCTCGGTCGGGCAGGTGCCGGTGATGACGGCCAGCGTGCACATGCCCTCACGCCAGTAGAGCGGCACCTCGAACGTCGTCTGCCCTCGCTGCAGCGTCGGCCCGCGATCCCGCAGCCAGCGGGTCTCCTCGGGGAAGAACCGCCCTACGGCGTCGGCGTCCTCCGCGACGACGGCCGCGGACGCCTCCTCGACCAGCGCGGCAGGGTCGGGCGGCCGGTAGGCGTCCGGGCTTCCCCGTGGCGGCTCGGCGGGCATCGCCTCGAGCGCATAGGACAGCCCGGTGGTGTACGGCTCGCGCTCGGCCAGCCGGGTGTCGACGAGGTGCTCGGCGGCGGCGCGGCCGTACATCGGTCCGAGGACCGCCGACCCCATGGCCACCCAGATCACCAGCAGCGCGGCGGCGTTCAGGCCACGCCGCGCCCACAGGCCGGCGAGCAGCACCCTCATCGGAGCCGACCCCGCTCGTCGGGTCCGACCTCGTCGACCGGGCGGAGCAGCACGCCGTCGGGGCCCGCCTCGAACTGCACGAGCGTGCCGGCGGGGAACCGGTCGGCGAGGTCGTCGGGGATGTGGACGGCGCCGTCCTCGTCGACCACGCCGAAGTCGAGCCCGTGACGGCCCTCGGAGCCGATGCGTCCGTTGCGGATCGTGATCGAGCGCGGCATCGCCGCGGCCACCTCGGGGTCGTGCGTGACCAGGACGACGGTAGTGCCCAGCTCCCGGTTGACGAGGTGGATCAGCTCCAGCATCGCGTCCCGGTCGTCGTGGGAGAGCTGGGAGGTGGGCTCGTCGGCCAGCAGCAGCCCGGCGCCCGAGGAGACGGCCGCGGCGAACGCGATCCGCTGGCGCTCCCCACCGGACATGCCGGCCAGCGGCCGCCCGGCCAGAGCACCCATCCCGAGCCGGTCCAGCAGCTCGGCCGCCGCTGGCAGGCGCCGGCGTTGCGACGACGGCACCGCGCGCCGGGCGAAGTCGATGTTCTCCACCGCTCCCGCGTAGGGCAGCAGGTTGCGCGAGGCACCCTGGAGCAGCGAGGCGACCGTGCCCGAGCGAAGCCGGCCGAGCTCGCCCTCGCTGATCCGCGAGATGTCGTGCCCGTCCACGACGACCTTGCCGGCCGAGGGGCGCAGCACGCCGCCGAAGAGGCTGAGCAGCGTGGACTTGCCCGACCCGGACGGCCCCAGCAGCGCCACCTGCTCGCCGGGACGGATGTCGAGGTTGACCCCGCGCAGCGCGACCACGTCGTGTCCGCCGGCGGTGGTGTAGATCTGCACGACGTTGATGCAGCGCACGGCCACGCCGGCGGGTCGTCGGCCGCTGAGGTCCTGCAGGCCGGTCGCCGCGGTCACGACCCGGGCCGCCGGTAGAGGTCGTGCTCGTGGCCCGGACCGGTCTCCACCGGCACGGGCGCCGGGCCGGACGCCGTCTCCACGCGGCCCTCGACGAGGTGCAGCTCCTCGTCGGCGGCCGCCGCCACCTCGGGGTCGTGGGTGGCCACCACCACGACGGCTCCCCGCTCGGCCTCGGCGCGCAGCTCGGCGACCACGAGGTCGCGGTTGGTCTCGTCGAGCTCGCTGGTGGGCTCGTCGGCCAGCAGCACCTGGGGCTCGACGGCGAGGGCACGCGCCACCGCCACCCGCTGCAGCTGGCCACCCGACAGCTCGGAGATCAGCCGGTCCACCAGGTCACCCACCCCGAGCCGCTCCAGCGTGGCGCTCGCCCGCGCGGTAGCCTCGCGCGGCGCCGTGCCGAGCGTCCGGAGCGCCACCGAGACGTTCTCCTCGGCGGTCAGCGAGGGCACCAGGCCGTAGGTCTGCAGGACCAGGGCGGTGCCGCGCCTGGGCTCGCCGTGCCGGGTGCCGACCGGGCCGCCGGCGTACTGCGCCGACCCGGCGTCCGGGCGGATCAACCCGCCGAGCACGCCGAGCAGCGTGGTCTTGCCGGAGCCGGAGGAGCCGGTGACGGCGAGCATCCGACCGGGTACGGCGCGCAGCGACACCTGGTCGAGCACCAGCCCGCCGGGCCCGGTGACGCACACGTCCCGGACCACCAGATGGCTCTCCTCGCCGGACCCCATCCACGCCTCCCCCGCACCCCACCGCCTGGACGAAGGGCGATGCCGCCGAAGCCGCGGCGGGCGCCCGCAGGGAACTCTCGCGCCAGCGGCGCCCGCCGTGCAACTGCATTACCGGCGCCGTGGCGAGATCGTGACCTGCACGCACCCTCGTCCTCCCGCGCGGCGTGCCTGCGCATCGGCGTCGCCCGTGGCACGAGGGAGCGCCGAGCCGAGCCTGGCTCAGGCTGCGACGGGCTGCGCCGCGGCGTACGGCGCCAGGGAGGGCTCCCCCCGGTCCTCGCGGGTCAGGACGAGCGCGAGCACCACTGAGACGATGCCGACGACGGGGTTGACAAAACCCGCCACCGTGCCGCCGTCACCGACGAAGGCCGAGAAGTCCCAGAAGGCGTGCAGGACCATCGCTGCGAGGAGGCCACCGGCGCCGCGCCGCAGGAGGTACAGGGTCGATCCGGAGGCGAACGCCATCGCCACCTGGGCGATGGCAGCCGGCCCCGCGCCGAAGACTGCGTTGGGCAGGTGCAGCAGGCCGAACAGCAGCGTGGACCAGAACCAGACGCGGCGCTCCGTCAGGGCCCCGCGCAGGCCGACGAGCAGCAGACCCCGGGTGGCCAGCTCCTCGCTGAAGCCCACGCCGATGCTGCCGACCACGAGCAGGAGCACCATCGCGCTGGTCGTGTCCGAGTAGTCCTTGGTGGCCAGGGCCAGCACGCCCAGCGCGAACATCACCGCCGGGGTCACCAGCGTCCACCGCGGGGCTCGGCGCGTCTCGAGCATCGCCGGTCGCCACCACCCGAGTGCGCTCGCCATGGCCACCAGCAGGACCGCGCCGGCCGCGAGCGGGGCGACGTACCACGTCAGGATCGTGCCGGCGGAGTCGCCGATGGCCGCGTAGTCGACCCCCGTGATGATCCAGACGCCGTAGAACACGGTGAGGTAGGCGAGCAGGGCCAGGACGCCGACGAGGGGACGGGGCCGGACCTTCATGGGTACTCCCGGGTCGAGGCGTGCCGGTGGTGGCGTTCCTCTGTTCCTAGGCGCCGGTCCCCAGTTCCCGGAAGGGTCCTTGGACCGGGCTCGTGGGGAGAAGCGCCCCGAGGTCGGCTCGCCGGGGGGCGCTGGGGGGCGTTGGGTGGGGCCGAGCGAACCGTCGGACAGGCACACGGCGGACGCAGCCGCCTGGCCTGAGCGTGCCAGCACCGCTCCCGGGCCTCGAGTGCATGTCGGGAGGACCCGCCGAGGACCATCGCACGGGTCCGGTCCCCGGCCCGCAGGTCCCGTCAGCGCAGGGAGCGCGGTCCGCGCAGGCCGGCCCGCTGGACGACCCGCTGGATGGTCAGGTCGCGCTCGTAGGGCCGGCCGACGAAGCGGATGTCACGCAGGCCCTGCTCCTGGGCCGCGGACTCGAAGACGAAGTGACCGTAGTTGACGAACCGGCCGAGCAGCGGCTTCTCGACGCTGATGTCGAGGATCCGGCCCAGCGGCATCGTGGCCATCCTCTGGGACAGCACCCCGCGGACCCGGAACACCCGCATGTTCGTGATCACGAACCGGTCCATGTGCTCGTTGACGGCCCGCCAGCCGGCGTGCAGGAACACCACGAAGGCGGCCACCAGCGGGACCCACGCCAGGTCCACCGGCGAGATCAGGAACAGGTACAGCAGCAGCAGGCCGCCCAGCGCCTCGAGGCCCGGCATGACGTAGACCACCCAGTGGTGGTGGACGTCGTCGACGATCACCTCGCCCTCGTCGCGCAGCAGGTGGGTGCCGATCTTCGGGTCGAAGGTGCGCGCCAACCAGCCCTTGCTGGTGCGGCGGACCCGCACGGTGGTCGGCACGGGAGACTACCTGAACAGTGCCGAGAAGAACTCGGTGAGGCTCTCGAACACCCCGACCAGGGCGTCCGTCGCGCCACGGACCGCGTCTGCGGCAGCGGTCGGCTGGGTCACCAGATAGAACAGCACGAACAGGATGGCGATGCCGATCCCCAACTTGCGCAAGGCCTGTCTCCGTCCCGCGTCGGCGGCGTGCGGGGCGCACGTCTCGACCGACCATCCTGTCAGAGGGCGCACCGGACCGGCGGCAGGCACGCGGGCGCGTGGCCCGACGGTTCGGCAGCCCGAGGGGCGGCGCGTCGGCAGGTCGCCGGGGGGTGCGGTCGCGGTCGCGGGCGCGGTCGCGGTCGCGGGCGCGTGTGGAGCCGGATCGGCCCGGGTACAGGCTCCGCGTCGCACTCACCGAGGAGGATCACGCGTGTCCGACCAGAACGCCGACGACCAGCCCCGCCCCCAGCACCGCGTGCCCGACGACGTGGACCGCGCGACCGCGGAGGCGGTCGGCCGGCTCACCGAGGCCCTCGAAACGGTGGAGCGCGCTCGCGGGCACCTCTACACCTTCCACCAGCTCACCGGTACGGCGGACTTCCAGATCAGCGACGCCGCCGACCAGCTGCGCGAGGCCGGCCACACCGACCTCGCCGACGAGATCGAGCGGGACCTGGTCGGCCGCAACGTGCTCCCGGGCCGCTGGACGTTCCAGGTGATGGAGGACTACGACGACACGTACTGGTCGTTCTTCCGCGACCTCGAGCGCCGCGTTCGCGACGAGCTCACCCACGGCCGGCGGCACCTGTTCGAGGCCTCGCTCAAGGAGGAGCGCCGTACCCACGGCCACCCGGACCACACCGCGACCCCGGACGGGCCGGGCCGCGACTCCAACGAACCCTAGAAACCCCGATTCGTCCGCGGTTGCGAGCCAGTCCCCCGCGAGGCAGGAGCGGACGAATCGGGGTCAGTCGGCGTAGGCCTCGAGCAGGGCGTCGGCGGCGGTGTAGGGGTCGGAGTCGCCGGCGGCGACCTTCTCGGCGAGGTCGTCGAGCTCGGTGCGGGCGTGCACGTCGCCCCAGCGCTCGCGCAGCGCGGTGACCGCGATCGCCTCGATCTCATCGCGCGCCCGGCGCACCCGCCGGCGACCGAGCTCGCCGCTGCGCTCCATCCAGGCGCGGTGCGCGTCGAGCTTCTCCACGACCTCATCGACGCCCTGCCCGGTCTGGGCGACGGTCAGGACGATCGGCGGCTTCCAGAAGGCGTCGGGGTCCTCCGGCCGGTCGGCCAGCGCGAGCATGTTGCGCAGGTCGCGGCGCACCTGCTCGGCGCCGTCCCGGTCGGCCTTGTTGACGACGTACACGTCGCCGACCTCGAGGATGCCCGCCTTCGCGGCCTGGATGCCGTCGCCCATGCCGGGGGCCAGCAGCACCATCGTGGTGTCGGCGAGACCGGCGATCTCGACCTCGCTCTGGCCGACGCCGACGGTCTCGATCAGCACCACGTCGCACCCGGCCGCGTCCAGCACCCGCAGCGCCTGGGGGGTCGACCAGGACAGCCCGCCGAGGTGCCCGCGCGAGGCCATCGAGCGGATGTAGACGTCCTTGTCGAGCGCGTGGTCCTGCATCCGCACCCGGTCACCGAGCAGCGCGCCGCCGGAGAACGGCGAGGAGGGGTCCACGGCCAGCACGCCGACCCGCTTGCCCGCCGCGCGCAGCGCGGTCACCAGCGCATTGGTCGAGGTGGACTTGCCCACACCCGGCGACCCGGTGATGCCGACGATCTGGGCGTGCCCGGTGTACGGCGCCAGCCCGGCCATCACCTCGCGCAGCAGCGGGGAGGCGTCCTCCACCAGCGAGATCAGCCGCGCCACGGCCCGGGCCTCCCCGGCCCTCGCCCGCTCGACGAGGTCGGGCACGGAGACCCGTCGCCGCCGCCCGGCCGGGGCCGCGGCGCCGTCGGGCGTGCCCTGCGGGGCCGGCCGCACCGCTTCGGTCGTCGCGTCGTCCGGGCCCACTCAGCTGGCCGGCACTCGGAGGATCAGCGCGTCGCCCTGGCCGCCGCCACCGCACAGCCCGGCCGCCCCGATGCCGCCGCCGCGGCGCTTGAGCTCGAGCGCGAGGTGCAGCGCGATCCGCGCGCCCGACATCCCGACCGGGTGGCCGAGCGCGATCGCGCCGCCGTTGACGTTGACCTTGTCCTCGTCGATGCCCAGCTCGCGGGCGGCGACGATGCCGACGGCCGCGAAGGCCTCGTTGATCTCGACCAGCTCGAGGTCGGAGACGGAGATGCCCTCCTTCTCGACGGCCTTGCGGATCGCGCTGGACGGCTGGGTCTGCAGCGTGGAGTCCGGGCCGGCGACCTGACCGGAGGCGCCGATCTCGGCGAGCCACTCCAGGCCGAGCTCCTCGGCCTTGGCCTTGCTCATCACCACGACGGCGCAGGCGCCGTCGGAGATCTGGGAGGCGGAGCCCGCGGTGATCGTGCCGGACCTGTCGAAGGCGGGGCGCAGCTTGCTCAGCGAGTCGACGGTGGTGTCGCCGCGGATGCCCTCGTCGTGGGAGACCACGACCGGGTCGCCCTTGCGCTGCGGGATCTCGACGGGGACGACCTCGTCGTCGAAGACGCCGTTCTTCCATGCCTCGGCGGCACGCTGGTGGGAGCGGGCGGCGAACGCGTCCTGCTCCTCGCGGGAGAGCCCGGCGGCCGCGGCGTTGCACTGCTCGGTGAGCGCGCCCATCGCCTGGTCGGTGAACTGGTCGTGCAGCGCGTCGTAGGCCATCGAGTCGACGAGCGCCACGTCGCCGTACTTGTAGCCCGAACGCGACTTCGGCATCAGGTGCGGCGCCAGCGTCATCGACTCCATGCCGCCGGCCACGACGACGTCGTGCTCGCCGGCACGGATCAGCTGGTCGGCCAGCGCGATCGCGTTGATCCCGGACAGGCAGACCTTGTTGATGGTGATCGAGGGGACGGTCATCGGGATGCCGCCCTTGACCGCGGCCTGGCGCGCGGTGATCTGGCCGGCGCCGGCCTGGATGACCTGGCCCATGATGACGTACTCGACCTGCTCCCCGGTGATCCCGGACTTCTGCAGGGCCGCCTTGATGGCGACCCCGCCGAGGTCGGCGGCGGTCTGGTCCTTGAGCCCGCCGAGCAGCCGGCCGATCGGGGTGCGTGCCCCAGCGACGATGACGGATCCGGACATGACGCCTCCTGTGACTTCGGTTCCTGTTGCGGACCTTACCTACCGGCGGCGCCGCGGCGGGAGGGGCCGGATGGCACTGCCGGTGTCGGACTGCTCACACCGGGTGGCCGGGCCGCGTGCCGGCGTACGACGATGGGCCGATGAGCGCCGAGAGCAGCCAGAGCACCCAGGGCACCCAGAGCAACCAGGGCACCGGCAACCCTGCCGCGGTCCCCGACCACCTGTTCGTCTGCATCGACCACGTCGGGGTGGCGGTGGCCGACCTCGACGAGGCGATCGCGTTCTACCGCGACACCCTCGGCATGCAGGTGCAGCACGAGGAGACCAACGCCGAGCAGGGGGTCCGGGAGGCGATGGTCGCGGTCGGCGACTCCGGCAGCTGCATCCAGCTGCTCGCGCCGCTGTCCCCCGAGTCCACGATCGCGAAGTTCCTGGACCGTTCCGGCCCCGGACTTCAGCAGCTGGCCTACCGGGTCACCGACGTGGAGGCGGTCTCCGCGGTGCTGCGCGAGCGCGGGGTCCGGCTGCTCTACGACGCGCCGAGGCGGGGTACGGCGGGCAGCCGGATCAACTTCGTGCACCCGAAGGACGCCGGAGGGGTCCTGGTGGAGCTGGTGGAGCCCGCCGCCGACCCGGCGCACTGAGCCTCTCCCCCGCACCCACTGGCGCCCGGCCGGGCCGGACCGGGTCACGGCTGCTGGAAGGAGCCGTCCCGCGCGTCGGTGACCAGCATGTGCCCCGGCGCGTGCGTGATCGCCAGCTCCGGACGTGACTCGGCGATGGCCGCCTGCGGGGTGACGCCGCACGCCCAGAACACCGGGATCTCGCCGTCGCGGACCTCGACCGGGTCGCCGTAGTCGGGCCGGCTGAGATCGGCGACTCCGAGCGCCTCGGGGTCGCCGACGTGCACCGGGGCGCCGTGCACGGCCGGGTACCGCGCGGTGATCCGCACCGCTTCGGCGACCCGGTCGGCCGGCACCGGTCGCATCGAGACCACCAGCGGCCCCGACAGCGCGCCGGCCGGGCGGCAGCGCCGGGAGGTGCGGAACATCGGCACGTTCACGCCCTGCTCGACGTGGCGCACCGGCACGCCCTCGGCCAGCAGCGCGTCCTCGAAGGTGAAGCTGCAGCCGATCAGGAAGGTGACCAGGTCCTCGCGCCACCACGGGCGGGCGTCCGGCGTCTCCTCGACCAGCTCGCCGTCGCGGAAGACCCGGTAGGCCGGCAGGTCGGTGCGGACGTCGCCGTCGAGGATCGGCCCGGACACCTCCCCGGCGTCGAGCACGTCGAGCACCGGGCACGGCTTGGGGTTGCGCTGGGCGAACAGCAGCAGGTCGTAGGCCAGCGCGCGCGGCACCGCGACGAGGTTCGCCTGCGCGTAGCCCGCGGAGAACCCGGCGGTCGGGGTGACCAGGCCGCGCCGGAACAGCCGGCGGGCCTGGTCCGGTGTGGTCGCGGCACGTGCGGGGCCGGTCGGGACGGTGGTCGTGGTCATGGCCTCACCCATCTGAATCGGACGGACTGGCCGGGCCGCACCTGAGCGGCCCGGTCGACGTGCGCGTCGACGACCACGGCGACCACCGGGTAGCCCCCGGTGACGGGGTGGTCGGCGAGGAACAGCACCGGCTCGCCGCTCGGCGGCACCTGCACCGCTCCACGGATCGCCCCCTCGCTCGGCAGCTGGCGGTCGCGGTCGTGGTGCTCGATCACTCCGCCGGCCAGCCGCATGCCGACCCGGTTGCTGCGCGCGGAGGCCGTCCACGCCGTGGTGACCAGCCGCTCCACGTCGCGCACCCACGCGTCCCGGGGACCGCGTACGGCGTCGAGCACGACGTCTGCGGGCAGGTCGAGCGGCGGTAGGTGGTCGACGTGGGGGTACGTCGTCGGGGCCGGCCCGACGCGCAGCTCGTCGCCCTCCGACAGCGGGGCGGGGCCGAGGCCGGCCATCACGTCGCGGCTGCGCGAGCCCAGCACCGGCGGCACGTCCAGGCCGCCCCGGACGGCGAGGTAGGAGCGCAGTCCGGTCGGCGGGGTGCCGAGCCGGAGCAGGGAGCCGGCGGGCGCGCAGGCGACCGCGAACGGCCCGACCTCGCGGTCGTCGACGTGCACCGGCGCCGGTGCGCCCCCCACGCAGAACCAGACGGGCCCGCCCACCACCTCGACCTCGAAGCCGCCGAAGGTCACCTCGACCGCGGCGGCGTCCTCGTCGTTGGCGAGCGCCCGGTTGGCCTGCCGGAGCGCGGCGCGGTCGGCCGCACCGGAGCGGCCCACGCCGATGTCGGAGAAGCCGCGGCGGCCCAGGTCCTCGACCAGCGCCAGCGGTCCGGTGCGGCGCACCCGCAGCGCCGTCATCGCGGGTCCACCGCCACGAAGCGGACCGCCGCACCGGGACTCAGCAGGGCCGGCTGGTCGCGCTCGAGGTCCCACATCGGCTCGGTGGTGGTCCCGATCAGCTGCCAGCCACCGGGCGACTCGCGCGGGTAGACCCCCGAGTAGCTGCCGGCCAGGCCCACCGCGCCGGCGGGCACCGCGGTGCGGGCGCTGTCGCGGCGCGGCACCTCCAGCCGCGGGTCGCCACCGACCAGGTAGCCGAAGCCGGGGGCGAAGCCACCGAAGGCGACCCGCCACGGGCGTCCGGTGTGGGCGGCGACGACGTCGGCCTCGCTGAGGCCGGTCAGCCGGGCCACGTCGGCGAGGTCGGGGCCGTCGTAGCGGACCGGGATCTCGACGGACCGGTCCGGCTGCACCGGCCCGGAGCCCGTGGCCGGCCGGACCTGCGCCAGCGCCTGGCGCAGCGAGCCGGTCGACGTACCGTCGGCGGCGACCACCAGCAGCGTCTCCGCGGCCGGCACCAGGTCCGCGACGCCCTCGAGCGACCGGGCCCGCAGCGCGTCGACGTAGGCGACGACCGCCTCGGTGCTGCCCAGCTCGACCAGCAGCGCACGGTCGCCGTAGGGCAGGACGTCGGGGCCAACGTCCGGGGCCGGTTCGGGAGTCACGTCGGGCCGCCCACGAACGAGGCCAGCTCCACGCCCGCCTGCTGCAGCCGGGCCCGCACCTGCCCGGCCATCTGCACCGCACCCGGCGAGTCGCCGTGCACGCAGACCGACTCGGCGTCGACCTTCACCGTGGAGCCGTCGACCGCGACGACCGTGCCGTCCACCACCATCTGGACCACCCGCTCGGCGACCTGGTCGGCGTCGTGCAGCACTGCCCCGTCCACCTTCCGCGAGACCAGCGTCGCCTCGGGGGTGTAGCCGCGGTCGGCGAACGCCTCGCGCACCGGCCGCAGCCCGGCCCGCTCCGCGCGCTCGAGCAGCACCGAGCCGGGCAGTCCGAGCAGCGGCAGGCCGGGGTCGTAGGCGCGGACCGCGTCCACCACCGCGCGGGCCTGCTCGTGGTGGTGCACGACCGCGTTGTAGAGCGCGCCGTGCGGCTTGACGTAGCTGACCCGGGTGCCCGACACCCGGGCCAGCGCCTCCAGTGCACCGATCTGGAACAGCACGTCGTCGGCGAGCTCCACCGGGTCCATGTCGATGAACCGCCGCCCGAACCCGGCGAGGTCGCGGTAGCCGACCTGGGCCCCCACGACCACGCCGCGCGAGGCGGCCTCCTCACAGGTGCGGCGCAGCGTGGTGGCGTCGCCGGCGTGGAAGCCGCAGGCCACGTTGGCGCTCGTGACGGCGGCCAGGACCGCCGAGTCGTCGCCGAGCTGCCAGCGTCCGAAGGACTCCCCGACGTCGCTGTTCAGGTCCACCCGGACCGCGGCGCTCACAGGTTCCCCAGGGCGAGCAGCGCGTTGTAGCCCAGGTACAGCGTCAGCAGCCACGCCGCGACGCCGATGCCCAGCAGCCAGGCCGGGTAGCGGTAGCCGCCGAGGAGGTCGCGGCGGCGCCAGGCCACCCACAGCAGCATGCCGAAGCCGAGCGGCAGGATCAGGCCGTTGAAGGTTCCGGCGAAGACCAGCAGCGTGACGGGCGCCTGCTGCACGATCACGAAGATCGCCCCGGTCACCAGGATGAAGCCGACGGTGAGGAGGCTGCGGGTGCGCTCAGGGGTGCGCGAGCGGGTCATGAAGGACACCGAGGTGTAGGCGGCGCCGATGACCGAGGTGAGCGCGGCCGCCCACAGGATGACGCCGAAGACACGCAGGCCCGCCTCGCCCGCGGCGGCACGGAACGCCGACCCGGCCGGGTCGTCGGTGGCGAGCGCGGTGCCGCCGGCGACGACGCCGAGGATGGCCAGGAACAGCACGATCCGCATCACCCCGGTGATCAGGATGCCGACCACCGAGCTGCGGGTGATGTCGGAGACGTGCTCCACCCCGCTGCGGCCGGACTCGAGCAGCCGGTGGGCGCCCGCGTAGGTGATGTAGCCGCCGACGGTGCCGCCGATGATCGTGGTGACCGCGACGAAGTCGAAGGTCTCGGGCACGACCGCGTTGCGCAGCGCCTCGCCGACCGGCGGGTTGGAGGTCACCGCGATGCCGGCGGTCGCGGAGATCATCACCAGACCGAGGAGGAGCACCACCCGGTCCAGGGCGATCCCCGCCCGCTTGCTGAGGAAGATGCCGATCGCGAGGGCGGCCGAGACGGCGCCGCCGACCCGTGGGTCGACGCCGAGCATCGCGTTGGCACCGAGGCCGGTGCCGGCGATGTTGCCGATGTTGAACACCAGGCCGCCGATCACGACGAGCGCGGCGAGCACGTAGCCGAGGCCCGGCAGCACGTCGTCGGCGAGCTCGTGGGCCCGGCGGCCGGAGACGCCCACGACCCGCCAGACGTTCAGCTGCACGGCGATGTCGACGAGCACAGAGATCAGGATCGCGGCGGCGAAGGCCGCGCCGAGCTGCACGGTGAACGTCGCGGTCTGGGTGATGAAGCCTGGCCCGATGGCGCTGGTGGCCATCAGGAAGATCGCCCCGATGACCGCCGAGCGGGTGCCGCGGCCCGGTGGCTGCTGCTCGGTCGAGGTCGCGGCGGTGGCCCCGGCGTCGTCGGCGGGGAGCGCCTCGGCGCGCACCTCGGCTCGTCGTCCGCTGCGCAGTCGCGCGGGCCGACGGGCGGGGTCCGGCGTGTCGTGCTCGGTCATGCGGTCTCCTCGAGTCGGTCGTGATCGCGGCTCCACGCGCCGGTCGGTCCGGCCCCTCGGACTCCATCCCCCTCCGGCGACCCGGTGCTGTCCAGTGCTGTCCAGTGCTGGCCCAGTGCTGATCTGGGTGCTGATCCGGTGCCGGTCTGGTGGAGAGTGTGTGCCCGATCACAGTCCGTTCCGACGACGGTAGAGGATTGTTGAACAATTCCGCAAGACCCGCTGCTCACCGACTCGTCTCTACACTGGCCGCATGACCGACCAGCCGGCCGACCGGCAGCCGAGCCCGCCTCCCGGCCTCGAGCTCGTCCTCGGCGCTCTCGCCGAGCAGCGCCGGGCCCGCCGCTCGGTGCTCAGCACCTCGGCCGACCGGGCCGCGCGCACCGTGCGCGAGGAGGTGGTCGAGGGTCGGCTCCGCTCCGGGACCCGACTGCCCGAGGAGCACCTCGCTGCCGCGCTGGGGGTCTCGCGCAACACCCTGCGCGAGGCCCTGAGCCAGCTCGTCGCCGAACGGATCCTCGTGCGCGAGCCGCACCGCGGGGTGCTGGTCGCGACGCCGGACCCCGACGACGTCGAGGACGTCTACCGGGTGCGCCGGCTCCTCGAGCCCGCCGTGCTGCGCGAGGCGGCCGGCGGCTCCGAGGACCGGCTGGCGGGCCTCTCCGCAGCGGTCGAGGAGGGACGTACGGCGGCGGCCGCCGGCGACTGGGACGGCGTCGCGAGCGCCAACCAGCACTTCCACCGGGCCGTCGTGGCCCTCGCGCGCAGCCCGCGGCTGGACGCGATGATGGAGCTGATGCTCGCCGAGATGCGGCTGTTCTTCCACCAGATGGACGGCGCCGAGGAGTTCCACCGGCCCTACCTGGAGGAGAACGCCCGGATCGCCGAGCACGTCGCCGCCGGCCGCTGCGCGGAGGCGGCCGACGCGATGTCGGCCTACCTGCGGGCCGCGGAACGTCAGCTCGTCGAGGCGTTCCGGACCCGGGACCGGTCCGGCCCGCTGCACCGCGCCTGACCGGCAGACGACGGGCGCCCTCCCGCGGGGGCGCACCAGCCCCGGGCCGCCGTCGCCGGGCTGTGGGCCCCGGACCGCCGGAGCGCCGAGCCAGATAGGTCACACCGTGGTGACACGTGCGGTTACTCCTCGGTAGATTTCCGGGCACGCGCTGCTGGCGGCGTCGTCGCGCCGCGACGTACCGCCCTCGTGCGACCCACCCGGCCGTGACCCCAGGAGGTCTCGTGAAGCAGATCCTCGACACCATCAGTGCCCGGGAGGCCGGCGAAGCCGTGTCCTCCGAGGAGTTCGCGGCTCTGGAGCTGCCCGACCACTACCGGGCAGTGACCGTCCACAAGGACGAGACGGGGATGTTCGAGGGGCTCAGCACCCGCGAGAAGGACCCCCGCCGGTCGCTGCACATCGAGGACGTGGCCCTGCCCGAGCTGGGACCGGGCGAGGCGTTCGTCGCGGTGATGGCCAGCGCGATCAACTACAACACCGTCTGGACCTCGATCTTCGAGCCGATGGCAACGTTCGGGTTCCTCGAGCGCTACGGCCGGACCTCGCCGCTGGCCAAGCGTCACGACCTGCCCTACCACGTGGTGGGCTCCGACCTCGCCGGCGTGGTGCTCCAGACCGGTGCCGGCGTGCACTCCTGGAAGCCCGGCGACGAGGTGGTCGCGCACTGCCTCTCCGTCGAGCTCGAGAGTCCCGACGGGCACGGCGACACGATGCTCGACCCCGAGCAGCGGATCTGGGGGTTCGAGACCAACTTCGGCGGCCTGGCGCACATCGCCCTGGTCAAGTCCAACCAGCTGATGCCCAAGCCCGCGCACCTCACCTGGGAGGAGGCGGCCGCCCCCGGTCTGGTCAACTCCACCGCCTACCGCCAGCTCGTCTCCCGCAACGGCGCCGGCATGAAGCAGGGCGACAACGTGCTGGTCTGGGGCGCCAGCGGCGGCCTCGGCGGGTTCGCCACCCAGTACGCCCTCAACGGCGGCGCCGTCCCGGTCTGCGTCGTCAGCAACGAGGAGAAGGCCGACATCTGCCGGCGGATGGGCGCCGAGCTGGTCATCAACCGCAGCGAGGAGGGCTTCCGGTTCTGGAAGGACGAGACCACCCAGGACCAGAAGGAGTGGCGCCGCTTCGGGGCCCGGATCCGGGAGCTCACCGGCGGCGAGGACGTCGACATCGTCTTCGAGCACCCCGGCCGGGAGACGTTCGGCGCGTCGGTCTACGCCGCCCGCAAGGGCGGGACGATCGTCACCTGCGCCTCCACCACCGGCTACCTGCACGAGTACGACAACCGCTACCTGTGGATGAACCTCAAGCGGATCATCGGCTCCCACTTCGCCAACTACCGCGAGTCGTGGGAGGCCAACCGGCTCATCGCCAAGGGCATGATCCACCCCACGCTCTCGCGCACCTACTCCCTCGACGACGTGGGCCAGGCCGCGCTCGACGTGCACCACAACCTGCACCAGGGCAAGGTCGGCGTGCTCTGCCTCGCTCCCGAGGAGGGGCTCGGCGTCCGCGACCAGGAGATGCGGGCGCGCCACCTCGACGAGATCAACCGGTTCCGCGGCATCTGACCGGCCGGAAGGCCGGCATGCCCTCGCCGGCGCGGGGTACCGCGTCGTGGTCATCCGCCTCGCCGGTACCGACAATGTCGTCGGGAAGACCCGGACGCGCGCGGCAACTCGTTCCGGGGCGCCTGCCGCCGATGGCATCGACGGTCCGCCACACTTAGGCTCGACGAGACCACCCGACCACACTTGGGAGTGAACCCAGCGATGACCGACCGTCCCGGCCTGTCCATCTTCGACGACGACGGCGAGTCCCGCGGCAACGCTGACGAAGCCACCCAGGTGATCCCTGCCGTGGGCTCCACCGGCGGCCCGCGCCCCGGCGGCGGCGCCACCGCAGCACCGCAGGCCGCCCCGGCGCCGGCGCCGGGCGGCTTCCCCACGGTCCGGCGCGGCGGCTACGACCCTGCCGCTGTCGACGCGGCGGTGCAGTCGCTCGCCGGTGAGCGGGCCAAGCTCGGATCGGGGCTGGCCGAGGCGCGCAACCGCGTCGCCGCGCTCGAGAACCGGATCGCCGAGCTCGAGACCAGCCTGCACGAGCACGAGAACCCGACCTACGCCGGCCTGGGCGGCCGGGCCAGCGAGATGCTGCGCCTCGCCGAGGAGCAGGCCGACGAGGTGCTGGCCTCGGCCCGCACCCAGCGCCAGGAGATCCTCGACCGTGCCGCGAAGGACGCGGACTCGCTGCGGGCACAGGCCGCGCGCGACGCCGAGGACATGCGCATGGTCCAGCTCAAGGAGCTCGACGAGGCCCGCGAGCGGGGCAAGGCCGAGGTCCAGCAGGAGCGGGCGGTCGCCCTGAGCGAGGCGGAGGACATCGTCGCCTCCGCACGGCGCGAGGCCGACCAGCTGCGTCTGGCCGCCCAGCAGGAGACCAACACGCTGCGCACCGGCGCCAAGCGGGAGGCCGAGCAGTCGCGAGCCGCCGCGGACCGCGAGGTGCAGGAGGCCCGGCGCGCCCTGGCGGTGGAGAAGGAGCGGCTGACCCGCGAGGCGGCCGAGCACCACACCAACGCCACCTCCGAGACCGAGCGGCTGGTCCAGGAGGCCGAGGCCCGCGCCACCGCCGCCGAGCAGCGCGCCCGCGAGGCCAACGCGCAGTCCGCGTCCGCCCGCGAACAGGCCCAGACGGAGGCCGAGCGGCTGCTGAGCCACGCCCGCCGCGAGGCCGAGCAGATCGTCGCCTCCGCCCAGACCCAGGCGCACACCTTCGTCGCCGCAGGCCAGGCGGACGCCGAGCGCGAGCTCACCACCCTGCGCACCGAGGTCGACCGGCTCGCCAAGCGCCGCGACGCGATCGTCGCCCAGCTGGGCGCGCTGCGCGACGTGGTCGCCGGCTTCGGCGGCGACGCCGGACCGGGCCGGGCTTCCGGCGACGTGGACGCCCCCACCCAGGCGTCGGCGTCCGCGCGGCCGGACGACACCTCAGCGCAGACGGCCGAGGGCCAGGGCGGCAGCACGCACTCCCCCACTGACACCCAGCGGTGAGCGCCCGCATCAACCTGCCGGGTCGGGTGACCCGGCAGGCCGCCACGCGCCGCCGGAACGGCTCCGCGGGCTCCGACAGTGAGGTCGACACCGACCTGGTCCACCCGTTCAAGCTCGGCTTCTTCCTGGCGGTCGGCGCGCTGGTGGCCTACTGGCTCGGCACCCTGGTGCTCGCGGTCAGCTCCCTGATCATCCTGATCGTGGTCGCCGCCTTCCTCGCCGCGGGACTCAACCCGATGGTCGTGGCCCTGGGCCACCGGGGCATGCGCCGGCCGTGGGCCGTGCTGACGGTCACCTTGGTGGTGGTCGCCGCCATCGCGCTGTTCCTCGTGGCGCTCGTGCCGGTGATCGTCGACCAGGTCAACACGATGGTCGACAACGCTCCCGGCTGGATCGAGTCGCTGCGCGGCAACTCGCTGTTCCAGCGGATGGACCGGGAGTACAACGTGCTCCAGAAGGCCCAGGACTACATCACCGGGGGCGACTTCGGCTCCAAGGTCTTCGGCGGCGTCGTCGGCTTCGGCGTCGCGGTGCTGTCCCGGCTGGCGAACGCGTTCGTGGTGGTGGTGCTGACGCTGTACTTCCTGGCGTCGCTGCCGAAGGTGACCCGGGCCATCTACGGCCTGGCGCCAGCGAGCAAGCGGCACCGGGTCAGCGAGCTCGGCGACCGGATCGTCTCGAACATCGGCTCCTACGTCTCCGGAGCGTTCATCGTCGCGATGGCCGCCGGCATCAGCTCGCTGATCTTCCTGTTCATCGTCGGGCTGAGCGAGTACGCCGTCGCGCTGGCCGCCGTGGTGGCGCTGCTCGACGTGATCCCGATGATCGGCGCCACCCTCGGTGCGGCGGTGGTGACGCTGATCGGCTTCGCCACCGACCCGACCATCGGCATCGCCTGCCTGATCTTCTACGTCGTCTACCAGCAGGTCGAGAACTACCTGATCTACCCGCGGGTGATGTCGCGCTCGGTCGACATCCCCGGCTCGGTGATCGTCATCGCGGCCCTGCTCGGGGCCGGGCTGCTCGGCGTGATCGGCGCGCTGCTGGCGATCCCGACCGCCGCCGCGGTCCTGCTGATCGTGCGCGAGGTCGTCGCGCCACGCATGAACGAGCAGTAGCCGGTCCCCTGCGGCTGGCGGCCGTCCGCCGGCGGCGGGCGCCGGCCGGGCTCAGTCCGACAGGGGCCCGGGGACCGGGACGTCCTTGAAGGCCGCGACACCCCGGTCGGCGTAGGCGCTGGTGTCGGCGGTCTCCATGGGGCCGTCCCACTCCCGTGCCAGGGGTACGTCGACGTCCGGGGCGACGCGGGCCACGATGTGGTCCAGGACGGTCTCGGCGTCGCCCACCCACAGGTGCTTGGCGCCCTCGACCCCCACCACCTCGGCCTGCGGCACCACGGCGAACCGCTGCTCGGCCTCCGGCGGCTGCAGGTAGTCGTCGTGCTCGGGCACCAGCGCGGTCAGCGGCCGGCCGGACTCGGCCCACGTCTGCAGGTGCTCGGCGTCGCTGAAGCGCAGCGGCGGCGAGAGCAGGATGGCGCCCTTCACGGCCGGGTCGTGGGCGTGCATGAGCGCCAGGTCGGTCCCGAACGACCAGCCCACCACCCAGATGTCGGGCAGGTCGTGGAACTCGGCGTACTCCAAGGCCGCCGCGACGTCGAAGCGCTCGGAGTCGGCGTTGTCGAAGGTGCCCTCCGACGTGCCCTGGGCGCTCGCGGTGCCGCGGGTGTTGAACCGCAGCACCGCGACCCCGGCCAGCGCCGGCAGCCGGAACGCCGCCTTGCGGAACACGTGGCTGTCCATCATCCCGCCGTGCGTCGGCAGCGGGTGCAGGCAGACGAGCGTGGCGACCGGGTCACGGTCGGCCGGCAGCGCGAGCTCGCCGACGAGCGCCAGCCCGTCGGCGGTGTGCAGGGTGATCGCCTCGCGGCGCGCGGGCAGGACCGAGTTCGCACGGATGGCAGCCATGGCGCCATTGTCCCCCCGCCCGCCGTGGCGCCGCGACCGCGGTGGCCCCGGGGTCCGCCGGCCGCGCCACGTCGATGCAGGGGGTGCGTGGCGCGGTCGGCACTCAGTCGCGGCGCTGGGCGTAGGTCGGCGCGATGCCGAAGTCCACGAGCACGCAGGGTGCCTCGCCGACCACCCAGGCGTCGTGGCCCGGCTCGATCCTGACCGCCTCGTCGGGCCCGACCTCGGCCTCCGTCCCGTCGTCCATCCGCAGCGCCATCCGCCCGGACAGCACGTAGAGCAGGTGCGGCGACTGGCACGACGCCGTGCCGGCGATCGGGCCCACGTGCTCGGTCCAGTGCCAGCCCGGCTCGTAGGTGCCCTTGATGACGGTCTTGCCGCCGAGGGTCACCACGAGGCCCTCGCCCTTGTCCACGAACGGGCGCTTGTCCTCCGGCGACCCGAACCCCTTGATCTCGATGCTGGACATGAGTCCGCCTGGTCCGTGGGCCCCCTGTCGACGGTAGGACTCCACGGGCGCGGGTGGCATGGCCCGGACGGGCCTGCCCGTCCGGGGGCGGTCAGCGCCGGCGCTCGCGCGCCGACCAGCAGCCGGTGTGCCAGTGCCGCCGCTCGTCGACCCCCTCGGCGTCGCGCGCGAACGAGGTGGGAAGCACCGGCCAGGCGACGACGTGCGGCGTCGCCGGGCGGATCTGCCGGTGGCAGCCCGGACACGTGTACGGCCGCCGTGCCGAGGAGCCGGTCAGCCGCCGGACGACGTACTCCTCCCCGCCGTACAGCTCGACCCGCTCGTTCACGCCTCCGATTGTCCCAGGCCGCCGGAGCCGACGGCCGGGCCCCCTCCGAGGTGCGGTCGGGGTCAGCGGACGGTGTAGTCGCGGAACCCGCGCGCGGTCTTGCGGCCGAGGTAGCCGGCCGTGACCAGGTGCTCGAGCAGCGGCGCGGGCGCGAAGCCGGGCTCGCGGAACTCGAGGTAGAGCTCGCGCTCGATGGCCAGCGACACGTCGTTCCCGACCACGTCGAGGAGCTCGAAGGGGCCCATCGGCAGGGCGCAGCCGTACTTCATGGCGGTGTCGATGTCGTCGGCCGAGGCGTAGTGCGCCTCGAGCATCTTGACCGCGTCGTTGAGGTAGGGGAACAGCAGCGCGTTGACGATGAAGCCGGCCCGGTCGCCGCAGGAGACCGCGACCTTGCCGACCGTCCCGCACAGCGCCCGCGCGGACTCCGCGACCGCGTCGGAGGTGCTGACCGTGCTGACCACCTCGACGAGCTCCATCACCGGGGCCGGGTTGAAGAAGTGCAGACCGACCACGTCCTGGGGTCGCGTGGTCACCCGGGCCAGCTCGATCACCGGCAGCGACGAGGTGGTGGTGGCCAGGATCGCGCCCGGCTTGCAGATCTCGTCGAGGTTCTCGAACAGCACCGTCTTGACCTTGAGGTCCTCGGCGATCGCCTCGACGACGATGTCGACACGCGCCAGGTCGTCGAGCGACGTGGTCCCGGTCAGCCGGGCGAGGACCTCCTCGCGGGCGGACTCCTCGAGCTTGCCCCGCTGGATCGCCTTGTCCAGCGACCGCTCGATCGCGGTGCGGACGCCCGCCACCCGGTCGTCGGTGCGCCCGACGTACACCACCGGGTAGCCGGCCTTGGCGAACACCTCGGCGATCCCGGTCGCCATCGTGCCGGTGCCGACCACGCCCACCGTCGCGATGTCGTGGTGCAGCTGCGGGGCCGCGTCGGCGGACGGGGTGAGGGCGTCCGGGACGACGACGGGGCTGTCGGGCGCCTCGTAGGTGTAGAAGCCACGGCCGGTCTTGCGCCCCAGCAGTCCGGCGGTGACCATCTGCTTGAGGATCGGCGCCGGCGCGTGCAGCCGGTCGCGTCCCTGCTTGTACATCGTGTCCAGGATCTCGTACGCCGTGTCCAGCCCGATCAGGTCGAGCAGGGCCAGCGGCCCCATGGGGTAGCGGCAGCCGAGCTTCATCGCGGTGTCGATGTCCTCGCGGGAGGTGTACTTCGCCTCGTACATCGACACGGCGTGGTTGAGGTAGCCGAACAGGAGCGCGTTGGCGATGAAGCCGGCCTTGTCGCCGCAGACGACCGGGGTCTTGCCGAGAGAGCGCGCCAGCTCGGCGACGTCCTCGAGCACGTCCGGCTCGGTGACCACGGTCCGCACGATCTCGACCAGGTTCTGCACCGGCGCCGGGTTGAAGAAGTGCACGCCGACGACCCGGCCGGGGTGGGAGGTGGCGGTGGAGATCTCCGTGACCGACAGCGAGGAGGTGTTGGTGGCCAGGATCGCCTCCGGACCGACCACGTCGTCGAGGCGGCGGAACAGGTCCTGCTTGACCGGCAGCTGCTCGACGATGGCCTCGACGACCAGGTCGCAGGCCTTCACGTCCTCCAGCGCCGTGGTGAAGGTGATGTGGCCGACGAGCGTGGCCTGGTCCTCCGGCGAGAGCTTGCCGCGCTTGACCGCGCGGTCGGTCGAGTGCTGGACGTGCGCGCGGCCCCGCTCCAGCGACTCCTCGGTCACCTCGACCCCGACCACGTCGTAGCCGTTGCGGGCGAACACCTCGGCGATGCCCGCACCCATCGTGCCGAGTCCGACCACGCCGACCGTGCGGAACTCTCGTCCTGTGCTCGTCATGAGGCGCATTCTGGCACGCGTGCTCGGTGCGCTGCCGTGACGCGTTTCACTGCCGGGCGACGATCCCCCGGGTGGCGAGGACCGGTAGGGCCGGAAGCCTCGGGTGCCTCCCGCCGTCTGGCTCTGCTCCTCCGTGTGAGCGGCCCCGCGGCGCGGCGGGGCCGGGTGCCCGCCCGTGCCCTGCCCGTGCCCACGCCCCGCCCGGCACGCGGGTAGATTGCTCACCGGCTCCCCGCCGTTCCCCACCACCGAGCTGTACCCGAGGTGACCCCGTGAGACTGGTCGTGGCCCGCTGCCAGGTCGACTACGCCGGCCGGCTGACCGCCCACCTGCCGATGGCCGACCGGGTGATCATGGTCAAGAACGACGGGTCGGTGCTCGTGCACTCCGACGGCGGCTCCTACAAGCCGCTGAACTGGATGTCCCCGCCGTGCAAGGTCGCCGAGGACACCACCGACGACGGCACGGTCGAGTGGACCGTCACCGGCAAGGACGGCGACACCCTGCGCATCGTGCTGGAGGAGATCCACAACGACACCTCCCACGACCTCGGCGTCGACCCGGGGCTGCAGAAGGACGGGGTCGAGAAGCACCTCCAGGAGCTTCTCGCCGAGCACCCGGCGACTCTCGGCGACGGGCTGACGCTGGTACGGCGGGAGTTCCCCACCGCCATCGGGCCGGTGGACCTCATGTGCCGCGACCCCGAGGGCCGCTCGGTCGCGGTGGAGATCAAGCGGCGCGGCGAGATCGACGGGGTCGAGCAGCTGACCCGCTACCTCGAGCTGCTCAACCGCGACCCCCAGCTGCGGCCGGTGCGCGGCATCTTCGCCGCCCAGCTGATCAAGCCGCAGGCCCGGGTGCTGGCCGAGGACCGCGGGATCGCGTGCGCGGTCGTCGACTACGACGCCCTCCGCGGCCTCGACAACGCCGAGGACCGCCTCTTCTGACCTGGCCGGACGGGCTGCTCGACGACGACACTTTCCGTGCCGCCCCGTAGCCGGACATGCACACAGCGCCTCGACGGTCCGGCGTCACGCCTGGGCCGCGTGGTCGTCCGCCACCTTTGCATGTCCGTGTACGACCACCGGCCGCGCAACACCCCCAGCCAGGGCCTCGGCCGGGACGATCAGGACACCCCGTCCGCGCTCAGGATCTGCTCGCGCAGGACGTCCGCGTGGCCACAGTGCTGGGCGAGCTCGCGCAGCATGTGGAGGTAGACCCAGCGCAGCGGCAGCGGACCGCGCCGGTTGCCGGGCAGCAGGTCGTCGAGCCCGAGTGCGGCGGCGGCGCGCCGGGAGTCCTCGCAGGCCGTGCGGTGGGCCGCCTGCACGGAGGCGATCGCGTCCTCGTCGGCGAGCACGAACGACTCGTCGGGCGAGGCGGCGATCCCGATCTCCGGACGGGAGCGACCGGTGACCGCCTCGTCGAACCAGACCTTCTCCACGAACGTCGCGTGCTTGACCAGTCCCAGCAGCGTCGTGCGCGAGGGCACCAGCGAGCGGCGCGCCTGCTCCTCGGTCACCCCGTCGAGGCAGGCGGTCAGGTCCGCTCTGTGCTCGTCGAGGAACGTCTCGAGCTGGGTGCGCAGGGGCGCCGAGAAGACCTCCTCGGCCAGCGTCGCGGGCTGGTTCGGCATGGTCGAAGCATCCCACGAGGCGCTGCGTGGAGTCTCGCGCACGACGGCGCACCGACCGCTGCGGCCGGGCGCACGGCGCACCGGGTCGCCTGGACGGCGCTCGACGGGCTGCGCCCGTGGCAGGCGCGGTGGCTCAGCCCTCGACGCGCGCCGCCACCTCGTCGGCGCAGCCCCACGACAGCGTGACCCCGGCGCCGCCGTGGCCGTAGCAGTGCACGACCCGGGTGGCGCCGCGCTGCTCCACGTCGAGCCGCACCTGCGGGCGCGCCGGGCGCAGGCCGACCCGGTGGCCGCGCACCCGCGCACGCCGCAGCTCCGGGACGAGCTCGGTCGCCCGGGCCAGGATCTGCCGGGCGACCTCCGGCCGTGGTTGCCGGTCCCAGTCGCCCTCCTCGTCGGTGCCGCCCACGACGATGTCGTGCGAGCGCGGCACGACGTAGACCGGGCCGGAGCCGTCGAGCCACCACCGGTCCAGGCCGACCTGCTCGACGTACACCACCTGCCCGCGGACCGGCAGCAACGAGCCGTCGCCGGCCAGCAGCCGCGCGCCGAGGCCGCTGGCGTCGACGACCACCTCCGGCCCGTCGGCGCCGCCGGGCAGGCGGTTGAGCGCCATCCGGGTCACGGTGCCGCCGAGCTCCTCGACCCGCGACCGCAGCCACGGGAGGTAGACGGGCATCTCGACGACCGGCGCCTCGAAGCTCCAGGCGTCGAGGTACGGCGCCGGCATGGTGCGCACCCGGGTCAGCGCCGGCACCGCCGAGATCCACCACGGGTCGCCGGTGCGGGTGCGGTGCACCTCGGTGCCGTGGCGCATGACCACGCCGGTGCGCTCGTCGGCGGCGAGCCGCTCCAGCTCGTTGTACGTCGCCGCGGACCAGGCCGTGACCTGCTCGAACGGGTAGGCCCGGTAGGGGTACCACAGCGCGGCCGCGACCGCGGACGTCGTCTCCAGCGGCAGATCGCGCGCCAGTACGTCGACGTGGTGGCCGCGCTCGAGCAGCCGCACGGCGCACGAGAGCCCGACCACACCAGCACCGACCACGATCACCCTCGCCATGGGCCGAGTCTGCCCGATCCGGGGCGCCGAGCGGGGCGCAACCGTGCCGGGACACCCCGGGCCGGACCGGCGGGCCGTTCCCGGCGGGCGGGCGTCAGCGCACGCGGCGCGGGTGCAGCCGGGCCACGAAGACCTTGCGGTCGTCGGCCGAGCGCTGCACCGACAGCTCGATGCGCACCGGCACCTCGCTCCCGTCGCGCCGCCGGGCCGGTACGTCGATGGGGTGCCCGAGCAGCGGCGCGCGGCCGCCCAGCAGGTGCAGCGTGAAGCCGGCGACGTGGGCCTGGCGGAGCCGCTCGGGCACGACGCCCACCAGCCGCTCCCCCTCGAGCTCGGCCGCGTCGTCGTAGCCCAGGAGCTGCACCGCCGCCGCGCTCACGGCCAGGATCCGGTTCGCGTCGTCGGCGGCCATCATCGCCTCCGTCGAGGCGCGGACAGCGCCGGCGTCCCAGTCCGGCAGGGGCAGCGGCGCGACCGGCGCCTCGCCGCGCACGGACCACGGCTCCGGGGCGCCGCCGTCGGCCTGCTTGCGGACCTGGTCGCAGACCCAGCGGCGGAACGCCTCCACCTCCGGCTGGGTCACCGGCGCCATGACCCGTCCCTCCACCGCCATCTCCAGCGCCCGGTCGAGGGCGCGCTCGAGCACGGTGAAGTGCGGCAGGGACGCGTCGGGGACCTGCAGCCGGACCTCCTCGGCGCTCACCAGCGGCTCGGCGGCGTCGACGATCAGCCGGTCGGGGCGCAGGTCCACGGCGGCTGCCGGCACCTGCTCCTCCAGCAGCGAGACGGCGTCGGTGGCCGCGGCGTGCACCAGGATCGGGTCGGCGCCGTCGCCGGCGTCCTGGTCCAGGCTCGCCAGGAGGGACTCGCGCAGCAGCGTCTCGGCATGCTCGCGCCACGCCTCGTGCAGCAGCAGCGGCATCCTCCGCAGCCGGATCGTCACCTTGCGGCCGGGCGCTCCGCTGCCCCCCGGCCCGGTCCCGCCGGTGCGGGCGGTGGGCTCGGCACCGCTCCGGCGTGCCGCCGGCGGCTGCGCGGCGGCGGCCGCCGCACCGTCGGAGACGACGCACCAGACGGTCTTGCCGCGGGCGTGCTGCTCGACGCCCCAGGCCTCGCTGAGCTCCTCGATCAGCCGCAGGCCGCGCCCGGTGCCCGCGGTGGAGGCGTAGTGGCGCGGCACCGGGAGGTGCCGGCCGCCGTCCTCGACCTCGAGCCGCAGCCGGCGGTCCTCCTCGATCCGGCCGGCGAGCACGATCGGGGTGCCGGCGTGCAGCAGCGCGTTCGTGACCAGCTCGCTGACCACCACGGCCGCGGTGTCCGCGAGGGCGGCGTTCGCTGCGCGACCCGCCTCCCGGGAGGAAGCGAGCAGGCTGCGCACGAGCCGCCGGGCCTCCGCGACGCTCGTCGACTGCGGCGGCAGGACGTGCTCGAATGAGCTCGCCGGTGCCGAGCCGTACGCCGTCGTGCCCACCGTGCCTGCCTCCGCCCGAGTCTGTCCGGTCCGTCAACCGACGGCCGCTCCTCCCCGGTGCCCTGTGCCGCCGCAGTCATTCCCGACCGGAGCCCGCCGGGCAGCCGAGGGGCCGGCTGCCCCCTCCCGCGCACCTGCCCGCCCGCCGCGGCGCACGCCGGGGCCCGTCGGTGCTCGCAGGTCAGTCCAGCTCGTGGGCCGCCCGGATCGTCGCGACGATGCCGGCCATGATCTCGGTCAGCCCGAAGTCCTTCGGCGTGAACACCGCGGCCACGCCCAGCTCCCGCAGCCGGGCGGCGTCACCGGAGGGGATGATCCCGCCCACGACGACCGGGAGGTCCTCGAGCCCGTGCGCCCGCAGCCCGTCGAGCACCGCGGGCACCAGCTCCATGTGCGAGCCGGACAGGATCGACAGGCCGACGCAGTGCACGTCCTCGGCGACCGCCGCGGCCACGATCTGCTCCGGGGTGAGCCGGATGCCCTGGTAGATCACCTCGAAGCCGGCGTCGCGGGCCCGCACCGCGACCTGCTCGGCACCGTTGGAGTGGCCGTCGAGCCCGGGCTTCCCGACCAGCAGCCGCAGCCGGCCGCCGAGCTCCTCGCCGGTACGACGGACGTCCTCGCGGACTTGGGAGAGCTCGGCGCCGGGCTCCGCGACGCCGACCGCGCCGGAGACCCCGGTGGGGGCCCGGAACTCGCCGAACACCTCGCGCAGCGTGCCGGCCCACTCGCCCGTGGTGGCACCGGCGCGGGCGGCCTGCAAGGTGGGCTCCATCAGGTTCGCGCCGGTCTTGGCCGCTGCTGCCAGGCCGGCCAGCGCGGCGTCGACGGCGGCCTGGTCGCGCTGCTCGCGCCAGGCGCGGAGGCCGGCGACGGCGGAGGCCTCGGCCTCGGGGTCGGCGGCCTGGATCGCCGCGTCGAGGTCCGCGGTCAGCGGCGAGGGCTCGGTCGTCTCGAAGCAGTTGACCCCGACGACCTTCTCCGCGCCGGACTCGATGCGGGCCCGCCGGGCGGCGTGCGAGGCGACGAGCGCCTGCTTCATGTAGCCGGACTCGACGGCGGCGACCGCACCTCCGAGCGCCTGGACCCGGTCCATCTCCTCGCGGGCCCCGGCGACCAGCTCGGCCACCTTGGCCTCGATGACGTGGGAGCCGTCGAAGATGTCCTCGTGCTCGAGCAGGTCGGACTCGAAGGCCAGCACCTGCTGCAGGCGCAGCGACCACTGCTGGTCCCAGGGACGCGGGAGGCCGAGCGCCTCGTTCCAGGCGGGCAGCTGCACCGCGCGGGCACGGGCGTCCTTCGACAGCGTGACGCCGAGCATCTCGAGCACGATCCGCTGCACGTTGTTCTCCGGCTGCGCCTCGGTCAGCCCCAGCGAGTTCACCTGCACGCCGTACCGGAAGCGGCGCAGCTTCTCGTCCTCGACGCCGTAGCGCTCGCGGGCGATCTCGTCCCACAGGCGCACGAAGGCCCGCACCTTGCAGGTCTCCTCGACGAACCGGACGCCGGCGTTGACGAAGAACGAGATCCGGCCGACGACCCTGGGGAAGTCCTCCGCCGACACCTGACCGCTGTCCCGCACGGTGTCGAGGACTGCGATCGCGGTGCACAGGGCGTAGGCGAGCTCCTGGGTCGGGGTGGCACCGGCCTCCTGCAGGTGGTAGCTGCAGATGTTGATCGGATTCCACGTGGGGATGTGGTTGACGGTGTAGGAGATCAGGTCGGCGGTCAGCCGCATCGAGTGCTCGGGCGGGAACACGTAGGTGCCGCGCGAGAGGTACTCCTTGATGATGTCGTTCTGCGTCGTCCCGGCCAGCCGGAGGTGCGCGGCGCGGAGGTCGACCTCCTCGGCGGCGCGGCCCTCGAGCGCCTGCTCCTCGGCGACCACCTGGTAGAGCGCGAGCAGCCACATCGCGGTGGCGTTGATCGTCATGGAGGTGTTCATCTCCGCGAGCGGGATGTCGTCGAACAGCCGGCGCATCTCGCCCAGGTGCGGCACCGGCACGCCGACCTTGCCGACCTCCCCGCGCGCGAGCGGGTGGTCGGGGTCGTAACCGGTCTGGGTCGGCAGGTCGAAGGCCACCGAGAGACCGGTCTGCCCCTTGCCCAGGTTGCGGCGGTAGAGCGCGTTGGACTCGCTCGCCGAGCTGTGCCCGGCGTAGGTCCGCATCACCCACGGGCGGTCCTTGACCGGTGGTTCGGCTGCGGCCGGGGCAGGGTTCTCGGTCATGCAGGCGAGAGTACGGCGGACCGAACCCGCCGGTAACCACTGTGTGAACTGTCCCACTGTGCCAAGTAGGTCACACCGGCCGACCCGCGGGGACCTTCTGCCCTGCCCCGGACGCCAGAGCGTTCCTAGCGTGGGAGAAGATCCGGGAGGCCCCATGAGCACGCCCACACTGTCCTCACCGCGCACACCTCCACGCGTCACCCGCCAGTTCGGCTACGCGGTGGCCGTGCTCGTCAATGCCGTGCTGCTGTACGCCGTCAACGTCTGGCCCGGCTGGGACGCGGTGCCCTTCCTCACCGGCGACTTCCGGCTGGTGCTCGGCCTGGTCAACGCGTCGATGCTGGTCGCACTGGTGGTCAACCTGGTGTACCTCGCCGGTGACCCCGCGTGGGTCAGAGCGGTCGGCGGCCTGCTCACGACCGGAGTGGGTCTGGCAGCGCTGCTACAGATGTGGCGGGTGTTCCCCTTCGAGTTCACCGGCGACGGGGCCGGTTGGGACGCGGTGTTCCGGGTGGCCATCGCGCTCGGTGTGGTCGGCAGCGTGGTCGCACTCGTGCTGGCCGTCGTGGGCCTGGTCACGGCCGGTCGGACGGCTCACCGCGCCCGAGGTTGAGCGGCTGCGCCGACCCGGCTGCCCGGCTGCCGAGGGGTGGCTCGACGTGGCTCGGGCGCACAGCGGCGTACCCCGGCCGGCGGAGCGCAGCGAGGCCTCAGGCGGTGGCGGTCCCGGGCTCGACCTGGAGGAGGTGGCGCATCCGCGTGAACGCGATGACCCGGCGCAGCGACGGGTTGCAGCCGCGCAGCAGGAGCACCCGGCCGTCGCGCTCGAGGAGCTTGCTCAGCGCCGCCAGCATCGTCAGCCCGGTGACGTCCACCGACTCGACCCGGGAGAGGTCGACCACCACGTGCACGTGCTGCTCGAGGATCTGGTGCAACAGCTCGCGCACCTGAGCCGTCGACCGCCCGTCGAGTCGGCCGGCGAGCGCGATCGTGTCTCCGTCCACACTGACGTCCATGTCCCCACCTCCGCCGGGGTGGCCCCCTGAGAACCGCCCTGTACCGACTATGACGCACGACACGCTCGAAACGTTGCATCGTCTGCTCATCGTGTCCTTCTCGCAATCCTCCGGGCCCCCGCCGCAGCGTCGTTCCTGGCCGTCGAGGCGCCGCACCGGCCCGCCCCGGGCCACGGGGCCGGCCAGGCCGGGGCCATACGCTGGGCGCATGGTCAACCTCACCCGGATCTACACCCGCACCGGCGACGCCGGCGAGACCCGCCTCGGCGACATGAGCCTCACGTCGAAGAACGACCTGCGGCTGCACGCCTACGCCGACGTCGACGAGGCCAACGCCCACATCGGGGTGGCGCTCGCCTCCGGCGGCCTGGACGACGACGTGGTGGCGGTCCTGACCACGGTCCAGAACGACCTCTTCGACGTCGGGGCTGACTTCTGCACCCCGATCGTGGAGAACCCGGAGTTCCCGCCGCTGCGGATCGAGCAGGCCTACGTCGACCGGCTCGAGACGTGGTGCGACCAGTACAACGAGGACCTGCCGAACCTGCGCTCGTTCATCCTCAACGGCGGCACGTCCGGGGCGGCCCTGCTGCACGTGGCGCGGACCGTCGTACGCCGGGCCGAGCGCGCCGCGTGGGCGGCGTACGACGAGCACGGGGAGACGATGAACGACCTGGCCATCAAGTACCTCAACCGGCTCTCGGACCTGCTGTTCATCCTGGCCCGGCACGCCAACCGCGACCGTGGCGACGTCCTCTGGGTCCCCGGCGGAGAACGGTGAGAGCGAGCGCAGCGAGCGGGTCACCGTTCTCCGCAATCCAACGGGGCGGCGAGCGCCGCTGAACCCCGATTCGTCCGCGAAAGCGAGCCAATCCTGAGCGGGGAGACCGCGGACGAATCGGGGTGGGCGGAGATTCGTCCGCGGTCTCCCCGCGGGAACCAGGCTCGGAAACGCGGACGAATCGGGGTCAGCGCAGGCGGCGGCGCTGGCCGGGCGGAGCGGCCTCGAGCCAGGCCAGGAAGCCGGTGAGCGCCTCGGGGCTCATCGCGACCTCGACCAGCCCCTCCGGGGTGGAGCAGGAGACCACGATGTGGCCCGAGTAGAGCGAGTAGGCCTCCACCCCGCCCGGGTCGCGCCGGCCGACGTAGGCGAGGTCGGCACGCCGGTAGACGAGCTTCGGGCGCGGGGACAGCGAGAAGATCCGGAACCACTCCAGGTCGTCCGCGGAGTAGCGGCCCAGGCCCAGAATCCAGCCGCGCCCGGCCCTCCCGGACCGGACGCGGACGCTGAACTCGAAGGTGCCGCCGTGTCGCGAGATCCACCGGCGGCGCACCACCAGCCACAGCCCGTAGACCAGGACCAGCAGCAGCAGCAGACCGGCGGAGTCGGCCAGCCACTCCCACCAGGCCATCTATCGCACCTCGAGTCCGAGAGGCGCTGTCGTCTCGTCCGTCGCGGGGCTCCTCAGCGGGTCTTCTCGGCGGCGCGGATGCGTGCCTCGGCCCAGGCGGCCTCGGCCCGCTCCGCCGGCTCGGCGAGCAGCTCGCCGGCGGTCTTGGCCCGGTCGAGGTCGGCCCGGGCCCTCTCGAGGTCGATGTCGTGCGACATCTCGGCGTGCTCGGACAGGATCGAGATCCGGTTGTTGGCCACGGACAGGAAGCCCGCGTCCACCGCGGCGATCCAGGTCTCCCCCTCGGCGGTGGTCACGTCCACGATCCCGTCGACCATCGTCGAGAGCATCGGGGCGTGGTTCGGCAGGATGCCGACGTCGCCCTCGGTGGTGCGCGCGATCACCATCGAGGCCTCGCCGGACCACACCAGGCGGTCGGCCGCCACCAGCTCCACCTGCATGACGGTATCGCTCATGCGCATTCCTCTCTGAGTCCCGGCCGGCCCCCGACCGGCCCACCTAGGGGCGGGCGGCAGGGGAGCCGCCGGGGACGGGTCACAGGCTCTCTTGGATCTCGGACCAACGGCGCTCGACGTCGTCGAGACCGCCGCACATGAAGAACGCCTGCTCGGCGACGTGGTCGTACTCGCCGTCCGCGATCTTCGTGAACGCCTCGATGGTGTCCTCGATCGGGACCGTCGAACCCTCGATCCCCGTGAACTGCTTGGCGACGTAGGTGTTCTGCGACAGGAACCGCTGGATCCGGCGGGCCCTGGAGACGATGATCTTGTCCTCCTCGGAGAGCTCGTCGACACCCAGGATCGCGATGATGTCCTGCAGCTCCTTGTTGCGCTGGAGGATCTGCTTGATCCGGACCGCGGTGTTGTAGTGGTCGTCCCCGATGTAGCGCGGGTCGAGGATCCGCGACGTCGAGGTCAGCGGGTCCACAGCCGGGTAGATGCCGAGCGAGGCGATCTCACGCGACAGCTCGGTGGTGGCGTCGAGGTGCGCGAACGTCGTGGCCGGCGCCGGGTCGGTGTAGTCGTCGGCGGGCACGTAGATCGCCTGCATCGAGGTGATCGAGTGGCCACGCGTCGAGGTGATCCGCTCCTGGAGCGTGCCCATCTCGTCGGCGAGGTTGGGCTGGTAGCCCACCGCGGAGGGCATCCGGCCCAGCAGCGTCGACACCTCGGACCCGGCCTGCGTGAACCGGAAGATGTTGTCGATGAACAGCAGCACGTCCTGCTTCTGCACGTCGCGGAAGTACTCCGCCATCGTCAGCGCCGACAGCGCCACCCGCAGCCGGGTGCCCGGCGGCTCGTCCATCTGGCCGAACACGAGGGCGGTCTGGCCGATGACGCCGGCCTCCTCCATCTCCACGATGAGGTCGTTGCCCTCGCGGGTCCGCTCGCCGACGCCGGCGAACACCGACACGCCGCCGTGGTCCTTCGCAACGCGGGCGATCATCTCCTGGATCAGCACGGTCTTGCCGACGCCCGCGCCGCCGAACAGGCCGATCTTGCCGCCCTGGACGTACGGCGTCAGCAGGTCGATGACCTTGATGCCGGTCTGGAACATCTGGGTCTTGGACTCGAGCTGGTCGAAGGCCGGCGCCTTGCGGTGGATGCCCCACCGCTCGTTGACCTCGTAGGACTCGCCCTCGGTGAGGTTCAGGACGTCGCCGGTGGCGTTGAACACGTGCCCCAGGGTGACGTCACCGACCGGCACGCTGATCGGCCCGCCGGTGTCCTGCACCTGCGCACCGCGGACCAGGCCGTCGGTGGGCTTCAGCGAGATGGCGCGGACCATGCCGTCGCCGATGTGCTGGGCCACCTCGAGCGGCAGCGTCGAGGTCTCGCCGCCGAGGGTGACCTCGACCTCGAGCTTGTTGTAGATCTCGGGCATGGTGTCGACGGGGAACTCGATGTCGACGACGGGGCCGATCACGCGTGCGATGCGACCCACCCCACCGGCGGACTGGTCCGCGCGGTTCTCGGTAACAGTGGCAGTCATATTGGTTCACTCACTCCCGGCAGTCGCATCGGCGAGCGCGTTCACGCCACCGACGATCTCGCTGATTTCCTGTGTGATCCCGGCCTGGCGGGCCTGGTTGGCCAGCCGGGTGTACTTCTTGATGAGCTCCTCGGCGTTGTCCGTCGCCGCCTTCATGGCCCGCTGCCGGGCGGCGAGCTCGGAGGCCGCCGCCTGCAGCAGGGCGAAGAAGATCCGGCTCTGGACGTAGCGCGGGAGCAGCGAGTCGAGGACCTCCGACGCGTTGGGCTCGAACTCGTAGAGCGGCAGCACCTCGTCCTTCGCCGGCGGTGCCTCCCCCTCCACGATCTCCAGCGGCAGCAGCCGGGTGGCCGTGGGCTCCTGCACCAGCATCGACCGGAACCGCGTGTAGACCACGTGGACCTCGTCGACCGGTCCGGCGCCGTCGCGCAGCTCGATCTCGGGGTTCTCCTCGCCGGCGAGGAACGCCTCGATCAGCGCGTCGCCGATCTCCCGGGCCACGTCGTAGTTCGGCTGGTCCGAGAAGCCCGTCCAGGACGCCGCGATCGGCCGGTTGCGGAAGCGGAAGTAGCCCTCGCCCTTGCGGCCGGCGATGTAGGAGTCGACCTCCTTGCCCTCGGCGCGGAGCTTCTCCGCGAGCCGCTCGGACTCCTTGAGCACGCTCGAGGAGTACGCCCCGGCCAGCCCCCGGTCGCTGGTGACGATCAGGATCGCCGCCCGCTTCGGGTCCTCCGGCTCGGTGGTGAGCGCGTGCTCCACGTTGGAGTACGTCGCCACCGCCGACACCGCCCGGGTGAGCTCCCGGGCGTACGGCGCCGCGGCCTGCGCACGCTGCTGGGCCTTGATGATCCGGGACGCAGCGATGAGCTCCATGGCGCGCGTGATCTTCTTCATCGACGTGACGGACTTGGTCCGCGCACGCAGCTCACGCACTGAGGTTGCCATGGGTCAGCCCCGCTTCTGCTTGACGATCTGCTCCTGCTCGACCTCGTCGTCCGGCAGCGCCTCGACCTCTTCGCGACCGGCCTTGATGGACTGGCCCTCGGAGGTCTCGAACTGGTCGAGGAAGGAGTCGTACGCACCGGACATCGCCTGCTCGGTGTCGTCGTCGAAGTTGTTGGTCTCCGCGATCGCCGACAGCACGCCGCTGTGCTCGCGCTTGAGGTAGTCGATGAACTCGCGCTCGAACCGGAGCACGTCGTCGACCGGCACGCGGTCGAGGCGGCCGGTGGTGCCGAGCCACAGCGACGCGGTCATCTCGTTCACCGGGTAGGGCGAGTACTGAGGCTGCTTGAGCAGCGCCATCAGGCGCGAGCCGCGGTCGAGCTGCTGGCGCGAGGCCGCGTCGAGGTCGGAGGCGAACATCGCGAACGCCTCCATCGCGCGGTACTGCGCCAGGTCGACCTTGAGCGAGCCGGTGACCTTCTTGATCGCCTTGGTCATCGCGGCGCCACCGACGCGCGAGACCGAGATGCCGACGTCGATCGCGGGCCGCTGGTTGGCGGCGAACAGGTCGGACTGGAGGAAGATCTGGCCGTCGGTGATCGAGATGACGTTCGTCGGGATGTAGGCCGACACGTCGTTGGCCTTCGTCTCGATCATCGGCAGGCCGGTCATCGAGCCGGCCCCCATCTCGTCCGACAGCTTGGCGCAACGCTCCAGCAGCCGGCTGTGCAGGTAGAACACGTCGCCGGGGTAGGCCTCGCGGCCCGGCGGGCGGCGCAGCAGCAGCGACACGGCGCGGTAGGCCTCGGCCTGCTTGGTCAGGTCGTCGAAGACGATCAGGACGTGCTTGCCGTCGTACATCCAGTGCTGGCCGATGGCCGAGCCGGTGTAGGGGGCGAGGTACTTGAAGCCGGCCGAGTCGGACGCGGGCGAGGCCACGATCGTGGTGTACTCCAGCGCGCCGGCCTCCTCGAGCGCACCGCGCACCGAGGCGATGGTCGAGCCCTTCTGGCCGATGGCGACGTAGATGCAGCGGACCTGCTTGCTCGGGTCGCCGGACTCCCAGTTCTGCTTCTGGTTGATGATCGTGTCGATCGCGATCGTGCTCTTGCCGGTCGCGCGGTCGCCGATGATCAGCTGGCGCTGGCCCCGGCCGATCGGCGTCATCGCGTCGATCGCCTTGATGCCGGTGGCGAGCGGCTCGTGCACCGACTTGCGTGCCATCACGCCCGGAGCCTGCAGCTCCAGGGCGCGGCGGCCCTCGGTGGCGAGCTCGCCGAGACCGTCGATCGGGGTGCCGAGCGGGTCCACGACCCGGCCGAGGTAGCCGTCGCCGACGGGCACGGAGAGGATCTCGCCCGTGCGGCGCACGGCCTGCCCCTCCTCGATGCCCTCGAAGTCACCGAGGACGACCACACCGATCTCGCGGGTGTCGAGGTTCAGGGCGAGGCCCTGGGTGCCGTCCTCGAACTCGAGCAGCTCGTTGGCCATGACGGACGGCAGACCCGTCACCCGGGCGATGCCGTCGCCGGCCTCGGCCACGGTGCCGACCTCTTCGCGGCTGGCGGTCTCGGGCTCGTACTCGGACACGAATCGCTGGAGCGCGTCCCGGATCTCGTCCGGACGGATCGAAAGCTCCGTCATGTTCATCCCTGCTCTCTTGGATCGGTGCTTGAGGTGCTACGGCGTTGGCAGGCGGCTGGATGGCGCCACCCGGTGTACTGGCGGGCTAGCCGGCGAGCCGGCGGCGGGCCTCGTCGAGCCGGCTGGACACGGTGCCGTCGATGACGTCGTCACCGACCTCCACCCGCATCCCGCCGATGACCTCGGGGTCGACGACGACGTTGAGGTGCACCGGTTTGCCGTACTGGCTCGCGAGCGCCTCTTGCAGACGCTGCTCGTCCGCCGTGTCGAGCTCGCGCGCCACCCGGACGGTGGCGACGAGCCGGTTGCGGTGCCGGGCGGCGACCTTCTGGTACTCCTCGAGGGCGACGGCCACGGTCCGGTGCGTGCCGGCCACCGACTGCTCGGCGAGGCGGATGGTGGCGGCCGTGGCCCTGCCTTCCAGCAGCCCGCGGAGCAGGCTCCGCTTGTCCGCAACCGACCGTGCGGGGTCCGAGAGCGCGTCGCGCAGCCCGGGGTTCTCCACGACCAGCCGCTCGAACCCGAACAGCTCGTCCTCCAGCGCGTCCGACTGGCCGGCCCGGTCGGCGCTGCGCACCACGGCGATCACGCCGAGCTGCTCCAGAGCGTCGGCGAGGTCGCGGGTGGCTGCCCACCGGCGTCCGGCCGCCTGCTTGACCAGGTCCAGCGACACCGCGTCGAGCTGGTCGCCGAAGATCTGCCCGACCAGGTCGGACTTGGCCCCGGAGGTCAGCGAGACGTCCGTGGCGACCCGGCGCAGCCCCGCCTCCCGCCGCAGGATGTCGGCCACCCCGAACAGGTCGTCGGCGATCCTGGTGGCGTCCGCACCGCCGTCGACCGCGGACCCGAGGGCCTCGGTCAGCGCGGCGAGGGAGTCGGCGGAGGCACCGCGCATCAGAGCGCCCCGTTCGGGGTCTGTGCCGGCTGCTCCGCCTCGAGGTCCGCCAGGAAGCGGTCGACGACACGGCGCTGACGTGCCTCGTCGTCGAGGGACTCCCCGACGATCCGACCGGCCAGCGAGGTCGCCAGCGAGCCCACCTCGGCGCGCAGCGACGTCACCGCCTGCTGACGCTCGGCGTCGATCTGGGTGTGCGCGTGCTCGACGATGCGCGCCGCCTCTGCCTGCGCCTGCTCCCGCATCTCGGCGATGATCGTCGCACCCTGCTCACGCGCGTCCTCCCGGATGCGCGCGGCCTCGTGCCGGGCGTCGCCGAGCTGCTTCTCCAGCTCGGCGAGCTTGGCATCGGCCTCGGCCTGCTTGGTCTCGGCCTGCTGCAGCCCGCCCTCGATGGCGGCCGTGCGCTCGGCGAAGGTCTTCTCGAAGTTGGGGACGACCCACTTCTTGACCGCGAGGTAGAGCAGACCGAAGACCACCAGTGACAAGACGATCTCGATCGGGTGCGGGACGAGCGGGTTGAGCTCCTCCCCAGCCGCGAGGGTGATCTCGTTCATGGACTCAGGTCCTTTGTGAGGTCAGAGGTCAGAGGACGAAGGCGAGGGCGATACCGATGATCGCGAGCGCCTCGGCGAGCGCGAAGCCCAGGATGGCGATCGACTGCAGGCGGCCCTGGGCCTCCGGCTGACGGGCGACACCGTTGATGTAGGCAGCGAAGATCAGGCCGATACCGACACCGGGGCCGACTGCGGCGAGGCCGTAACCGACCATGTTGAGGGAGCCGTCCACGATATTTCCTTTCGATGGTTTCTCTACTGTGCTGACGGAGTGCTACGACTCTCAGTGCTCGTCAGCGAGAGCACCGGAGATGTACATGGCGTTGAGCAGGACGAACACGTAGGCCTGCAGGAACTGCACCAGCAGCTCGAGGAACGCGATCGCGATGAACAGCGCCCAGGCGAGGAGCCCGACGGGCTTGACCGCCGCCGAGGCGTGCAGCAGGAGGTACTCGCCGCCGAGCGCGAACAGGATCAGCAGCAGGTGCCCGGCGAGCATGTTGGCGAACAGACGCAGCGCCAGCGTGATCGGCCGGACCAGGATGTTCGACATGAACTCCAGCGGGACGAGCAGCAGCAGCATCGGGCCCTTGATCCCGGCCGGCACGGTCTGCAGCTTCAGGTAGCCGCCGAATCCGTGCTTCTTGATGCCGGCCGCGTTGTAGATCACCCAGCTCAGGGCCGCGAGGCCGTAGACCATCCCCGAGCGCGAGAACGTCGGGAACTGGATCAACGGGATGGTCGCGAAGACGTTGTTGAGCAGGATGAAGAAGAACAGCGCGAACAGGTAGGGCACGAACCGCATGAAGTCGCGGCTGCCGATGATGTCGCGGCCCATCGAGTTCCGCACGAAGCCGTACATCGCCTCGCCGGCGAACTGCATCCGGCCCGGCACCATTGCGCGCTTCGCGGAGGCGGCGCGGAAGAACAGGTAGAGCAGACCGGCGGCGAGCACCAGCTGCAGCATCGGCTTGGTGACGCCGGCGTACATCGTCTGGCCGAGGAACTCGAAGGTGTTGTCCGGCCCGATCGGCGGCAGGTTGAAGTCGCCGGGCCCCGGAGGCTCGAAGCCTTCGGCGCGGACCTGGGTCGTCCCGACAAAGCTCACCGTGTCTCCTGTGTCTTCCGCACTAGTTCTTCTGCTGCCCGGTCGGCTTGCGCACCGGCCGGTCCGGCCCGCCGGTCTGCCACGGCCGGTTGAACCGGGCGTAGGTCATGTAGAGGCCCAGACCGACTCCGAGCAGGATCCCGATCACCACCACGAAGGAGGTCCCGAGCCACCGGTCCACGAGCCAGCCGAGCAGTCCGTAGACCAGCACACCCGCGACGAGGTAGCCGAACGCGTGCCAGGGGTCGCCGTGAGGGGTGTCCTGGGAAGCGTCGCCGGAGGGAGTGGAGGGCTGCGGTGACATCGCGCTCCGGACAATAGCAGCCGAGGCCGGTCATCGCGCACTCGCCTCGGACGGGCCCGAGACGCCCCCGGAGGGCGGCGCAGGAGGCTGCTGCGGACCCGACGGACCAGCGGGTCCGCCCAGGTCGTAGAGGGGGATGCGGGCCCGCAGGCTGGTCCACACCTGGACCGCCAGCCACGCGAACGTGGCGACGATCATGGTCCCGGCGACCCAGGTGCCCTCGACGCTCGAGTCCAGGGCTCCGGAGCGGCTGAGCACGAGGAAGACCAGCCCGACCAGCACCACCTGGAGCGCGTAGGTCAGCAGCGCGACCATCAGCGACAGCGCCGGCGCGAGCCGCGCGACCGTGTCGAGCACCATCGCGCCGAGAGCGAAGAAGGCCGCGACCATCCCGGTCCCCACGAGGGCGCCGAGCAGGGCGGGCGCACCGCCCAGAACCGCGCCGAGGACCGCAGCGACCGCACCCACCGCGACGGTGGCCGCCAGGCCCCGGCGCACCACGGGACCGGTGCTGCCGGGGCGGGGCCCGGAGCCGGAGATCCGCGGGGCGGTCGTCATGTCGGCGGCCGTTCTGTGGGTCTGGTTGGCAAGGATCCCGACCTGATGGACGAGTGACTCGTCCGCTCTGTCGGGGTGCTTGTGAAAACTAGCACAAGGTCCGGGGGCCGTGGAAATCGCGCGGGGCTCATGGGGCGTGCTGGTGCGGAGTCTGCACCCGCGGCACCAGGAACGTCAGCGCGACGGTGAGCGCCACCCAGGCGGTGAGGACGATCGTAGTGAGCCGGCCCGCGTAGAGCGAGGCCAGCACTCCCCCGAACGCGATCAGGCCGGCCCACAGCCACATGATCAGCACCGCGCGCCGGTGCGAGTGACCGATCTCCAGCAGCCGGTGGTGCAGGTGCTGCTTGTCCGGCGCGAACGGCGAGCGGCCTGCCCTGGTGCGCCGGATCACCGCCAGGACCAGGTCGGCGAACGGGACGATCAGGATGGAGATCGGCAAGATGATCGGCAGCAGCGTCGGGAGCAGGCTCGCCTCGCCGCCCGCGGCCCCCTGGGTCATGTCCACGGTGGCGAACTGGCCGGTGAGGGTCAGCGCCGAGCCGGAGAGCACCAGCCCGATCAGCATCGAGCCCGAGTCGCCCATGAACAGGCGGGCCGGGAAGAAGTTGTGCGGCAGGAACCCCGCACACGCCCCCCCCAGCGCCGCGCACAGCAGGGCCGCGGTGATGGCCAGCGTCTCGCCGTTGGCGTCGGCGAGCTTGTAGGAGAACAGGAAGAACGCGACGGCTCCGATCCCGACCACCCCGGAGGCGAGACCGTCGAGGCCGTCGACGAAGTTGACCGCGTTGATCGTGGCGACCACCACGATCACGCTGACCAGCTGCCCCTGCACCGGGTCGGCGCTGAACTGACCGCCGCCCGGCAGCTGGAAGGAGTAGTAGTAGACGTCGAAGACGACCAGGACGCCGGCGATCAGCAGCTGCCCGCCGAGCTTGGTGAGTGCGTCGAGCTCCACGAGGTCGTCGACCACGCCGAGCAGGCAGATCAGCGCCCCGGCGACCAGCACCACCGCCGCATCGCGGAAGACCTGGTCGTGGCTGGCGTCGGAGAGGAACGGCAGCCGGGCCGCCACCAGGTAGGCGGCGACCAGCCCGCCGAGCATGGCGATCCCGCCGAAGTACGGGATCGGGACCGCGTGCACGTCCCGGTCGCGCACCTTGGCCACCGCGCCGGTGCGCAGCGCGATCTCGCGCGCGAACACGCCGAGGAGGTAGGTGACCACCGCGGCGACGAGGAAGACGGTCAGGTACTCACGCACCGGGGTCGGCCATTTCCCTCACTCCTCGTCCAGGATCTCGGTGCCGAACGGCTCGACGATCTCGTTGAGCCGGGCCAGCGGCACCGCCCCGAGCCGGAGGACCCGGCCGGTGCGGCCGGTGACGTCGACGATCGTCGAGGGCGTCTCCCCCGGCGAGCTGCCGGCGTCGAGGACCACCTCGACGCTCTCCCCCAGCATCGACTCCGCGGCGTCGGCGTCGGTGGCCGGCGGCAGGCCGCTGCGGTTGGCGCTGCTCACCGCCAGCGGGCCGGTCCGCGCCAGCAGCTCGAGAGCGAGCTCGTGGTCGGGCATCCGCACCGCGACCGTCCCGCGGGTGTCCCCGAGGTCCCACTGCAGCGACGGCTGCTGGGTGCACACCAGGGTCAGCGGGCCGGGCCAGAGCTCCTCGACCAGGGCGCGGGCGTAGGCGGGCATGCCCACGGTGAGCGCGTCGAGGGTGGTCGCCGCCGAGACCAGCACCGGCGGCGGCATGTCGCGCCCGCGCCCCTTGGCCGCCAGTAGCCGCTGCACCGCCTCCGGCGAGAACGCGTCCGCCCCGATGCCGTAGACGGTGTCGGTGGGCAGGACCACCAGGTCCCCGCGCTGCACCGCGACGGACGCGGCGGCGAGGCCCGCCTCGCGCTGCTCGGCGTCGTCGGCGCTGAACCGCTGGGTCACCGCAGTCCCTCCTCGTCGCTGGTCGTCAGTGGCTCGCGAGTGGCTCGTCGAGCGCCGAGCATCATCGTGCCAGTCGAGCGGTGCAGTAGCGCGCACGCCCTGCCAGATCCAGGTGGTCGCGTACGTCGCCCCACCGGCCCGCCGCGCGGAACACACCTGGCGCCGCCTCGCCCTGCAGGTCGGCGTGCTCCGCGCCGACGTGACCACCGGGCCTCAGCAGCCGGGCCGCCACCCGTTCGAGCACGCCCATCGCGGCCAGCCCGTCGTCGCCGGAGAACAGCGCCAGGTGCGGGTCGTGGTCGCGGGCCTCCGGGGCGACGGACTCGAACGCCTCGAGCGGGATGTACGGCGGGTTGCACAGCACCACGTCGACGTTGCCGTCGAGGTCGCCGAAGGCGTCGGCCATGTCTCCCTGGCGCAGGTCCACACCGGAACCCGACAGGTTGCGCTGCGCCCACGCGAACGCGTCCTCGCTGAGCTCGACGGCGTGCACGTCGGCCTCCGGGACCTCCGTGGCGACCGCCAGCGCGATCGCTCCGGACCCGGTGCACAGGTCGACGACCGTGGCGGTCCGACCGGCCGCGAGCGCCTCCCGCGCCCGGTCGACTCCCCAGCCGGCGAGCAGCTCGGTCTCGGGCCGGGGGGTGAAGACGCCGGGGCCGACGGCGAGCTCGACGTAGCGGAACGCGGCCGTCCCGGTCAGGTGCTGCAAGGGCTCACGAGCGGCGCGCCGCTCGATGAGCGTGTCGTAGGCCGCCTGCTCCGCGAGGCCGACCGAGTCGAGCAGCACCAGCCCCGACCGGGTGGTGCCGAGCACGTGGGCGAGCAGCTCGGCGGCGTCGTGGTCGGGGCTCGGCACACCGGCCGCCGCGAGCCGCCGGGTCGCACCCGGCAGCAGCGAGCGCGGCGGCGTACCGCTCACGAGCCCGCGGACGGCTCGAGCGCCTCGAGCCGGGCGGCCAGGTCCGCCCGGACGCAGGAGTCCACCACCGGCTCGAGGTCGCCGTCCAGCACCTGGTCGAGGTTGTAGGACTTGTAGCCGGTCCGGTGGTCGGAGATCCGGTTCTCCGGGAAGTTGTAGGTGCGGATCCGCTCCGAGCGGTCCACGGTGCGCACCTGCGAGCGGCGGGCGTCCGACGCCTCGGCGTCCGCCGCGTCCTGCGCCACCTGCAGCAGCCGCGCCCGCAGGATCCGCATGGCCTGCTCGCGGTTCTGCAGCTGGCTCTTCTCGTTCTGGCAGCTCGCCACGATCCCGGTCGGCAGGTGCGTGATCCGCACCGCCGAGTCGGTGGTGTTCACCGACTGCCCGCCCGGACCGGAGGAGCGGAAGACGTCGATGCGCAGGTCCTTCTCCTCGACGTTCACGTCGACCTGCTCGGCCTCCGGCATCACCAGCACGCCGGCCGCGGAGGTGTGCACGCGGCCCTGGGACTCGGTGACCGGCACGCGTTGCACCCGGTGCACCCCGCCCTCGAACTTCAGCAGCGCGTAGGGGGCCTCACCCGGCTCCGCCGCGCCCTTCGCCTTCACCGCCACCGTCACCGACTTGAAGCCGCCCAGGTCGGACTCGGTCGCGTCGATCTGCTCGGTCTTCCAGCCGCGGCGCTCGGCGTAGCGGGTGTACATCCGCAGCAGGTCCCCGGCGAACAGCGCGGACTCCTCGCCGCCCTCGCCGGACTTGATCTCCAGGAGCGCGTCCTTGGCGTCGGCGGGGTCGCGCGGCACGAGCAGGTGCCGCAGCCGCTCCTCGGTGGCGCTGCGGCGCTCGGCCAGGGCGTCGGCCTCGTCGGCGAACGAGGGCTCCTCCGCCGCGAGCTCCCCGGCCGCCTCCACGTCGTCGCCGAGCCGCAGCCACTCCTCGTAGGTGCGCACGATCGCGGAGAGCTCGGCGTAGCGCTGGTTCAGCCGCTTCGCCAGCCCCTGGTCGGCGTGGATGGAGGGGTCGGCGAGACGCTGCTCGAGCTCCTGGTGCTCGGCGACCAGCCCGGTCACTGCCTCGAACATCGGCGGTTCCTCGCGCTCTCTCGGTGCGGCCGGCCGGTCGCCGTACCGCCAGTGTGCCTGCACACGCACGAAGCGCCGGCCTCCACATCGGGTGCGGTGGCCGGCGCTCCTGGGTCGCTACTTCTTGGCAGCGTCCTTCTTGGCGTAGCGGGCCTCGAAGCGGGCGACGCGGCCGCCGGTGTCGAGGATCTTCTGCTTGCCGGTGTAGAACGGGTGGCACTGCGAGCAGACGTCGGCGTGGATCGAGCCGCTCGTCGACGTGCTGCGAGTGGTGAACTGGTTGCCGCAGGTGCAGGTGACCTGGGTGTCCACGTAGTTCGGGTGGATGTCGTTCTTCATGGTGTCCTCTCGGGGTTCAGCCGCCGGGTCGTCCTCGCGCGGGTGCGGGGACGTGAACCGGAACCAGCCGTACAGTCTGCCAAACAAGGGCGGCTTCGCGCGAATTCCCGACCGTGGCCGCCGGGCGGTACGGCGGGGCCGCCGCGACCTGCCGCTCAGTCGATCCTGCCGCTCAGTCGATGTGGTGGATGGCCGGGTCGCGGCGCACGACCAGCAGCATGAGCAGGGCGGCCAGCCCGGTGACGGCCGCCATCACCGCGCCCATCGGCACCGCGCTGGTGCCACCGAAGAGCCCGACCAGCGGCGCGACCGCCGCACCCACTCCGAACTGCGACGCGCCCAGCATCGCCGAGGCACTGCCGGCCGCGTCACCGTGACGGCTCAGCGCGAGCGCGGGGGTGTTGGGCATGGCCAGCCCGGCAGCCGCGAGCACGAGCCCCAGCGGGATGAGCAGGCCGACCAGGCCACCGACTCCCGTGGCGCCGACCAGGACGACCCCGACCGCCGAGGCCACGGAGGCGAGGATGCCGAAGGTGAGCACGTTCGCGGTCCCGTACCGGCCGATCAGCGACGGGTTCAGCTGCGAGACCACCGTCAGCGCGAGGGAGTTGACGCCGAAGACAAGCCCGAAGGTGCGCTCGTCGAGGCCGTAGCCCTCCTGCAGCACGAACGACGCGCTGCCGACGTAGGCGAAGATCGAGGCGAACATCAGCCCCGCGATCAGCACCAGCGCGACGAAGGTCCGGTCGGCGAACAGTGACCGGTAGGTACGCAGCGTCGACCTCAGGCCCGGTGCGCTGCGCCGCTCCGGAGGCAGGGTCTCGCGCAGACCGAGGAAGGCCACCGCGCTGAGCAGCAGGGCGGCCACCGCGAGGACCACGAAGATCCCGCGCCAGTCGGTCAGCTGCAGCACGAACCCGCCGAGGGTCGGCGCGAGGATCGGCGCCAGGCCGATGACCAGCATCAGCCGCGACATCGTCCGGGCGACCGCCGAGCCGCTGAACAGGTCCCGCACGGTGGCCAGCGCCACCACCGAGATCGCGGCCCCGGCGAACCCTTGCAGCACCCGCACGACGCTGAGCACGGCGATGTTCGGCGCGGCGGCGGCCAGCAGCGACGCCAGCAGGTGCACGGCCAGACCGACCAGCAGCGGACGCCGTCGTCCGAACACGTCGGAGAGCGGGCCGATGACCAGCTGCCCGGTGGCGAGACCGGCGAGCATGCCGGTGAGCGTGAGCTGGACCGCGGAGGTGGACGCGGACAGGTCCGTGGCGATCTGTGGGAACGCCGGCAGGTACATGTCGATCGACAGCGGCCCGAGCGCGATCAGCATGCCGAGCACGACGATGAGCTGGACGTGCCGCCCCCGGGTGAGCGGCTCCGGTCGCGCCTGGACCGGGGCAGCGGTCGTCGCGCGGGCCGCGGGCTCTGCGGCGCCCCGCTCGTGGCCGGCGCCGGCGGCGGTCGGGCCGACCAGGGTCTGGTCGGCAAGGGCAGGGTCGGCCAGGGCGGGGTCGTCGAGGGAGGAGTCGGCCGAGGCCTCGGAAGTGCGCAACTCGGTCATAGATGCCTTCAAGTCGTTGGGCCGTACAGGTATTCCCCCGCCGGCAGGCCGCGAGTCAGCCGTTCCACGATGCGGGACGGCTGGAGACGCGTGAGCGCGCTCGGCCGGCGGCCCGGACCGCGGTGGCTCCGCCGAGGAGGCCGGCGGACGGCAGCTGGGCCGGTGGCAGCTCCGCCCGAGCGCAGTTGCGTCGACGGCACGTGCGCCGACGGCACGTCGGCCCACGGGGGTCGACGTACCGCTCGGCGCGCGGGATCAGTCCCCGTTGCTGCCGGCCGTCGGCGTGGTCTTCTGGACCTGCATGAGGAACTCGACGTTGCTGTGCGTCTTCTTCAGCCGCTCGAGCAGCAGCTCGAGGGCCTGCTGCCCGTCCAGCCCGGAGAGCACCCGGCGCAGCTTCCAGACGATCTGCAGCTCCTCCTTGCTCATCAGGAGCTCCTCGCGACGGGTGCCGGACTGCACCGCGTCGATCGCCGGGAACAGCCGCTTGTCGGCGAAGTCGCGGCGCAGCCGGATCTCCATGTTGCCGGTGCCCTTGAACTCCTCGAAGATCACCTCGTCCATCTTCGAGCCGCTCTCGATCAGCGCGGTCGCCATGATCGTCAGCGAGCCGCCGTCCTCGATGTTGCGGGCGGCGCCGAAGAAGCGCTTGGGCGGGTACAACGCCGCGGAGTCCACGCCACCGGAGAGGATCCGGCCGCTGGGAGGCGCCGCGAGGTTGTAGGCGCGGCCCAGCCGGGTGATGCCGTCGAGCAGCACCACCACGTCGTGGCCGAGCTCGACGAGTCGCTTGGCGCGCTCGATCGCCAGCTCGGCGACGGCGGTGTGGTCGCTCGCCGGACGGTCGAACGTCGAGGAGATGACCTCACCCTTGACCGAGCGCTGGAAGTCGGTGACCTCCTCGGGGCGCTCGTCGACAAGCACCACCATCAGGTGGCACTCCGGGTTGTTGGTGGTGATCGAGTTGGCGATGGACTGCATCACCATCGTCTTGCCGGCCTTGGCCGGGGAGACGATGAGGCCTCGCTGGCCCTTGCCGATCGGGGAGGCGATGTCGATGACTCGACCGATCAGGTTCGTCGACTCGGTCTCGAGGCGCAGCCGCTCCGAGGGGTAGAGCGGGGTCAGCTTCTGGAACTCGACCCGGTGCCGGGCGGACTCGGGGTCGGCGCCGTTGACGGTGTCGATGCGCACCAGCGGGTTGAACTTCTCCTTGCGCTCGCCCTCGCGCGGCTGGCGGACCATGCCCGTGAGGGCGTCGCCCCGTCGCAGCCCGAGCTTGCGGACCATCGACAGCGAGACGTAGACGTCGTCGGAGCCGGGAAGGTAGCCGCTGGTGCGGACGAAGGCGTAGTTGTCGAGCACGTCGAGGATGCCGGCCACCGGCACCAGCACGTCGTCCTCGAGGATCTGGGTGTCCGGCTCGTTGCGACCACCGCGGCTGCTCCGGTCGGGCCGGTCGTTGCGCTCGCCGCGCTCGTTGCGGTCGCGACCGCGCCGCCGCCGGTTCCTGCGGCTGCCGCCGTCGTCGTCGCGGTCGCGCGAGTCGCCCTGGTCGCCCCGGTTGCGCGAGTCGCCCTGGTCGCCGCGGCTGCGGGAGTCGCCCTGGTCGCCCCGGCTGCGGGAGTCGCCCTGGTCGCCCCGGTTGCGGGAGTCGCCCTGGTCGCCGCGGTTGCGGGAGTCCCCCTGGTCGCCCCGGCTGCGGGAGTCGCCCTGGTCGCCCCGGTTGCGGGAGTCCCCCTGGTCGCGGTTGCGGTTGCCCTGGCGAGCGTCGGTGCGCTCGCCGCGCGACTCCTCGCCCCGGTCCTGACCGCCGTCGCGGTTGCGGTTCCCGCCCTGCTCGCCCCGGTCCGGGGCGCCGTCGCGACTGCGGTCGTCGCCCTGGTCACCACGGTTGCCCTGGTCGCCCCGGTTGCCCTGGTCGCCACGGCTCGTCTGGCCGCGGTCGTCCTGGCCGGAGTCACGCGAGCTGCGGCGGCTGCCCGCCGGCTCAGCCTGGTCGCCCTGCCGGCTCTGCTCGCCCTGCCCGCTCTGCTCGCCGCGGCGTCCCCGCTGGCTGCGGTCACCGGATCGCTCGCCGGCGCCCCGGTCGGTCGAGCCGCCGCCGGCCGGGGCCTCGGCCCCGCTGTCGGCTGCGGAGGCCGTCGTCTCCGCAGCGGCCTCGGTGGCGCTGCCGTTGCGTCCGGAGCCGGTCGGCGCCGCGGCGCCGCGCTCGGCGGCGGGAGCGGGCTGGCCGCCGGCCTGGGCGGCGCGGATGGCCTCGACCAGCTGGCTCTTGCGCATGCCGCCGGCGCCCTTGATGCCCAGACCACCCGCCAGCTGCTTGAGCTCGGGCAGCAGCATGCCGCTCAGCCCGGCGGCGCGCTTCCTGCCCGGTGCGCCGTCGGAGGTGGTTGTGGTCGTTTCGCTCACGTGAGGTCCTTCCCACGTATCCAGGCCGGTGGAGGTGCTCTCCGGTGGCCGTGCGTCGGTGCGGATCAGTCGACTCGCGGCCCCGCGCGGGTCGGTACGTCGTACCGAGGTCGCTCGGGGGGCGCAGATCGACGGGGAGAGTGTGCGCGTGTGTGGATCGAAGGCGAGCGGATCGCATGGAGCCTGATCGGCAAGACCACTCGATCACCGGCGCAGTTGCACCCTAGCACTAGATGCGGGGCCCGTTGGCATACCGCGCAACTGCGCCGGCCGCTCGGTGCTCCGGTCGCTGCAGGCGGCCGGGCCGCCGGCTCACCGGGTGATCCGGACCCCCTCCGTCTCCAGCGCCAGCGCCCACGCGCGCCAGCCCTCGGGCGCGCGGCGGAGGACCGCGGCGCTGCTCGACTCGTCGGTGAGGACGAGCACCGTGGGGCCCGCACCGGACACGAGCGCGGCCAGTCCCTGCGCCCGCAGCTCGCGGACCAGCGCCAGGCTCGCGGGCATGGCCGGCTCGCGGTAGTCCTGGTGCAGGAGGTCCTCGGTCGCGGTGAGCAGCAGCTCCGGGGCGCCCCCCAGCGCCACCACGAGGAGGGCGGCCCGGCCGGCGTTGGCCGCCGCGTCGGCGTGCGGGACGACGGTCGGCAGCAGGCCACGTGCCACCGTCGTCTCCACCGCGTCGGGGGGCACCAGAGCCACCGCGCTCACCCGCGGGTCGTGCGCTGCCGACGTCGCGTGGAAGCGGCCGCCGTCGGCCCAGGCGATCGTGAACCCCCCGTGGAACGCCGGGGCGACGTTGTCCGGGTGCCCCTCCAGGTCGGCGGCGAGCGCGAACACGGCGTCGTCGTCCATCAGCAGCGAGCCGCCCGCCACCAGGCCTCGCGCCAGGCACACTCCCGCCACGATGGCCGCCGAGCTGGAGCCGAGGCCCCGTCCGTGCGGGATGGCGTTCTCGCACGTCAGCCGCACCCGCGGCATCTCGCACCCCATGTGCGCGAAGGCGGCCCGCATCGACCGGTGCACGAGGTGCGAGGTGTCCAGCGGGACGGTGCCGGCCCCCTCCCCGGCGACCAGCACCTCGTCGGGGCCCTCGACCACCTGGGCGCTCACCCGGTCGCGCAGCGAGAGGGCGACACCGAAGGCGTCGTAGCCAGGACCGAGGTTCGCGCTGGTCGCGGGCACGGTCGCGGTGACCCGGCCGGTCAGGAACGTGGCCATGTCAGCGCAGGCCCGCGGCCTCGGCGGCTGCCTCGACGTCGGGCGCCACGACGGTGTCGACGAGGTCGGTGAACGTGGACAGCGCGGTGTCGATGTCCTTGAGACCGTGTCCGGTGACCGTGACAACGACCTGCGAACCGGCGTACGACGTGCCGGCCGCCACCTCCTGCAGCAGCCCGGCGACCCCGGCGGCCGAGGCGGGCTCGACGAACACGCCCTCGTTGGCCGCCAGCGCCCGCTGGGCGGTGAGGATCTCCTCGTCGGTCACGGCCCGGAAGCAGCCGCCGGACTCGCGCTGCGCGGCGGCCGCGAGGTGCCACGAGGCCGGGTTCCCGATGCGGATCGCCGAGGCGACGGTCTCGGGGTCGCGCACCGGCTCGCCGCCGACGAGCGGGGCCGCCCCGGCGGCCTGCCAGCCGAGCATCCGCGGGCGGCGGCTGCTGGCGCCGTCGCGGTGGGACTCGACATACCCCTTCCAGTAGGCCGAGACGTTGCCGGCGTTGCCGACCGGCAGGACGTGCACGTCCGGGGCGTCACCGAGGAAGTCGACGATCTCGAACGACGCCGTCTTCTGGCCCTCGATGCGCATCGGGTTCACCGAGTTCACCAGCGCCACCGGGTACTGCTCGGCCAGCTCGCGAGAGATCCGCAGGCAGTCGTCGAAGTTGCCGCGCACCATCACGACCTGCGCTCCGTGGACGATGGCCTGGGCGAGCTTGCCGGCCGCGATCTTGCCCTGCGGCACCAGCACCAGCGGCTTGATCCCGGCCCGCGCGGCGTAGGCCGACATCGACGCGGAGGTGTTTCCGGTGGAGGCGCACACGACCGCCTCGGCCCCCTGACCGACCGCGACCGACAGCGCGACGGTCATCCCCCGGTCCTTGAACGAGCCGGTGGGGTTGTCGCCCTCGACCTTGAGCCACACCTCGCCGCCGGTCAGCTTCGAGAGCCAGGGGCTGTCGACGAGCGGGGTGCCCCCTTCGCGGAGCGTGAACGTCGGCGTGCCCGCGGGCAGGTTGAGCCGGTCGCGGTACTCCTCGATGACGCCGCGCCACTGGTGGTGCCGCGTCGGGGTGGCCAGCATGCTCACGCGTCCTCCCCCTCGACCCGCATGACCGAGGAGATGTCGTGGACGAAGTCCCTGCCCCGCAACGCGGCCACGGTGGCGGCCAGCGCCTCGTCGGTGGCCCGGTGCGAGACGACGACGAGCTGGGCATCGTCGCCGTGCCCCTCCTGCCGCACGGTCTGGATGGACACGCCGTGCTCGGCGAAGGTCTGCGCGACCGCGGCGAGGACACCGGCGCGGTCGTCGACGTCGATGGCCACGTGGTAGCGGGTGACCGTCTGCCCCATCGGCAGCACGTCGAGCGCGGCGTACGCCGACTCACCCGCGCCGCGGACGTCGGCCAGCCGGTTGCGGGCCACCGTGACCAGGTCACCGAGGACCGCGCTGGCCGTCGGCGCTCCCCCGGCGCCGGGGCCGTAGAACATCAGCCGGCCGGCCGCCTCGCTCTCGACGAACACCGCGTTGTAGGCCTCGCGGACGCTGGCGAGCGGGTGCGAGCGGGGGATCATCGCCGGGTGAACGCGAGCGGCGACGGCCCGGCCCTGCGGCCCCTCGCCGATCTCGCAGATCGCGACCAGCTTCACGACCGCACCCATCTCGCGTGCCGAGGCGACGTCGGCGGCGCTGACCTCCGAGATCCCCTCCCGGTAGACGTCGCTGGCGGTCACCCGGGTGTGGAAGGCGAGGCTCGCGAGGATCGCCGCCTTGGCCGCCGCGTCGTAGCCCTCGACGTCGGCGGTCGGGTCGGCCTCGGCGTAGCCGAGCGCCTGCGCCTCCTCCAGCGCCTCGGCGAAGCCGGCGCCGGAGGTGTCCATCTTGTCGAGGATGAAGTTCGTGGTGCCGTTGACGATGCCCACCACCCGGGTCACCCGGTCACCGGCGAGGGACTCGCGCAGCGGCCGCAGGATCGGGATCGCCCCGGCGACGGCCGCCTCGAAGTAGAGGTCGCGCCCGGCCTTCTCGGCCGCCGCGAACAGGGCGCTGCCGTCCTCTGCGAGCAGGGCCTTGTTGGCGGTCACCACCGAGGCGCCGCTCTCCAGGGCACCGAGGATCAGCGAGCGGGCCGGCTCGATCCCGCCGATCACCTCGACGACCAGGTCGACGTCGTCGCGGCCCGCGAGCCCGGCCGCGTCGGTGGTGAGCAGCTCGCGCGGCACCTGGTAGCCGCCCAGGTCGCGCTGGAGGTCGGGACGCCGCACGGCGACCCCGACGAGCTCCACCGGCGCACCGATCCGGGCCGTCAGGTCGTCGGCCTGCTCGTGCAGCAGCCGCACCACCTGGCTGCCCACCGATCCACAGCCCAGCAGGGCGAGCCTCAGAGGCCTGGTCACCGTCCGGTCCTTCCGTCGTCGTCGCAGCGCCCTCGCGGCGCGATGCTCGTCGCTCATCCTCACCCATCCGTCCAGACCGCGCAGCCTGGTCGCGAGCCGTCCGGAGCCTGAGACGTCCCCCGCCGCCCGTTCCGGGCCGCCGCGCGGCTCATCCCACGTCGGTGGCGAACAGGTCCTCCTCGGTCTCGCGGCGCACCACCACCCGGGCCGCGCCGTCGGCGACGGCGACGACCGGCGGCCGGAGTGCGTGGTTGTAGTTGCTGGCCATCGAGCGACAGTAGGCGCCGGTCCCGGGCACGGCGATGAGGTCGCCCGCGGCCAGGTCGCCCGGCACGAACTCGTCCTTGACCACGATGTCGCCGGCCTCGCAGTGCTTGCCGACCACGCGGCCGAGCACCGGAACGGCGTCGGAGCGCCGTGAGACCAGCGTGCAGCTGTAGTCGGCGTCGTAGAGCGCCGTGCGGATGTTGTCGCTCATGCCGCCGTCGACCGAGACGTAGGTGCGCACCACGCCGGCGTCGAGCCCGACGCGCTTGACCGTGCCCACCTCGTAGACCGTGCACATCGCCGGACCGACGATCGCGCGGCCGGGCTCGACCGAGAGCCGGGGCACCGGCACCTCGAAGGCGCGACACTCGTGCTCGACGATCTTGGTCAGCTCGGTGGCCAGCTGCGCGGGGTCGGCGGGGTCGTCCTGGGTGGTGTAGGCGATGCCGAAGCCACCGCCGAGGTCCATCTCGGGCAGCTGCACCCCGAGCTCGTGGGAGACCCGGGCGTGCAGCGCCAGGACCCGGCGGGCCGCCACCTCGAACCCCGAGGTGTCGAAGATCTGGCTGCCGATGTGCGAGTGCAGTCCCTGCAGCTCCAGACCGGGGGCCTCCTGGACCCGTCGTACGGCCTCGAAGGCGTCACCCGAGCTGATCGAGAAGCCGAACTTCTGGTCCTCGTGCGCGGTGGCGATGTACTCGTGGGTGTGCGCCTCGACGCCGGCGGTCACCCGCACCAGCACCGCTGCCCGGCGGCCGAGGTCCGCGGTCACCTCGGCCAGCCGCTCGATCTCGGTGAAGGAGTCCACGACGATGCGGCCGACGCCGGCCTCGACCGCTCGGGCCAGGTCGGCGCGGGTCTTGTTGTTGCCGTGGTAGCCGATCCGCGCCGGCTCGAAGCCCGCCCGGAGCGCCACGCTCAGCTCGCCGTCGGACGCGACGTCGAGGCAGAGCCCCTCCTCGGCGACCCAGCGGGCCACCGCGGTGCACAGGAACGCCTTGCCGGCGTAGTAGACGTCGTAGCCGTCGAAGGCGTCGCGGAACGCACGGGCGCGGCCCCGGAAGTCCTGCTCGTCCAGGACGTACGCCGGCGACCCGTGCTCGGCCACGAGCCGGCGCAGGTCGACGCCGCCGATCTCGAGGGCGCCCTCGGCGTTCTTGACCGCGGTCGCCGACCACAGCAGGGGCACCAGCGCGTTGACGTCCTCGGGAGCGCCCAGCCAGGAAGGCCCGCGACCGCTCTCGGCGTGGGCCCAGCCGGCCTCGTGTGCGTGCACGGCCGCCTCACATCCGCTCGGGCGCGGAGACGCCGAGCAGGTCCAGGCCGTTGGCCAGGACCGTCTGGGTCGCCTTGACCAGCAGCAGCCGGGCCGCGTGGAGGGCGGAGGGCTCCTCGTCCCCCATCGGCAGCACCCGGCAGGCGTCGTAGAACTTGTGGAAGCTCGAGGCGGTGTCCTCGAGGTAGCGGGCCACCCGGTGCGGCTCGCGCAGCTGCGCCGCGGTCGCGACGACCCGGGGGAAGTCCGCGAGCGCCCGCAGCAGGTCGCCCTCCCGCTCGTGGGCGAGCAGGGCGGGGTCGAACGCGGCACCGCCGGGCTCGATGCCGAGGTCCGCGGCGTTGCGCAGCACCGATGCCAGGCGGGCGTGGGCGTACTGCACGTAGTAGACCGGGTTGTCGCTGGCCTGCCGGGTGATCTGCTCGATGTCGAGGGTCAGCGGCGAGTCCGCGGGGTAGCGCGCCAGCGAGTAGCGCAGGGCGTCGACGCCGACCAGCTCGACGAGGTCCTGCAACGAGACGATCTGACCCGCGCGCTTGCTCAGCCGGACCTCCTGACCGCCCCGGAGGATCTTGACGAGCTGGCCGATCAGCACCTCGATGGTGACGTCCGGGTCGTCGCCCGCGCAGGCCGCCATGGCCTTGAGCCGGCCGACGTACCCGTGGTGGTCGGCGCCGAGCAGGTAGATGCAGACGTCGAAGCCCCGCTCGCGCTTGTCGATGTAGTAGGCGGTGTCGGAGGCGAAGTAGGTCAGCTCGCCGTTCGAGCGCACCAGGACCCGGTTCTTGTCGTCACCGAAGTCGGTCGTGCGCATCCACAGCGCACCGTCGTCCTCGAAGACGTGGCCCTGCCCGCGCAGCTTCTCCAGCCCGTGCTCGACCCGGCCGCTGTCGTGCAGGGACCGCTCGGAGAACCACACGTCGAAGTGGGTGTTGAAGTGCTCGAGCTGCTCGCGCTGCTCGCGCAGCTGCAGCCGGTACCCGTCCTCCCGGAAGGCGACCAGCCGCTCGTCGTCGGGCAGCTCGAGGATGCCGGGGCGCTGCTCGACGACCTGCCGGGCGAGGTCGGCGACGTACTCGCCGTGGTAGCCGTCCTCGGGGACGGCCTGCCCGCGGGCGACCGCGTCCAGCGAGGCGCCGAACTTGTCCATCTGGCTGCCGCGGTCGTTGATGTAGAACTCGCGCTCCACCTTCGCCCCGGCCGCCTCCAGCACCCGGGCGATCGCGTCGCCCACGACCGCCCAGCGGGTGTGGCCGAGGTGCAGCGGCCCGGTGGGGTTGGCGGAGATGAACTCGACGTTGACCTGCCGGCCGGCGAGCGTGTCGGTGACGCCGTACGACGACCCCGCGGCCACGACCTGGGCCGCGAGCGCGCCCTGCGCACCGGCCTCCACGGTGATGTTGAGGAACCCCGGCCCGGCGATGTCGACCGAGGCGATGCCGGGAGCAGCGGTGAGCCGGTCGACGAGCAGCGCCGCGAGGTCGCGCGGGGGCAGCCCCGCCTTCTTGGCCAGCTGCAGGGCGATGTTGGTGGCGTAGTCACCGTGCTCCTTGCTCCTGGGTCGCTCGACCACCACCTGCGCGGGAACGCCGTCGGGCAGGGTGAGCGCACCCTCCTCGACGAGGGCGGTCAGGGCGTCCACGAAGGTGGTCGAGAGCTCTTCAGGGGTCACCCGCACAGGGTATCGACGCCACCCGGCCGGCTCCCACAGCGCCGTCGGCGGTGGGACGAGCCTCACCCCTCGGCGCGCGCGGCCGCCTCGGGGTGGTCGGGACGGTGTCAGTCGCCGGCCGGGAGCAGCCGCATCACCGTCGCCACGAGTTCGGTGGGCTCGAACGGCTTGGTGACGTAGGCGTCGACGCCGAGCTCGGTCCCGCGCGCGAGGTCCACGGCGGCTGCTCGACCGGTCACCATCACCACCGGGAGGTCGGCCGTGGCGGGGTCGCTGCGCAGCCGCTGGGCGACCTCGAAGCCGCCGAGGCGCGGCATCATCACGTCGAGGGTGACGACGTCGGGGCGTCGCTCCGCGATCCGGTCGAGCGCCTCCACACCGTCGGCGCACTCCTCCACCTCGAGGCCCTCCAGCTCGAGGTTCACCGCGATCAGGCGGCGGATCACCGCCGAGTCGTCCACGACGAGCACCCGCCAGCCCATGCCCACCCCACCCCGGTCCTCGTCGTCCCCGCGTCATGTACTCTTTGCAGCGCTTCCCGAGCCCCCGTAGCTCAGGGGATAGAGCACCGCCCTCCGGAGGCGGGTGCGTAGGTTCGAATCCTACCGGGGGCGCCCCTCCTGGCTCGTCCCGCCACGCGTGCGCCCGGTCCGGGCCGCTCAGCAGCCCCGGTCCAGCGTCGCGTCACGCCGTACGTCGTCGGCGATGCGCCGCGCCTGCGCCAGGTCGGGGAAGACCACGCTGGCCGCGCCGGCGTAGCCCACCCCGCCGAGCAGGACGCAGCCGCGCATCCTGGCGGGCCGGACCGCGGTCGCGGCCTGCGCCAGCCGGTAGAGCTCCGAGGGTCGCAGGTCGGTGTTCATGTGGCGCGTCACCGACAGCACCGCCCGCTCCATGAAGCCGGGCTGGTCGACGCGGCCGCGGACCTGCCGGAGCAGGCCGCGCATCACGTCCTGCTGGTTGGCCGACCGGTCGAAGTCGCCGCGCGGGAACGCCTTGCGGATCCGCGCGAAGATCTCCGCCTGGAAGCCGGTGAGCTTGTTCGGCCCGACCCGGTAGCCGCGCGGGCGGACGGGGTCGGAGAAGGCGAAGTCGGAGTCCACGGTGACGCCGCCGATCCCGTCGACCATGCGACGGAACCCCACGAACCCGGTCGTGAGGACGTAGTCGGGGCGGATCCCGACGAGGTCGCCGACCGAGCGCCCCATCATCTGGGGCCCCCCGTAGTACATCGCTGAGTTGATCTTGTCCCGTCCGTGGCCGGGGATCGCGACGTAGGAGTCGCGAGGCACGCCGATCACCGTCGAGGCGCCGGTGCGCAGGTTCACCCCGGTCAGCTGGATCGCGTCGGCCCGGCTCCGGGTCACCGACTGGCCGGGTCGGGCGTCGGAGCCCAGGAAGAGCACCCAGACCACGTCGCGGGGACGGTCCACGCCCGCCGCCCCCCGCAGCCTCACCAGGGAGACCGGCGCGTCCCGGACCGCAGCCGGCGGGACGACGGCCAGGGTGACGAGCAGGACGAGGCCGAGCGCGAGGTAGCGGCGCAGCAGCCGCAGCACGCTCATGAGGCTCCTCCCTCCGCGCGGACGGATCGGGACAGGTCGTAGCCGAAGATCATCCAGCCTCCCGACGGCTTGCGGGTCAGCAGCAGGCGGCCGGCGACGGTGACGGTCCGGTCGCCCCGCTCCCCTCGCTCGGCGAGGTACTCCAGGTGCACCCGCGCGGTGACCCCGGCGGCCACCTCGTTCGGCGCCAGCACCGAGAGGGCGGCGTTCTGCCGGCGGGCGACCACCGAGGTCGTGGTGGCGCCCAGCCGCTGGTTGGTCAGCAGCCCCCGGGCGCGCACGGCCTGGCGTCGCACCTCCGGGGAGAAGGTGGCGAAGGCGTCGCGGAACGACCGCCGGGGGTAGCTGCCGCCGAGGAACGCGTCCTGGAAGTAGCCGGTGACCACCGCGCCGACGCGGGCGGCCAGGACCTCGCGGTCGCGCGCGCCCAGCGTGCCGGCGACGCGCGTCACGCGCACCCGCGCCGGCACCGGCCGCGGCTCGAGGGTTGCGGTGGACTGCGGCGCGGCGGGCGCCGAGCCGGCGGCCTGCGGCTCCCCCGGCCCCTCCCGGGATGCCGAGTCGCCGGTGCAGCCGGCCGCCGTACCGGCCAGCAGCACGGTCGCGGCGAGCACCGCGACGCCGCGGAGCACGCCCTCCGCCCAGCGGGTCGATCGGTCCGGCATCGGCTGCTTCCCCCCTCTCCGACGAGCGCTCGGGAGGGAGCTCCTCCATGCCGCGGTGTGAGTCGCCACACCGTCGCTACCGCGGCGGCGTGGCGAGACCGGTCCTGGCTGCGCACGGTTGCCGCGAGAGACTAGCCTGGTAGCCGTTCACCAACCCTAGGGTTTCGACACACCGTTTTCTTCGGAAGAGGCGATTCAGGCCGTGGCCGAGTCTTCACCAGCCGCATCCACCGGGGGCTCCGCCCCCCACGACCAGACTGCCAACCCGCTGGCAGCGTTCGGCGCCAACGAGTGGCTCGTCGACGAGATGTACGAGCGCTACCAGCAGGACCCGAACAGCGTGGACAAGGCCTGGTGGGACTTCTTCCGCAACTACCACGAGCACGGCAACGGGCAGCGTCGATCCGCCAACGGTACGACGGCTGACGAGCCCGCCGCGAAGCCGGCCGAGCAGCCCGCCGCGAAGCCGGCCGAGCAGCCGGCCGAGCAGCCGGCCGAGCAGCCGGCCGCGAAGACCACCCGGTCCGATTCCGGCCCCGGCAAGCAGGAGAAGGCCCCGTCCCAGCCGGCCTCGGCCTCGTCGCAGCCCGCGGCTCCGAAGACTCCGGTCAAGACCTCCCCCGCCAAGGAGGACCAGCCCCGGCCGGACCAGCCGAAGGCTGCGGCGAAGCCGGCCGCCGCGCCGGTGCCCAAGGACCCCGAGCCCGCGCCGGCAGCGGCGGTCAAGGACGAGCCCACGCTCACGACGCTGCGCGGCGCCCCGGCACGCACCGCGCAGAACATGGACGCCAGCCTGTCGGTGCCGACCGCCACGAGCGTGCGCTCGGTCCCGGTGAAGCTGCTCATCGACAACCGGACGGTCATCAACAACCACCTGGCGCGGGCCCGCGGCGGGAAGGTGTCCTTCACCCACATCATCGGCTACGCCCTGGTCAAGGCCATCGCGTCGATGCCGGAGATGAACAACGGCTTCGACATGGTCGACGGCAAGCCGACGCTGATCGAGCCGGCGCACATCAACCTGGGCCTGGCCATCGACCTGCCCAAGCCCGACGGCACCCGGCAGCTGCTGGTGCCCTCGATCAAGGCGTCGGAGTCGATGAACTTCGCGGCGTTCTGGACCGCCTACGAGGACCTCGTCCGCAAGGCGCGCAGCAACAAGCTCGCGGTCACCGACTTCCAGGGCACCACGATCAGCCTGACCAACCCCGGCACGATCGGCACCAACCACTCCGTGCCGCGGCTCATGAAGGGCCAGGGCGCGATCATCGGCGTCGGCTCGATGGACTACCCGCCGGAGTACCAAGGCGCCTCCGAGGAGACGTTGACCCGCAACGCCGTCAGCAAGGTCATGACGCTGACGTCGACGTACGACCACCGCGTCATCCAGGGCGCCATGTCCGGTGAGTTCCTCAAGCGGATGCACGCCCTGCTGCTCGGGGCCGACGACTTCTACGACGAGATCTTCCGCTCGCTGCGGATCCCCTACGAGCCGATCCGCTGGGCCAAGGACATCTCGGCCAGCCACGACGACGAGATCAGCAAGCAGGCGCGCATCCTCGAGCTGATCCACGCCTACCGGGTGCGCGGCCACATCATGGCCGACACCGACCCGCTGGAGTACCAGCAGCGCAGCCACCCCGACCTCGAGGTCGAGACGCACGCACTGACCCTGTGGGACCTCGACCGGGAGTTCGCCACCGGCTCGTTCGGTGGCGAGGGCCGCCGGTTCATGAGGCTGCGCAACATCCTGGGCATCCTGCGCGACTCCTACTGCCGCACGGTCGGCATCGAGTACATGCACATCCAGGACCCCGAGCAGCGCCGCTGGATCCAGCAGCGCGTCGAGCAGCCGCACGTGAAGCCGCCCCGGGAGGAGCAGCTGCGGATCCTGCTCAAGCTCAACCAGGCCGAGGCCTTCGAGACGTTCCTGCAGACGAAGTTCGTCGGCCAGAAGCGGTTCAGCCTCGAAGGCGGCGAGACCACGATCCCGCTGATCGACGAGGTCTGCGAGGCGGCGGCCGAGGCGTCCCTCGACGAGGTCTGCATCGGCATGGCGCACCGCGGCCGGCTGAACGTGCTGGCCAACATCGTGGGCAAGAGCTACAGCCAGATCTTCCGCGAGTTCGAGGGCAACATCGACCCGCGCACGGTCCAGGGCTCCGGCGACGTGAAGTACCACCTCGGCGCGGAAGGCGCGTTCACCGCCGGGTCCGGCGAGAAGATCAAGGTCTCCGTGGCGGCGAACCCCTCGCACCTGGAGGCGGTCGACCCGGTCCTGGAGGGAATCGCCCGCGCCAAGCAGGACGTGCTCAACCGGGGTGCCGAGTTCCCCGTCCTGCCGCTGCTCGTGCACGGCGACGCCGCGTTCGCCGGCCAGGGCGTGGTCGCCGAGACGCTCAACCTCTCGCAGCTGCGCGGCTACCGCACCGGTGGCACCATCCACCTCGTCGTCAACAACCAGGTCGGGTTCACCACCTCGCCCGCGTCGTCGCGCTCGTCGCTGTACTGCACCGACGTCGCGCGCATGGTGCAGGCGCCGATCTTCCACGTCAACGGCGACGACCCCGAGGCGTGCATCCGCGTGGCGCGGCTCGCGTTCGAGTACCGCCAGGCGTTCAAGAAGGACGTCGTGATCGACCTGGTGTGCTACCGCCGGCGCGGCCACAACGAGGGCGACGACCCGTCGTACACCCAGCCCTTGATGTACGACCTGATCGAGCAGAAGCGCTCGGTGCGCAAGCTCTACACCGAGTCCCTGATCGGCCGTGGCGACATCACCGTCGAGGAGGCCGAGCAGGTCCTCCGCGACTACCAGCAGCAGCTCGAGCGGGTGTTCACCGAGGTGCGGGAGGCGACGAACGCGCCAAAGGAGTGGACCACCGTCCCGGACTACCCCGAGAAGCACGGCACCAAGATCGCCACGGCGATCTCCAAGGAGACCCTGAAGCGGATCTCCGACGCGCACGTCAACGCGCCGCAGGGGTTCACGGTGCACCCCAAGGTGCTCCCCCAGCTGCAGCGCCGGGCCGCGGCGATCCTCGACGGCCCGATCGACTGGGGCACCGGGGAGGTCCTGGCCTTCGGTTCGCTGCTCATGGACGGTCGTCCGGTGCGGCTGGCCGGACAGGACTCCCGCCGGGGCACGTTCGTACAGCGCTTCGCCACGATCATCGACCGCCGCAACGCCGACGAGTGGACGCCGCTGGGCAACCTGAGCGAGGACCAGGCACAGTTCTACGTCTACGACTCGCTGCTCTCGGAGTACGCCGCGATGGGCTTCGAGTACGGCTACTCCGTCGCGCGCCCGGACGCCCTGGTGCTGTGGGAGGCGCAGTTCGGCGACTTCGTCAACGGTGCCCAGACGATCATCGACGAGTTCATCACTGCCGGCGAGACCAAGTGGCGCCAGCAGTCCGGTGTCGTCCTGCTGCTTCCCCACGGCTACGAGGGCCAGGGGCCCGACCACTCGTCCGCCCGGATCGAGCGGTTCCTGACCATGGGCGCCGACGACGCGTTCGTGGTCGCCCAGCCGTCGTCGCCGGCCAGCCACTTCCACCTGCTGCGCCAGCACTCCCTGGGTGAGGAGCACCGGCCGCTGATCGTCTTCACGCCCAAGTCGATGCTGAAGCGGAAGGAGGCGGCCTCGCTGCCGGCGGACTTCACCGAGGGCACCTTCCGGCCGGTGATCGGCGACGACGACGTCGACCCGGACCGCGTCGAGAAGCTGCTGCTGTGCAGCGGGCGGATCACCTGGGACCTGGTGGTGGAGCGCCGCAAGCGGGAGGGCGAGGACCTGCGGACGGCCATCGTGCGGCTCGAGCAGCTCTACCCGCGCCCGGTGGAGGAGCTGCGGGCCGAGCTGGCGAAGTACCCGAACCTGCAGGAGATCCGCTGGGTGCAGGACGAGCCCGCGAACATGGGCCCGTGGCCGCACATGGCGCTCAACCTGACCCCGGAGCTCGGCGGGATCCCCTTCTACCGGGTCTCCCGGCCCGAGTCCTCCTCGCCGTCGGTGGGCCAGGCCTCCCGCCACCAGCAGGAGCAGAAGTCGCTGATGGAGCAGGCGTTCTCCTGAGCGGACGCCGGGGGGAGCGCGAGGACCGTTCGACGGGCTGAGGCAGGCTGAGCCGATGTACTTCACCGACCGCGGGATCGAGGAGCTCGAGCAGCGCCGGGGTGACGAGGAGGTCACCCTGGCGTGGGTCGCCGACCGGCTGCAGGAGTTCGTCGACGTGCACCCGGAGTTCGAGACGCCGGTCGAGCGGCTGGCCACCTGGCTGGCCCGCCTCGACGACCCCGACGACTGACCCGGCGACCAACCCGGCGACCGGCCCGACAGGCTGCGCCGGGCACGGCCCTGGCCACGGTCAGCGCGTGAAGACGACCTTCCCGAACACGTCGCCCTCGAGCATCGCGGCGAAACCGTCGCGCGCCTGCTCCATCGGCAGGACCCGGTCGACCAACGGCTTGGTGCCGGTCGTGTCGAGCAGCTCCATGAGGGCGGCGAGCTCGGAGCGGGTGCCCATCGTGGACCCGACGATCCGCAGCTGGAGGAAGAACACCCGGGTCAGCTCGGCGTTGTCCACGTTCGGGCCGCTCGTGGTGCCACTGATCACGAGGGTGCCGCCGGGGCGCAGCGACTTCACCGAGTGCGACCAGGTGGCCCGGCCGACGGTCTCCATGACCGCGTCGACGCGACGCGGCAGCCGGGCGCCGGGCTCGAACACCTCGTGCGCGCCGATCTCGAGCGCCCGTGCCCGCTTGGCCTCGTCGCGGCTCGTGGCGAACACCCGCAGGCCCGCGGCGCCCGCGAGCGTGATCAGCGCCGTGGCGACACCGCCGCCGGCCCCCTGCACGAGCACGCTGTCGCCCGGCTTCAGCGCGCCCTGCACGAAGAGCATCCGGTAGGCGGTCAGCCAGGCGGTCGGCAGGCACGCGGCCTCCTCGAACGACAGCGAGGCCGGCTTGGGGACCACGTTGCGGCGCGGCACCACCACGGTGTCGGCCAGGGTGCCCTGGAACCGCTCGGACAGCAGCGAGCGCTTCGGGTCCAGCGTCTCGTCGCCGGTCCAGGCGGGGTCGCTGATCACGGCGTGGACGACCACCTCGTTGCCGTCCTCGTCGTAGCCGGCGGCGTCGCAGCCGAGGATCATCGGCAGCGACTCCTCCTTGAGTCCCACGCCGCGCAGCGAGAACAGGTCGTGGTGGTTCAACGAGGCCGCCTGGACGCGGACCGCGGTCCAGCCGTCCGGCACCTCGGGGTCGGGGCGCTCACCGACCACGAGGCCGGAGAGCGGGTCGTCGGAGGAGAAGGTCTCGGCGTAGACGGCGAACATGCCACCAGACCCTAGTCAGGCCCGCGCCACGCCGTCACGACGGGCCGCCTCGGCGACCGCTCCTGCGACCGCCGGTGCCACCCGTGCGTCGAACGGTGAGGGGATCACGAAGTCCTCGCGCAGGTCCGCGCCCACCAGCGCCGCCAGCGCGTCGGCGGCGGCCAGCTTCATGCCCTCGGTGATCGCGGAGGCGCGCACGTCGAGCGCTCCGCGGAAGATGCCGGGGAAGGCCAGCACGTTGTTGATCTGGTTCGGGAAGTCCGACCGCCCGGTGGCCACCACCCGGGCGTACCGGTGGGCCACCTCCGGGTGCACCTCCGGGTCGGGGTTGGCGAGCCCGAAGATCACGGCGTCGTCGGCCATGGTGGCCACGACGTCGGCGGGGACCGTGCCCCCCGAGACACCGATGTAGACGTCGGCGCCGGACAGCGCGGCCGCGAGGTCGCCGGTCCGGCCGGTGCGGTCGGCTGTCTGCTCGGCCAGCGCCTGCTTGACCGGGGTCAGGTCGCCGCGGCCCGAGTGCAGCACCCCGCGGCGGTCGGTGACCGCCAGGTCCGTGACCCCGGCCGCCAGCAGGATCTTGGCGACCGCGACCCCGGCCGCGCCGGCGCCCGAGACCACCACCCGGGTCTCGGCGTGGGTGCGACCGGTGATCCGCAGCGCGTTCTCCAGCGCGGCGAGCACCACCACCGCCGTACCGTGCTGGTCGTCGTGAAAGACCGGGACGTCGAGCAGCGCCTTCAGGCGGTCCTCGATCTCGAAGCACCGGGGGGCGGAGATGTCCTCGAGGTTGATGCCGCCGAAGCTCGGGGCCAGTCGGACGACGGTGTCGACGATCTCGTCGGTGTCGGTGGTGGCCAGGCAGAGCGGCACGGCGTCCACGCCGCCGAACTGCTTGAACAGCACCGCCTTGCCCTCCATCACCGGCATCGCGGCCGCCGGACCGATGTCGCCGAGACCCAGCACGGCGGTGCCGTCGGTCACCACGGCCACCGTGTTCGCCACCCAGGTGAGCTCGGCGGTCCGCCCGGGGTCGGCGGCGATGGCCTGGCAGACGCGCGCGACGCCGGGCGTGTACGCCATCGAGAGGTCGTCGGGGCCGGCCAGCGGCACGGTGGCGGCGATCTCCATCTTGCCGCCGCGGTGCAGCGCGAAGACCGGGTCGGGGTCGACGGCGCCCGCTGCGGAAGGTGTGTCGGAGTCCATCGAGGTCGATGCAACCATGAGGTCGCCCTTCCTGTCTCGGGTGAGGTGGGTCGCGGTCCGTGCTCGGAGCCGGGATGCGGCGAGCGGGGCGGCGCAGGAGGAGCGGGGATCACCCGAGTGCCTGCAGTCTCGCACACCCTGTCAGCGGCCCCTCCGCACGCGGAAGCGAAGGTGGCGCAGGCCACGCCGCACCGCGGCCCCGACCCCGCGCAGGCCCCCGCGCAGGCCACCGTTCCGGCTCCCGTGCAGCCCGCGAGGAGCGCGTGCCGGCCACACCCGGGTCACGACGACCGCGAGCACGTCGCGGTCGGGCACCATTCCCACCGACCACGAGTCCACGCCCTCGCGCGGGTTGTCCCGCTCGACCCACCAGCCGTCCGGACCGTGCCACACAGCCCTCTTGACCGCCACGACGCCGCCCGGCAGCAGGACGACGACCAGCAGGTCCGGCCGGGGCGTCGCCCCGTGCACGACCAGCAGCAGGTCGCCCTCGTGCAGCGTGGGCTCCATCGAGCGGCCGTGCACCCGCGCCAGCCCCAGCCGACGGGTGCCGGGGGAGCCGGAGGGCGGGCCGGCAGAAGGCGTGAGGCCCTTCGACATCGGGTACCCCTTCCGTGGTGCAGGCGCACGGCTCCGTCGCGCGCACCGCTCGCAGGCGCTCCACCGAGCGGGAGTAGTGTCGCAGGCGGAGCTGGATCGACGGCACCAGCACGACCGGCACGACCAGACCCGGACCAGAGAAAGGACCCTGCATGCTCGCGCGACTCTTCGCACGCACCATCGACGTCCACGCCCACTGCGACCTCCCCTGCGGCGTCTACGACCCCGCCCAGGCCCGCATCGAGGCCGAGTCGGTCAAGGCGATCATCGCCAAGCTCGGCGACAACGACGACCCTGACTTCCGCACTCGTGCAGTGCTGATCAAGGAGCAGCGCTCGGAGCTGGTCAAGCACCACCTGTGGGTGCTCTGGACCGACTACTTCAAGCCGCCGCACTTCGAGAAGTACCCGCAGCTGCACACCCTGTTCAACGAGGCCACCAAGCTGGCCGGCGCCTCCGGCACCAAGGGCACCATGGACGCCCAGGCCGCCGACGACCTGCTGGCCAGGATCGACGAGATCGCCGAGATCTTCTGGGAGACCAAGAAGGCCTGATGCCTCCCGTCTGAGGGGTTCGTCAGGAACCTCGGTAAGGTACGACTCCGATGGGGTCGGACGCACCCGCGTCCGGCCCCATCGTGCGAGACAGGAGGGAAGGACGTGGTGGAGACCCACCCGGACGTGCAGCTCAGGATCCCGGCCGACAGTGCCTTCCTGGCGGTGCTGCGCACGGCCACCGCCGGGCTGGCCGCCCGGCTCGACTTCACCCTCGACGACATCGAGGACCTGCGGATCGCGGTGGACGAGGCCTGCGCCATGGTGCTCCCCCAGGTCCGCAGCGGCACGGACCTCACCTGCGCGTTCGAGCTCGGCGAGCGCAACCTCACCGTGTCGGTCACCGCCGAGTGCGACGACCCGCAGCAGCCCAGCCGCGACGGCTTCGCCTGGACGGTGCTGGCCGCGCTCACGACGTCGGTCTCCGCCGACGTCGAGGACGGCCGCCTCACCATCCGGCTCTCCCGCAGCACCAGCGACGCCGAGTGAGCCGGTCGATGACGGCGTCCGAGGACCTCGCCCAGGTGCGGGCGCGCAGTGCCGCGCTCTTCGCCCAGCTGAACGATCCCGATGTCTCCGAGGCGGAGCGTGCGTCGCTGCGCGACGAGCTGGTCCGGCTGCACCTGCCCCTCGTCGAGCACTTCGCCCGTCGCTTCCTCAACCGCGGTGAGCCGTTCGACGACCTGCTCCAGGTCGGCACGATCGGGCTGATCAAGGCGGTCGACCGTTTCGACACCGACCGGGGTGTGGAGTTCTCCACCTACGCGACGCCCACGATCGTCGGGGAGATCAAGCGGCACTTCCGCGACCGCGGCTGGGCGATCCGCGTCCCCCGGCGGCTGCAGGAGCTCCGGATCACCATCACCTCCGCGACCGCCGAGCTCACCCAGGAGCTCGGCCGCTCCCCCACCGTCGGCGAGCTGGCCGGCAAGGTCGGCGTGTCCGACGAGGAGATCATCGAGGGCCTGGAATCCGCCAACGCCTACTCCACGCTGTCGCTCGACGCCCCGGACTCCAGCGACGACAGCGCGCTCAGCATGATCGACGTGATCGGCTCCGACGACGAGGCCATGGAGCACGTCGAGAACCGGGAGACGATCAAGCCGCTGCTGGAGTCGCTGGACCCCCGCGAGAAGCACATCTTGATGCTCCGGTTCTTCAAGGGGATGACCCAGTCGCAGATCGCCGCCGAGATCGGGATCTCCCAGATGCACGTCTCGCGCCTGCTGGCCCGGACCCTCGCCCAGCTGCGTGAGCAGCTGGCCGAGCCGACCAGCGGGGTGGGCTGAGCCGGCCGGCTCACCCGTCGCCGTGGCCGGGCACGGGCCTCAGTCGTCGAGCGCGGCGATCGAGGCGGGGTGCAGCAGCCCGGCGACGACGACGACGGCCACCACGGCGAGCACCGCGGCCAGCAGGGTGGTGCCCCCACCGCGGAAGCTCCACGCCACGCCGAGCTGGATCAGCTGGGCCAGCACCACCGGGGCCCGCGCCCAGGAGTTGCGCCGCGAGACCGCCCAGGCGCAGAGCGCCAGGCCGACGGCGTAGACGAAGAAGAACAGCGCGGTCGAGAGCCCCATCGTCAGGCGGTCACCGGACAGGGCGACCAGCTCGGCGATGCCGTAGCCGGCGAGGACGACCGCCTCGACACCGGCCAGGGCCGCCGCGACGAGCAGCGGTGCGGGCGCACCGCCCTCGTCGGTCGCCGACGGCTCGCTCGGGGTCGGGCAAGGGTCGCTCACGGCGACGATCGTACGCAGCGCCACGACGCGCCGGGAGACCCATGTCCCCGTTGAAACCGTGGATCGCCGCTCACACCAGCAGTTTCTTCGATCTGTGACCGACGTGACCACAGGAAAGGGTTGATCTGCCCACGATCTCTTGTCAGTCTTGACCGTGTCGCCGGCCATCAGGTCTGACGGACCTGTCTCGGGGGCCAGTTCCGGCACCGCCCCGGACCACTGGGCGGGACGATCCTCGCTGATGCGTTTCAAACAACCGAACGCTGTCAACGAGTCTGCCAGGAGTTGGCTGACCCACCAGGTCGGTGCACTCACGAACTCATGACAAGGAGTCAACCGCCATGGATTGGCGCCACCGCTCTGCGTGCCTCGACGAGGACCCGGAGCTGTTCTTCCCGATCGGTAACACCGGTCCGGCCATCCTCCAGATCGAGGAGGCCAAGCAGGTGTGCCGACGTTGCGAGGTGCGCGAGCAGTGCCTCGCGTGGGCGCTCGAGGCGGGGCAGGACCATGGAGTGTGGGGAGGCATGAGCGAGGACGAGCGTCGGGCGCTGAAGCGCCGCAACGCTCGCGCCAAGGTTCGCACCGCCTGAGCCCTTCCCTCGCCGGCGGCTCACGCCAACGGAACGTCCAAGGTCACCCGGGTCCCGCACGTGGGAGCCGGGTCGATCTGTATCCGGCCCCCGAGCTCGGACTCGACCAGGGTGCGCACGATCGAGAGGCCCAGGCCGGTCGAGGAGTCGAGGTCGAAGTCACCGCCGATGCCGGAGCCGTCGTCCTCGACGGTGAGCACCAGACGACCGGTGTCGCGCCGGACGGCGAGCGTGACGGTCCCCGGCGCGCCGGCGAAACCGTGCTCCACGGCGTTCTGCATGAGCTCGGTGAGCACCATCGCCAGCGGCGTGGCCACCTCGGCCGGCACCACGCCGAAGCTCCCTCGCCGCCTCGTGAGCACCTCGGCCTCGGGTGAGGTCACCTCGGCCACCATCAGCCGCAGCTGGTCGGCCACGTCGTCGAAGGCGACCGTCTCGTCCAGCGTCTGGCTCAGCGTGTCGTGGACGATCGCGATCGACCCCACGCGACGAACCGCCTCCTCCAGCGCCTGGCGTCCCTCGGGCACGTCGATGCGGCGCGCCTGGAGCCGCAGCAGCGCGGCGACGGTCTGCAGGTTGTTCTTCACCCGGTGGTGGATCTCCCGGATCGTGGCGTCCTTCGTGACCAGCTCGCGGTCCCGGCTGCGCAGGTCGGTGACGTCGCGGACCAGCACCAGCGCGCCGATGTGGTCCCCGGTCGGCCGCAGCGGGATGGCGCGCACGATCAGCACCGTCTCGCCGTCCCCGAGCTCGGCGTCGCGCGGCATCCGCCCGCCCAGGACGGCGCTGAGCGTCTCCTCGTCCGGACGCCTGCGAGCCGGCACCAGGCGGCGGGTGGTCTCGGCCAGGTCGACGCCGGCGAGGTCGGACTGCAGGCCCAGCCGCCGGTAGACCGAGGTGGCGTTGGGACTCGCGTAGACGACGCGGCCGTTGCCGTCGATGCGCACGAAGCCGTCGCCCACGCGCGGGGAGTCGACGTGGTCCGAGCGCTGGCCGGGATAGGGGAAGGACCCGTGCGCGATCATCTGGGTCAGGTCGGTGGCCGCCTGGAGGTAGGCCAGCTCCAGGCGGCTGGGGGTGCGCACGCCGAGCAGGTTGGTGTTGCGGGCGATGACCCCGAGGGTGAGCCGACCCCGCCGCACGGGGATCGCCTCCACCCGCACCGGCACCTCGTCACGCCACTCGGGGTCACCCTCGCGAGCCACCCGCTGTTGCTCGTACGCCGCGTCCAGCAGCGGCCGGCGGCCCCGGGGCACGAACGCCCCGACCAGGTCGTCGACGTAGGCGGTCGGCCCGGTGGTCGGCCGCATCTGGGCCACCGCCCAGTAGCCGCTGCCTCCCCGGTCCGGCAGCCACAGCACCAGGTCGGCGAAGGAGAGGTCGGCGATGATCTGCCAGTCCGCCAGCAGCAGGTGCAACCACGCCACGTCGTCCTCGTCGAGGTCGGTGTGGGCACGGACGAGCTCGTTCATCGACGGCACCGCCCCAGCGTAGGCGGACCCGCTCCGTCGGCCCGTGCCCGGTGGCAGGATGCGGAGCCATGGAGTCGGCGTACTGGGACCGCGTGGTGGCGGAGGGCCGCAAGGTGCCCTCCGACCACAGCCTGGCCGACCTCACCTCCGACCTCACCACGATGCTCGGCGACCCGGACCCGTACCGGCGCCACGCGATCGGCTACCGGCTGCTCGCGACCTGGCTGTCGGAAGGTGTCTACGACCACGTGCTGGAGGGGCTCGGTGACGGGATGGCCGCCGGCCTCCTGGTCGGGCTCGGCGAGTCCGGCACCGACACGGTCTTCCGCCGCAGCTTCTCGGCACTGGTCCTCGCCGGCTGCCTCCGCCGCGACAACGACCAGCACCTCCTGCGCCCCGGCACGGTGCTGCGCTGGGGTGACCGGCTGGCCGGCTGGCTGGTGCGGGAGCGCGACGTCCGCGGGTTCGTCGAGGGCAAGGGCTGGGCGCACGCCCTCGCCCACGGCGCCGACGCCCTCGGGGCCCTGGCCGGGTCGGAGGCGATGGGACGCCTCGAGCTGACGGTGCTCCTCGACGTGGTGGGCGACCGGCTCGCCGTCGAGTCCGGCCAGCGCCTGCTGCACGGTGAGGACGACCGCTTCGCCGCCGCGACGCTGGAGGTGCTGCGGCGCGACCTCGTGGGGCTCGAGGTCCTCGAGCCCTGGGTGGCCAGGCTGGCGAGCGCCGCCGTGCTCGACGGCGACACCGGCCGTGACCCCTACCGCGTGGCCGGTGACGTGCGCGGCTACTTGCGGGCGCTCTACCTCCACCTGTCGCTGGCCGCCCGTCCGCCGCAGGTGCGGGCCGACCTGCTGCTGGTGCTCATCGAGCACCTGCGCCGGTTGAGCGCCCCGTTCCTGTCCTGACCCGACGGGGCACCGGTCCGGCCGGCCGCGGGCACCGGGGGACCGGCGCGCGGCGACCGCCGGTCTCACCGGTGCGACCGCTCACCGCCCGGGCGCGGCGTGCCTGCGGGTGGTCGAGAGGGACACCGCGTACCTTCGCGGCCGGCACTCGACTCGGAGGTGACCTGCCATGTCCACGCCCGCCCGCCCGCCCGACCATGACCGTGGGACCCGACCGCTGTGGCTCGCCGTCGGCGGCCTGCTGGCCGTCTGCATCGTCGTTCCGCTGATGGTGTGGATCTACGACGTCGACGAGCCCCGGCTGTGGGGCTTCCCGTTCTTCTACTGGTTCCAGTTCCTGCTGATCCCGATCGTCTCGACCCTGACCTTCCTCGCCTTCAAGATCAGCGAGGCGGCCACGGCTCGTGACCGGGCCGCGCGAGGCCTGCCGGCCCGTGCCGGCGCCACGTCGAGGGAGGAGGGGCGATGAACGAGGTGTCCCCGGTCGCGCTGGCCGTCTTCCTGTTCTTCTTCGTGCTGGTCACCGTGATGGGCTTCGCCGCCGCCCGGTGGCGCCGTGGCGACACGCTGGACAACCTCGACGAGTGGGGGCTCGGCGGGCGCGGGTTCGGCACGTTCGTGTCGTGGTTCCTCATCGGCGGCGACATCTACACCGCCTACACGTTCGTGGCGGTCCCGGCCACGCTGTACGCCGGCAGCGTGGCCGGCTTCTTCGCCGTGCCGTACACGATCGTGCTCTACCCGATCATCTTCGTGTTCCTGCCGCGGCTGTGGTCGGTCTCGCACCGGCACGGCTACGTGACCCCGGCCGACTTCGTCCGGGGACGCTTCGACTCCCGCCCGCTGGCCCTGGCCGTCGCGGTCACGGGCCTGCTCGCGACCATGCCCTACATCGCCCTGCAGCTCGTCGGCATCCAGGTGGTGCTCGAGGTGATGGGGATCGGCGGCAGCGCGGACGCCTCCTGGTTCGTCAAGGACATCCCGCTGTTCATCGCCTTCGCCGTGCTCGCCGCCTACACCTACTCCTCCGGCCTGCGCGCCCCGGCGCTGATCGCGTTCGTCAAGGACTCGCTGATCTACCTGGTGATCCTGGTCGCGGTGTTCTACCTGCCCTCGCAGCTCGGCGGCTGGGGCGCCATCTTCGACGCGGCACAGAGCTCCTTCGACAGCTTCAACTCCGAGAACGCCGACGCCATCGGGGAGGGAGCGGCAGCGGGCAAGGGCATGATCCCGCCCGGCGCGGCGCAGTGGGCCTACGCCTCGCTGGCGCTGGGCTCCGCGCTGGCGCTGTTCATGTACCCGCACTCGCTGACCGGCGTGCTGGCGTCGAAGAACCGCAATGTGATCCGGCGCAACGCCGCGCTGCTGCCGGCGTACTCCTTCCTGCTCGGCCTGCTGGCCCTGCTCGGCTTCGCGGCCATCGCGGCGGGCGTGTCGGTGGAGAACGCCCAGCAGTCAGTGCCGCAGCTGTTCCAGGAGCGGTTCCCGGCCTGGTTCGCCGGGGTGGCGTTCGCCGCGATCGCGATCGGGGCGCTCGTGCCCGCTGCGATCATGTCGATCGCCGCCGCGAACCTGTGGACCCGCAACATCTACAAGGCGTTCCTCAACCCGGCGGCCACCCCGGCCCAGGAGGCCAAGCAGAGCAAGCTGATCTCGCTGGTGGTGAAGTTCGGCGCGCTTGCCTTCGTGCTCGGGCTGCCCACCAAGCTCGCCATCAACTTCCAGCTGCTCGGCGGCGTGTGGATCCTCCAGACGTTCCCGACGATCGTCTTCGGTCTCTACACCCGCTGGTTCCACCGCACGGCGCTGCTGGTCGGCTGGGCCGTGGGCATGGCCTACGGCACCTGGACCGCCTACATGGTCCCCACCCCCGGCGTCCCGGGCAGTCACTTCGGCGGCCCGCTCGAGGTGGTCCCGTTCACCGACACCAAGGGCTACATCGCGCTGACCGCCGTGCTGGTCAACCTGGTCGTCGCGGTGGCGCTGACGCTGCTGTTCCGGGCTGTCAAGATCGGTGAGGGCGTCGATGCCACCGTGCCGGAGGACTACCACGCCGACGCCGGCGACCCCGGCGTCGAGGAGCTGCCGATGGACGAGCAGGCGGTCGACACCCCGGTGCGATGACGCCGGTCGGCGACGTGCGGAGCGCCCCGGCGAGAGACCCCGCCCGACGTCTCTCGCCGGGGCCGGGAGGTCGTCGCGAGCCGGCCCCTGCATTCCAAGACCGGATGCGCTTGGCAAGTGCCCATACCCCCAGTATCTTCGAAATCGGAAAGCAGCCCGGACCCCGCTGCGATCTGCTGTGGAGGGACTGGTGGACACCCATGGACACCGACGATTTCCAACGCCACCTCGAACGCGCGCTGTGCTCGCGCCCGGTCATCGAGCAGGCCAAGGGGGTGCTCGCGGCACTGCGCGCCGCGACGCCGGAGCAGGCGTTCGCAGAGCTGGCCCACGCGTCGCAGAACCACAACGTGAAGCTCAACGTCCTCGCGGGCGCCCTGGTGGCGGCCGCCGGCGGCTGCGAGGTCGAGGACGCCTGCCTGCGCCAGGTCGTCTGGCTCGAGTGGGGCGGCTGTCTCGGGGGCCGGGTGCGCCCACTCGGAGGTGCTCGGCGGGCGCCCCGGCTGGTCGCCCCCACGGGTCCGGGCCTCCCCGGCGCCGGGCGGGCTGCGCGCCGCGCCGACACGGGGACCTGACGCGGCGACTACCGGCGGGTAACCTGCCCGCATGAGCGACGTCCCCACCACCGCACCCGATCCGACCACCGACGGCTCCCAGGACGACGAGCGCGGCGGCTCCCAGGCGCACGGCGGCGCGCAGGCCGTCGCCGTCGCCGCAGCGTACGGGGTCGACACGATGTTCACGCTCTCGGGCGCCCACGTCTTCCCGATGTACGACGGCGCCGTGCACCCCGCCCACGACGGCCCGCCCATGCGGCTCCTCGACGTGCGGCACGAGCAGACCGCCGTCTTCGCCGCCGAGGCGATGGGCAAGCTCACCCGGGTCCCGGGCCTCGCGGTGCTCACGGCCGGCCCGGGCGTGACCAACGGCGTCAGCGCGATCACGCAGGCCCAGTTCAGCGGCTCCCCGCTCGTCGTCGTCGGCGGCCGGGCACCGGCCAACCGCTGGGGCATGGGCAGCCTGCAGGAGCTCGACCACCCACCGCTCCTCGCCCCGGTGACCAAGCTGTCCCGCACCGTCCACCGGGTCGGCGAGATCGCCGGCTCCGTCGACGAGGCGTTCCGGGTCGCCGGCTCCTCCCACCGCGGTCCGGCCTTCCTCGACGTCCCGATGGACCAGTTCTTCGACCAGGCGCCGTTCGAGACGCCGGGCTCGCCCGCCCGGCAGCGCCTCGAGCCCGACACCGAGGCGCTGGCCGAGATCGGCGACCTGCTCGCCCGGGCCGAGCGTCCGGTCCTGGTCCTCGGCACCGACGTGTGGGCCGACGGCGCCGAGGAGGCCGCCCTGCGGTTCGTGGAGGAGACCGGGATCCCCGTCGTCACCAACGGCATGGGACGCGGCGTCGTTCCCGGCGGCCACCCGCTTCTGGTCACGAAGGCGCGACGCCGTGCGCTCGGCACCAGCGACCTCGTCGTCGTGGTCGGCACGCCACTGGACTTCCGCCTCGGGTACGGCTCCTTCGGCGGCAAGGACGGCGCGCCGCCCGCCCAGGTCGTGCACCTGACGGACTCCCCCGCCCAGGTCTCGCAGCACGCCGAGCTCGCGGCCGCGGCCGCCGGCGACCTGACGCTGATCCTCGACGGCGTGCAGGCGGCCCTCGAGCAGCAGCTGCGCCGCCCGCACTGGTCGACCTGGACCGAGAGCCTGCAGGCGGACGTGGCGAAGGCCGCGGAGGCCGATGCCGCGCTGCTCTCCGCCGACGCCGACCCGGTCCACCCGGCGCGGATCTACGGCGAGCTGGTGCCGCGGCTGGCCGAGGACTCGGTGGTCATCGGCGACGGCGGCGACTTCGTCTCGTTCGCCGGCAAGTACGTCGAGCCGAAGCGACCCGGCGGGTGGCTGGACCCCGGCCCCTACGGGTGCCTGGGCGCCGGGCTCGGTGCGGCCATCGCCGCACGCATCGCCCGCCCCTCGGCGCAGGTGGTGCTGCTCCTCGGCGACGGTGCGGCCGGCATGTCGCTGATGGACGTCGACACCCTGGTGCGTCACGACCTGCCGGTCGTGATGGTCTGCGGCAACAACTCGGCGTGGGGACTGGAGAAGCAGCCGATGCAGATGATCTACGGCTACGACGTCGCCGCGGACCTCGCGCCGCGCACCCGCTACGACCAGGTGGTGACCGCCCTCGGCGGCGGCGGCGAGACCGTGACGGACCCGGCGCAGATCGGTCCGGCCCTCGACCGGGCGTTCGCCGCCGGGACGCCGTACCTGGTGAACGTGATCACCGACGTGGACGCCGCCTACCCGCGCAACACCTTCGGCGTCTGACTGGGTGTGTCCCTATTCGGGCCACACTGACTTCCCTTGACCGCCGCCCCGGCAGGGGCGGTGGTTCTTGGTTGTCATCCGAGCGCCGCCCACGGTGGTCTTACCTCGGTTCCGACCCAGGGCCCCTTCGTGAAGCAGGGTGGCGGTCGGCTCTACGGCCCGGTCCATCCAGGCGCGGACACGCTGTGCGCGTCTCAGGCAGCCGCAGGAAGCGGCGGTGCAGTGTTGGTGCCCTCGTCTGCGGGTGGTGTGCAGCGGGCCAGATTGATGGCCGCGTTGAGGTCCCGGTCGATCACCAGGCCACAGCCGTGCTCACCCGCGCATTCATAGACCCGGTCGGCCAGGGTCAGGTCGGCCTTCACGACCCCGCAACGCGAGCATGTCTTGCTGCTGGGGAACCACCTGTCGGCGACGACCAGCTGGGTGCCGTACCAGGCGCTCTTGCACTCGAGCTGGCGGCGCAGCTCCCCGAACCCGGCATCGGAGACGTGCCGGGCCAGCTTCTTGTTCTTCAGCATCCCGGCGGCGTTGAGGTCCTCGATCACGATGACCGCAGACGTCTTCGCGAGCTCGCTGCTGATCGAGTGCAGCAGCGCCGTGCGGACCGCAGCGACCCGGCCGTGCACCTTGCCCAGACGTCGTGCAGCCTTGCGCCGGCCATGTGAGTCCCCACGAAACCGATGGTGCCGCCCGGCACCGACAGTGCCGCGAATAGGGACACACTCTCTGAGCGTCGGGGCGGGGGGCGTGCCGCGGCCGCGCCCGCTCCCCAGCCGCGCCGGAGTCAGCGCAGCCGGCTCAGGAACCGGTCCCGGTCGACCACCACCCGGGTGACCTCGCCGTGGCCGAGCACCTTCTCGCTCTGCGCGTCGACGGCGGCCGCGTCGAACCGGACCAGGCGTCCGTCGACGTACCCGACGGTGACGTGCACGCGCACCTGCGCCCCCACCGGGCTCGCCGCCACGTGCTCGAGCTGCATGCGGGTGCCGACGCTGGTGCGGTCGGCGGCCAGGGCCGCGTCGATCGCCGCGCAGGTGGCGGCCTCGACCCACGCGAGCAGACGGGGGGTCGCGAGAACCGGCAGGTCGCCCGAACCGAGCGCGGCGGCGGTGTCGTCCTCGGTGACCGTGAAGGTCAGCGTGCCGACCTCGCCGACCCGGACGTGCAAGGGCTGTGTCATCTGCCCATCCTCCCCCGCCGGGAGCCGATTGGCGGCGATGCCGCCGGTTTGCGAGAATGGTCCGGGCCCTGGTCACCTGACCGCGGCCGCGAAGTGTCAGCGTCGAGGAGGACACCATGGGCAAGACAGGCCGCAAGCGCCGCGCCCGCAAGAAGAAGGGCGCCAACCACGGTAAGCGCCCCAACGCCTGACCCAGGCGTTCTTGCGCGCTCCGCGCACAGGACGAAGGACCCCGCACCGTCGCCGGTGTCGGGGTCCTTCTGCGTCTGGGTCCTTCTGCGTCTGGGTCCTTCTGCGTCTGGGTCCTTCTGCGTCTGGGTCCTTCTGCGCCTGGGTTCCTACTCGACGTAGGTGTCGGTGATCTCGACCTGCACCTGGCGGATCCGCAGCAGCACCTTGTCACGCAGGCCCTGCGGGGCGTGCTCGGAGCACGAGCGCGCGACCAGCGCCTTGACGGTGGCCTCGAGGTCGTACTTCTGCAGGCACGGCCGGCACTCGTCGAGGTGGTGCTGGATCTCGGCGTAGTCGGCTTCGGGAAGCTCGTGGTCGATGAAGAAGAAGACCCGCCGCAGGACCTCGGAGCAGTCCTTGTCATGGGGGTTGCCACAGCTCATGACGCGCCTCCCTTCCCGCTTCCGGCCGCACCCGCGGCGCTCATGCCCCGCTCGGTGGCGTAGTCCGACAGGAGCTCACGGAGCTGACGCCTCCCGCGGTGCAGCCGCGACATCACCGTGCCGATCGGGGTGTCCATGATCTCGGCGATCTCCTTGTAGGGAAACCCCTCGACGTCGGCGAGGTAGACCGCGAGGCGGAAGTCCTCCGGCAGCTGCTGCAGGGCGCTCTTGACGTCGCTGTCGGGCAGCCGCTCGAGCGCCTCGGTCTCCGCCGACTTCAGGCCGGAGGAGGTGTGCGACTCGGCGCGGGCCAGCTGCCAGTCCTCGACGTCCTCGCTCATCGACTGCTGCGGCTGCCGCTGCTTCTTGCGGTAGTTGTTGATGAACGTGTTGGTGAGGATCCGGTAGAGCCAGGCCTTCAGGTTCGTGCCCGGCCGGAACTGGTGGAACGCGGAGTACGCCTTGGCGAACGTCTCCTGCACCAGGTCCTCGGCGTCCTGCGGGTTGCGCGTCATCCGCATGGCCGCGGAGTAGAGCTGGTCGAGGAACGGCAGCGCGTCGCGCTCGAAACGCGCGGAGCGCTCGGCCTCGGTCTCGGTCGCCGGATCCGGCACGGTCTGCTCAGTCATCGTCTCCCAGCCTACCGGGAGGCCGGGGTACGCCGTCCGGGACGCCGTCGCGCGACGCTCCTCGCCCCGGTCGCAGGTCATCGTTCCCACGTCAGGCGGCTCCTTCCTGCTGGTCGGTCCCCCTCCGCCCCGACAGCGAGGCCGGTGCAGGAGGTTCGTGGGCTGAACGCCTCAGGACGCCGGACGATTCCCCGCCACCTCGCGCACCACCCACTCCAGCGTGGCCTCGACGACGATCGCGAGCGCGTCGTCCTGCCCGACCGGTCCGCGCTTGGCCACCTTGAACCCGTGATCGGCTCCCGGCACCACGGTGAGGTCGACGTCGGAGGGGAACTCCTCCGGCCGCCCGAAGGAGTCCTTCTCGCCCTGCACCACCAGGGTCGGCAGCCGCACTCCCTCGAGCTCGTCGAGCCGGGACCGCTCCGGCTTCCCGGGCGGGTGCAGCGGGAACGCCAGGGCGAGGTACGCCGCGGCACCGAGCCGTTGCGCGCACCGGGCGGCCGACCGCGCGCCGGCGCTGCGCCCGCCCACCACCAACGGGGTGCGCGGCCGGACGTGCCGGGCGGCGGCCAGCAGGCACTCGTCGAGCACCGCCGGGCGAGGCGCGACCCTGCGGCCGGCGACGTGCCACGGCTGGTCGAGCCGCACCACGTTGATGCCCTGCGCCGGCAGCGCCTCGGCGAGCGCGGCGAGGTCGCGCGACTCCGGCCCGCCGCCGGCCCCGTGCCCGAGCAGGAGGGTGGCGATCGGGCTGCGGGCCCGGTCGCGCAGCAACCGCGCGTCGCCGTGCGGGGTGGCGACGGTCGACACGGCGGTCATGACGCCGGCGCGGGCGGCTCGGTCGGCAGCGGCTCGAGCAGCTCGGCGCCGTTGTTGCGCACGTTGTTCACCGCGGTCGACACCGGGTAGGCCTCCAGCCGCCCCGGTGCGGCGGGGACCAGCAGGCCCTTGAGCTGCTCGGGGTCGGACGCGGCCGGGTCCAGCCAGGCGGCGTACCGCTCGGGCTCGACCAGCATCGGCATCCGGTCGTGGATGTGGCCCACGGCGTCCTCTGCGCGCGTGGTGATCACCGTGCAGGTCCACTTGAACCGCTGCGGGTCGTCCTCGTCGCGGGTGGGGTCGCGCCAGATCTCGTAGAGACCCGCCATCGCCATGGTCGCGCCGTCGGGGTGGTGGATGAAGAAGGGCTGCTTCAGCGGCTTGCCCGCCTTCGTCAGCTGGTCGGTGGCGTACCACTCGTAGTAGCCGTCGGCGGGGAGCAGGCAGCGGCGCGAGGCGAACGCGCGACGGTGGGCCGGCTTCTCGTGGACGGTCTCCATGCGGGCGTTGATCATCTTGTTGCCGATGGCGGGGTCCTTCGCCCAGAACGGGACGAGGCCCCAGGACAGGACCCGCAGCTGACGTTCGGACGCCTCCGGCTGCGGCGCGTCCTTCGCTCCCGGCGGCCGCTGCACGACGGCGTACACCGGCTTGGTGGGCGCGACGTTGTAGTCGGGCGCAAGCTCCTCCTTGACCTCGACCCGGTCGATCTCGAACTCCTCGACGAGGTCCTCGGGGCGCCTGCTCGAGGCGTAGCGGCCGCACATGCGTCTCAGGTTAGCCAGTCACCTCAGCGCGCCAGCTCGTCGAGCAGGCGGGTCGCCGACTCCGCCGTCGACGGCAACCCCTCGATCCACACCCGGACGTCGGTCGGTCCCAGGTCGAGGTCGCCGAGGAAGTCGCGCAGCAGCGCGACCGACTGGCCCAGCTCCGCATCCCGGGCGAGCACCACCACCGCCCGGTGCGGGCCGAGGCGCCCGATCGTCTGGCCGCCGGAGTAGACCGACCGCACGGCCTCGGCGACCTGGACCATCCTCAGGGCGCGGGTGAAGTGGTGGTCGCCCATCGACGACGCTGCGGGCGAGAGGCCGTGCCGGCGGGTCAGCTCGACGACCACCAGCGCGTGGCTGTGCCGCAGCGAGACGTCGGTCAGCTCGGCGTCGCGGTAGAGCTCGGCGAGCCGGGTGCGCACGTGCGCCAGGCTGGTCAGGCCGGTGAGCGGGTCCTCGCACGAGAGGTCGTGCAGGTACTCCAGCGTGGCCTCGCTCCAGGCCAGCGACAGCGCCTCGGCCGCACCGAAGTCGGGATCCTGGCCAAGGACCAGCCGGTAGGTCGTGCGCAGCCCGGACAGTGCCTCACCCAGGGCGGCACCGTCACGAGCCACGTCACGACCCACCACCGCACAAGCCGCGGCCACGTGTGCGGGCGTTCCCGCAGGCACCAGGGACTCCGCAACGGCCTCGAAGCGCATCGGAAGCGCCTGTCGCACCGCGTCCGAGAGCTCCTGCGCCGCCCCCCGGTCGGCCGGCTCGAGACGACGGCGCAGGAAGGGCGTGAACAGCGGCACCGCCACGCACCTCCTCCTCCGTTGCGCGCGCCCGTCCGGCCCGCGTCCCGCAGCTTGCAAGGGAGGAGACGGCGCACGGGGACATCCATGACGGGATTCAGCGCACTCTTTGCCCAGAATCACCCCAAGACCCCCGAAGTCGCCCCAAGTCGCCCCCCTCGCCCGACCGCGTCCTCTGCTGTTTTTCCGGACTTCCGGCGCGGATCGACCCATCCACCTAACGTGGTCGCGAGGACGCAGATCCCGACGCCCCGCGGCGAGTCTCGCGTCATCGAGGAAGCCCCCGACCGTCCCCCTCCGAAGGCCCATGACCGACATCCTGAGCGAGATCGAGGCGCCCAGCGACGCCGAGCTGATCTCGCGCGTACGCGGCGGGGACGTCGCTGCCTACGGAGGCCTCTTCGAGCGCCACGTGGACGCCGCTCGCCGGCTCGCGCGCCAACTGGTGCGCGGTCCCGACGCCGACGACCTGGTCTCCGAGGCCTTCGCGAAGGTGCTGGGTGTCCTCCAGGGCGGCGGCGGCCCCGACGTCGCCTTCCGGGCCTACCTGCTCACCGCCGTACGCCGGCTGCACGTCGACCGGATGCGCGCGGCCGCCCGGCTGCAGACCTCCGACGACATGACGGCCTTCGACCCGGGCGTGCCGTTCCTCGACACCGCGGTCGAGGCGTTCGAGAACGGCGCCGCCGCGCGGGCCTTCGCCAGTCTCCCGGAGCGGTGGCAGATGGTGCTGTGGCACCTCGAGGTCGAGGGACAGAAGCCGGCGGAGATCGCCGCCCTCCTCGGCATGAGCGCGAACTCCGTCTCGGCGCTGGCCTACCGGGCGCGCGAGGGCCTGCGGCAGGCGTTCTTGACGATGCACCTGCACGACATGTCGGAGTCCGAGTGCCGGTGGACCAACGAGCACCTCGGCGCTTACATCCGCAAGGGACTGGCCAAGCGGGACAGCGCGAAGGTGCAGGCCCACCTCGACGGGTGCCGCCGGTGCACCGCGATGTACCTCGAACTGTCCGAGGTCAACTCCAACCTGCGCGCTGTGATCACCCCGCTGCTGCTCGGCGCGGCCGCCACCGGCTACCTCGCCTCGGCGGGCGGCGCGACCGGCGGCACTGGAGTGCTGGCCGTGCTCGGTCGGATGCGGGACGTGGTCGCCGCCAACACGGGAGTGGCGACGGCAGGCACGGTCGCCGCCGGCGTCGCGGCCGCCGCAGTCACCGGCGTGGTCATCGTCCGGGCCGGCACCCCCGATCGCGTCGCGGCCGCCGACCACCCTGCCGCGGTCACCTCGACCGTGCCGGGCGCGGAGGCGTCGGCGGACGCCGCCCCCTCCGTGAAGCGCGCCGCCGCCCCCGCCGAGGCTCCGGTGGCCTCCCCCGCAGCTGTGCCGGCCGTCCTGTCGCGGACGTCGCCGGGCGCGCCGGCGTCGACGGCGCCGCCCTGGGCCGCGGAGAGCGTCGTGCCGGCCGCTACGACGTTCGCCCCCGAGCAACCGGGCGCGGACCCCGCCGCAGGCCCGGCCGTCGACCTGGCTGTCGCCCCGGCCGTCGACCCGGCCGTCGACCCGGCCACCGACCTCGTCCCGGGCTCGATCACCGACCCTGCCGGCGACCCGGTTGGGGACGTGCTCACCGACCCTGCCGGCGACCCGGCGACCGAGCCTGCCCCCGATCTCACGCCCGACCCCGGCACCGATCTCACGCCAGACTCCGGCCCCGACCTGAGCACCGACACCACCCCGACCCCCGTCACCACCCCGACCCCCGTCACCACCCCGACCCCCGTCACCACCCCGACCCCCGTCACCACCCCGACCCCCGTCACCACCCCGACCCCCGTCACCACCCCGACCCCCGTCACCACCCCGGCCCCCACCCCGGCGCCCAGCCCGGCGCCCAGCACCCCGGAACCCACCCCGGCGCCCAGCACCGACCCCAGCACCGACCCCAGCACCGACCCCAGCACCGACCCCAGCACCGACCCCAGCACCGACCCCAGCCCGGAACCCAGCCCGGAACCCAGCCCGGAACCCAGCCCGGAACCCAGCCCGGAACCCAGCCCGGAACCCAGCCCGGAACCCAGCCCGGAGCCCAGCACCGACCCAGGGACGCCCCTGGCATATTCCCAGCCACCACGAGTCATCGAGCGACCGCGTCGAGGCAATCAGTACCGCATCGAGGCCACGGTGACGGGGATGCACCTTGCGGCCACTGAAGTGACGTTCGAGATCCCCGACATGGAGCAAACCATTCTCGATCACGACAAGCCAGCCGGATGCGAGGTCAGCAAGGGTCGCCTCGTGTGCACCATTGCCGCCGGCACCGGATTTCTCAAGGTTCGTTTCTGGTCGAAGATCCCAGCCGGAAAGTGCGCTTGGCTCACGGTGTCAACCCCTCGCGATGATGCCGTGCAGGCTCGCATCGTCGGTCTTCGCTCCTGAGCCGTTCACCTGAGACCAGCCCCCGGCCAGACCGATGCGCACAAGTCGGTGGGGACGCTCGACGGACGGTGATACGGAGTGTTCTGCACGTCGAGGTTCGTCTCGTACGAGCGTGAGCCGCAACGAGCGCACGCGGGCGCATCGGTCGGCGGCCGCTGCTAGCGAGCGCCGGGCGCCGGGGCACGGACCGAGCGCCCGAGCGCGACGGGCCGGCGGACAGCCGCTCGGACGTGCAGTCGAGCGTCCCTCCCGGCGGGGTCGAGCGTGAGCAGGGCCGCGCTGAGCTGCGACCGCAAGTCCGACGGGCCGCTGGGAGGTGCGAGGGCCAACCCCAGCTGGGAGGGCCGCCACCCGCGCGCGGCAGACAGCGGGACGTAGACGGACATGCAGAACCTCGGCGCCGACGGGCTCGCAGGCGGGCGCTTCACGCCGTCGCGAGACCTTTGCATGTCCGTGTACGACGGCTGCCGCGAAGCCGGGCCCAGCACCCCACGGGGCCGGCCCGGCAGCCCGCCGGACGGCCCGGGGCCTCGGAGGCGTTGCGCGACCGGAGGGTGTCGTGCGCGGCACATGGGGTAAGAAGGCGCCATGACGCTGATCCGACTCGCCGCCCGCCCGATGCTCGCCTCGATGTTCGTCGTGGGCGGGGTGAACGCGCTGCGCAACAGCAAGACGGTCGCGGACCACGCCAAGCCGGTCACCGAACAGTTCAAGCGGACGATGAAGAAGGTCGCCCCCCAGGTGCCGGTCCCCTCCGACGAGGTGACGCTGGTGCGGGTCAACGGCGCCGTCCAGGTGGCCAGCGCCCTGGCCTTCGCCACCGGTCGTGCCCCCCGGCTGTCCGCCACGGTCCTCGCCGCGACCCTGGTGCCGACCACCGTGGCCGGGCACCGGTTCTGGGAGGAGGAGGACGCGAGCACCCGCCAGAACCAGAAGCTGCACTTCTTCAAGAACCTCTCGGCCATGGGCGGTCTGCTGCTCGCCAGCGTCGACACGGAGGGCAAGCCCGGCGTCGCCTGGCGCACCAAGCACGCGGTCACCGACGTGCGTCGGGAGGCCCGGCACCTGGGCAAGGAGGCCAAGACCCAGGCACGGCTCGCGGCGAAGTCGGTCGGCTGAGCCCGTCCCGGACCAGTCGACACGCGGTCGCGGCGGGCGGCCGGCGGCTACCCTCGTCGTCGATGACTCCCCATGACACCGCCGCCGCGCCGCTCTGGCCGGCGCCGCACGCGCCCGGCCCGGTCGAGGCCGTCGTCTCGCTGCCGGGCTCGAAGTCGCTGACCAACCGGGCACTGGTGCTCGCCGCCCTGGCCGAGGGTCCCGGCGTCGTACGACGGGCCCTCCGCTCCCGCGACACCGAGCTGATGGTGACGGCGCTGCGCGGCCTGGGAGCCGAGATCGACAGCTCCGGCGCGGACTGGACCGTCACGCCGGGAGCCGTCCGGGCGCCGGCGACGGTCGACTGCGGCCTCGCCGGCACCGTGATGCGGTTCGTCCCGCCGCTCGCCGCGCTCGGCGACGGACCGGTCGTCTTCGACGGTGACCCGCACGCGCGGACCCGCCCCATGCACGAGGTCATCGGCGGCCTGCGCCAGGTCGGCGTCGAGATCGAGGACGAGGGCCGTGGCGCCCTGCCGTTCACCGTGCTCGGGCGAGGTGCGGTCCGCGGCGGCACCGTCACCATCGACGCCTCCGCCTCCAGCCAGTTCATCTCCGCGCTGCTGCTCTCGGGCGCCCGCTACGAGCAGGGCATCGACGTCCGTCACGACGGGAAGCCGGTGCCCTCGCTGCCGCACATCGACATGACGCTCGACCAGCTCCGGCGGCGCGGGGTCACGGTGCTCACCGACGAGCCGGACCGGTGGCAGGTGCTGCCCGGCCCGGTCGCCGGCGTGGACGTCGCCGTCGAGCCGGACCTGTCGAACGCCGCACCGTTCCTGGCCGCCGCCGTCGTGACCGGTGGGTCGGTGACCGTGCGCGACTGGCCGCGGAGCACCACCCAGGCGGGTGACTCGCTGCGGGAGATCCTCGCGCTGATGGGGGCCGAGGTGGACCTGAGCGACACCGGGCTCACAGTCACCGGCACCGGCGACGTCTCCGGGATCGACTACGACCTCCACGACGTCGGCGAGCTCACCCCGGCCGTCGCCGCGCTCTGCGCCCTCGCCGGTTCGCCCTCGCACCTGCGCGGCGTCGCGCACATCCGCGGCCACGAGACCGACCGGCTGGCGGCGCTCGCTGCCGAGCTGACCGGGCTCGGCGGCGCGGTGACCGAGACCCCCGACGGGCTCGACATCTCCCCTGCGCCGCTGCACGCGGGTGTCTTCCACACCTACGCCGACCACCGGATGGCCCATGCCGGGGTGATCCTCGGCCTCGCGGTCGGCGGTGTAGAGGTGCAGGACATCGCCACGACCTCGAAGACCTTCCCCGGCTTCGACACGGCGTGGTCGGGGCTGTTCTAGTGCCGCGCCACGAGGACTGGGAGCACGAGAAGTACGACCGGCCCCGCCGCCATACCCGTCCGCGGACGAAGGACCGCCCGACCTACGACGACGCGGTCGACGCCTCCGTGGTCACCGTCGACCGGGGCCGCTACACGTGCCTGGTCGGCGAGCGGGTGGTCACCGCGATGAAGTCCCGCCCGCTGGGGCGCAAGGGCGTGGTCGTCGGGGACCGGGTGCGGTTGGTCGGCGACGTCTCCGGCGACGAGGGCAGCCTGGCGCGGATCGTCGAGGTCGAGGAGCGGGCGACGGTCCTGCGGCGCACCGCCGACGACGACGACCCCGTCGAGCGGGTGATCGTCGCGAACGCCGACCAGCTCGTCGTGGTCGCTGCCCTGGCCGACCCCGAGCCGCGGCGGCGCCTGATCGACCGGGCCCTCGTCGCGGCGTACGACGCGGGCCTGCAGCCGCTGCTCTGCCTGACCAAGGCGGACCTCGCCGACCCCGGTCCCCTGCTGGACGCCTACCGGCCGCTGGGCGTCGACGCCGTCGTCACCGAGCGCGGCGGTGACCTCGACGAGGTCCGGGGCAGGCTCGCCGGCCGCGTCAGCGTGCTGGTCGGCCACAGCGGGGTCGGCAAGTCGACGCTGGTCAACGCGCTCGTGCCCGGCACCGACCGCGCCATCGGGGTGGTCAACGCGGTGACCGGCCGTGGCCGGCACACCTCGACGTCGGCGCTGATGCTCGCGCTGCCCCAGCACGACGGTCGCCTGGGCTGGATCGTCGACACCCCCGGGATCCGCTCCTTCGGCCTGGCCCACGTCGAGTCCAGGCACCTGATCCGCGCCTTCCCCGACCTCGAGGAGCTGACCGGGGACTGCCCCCGCGGCTGCACGCACGGGTTCACCGAGCCGGAGTGCGCCCTCGACGAGGCCGTCACCGAGGGCCGCACCGACCCGACCCGGGTGGAGTCGTTCCGCCGGCTGCTCGAGAGCAGGGAGCGCGCGGAGGAGGAGGAGTGAGCGGTCCAAACCCGGCCCGGCACCGACTGGTCCACCGCGCCGCGCGCGCCGGGGCATAGCCTGACCTCCATGCCGACCTCCTTCACCGACGACCTGCGGCTCGCGCACGTCCTCGCCGACGACGCGGACTCGCTGACCACCAACCGGTTCAAGGCGCAGGATCTGCACGTGATGACCAAGCCGGACCTGACCCCGGTCACCGACGCCGACAAGTCGGTCGAGGAAGGGATCCGCCGGACCCTGTCCCGGGCCCGCCCGCGGGACGCGGTGCTGGGCGAGGAGCAGGGCTCGACCGGTCACAGCCAACGGCGGTGGATCGTCGACCCGATCGACGGCACCAAGAACTTCGTGCGCGGCGTGCCGGTGTGGGCCACGCTGATCGCGCTCGCGGTCGACGGCGAGGTGGTGGTCGGCTGCGTGAGCGCCCCGCAGCTGAACCGGCGCTGGTGGGCCTCGAAGGACGGCGGCGCCTGGACCGGACGATCCCTGCTGAACGCGTCCCCGTGCCGGGTCTCCGACGTCGGCCGGCTCGACGACGCCTCGCTGTCCTACGCCTCGCTGCACGGCTGGGAGGAGCGCGGGCGGCTCGAGGACTTCATGGCCCTGGCACGGCGCTGCTGGCGGACCCGGGCGTACGGCGACTTCTGGTCCTACATGCTGCTCGCCGAGGGCGCCGTGGACCTCGCCACCGAGCCCGAGCTGGAGGTCTACGACATGGCGGCGCTGGACGTGATCGTCCGCGAGGCCGGGGGCAGCTTCACCTCCCTCGACGGCACCCCGGGACCGTACGGCGGCAACGCGCTGGCGAGCAACGGACGGCTGCACGAGCAGGCGCTGGGGTTCCTCGGCTCGGTCACGGACGAGGGTGATCCCGACGCGCCGCCGCGCCGGCACGGATCGGTCCACGACCTCAGCGCACGACGGCGCCCGGCGCAGGCCGAGGCGGCTCCGGGAGACGACGTCGACTGAACCGGCGCACCAGCACCGGTGCGACCAGCAGCGCCGCGAGGTCGAACCAGCCGTAGCCTCCGGCCGCACCCGACGGCGGGTTGCCCATCGGCACCCACCCGGTGAAGTCCCGCGCGGCCCACTCCCACGTCCCCAGGGCGGTGCCCGCCAGCTCGAGCCAGCTGACCACGACGAACGCGCCGACGTAGACCTCCGTCGAGGGGCCGAACGCCACGAATCCCGCCAGGCAGGCGAACCAGAACGCGCCCAGCACATCGGGCCGCTCGGCGAGGAACAGCCCGTGCAGCGCCCACGCGCCACCCGCGACGAGCACCAGGCACCCGGCGAGGCGCGGCCGGCGCCGTACGAACGCGGCGTGACCCACCGCGAACGCGGACAGGTAGACGAGGCCGTGGCCGGGCGGCACGTAGGCCGGGACGTTGTCGAAGCGGTAGGCGTAGACGTGCAGCGTCGGGCTGAACACGAACTCGAAGGCGGTGGCGACGGCCACCACCACCAGGGTCTGCGCGCGCACCAGCGGGCCGACCCGGGTCAGGACCACGGCGAGGACGGTCCACGTGAGCAGGCCGAGCACCCGCTGACGCCCCAGGCCCCCACCCCCGTCCGCCCGGTCGAGCCACAGCACGAGCGACAGCCAGCCCATCATCACCAGGCCGGCCAGGACACCGAGCCGCTGCTCGGCGGTCGTCATCGAATCGTCACGCGACCAGCGTCTCAGACAGGGCGAGTTGCTCTGTCCCGCCGAGGCAGAAGTTGGCTAGCCTGCGGACCCAGGCTCCGACGAAGCGGAAGGAACCCCACCGATGCGCATCAAAGAGGTCCTGGCCGGCAAGGCCGTGCAGGACGTGGTCACCATCAGTCCGGACGCGACCGTGCGCGAGCTCCTCGCCCGGCTCGCCGAGCACAACGTCGGCGCGCTCATCGTCAGCACCGACGGCGTCTCGGTCGGCGGCATCGTCTCCGAGCGCGACGTGGTCCGCAGCCTCCACGAGCGGCAGGGGGTCCTCGACGACCCGGTGTCGGCGATCATGACCAGCGAGGTGCACACCTGTCCTCCCGACGCGTCGGTGAACTCCCTGATGCAGGTGATGACCGAAGGCAGGTTCCGGCACATCCCGGTGGTGGCCGGGGACCGGCTCGTCGGCATCGTGAGCATCGGCGACGTCGTCAAGCACCGCATGCGCGAGCTGGAGTTCGAGCGCGACCAGCTCGACAGCTACGTGCACGGCGCCTGAGCCTCGGAGGTCCCTGCCGCCACGGGCGCGTGGCTCGGACGGCGGGCACGCGGTCAGTGCAGCGCCACCAGGACGGCCGTGAGCGTCGGCACGGTCGCGACCGCGATCACGACCGGTAGCAGCCCACGGGCGGTCGGCAGCTCGCCGCCGGAGCGGATGATCTGCTCGTTGAGACGTGAGCGTCGGTAGCCGGCGACCCCCACGAACGAGCCGATCAGCGCCAGCGCCAGTCCGAGCGCCACTCGCAGCGCCGGGTTGCTGGCGGTGAGGAACTGCAGCACGCCGAGCCCGGCCACCTGGAGCGCCAGACCGGTGCGCAGGTACGCCAGGAAGGTCCGCTCGTTGGCGAGCAGGTATCGGTAGTCGACCTGCGGTGCCTCACTCACCGGTCGAGTATCGCAGTCCCCGCGGACCGAGCACCGGCGGTTGCTCGTCTAGGGTGGACCGATCCGCCCCGACCGAGAGGACGCCATGAGCACCCCCGAGAAGCCCGAGATCGACTTCCCCTCCTCCCCTGCGCCGAGCGACCTGCAGGTCACCGAGGTCACCGAGGGCGACGGAGCCGAGGCTGTGGCCGGCAAGACCGTGCTCGTGCACTACGTGGGCGTGGCGCACTCGACCGGCGAGGAGTTCGACGCCTCGTACAACCGCGGAGAGCCGCTGTCGTTCCGGCTCGGCGTCGGTCAGGTCATCTCCGGGTGGGACCAGGGCGTGCAGGGCATGAAGGTCGGCGGCCGTCGGCAGCTGGTGATCCCGCCGCACCTGGGGTACGGCGACCGCGGCGCCGGCGGCGTGATCAAGCCGGGCGAGACGCTGATCTTCGTGGTGGACCTCGTCGACGTGCGCTGACGCCGGCGCCGGCGCGCCGCCATCGCGCTCCTCCGCCGGGCCGGCGCCGCGGCTCAGCCGACGCGCACCCTCGCGTCGCCGAACGTGATCACGTCGCCCTTGGCCAGCCGACGCCCGCGGCGCGTCTCCGGCTCGCCGTTGACCGACACCTCGCCGCCGCTCAGCAACGGCTTCACGTCGGCCCCGCTGTCGACGAGGTCGGCGAGCTTGAGGAACTGGCCCAGCCGGATGGACTCGTCGCGGATCGGGACCTCACGCTCGCCGCTGCTCATGGCTCCATCCTGCCCTAGAGGACCTGGCTGGCGCCGTGGATCGCCACGCCGACCAGGCCGCCGACGATCGTGCCGTTGATCCGGATGAACTGCAGGTCACGACCGACGTGCAGCTCGATGCGCCGGGCGGCCTCCTTGCCGTCCCACCGGTCGACGGTGTGGGTGATCACGGCAGTCAGCTCGTCGCCGTACCTTCCGACGGCGAAGACCGCCGCGTCCGCCGCGTAGCGGTCCAGCCGGCTGCGCAGCCGGTCGTCCTCGAGCACCTGCTTGCCGAACGCGGCGAGCTCCTCGCGCCCGCGGCGGCGCAGCGGACCGTCGGTGTCCTCGAGCGCCCCGAGGAGGGCCGTGCGGAAGGCGTTCCACAGCGAGGTGGCAGTCACCAGGACCTGCGGATGGCTCAGCACGCGGTCCTTCAGGCGCTCGGCCCGGGCCTGGGTGTCGGGGTCGTGCAGGAGGTCACCGGCGAGCTGCTCGAGGAGGTCGTCGAGCGCCTGGCGCGCGTGATGGTGCGGGTCGTCGCGGATGTCGGCGATCCAGGTGACCAGCTCGAGGTGCAGCCGGTGGGTGACCCGGTCGTTCAGCGCCGGCGGTGACCACCAGGGGGCGCGTTCGCCGACGATTTCGGTGAAGGTGTCCTCGTTCTCCGAGAGCCACCGGTACGCCTCCTGAAGGGCCAGGTCGACCAGCCCGTGGTGCGCGCCGTCGCGGACGACCTCCTCCAGCAGGCTGCCGGCGACCGGGCTCACCGGCTCGGCCAGGAACCGGGGCAGCAGCGCCTCCTCGACCAGCACCCGCATGTCCTCGTCCCGGATCCGGGAGAGCCCGAGCTGGAGCACCGTGGCGGCCTCGTCGACCACCCGGCCCGCGTTGCGGTCGTCGGTCAGCCAGGTGGCCACCCGGCGACTCAGCTGGGAGATCTCCAGCCGGTCGCGGATCACCTGCTCCTGCAGGAAGTTCTCCCCGACGAACTCCTCCAGGCTGCGACCGAGCATCTCCTTGCGCTTGGGGATCAGCGCCGTGTGCGGCACCGGCAGGCCCAGCGGGTGCTTGAACAGCGCGGTGACCGCGAACCAGTCCGCCATGGCGCCCACCATCGAGGCCTCCGCGCCGGCGTTGACGTAGCCCCAGAAGCCCTCACCGTCGATCGTCAGCAGGTAGACCGCGGCGGCGAGCACCAGCAGTCCCACGGCCAGCGAGCGCATCCGCCGCAGGCCGCGGCGGCGTTGCTCGTCCAGCGCCGGGTCGGCGGTCATCATCGGCATGCTCATCGCGTCGAACGTACCCGAACCTCGCCTGCCCACCGGCGCGGTGTCGTGGACGGTGCGACCGGCGCTACGCCGCAGGTCGCCGGTCCGTCAACCCGCCCTGCCCGGGGGAAGGAAGCGGGTCAGGCGGGCGGCGCGTCGACAGCGGTGTCGCCGACCAGCAGGGTGGGCGCGATGCCCGCCACGACGGAGACCGCGACCGGCGTGCCGACCGGGTAGCGGACCGCGTGGGTCTGCCAGGACCGCAGGGTCCGGCCGGAGCCCAGCCGCACGGTGTGCAGCACGAAGGCGCCGTGGTACTCCACCGCGACGACCCGGGCCGCGGAGTCGGGGTCCGGCGCGAGCGCCACCTCGTGCGGGCGCAGCACCACGTCGACGTCGACCTGGGCGTCCGCCCAGCCGGGGACGGTCGAGACCACGCCGATCTCGCAGGTGAGCAGCGCGTGGTGCACGTGCGCCGGCAGGAAGTCGGCGTCCCCCATGAACGAGGCGACGAACCGGGTCGCCGGTGACTCGAACACCCGCTGCGGGGAGTCAGCCTGCTCGATCACGCCGCCGCACATCACCACGACCCGGTCCCCGGTGGACAGCGCCTCGGTCTGGTCGTGCGTGACCAGCATCGCGGTGGTCTTGGTCTCGCGCAGCGCCGCGACGGTGTCGGCGCGCACCTGGGCGCGCAGCGTCTCGTCGAGGCTGCTGAACGGCTCGTCGAGCAGCACCACGGCCGGCCGCGGCGCGAGCGCGCGCGCCAGGGCGACGCGTTGCTGCTCACCGCCGGACAGCTCGTGGGGGTACCGTCCGGCGAGGTGGCCGAGCCGGACCAGCTCGAGCACCTCGCCGACCCGCTCGCGCCGCTCGGACCGGGGCAGCCGCGCGATGCCGAACGCGACGTTGCGGGCCACCGACAGGTGCGGGAACAGCGCGTGGTCCTGGAAGACCAGCCCGACCCGCCGCCGCTCGGGCGGCCGCCAGGTCCTGCGGTCGGCCACGGTCTCCCCGTCGATGCGGATCGCGCCCGTGTCGGGACGGTCCAGCCCGGCGACGAGCCGCAGCGTCGTGGACTTCCCGCAGCCGGACGGCCCGATCAGCGTCAGCAGCTCCCCCGGCGCGATGCTCAGCGACACGTCGCGGGCGGCGTCGACGGCGCCGTACCGCTTGGAGACGCCGTCGAGGACCAGGGCGTCCTCGCTCATCGCTCAGCCCCCGGTCCGGTGTCGGGCCCGGCTGCGGGCGCGCCGGCGACGTCCATCGGGTCGACGGAGGCGAGCGGGTCGACGAGCCCCACGGCACTGGCCGGTGGGAGCGCCGGGCCCCCCGAGGTGCGGTCGGCCGACCGTACCTGGCGGAACAGCACGAAGACCGGCACGATCGCGGCGAGCACGATCACCAGGGCCGGGAGCGCGGCCTTCTCCCAGAAGTTCTCGTTGGCGAGCTGGTAGACCCACACCGACACCGTAGTGAAGCCGAACGGGCGCAGCAGCAGCACGATCGGGAGCTCCTTGATCGCGTCGATCGCGACCAGCACCAGGGCCACCGCCACGCCGGGCCGGACCAGCGGCAGGTGCACCCGCCGCAGCACGCGCATCGGACCGGCGCCCAGGCTCATCGCCGACAGCGTCATGCTGGGCTGCACCTTGGCGAAGCTCGCGTCGACCGCCTGGTACGCCGGCGCGAGGAACCGGATCAGGTACGCGTAGAGGATGCCCAGCACCGAGCCGGTCACCAGCAACCCGGTGCCGCCGGGCACCCCGGCCGCCTCCAGCGCCGTGTCCAGCCAGGCGAAGGCCAGCAGCACGCCGATCCCGATCACTGCGCCGGGCACGGCGTAGCCGAAGGTGGTCAGCTGGGCAGCGGACCGGACGACGCGGCCGCCGCCGAGACGCACCGCGTGGCTCATCATCAGCGACAGCAGCACGCAGCCGAACGCGGCGATGGCCGCGACCGCGAGGCTGTTGGCGAGGTACTCCCCGAACCGGGGGTCCACGAACGCCGTCGGGTCCCTGCGCGCCTCGCCGACCGCCCAGCCGACGAGCCGGACCACCGGCACGAAGAAGCCCGCCGCCAGGGCCAGCAGGCAGGCCAGCAGGGCAGCGACGCCCCGCCAGCCGGTGAGCCGCTCGGCGGGCAGGCCGCCGCCGCGCCCGCCGCGCTGGTGGTAGCGGGCCCGCCCGCGCATCAGCCGCTCACCCGCCAGCACCGCGACCGCGAACATCAGCACCAGCACCGACAGCTGGGTGGCGGCGTGGAAGTCGTAGTCGCCCTTCCACACCAGGTAGACGCCGACCGACACCGTACGCACCCCGAAGTACTGCACCGTGGCGAAGTCGGTCAGCACCTCCATCATCACCAGCGCAAGGCCGGCCGCGAGCGAGGGCCGGGCCAGCGGCAGGATCACCCGCCAGACGATCCGCGCCCGGCTCGCACCGAGCGAGCGAGCGGCGTCGTACGTCGTCGCCGACTGCTCGACGAGCGCCGCTCGTGCCATCAGGTAGACGTAGGGGTACAGCGACAGCGTCATGACCAGCACCGCGCCGGGCAGCGACCGCACGTCGGGGGTCCACACGCCCGGGCCGAACACCGTGCGGAGCCCCTGCTGCACCGGTCCGGCCGCGTCGAAGGTCGAGAGGAACACGAAGCCGAGGATGTAGGCCGGCATCGCCAGCGGCAGCACCAGCAGCCACACCAGGACGTCGCGCAGCGGGAACCGGTGCGCCGTCACCAGCCAGGCCAGCCCGCCGCCGACGGCCAGGGTGCCGACGCCGACCCCGAGCATGAGGCCGAGCGTGGTCAGCACCATCGCACCGAGCCCGCGCGGCATGCGCAGCTCACCCGCGCTGGAGGCCCCGTCCAGGACCACGGCGATCACGGGGGTGGTGACGAGCAGCGCCACGAGCAGCACGAACAGCGACCAGGCAGGCCGCCCGGACGCCGTCCGGCCGGGCCGCCGCAGCGAGGCCCGGGGCGCGCGCGCCCCGGCGAGGGCGGGCTGGGTCACTCGTAGCCGACCTCCGCGAGCAGGTCGACGGCCTCGGAGTTCAGCCGCCCGTAGGCCTCGGCGTTGATCGGCATCTTCTTGAAGTCTCCGAACGAGGCGACGAGGTCGTCGGGACGCACGGCCGGGTTGACCGGGTACTCGTGGTTGTCGCCGACGAACTCCTTCTGGCCGTCGGAGGCCAGCCACTCCAGCAGCCGCTGCGCCTTCTGCGGCGCGTCGGAGGACTTGACGATCCCGGCCCCCGAGAGGTTGACGTGCGTGCCGGCCCCGTCCTGGCTGGCCCAGAAGAGCTTGACGTCCAGGTCGGGGTTGTCGGCCAGCTCGCGCGCGAAGTAGTAGTGGTTGACCAGGGCCACGTCGCAGGTACCGGCGTCGACCGCCTCGAGCAGCAGGATGTCGTTGCTCATGATGTCGACGCCGTTGTCCATCCACCCCTGCACGATCTCCTTGGCACGCTCACGGCCGTGAAGGTCGATCAGGCTCGCGACCAGCGACTGGGTGTAGGCCTCGGTGGAGTCACGCATGCACAGCCGGCCCTTCCACTTCGGGTCTCCCAGGCCGGCGTAGGTGTCCTTGGTGTCGAACTCCGACGGATCCACCTTGTCGGGGTTGTAGGCGACCGTGCGGGCCCGCAGCGCGAGGCCGAACCACCGGTCCTGCGGGTCGCGGTACGCCGCGGGGACCGACCTGTCGAGCACCCGGGAGTGCACCGGCGCGAGCTCGCCCTGGGCGGCGGCGTTCCACAGGTTGCCGGCGTCGACGGTCACGAACAGGTCGGCGGGCGTGTCGTCGCCTTCCGCCTTGAGCCGCTCGAGCAGCTCGGCGTCGTCGCCGTAGATGAAGTCGACCTTCAGGCCGGTCTGCTTCTCGAAGTCGACGAACGCCTTCTCGAGGTCGTAGTGGCGCGCGGAGTAGACCTGGATGTCGCCGGCCTCCTCGCCCCCGATGCCGAGGAACCCGCAGCCGGAGACGGCGACGGCAAGGGTCGTGACGACGGCGGCCCACCTGAGCCGGTGCCTGACCGACGTGCGCATGCGGACGGTTCCTCTCGATGGCGACATCGTGAACTTAGGTGAGCCTAACCTGGGCTCCGGTATGTCGACCACGTGGGTCGCGTCACGTCGGCCTCAGACGCGCTTCCCGCGCGTGGCACCATGGGCGCCCATGACCCGCACCGTCATCACCTTCGGCACCTTCGACGTGTTCCACGTCGGGCACCTGCGCGTCATCCAGCGCGCCGCGGCGCTCGGCGACCGGCTCGTCGTAGGCGTCTCCGCGGACGCGCTCAACCAGCGCAAGAAGGGCCGGTACCCCGTCTTCTCCGAGGGCGAGCGACTCGAGATCGTGGCGGCACTGAAGTGCGTCGACGAGGTGTTCGTCGAGGAGTCGCTGGAGCAGAAGCGCGAGTACATCGTCAGCCACGGCGCCGACGTCCTCGTGATGGGGGACGACTGGGCGGGGCGCTTCGACGAGTTCGCGGACATCTGCGAGGTCCACTACCTGCCGCGGACTCCGGCCATCTCCACGACCGCCCTGATCGAGAAGATCAGCAACGGCGGCGAGTAGAACCCCTCACTGCCTCGAGAGGTCGTCGAGGACCCGGTCGACCGCGAGCCGCATCGCACTGCTGGTGGCCGCCCCCTTCTGGGCCGCTTGCACGAGCCGCTCGGCCAGCGAGGCGAGCTTGACGTTGCGGTGGCTGGACCACCAGCGCAGCAGTGCGAAGGCCGCGTCCGGGTCCAGGCCGTAGGCGCTCATCAGCATGCCCTTGGCCTGCTCGATCGTCGCGCGTCGTTCCGCGCTCGCCGCGACCGCCGCGTCGGCAGCGGCCTTCACCCGGTCGGCGAGCAGCTCCGAGAGGTCGACCAGGAAGCCGTCGACGCCGGTGAGCCGGTCGCCCTCGCGCCGTCCCGCGGCGACGCACAGCACGTGCCTGACCTCACCGTCCTCGTCCACCAGGCGGTGCGAGCAGCTGACCAGCTCACCGCCGGCGACGACCGAGGCCCAGGTCGACTCCACGGCGTCGCGGTCGTCGGGGTGCACGACCTTCAGCAGCAGGTCGTCGGACGGCACTGCCTCCGGGTCGACCCCGAGCAGCGCGAAGACCTCCGGGGTCCACGACCACCTCTCGTCCGAGGCGTCGAACGAGATTGCCCCCACAGCCACGCGGCCCGTGTCGGGCCGGCGCGACGTACCACGGTCGCCCACAGCGAGTGCGAACCTTTCTGGGAGCAGCACGAGGTGTGCCGTCGCCACTCGCCAGGGGCTCGACGAAGGAGGTGCGCGGAAGCCTACCGGGTCCTGGCAAGCGCGCGTCCGCGCCACCCACCGACTACGATCGTCGCGGTAACCAGCCCGCCGCACAGGAAGCACGCGATGTCGACAGGCCCCACTCCGGCTCCGCGCGTCCGCAAGCACCTCATGGTGCCCGGCCAGCCCCGCGCACAGAACCCGGAGCCGATGACGCTCGGGCGCGTCCAGCGACTGGTGCTCTCGACGCTCGCAGCGACCACGATCCTGCACCTGGCGGTCGGCCTGGTCGTCGCGGCGGCCTTCTCCGAACGCCTCGACGCGAGGATCGGCCTGCTGGTGATCAGCGCCGCCTTCGGCCTGCTGGCCATGGTGGCCGCCCTGCTCATCCACCGCCGGTCCCCCGCCAGCCCCTGGCTGCTGCTCGGGCTCGTGCCGACGCTCGTCGGGGCGTGGCTGGTCTTCTGACCCCGGTCGGCCGCGCAATGCCTCCGGCGCGGTCGCGGCGCCGCCGACATCGGGAGGGTTGGGCACCACCCGGACGTGGGTATGGTCGCCGCCAGGCGGAGGGTGCAGCACCTGCCCCCGGCGCCCCTGAACCTTGCTGAAACAGACCGGCGAGGGCACTCCTGGCGGCCGGTCCCGCACCACGGGGATCGTCGCCATGTCGTGAGAGCCTCGGTGACCCGACATGACCGTCCAGCCCGACGCCCGTCCCTCCGTCCCCCTCGACGTGACGCTCGCACCACCCGCCCCCTCTGCCTCGTCGGCCACCTCGGCACCGCCGGTCACCCCGGCCCCGCCGGTCGGCTCAGGCACCTCGGCGCCCTCCCGGTCCGACGCCACCGCCGACCTGCTCGCCCGCGCGGCCGGGACCGAGGACGAGCAGGAGCGGGCCCGCCTGCTCGACGAGGTGGTCATGCTCAACCTCGGGCTCGCGCGCAGCATCGCGATGCGCTACCGCAACCGCGGGATCTCCCTCGACGACCTGGAGCAGGTGGCCCGGCTCGGGCTGGTCAAGGCGGTGCGCGGGTTCGACGTGGACCGGCGCCACGACTTCCTGGCCTACGCGGTCCCCACCATCCGCGGCGAGGTCCGCAAGCACTTCCGGGACAGCGGCTGGGCGGTGCGTCCGCCGCGGCGGGTCCAGGAGCTGCAGGGCAAGATCATGGCCGCGGCCTCGGAGCTGACCCAGACGCTCGGCCGCTCCCCGCGCCCCTCCGACCTCGCCCGCCACCTCGACGCCTCCCCCGAGGACATCGAGGAGGCTCTCGCCGCGGACGGCTGCTTCACCCCCACCAGCCTGGACCGGCCGGTGGGCGGCGACGACGGTGGCGCCACGATCGGCGAGCTGCTCGCCGGGGACGCCGACGACATCAGCTCGGTGGACGCCCGGGTGATGCTCGGCCCCGCCGTACGCCGCCTCGACGAGCGCGACCAGCGCATCCTGTACCTGCGGTTCTTCAACGGCTGGACCCAGGAGGAGATCGCTCGCGACATCGGCGTGACGCAGATGCACGTTTCCCGGCTGCTCACCCGAATCCTCAAGGAGCTGCGCACGGCTGTCGTGGACCCTTCCGAGACCGGGTAGATTCGGGGGGCACCACGGGGGCGAGGCGCCGAGGAGGAACGTGTGGAGGAGTCGTCGCGGAGGGCGGCCTACTTCGCCATGGTCAGCCGGGACCTGCTGGCTGACCCCGACACCGCCCTGACCTTCGACCGGGTGGCGAGGCGGGCCGTCGAGGTGGTCGACGCCTGCGACTTCGTGGGGATCACGCTGCGACGCAGCCGCCGCTCGACCGAGACCGTGGCGGCCACCTCCCCCGTGGCGGCGCGCTGCGACCAGCTGCAGTACTCCCTCGACGAGGGACCGTGCCTGGACGCCGTCTCCGAGGACGAGGCCTACCTGATCCGCGACGTCGCCCACGACCCGCGCTGGCCGGCCTGGGGGCCGCGGGCGGCCCGGGAGGGCGTCGGGTCGATCCTCAGCGTGCGTCTCGCCGACGACAAGGCGACGTTGGGGGCGCTGAACATGTACTCCGCCACCGTCGACGCCTTCGACGAGGACTCCGTGGACCTGGCGCTGGTCTTCGCCTCGCACGCCGCGACGGCCATCAGCGCCACCAAGCTCGTCGACGGGCTGCAGACCGCCCTGCAGAGCCGACACCTCATCGGCGTCGCCCAGGGCATGCTGATGGCGCGCTACGACATGTCGCTGGAGACGTCGTTCGAGGTGCTGCGCCGCTACTCCAGCCACAGCAACACCAAGCTGCGCAACGTGGCGCACGAGGTCGTCGAGACCGGCGACCTGCCCGCCGACTACACCCGCCACGGCGCGGTCGAGGAGCCCGCCGGCCCGCGCGCCGACGCCTGAGCGGTGCTCGACCGCGTGCCGGGCCCGCCCGGCGCCGTAGGCTGCTCGGCGTGAGACCGTTCCTGCTGCTGGCCACCCGCGCCGAGGAGGAGGCCGCCGACAGCGAGTACGCCGCCTTCCTGGAGGTCGCCGGGTTGGCCGAGCGTGACCTGCACCGGGTCCGCCTCGAGAAGCGGCCGCTCGGCCCGGTGGACCTCGCGGCGTACTCCGGGGTGGTGCTCGGCGGCAGCCCGTTCACCTGGAGCGACCCCGCGACGAGGAAGTCGCCGGTGCAGGTGCGCGTCGAGGCGGACCTGCGGGCGCTGCTCGACGAGGTGGTCGACCGGGACGTCCCGTTCCTCGGCGCCTGCTACGGCATCGGCATGCTCGGCACTCATCAGGGGGCTGTGGTCGACGGCCGGTACGCCGAGCCGATCGGAGCGGTGACGGTGAGCCTGACGCCGGCAGGCCTGGACGACGTGCTGTTCTCGGTCCTGCCGGGGGCGTTCGAGGCGTTCGTGGGACACAAGGAGGCCGCACGCGAGCTGCCCGCCCACGTGGTGACCCTGGCGTCCTCGCCGGGTTGTCCCGTGCAGGCGTTCCGGGTCGGGCGCAACGTCTATGCCACCCAGTTCCACCCCGAGCTCGACGTCGGGGGCCTGTGCCTGCGGATCGAGACCTACAAGCATCATGGCTACTTCGCCCCGGAGGAGGCCGACGACATCAAGGCGATGGCCCGCACGAGCAACGTGGTGGAGCCGCCGCGGCTGCTGCGGCGGTTCGCGGACCTGTACGGCCGGGGCCTCGCGGCCGTTGCGGGACCCGGCGACACCAGCCGGCCGACGTAGGCCCGGGCCGACCGGCCGGAGCGGGCGACATGCCCCGCCCCGGCGGCTCCCGCACGGCCCGCGACCGGGGCGCCGGTACACCGAGGGACACCCGGACTACGGCCGCGAGGTTTCGCGGACCCGGGGACTGGCAACGATCGAGGACGCACAGACCCGCGACCATGCCCCGGCCTGGCCGGGTCCAGGGTCGAGACACGGGCCCGACCAGCACTATCCCGAGGCTTGAGAAGGTGTCAGGACGCGCAGAGCCCAGCCATGACGCACAGCAGGTGCGCCAGGCCGTACCCCGGATCGGTCGCTGGATCCTCGACGTGGAGGCGGACACCTGGTGGTGGTCCGACGGCACGTACGAGATCCACGGCTTCGCGCCGGGCGAGATCGTCCCGACGCTCGAGCTGGTGCTGTCCCACGCGCACCCCGGCGACGTCGGCCGGGTCCGCGCCCTGCTGCGCCAGGTCGTCGAGACGGGGCAGGCGGGCAGCGTGACCCATCGACTCCTCGACGCCCGGCGACGCGAGCTGAACGTGCTGACCGTCTGCCACGGCACGCCCGCCGCGGGGAGCGGCGAGCCGGTGCGCGAGCTGCACGGCTACCTGGTCGACGTCACGGAGGTGCGCCGTCGCGACTCGCTGGACGCCGTGCAGGACGCCGTCCACCGGGCCACCGAGCACCGGGCCGTGATCGAGCAGGGCAAGGGCATCTTGATGTCGTCCTACGGCCTGTCGGCCGACACGGCGTTCGAGCTGCTGGCCGCGCACTCCCAGCACGCCAACGTCAAGCTGCGCGACCTCGCCCAGCAGCTCGTCGACGAGGCCCAGCAGGCGGACCTGGCCGCTCCGGGCCTGCTGCACCGCCTGCTCCCCGGGCCGGACGCCTCGGCGCCCGGCCCGCAGTGAGCGTGCTGCGGCCCGCGGCCGGTGCCGGAGCGCGGTCGCCCCGGCGGCGACTCAGCCCGGCAGGACCCTGCCGAGCAGGCCGCGGCGTACCTCGCCGGCCCGCTGCTGCTCGCCGGCGAACGAGCTGACCACGACGAGGGCCCCGGTCAGCGCCGGCACGGCCCACTGCAGCAGGTGCAGGCGGCGCTGCGCGTCGGCGACGTGCTGCGGGGTCGTGGCGGTCGGCTCGGTGGCCGAGGCGGCCGGCACGTGCCTGTGCTCGCTCACGGTGCGCCCCAGCTTGCGGCTGTAGGCCGTCGTCCCCAGAGCGGCGGCGGTCAGGGCGGTCTTGGCGAGCGCCATCGACCCCACGCCCTTCTGCCCCGCCACGCGGGACTTGTTCCCGAGGAGCTCGCCGGTGGAGCCGACGAGATGGGCACCGATGGCCGCGGCGTTCACCGGCGTCCAGCGGTCCCACCCGGTGTTGGCGACCGCCCCGGTGCCGTGCTCGCCCTCTGCCCGGGCGGCGGCGGGGTTCAGCGACACCGCGTTGGCCAGCGTGCCGCCGAACCAGGCGGACAGGCCGAGGTCGTGCAGCGAGCGGGACAGGGTGTTGCGTGCCATGCGCTTCTCCTCGTGCTTCGTCGACAGTGGTGCGTCAGGCAACCGGCGTACCCAGCGCCGCCGCCGACACACCTCCGGTGACCCGGGTGTGGCAGCCCCGGGCCCGCACCTCCATGGCGCCGCGGCCCGGCGGCTCCTGCATGAGTGGTCCGGCCGCAGGGTATGTACCGGCACAGAATCAGCCACCCCTGAGGAGAGTGACGATGCGCCTGCCACGAGCGCGGGGCCCGATGAGCGCGGCCGTGGTCTCGGCCCTGGGAAGCGGCCAGTCCGTCGCGGGACTCGCCGAGCTGTGGCGGCGGGTGCCGGCCCCTCCCGAACCGCGCACCGACGACGACCTGCACCTGGCCCTGTGGGTGCTCTACGAGCTGCACTACCGCGGGTTCGACGAGGTCGATGCGGAGCGTGAGTGGGACCCGGACCTGATCGCGGCTCGTCGCGTCCTCGAGGAGCACGTCGAGCTGGCCCTACGGGCCGACGCGCGGCCCGTCGTGGAGGAGGTCCTCGAGGACACCGGTGGCGTGGGCGTCGTGGAGCAGCTCGAGCAGCTCATCGGCAAGGTCGACGGCCCCGACGTCTCGCGCCACGTCCAGCGCGAGGCCACCGCCGACCAGGTGCTCGAGCTGATGGTCTGCCGCAGCATCTACACCCTGAAGGAGTCCGACCCCAGCTCGTTCCTGCTTCCGCGGCTGGACGGCGCCACCAAGGCGGCCCTGGCCGAGCTGCAGTACGACGAGTACGGCGGCGGCCGCCCGGACCGGCTGCACGCGACGCTGTTCGCGCACGGGCTCGAGGCGTGTGGGCTGGACTCGTCCTACGGCGCCTACATCGACCAGGTCCCCGGCCACGTGCTCGCGACCAACAACGCCCTGAGCCTGCTGGCCCTGCGCCGGCGCCTGCGCGGTGCCGCGCTCGGCCACCTGGCCGCGTTCGAGGCGACCAGCTCGCTGCCGTGCCGCAAGCTCGCCGCCGGGATCCGCCGGCTCGAGCTTCCCGACGCGCTGTGGGAGTACTTCGACGAGCACGTCGAGGCGGACGCGGTGCACGAGCAGGTCGCGCTCCGCGACATCTGCGGCAGCGCCGTCCGGGCAGAACCCGATCTGCGCGACGACGTCCTCCTGGGCGCGGCGATCTACCTCCAGACGGAGGCCACGTCGGGCTCCCTGCTGCTCGACGCATGGGAGCAGGGCTGCAGCAGCCTGCTCGTGGCCGACGAGGCGGTCCCGGCGTGAGCGGCCGCACCGGGCGGACGCCGGCGGTCGAGGTGACCCAGTGCCCGCGCGGCCCGCTGCTGGTGCGCGGCGCCGATGTGGTCCGCGACGCCGCCGGAGAGCCGCACGCCGTCACCCGGCCGGTGGTGGCGGTCTGCGCGTGCGGCAAGTCCCAGCGGCAGCCGTGGTGCGACGGCACGCACAAGGTCATCCCGGACCGGTGAGCGTCCGCGAGACCCGCACCGAGCAGGTTGGCGAGGTCGTCGTCGAGTACGACGAGCGCGTGCTCCGGCCACGGCCCTGGACCGCCGCGCAGGCCCGCTGGGCCGCCGAGGTGTCACCGGGACTGCCCGCCGGTCCCCTGCTGGAGCTCTGCTCAGGAGCCGGACACATCGGCCTGCTGGCGGCGCGCTCGAGCGGTCGGGAGGCGGTGCTCGTCGACGCGAGCGCACCCGCGTGCGAGCTCGCGGTGCGCAATGCCGGGCTCAACGACCTCGCCGACCGGGTCACGGTGCGCCATGGCGACATGACCGCAGCGCTGGCGTCCGACGAGACCTTCCCGCTGGTGCTCGCCGACCCGCCGTACCTGCCCAGCAGCGACACGTCGCTGTACCCCGAGGACCCGCGCACCGCGATCGACGGCGGCGACGACGGGCTCGACCTCGCCCGGCTCTGCCTGGAGGTGGCCGCCGCGCACGTCACAGCCGGAGGGGCCGTGCTGCTCCAGCTCCGCGACGGCGAGCAGGCCGAGGCGTTGCGGGCGACCGCCCGGCAGGTGCGGCTCGAACCGGTCGAGGTCCGCACCGTCGAGGGGTACGGCGCCGTGGTGCTCCTGGTCCCCCGGCGGCAGGGGCCGCCCTAGGGGAACGGTCAGCCCTCGCGGGCGCCCGCAGCCACCGCGTGCCGTGTGGAGCCAGCCGGCGCGTCGCAGGCCGGGACGGGCCTCGAGGCGCGCTGCCGCGGCGCCTGCGCCGTGGTCGGCGGCTCCCGGTCCTCCGTCATCGCGCCCCGCAGGTCGCCGTGGATCCGGTTGAGCAGCCGCGAGATGTGCATCTGGGTCACGCCGATGTCGTCGGCGATCTCCTGCTGGGTGAACTGCTCGAAGTAGCGCAGCCGGATGATGTGCCGATCCCGCTCGCTGAGCCGGTGGATGACCCGGGCCAGCATGGCGCGCGCCTCGGCTGCCTCCTGGCCGAGGTCGTCGTCGCCGATCAGGTCGCCCAGGCTGGCCGTGCCGTCCTCGAGGTTCAGCGGCTGGTCCAGCGAGGTGGGCCGGAAGCAGCCCTCGGTGGCCAGGGCGTCCACGATCTCGTGGACGTCCTCGCCGAGGTGGCCGGCGATGTCCGAGGGGCGCGGCGAACGGCCCAGGGACTGGTAGAGCTCCTGGCGGGCCGAGGCGATCCTCGCCTGCAGCTCCTGGATCCGGCGGGGTGGCCGCACTGCCCACCCGTGGTCGCGGAAGTGCTTCTTCAGCTCGCCGCGGATCGTCGGGACGGCGTAGGAGAGGAAGTCCGCGTGCTGGGAGAGGTCGAACTTCTGGGCGGCGCGCACGAGCGCGAGGTAGGCGACCTGCTCGAGGTCCTCCTCGGCCACGCCCCGGTTGCGGTAGCGGTGCGCGATCGCCCGGGCGACGCCCATGTTCAGCCGCACCACCTCGTCGAGGAAACGGTGGCGCTCCTCAGGGTCTGTGGTGGTGCATGCCTGCTCGAGCGCGGCGGTCGTCTCGTCGGCGCGCTGCTGACGCGTGGGACGCGCCACCTTCTCGGGGTGGGCGGACGTCTTCGAGTGGCTCATAGATACTCCCGAGACTCGGAAGCGGTGTCGCCGACTGTTTCAGCGAGATGATCGAATCAGCGGCGCGGCGGCCGCGATGACACTCGTGGTGGGGAATGCCGACCTTGCTGCAGCAAGAGGGCCTGTGCGATCAAGCCCGATCTCTCGACCGTACGCCTGCCTGGACCCGAAGACCAGCCCGCGGCGGCATGCGATCCCGGCCGCGGCGTGTCGAACCGCCGCATCGGTCGATCCGGGCAAGGGCGTGACTTCTTGGCGAAGGCGCGTAGAGTCTCCGCAGAAGTCGAGAGTTGCGTAGCGTCCAGACACGGCGACCGTTTCCCGACCCTGATACGGGTGACCGGCCACGTCCGGCGGGCCCGGGAAACCAGCGGTGCCCGATGTCCGACGACCTCCTCACCCCTCCCGCCAGCGAGACCCTGCTGGTCGTGGACGAGCTCGACGGTCCGCAGCAGGTGTTCCGCCTCTCGGGCGAGATGGACCTGTCCAACAGCGCCCTGGTCCGCGACGGCATCGCCGTCGGCTGCCGCACGCAACCGCGGACCGTGGTCGACCTCAGCGAGCTCACGTTCTGCGACGCCACCGGCATCACCGCGCTGCTGACCGTGCAGGAGCGGTTCGACAGCCTGCGCTGCGGGCTCTCGTTCCGCGGCCTGCCCCCGCAGATCGCCCGGCTGCTGCACATCGCCGGCGTCGACGGGGGGCTCACGCTCGAACCTTCCGTCTGACCGAATTCCTGCCTACCCGAGGCCGTCCCCCCGCGCTGACCGGGCGGCCCGGACCGCCGAGGTGACGGCGAGGGCGGTGGCGATCGAGGCGTCCAGGGTCGCCGGCCGCCGCTGTTCGGAGCGCGCCGCCCCGTAGACGAGCGCCGACGCAGCATGCAACGCGTCCGCCCCTGCCCCGAGGGCCAGGAGCAGCGGCGAGGGCCGCCATCCGGTGAGCAGCCCCTGCGCGAGGTGGCGCGCCCCCAGCACCCGCACCACCCGTCGCATCGCCGGCGGCAGCGTGCCCTCGGGGTCGAGCGCTGCGAGCGGGACCCGCGGAGCGGTCATCAGCAGCAGGCCCCACCCCACGCGCGAGGCGGACAGGAGGACATCAGGCGGTCCCGACCGGTTCTGGGGGCGAGGAACATGTTTCGCATTCATGGGTACATGGAAGGCGAAAGCATGCGCCTACGCAAACTTCGTGTCGAGGGTGCGGCGCTCCCGCACTCCTCGCCCCGGACCCCGAAGGAGATGCCCATGACGCTGACCTCGGTCTCCCCCAACAGCCACGCCGCGGACGCGGACGGAGCGCGCACGCAGGTCGTCGCGGTGACCGGTGCCAGTGGCGGCATCGGCCGTGCCACGGCCAGGGCCTTCGCCGCGCGGGGCGCGCGGGTCGCCCTGCTCGCCCGCGGCGAGGTGGGCCTGGACGAGGCGGCGGGCGAGGTGGAGAAGCTGGGCGGCACCGCGCTTGCGCTGCCGACCGACATGTCCGACTACGACCAGGTGGCAGCGGCCGTGCAGCGGATCGAGGAGGAGCTCGGCCCCGTCGACGTCTGGGTCAACGACGCCTTCACCTCGGTGTTCGCGCCGTTCAGCAAGATCAGCCCGGAGGAGTTCCGCAAGGTCACCGAGACGACCTACCTCGGCTTCGTCTACGGCACCAAGGCGGTGCTGGAGCGGATGCTGCCCCGCGACCGCGGCACGATCGTGCACGTCGGGTCCACGCTGGCCTACCGCGGCATCCCGCTGCAGTCGGCGTACTGCGGCGCCAAGCACGCCACGCAGGGCTTCCACGAGTCACTGCGCTGCGAGCTGCTGCACGACGGCAGCAACGTGCACGTGACGATGGTGCAGATGCCGGCGGTGAACACCCCGCAGTTCGACTGGGTGCTCTCGCGGCTGCCCGGCAAGGCGCAGCCCGTGCCGCCGATCTACCAGCCCGAGGTGGCCGCCCAGGCGGTGCTGTTCGCCGCCGACCACCCCAAGCGCCGTGAGTACTGGGTCGGTGGCACCACCATGGCCACACTCATCGCCAACGCCGTGGCGCCCGGGCTCCTCGACCGGTACCTCGCGCGGACCGGCTTCTCCTCGCAGCAGACCGACCAGCAACGCGACCCCGACCGGCCGAGCAACCTGTGGGAGCCCGCCGACGGCCCGGGTGGCCACGACTACGGGGCACATGGCCGCTTCGACGACCAGGCCACCGGCAGCAGCAAGCAGCTGTGGGCTTCCCAGCACCACGGCACCGTCGCCACCGCAGCCGTTGCGGTCGCGGGGGCTGCGATCGCGGTCGGCCGGCTGCTGCGGCGCTGAGGCGGCGCCGTGCGCATCGAGGACTACGCCCTGGTCGGTGACACCCAGACCGCCGCCCTGGTCGGCCGCGACGGCTCCGTGGACTGGCTCTGCCTGCCGCGCTTCGACTCCGGCGCCTGCTTCGCGGCCTTGCTCGGCGGGCCCGAGCACGGCCACTGGTCGATCGCGCCGGTGGATCCGGTCCGGGGAGTGGAACGCGGCTACCGCGCCGGCACCCTCGTGCTCGAGACGCGGATGCGCACCGACGACGGGACGGTGCGGATCGTGGACTGCATGCCGGTCCGCGGCATCGAGTCCGGTGCCGAGCCCAACCTGGTCCGGCGCGTCGAGGGGGTCACCGGCCGGGTCCGGATGCGCAGCGAGCTCGTGGTCCGCTTCGACTACGGACACGTCGTCCCCTGGCTGCGCCGCGACGGCAGCCGCGTCCAGGCGTTCGCCGGGCCGGACACGATCACCCTCGACACCGACGTCCCGGTGCGCACCGGCACCGACGAGGGCGGCGACCCGGTCGCGGAGTTCGACGTGGGCCCCGGCGACGCGGTCGACTTCCGGCTGGCCTGGAGCCGTCCCCAAGAGCCGGCGCCGGGTCGGATGGACGTCGCCGCCACGATCGAGCGCACGGCGGACGCCTGGGAGGAGTGGTCGAAGCGCTGCCGCTACGACGGCCCCTACCGGGAGGAGGTGTGCCACTCGCTGGTGGTGCTGAAGGCGCTGACCTTCCGGCCGACCGGCGGCATGGTCGCGGCACCGACCACCTCACTGCCCGAGAAGCTCGGCGGCGTGCGCAACTGGGACTACCGCTACTGCTGGATCCGCGACGCCACCTTCACCATGCTCGCGCTGCTCGACAGCGGCTACACCAACGAGGCGGAGTCGTGGCGGGAGTGGCTGCTGCACGCGCTCGCGGGCCGCCCCGAGCAGATGCAGATCATGTACGGCGTCCGGGGCGAGCGGCGGCTCACCGAGCTCGAGCTCGACTGGTTGCCCGGCTACGAGGGCTCGCGCCCGGTGCGCGCCGGCAACGCGGCGTCGGGCCAGTTCCAGCTCGACGTCTACGGCGAGCTGATGGACGCACTGCACCAGGCCCGCACCCACGGCGTCCCCCCGGACGAGCACGCGTGGGAGGTGCAGCTGGCGCTGCTGGAGTTCCTCGAGGAGCACTGGCACGAGCCTGACTACTCGATCTGGGAGATCCGGGGGTCCGCACGCCACTTCACCTACTCCAAGGTGATGGCCTGGGCCGCGTTCGACCGTGGTGTCAAGGGCGTCGAGCACTTCGGTCTCGACGGCCCGGTCGAGCGGTGGCGGCGGATCCGGGGGGAGATCTCCGACGAGGTCTGCGAGCGTGGCTTCGACCGCGAACGTGGCACCTTCACCCAGTACTACGGCTCCGACTCGCTCGACGCCGCGCTGCTGCTGATCAGCCAGGTCGGGTTCCTCCCGCCCGACGACCCCCGCATCCTCGGCACGGTGGAGGCCGTCGAGAAGGAGCTCTGCCAGGGCGGGTTCGTGGCGAGGTACTCCATGTCCGAGAGCTCGACGGAGCTCGACGGGCTGCCGCCCGGTGAGGGCTCCTTCCTGCCGTGCACCTTCTGGCTCGCCGACAGCTACCTCGCCCAGGGCCGGACCCAGGAGGCGCGGGCGCTCTTCGACCGGCTCGCCGGGCTGGCCAACGACGTGGGGCTGCTCTCGGAGGAGTACGACGCCGACGCCGACCGGCTCGTGGGCAACTTCCCCCAGGCGCTCTCCCACCTCGCCCTGGTCAACACCGCACTGAACTTCGGGTCGGGCGACCAGCCCGCGAAGAGCCGTCGCCACACCGGGGAGGAGGGACGCACGACGTGACTGCCCCGGTGACGCTACGACGCGGGCGCGGCCGCGCACCGCTCCCCCGTGCTCACGGCTGGACGGCGACCGCCTCCAGGCCGTCGTGCTCGTGGGCCACCGCCGCGGTGAACGCGGCCAGCGAGTCGGCGAGCGCCGTGCGGTCCTCCTCGGTCATCTGCTCGAGGATCGTCACGACGCGGGTGCGCCGCTCCTCCATGACCTTGTTGAGCAGCCGGGTACCGGCCTCGGTGGCGGTGAGCCGCACGTGCCTGCGGTCGTCGGGGTCCGGGTTCCGCTCGATGAGCCCGGCACGCACCAGCCGGTCACAGGTCCGCGTGGCGTTCGACGGGTGCACGCCCAGGTCCTGGGCGACCGCCGAGACGTTGAGCGGTCCCGCGCTCGCCAGGATCAGCACCCGCAGCTGCGGCATGGTCACGGTGGTCTCGACGCTGGCCAGCGACTCCGCGATCACCACCCCGATCGCCCGAGTGCCGGTCATGACCGCCTCGACGAGCTCCGGCTGCAGGCGCTCGCGCCTCCCTCGTGTCGCCACCTCTGGTCTCCGCTCTCTCCGCTGTGCCGAACGTGCCCATCCTGCCACCGGGGCCGCACCCGCCGACCCCGCCGAACCGCGTCCCCTGGAGGAGACATGAACACCGTTCTCGAGCGCCTCACCCACACCACGACCGAGGTCCGGCACGGGCGCTTCGGACGGACGCTGTCCACGCTCACCGGTGCAGGTGCCATCGTCGCAGGCGTCGAGATCTACTTCGAGCACGACCGCGCCAGCTTCGGCAACCGGCTCATGTGGCTGCCGGTCGCCCTGGCGCCGGTCGGCGCGGTGGCCGGGGTCGCCGGGCTGGTCAGCGAGCGCGCCGCCCACACCGTCCTGCCGCTGACCTCGGCGGCCGTCGCGGCCAACGGGCTCCAGGGCACCTACCTGCACGCGCGCGGCATCTCGCAGAAGCCCGGCGGCTGGCGCAACGCGCGCTACAACCTCGAGATGGGTCCACCCCTGCTGGCACCGCTCATGATGAGCATGCTGGGCGGGATGGGCCTGCTCGCCTCGATCCTGCGGCGCGAGCGGTGAGCGCCGCCCGACTGCCTCGGTCCGGGGTCACCCCCGGGGGCACCGAGTCCCGGGTCCCCGGCTTCGACGTGCTCTCGCAACAGAGCGCCTGGGACCCGGTCACCACCGGGGTGGTGCTGTCCCGCCTCGGTCCCCGGCCGCCCCTGCGCTACTTCTCCCCCGACGAGGAGGCGGTGGCCCGGCCCCTGCTCGACCTGATCCTCGACCAGCACGACGAGCCCCGGGTCCCCGCCTTCGAGATGGTCGACCAGCGGCTCGCGGAGCTCGCCACCGACGGCTGGCGCTACGAGGACCTCCCCCCGGACCCGCAGGCCTGGTCGGAGAGCCTGCGCGCGCTCGACGAGGACGCCGGCGAGCGCCACGGCTGCGGCTTCGCGGAGTGCACGCCCGAGGACCGGGCTGCGATCCTGCAGGAGGTTCTCGACGTCGGTCGCGGCAGCTGGCACGACATGCGGGCGGACCGGGTGTGGTCGCTGTGGACCCGCTACGCGTGCACCGCGTTCTACTCCCACCCCTGGGCCTGGAACGAGATCGGCTTCCCCGGGCCCGCCTACCCGCGCGGCTACAAGAACCTCGGGGTCGACGCCCGGGAGCCGTTCGAGGGCGGGGGGCGCTGATGCGCCGACTGCTCACCGACGGGTCGGCCGACCGGGTCCGCTCGCGCAACGAGTCGGCGTGGCTGCTGCCGGCCGGCCAGCGGCGCAGCGACCACCGGCTGCGCGAGGACATGCGTCGCTTCGAGGACTCCGACGTGCTCGACGCGGTGGTGGTCGGCTGCGGCGCCGGCGGCGCGACCATGACGCAGCGGCTGGCGCGGGCGGGCTGGCGCGTCGCGGCGCTCGACGCGGGCCCGTTCTGGGACCCCGACCGGGACTGGGTCTCCGACGAGGCCGGGTCACACCACCTCTACTGGACGGAGCCGCGGGTGATCTGCGGCGAGGACCCGGTGCCGCTGGGGTCGAACAACTCCGGTCGCGGCGTCGGCGGCTCGATGGTGCACTTCGCCGGCTACACGCCCCGCTTCCACCCCAGCGACTTCCACACCCGCAGCCTCGACGGGGTCGGCGCGGACTGGCCGTTCGGCTACGAGGACCTGCGGCCGTTCTACAGCGACATCGAGGGCGAGCTGCCGGTCGCCGGTGAGCACTGGCCCTGGGGCGACCCGCACGGGTACCCGCACTCACCGCACCCCGTGAGCGGCAACGGCGAGCTCTTCCAGCGAGGCGCGGCGGCGCTCGGCATCGAGACCCGCGTCGGCCCGGTGGCGATCGCCAACGGCCGCTTCGGGCACCGCCAGCACTGCATCTACCGAGGGTTCTGCCTGCAGGGCTGCAAGGTGAACGCCAAGGCCTCGCCGCTGATCACCCACGTGCCGGATGCGCTCGCGCACGGCGCCGAGATCCGGGCCGACTGCATGGTGACCCGGGTCGAGATCGACGAGCGGACCGGTCGCGCCACCGGGGTGACCTACTGGCGCGACGGGGTCGAGGGGTTCCAGCGGGCGGCACACGTCCTGGTCGCCGGGTACTCCATCGAGACCCCGCGGCTGCTGCTGAACTCGACCTCGCGCCGGTTCCCCGACGGTCTCTGCAACGACCACGACCTGGTCGGGCGCTACCTGATGGTCCAGGGGGCCCCGCAGACCGGCGGTCGGTTCGCGGAGGAGGTCCGGATGTACAAAGCGCCGCCGCCGGAGGTCTCCAGCGAGCAGTTCTACGAGACCGACCCGCGCCGTGGCGCCCGCCGCGGCTTCTCCCTCCAGACGGTCTCGCCGCTGCCGGTGACGTGGTCCGAGCACTTCTCGGGTCAGGGGATGTGGGGCCCGCAGCTGCGCGAGCAGATGCGCGACTACGTGCACTGGGCCTGCCTGGGAGCCCTGTGCGAGTTCCTGCCCCTCGCGGAGAACCGGGTCACCCTCGCCGACCAGGTCGACCGCCACGGGATGCCGGTGGCGCGCTTCAGCTACAGCCAGTGCGACAACGACCGCACCCTGATGCGGGTGGCGCAGGAGACGATGGAGGAGATCTTGTCGGCGGCCGGCGCCGAGGAGGTCACCACCTTCAAGCGCTACGCCCACCTCGTCGGCGGGGCCCGGATGGGAGCCGACGAGACGACCGGCGTCGTCGACGGCGACTGCCGCGCCTTCGCCGTCCCCAACCTCATGGTGACCGACGGCAGCGTGCTGCCGACGCAGGGCGCGGCCAACCCCGCGCTCACGATCATGGCCGTCGCCGCCCGTGCGGCGGACCGGCTCGTCCGCGGCGAGGGCCGACCCACCTGAGAGCGGAGGCGTCCGACACACACCGACACACCGACACCGACCGAGAACGACAGCGACAGGAACCGAAGCGAGATCGAGAGGGAAGTGAAGATGAGCCAGACAGTTGCCGACTACATGCTCGAGCGACTCCGCGACTGGGACGTCAGCCACGTGTTCGGCTATGCCGGGGACGGGATCAACGGCCTGCTCGCCGCGTGGGGACGGTCCGACAACCAGCCCCGCTTCGTCCAGGCCAGGCACGAGGAGATGGCCGCCTTCCAGGCGGTCGGCTACGCCAAGTTCTCCGGCAAGGTGGGCGTCTGCGCGGCCACGTCCGGCCCCGGCGCGGTGCACCTGCTCAACGGCCTCTACGACGCCAAGCTCGACCACGTGCCGGTCGTCGCGATCGTCGGGCAGACGGCGCGTTCGGCGATGGGCGGCTCCTACCAGCAGGAGGTGGACCTGATCAGCCTCTTCAAGGACGTCGCCGGTGCGTACGTCCAGATGGTGACGGTGCCCGAGCAGCTGCCGAACGTGCTGGACCGGGCGATCCGCATCGCGGAGTCCGAGCGCTGCCCCACGGCGGTGATCGTCCCCAGTGACGTCCAGGAGCTGGACTACTCGCCCCCGGAGCACGAGTTCAAGATGGTGCCGTCGTCGCTCGGGACCTCGTGGCCGCGCGTGACGCCCGACGACGACGCCGTCCGGCAGGCCGCGGACCTGCTCAACGCCGGCTCCAAGGTGGCCGTGCTCGCCGGGCAGGGCGCCCGGTCGGCCGCTCAGGAGGTCGTCGAGGTCGCCGACGTGCTGGGGGCGGGAATCGCCAAGCCGTTGCTCGGCAAGGACGTGATCCCCGACGACCTGCCCGGCGTGACCGGGGCCATCGGGCTGCTCGGCACCCGGCCCAGCTATGAGCTGATGCGCGACTGCGACACCCTGCTGATCGTCGGGTCCAACTTCCCCTACACCCAGTTCCTCCCCGAGCTGGGGCAGGCCCGTGCGGTGCAGATCGACATCGACGGGAAGTTCATCGGGATGCGCTACCCGACCGAGCTCAACATCGTGGCGGACGCCCAGGCGACGCTGGCCGCCCTGCTGCCGCTCCTCCAGCGCAAGGAGGACCGGTCCTGGCGCGAGTCGGTCGAGAGCAACGTCGAGCGCTGGTGGACCACGATGGAGCGCGAGGCGATGGTGGAGGCCGACCCGGTGAACCCGATGCGGCTCTTCCACGAGCTCTCGACGCGGCTCCCGGCGGACGCGATGATCGCCGCCGACTCGGGCTCCGCGGCGAACTGGTACGCCCGCCAGCTGAAGTTCACCGCCGGCGTCCGCGGCTCGTTGTCCGGCACGCTGGCGACGATGGGGCCGGGCGTGCCCTACGGCATCGGCGCCAAGTTCGCGCACCCGGACCGACCGGCGATCGTGTTCTCCGGCGACGGCGCGATGCAGATGAACGGGCTCGCCGAGCTGATCAGCATCAAGCGCTACTGGCCCGACTGGAGCGACCCCCGGCTGGTCGTCGTCGTGCTGCACAACAACGACCTCAACCAGGTCACGTGGGAGATGCGGGCGATGAGCGGAGCGCCGAAGTTCGAGGAGTCCCAGACCTTGCCCGACGTCGACTACGCGGCCTTCGCGGCCTCGCTCGGCCTCGCGTCGGAGACGATCACCGACCCGGAGAGCCTGGGTGGGGCGTGGGACCGCGCTCTCTCGGCCGACCGGCCGACCGTCCTCGACGTGCACACCGACCCGAGCGTCCCGCCGGTGCCGCCGCACGCGACGTACGAGCAGATGAAGGACGCCGCCTTCGCGCTCCTCAAGGGCGACCCGAACCGCTGGGACGTCGTGAAGGAAGGGCTCAAGGTGAAGGCCCAGGAGTTCGTCCCGGGGTCCCGGTGAGACCGCAGGCCAACGTCGAGCGGCTGACCGCCACGGCGTACGCCGTCCCGACCGACGCTCCCGAGGCGGACGGGACGGCGACGTGGGACTCGACGACCATGGTCCTGGTGACCGCCGAGAGCGGCGGGACGACCGGCTTCGGCTGGACCTACGGCCCCGCCGCGTGCGCCGACATCGTGGCGGACCTGCTGGCCGGCGAGGTGGTCGGGCGGGACGCGACCGCCGTGCCGGCAGCCTGGGACGCGATGGTGCGGGCGGTGCGCAACAGCACCCGGGCCGGCGTCGCGGGCTATGCCGTCAGCGCGGTGGACGTCGCACTGTGGGACCTGAAGGCGCGGCTGCTCGACGTCTCGCTGGTGCAGCTGTTCGGCGCGGCCCGCGCCGACGTCCCGGTCTACGGCAGCGGCGGCTTCACGACCTACGACGACCAGCGCGCCGTCGAGCAGCTCACCGGGTGGGTCCGTGACCAGGACATCCCCCGGGTCAAGATCAAGGTGGGCGAGGCCGCCGGCACCCGTCTCGAGCGCGACCGCCGCCGCATCCTGCTGGCCCGGGAGACCATCGGGCCGGAGGCGGAGCTGTTCGTCGACGCCAACGGCGGGTGGACGGTGAAGCAGGCGGTCCGGATGATGCGCGACGTCGCCGAGGCCGACGTGCGGTGGGTGGAGGAACCGGTCAGCTCCGACGACCTCGCCGGCCTCGCCCTGGTCCGGAGCCGCGTGGACGCCGACGTGGCCGCCGGTGAGTACGGCAGCGACGTGCACTACTTCCACCGCATGTGCGCTGCCGGAGCGGTCGACTGCCTGCAGGCGGACGCCACCCGCGCCGGCGGGTACACCGCCTGGTTCCGGGCCGCCGCGCTCGCCGCCGGCCACGGCCTCGACGTGTCCGCGCACTGCGCCCCGAACCTGCACGCCCCTGCCGCAGCCGCGACTCACAACCTGCGCCACGTCGAGTGGTTCCACGACCACGTGCGGATCGAGTCGATGTTCTTCGAGGGCGCGCTGGACCCCCAGGGCGGCACCGTCCGGCCCCGCACGGACCGCGCCGGCCATGGGCTGGTCCGCCGGCAGGACGTGATGGCGGGCTACCGGGTGCCCGGCTGACCCGCCAGGCCGGCCGGCAGGCATGAGGCCGTGGCCGGTCGGGTACGTCTTCACCATGCCGACGAGAGGAGCGTCATGACGTCGAAGAGCCACACCACGACGGACCACGACGAGATCCGGTCCTGGGTCGAGCAGCAGGACGGCACCCCCGCCAGCGTGAAGGGCACCGAGGACGGCGGCGAGGCCGGCGTCCTCCGCATCGACTTCCCCGGCGGGGCCGGCGAGGACTCCCTGGAGCACCTGGACTGGGACGCCTGGTTCGCGAAGTTCGAGGAGGAGGACCTCGCCTTCCTCTACCAGGAGGAGAAGTCGGACGGGGCTGACAGCACCTTCTTCAAGCTCGTCAGCCGCTGACACCCCGGTACTCGAGGAAGGACGCACATGCCGACCACCAAGAAGAAGGACCTGCCCTCCACCCTGCAGCGCTCGCCGAAGAAGGCTCGGCGCACCTGGGCCAAGGCGCACGACTCCGCCGTGGAGACCTACGGCGAGGGCGAGCGGGCCCACCGCACGGCGTACTCCGCACTCAAGGACAAGTTCGAGAAGGTGGGCGACCACTGGGAGCGCAAGGAGCGCAAGGGCCCCTCCGACGAGCAGGCCGCCAAGGGCGGGAAGAGCGCGCGGTCGGGGAAGACGAAGACCGCGGAGGGCGTCGACGCCAACGCCACGAAGAGCCACCTGAGGGACGTGGCCAAGAAGCTCGACATCTCGGGCCGCTCCCGGATGGACAAGGGCGAGCTCGTCGAGGCGATCAAGAAGGAGAACGCTCGCCGCACGCGCGAGAGCCGCTCCTGAGCTGCCGGCCCGGCGCAGGCGCATACGCCCTCGGCGTGCGCGCCCGGGCTCAGCCCACCGACCGTCCCTCGGCCCGGGCCGCCATGTCCGCCCCGAGCTGCCGGCCCCACGCCCGCGCCCGGTCCAGCTCGCCGGGAAGCAGTGGGCCGGCGGTGTCGGCGACGTAGAAGCTCATGTGTCCGGCGTGGCCGTAGCCGAGCCGACCGGCGATCCGCTCCGCCTTGCGCGCCGCCGAGCCCGGCAGGTGGCGCACCTTGTCCACACGGGTGTCGAACGCCGCCACCAGCTCCGAGTGCGGGCCGCGGTGCAGGTGCTCCACCCACTCGCGCAGCCCGCGCTCCGCGACGCCGTGGGTGGCGCCCTGCTCCACGGCCGCGGAGCGCGTGGAGGGCCGGCTCATCGAGAACGCGTGGGTGGGCCCGCCGACCACGACCAGGTCGAGCAGCTCGTCGATCTGGGGCGGGGCGTGCGTGACCTCGTGGACCACCACGTGCATCCGCTGTGAGAGCCCGGCCGCGATCGCCCGCGCGACCTCCTCGGTGTTGCCGAACATCGACTCGTAGACGACCCACGCCTTCATCTGGTGCCTTCCCTTCCCGCACGGCCCCGCGGGCGTGCCTCCGACGCTCCTGTCCCACCTCCAGACTGCGACGCGGAGCCGCAAGGGGTCAGGGGACGAGGTCGGGCCGCACGGGGACCAAGGTCAGTCAGTCCTTGGCGATGTGCTTGGCCGCGAAGACGGCGGCCTGGGTGCGGCGCTCGAACCCGAGCTTGGCGAGCATCGCGCTGACGTAGTTCTTGACGGTCTTCTCCGCGAGGTACATCGACTCCGCGATCTGCCGGTTCGTCATGCCCTCACCGATCAGCTCCAGGATCCGCCGCTCCTGGGCGGTGAGCGGGGCCAGGGCGGGATCCTCCTCGGGGCCCCGGCGCAGTCGGTCAAGCACCTGCTCGGTCACGGCCGGATCGAGCGTGGACTGGCCGGCCGCGACCCGGCGTACGGTGTCGACGAGGTCGTTGCCGCGGACCTGCTTGAGCACGTAGCCGGCCGCTCCCGCCATGATCGCGGAGAACAGCGCCTCGTCGTCGTCGAACGAGGTCAGGATCAGGGCGGCGATGTCGGGGTTCTGCGAGCGGATCTCGCGGCACACGTCGATGCCGGACCCGTCCGGCAGCCGACCGTCGAGCACGGCGACGTCCGGCCGCAGCGCCGGGATCCGGCGCGCCGCCTCGGCGGCGAGGCCGGACTCGCCGACCACCTCGATGTCGCCCTGGTTCTCCAGCAGCTCGCGCAGACCCCGGCGCACGATCTCGTGGTCGTCGAGGAGGAATACCCGGATCTTCGGCGCGTCGGACTCGTCGCTCATGCTCCGACGCTAGACCGTCCGGGACCGGCTCGGGAGGTACCGATGGCCTCCGATTCCGGACCTAGCGCCTATCTCGGACAGTCTCGGACCGGGGTGTCCGGGCCGGGCGGCGTCAGACGCGCGGAATGCACCACCTCAGCACCGTTCCCTGGCCCGGCGCGGAGTCGATGACGCAGCTGCCCCCCTGCTCCGTTGCCCGCTCGCGCAGGTTCGCCAGGCCGCTGAGCACCGCTCCCTCCGGCATCCCCCGCCCGTCGTCACGCACGGTGAGCACGACGTCTTCGTCGACCGACAGCAGCACCTCCACGTCCCGCGCTCCGGCGTGCCGCGCGACGTTGGTCAGCGCCTCGTGGAGGACCGCCACCAGCTGGACCGCCGTGTCCTGGTCGACCAGGCTCGACACCGGGCCCTGGAACTGCAGGTGCGGCTTGAGCTTCAGCGACCGCGCCGCCCGGTCGACGACCGCACTGAGCGCGGTGCGCACGTCCACCGACTCCGGCGACGCGCTGAGGGCGAAGATCGTGCGGCGGATGTCCTTGATCGTGGAGTCGATGTCGTCGACCGCACCCGTCACCCGCGCGGTCAGCTCGGGGCTGTCGATCATCCGCGAGGTGTTCTCCAGGCTGAGCCCGATGGCGAAGAGCCGCTGGATCACCAAGTCGTGCAGGTCGCGCCCGATGCGGTCGCGGTCCTCGAACACGGTCAGCCGCTCGCGGTCCTGCCGGGCGCGGCCCACCTGGAGCGCGAGCGCGGCCTGCTCGGCATAGCGCTGGGGCAGCACGACGTCGAGCTGGTCGAAGGCGTCCCGGTGCTCGGGCAGCCACGCCATGGTGAGCACGCCCTCGACACCGGCCGTCGTCCGCATCGGCACGAGCACGACCGGTCCGACGGCAGGCCACCCCTGGTCGGCCAGGCGCTCGGGCGAGCTGCGGGGGTCGTCGAGGAAGTTCTCGAGCACCACGGTCTCCCCCGTCGAGACCACCACCCCCGACAGCGTGTCGGAGACGTGCAGGTGCGGGAGGTCCCTGGCCGCGGGCGCGTTGCCCGCGGTGACGCGCACCTCGAGCTCGTCCTCGGCGCGGCGCAGCACGACGGTGGTGAAGTCCGCCCGGGCGATGTCGCGCGCCCGTTCGGCCACGGCCTGCAGGGCCTGGTCCGGGTCCACCTCGCCCAGCAGCAGGGGCGTGATCTCCGCGGAGGCAGCCAGCCATTGCTCGCGCCGGGCCCCCTCCTCGTAGAGCCGGGCGTTCTCGATCACCACGCCGGCGGCCGCGGCCAGCGCCACCACGACCGACTCGTCGAGCTCGGTGAAGTCACCGCCGCCCAGCTTCTCGGTGAGGTAGAGGTTGCCGAACACCTTGTCGCGGACCCGGACCGGCACGCCGAGAAAGGACTGCATCGGCGGGTGCTCCGGGGGAACGCCGACCGCGTGCTCGTGCTCGGAGAGGCGGTGCAGGCGCAACGGCTCCGGCTGGGCGATGAGCAAGCCGAGCACGCCCCTGCCGGTCGGCAGCGGGCCGATCCGGGCCTGCTCGTCCTCGGACAGCCCGTGCGTGACGAAGCTGCTCAGCCGGTCGCCGCTCCCGGTGCCCAGCACGGCCAGCGCGCCGTACCGGGCACCCGCGAGGTCGCAGGCGACCCGCACCGTCGACTCGAGCACCCGCTCGACGTCCAGGTCGGCCGCGATCGCGATGCTGGCGTCGAGCAGCAGCCGCAGCCGGTGCTGGGTGTCCATCACCTCGTCGACGCGTTGCAGCAGCTCACGCAGGAGCTCGTCGAGCTCGGCGCCGGCGAGCGGCCCCAGTCCGGAGGAAGGCAACGACCGGCCGGGCGCGGCCGAAGCCTCCGGGCCCGGCCCGGAGGGAGACGTGCCCTCGGAGTCCATGGCCCTGCCATCCTCCCCAAACCCGCCGCGGTCGTCGTGGCCCACAGTAGTCCCACCTCCCGACGAAGGGTGCGGACCGGGCAGGGGACCTTCGGCCCGCGCAGCACTGACCGATGCCGGTTCAGAGTGCAGCCGGCGCGGCGCAGGCTTGTCGCACAGGCACCAAGCGGTGTCGACGTACCCGGAGAGGTCAACCATGGGCGAGGCAACGATCGTCGTGGGGATCGACGCGTCAGAGGCGTCGGCGCAGGCACTGCGCTGGGCCGCTGTCCACAGTCAGCTGACGGGGCTGCCTCTGGTCGCGGTGCACGCGTGGTCGATGGAGCCGGCCCCGAGGGCCGACGGAGCGAACCTGCACCAGGCGCAGGAGGCCGTCGTCCGCGCGCAGGCCACCGTGTGGCTGCGCCGGGCGCTGGCGACCTGCGACGCGGTGCCGTACCGGGTCCGGCTGGAGATCAGCGAGGGACCGGTGACCGAGGTGCTCCGCCGGCAGTGCGAGGACGCGCAGCTGCTGGTGCTCGGGCATCCGGGCGGGCACGAGCCGCAGCGCAGCGGCCAGGCTGTGGTCGCGGTGGACAGCGGCGCGCTGGAGGGCATCGACTGCCCCGTGGTGACCGTGCCGCTCCCGGTGAGCGACCAGGCGGCGCCCGAGAGCCTGTCCGTCGGTCCGGTGGACACGAGGGTCTGAGCAGGTCGGGAACGGTTGTCCGCCATGGACGAAGGAGTGGGTTCCATGCTCGAGGGACGATGGGCACCGGGGCACCTGAACGAGCTGACCGAACCGGAGTGCTGGGAGCTGCTCCGCTCCCACCAGGTGGGTCGGGTCGGCTACTGCGACGGCAGCGGCTCGGTGATGCTCCCGGTCAACTACGCGGTGCACGACGGCGCGATCCTGTTCCGCACCACGCCGCGCGGCTCGCTCGCGCGGCACCTGCGAGCGGGGTACGCCTCGTTCGAGGTCGACGAGATCGACGACTACACCCAGTCGGGGTGGAGCGTCCTGGTGCGCGGCCAGGCACGGGCGATGGAGCCCGAGGACCTGCCCCCGGACGCGTCGGACCGGCCGGTGCCGTGGGCCTCCGGAGAGCGGCCGCTGGTGGTGCGCATCACCGCCAGCACCGTCACCGGCCGGCGGCTGATGCCGTCGTGACCGGTCGCCGACGACCATGGCGGTCCGGCGAGGTGCCTAGGTCACTGCGGCCCGGGGACTTAGGCCCTGTCGTGGGTCCCGCGTCCGACGGACCGTGGAACGCACGGAACGACCGCCGGAGGAACCGCACATGTCCACCCGAGAGCTCCTGCCGATCCTCGTACCCGTCGGGGACTGCGACGTGCACGAGGCCGCTCTGCTCTACGCGGCCGATCAGGCCATGCGGGAGGCGCGCGACGTCCGGCTCGTGCACGTGGTCCACGCCGGCACCGGCGGTGGCGGCCCCGAGAGCTCGCTGCTCAGCCTCCGCGGCGCCCAGCTCGTCGGCCACCAGCTGGTGCACCGGGCGGCCTCGCGGGTCGAGCAGATCAGCGACGGCCGCGTCCGCACCCGGCAGCTCATCCGCACCGGAGCCACCGTGCCGGTGATCCTCGAGGCCAGCGAGCGAACCGACCAGGTCGTGCTCCAGCACCGTGACCAGTCGCGCCGCGACCGGGTCTTCACCGGGTCCACGACAGCAGGCGTCGCTGCGCGGTGCACCGTGCCGGTGGTCTCGGTGCCCGAGGCCTGGACCGGTCCGCTGACCACCGGTGCCCACGTGACCGTGGCGGTCGACGGGCCGGACCCGGACGAGTCCCTGCTCCAGCACGGGTTCGACACCGGACGAAGGCTCGAGGGCACCGTGACCGTGCTGCACGCGTGGCACCTCCCGACCGCCTACGACGACGCGGTGACCGACCGGCACCGCATGCACGACTGGGCCGCCCAGTGCCACCAGCAGCTGGAGGAGCGGATCGCTCCCTGGCGTCGCAGCCACCCGACGGTGCGGACGCGGGTGCACGTGCTGCACATGCGGCCCGTCGACGCGCTGCTGCAGGCCTCGGGGCACTCCGACGTCCTCGTCATGGGCCGCAACCGCTCCCGGCGCCGACTGCCCCACCTCGGCTCGCTCTCGCGCACGCTGGTCCACGAGTCGCTGTGCCCGGTGAGCGTGGTGCCGGCGATGCTGCCCGCGGACGAGCCGGCGGTCCCCTCCCCCGGCTCACGCGCCGGGGAGGCGGTGAGCTCATGAGCAACCTCGACGTCCCCTCCGCGACCCTGACCGGGGCGCCGCCGTACGACGAGGTGCTGACCCTGGCGTGCCGGGCACCGAGCGTGCACAACACCCAGCCGTGGCTGTGGCGCGAGACCGCCGACGGCCTCGAGCTGCTCGCCGACCGGTCCCGCCAGCTCCTGCACAGCGACCCGTCCGGACGTGACCTGACGATCAGCTGCGGTGCCGTGCTGCATCACCTGCGGGTGGCCGCCGCCGGGCTCGGGTGGGCCGCTCGGGTGCGGCACCTGCCGGAGCCGGACCGGCCGCACCGCCTGGCCACCGTCACGTTCGTCCCCGCACCGATCTCGCCCGAGGCCGGCGCGATGGTGCACGCGCTGGCGTCGCGACAGACCGACCGCCGCTCGTTCAGCGACTGGCCGGTTCCACCGGAGCAGCTGGAGGCCCTGGTCCGTGCCGGCTCCCGGTGGGGCGCGCACGTCCTGCCCGTCGCCGACGACACCACCCGGCAGCGGCTCACCGATCTGCAGAGGCGTGCCGACGCGGCGCAGCGTCGCGACACCGGGTACGTCGACGAGCTGGAGATGTGGCGCAGGGCCGACCGCGGCAGCGGCCTGCTCCCCTCCGACCTGCGCGAGGAGGTGCCCGACGCCGGCGAGGCGGAGGGGACCGGGCTGCTGATCGTGGCGACCTCCTCCGACGACACCCTGTCCCGGCTGCGGGCCGGTGAGGCGCTCAGCGAGGTGTGGCTGCGCGCCACCGTCAAGCACCTCTCGGTCGTGCCGCTGAGCCAGGGCACCGAGGTCGAGCGCACGCGTGAGGAGATCGGCCAGCAGGTCCTGGGGGACCGGATGTGCCCCCAGATCCTGCTGCGCGTCGGCTGGCTGCCGGGTGCCCGGGAGCCGCTGGCGCGCAGTCCCCGCCGGCCGCTGCGCGACGTCTTCGTGCGCCACTGACGGCGGGCTCACCGTCGACGGAACAGTCGCAGCGTCACGCCCGGCAGGGTGCCCAGGACGCCGACGACCAGCACCTCGGTGCCGCTGAGCGGCACAGTGCCGAGCAGGTCGCGCAGCAGCGGCACGTAGAGCGCCAGGAGCTGCAGCGCCACGGCGCCGGCCACCGAGAGCTCCACCGCGCGGTCCCGCAGCCGCCGCGGGCGCACCTGCGACCGCAGCGCCATCGCGACCGACAGCTGGCCGAACCCCAGGGCTACGAAGACACTGCTCTGCACGTCGGCGCCCCACGGCCCGGCGAGCAGGCCCGCCGCCAGGGACACCGCGCCGATCAACGACCCCGCGACCACGATCTGGCGCACCAGCCCGCCGCCGAGGATCGACTCGTGCGGCGGCCGCGACGGCCGCTGCATGGCCCGGGGATCGGCCGGCTCGGCGCTGAAGGCGACCCCCGGCAGACCGTGAGTGAGCATGTTGATCCACAAGATCTGAGCGGGCAGCAGCGGGATGCCCAGGCCCAGGAACGGGCCGACCAGCATGACGGCGACCTCGGCGAAGCCGCCGCTGATGCCGTAACGGAGGAAGGTGCGGATGTTGGTGTAGATCCGGCGTCCCTCCTCGACGGCGTGCACCAGCGTCTCCAGGTTGTCGTCGACGAGGACCACGTCCGCGGCCTGACGGGCGACCTCGGTGCCGGTGTCGCCCATCGCCACGCCGATGTCGGCTCCCCGCAGCGCCGGGGCGTCGTTGACCCCGTCCCCGGTCATCGCCACCACCTCGCCGCGCTGCTGCAGGTGGTCGACGATCGCGACCTTCTGCTCGGGCCGGATCCGCGCGTAGACACCCACCCGGTCCACCTCGCCCGCGTCCAGACGGTCGGCGAGCTCGCCGCCCTCCAGCACGGTCCGGCCGTCCTCGAGCAGGCCGAGCCGCGACGCGACCGCCCGCGCGGTACCGGCGTGGTCGCCGGTCACCAGCACCAACCGGATCCCGGCCCCGCGCAGCTCCTCGACCACGCCCCGCGCCGCTGCACGCGGGGGGTCGCTGATCGCGACGAGACCCACCACGTGGAGCCCGGCCGCGTCCAGGCCCACCTCGGCGCCGCCGTGGCGGTGGGCGACCATCAGCACGCGGTAGCCGGCGTCGCTGAGTGACTCTGCCCTCTCCCGCGCCGCGTGCACCGGCTCCTGCGGCGCCAGGAGCGGTGCGACGGCCTCGACGGCCCCCTTGCAGACCAGCAGCCGCTCCTGCCCGTCGCGGTGCAGCGTCGTCATCCGGCGCACCCGGTTGTCGAACGGCTGCTCCGCGACCCGTTCCCACTGCCGCCGTACGCCCGCGACGGAGACTGCTCGTGCGGCCGCCTCCAGCAGCGCGACCTCCAGCGCGTCGCCGTCCGCCCGGTCCCCGACGACGACCGCGTCGTTGCACAGTGCCACGTCGCGCAACAGCTCCGCGGCCGCCCGGGCCCCGCTCCCTTCGGTCGGTACGTCGTCGAGCCCGGTGTCACGGGCCGCGCCGGCGGCCCACAGCCGCTCGAGGGCCATCCGCCCCTCGGTGAGCGTGCCGGTCTTGTCCGAGGCCAGGACCGTCACGGAGCCGAGCGTCTCCACCGCCGGGAGTGCCCGCACCACCGCGTTGCGGCGGGCCATCCGGTGCGCCCCCATCGCGAGCGCGATCGAGACCACCGCGGGGAGCGACTCCGGCACGGCCGCGACCGCCAGGCTGACCGCCACGAGCACCATCTCGACCGGGTCCCGCCCGCGCAGCACGCCCAGCACCAGCACCGCGACGGAGAGCACCGCGATCCCCGCGACCAGCTGCCCGCTCAGCCGCGTCAGCCGCTGCTGCAGCGGCGTGCTGCGCGAGGGCGCGGCGGCCACCAGCGCGGCGATCCTGCCCAGGCCGCTGCCGGCGCCGGTGCGGGTCACACGGGCCAGGCCCCGTCCGCGCGTGACCACGGTGCCCGCCTCGACCGGGTCCAGGGGCTGCTTGGCCCGGGGCAGCGACTCGCCGGTGATCGCGGACTCGTCGACCTGCAGCTGGTGGGCCTCCACGACGTCGCCGTCGGCGGCCACGACGTCTCCGGCGCCCAGCACGAGCAGGTCGCCGGGGACCACCTCCTCCGCGGCGACGCGGACGTGCCTGTCCTCGCGGACCACCACGGCCGACGGCGCCGCCATCTCGTCGAGCGCCTGGATCGCCCGCTCGGCCCGCCACTCCTGGGCGACCCCCAGGACGGTGTTGAGCACCACGACGAGACCGATGATGATCGTGTCCGGCAGGTCGCCGGTCAGGGTGGTGAAGACACCGGCGGCGACCAGCAGCAGGAGCATCGGGTCGCGCAGCTGTCTCGCGATGCGCCGCACGATCCGCGGCGGCCGCGCGCGCGGGATCCGGTTGGGGCCGAGCTCCGCGAGCAGGCGACGGGCCTGGTCGTCGTCCAGACCGGGGCCCGGCGCACCGGCCGCGACCGGTCCGGGCCCGGCTGCCGGCGGCCCGGACTCGCCTACCCCACCGGGCGCAAGGTCAGGACGTGCCACCGTTGTCGCTGGCCGCATGCTCGAAGTGCTGGACGGTGGCGTCGGGGCCCGGGAACACCAGGCCCTCGTGTCCGGTGTCGGACCAGCGGACGTAGTACGGCGGTGCCCCGTTCTCGCCGCGGACCTCGAGGATCTCGGCGTCCCGCACAGGACCGTCGACGTGCAGGGAGTGGACGACCAGCCGGTCTCCCGCTGCGGCGTACATGGGGATCTCCTCTCCGCCGTGGCCCCGTCGCCACGGTTCGCCTCCAGCCAACTGCGCGCCCGCCGGGGCAGGGAGGGGCGGAGGTCCCGGGTCCGCGGACAGCCGGCACGGGGGTACGTCGCACCTGTCGCGAGGGTGCCCGGGTGACCTTTTCCTCTGCCTCGTCCCCCCGCGAGTCGCCACAGTGGTGGCTGCGGCCCCAGGGAGTGAGGGGCTCAGGGGTCACGCACCCGTGCCTGGGGCCGCACCGAGCTCACCCAGCCGGGCCCACGACGGACCGACCGCCGCACCGACCCCGGGCGACCGGCACGAGGAGGACCGCATGAGCACCGCTGTGAAGACCTGGGCCGTCGAGCTGCTCATCGGTGAGCAGGACGGCACGACGCGCGCCGAGGCCCGGCTGCGCACCAGTGACCGCACCGCGCTGAGCGCCACCGGCGTGGCGCGCCTGAACCCGGTGGACAGCGACGTCCCCGAGATCGGCGACGAGCTGGCGGCGGCCCGGGCGCTCTCCGAGCTGGCCCACCTGCTGCTGCACGCGGCCGCCGAGGACATCGAGGCGATCACGCGCGAGCGAGCCGTCCTGGACCAGTGACACGTGCGCGCGTGGGTGGTGAGCGGCGACCCGCATCCGGGCGAGCGGCTGTGGCTGGTGGAACGGCCGGTCCCGGTCCCGCTCCGCGGTGAGCTCCTGATCCACGTCGACGTGTGCGGCGTGTGCCGCACCGACCTGCACCTGGCCGCCCTGGACCTCTCGCCCCGCCGACCGCGGGTGACGCCCGGGCACGAGGTCGTCGGGCGGGTGGCCGCGACCGGTCCGGGCGTGCACGAGTTCGGGGAGGGCGACCGGGTCGGCGTCGCCTGGCTGCACTCCACGTGCGGGAGCTGCCGGTGGTGCCGCACCGGTCGGGAGAACCTCTGCCCCGCCTCGCGCTACACCGGCTGGGACACCGAGGGTGGCTACGCCGGGTACCTGACCGTTCCGGCCGGCTACGCCTACGTGCTGCCGGAGGGGCCGGAGGCCGCCGACCTCGCGCCGCTGCTCTGCGCCGGCATCATCGGCTACCGCGCGCTGCGCCGTTCCGCCCTTCCGCCGGGCGGCCGGCTCGGGATCTACGGCTTCGGCGCCAGCGCCCACCTCACCGCCCAGCTCGCCATGGCCCAGGGCGCGGAGGTGCACGTGCTGACCCGCGGGGCCGGCGCCCGGGCGCTGGCGCTGCAGCTGGGCGCCGCCTCTGCCGGCGACGCCTACGACGCCCCGCCGGTCCCCCTGGACTCCGCGATCCTGTTCGCCCCCGTCGGGGACCTGGTCCCCGTGGCCCTCGCCGCCCTCGACCGCGGCGGCACCCTGTCGGTGGCGGGGATCCACCTCAGCGACGTGCCTCCTCTGGACTACCAGCAGCACCTGTTCCGCGAACGCACGCTGACCACCGTCACCTCGAACACCCGCGCGGACGGCGAGGAGCTGCTCCGGCTCGCGGCAGCGCTCGACCTGCGTCCGCACGTGACCCGCTATCCCTTCACCGAGGCCGCCCGGGCGCTCGACGACCTCGAGGAGGGCCGCGTGACCGGCGTGGCGGTGCTCGACGTCCACGCGGCCTCGTCCTCCGGCGGAGGCCGCCTCACACGAGCGTGAAGTGGGGATGGTGCTCGGAGTCGAGCACGCGCAGCAACCAGCCGACCTTGCCCTCGGGCGGGTGGCAGCGCACGCGGCCCCCCTTCTCGCGGAACGCCTCGGTGCCCTCGAGCAGCGCCCGTGACGCGGCGGCGGTGAGGTTCGCGACGCCCGTCAGGTCGAGCTCGACGGCGCTGTCGGCCGGGAGCTCCTGCACCATCCGGCGCAGCGAGCGCGCCAGCACCTCGCCGTCCCAGCTGTCGACGTTGCCCATGACGGCGATGTGCCGACCGCGCCGCTGCACGTTGAGGCCGCTCTCGTAGACCCAGTCGGGGTGGAGGCTGACGGCCGTCGCCAGGCGCTCACCGGTCGTGGTGCGGGCGTCGTACTGGCACATCACGGAGACCGGCAGCTGGTGGCACGCGCGGGCGATCCGGGCCTCCAGGGCGAGGTACTCCTCCTCGTGACGCTGCTCCCCGACCACGTCGGTGCGGCAGGCGACCCGGGCGCTGGCGTAGCCCTCGCCGTGCGACTCCTCGAGCAGCCGCTCGAGGCCGTCGGGCGCCGCGAAGTCCTCGAGCGTGACGATCCGGAACCTCCCCGCGTCGCGGACCTGGCGCAGGTCCAGACCACGGTTCTCGAAGGCTTGCAGGATCGCGTAGGCGCCCCAGCCGGCGACGTCGACGTAGACGATCCTCTCGTCGTTGCGCAGGCCGGCGCGGAACCAGTCGGCCACGGTGCGCAGTCGCTCGCCCTCGGAGTGGTGCAGAAGCAGGATGTGCCCCGTACGGTGCATGCCGCCCTCTCCATCGGCCCGGCGGCACCGCCAACGGTCCGATCCCCCGGAAATGGTGTTCGCTCACCCGTTCTACACCCCTCGGGCCGTTGCGACACACCGGTCTAGCAGACCTTTGCCCCCGGAAAGCCTCGATGCCCTCCCCGCGGTGACGCGCGCCCTGCGTCGGGTGCGGGACCTTCTGCCACGCCGGGCCGGGTCGGCAGGCGCCCATCGAGGCGTTGGCAGGACTCTCGCTCCGTGCTTCGGCCAGAATCAGGGGACCAGGTCGCCGGTGCCCGGGCCCTTCGGCTCTCCCCCCGGCTCCGCACGATTCCTAGCGTCGAGGTGGAACGAGGCGCCGGACGCCTGCGACGACGTCGGCGCAGGCCGTCGAGTCGGAAGGGCACTGCCGTGAGGAACCTGATCGTGCTGGGGGCCGGGACCGCCGGGACCATGGTCGCGAACCGTCTGCGCCGCAAGCTGGACCGCAGCGACTGGCGCATCACGGTGGTGGACCGCGACGACGAGCACCCCTACCAGCCGGGCTACCTGTTCGTGCCCTTCGGCCGTCAGGAGCCGGCCAGCCTGGTGCGCTCGCGGCACGCCTACCTCGCCGACGGGATCCGCTTCGTGACCGCCGAGGTCGACGAGGTGCTGCCCGACGACTCCCGCGTGCGGCTGGTCGGGGGCCAGGAGCTCGGCTACGACTACCTCGTCATCGCCACCGGCACCTCCCCGCGTCCTGGCGAGACGCCCGGCATGGACGGGGCGCTGTGGCGGCGCAGCATCTTCGACTTCTACACCCTGGACGGCGCGACGGCGCTGCGGGACGCGCTGGCGCGGTTCGACCGTGGCCGGCTGGTGGTGCACACGACCGACGTACCGGTCAAGTGCCCGGTCGCACCGCTGGAGTTCGCCTTCCTCGCCGACGACTGGCTGCGCCGGCGGGGCCTGCGCGACCGGGTCGAGATGGTCTTCGCCACCCCCCTGCCCGGTGCGTTCACCAAGCCGGTCGCCTCGGCCCACCTCGGCAACATGCTCGACGAGCGCAAGATCGCGCTCGAGGCCGACTACCTGGTCGAGCACGTCGACGAGGAGGCTCACGCGCTGGTCTCCTACGACGAGCGCGAGGTGCCCTTCGACCTGCTCGTGACGGTGCCGCTCAACATGGGCGCGGACTTCGTGGCCCGCTCGGGGCTGGGCGACGAGCTCAACTACGTGCCCGTCGACCGGCACACGCTGCTGTCGAAGAGCTACGACAACATCTTCGCCCTCGGGGACGCTTCCGACATCCCGGCCTCGAAGGCCGGCTCCGTCGCGCACTTCTCGGTGGAGATCTTCGTGCCGAACTTCCTCGACCACGTCGCCGGCCGGCCGATGACCCGGTCCTTCGACGGGCACGCCAACTGCTTCATCGAGAGCGGCAACGACAAGGCGCTGCTGATCGACTTCAACTACGACGTCGAGCCGCTCACCGGGCGGTTCCCGCTGCCCGGTGTGGGCCCGCTGCACCTGCTCGAGGAGAGCCGGGCCAACCACCTCGGCAAGCTCGCCTTCCAGTGGATCTACTGGAACGCGCTGCTCCCCGGACGCCCGATCCCGCTGCCGGCCGCCATGTCGATGGTCGGCAAGCACCCTGCCAACGGAAACAACGAGGAGGCCTGACATGCCCGTCACCACGATCGACGGCCACACCATCCACGTCGACGACGAGGGCTTCATGACCGAGTACGACGAGTGGGACGAGGACCTCGGCCAGTCGCTCGCGCGGCAGATCGGGGTGGACCTCACCGACGAGCACTGGAAGGCGCTGCGGTTCCTGCGCACCGACTACCGCGAGAAGGGCGAGACAGCCACGCTTCGCCGCGTCTCGGTCGTCGGCGGCATCCCCACCAAGACCCTGTTCACGCTGTTCCCCGCCAAGCCGGCCAAGAAGATGGCCTACGTGGCGGGCCTGCCCAAGCCGCGCGGCTGCGTGTGAGAGAGGTGCCTGACATGACCACCACCATCCCGAGCCCCAGCCCGCTGGTGCCGAGCTTCGGCGAGGAGACGACCGGCCGCAAGCTGGCGATCATCTGCTCCAAGGGCACCCTCGACATGGCCTACCCGGGGCTGGTGCTCGCCAACGCCGCCCTCGGCGAGGGCGTCGAGGTGCACCTGTTCTTCACGTTCTGGGGCTTCGACATGATCAACAAGGAGACCCAGGCGCACCTCAAGTTCACGATGCTCGGCAACACCGCCACGCACCTGCCCCAGGGCCTCGGCGGTCTCCCGGGCATGACCGCGATGGCGACCCGCAGGCTGCGCAAGTCCATCGCGGAGCTCGACATCCCGGACGTCCCGGAGTTCCTCGACCAGATCGTCGACTCCGGTGGCCACCTGTGGGCCTGCCGGATGTCGGCCGACATGCAGCATCTCGGTGAGGACGACCTCGTCGACAGCGTCGAAGGAATCATCAGCGCCTCGGACTTCATCGAGAAGACCGACGGAGCGCAGCTGCTGTTCATCTAGCAGAAGCACTCCTGCTACCCCTGCTACCCGTACGAGATGGAGGCATCCATGAGCACCGTTGCACGTCGCACCAACCCGGTCAGCGAGATGCTGGACTGGCTCGAGTCCGGACCTGGCCTCTCCCTGCGCACCATGGGCAACTACATCCGCGTCGAGGACTTCACCGAGGAGGGCAGCTACGTGCTGCGCGCCGAGCTCCCCGGTGTGGACCCGGACAAGGACATCGGGGTGACGGTCGAGGGCGACGTCCTCACCGTCCACGGGGAGCGCCGCGAGGAGGAGCGGGACAAGAACCACAGCGAGTTCCACTACGGCTCCTTCTCCCGCAGCGTCCGGCTGCCGCGAACCGCCAAGGCCGAGGACGTCACGGCGACGTACCGCGACGGCGTGCTCGAGGTCAGGCTCCCGCTCGGTCCCGAGCCGACGGGCGCCACCCACGTGCCCGTGCAGCGCTCGGGCCGCTGAGACGGGGTCCGGCATGAGCACGGTGGCCTACCCGGTCCGCGTCGACGCCACCCTGGAGCCGGGCCTCAGCCGCTGGCTGTGGCTGGTGAAGTGGCTGCTCGCGATCCCGCACTACGTCGTCCTCGCCTTCCTGTGGCTGGCCTTCGCCGTCCTCACGCCGATCGCCTTCGTGGCCATCCTGTTCACCGGGCGGTACCCACGAGGCATCTTCGAGTTCAACGTCGGAGTGCTCCGGTGGAGCTGGCGCGTGGGCTACTACACCTACGGCGGGCTGGCGACCGACCGCTACCCGCCGTTCACGCTCCACGACGTCGCCGACTACCCCGCCCGCCTCGAGGTGCCCTACCCCAGCCACCTCTCCCGCGGGCTGGTGCTGGTCAAGTGGTGGCTGCTGGCGCTCCCGCACTACCTGGTGCTGACGCTCTTCCTCGGAGGGGGCTGGTACGCCGCCGACGCGGCCGGCCAGGACACGTCGCCGGCCCTGTGGGGCAGCGGCCTCATCGGGCTGCTCGTGTTCTTCGCGGGAGTCGTGCTGCTGTTCCGGGGCGTGTACCCGCGATCGCTCTACGACTTCGTGCTCGGCATGGACCGCTGGGCGCTGCGCGTGGCGGCGTACGTCGGCCTGATGACCGACGCCTACCCGCCGTTCCGCCTGGACCTCGGCGGTAACGACCCCGGCAGCCGCGAGCTGCTCGCGGGCCCGCCGGCCGGCGGGGGCGGAGCTGCCCCGGCCTGGGCGGGGTCGTCGACGGCCGCGGGCACGACGGTCGCCACCAGAGCCGGCCCGGAGGCACCAGCCACGGACGGCAACGGCCACGGTGGCGGCGGGCAGGACCGGGCGCTGGCGACGCCGGTCCCGGCCGTGGCGGGCGCGGCCGCTGCCGGGACCGCGGTGGTCGCCGCGGTCGGCAGTGAATCCTTCGCTGCCTCCCCCGGCACCACGGCCGGACCGCCCGTCGGCTCTCCGGCGCCGGGCTCCGGGGGTGGCGGCGCGTCCGCGGCACCCGCCCGGACCGGCGCGGCACCTCCCGAGCCGACCGAGCACCGCTGGTCAGCCGGCCGCGTGCTCGCCGTGGTGCTCGGGGCGCTGCTGTTCCTCCTCGGCGGTGGTCTGCTGACCGCCGGTCTCACGCTGGGCCTGGCGGACAACGCGCTGCGCGAGGACGGCTACCTCATGACCAGCACCACCAGCGTGTCCACCCCCGGAGCGGCCGTGGTCTCGCCGAGCATCCGCTTGGAGTCGTTCGGTGGTGCCCTCGGCGACCTGCTCGGCGACGCCCGGGTCACCGGCAACGCCGGCGCGGGCCAGGACGTCTTCATCGGCGTGGCAAGCACCAGCGACGTCTCGGCGTACCTGGCCGACGCCGGCTACTCGCGCTGGGTGGATGCGCCGGCGGACAGCTGGTCGGGCGGGCCGCCGACCTACCGGTACCACCAGGGTGGCCCGTTGCCCACGGCTCCCACCGACACCCCGATCTGGGTGGCCTCCTCGTCGGGTCCCGGCTCCCAGAGCCTGACGTGGCCGGTCGAGGACGGACGCTGGACGATCGTCGTGGCGAACCCTGACGGTGGCCGCGGTGTCGCCGCCGACGTCGCCGTCGGTGCCTCCCTGCCGGCGCTCGGCTGGCTGTGGGGCTCGCTCGCGGTGTCCGGCTTGGTGCTGCTGCTGCTCTCGGGCGTCGTGCTCTTCCTGGCGCTCCGGCGTCGCTCCCCCGCCTGACGCCCCAGGTCGTGCGAGGTCCCCTGACCGGCTGCCGCCCGCGGCCTCCCGCCCTGGCTCGGCGGCGCTCGAACAGGGGGCCGCGGCCCAGGTCTTCGGCCACACCGCGCTTCAGTTCGCCTTGACGACTGCAGGAACGGTGTACGCCCCTTGGTGAATCCGCTCCCCGGGCTGGTACATCCGCAGGATCAGGAAGGGTTCGGTCATCAGATCGAGCTCGAGCGACACCTCCACACGCCGAAGCACGTGGCTGCCGCGATGGAGGCTGCCCGTGCACTTCTCCAACTCCCCAGAGCCTCCCGAGAGCCGATCCGCGATCGAGACGCCCGAGCAGTAGTTGCTTCTCATCCGGCGCTGCGCCTGCGGTAACGGACATGGGTGGTGAGTGGGGAGTGGAGCACCTCGACGGGCTCGAAGCCGAAAGTCCCGACGCCGTCGAAGATACCTTCGCCGCTGCCGAGTAGGACGGGTGCGATGTCGAGGGTGAGTTCATCGATCACGCCGGCGTTGAGTGCCTGTCGAACTGTTGAAGCACCACCGGCGATGTCCACGCCGTTGCCGCCGGCGGTTTCGAGCGCTTGCGCGTAGGCGGCGTCGAAGCCCCCGGTGACGAAATGGAAGGTGGTCCCGCCCTCCATCTCGATCGGTTCGCGGGCGTGGTGCGTGAGCACGAAGACCGGCGCGTGGTACGGCGGCTCGGATCCCCACCATCCGTCCCACGGCTCGTTCCACCCACCGCGGATTGGACCAAACATGTTTCGGCCCATGACGTAGGCGCCGCGAGGGCGCATGAGCCATCCATTGGCCTTCTTGTCGGCCTCGGTTGCACGCGGGTCGCCGACATGCCAGCCGTGGAGCTCGCCGCCCCGCTTGCCCAGCGGATCTTCCCGGCTCTGCTCCGGTCCGGCGACGAAGCCGTCGAGCGAGATCGACATGTGGCAGGTGGTGTCGGACATCAACATCTCTCAGAAGCGGTGGGGGGTTGCGCCGTATCCATTCATAGCAACTACATCAGGACACCGAGCGTCGATGTCCCCGGTGAGTCGGCATCTGGCGGTGCCCTCAGCGGATCGCGTGGCGGGATCAGCACTGTCCGCGGCCGGACGTCTTCCTTGGATCCCAGTGGTCAGGTCAGAGCGTCTGATCTGACCTGACCACTGGCGGTCGGCGTGCCGACGAGCGAGACTCCAGATGCCGTGCGCCAGGTGGACGTCCGCAATCGCGACCGCTACGGCCCGGCACGGTCAGAGTCCACGCAGTGCCCATGAGGAGGGGGCTCGAGTCGGGCAGGCCCCATCGAGTCCTGGACGGTATGGCCAGCGACTTTACGCGACGCGCCAGTGATAGCTGGTGTCCCACCGGGGCCCACGTCGCGGCACCGAGACAGCTGGGCTTCGAACACGACGACGACGGGGAGCGCTGTTGGGTTCACGCTTGCTTCTGGGCGCGAACGGTTTCACGGTCAGGGCTTGTCGCCATGGTCGCCGACGATGCGGTGCGGGGCCAGGTCCAAGCGGAGCGGAGGATGACGGCAAGGATGATCACTTCGAGCACGACGCCGAGGCCGTAGAAGTACATCCAGGACCCGCCGACCATGTTGAACACCGAGACGGGGATGTAGAGCGATGCCACGACGAGGTTGAGCGTGCGGCTCGCACGGGCGGGCAGCGTCATGGAGAGCACGATCATGAGGCTCGGGATCCCCACGAGCATGAGCGCAATGACGACGAAGGTTTGGCTGGTGTCGAACTCGAAGACGACGCCGGCCAGGATGTCGTCGATGACGCCGGGCTTGTACAGGTGGAGGTAGTCGACGTAGATGTAGAAGAACATGAAGCTGGCCCAGGCTGCGGCAAGCTTCGCTCTGACCGGCGGGGGCGGATCGTGTAGGGCTGTCTTGATCGTGGTGGTGGGTCGGGGTGTTCTCATCTTGGGCTCCGTGGTTGTGCTGAGGATCGTAGGTCCACGCTCGCTGAGCCCGGCGGCGGGCACATCGGCCCGGAGGCTGGGGTTCACCTGGCCGATGGCATGGTCTGTCTCTCGTTCTTTCGGCGGGTACGCCGAGGTGCGTCACATCGCTGATGACCAAAGCTCGGCGCCCGCAACCGCGTCGTAGGCGCACGCTGGGCTCGAGTAGGGGACGCGGGTCAGGCGATGCACGGCTTCCAGGCGCCAGCACGCCAAGCGCCTTCGTCTGTGCGCCAGGCATCGACTGGGATCAGGCGCCGACCGCCCCGGTTGAGGAGGTCCACGACGCGCACGGCGTTCCGGTCACCCGCGCCGACGTCCTCACCTCTCGCCCGGGTGCGCACCGATGCGACACGACCTCGCTCCCTGCGGGCCAACATCGCGTCCTTCAAGCCAGCCCATCTGGGAGCACTTGCGACGGACTCATAGTGGCTCACGCAGTCGCCATTCCGCCACGTGGGGACGGGGGGTCCGCTGGCGACGTGGCGACCCGGACCTTCAGCTGGACAGGTACTTCGTCGGGTTGCTCGCGGCCCGCGCGCCGTCGGCGAGCCAGGCGTGCACGGCGTCCGGCTGCAGTCGCTCGAGCTCCTCGAGGCAGGCGATACGGGAGTCGACCACCCGCACGCGGGCCTCGACGCTGTGACAACGCTGCAGGGCCAGGAAGCTGCTCTGCCAGGCGAGGCAGAGGTCGTCGAAGCCGACGTGGTCCGGTACGGCGAGCGGTTCACCGTTCTCGATGGGCTTGGGTGGCCACTCGGCCGCCGGCTGGGTGGCCGCCGAGTGAGAGGTCCGCCGGCGTGTGGGCGGTGGCTTGGCCGCCGGCGCCGGCTTCGACGCAGTCTCCCCCGACGTGGCCGCGCGCACCTTCTCGACCGAGCCGCGCACCGACCACGTGGGGAGTGTGCGCAGGCGGCGCATGGTGCCCGGCGCCAGCAGGTGGACGGCCATCAGCACCCCGAGGCCGGCCAGCCCCATCATGCTGGACAACCCGAGTGCGACCAGCAGGACCACGCCGGTGGCCAGTCCGACCCAGGTGATCCGCCCCGGCCGGATGGTCTCGAGCGCCCAGAAGGAGAGCGCGCAGGAGGCACCCAGCAGACTGGCTGCCAGGAAGAGCCCCGTGATGGCCTGCAGAGGCAGGCTCAGGAAGGCGCCGACGACCCCGGTCGCGTACACGACTGCGGCCACGGTCGTCCAGAGCACCTGGTACGTCGAGTACAGCAACCGCCGCGGGGCGGGACGCAGGATCGTCGTCATGCCTCAACGGTGCCGCTCGGCGCGGGGTCGATGGGAGGGGACGACGTCGGCTGCTCCCGGGCCGTTGGTCCCCCGGCCGGCGCCCAGACGGGCCAGAAGCACTAGCCCTGGCGCGACGGCCACGCTCGGGCGGTAGCGTGACCCGTGAGCTCTCGGGTCGGCGGGTCGGCGCAGTCCGGCCAGGGATTCGAGGTGGCGGCGCGATGCGGTGGCCGGGGTTGCAGAGACTCAGGGAGGACCTCCACTCCCTGCGCTTCCTCGTCTACGCCATCGTGGCAGCGCTGCTGGTGCTGCTGTTCCTGAGCGCCGGTGCCACGGCCGCGGGCCGGGTCACCGTGCGGGAGGCGCAGAGCGATCTGCTCACCCGGCTGCGTCCGGCGGAGTCCGACGTGACCAAGCTCGCCAAGGCCTACGTCGACCAGGAGTCGGGGCTGCGGGGCTACCTGCTGACCGGGGACGGCACCATGCTGCGGCAGTATGAGGCCGGCAAGGCCGACGCGGCCCGTCTGGTCAGCGAGCTGCGGGATCTGCTCGCCCCGAACCCGGAGGCGGCGACCCTGCTCGAGGACGTGGCGGACGCCTCCCGGGCCTGGAGAGTCCGCTCGGCCGAACCGGACATCGCTGCGTGGCAGCGGGGCCTGTCCATCTCGGACCCGGCGGCGATGGCCCGTGTCCGCGCCGGCCAGGCCCGCTTCGACGGCATGCGCCGGGACCTCGACTCCCTGACCCGCCGGGTGCAGGGGCTCGGCCAGGCGCAGGTGCAGCGGATCACCGACGCGCAGACGCTCGCGAACACCGTGACCGGCCTGAGCGTCGTCGCGGCGGCGGTCGTCGCCCTCGGCGCCGTCCTCATGCTGCACCGTTCGCTGAGCCGACCGCTGAGCCGGCTCATCGACGACGTCCAGGCAGTGGCGGGGGGGGACTACGACAGGCCCGTCGACGTCACCCACCCCCACGAGCTGGCCCTGCTGGCGCAGAGCGTCGACGAGATGCGCGACAGCATCCTGACCGAGGCCGGGCGTCTGGCCGAGGCCCAGGAGCAGCTGGTGCTCCGCGACGAGCGGGACCGGGTCGCCGCCGAGCTCCACGACCTGGTGATCCAGCGGCTGTTCGCCCTGGGCCTGCTGCTGTCCTCCCAGGCCGGCCGCGACCCTCGCGTGGCGACCATCCTGCAGCCCATGGTCGAGGAGACCGACCAGATCATCCGCGAGCTACGTGGGGTGATCTTCGGGATCCGGCGTGACCCGAGCGCGACCACCGTGCGGGACCGCGTGTGCGCCGCCGCCGCGCAGCGCGCCGCCGCACTCGGCTGCCAACCGGTCGTGCACTTCACCGGACCCGTGGACCTCGCCGGCGCCGCGCCGGCCGAGGAGGTCGTGAACCTGGTCGAGACCGGTCTGGACCTGCTCGCCGCCCGGGCTCCGGCCGGGGCGGCCTCGGTCGAGGTCGCCGCCGCAGGGCACACGGTCCTCGTCGAGGTGCGCGGGGACGACGACGCTGTGGTGCTGTCGCGTTCGGTCCCGACCGCAGCCGCTCAACCGACCGGCTGACCGGCCTCGCGCTAGGCAGCCGCGGCAGGGCCCTCCCGAGGAACGCCTCGCGTCCGGGAGGTGCGTCGGGTCAGCCGGCGCGGTGGACCGGGGACGGCGCGGGGGTGGCCGGCTCCGGAGGACGGACCGTGCTGCGCACGAGCTCACGCCGCACGCTGGCCTCGATGAGGTCCCGTCGGGTGCCCTCGTCGAGGGTGACCGCACGCAGCCGGTGCTTCGCGAGGACGACACAGGCAAGGATCCGGCCGGGCGGCACGGCGCCGGCGTACTCGACGGCCAGCCGGTCGCTCAGATCGAGCACGAACGACGTCTCGGGCACCGCCACCAGCCGCCCCGCTGCCTCCCGCGCCTCGCGTCCGGCCGTATGCACCGGGTGCGAGGTGTCACGGTCGAGGGACGTCAGGGCTGTGGTCATGTAGTCCTCCCGGTCTGGCGGGTCGTTGGAAACCTAGGCAACCCCGAGCGCCGTCCGTAGGGCCTTAGGTCACACGTTCGGCCGCTCCGTTGGATCCGTCCGGTCCGCGCTGTGTGCCGGGAATAAGCCCTTCGCCGGGCTCGGGACCTTCGCCCTCTCCGGTCGTTACCGCGGGCCCTACGGCCTTTCCCCCGGGCGGCACAGGGTGGCATCGCCCGATCGTCGACCGCTGGGAGTACCGCCATGAAGGCCGAGTCGCACGAGGCCGCGCAGTCCGGTTCGCCGGGCCTGCCGCACCAGCACATGGGGGCGGAGGTGGTGGCAGTCCTGACCATGGAGGACGACCCCGTCGCCATCGCGATGCACGGCGGCCGGGTCGCGACGCAGCGGGACCTGCCGCTGGACCTGGTGATGCTCGCCGACGCCGAGCACGACATGGCGCACCAGATGGCCACGGTGGACCGTGCCCTCGTCGCGGCGCGATCGGCGTTCGCGCGCCTGGAGCTCCGGGTGCATCTCGGCGTCGCGGACCTCGACGCGTGGCTCCTAGAGCGGCACGAGACCGCCGACGTCGAAGCGATCGTGGCCGGCCCCCGGGCGGCTGGCAGCCTGTCCGAGGGCCGCGGCGGTCGTGGCCGTCGCCCGCTCGTGGTGGTGTGAGCCGCACCGATGACCTCCGCCCCTACCGGGGCGCGACCCGCTCTGGCTCACTGTCATCCGGGAACAGGAGACACTGCCCACCTGGACAGGACGGACGACGAACATGGTCGCAACACTGGCGCAGGTGGTGGGCTTCCTCGTCACGCTGACGCTGGTGATCATGCTGCTGGACCGGATGGAGCCGCCGGCGCCCGCGGCGTCGGCGATGCCGCGTCGCCGACGGCACCCCGGCCTCGCGGCGACGACGGTCCGCAAGGGGCTGCACGAAGGCGGTGCGGTCGGGGTGCGGACGTGCTGTCGCAGCGGGAGTCCTCGTCCCCCGGTCCCCACACCGCCCCTGGCCCCGGAGCCACGAGCACTCCCCGCCGTCCGTTCGGCCCGTGCTCCCGTCGCGTTCGTGCGGCTGCCCCGACAGCGCAGCACGCCTTTCTCCGCGGCCCGGGAGCCGGCCGAGACCCGACCTGCGCTCGAGCCCGGCGGCTGAGTCGGCACGAGCGACCGCGCGGCTACCGCGGCTCGTCGTACATCTCGTCCAGCAGGGCGGCGTACTTCTCCTCGACCAGCCGACGCTTGATCTTCATGCTCGGCGTCATCTCCCCGTCCTCGACGGAGAGGTCGCGCCCCAGGATCCGGAACCGCTTGATGGTCTCCCAGCGGTTCAACCGCTCGTTGAGGACGTCGACAGACTGCTGGACGTAGGAGTGCACCGCGGGGTGCTGGGTCAGCGCGAGGTAGTCGTGCTCGCCCAGGGCCTGCGAGACGGCCCACTCCGAGAGCGCCTCCGCGTCGAGCGTGACCAGCGCGGTCGCGTAGTTGCGTCCGTCGGCGTGCACGAGCATCTGACTGGCCAGCGGACAGACCGCACGGAAGGTTCCCTCGATCGCCTGGGGCGCGATGTACTTGCCGCCGGAGGTCTTGATCAGGTCCTTCTTGCGGTCGGTGATCCGCAGCCGGCCGTGCTCGTCGATCTCGCCGACGTCGCCGGTGGCGAACCAGCCGTCGGCGGCCAGCACCTCCTCGGTGGCCTCCGGCAGCTCGTGGTAGCCCGCCATCACCCCTGGTCCCCGCACCAGGATCTCGCCGTCGTCGGCGAGGCGGACCTCCGTCCCGGGCACCGGCGGACCGACCGACCCGAAGACCGGGTCCGCGAGCCGCACGATGCAGGCGGCGGCGCTGGTCTCGGTGAGGCCGTAGCCCTCCAGGATCAGCAGCCCCGCGGCGTGGAACCAGCTCCCGACCTCCGGTGAGAGCGCCGCGCTGCCGGAGACCATGAACCGCATCCGGCCACCGAGGCGGTCCCTGACGCGGGAGAGCACGAGCCGGTCGGCGAGGGCGTGCTCGGCGCGCAGCAACGACCCGGGCGGGCGGCCCTCGAGCCGGGCACGCGAGACCTTTTCCCCGACTCCGAAGGCCCAGCCGAACAGCCGGGACCGCGGACCGCCCTCGGCCTCGACGGTCTGCACCACCTTGGCGTGCACCTTCTCGAAGATCCGTGGCGGACCGGCCATGAAGGTCGGCCGGACGACCGCGAGGTTGTCCACGATCTGCTCGATGTTGCCGTCGACCGCGGTCGGGAACCCGATCTGGAGCTGCACCGCCTCCAGCATCTTGCCGAAGGAGTGCGACAGGGGCAGCCAGAGATACTGCAGGTCGTCCTCGTAGAGCAGGTCGAGCGCCTGGGCCGCTGCCCCGATGTAGGTCCAGCATCGGTGCGGCAACCGCACCCCCTTCGGCTTCCCGGTGGTCCCGGAGGTGTAGATCAGGGTGGCGAGGTGCTCGGGTCGCACCCCGGCCGCTGCCTCGTCGACCGAGCCGGGATGGTCGGCGAGGTGTCGGGAGCCCAGGTCGGCCAGGTCGTCGAGGCTGATCACCCAGTCGCCGTCAGCGGTGCCGTCGAAGGTCACGACGCGGACCAGGTCGGGCAGCACCTGGCGCTGCGCGTACAGCTTGGCGAGCTGCTCGTCGTCCTCGGCGAAGGCGATGCGGGTGCCGCTGTCGGAGAGGATGAAGGCCACGTCCTCCTCGCCCGTGGACGGGTACACCGTCGTGGTCGCGGCGCCCGCGCAGAGGATGGCGAGATCCGCGAGGAGCCAGTCGATCCGCGTGGAGCTCGCGATCGCCACCCGGTCCTCGCGGCCGATCCCGAGAGCCAGCAGACCCGCGGCCAGGCGACGCACCCTGTGGTCGGTCTCGGCCCAGGTGAGCGAGGTCCAGCCGGCACCGACCGGGAAGCGGAACGCCTCCTTGTCGGGCGAGGCCGCGACCCGGTCGAGGAACATGTGCGCCATGGACTCCGCCGGCCTCGGGTAGCTCCCGACGCTGGGGGTCCCGATAGAGGTGAGAGTCACCGGTCCTCCTCGGTCGTACGGTCCGGCCGGCACCACCGGACCCCGGCCGTCCCGGCCACTCAGGGCCACGCTCGCACCGGCACCCGGGCCGACGGCAGGGGCCAACGTCCCGGAGGCGCGCGGCGGTCGGCACCCGTCCGGCACCGGCTTCGTCCGGGCCCTTCGCGCTCGCGGCGGGCGACCGCGCCGCCGGGTGGCCGCAGTGCCGCGCCCCCGGGGGGCGCAGGTCAGCCCGGAGCCGCCGCCTGCGCCAGGGCGGTCGCGAAGGAGGGCGTGATCGGCAGCCGGGGAAGCAGCGCCGCCTGGTAGGCGTGGTAGACGTCGGGCTTGCCTGGCCAGACCTCTCCGCTGGGCCGGTTGCCGGCGTCGAGCTCGTGTCGCCAGGAGCCCAGATCGTGGTCGACCAGGTGTGCGTCGGCGTAGGCCCACCACCGCAGCTCGTCGTCGCGGAAGCGCTGCGCGCCGGTGACCTGGTGCAGCACGTGTGCGGTGTTGACCGCCTCGGCGACCACCCAGTGCATGCGGGTTCCGACCACGGGCCGTCCCTGCCAGTCGGTCGTGTAGACGAAGCCGTCGGCCCCGTCCGCGGCCCAGCCGTCGGCGACGGCACGGTCGGTAAGGGCGACCGCGGCGTCCACGAGCCCGGCCGGTGCGTCGTCGCCGAGCGTGGCGTCGACGGCAACGAGGAGCCTGGCCCACTCCAGCCCGTGGCCCACGGTGGCGCCGTACGGCCGGAACGGGTCGGCGGGTACGTCGCGGTGGTGCTCCAGCAGCGGCCTCCAGGCGGCGTCGAAGTGCTCGGGTACCCGCCAGTCGTTGCCGCGGGCCCAGCCCGCGACGCGAGCGGCCACCCGGCCGGCCCGCCGGTGCCACAGCGGATCGCCGGTGACGTCACCGGCAGCGAGGTAGGCCTCGACGGTGTGCATGTTGGCGTTGACGCCCCGGTAGTCCTCGAGCACCGACCAGGTGCGGTCCCACTCCTCCACCACCAGACCGGCGTCCTCGTCCCAGAACCGGCCGTCCTGCACCGCGAGGGCCTGACGGAGCAGGTCGGCGGCGCCCGGCACGGCGGCCGCGGCGGCGGACGTCGCGGCGAGCACGACGAAGGCGTGGCCGTAGGCCTGCTTGGCGGTCTCGACCGGACCGTCGGCGGCGACTGCGGCGAACCAGCCACCGTGCTCGTGGTCGGCCAGAGCCGTGCTCAGTGCCGTCACGCCATGAGCGGCCAGGCCGGCCAGCCGGTCGTGGTCCGGCCCGCCGGCGGCCGGCTGCTCACCGGCGAGGAGCCCGAGGCAGAAGACGTGCGTCATCCGGCTGGTGATCCACAGGTGCACCGGCCGACCGGGGTCGAGGCGCCCCGAGTCGTCGAGCCAGCCGAAGCCCAGCGGGTGGCGCGACCCGGCGGCGAAGCGCAGCAGGTCCGCCCGCAGACGGGTCAGGTAGTCGCTGTCACCGGGCGTGGCCACCGGCCACCTCGCTCTCGTCGGTGGGGGTGCTCCGGTCGAGGATATCGGCGAGCCACTCCAGCTGACGGATCTGCTGCGCCGCCTGGCCGCCCTCGTGGCCGTTGAAGGCGTAGACCTCGATGTCGGCCGGTCCGCCGTAGGCGTGGTAGGCGGCGAAGACCGTCGACGGCGGGCAGACGGTGTCCATCAGCCCGACCGAGAAGAGCGCGGGCGCCGTGGCACGAGCGGCGTGGTGCACCCCGTCGACGTACGACAACGTCGTGAACACCTCCGCCACCTGGTGCCGGTGCACGGACAGGTAGCGCGCCACCTCGCCGTACGGATCGGTGTCGCTGACCTCGACGCCTCTGCGGATGTGGCACAGGAACGGTACGTCGACCAGGGCGGCGCTGACGTCTGGCACCAGGCCTGCCACGGCGAGCGCCAGCCCGCCCCCCTGGCTCGCGCCCGCCACCACCACCCGCTCCGGGTCGACGCCCTCCATCGTGCGCACCGCGTCGACGGCACGTACCGCGTCGGTCATCAGGCGCCGGTAGTAGTAGGTGTCGAAGTCGCGCACGCCGCGGGTCATGAAGCCGGGATGTGCGGGGGCCATCGCCTCGGCTCCCGCCCCCGACCGGTCCGGCGTGTGGCCTCCGCTCCCCGATGCCGACCCCTGGCCACGGGTGTCCATGAACAGGTAGGCGTAGCCGGCGGCCGGCCAGAACAGCCGCTCGTGGGGCAGCCCGCGGCCGCCGCCGTAGCCGTTGAGCTCGACGACGACCGGCAACCGGTCGCGGCTGCCGGCCGGCCGCAGCAGCCAGGCCCGCACCGGATCCCCGCCGAACCCGGGGAACGTCACGTCGCGGACGTCGACCAGCGGCAGTCCGGCGGCGACCGGGTCGAGGCGGACCTCCAGCGCGTGTCGCCGGGCCTCCTGCACGGTGGCGGCCCACCGCTGGTCGAAGTCGGCGGGGGCCTCGAGCCGTGGCCGGTAGGCCCGCAGCTCCTCGAGCGGCATGTCTGCCAGGGGCATTGCTTGCTCTCCTTCTCAGTGCGCGAGCACGGCGAGGTCACGGACGAGGCCGTGGACGGGGGGCCACGAGCCGCACGTTACCGGCGTCCGGCGGCTCCACCGGGGGGTGACCGTCGCCGGGCACACCGGTCGACCAGGTCCGCGGATCCCGGCCCGCGCGAGGGCGGCGCCCCCTAGCGTGGGGGGATGGTCCGGCAGCTGCCGTTGCCCGGGTGGGTCCGCGGCTACCCACGCGGCTGGCTGCGCGGCGACGTGCTGGCCGGCGTGACCGTCACGGCGTACCTCATCCCGCAGGTGATGGCCTACGCCGAGGTCGCCGGCCTCCCGGCCGTCACCGGGCTGTGGGCCTCGGTGGGCGCACTGACGGCGTACGCCCTGCTCGGGTCCTCACCGCAGCTGTCGGTGGGCCCGGAGTCGACGACGGCCCTGATGACCGCGGCCGCCCTCGGCTCCCTCGCCATCGGCTCCTCCGAGGAGTACGCCGACTTCGCCGCCGCCCTGTGCCTGGTGGTGGCCGCCCTGTGCGTGGTCGGCTGGCTGGGCGGGCTCGCGTTCCTCGCCGAGCTGCTCTCGAGGCCGGTTCTCGTGGGCTACATGGCCGGGGTGGCGATGATCATGATCGCCTCCCAGCTCGGCAACCTGCTCGGCTTCGCCGTCGAGGCGAGCGGCTTCCGTGAAGAGCTGACGTACGTCGCAGCGCACCTGGGCGAGGCCCACCTCCCCACCGTGGTGCTGGGCCTGGTCACCCTGACCTTCCTCCTGGTCACCAGCACCCTGCTGCCCCGTGCCCCCGTCGCACTGGTCGGGATGCTGGGGGCGGCCGCCGCGGTGTACGCGCTCGGACTGCAGGACCGCGGGGTGACGCTCATCGGCCGGATCCCCGCAGGGCTGCCGGTCCCCTCGTTGCCAGGCGTCTCCGCGACCGAGGTGGCGGCTCTGGTGCCTCCCGCGCTCGGCGTCGCGTTCGTCGCCTACACCGACAACATCCTCACCGGGCGTGCCTTCGCGCACCGACGGCGGGACACCGTCGACGCCCGCCGCGAGCTTCTCGCGCTCGGCGCCGCGAACGTCGGCGCCGGGCTCATGCAGGGCTTCCCGGTGAGCAGCAGCGGCAGCCGGACCGCGATCGGAGACGCGGTCGGCGGCCGGAGCCAGCTGACCGGGCTGGTCACGGTCGCCGCGACCGTGGTCGCGGTGCTCGCCTTCCGCCCGGTGCTCTCCTGGTTCCCGACCGCGGCACTCGGCGCAGTCGTGGTGTACGCCGCCGTCCGGCTGGTCGACGTCGCGGAGTTCCGGCGGATCGGCCGGTTCCGGCGCAGCGAGCTGGTCATCGCGCTCGGCACCACCGCCGCCGTCCTCGTCGTCGGGGTCCTGCAGGGTGTCCTCGTCGCGATCGGACTGTCGATCCTGGACCTGCTGCGCCGGGTGGCCCGGCCGCACGACGCCGTCGAGGGGTTCGTCCCCGACATCGCCGGCATGCACGACATCCAGGACTACCCGAACGCCAGCGTGGTGCCGGGGCTGGTGGTCTACCGCTACGACTCGCCGCTGTTCTTCGCCAACGCCCAGGACTTCTCCCACCGGTCCCGTGCCGCCGTGGCCGCGTCCCCGGACCCCGTCAAGTGGTTCGTGCTGAACACCGAGGCGATCAGCGAGGTGGACCTCACCGCCGTCGACGCGCTCGAGTCCCTGCGCAGCGAGCTGACCGCGCGCGGCATCGTCTTCGCGCTGGCGCGCCTGAAGCAGGACCTGCGTGCGGAGCTCGAGGGCTCCGAGCTCCTCGAGCGCATCGGGGAGGGGCGGGTCTTCCCGACCCTCCCCACCGCCGTCGACGCCTACCGCGTGTGGAGCGCCGCCCGCGAGTGAGCCCGCCGGTGGGCCACCCGGCGCGGACCGCTCAGCGCACCGCCTCGAACACCGCGGCCAGGCCCTGCCCGCCACCGATGCACATCGTCTCCAGCCCGAAGCGGCTGGCGCGCCGGTCCATCTCGTGGGCCAGGGTGGCGAGGATCCGCGCCCCCGTCGCGCCGACGGGGTGCCCCAGCGAGATGCCGGAGCCGTTGGGGTTCAGTCGCTCGTCCTCGGGGTCCAGCTTCCACTCGCGCAGGCAGGCGAGGACCTGGGCGGCGAAGGCCTCGTTGAGCTCGATGAGGTCCATGTCGTCGAGGGCGAGCCCGGCCCGGTCGAGAGCGGCGGCGCTGGCCGGGACCGGGCCGATGCCCATGTACGCCGGGTCCACACCGGCCACCGCCCATGAGCGCAGGGCCAGCAGCGGGACCAGCCCGCGCCGCTCCGCCTCCGCGCGGCTGGTCACCACGCACAGAGCGGCACCGTCGTTCTGCCCGCTGGCGTTGCCGGCGGTCACGGTGGACCCCGGATCGGTGCGCCCGCGCACCGGGCGCAGCGCGGCCAGGTCCTCCATCGTGGTCTCCGGCCGCGGGTGCTCGTCGCGGTCCACCACCACGTCGGGCCGCCCCCGACGGCCCGGCACCGTCACCGGCACCAGCTCGGCGGCGAACCGCCCCGCCTCGTGCGCCGCGCCGGCGCGCTGCTGCGAGCGCAGAGCCAGCCGGTCCTGCTCCTCGCGACCGAGGGAGTACTGCGCCCGCAGGTTCTCCGCCGTCTCCAGCATGCCGCCCGGCACCGGGTGGAACCGGCCCCCGGCCGTCTCCCGGGCACGGTCCAGCCGGTCCCTCAGCTCCACGCCTCCGGCGCGCACCCCGGTGCGCAGGCCGAGCGCGTAGTGCTCCACCTGCGACATCGACTCGGCTCCGCCGGCGACGACCAGCCGGGCGGCACCGGTCGCGACCTGCCCGGCGGCGTACAGCACCGCCTGGAGCCCCGACCCGCACCGTCGGTCGATCTGCACGCCCGGCACCGAGACGCCGAGCCCCGCGTCCAGCGCGGCCACCCGGCCGATCGCCGGCGCCTCCCCGTTGGGGTAGCAGTGGCCGAGCACGACGTCGTCGACGTCACCGGCCTCGAGCCCGGTGCGCCTGACCAGCTCGGTGAGCACGGCGGTCGCCAGGTCGGAGGCCGAGAGCGACGACAGCGCCCCGCCGAACCGGCCGACCGGGGTTCGCAGGGGCTCGCAGATGACGATGTCGGACGGCGAAGGCATGGGCAGGACGGTACGGCGTCGGGGCGATGACCTAGGACCCGGTCCCGGCCGCACGGCTCGCAACCATCCCGTCCCGCCGGGTGAGCAATGGCCCTGCCACCGCGGGAAGCGCTCCGCCACGCTGCGAGCAACAGGTGCTGCCGCAGTCTCGGCAGCCACGACGGGGGACCCCGGTTGAGCCACCCGCCAAAGCCACGATCGGATCGGGCGCCGGGAGGCGTTGACATGCGAAGTACACGAACGGCAGCGGTGGCCCTGCTGGCCACCGGCGTGGCCCTCACCGGCCTGACCGCAACAGGGGCAGTCCCGGCGCAGGCGGGACCCGGCGCTCCTCCGGGCTCGAGCAGCGAGTGCCCCCTTCCGGCCACCGTCGCCGCCGGCGACAAGGTGACCGGCAGGACCGTCAGCACGGGGACCGTCCCGGAGTCCTTCGACGGACAGGTGCTCGGCGTCGTCGAGGACCTCATCGCGCCGGACTTCGACCTCGTCATGGTGCGGCTGACCTCCACGGAGATCGACCGCATCGGCGGCATCTGGGCCGGCATGTCCGGCTCGCCGGTCTACGACAGCACCGGCAAGCTCGTCGGGGCGGTGTCCTACGGGATGAGCTACGGCGCCTCGCCGGTCGCCGGCGTCACCCCGGCGGCCGAGATGCAGCGGCTGCTCACGGCGACGCCCGGCGGCCCCGCTGCCACCCGGGCACTGAGCGCTGCCCGCGACCGGGTCGACCTGCCGCGCAGCATGGAGCGGACCCTGGTCGCCGCCGGCGCAGCCACCGCACCCCAGGCACAGGCCGGCATGACCCGGCTGCCCGTCGTGGTCGGCGTCTCCGGCCCCACCGGTGGCAGGCGGCTGGACGCCACCCTGGACCGGGCCGGCCTGCAGGGCGCGCGGGTGGTGCACACCGCCTCGACCACCGCGGCCGCCCCGAGCTACCCGATCGTCAGCGGCGGCAACCTCGCGGCGGCGCTGTCCTACGGCGACTACACCGCCGCCGCGCTCGGCACCGCGACCGCCGTCTGCGGCAGCGAGATCCTCGCCTTCGGGCACCCGTTCCAGTGGACCGGCGCGAGCTCCATCAGCATGCACGGCGCGTCGGCGGTCTACGTCCAGGAGGATCCGGCGTGGACGCCGTACAAGGTCGCCAACCTCGGCGCACCGAGGGGCACCATCGTCCAGGACCGGCTGGCCGGCCTGCTCGGGATCACCGGGGCGACCCCTCCGGCCGCGCGCATCACCTCCACGGTGACGGCCGGCGGCCACTCCCGCACCGGGCGCACGACGATCGTCGCTCCCGAGCTCGCCGCGGATATGGCAGCGTTCCACCTCTACACCGACCAGCTGCGGGTCCTCGACGCGCACGCCAAGGGCTCCTCCACCGCGACCTGGCGGGTGAGCGGCACGCGGACCGACGGGACGGCGTTCTCCTACCTCCGCTCCGACCGGTTCGCGTCCCCCTATGACATCGTCTGGTCGGCGCCCGACGAGCTCTACATGCAGCTGTCCCAGCTCCTCGGCAGCGGTGCCGACATCCGGTTCACCAGGATGTGGACGAGCTCGGCGATGGGGCAGCCCTACCAGCGCTTCGCGATCGCGGCGGTGAAGGTGCACGCGCAGGGCGCGTGGCGGGCGCTCCCGGAGACCCTGCGGGTGCGGCCGGGCACGGTCAAGCACTTCCGGGTGACGCTGACGTCGCGCCAGCGGGCCACCAAGCGGGTCCTGCTCGACGTCCGGATCCCCGCCACGGCACGCCGTCGGGGCTCCCTCTCGTTCGTCGGAGGCGACGACGTCGGCGGCTGGGAGGACTTCTGGGAGCAGGACCCGGCCTCCGGCCCGTCGTTCGGCTCCGTGCTGCGCAGCGTCAGGCGGGCCCCGCGCAACGACCAGGTCGTCGCGGACCTGAGCGTCTCGCGGGTCGGCGGAGGCAGGGCGTCGCGTTCGGTGCGGGTGACCACCCCCGCGGTCGTCGGCGGCTACACCCGCGTCAACCTGCAGGTCGTCCGCTGACGGATGCCCAGGGCGGGTGGCCGGTCGGCGACGCCGGCCGGCCATCCGGTGTGAGCGACGAACCGCGCCCGGTCACGGCGGCGTCAGCGACCCGCCACGTGCTCCCGCACGAAGGCCAGGACGTCGGCGGTCACCTCGTCCTTGTTGGTCTCGTTGAACAGCTCGTGACGCGCCCCGGGATAGACGCGCTCGACGAGGGCGGATCCGCGCAGCCGCTCGATGCCGGCCCGGGTGCCCTCGATCGGGACGAGCTGGTCGTCCTCGCCGTGGATCCACAGTGTCGGCAGATCGCCGAGGCCGGGACCCCCGGCGACCGTGCCGATCGTGTGGTCGAGCGACTCCAGCGTGGTGCGCTTGAACGGTCCGTGCCACACCAGGTCGTCGTCGGCGTAGACCTTGCCGACCGCCTCGTCGCGCGAGAGCGTGCTCGGGTCCAGCGGTACGTCGGGGATCTGCTCCATGGCGAGAAGCTGCGTCACCGCGTCCCACCGGCCGAGGACGGGACTCGAGAGCACCAGGGCGCTCAGGGACTCGCCGTACCGCTGCGCGTAGCGCGCGGCGATCAGCCCGCCCATCGAGTGGCCCAGCAGCACGACCGGGAGCCCCGGGTGCTCGCGGCGGGCCGTCCCGTCCAGGCGGTGGAGGTCGGTGACCACGTCCTCGAAGTCCTCGACCAGGGCCCGCTCGCCCGTGCTCTTGCCGTGACCGACGTGGTCGACGGCGTAGACCACGGCCCCGTCGCCGACCAGGGCGTCGGCGAGGCGCTCGTAGCGGCCCACGTGCTCGCCGTAGCCATGGGCGACCACCACCACGCGGGACGGCGGCTCGGCGCCGCTCCAGGTGCGCGCCGCCAGCGCGCCGTGCGTGCCCTCGTAGCCCCACTCCCGAGACCCAGCCATGGTGATCCCCTTCCGCCGCCCGCACCGGTGCCGGCCTTCGACGAGTGCCGGCCGACGTCGCGCTCACCCTAGCCCGCGACCCGCCGGAGCCCGCCTCGCTGCTCCCCGACCGGGCCGTCGCTCGACGTGCGGACCGGGGGTTCGCTGACGGCGAACTCCGCCCTCAGCAGAGATCGTGGGGACCGCCGACCGCACCGGAGTTCACTCGGAGCACCAGTCCCGACCTCGAAGGTGGTTCCCGTGACCTCACTGCTCCCCCGGGCGGCCGACGGCTCGCCGGCCGCGACCGGCTCGCTCGACGACCAGCTCACCACCCGCCTGCTGCACCAGCGCATCATCGTGCTCGGCCAGGAGATCGACGACGTGATCGCGCACCGGCTCTGCGCCCAGCTCCTGCTGCTCTCCGCCGAGGACTCCCGGCGCGACATCAGCCTGTACATCAACTCTCCCGGCGGCTCGGTCTCGGCCGGGCTCGCCATCTACGACACCATGCGGCTGATCCCCAACGACGTCAGCACGCTGGCGCTCGGGCTGGCCGCCAGCATGGGCCAGTTCCTGCTCTCCGCCGGTACGCCGGGCAAGCGCTTCGCGCTCCCGCACGCCCGCGTGCTGATGCACCAGGGATCGGCCGGGATCGGCGGCACCGCCATGGACATCGAGATCCAGGCCGAGAACCTGGAGCACACCAAGAACGTGGTGATCGGGCTGATCGCCGAGCACACCGGGCACAGCGTGGACACCATCGAGGCCGACTCCCGACGGGACCGGTGGTTCACCGCCGAGCAGGCACGGGACTACGGGTTCATCGACGCGGTCCTGACCGACGTCTCCTCCGTGGCGCCGACCCACCCGGTCGGCATGGGGCCGTGGTGAGCGCCATGACGCAGTACACGATCCCCAGCGTGGTCGAGAGGACGGTGCGAGGCGAGCGAGCGGTCGACATCTACAGCCGCCTGCTGACGGACCGCATCGTCTACCTCGGCACCGAGATCGACGACGGTGTCGCCAACGTGGTGATCGCCCAGCTGCTGCACCTCGAGTCGGAGGCGCCGGAGCTGCCGATCAACCTCTACCTCAACTCCCCCGGCGGCTCGGTGACCGCCTCGCTCGCGATCTACGACACGATGCAGTTCGTCCGCGCCGAGGTGCACACCACGTGCATCGGCCAGGCGGCGTCGGCCGCCGCCGTCCTCCTGGCCGCCGGCGCACCGGGACGACGGTCGGTGCTCCCGCACGCGCGGGTCGTGCTGCACCAGCCGTCGGGAGGCGGGCAGGGAGCGCTACCGGACCTGGCGCTGCAGGCCAAGGAGATCGTCCGGCTGCGCGCGGAGAACGAGGAGATCCTCGCCCGGCACACCGGGCGCAGCGTCGACGAGCTCCGCTCCGACACCGACCGCGACCTGGTCCTCTCGGCCCGGGAGTCGGTCGACTACGGCCTGGCCGACGCCGTGCTCGCCGGTCGCAAGCCGGTCGGCTGACCCGGCGCCGGGCGCGTGGTCAGGCGGCGAGGCAGAGGGTCGCGCCCCGGCCGGTCCGGGCGGGCGGGGCCGCGAGCGATCGGGACACCCGCACCGTGAGGTCGAGGAGCCGGAGGTCGAGGGCCCGGCACACCGCGCCGAGCACCTCCGAGCTCGGCTCCTTGGCGCCGCGCTCGACCTCGGAGAGGTACTGCGTCGACACCCCAGCCTGCCCCGCCACGTCCGCGAGCGTGCGCCCCGAGCCGTGACGGACCTCCCGGAGGGCGCGGCCCGCGGCCTCTCGCCACAGCGGCTCCGGGCCCGCGGCACGCCTCCCCGGTACGGCGGCCAGGTGCGCGCGTCGGCGGTCCGTCATGAGCCGAGGCTAGGTCCACCGAGCAACCGGCCGGAACACCTGTTCGCACAGGGCGAACGCCGCGGGCCTCCGCTCCTCAGGCGGCCGGGCGCTTCTCCAGTGCGTCGGTCAGCAGCGCGACCAGCGCCTCGGTCTGCACGTCGGCCGACGACGACAGCTCCTCGTCGGAGGCGTCCAGGGCCCGGGCGGCGAGCCCGGCCTTGCTGTCGATCAGCTCCGCGATCCGCGTGTCGATCGTCTGTGCCGCCACGATCCGCCAGGCCGTGACCGGCTCCGCCTGGCCGATGCGGTGCACCCGGTCGATCGCCTGCGTCTGCTCGGCGTCGGTCCAGGACAGCTCGGCGAGCACCAGGTTGGAGGCCACCTGCAGGTTGATGCCCACCCCGGCCGCGGTCAGCGAGCAGACCACCACCGCGACCTCCGGGTCCTCGACGAAGGCGTCGATGTTGCGCTGCCGCACCCCGCGCGTCTGGTCGCCGCGGATCGAGGCGTAGCGGATCCCGCGCCGGGCGAAGGTCTCCTCGGCGGTGTCCATCACGTCGACGTGCTTGGCGAAGAACACCACCTTGCCGACGCTGCGGGCGAGCTGGGCGGCGTAGTCGGCGGCGAGTCCGGCCTTGGCCTGGCCGATCCGCCGCATCATGCCGAACACGTTCTCGCCCGAGGTCGAGTCGCTGTCCTCGCGCTCCCACTCGGCGACGCGGCGCACGAGCTCGTGGTCGATGCCGTCCACGACGGCCCCCGACGTGCGCGTGGCCAGGGCGCTCTCGTAGCGCGCCACCAGCCGGCGGGCCAGCTCACGCTCCGCCTCCCGGATCGAGCGGCCCATCTCGTCGTCGAGCTCGACGGGCAGGTCCGCGACGCGGCGGGCGGGGATGTCGGCGGCCACGTCGACCTTGCGCCGGCGCACGATCCCCATGTCGACGACCCGGTTGCGCGCGGCCCGGTAGAAGCCGGGGTCGGCCGGCGTGAGCTCGGTCTCCTCCAGCCTCTCCATGAGCTCGGCCATCGGCTTCTTGTCGTCGATCCAGCCGAGGAACTGCCAGATCGCCCGGAAGTCCTCGATGTCGTTGATCAACGGCGTACCGGTGAGCGCCATCAGCAGCGGGCGGACGGTGCGCGAGCGGATCCGCTCCGAGAGCGCCAGCACGTTCTGCGAGCGCTGGGAGGTCTTGTTCTTGATGAAGTGGGCCTCGTCCACGACCATGCCGCGGAACCCGAAGTCGCCGATCCAGCCCACGTGGCGGTCCAGCACCTCGTAGTTGACCACGACGATGTCGGCGAACCCGTCGATGTCCTCGCCGTTGCCGTGGATCACCGTCACCTTGCGCTTCGGCGTCCACATCCCCACCTCGTGCGCCCAGTTCGCCTTGACGACGTTCGGCACCACCACGAGCAGCGGGTAGGCGTCGGCCGCGTCGGCGGCCAGCAGCGCCTGAGCCGTCTTGCCGAGGCCCGGCTCGTCGGCGAGGAGGAAGGTCCGGTGCCCGGCTGCGGCGGCGGCCACCACCTGGGCCTGGTGCCGCATCAGCGCCAGGCCGTTCGGTGCCCGGCGGGCGGCCGGCTCGGGAAGGGTCATGCAGGACGAGGCCCCGGCGCCGACGTACTCGAAGGAGCGGAACAGAGGGCCCAGGAGCTCCCAGGTCGCCAGCCGGCGCGGACCGGTCTGTCGCGGCGCGGGCTGGGAGAAGTCAGGCGGCTGGAACGGGTTGGCGAGCTGCCGGGCGACGACCGACTGCGGCACCACCCGCCGCTCGGGGGCCGACGTCGCCGGGGTCTCCGGCGCGACCGGCTCCTCCTCGGTCACCTCCAGGCCCGCGGCCTCGAGCATCTCCCGCTTGAGGATACGGGCGTGCTCGGAGATCTCCGCGTCGGCGTCGAGCAGCGTGAACAGCGTCGAGTCCCGCGCGGCGGTCTTCGCCAGGATCGTCGCGATCCCGTCGAGCCGCTTGAGCTGCTCGGACCGGTGCGCCTCGGTGCTGGCCTCGTCGGCCTTGACCCGGGCACGCTCCTCGCGCGCCAGCAGCGCCACGACCTGGAACTTGGTGCGCACGCTCGGCATCGCCGAGCCCCGCTCGACCGCCGACTCGACCTCCCGGACCGCCCGGGCGAGGACCGGGATGATGCCGTCGTTGTCGAGCACCCGCCCCTTTCCGCGACCACGGGCCGCGGGACGGGTGCGGGGGCGCCGCGCGCCGGACTGGCGCTGGCTTCCTCGGGCCACAGACTCCTCCTCCGGAGCGAACTCGACGCGGGTCCCGCGACGCCGTACGACGTGCGCGGACCCGGCCGGACAGACAGGACGCCGACGAGAGGGCCGGGTGCGGCCGACTCGGTGACGCGGCTGGGCCCCACCGATCTGCGATCGACGTGACGGACCTCCGACGGACCGTCGCGATGCGGGACCCCACGACTCCCTGACGGGAGCCGGACACCGACGATCGACCAGGAGCGTCGCTGGACGGGAGACGCGTCGAGAACCGGTGCCGTCTCCATAGTAACGCCAGGGGCGCCGCTCCGCGCGAATCGGCGACCCGGGACGTGCAAGACCCGGCCCTCGCGGCCGAGGGCCGGGTCGTCGCCAGCTCGTCCCGGACCGGTCAGCGACCGGCCCGGGCACGTGGTCACGCCAGGTCGAACCTGTCGACGTTCATGACCTTGTCCCACGCGGCGACGAAGTCGCGGGCGAACTTCTCCTTCGAGTCGTCCTCGGCGTAGACCTCCGAGATCGCCCGCAGCTGCGAGTTGGAGCCGAACACCAGGTCCACCGCGGTGGCGGTGCGGGTCACCTCGCCCGTGGCCCGGTCGCGCCCCTCGTAGACGTTCTCGGCCGACGCCGACGCCTTCCACTCGGTGCCCTGGTCGAGCAGGTTGGCGAAGAAGTCGTTCGTGAGCCGGCCCGGCCGGTCGGTGAAGACCCCGTGACCGGTCCCGCCGGTGGTGGCGCCGAGCGCCCGCATGCCGCCGACGAGGACGGTCATCTCGGGGGCGGTCAGCCCGAGCAGGTTCGCCCGGTCCAGCAGCAGCGTCTCCGGCGGGAGCTTCTCGCCCTCGGGCAGGTAGTTGCGGAAGCCGTCGGCCCGCGGCTCCAGCACCGAGAAGGACTCCACGTCGGTCTGCTCCTGCGTGGCGTCGGTGCGCCCCGGGGTGAAGGGGACGGTCAGGTCGTGGCCGGCGTCCCTGGCCGCCTTCTCGACCGCGGCGCAGCCGCCGAGCACGATCACGTCGGCCAAGGAGACCGCCTTGCCGCCGGACTGGGCGGCGTTGAACTCCTCCCGGACCTGCTCGAGGGTGCGCAGCACCTCGCCCAGCACGGCAGGCTCGTTGACCTCCCAGTCCTTCTGGGGCGCCAACCGGATCCGCGCACCGTTGGCGCCGCCGCGCTTGTCGGTGCCCCGGAAGGAGGCCGCCGACGCCCAGGCCGTCAGCACCAGCTGCTGCAGCGTGAGACCGGAGGCGAGCAGCCTCTCCTTGAGGTCGGCGATGTCGGCCTCGTCGACGAGCTCGTGGTCCACCGCGGGCACCGGGTCCTGCCACAGCTGCGCCTCGGGCACCCACGGCCCGAGGTAGCGCGAGACCGGGCCCATGTCGCGGTGCAGCAGCTTGTACCACGCCTTGGCGAACGCCTCGGCGAACAGCTCCGGGTTCTCCAGGAAGCGCCGCGACACCTTCTCGTACGCCGGGTCGAAGCGAAGCGCGAGGTCGGTGGTGAGCATGGTCGGCCGGTGCTTCTTCGCCGGGTCGTGCGCGTCGGGCACGGTGGCCTCGGCGTCCTTCGCCACCCACTGCTTCGCGCCGGCCGGGCTGTCCACCAGCTCCCACTCGTTGCCGAACAGGTTCTGGAAGAAGCCCATGCTCCACTTCGTCGGCGTGCTGGTCCAGGTCACCTCGAGGCCGCTGGTGATCGTGTCCGCGCCCGTGCCGGTGCCGTAGGTGTTGCGCCAGCCCAGGCCCTGCTCCTCGAGAGGTGCCGCCTCCGGCTCGGGGCCGACGCTGTCGGCCGGACCCGCCCCGTGGGTCTTGCCGAAGGAGTGGCCGCCGGCGATGAGGGCGACCGTCTCCTCGTCGTTCATCGCCATCCGGCGGAACGTCTCGCGGATGTCGCGCGCCGCGGCCACCGGGTCGGGGTTGCCGTTGGGGCCCTCGGGGTTGACGTAGATCAGACCCATCTGGACCGCGCCGAGCGGGTTGGACAGCTGCCGGTCGTCGCTGTAGCGCTCGTCGCCGAGCCAGGCGTCCTCAGGCCCCCAGAAGATCTCCTCGGGCTCCCAGACGTCCTCGCGGCCGAACCCGAAGCCGAAGGTCTTGAACCCCATGGACTCGAGGGCGCAGTTGCCGGCGAAGACCAGCAGGTCGGCCCACGAGATCTGCTTGCCGTACTTCTTCTTGACCGGCCACAGCAGGCGCCGCGCCTTGTCCAGGTTCGCGTTGTCGGGCCAGCTGTTGAGCGGCGCGAAGCGCTGGGCGCCGTCGCCGCCGCCGCCCCGGCCGTCCTCGATGCGGTAGGTGCCGGCGGAGTGCCAGCTCATCCGGATGAACAGCCCGCCGTAGTGGCCGAAGTCGGCCGGCCACCAGTCCTGGGAGGTCGTCATGACCTCGTTGACGTCGCGCTTGAGGGCCTCGACGTCCAGCCCTGCGAACGCGGAGGCGTAGTCGAAGTCCTCGCCGAGCGGGTTGGACCGTGGCGAGTGCTGGTGCAGCACCTGCAGGTTCAGCTGGTTGGGCCACCAGTCCTGGTTGGTGCTCGGCCGGCTCCGCTTGGGAGTCGGGGAGTCGATGACCGGGTTCTCGCTCTCGCTGCCGTGCTCCGACACGATGGGCATCTCCTGTTCGTCGTTGTTGCTGGTGGTCGCCGCCTCGCGGCGGGGTCTGGGGTGGGCGTCAGCCCGGGGCGCCGGCCGCCGACGCCGTGACACAGTCCGGGCACCGGCCGAGATAGACCACCTCGGCCTCCTCGATCGCGAAGCCGGCGGCGTCGGAGGGCGTCAGGCACGGGGCCGACCCGACCGCGCAGTCCACGTCGACGATGGCGCCGCAGGACCGGCACAGCAAGTGGTGGTGGTTGTCGCCGATGCGCGCCTCGTAGCGCGCCACGGATCCCGGCGGCTGGATCCGGCGCAGCAGCCCCGCCGCGGTCAGGGTCCGCAGGACGTCGTACACCGCCTGGTGGGAGACGTCGCCGAGCTCGGCCCGGGCGTCCCGGATTACCGCGTCGGTGTCCGCGTGCGGACGCCCGTGCACCGCGGAGAGCACCGCCAGCCGGGGGCGCGTCACGCGCAGGCCGTTCGCGCGCAGCATGCCCTCGAAGGCGGGAGCGGTGGGCGGCATGCGCCGCACTCTGCCGTGAAATCTTGACTCAGTCAAGATCAGGTCGGCCGCTGCCCACTCGGCTCCGCACTCTCGAGATCCGCGTCCGCGCGCGCCCCGCCACGGGCCCGCTCGACGGCCGACATCACGTGGTAGACGACCACGGCGGCGAGGGTGCCCAGCGCGATGCCGTTGAAGCTGAGGTCGCCGGCGGTGAAGGTGAAGTCCGCGATCCCGACGACCAGCGCGGTGGCAGCGGTGAACTGGTTGGTCGGCCGGGAGAAGTCGACCCGGTTGTCGATCCAGATCTTGACCCCGATGATGCCGATCAGCCCGTAGAGCGCCGTGGTGACGCCGCCGAGGACTCCGGGCGGGATCGTGTTGACCAGCGCACCCACCTTCGGCAGGAACCCCAGCAGCACCGCGAAGGTGCCGGCGACCCAGTAGGCCGCGGTCGAGTAGACCCTCGTGGCCGCCATCACCCCGATGTTCTCCCCGTAGGTCGTGGTGCCCGACCCGCCGCCGAACCCGGCGAGCGTCGTCGCCAGCCCGTCAGCGGTCAGCGCCCGGCCGGTCTCCGCGTTGAGTCCCGGGTCGGCCAGGTGGGCGACGCTGCGGACGTGGCCGACGTTCTCGGCGACCAGCACCAGCACCACGGGCAGGAACGCCGGCAGCACCGACCACGCGACGGTCGGGGTGGTGAAGTCGGGCAGCCCCACCCAGGCGGCGTCCCCGACCGGTGCGAAGTCCACCTGGCCGGCCACCACCGCGGCGACGTACCCGGCGACGACGCCGAAGAAGATGGAGAGCCTGGCCAGCAGCCCCCGGAAGGCCACGGTCCACAGGATCACCGCGACCAGGGTGATCAGCGCCACCCAGGGTGCCTCGGCGAAGTTCGACCTGGCCACCGGAGCGAGGTTGAGGCCGATCAGCGCGACGATGGCTCCGGCGACCACCGGGGGCATCAGGGCGTCGACCCAGCCGGTGCCGGTGAACCGGACGACCGCCCCGACCAGCGTGAGCAGCACGCCCACCGCGACGATGCCGAACAGCGCCCCGCCGCGCCCCTCCGACGCCGTGGCGGCGGTGATCGGCGCGATGAACGCGAACGACGACCCGAGGTAGCTCGGCAGCCGGTTCCGGGTGAGGAGCAGGAAGAGCAGGGTGCCCACGCCGGAGAAGAAGAGCGTCGTCGTGGGCGGGAACCCGGTGAGCAGCGGCACCAGGAAGGTGGCGCCGAACATCGCGACGACGTGCTGCAGGCCGAGGCCGATGGTGGCCGGCCAGGCGAGTCGTTCGTCGGGCCTGACGATCTCGCCGTCGCCGAGCGTGCGTCCGTCGCCGTGGAGCTTCCAGGTCACTGCCATGGGCGCAGCCTCGGGCACGGCCCGCCCCCGAGGCAACTCGGCACCACGGCGACGGCGGCGCCGGGCGGCTCACCTCACACGAGGTCCCGGCGCTCGGTGGCGACCAGGCCCGCGACGGCGGGCACCAGTGCCCAGACGACGACGGCCAGCAGGGACATCGCGACGCCCGGCTTCGACGCCACGCCCGAGATCGACCAGGCCAGAGCGCTCGGGACCCAGTCGGCGGTGTCGGGGGCCAGCTGCACGGCGAGCGGCGGAACGATGAACAGCAGCCCCACGACGACCGCGACGGCGCCTCCGGTGTTGCGGACCAGAGCCCCGACTCCGCCGCCGAGGACGGCTCCCGCAGCCCCGGTCAGTGCTGCGGCGGCGACCACCCGCGCGACGCCTCCGGCGTCGACCAGGAAGCCGTAGTCGGTGAACAGCAGACCGATCATCACGGAGCCGACCACGAGAAGCGTCCCGACGATGCTCAGCACCATGCCGGCCAGCATGACCGCGGCCAGCTGCGCGGTGACGGTGCGGGACCGGCGCGGTGAGGCGAGGTACGTCGGCACGACCGTCCCGGTCCCGAACTCGCGGGCGACCGCCACGGCGCCGAAGAGGGCCGCCCCCATCAGGGCGTTGCCGCCGAACGCGATCAGGGACTGCTGGTCCGGCCCCGTGGCGATGAACCCCTTGCTGCCGTCCATGTCCGTGCCCCAGACGACCGCCGCACCGGTCACGCCGGCCAGCACGACGATCACTCCCAGGAACAGCAGCGGCATCGTGGTCGTGGTGATCTTGCGGATCTCGCTGCGAACCACCCGTAGCCAGGTCATGACCGAACCTCCTCCGTGCGTGACACCGCGGCTCTCGCGGCGGCGGGTGCCTCGTCGGCGGGCCCGCTGGTCCAGCGCAGGAACATGTCCTCGAGGGACCCGGCCCGGGCGGTCAGCTCGTGCACCGCGATGCCCGCGTTGCAGGCCAGGTCGCCCACCACGGCGGGCGGCAGGCCGCGCACCCGCAGCGAGCCCTCACCGGTCTCCTCCACCCAGCCTCCGGCGGCGGTCAGCCGGGTGAGGAGCTCGTGGGCGCGGGGAGCGCGGAGCAGGACGCTCGCCTGCTGCAGGTCCGCCAGGGCGCCCGTCGTCACCAGCCGCCCGCGATTGATCACCACCACGTCGTCGGCGAGGTGCTCCACCTCCGAGAGGAGGTGGCTCGAGACGAAGATCGTGTGGCCCGACGCGGCACGCTCGCGGAGCACGGCGCGCAGGTCGTGGATGCCCTGGGGGTCCAGTCCGTTGCCCGGCTCGTCGAGCACCAGCACGGGCGGGTCGCCCAGCAGGGCGGCGGCCAGGCTCAGCCGCTGCCTCATGCCCAGGGAGTAGCCGCCGACCCGGCGGTCGGCCGCGCCGGTGAGGCCGACGAGCTCGAGGACCTCCTCGACCCGGCGGTCGGAGAACGCCCCCACGTCGGCGAGGACGCGCAGGTGGTTGCGGCCGGTGCGGCCCGGGTGGAAGGCATCGGGCTCCAGCACCACCCCGACCGTACGAGCCGGCTCGCGCAGGTCGCGGTATCGCTGCCCACCGATCGTGGCGGTGCCGGTGTCGGCCGCGGCGAGGTCGAGGAGCACCTTCATCGTCGTGGACTTTCCGGCGCCGTTCGGGCCCAGGAAGCCGGTCACCCTGCCCGGGCGCACCGTGAAGCTCAGGTCGTGCACCACGGCGTCGGACCCGTAGGACTTGCAGAGATGGTCGATGACCAGGGGCAACATGGTTCCTCCTGCGGAGAGGGGCTACGGCGCCGCTCACACCCACTCTTGGACCGTCCCTGCGCGACTCCCAGGGGCTTTGGCCTCGACGCACAGGCGCCGTCGAGCCGCGCCGGCACGCTCCCCCGGGCCGCTGTCCCCTCGCGGGGCGGGCGCTGCAGCCGGCCTCACGAGACGCGGGTGGCGGTCGACGGCCTGGTGGCGGCCGCCTCCGGCAGCAGCAGCACGGCGCCGACGAGGAAGCACAGGCCGCCGATCGCCGTCGTGGAGCTCGCCACCGCGGCGTTGAGGAGCTCGCCCGTCGCCGGCACGACGAGGCCGGCCACGGCGGAGACGCCGAACGCCACGCAGCCCAGGAGGTTCACCGACACCACGGACCCTTCCAGCGTCCGCGGCGGCCGGGCCCACCCGCCGCCGGTCACCTCGACGTACGCCAGGTAGCCCGACACCAGGAAGCAGATCGACCCCACGGCATCGGGTCTCCAGACGACCTGGTCGTACGACGGCTGGTCGACTGTCGTCGAGAGCGCCCGGAACGTGGTGGCGTTGAACGCGACCGTGCCGAACAGCTGAACCCCGCTGCTCCACCAGTCGATCCGGCGCGGCTCCCAGGTGAGGACGCGCAGGGCGGCCGCGCCCGACGGTGCCGGCGCACGGTCGGAGTTGATCGTCTCCAGCCACTGCAACGCGGCGGCGGTGGTGAAGAAGAGAGAGCCCACGAAGAACACCACGGAGTCGGTGTCGGCACCGACCGCATCGGCGAAGAACGGGAGTGGCGCGACCAGGAAGCACGCCGACCCGACGATGAACAGGAGCGCGATCCACCACGACGCCCGGTGCGGCGCCCACCAGACCCCGTCGTGGCCCAGCCGCACGCGGGACAGCCGCGAGGCGTGCTTGCGGTGCACCCGTGAGGACCAGTGGACGGTGCTGCCGTCGGAGTCGGCGTAGGTGACGGCGGTGGTGAACGGTCCGGCGGAGCGCCGCTCGCGGACGGCCCAGCCTGGGGGCGTCCGCGGATAGTCCGCCGTCACGCCGGGCTCGCGGCCATGAGGAACCTCCCGTCGGTCATGTCGATTGCACGGCGGTGAGCGCCGCGAGGGATCACCCGCCCGGGGTGAGGCGGCTGCGGCACGACGCCACGCATAGTGGCTCATCGGGATCCCTGCGATGGAGGTCGTCGTGTCGCTCTCATGGCGGGTGCGTTGGCGCATCTACGAGTACGTGCGCAACAGTCTCTGGATCGTGCCGCTGATCCTGGTGGTCCTGGCGGCGGTCCTGGCGCTGGCCCTGGTCGAGGTCGACCAGCGGACCAGCACCACCATCGGGGTGTCCTTCGGCGAGGAGGCCGGCCGAGCCGTGCTCGGCTCCATCGGCAGCGGCATGATCACGTTCACGGGCTTCGTCTTCTCGATCCTGCTCCTGGCCGTGCAGTTCGGCTCCAACCAGTTCTCTCCCCGCCTGCTGCGGCGGTTCCTGCGCGACCCGACCACCAAGCTCTCGCTGGGGGTCTTCATGGCGACCTTCATCTACGCCCTCGCCGTCCTCCGCGTGGTCGGCACCGGCGACAACGCCGACTTCGTGCCCAATAACTCGATCTCGGTCGCGGTCCTGCTGCTTCTCGCCAGCATGCTGATGTTCCTGCGGCTCCTGAGCCGCACCACCCAGGGGCTCCGGGTGGCCTCGGTCCTCAACGAGCTGGGCCGTGACGCCCGTCGTGTCGTGGAGGGGGCCTATCCCGAGCGGCTCGACGAGACCGCCGACGAGCCGGACACCGGGCCGTTGCCGGTGGGGGCGGGCCGCACGGTGAGCTACCGAGGCAGTCCAGGGGTCGTGCAGAGCGTGGACATGAAGACCCTCGTCGAGCGAGCCCGGCAGTCCGACACGGTGATCGAGCTCGAGCCGCGGTTCGGTGAGCAGGTCGCCGACGGGTTCCCCCTCTTCACCGTCTACGGCGAGCAGGTTCCCCTCGACGACGAGGACCTGCGCGGCACGGTGGCCACCGGCGACGAGCGGACGATGCGCCAGGACCCGGCGTTCGCCTTCCGCCTCTTCGCCGACATCTCCTCCAAGGCGCTCTCCCCGGGCGTGAACGACCCGACCACGTCCACCCAGGCGCTGGACCAGATCGAGCTGCTGCTGGGCATCGTCGGGACCCGCCGCCTCACCCCCGGTGTCGGTCGCGACCAGGCGGGGACGGTCCGGCTCCGCTACCGGGCCCCGAGCTGGGAGGACTTCCTCAGCCTGGCCGTCGACGAGACCCGCCACTACGGCGAGGGATCGGTGCAGGTCATGCGCCGGCTGCGGGCGCTCCTCGAGAACGTGCACGCGTCCGTCCCGCCCAGCCGGCGGGCCGCGGTCGAGGCCGAGCTCGTCCTGCTCGACGACGCAGCGACGCGGGTCTTCGGCGACTCGACCGACCGGCTCACCGCGGTCGGCAGCGACCGGCAGGGCCTCGGCGCGACCGAGGTCGCCGGTGGTCGGGTCCCCCGCCAACGCACCGCTGCCGAGCGCCTTCCCCGGGAGGCGAAGTCGTGATCCGGGTGCCGGTGCCCGCGCAGGCCCTCCACGGCCCCTTCCAGCTGGGCTCCGGCGCGGTCTAGCCGGCTCGGTCGACCACGGCGGACCCGCCCGACTCGACGAGGAGAACGGGTACCGGCCCCGCCTGCGCGCCTGCGGCACGCCAGGCGGCCAGCTCCTCGCGCACCTCTCGAGCGACCAGGATGGGGAGGTAGGTGCGCACCTTCGCGTCGCCGAAGGTGCGCAGCACCCGGTCCACGCTCGCGCGGATCGACGCGACGGGTGATTCGGGGAAGGCGCTCGCCAGCGCCTCGACCACCCTGGCCATGGCCCGTTGCTCGTTCACGTCCACGCGCCCAGCGTCCCCGTCGTCGACCGGCCGCGGATCGTCCGGCAGGGATGAGCCGACCCCTGTCCTGGCCGCTCCGTCGCCCCGGCGTCCCGGCCCAGAGGTGGACATCGGTCGTCAAGGGTGGATGAACGGCCTCACCCCGAGGACACACCGGCCGCTCGCGGGGAGCCGGTGCGGCCGACCGGTCCGCGGCCTGCTCCGACGTACCTCATCAGGAGCGGACCGCTGACCGCCAGGATGAGCACGTAGCCGGTGACCAGTGCCCCCAGGTCGCCGCCTGCGGCGCTGCCCGCGAGACCGAGGATCACCAACGAGAACTCCCCGCGGGTGACCAGTGCCGTGCCGGCCCGGAGCTGGCCGCGCCTGGCGATCCCGTCACGTCGGGCCGCGTAGACGCCGGTGACCACCTTCGTGGCTGCGGTGACGGCCGCCAGCAGCACGGCCGCGGGCAGCAGCGGCACCAGGCTGCGCACGTCCACCGCCACCCCGATCGAGAGGAAGAAGATCGCCGCGAAGAGGTCCCGCAGCGGCGTCAGGACCTGCCGCGCGCGCTCGGCCGTCTCGCCGGTCAGCGTCAGCCCCACGAGAAAGGCCCCGACCGCCGCCGACGCGTGCACGAGCTCGGCGAGCGCCGCCACGATCAGGGTCAGCGCCAGGATGCGCAGCAGCAGCTGCTCCGGGTCCGGGTGCGCCAGCGCCCGACCCATGTGGTGTCCCCAGCGGTACGACGCAGCGAACGCCGCGAGCAGCGCGCCGACCGCGGCCAGCACGCCCAGCAAGGCCTGCGGCCAGGTGCCACCGGACGCCAGCACCGCCAGCAACGGCAGGTACGCCGCCATCGCGAAGTCCTCGAGGACGAGCACGGAGAGCACCGCCGGCGTCTCGCGGTTGCCGAGACGGTGCAGGTCGCCGAGCAGCCGGGCGATGATCCCGGAGCTGGAGATGTACGTCGCCCCGGCCAGCGCGACCACGCCGACGAGGTCCAGGCCGAGCAGCCACCCGGCCACCGCGCCCGGGGTGGCGTTGAGCCCGAGGTCCACGACCGCCGACGGGACGTGCCGGCGCAGCGTCGCGGAGAACTCGGTGATCGAGAACTCCAGGCCCAGCGTCAGGAGCAGGAGCACCACGCCGATGGCCGCCGCGTCGACGATGAACGGCCCGGCCGCCGGGACCGGTGCCAGCCCCCCGTCGCCCAGCGCGAGCCCGGCGACCAGGTAGAGCGGCACGGGAGAGAGCCCGTAGCGACGCGCCAGCGTGCCCAGCACCGTCAGCACGGCCAGGACGACGCCCAGCTCGAGGAGCAGGGCGACCGAGGTCTCCACGCGTCAGGCTCCGGCGACGATCGCGTCCACGCCGGTGATGCCGGTGGAGGTGCCGATCACCACCAGGGTGTCCCCCGCCCTCAGGGTCTGCTCGGGCCCGGGGGACGCGATCACGCTGTCGTCGCGGACGATGGCCACCACCGAGGCCCCGGTGCGGGTCCTCGCCCGGGTGTCCCCCAGCGGCCTGCCCGCGAAGGCGCTCCCGGGACGCACCTGGACCTGCCCGGCGCTCAGCCCCGGGACCTCCTTGGTCAGGTCGGCGAACCGCTCCGCGATGCGCGGCGCACCGAGGATCTGCGCCATGGCCTCGGCCTCGTCGGCGTCGAGCCGGAACGCCGGCCGGCAGGTGTCCGGGTCGGCCGCGTCATAGACCACCACCTCGAACTCGCCGTCGCGCCGGGCGACCACTCCGACGAGGTTGCCGTCGCGGTCGGGGAACTCGTAGCGGACCCCTACCCCCGGCAGGAGCACCTCGTTGACGTCCATGGCTCCATCATCGGGCATCGCCCGGCTCGGATGCTCGCCCGCCGTCGTGGCAGCCGCAGGACTCGCGATCGATGAACCGCGGTGGCAGCACGACGGTCTGGGGCGGCCGGTCGCGATCGTCGAGGCGGGCGAGGAACAACCGCGCGGCCTCGACACCGATCTCTTGGATCGGCTGGGCGGCCACGGTGAGTCTCGGTCGGAACAGCCCCGCCCACTCGAAGTCGTCGAAGGACACCAGGGCGACGTCGGAGGGCACCTCGAGGCGCAGCTCGTGCAGGCCCTCCATGACTCCGATCGTCATCTGGTTGTTGCCGGCGACGATTGCCGTCGGCGGCTCCGGCAGGGCCAGGAGGTCGTGCACGGCTCTGCGCGCGGGCTCCACGTCGCTCGACCCGGACCTCACCAGGTCGGAGTCGAGCGACAGACCGCTGCGCTCCAGGCCGAGCCGGTAGCCGGCGAGTCGCTCCGTGGTGGTGGTCAGGCCCTCCCGACCACAGACCATCGCGATCCGGCGGTGACCCAGTGCGGCGAGGTGCTCCACGAGCCGGCTGGTGGCCTGCGTGTTCTCCACTCCCACCTGGTCGAAGTCGGTGGAGGCCAGGCGGTCGATCAGCACGCTGGGGAGGCCTTGCTCGCTGAGGTAGCGAAGCGTCCTGCCGTCCGGGTCGGCCGAGGGCGCGAGCACGCAGCCGTCCACCCTGCGCGAGTGCAGGGAGCGGACGACCCTGAGCTCCTCCTCGGGATCGTCCTTGGTGTCCGCCAGGAGGATGAGGTAGCCGGCGGCACGCAGCTCGGACTCGAGAACGTGCACGAGGCCCAGGAAGTACGGGTTGGAGATCGCCGAGATCGCCAGGCCGACTGTCCTCGTGCTGGCCGTCGCGAGCGACCTGGCGACCGTGTTGGGGGTGTACCCCATCTCCTCGATCGCGGCCAGCACTCGCAGGCGCGTCGCCTCCGCGACGGGACGCGTCTCGTTGAGGACGTGCGAGACCGTGGTCGTCGAGACCCCGGCGCGCGTCGCCACGTCGACCATCGTCGCCATCGGATCCCACTCTCGCCGTCCCCAGGTCCCGTGACCTGGCCCCCGTGGAGGAATGATACGGGCGCAAGCGGTTGCGGCAAGCGCTTGCGGCGCCTAAAGTGACCGACACCACACGTTCCCGACGGATGCGGACGAGGCAGCGAGATGCTCGGCGATCAGGCGCTCATCGACGTCGTTGAACGCGCCAGGACGCTCGCGCTCGCCGGCGGTCGGCACCTGCTCGGCATCGTCGGGCCACCCGGAGGAGGCAAGTCGACCATCGCCGCCTCGCTCGTGGAGCAGCTGCCCGGCTCGGTCTGCTGCGTCCCCATGGACGGCTTCCACCTGGCGAACACCGAGCTGGAGCGGCTCGGCCGTCGCGGTCGCAAGGGAGCACCCGACACGTTCGACGCGGCCGGCTATGTCGCCCTGCTGCGCCGCCTGCGCACCGGAGCGGAGACGGTCTACGCCCCGGTGTTCGACCGCGCTCTGGACGAGCCGGTCGCCGCCGCCGTCGCCGTTCCCGCCACGACTCCCCTCGTCGTCACCGAGGGGAACTACCTCCTGCTCGAGCACGGCCCCTGGGCCGAGGTGCGGGCTCTCCTGGACGAGGTCTGGTACGTCGAGATCGACGAGGACACCCGCCTCGAGCAGCTCGTCCAGCGCCACATCGCCTACGGGATGTCTCGGAAGGCAGCCGACGCCTGGGCGCGTGGAACCGACCAGCGCAACGCCGAGCTGGTCATGGGCACCCGCCATCGCGCCGACCGCGTGGTGCGGCTCCGCCCTCCCGGCGTGGTCGGGGAGCTCGACGGTGCCGGTGGCGGCAGTGCACCGCAACGGCGGCAGTCATGACCAAGCGGACCGCACGACGACCGTCCGGGTCGTCTCCCAGCACGTCCACCCCCTAAGGAGCAATACATGCGCTACAGCCGCCCCTTCCCCACCCGCGGTGTCGCCGCGTTGACGATCACGCTGGCCGCCCTCACCGCGGCCGGCTGCAGCACCGAACGTTCGGCGCCGGAGGCAGCGGCAGAGGGCGACGGACAGGTGAAGGTCGGTCTGGTCACCAAGACCGAGACCAACCCCTACTTCGTCAAGCTCCGGGAGTCGGCGCAGGCGCAGGCCGAGAAGCAGGGAGCCGACCTGGTGGCGCTGGCCGGGAAGTTCGACGGGGACAACGCGGGCCAGGTGACTGCCATCGAGAACCTGGTCCAGCAGGGCGTGGACGGCATCCTGATCACTCCGAGCAACGCCAAGGCGCTCCTCGACGCCCTCCAGGACGCCGAGGACGCCGGTGTGGTGGTGATCGCGCTCGACACCGAGACCGACCCCCGCGATGCCGTGTCCGCCACGTTCGCCACCGACAACCAGGCGGCCGGCCGGACGCTGGGCAAGTACATCGCCGCCCGGCTCGGCAAGCAGGAGCCGGAGGTGCTGATGGCCGATCTCGATCCGAGCTCCAGTGTGGGGGTGCAGCGGCACAACGGGTTCCTGGAGGGCATGGGGCTCGACGACAACAGCGACGCCATCATCGGCACGGCGTTGACGCAGGGTGACCAGAACAAGGCGCAGTCGGCCGTGGAGAACCTCCTGCAGCGGGTCGGCAAGCGCGTCAACGTCGTCTACAACATCAACGAGCCCGCTGCGAGGGGCTCCTACCAGGCGCTGAAGGCACGGGGGCTCGCCGACGACGTCCTCATCGGCGCCATCGACGGAAGCTGCTCCGGGGTGCAGGACGTCGCCGACGGCAAGTTCGCCGCCACCGTCATGCAGTTCCCGCAGAAGATGGCCGAGCAAGGGGTCGACGCCGTCGTGACCTACGCCAAGAGCGGCGAGAAGCCCTCCGGCTTCGTCGACACCGGCGACATGCTGATCACCGACGAGCCCGTCGACGGGATGGAGTCGAAAGACACCACGTGGGGCGCCGACAACTGCTGGGGCTGAGGATCATGACTCGTACGGAGACATCACAGGAGCCGCCTCGCGCGGATGAGCGCGAGAGCGGACTCGCCCGCACTCTCGCGGCGGTGGAGAGGCAATTCGCGCAGACTCCCGCGCTGGGTCCCACCACCGCCCTGGTGCTCGCTCTCATCATCTTCTCGGTGGGCAGCGACACCTTCCTGAGCATCGACAACTTCTCGTTCATCGTCCAGCAGTCACTGGTGATCGGGACGCTCGCGCTCGGCCAGACGCTCATCATCCTGACCGGAGGGATCGACCTGGCCAACGCCCTCATCGCCGTGCTGGGGACCCTGGTCATCACCAAGGTGGCTCTGGACGGTGTGCCGGTCGTCCTCGCGCTGGTCCTCGGCGTGGTGGTGTGCGCGCTCACGGCCTCCGTGTCGGGCGTGCTCGTCGCGCGACTGCGGCTGCCACCGTTCATCGTGACGCTCGGGATGCTGACCGTCGTGACGGCGGTCGCCAACCTGTACAGCACGGGCACGACGTGGCCCGTCCCCCGCGGCTTCCTGACGGTGCTGGGGTTCAAGCTCTACCTGTTCGGCCGGGTCCAGTTCACGATCGGCATGCTGCTCGCGGCAGCCCTCTTCGTCCTGGTGTGGCTGGCGCTGACCAAGACGGCCTGGGGACGCCACGTCTACGCCATCGGCAACGACGTGGAAGCGGCCCGCCTCAACGGCATCAACACGCGGCGCACACTGATCAGCGTCTATGCGCTGGCGGGCTGCATCTACGGCTTCGCGGCCTGGATGGCCATGGGCCGCACGCCGACCGCCGACCCGAACGCCTACCAGCTCGGGAACCTCGAGAGCATCACGGCAGTGGTCATCGGAGGCACCAGCCTCTTCGGTGGCCGTGGCGGCGTGGTGGGCACCGTGGTGGGCGCACTGATCGTCGCGGTGCTGCGCAGTGGACTGACGCAGATGGGGATCGACTCCAACTACCAGAACCTGGCCACGGGCATCCTCGTGATCGTCGCCGTCGCCTTCGACCAGTTCACCCGACGGAGGTCAGCATGAGCAGCGCCGCCACCCAGAGCCCCGCCGAGCAGGCACCGGTGCTCTCCGCCACCGGGCTCCGCAAGCTGTACGGACACGTCACCGCGATCGACGGCTCCGACTTCGACCTCTATCCGAAGGAGGTGCTCGCGGTCGTGGGCGACAACGGCGCCGGCAAGTCCAGCCTGATCAAGGCGCTCACCGGAGCGTTGGTGCCCGACGACGGGGAGGTCCGACTCGACGGGGAACGCGTCCGGTTCAGCTCGCCCCAGGAGGCCCGCGAAGCCGGCATCGAGACCGTCTACCAGACCCTGGCCATCGCGCCCGCCATGGACATAGCCGCCAACCTCTACCTGGGACGCGAGGTGCGGCGCGACGGCCTGCTGGGCAAGCTCCGGTTCCTGGACCGGGCGGCGATGCGCGAGGAGGCGCGAATCCAGCTCGACGCGTTGGGCATCGGCACCGTGCAGGACATCACCCAGCTGGTCGAGACGCTCTCGGGAGGCCAGCGGCAGGCGGTGGCCGTGGCGCGGGCAGCCATGTTCGGGAGCAAGGTCGTCATCATGGACGAGCCGACCGCTGCCCTGGGCGTCCGCGAGACCAAGCACGTGCTGGACCTGATCAAGCGGATCAGCGCTCGCGGCCTCCCCGTGGTCCTGATCAGCCACGACATGCCGGCGGTCTTCGAGGTGGCCGACCGCATCCACGTCCACCGGCTGGGCCGCCGTGCGGGCACGGTGCGGCCGGGCGACGTCTCCATGTCGGACGTGGTCTCCTTCATCACCGGCGCCGAGGACGTGCCGGCCTGACCCACTGCTCGGACGTGCTCGACCGCCGGGGACGGTGGTCCGCCCGGGCCCGAAGACGCCCGGTCAGGAGGGCAGGATGTTGATCACCCGGGAGAGCACCACGGCGAGCACCGCGAGAGAGATCATCGACTCGACCGCCATGAGGGCCTTGACGCGATGGGTCAGGGGAAGCGTGTCGGTGGGGCTGAGCGCGACCACGTTGGTGAACGCCACGTAGAGGTGGTCGGGGAAGCGTGGTCGCCAGCCGGGCGGCGCCAGTCCGGCAGTGTCGGTCTGGGGGAACAGGAAGTCGGGGTAGGCCCCGCTGTCGCCCCGTCGGGCGTCGGGGCCGCCGCCGTCGAGCTGCCAGAACAACAGACCGAACGTGACGATGTTCGTGGCGAGCAGGAGGACTGCACTGCCCAGCAGCTGCGCCACAGTGGGCGCCGCCTGGCCCTCCGGGGTGCTGCGCAGGACGACCGCGACCAGCCTCGTAGCAGCCACGGTGTTCGCGAGGACCAGGACCGCGAACAGCGAGAGGACCAGCGGCCGGGCAGCCCGCGGCACCGGCCCCGGCTTCGCGGCCATGGCGAACAGGATGACGAAGACCATCGCTTCGATGGCGGGGACCGCCGGGGGCGGCCCCTCCCGAGCCTTCGACGGCAACAGGACCTGGGGGAGGATGACCAGGGCGAGGGCGACGAGCGGCCACACGTAGCTCTCGGGCGCCGACTCCGGCGCACGAACCGCGTCGCGGGGACCCGTCCTCGGGATGTTGTCCACGCCTCCATCATCGCCGCCCGGTCCGGCTCCGTCAGTGGACCGGATTATCCGCCGACGCTGGTTCCCTCGCCTGCCGTGAGCGGAGCGATGGTCCGCTCGTCCCCTCGTCGGCCCGTGCGCCCCCTCGACGGCGCGCAGGCGGCCGATTGCGTGCCTTGGTCCCTACCGCGACGGGTGATCCGGGGAGAAGGATGGCTCGGGGGGGCGCGGGTCGAGGAGGCTGGGCTGGTGGAGTTCGTCGCCATCGTCGCGTTGGTGGCCCTCAGTCTCGGCTTCGCCTTCACCAACGGGTTCCACGACCCTCGGCCGACGCATCGTCCACCTCGAGCCAACTGGCTGCTGCGCTACGCCTTCCGGCTCTCGTGACCAGGACCGTCGCGGCTGTCGCTCTCGCTATCCACCCGCTCGAAGAAGGAGGAACGATGACCACCTCACCCGAGTCGGCGCACCCGACCCTCAGCCCGGGCCGGCACCTGGCGGCCGCGGACGGGACCTGCCTGATGGAGGCGGTCTCACGCGTGGCGGGCCTGCCGTGGAGCGATGCTCCGTCGTGCACCCACCCGCTGCTCGGTCTGCTCGCCCGGCTCGTCAACGACGCCTCGTCCGACTCCGGGCGCCGGCGACTGGTCGCGCTCGTCCCCGGCCTGGTGGCGGCCGGTCCCGGTGACGCCGACCGCGAGGCCGTGCTCACCGCCCACATCGCCACGGCGTGCACCACCGCGGCGATGAGGAGCCGCCCCACGCTGCTGCTCGCCCAGTTGCATCACGCATCGCTCGTGGCGTCGCGGCGCGAGGCCCGCAGCCTCGCGCCCCGGCAGGGCCTGAAGCACCGGGTCCGGCGTCGCATGTTCGCCGGCGGGCCCGCTGCCCGGGCGGTCGAGGCAGCCGTGGGGGCGTGCCTGCGCCTGCCCGAGGGACAGCGCGACGCCGCCCTGCTGGAGCTGCTCCGCGACTGCCTGACCATCGCGATCACGGACGACCCTGTCACGGAGGTCCGGCGGGACCCTGTCGCTCGGCGGGCCGAACCCGTCGCATAGCCGACGCCGGGTCGAGGAACCTGGCCGGCGCTGTCGCGGACGGCTGCTGCCGGCAGCCACCGCGTGCCGGCCGTCCGCGCCGAGCTGCGGTCGCGGTGCGGAGACCGAGCGGGACGAGGACGTGCAGGCTTTACCCGGATGGCCCTGGCACGCCGGCGATGCCTGTGTTTCAGTGTCATCTCGGCACGGCGGAGCCTGACCGGGGAGGTCACCATGGGGGCACATACACGAGTCCGGGCGTTGCTCTGCGCGGTGCTGGGGGTCGCGTTGCTGGCGCCCGCAGCCGGCAGCGCTCAGGCCCGACCGGCGCGCGATCTCACGTTCATGACCTACAACCTCTACCTCGGGTCGAGCCTCGACCCTGCCCTGGACGTGGCCGACCTGCCGCCGGAGCAGCAGCCGGCAGCGTTCGTCGGGGCGGTGGCGCAGATCTACGGCACCGCGGTCTTCACCGACTTCCCGACCCGAGCCCGCGCGATCGCCGACATCATCGCCGCCGACGAGCCCGACGTCATCGGGCTGCAGGAGGTCACCAACTGGATCGCCCAGCCGACCGCTCCAGGCTCGAGCGCGAACCCACCCAGCTTCGACTTCCTGAAGATCCTGATGGCCGAGCTCACGGCCCGTGGCCTGGACTACGAGGTCGCGGGCGTCTCGCAGAACGCCGACATCGGTCCGGCGCCGCTCGTCGCCCCCGGCTTCGGCTGCCTCGCCGTCACCCCGGCGCCCGACTGCGTCGTCACGCTGCAGGACCGCGACGTCATCCTCGTGAACGATGACACTCCGGGCCTGCACTGGCACAACGCCCGGTCCGGCACCTACGCGACCCAGGAGGCCTTCCCGCTGCCCGGCGGCGCGACGGTCTCGTTCGGGCGCGGCTGGGTGACGATCGACGCCAAGTACCGCGGCCGCCAGTTCCACGTCGCCAACACCCACCTCGAGGTGTCCGGCTTCCCGGCGGTGCAGGAGGCACAGGCCCGGGAGTTCCTGGCCGGTCCCGCGCTCGGCCCCGGCGCCGACATCGCCCTCGGCGACTTCAACTCCGCCGCCGACGGCAGCACCACGGACTCCTACGACCTCCTCACCGCGGTGTTCCGCGACGCGTGGGACCTGAACCCCGGCGACCCCGGCTACAGCAGCGGGCAGAACGAGACCCTCACCAACCCCGTCTCGCGGCTCGACCAGCGGATCGACCTCGTGCTCCTGCACGGTGCCGTCCGGGCGCTCGAGGCACACGTCGTCGGCGACGAGCCGTTCCGGCCCCAGACTCTGCCGCCGCGGCCGATCTGGCCCTCGGACCACGCCGGCGTGGTGGCGACGCTGCAGCTGCAGTGAGCCGCGCTCCCGTCCAGCGTCGCCGCAGAAGACCGTCCGACAGGCAGTCGACTCGGCCAATGTCCGGTCCGGCCTATTTTCCCATACTTTCACGCGCCCCAGCCGCGGCGAGTGCCTGTCTGACGGCACCTCAGACCTGGGCTCGACCAGCGGTTCGACCAGGAATCCGGCCTCACGGAAGCCCGCGGCCCATGCCGTCAGCCGTGCCCGGCGGTCCCCTCGAGGATCGCCTTCAGGTGGGCCAGGTCCTTGCGGTTGGCCCGCCGCATCGCCGCGGACATGACCGGCGCGGCGACTGCGGAGAACCCGGCAGGTTCGCCGGCGTTGCGCAGCGTCATCCGGGTGGCGGTCGGTGACCGGGTGGCCCACGTGTAAGTCGTCTCCATGGGGAACGGGCCCTCCTCGGTGCGCATCACCAGCCGCTCGCCGGGGACGAGCTCGGCGACCTCGTAGGTGTAGGCGAGCCGCCTGCCGAGGAACTGGGCGACGAAGGCCACCCGGCTCCCCTGCTGGACCGGTGGGGAGGTCCTCCACTCGACGGACCTGATGTTGACGTACCAGGTGGGGGCGTTGCCGGGGTCGGCTGCGTAGGCCGACACCTCACCGACCGGTCGGTCGATGACGATCTCGGTGGTCACGTCGACCTTCACGATGACTCTCCTCCGCCGGTGGGTGCCAGCCTAGGGAGCCATGCCGTCAGTGGTGCCCGGCCGAAGCGCACCTCCCACCCGGCGTTCCATGTGTCCTCGACCAGCTCGTCGGTGAGCCGGTCCAGCGGACGGCGTACGTCGTGGACGCGAAGGTCCGCGCGGTGCCCCGTTCGCTGCCTGGCGTGCTTCACGAGCTTGGCGCTGGCGTCGAAGCCGATGACGTTGGCGCCGAGCTCGGCGAGCTCGGCGGCGTACAGCCCCGAGCCACAGCCGACGTCGAGGATGCAACAGCCGGACACCTTGCCCAGCAAAGCAGTCAGCTCACAGGTCGACCGCCATGTACTTGGTCTCCAGGAACTCGTGGATGCCGGCGAACCCTCCTTCGCGCCCCAGGCCGGACTCCTTCATCCCTCCGAACGGCGCCGCCGGGTCGGAGGCGACCCCACGGTTGACGGCCACCATCCCCGAGTCGAGGCGACGGGCCACGCGGATGCCCTCCCCCGTGTCGGCGGCGAAGACGTAGGAGATCAGTCCGTAGTCGGTGTCGTTGGCCATCCGCACAGCCTCGTCCGTGTCCTGGACGGTGATGATCGGCGCGACCGGACCGAAGATCTCCTCGCGGGTCAGTGTCTGTCCGTGGGTCACCCCCCGCACGACGTACGGCGCGAGGAACGCCCCCTCGGCAGGAGCCTCCGAGACTGAGGACGCGGTACCGCCCTCCGCCTCGGCCTTGCGGACGAGGTCGAGCACCTTGTTGCGCTCCTCGACGCTGACCAGAGCCCCGAGATCGTGGGCGGGGTCGAGCCCGCTGCCGATCTTGAGCGCACCGAGCGCCCGCTCCAGCGTGTCGGTGAACTCGGTCACCAGCGACTCGTGCACGTAGAACCGGTTGGCTGCCGTGCACGCCGAGCCGCCGTTGCGCATCTTGGCGACCACCGCCCCCTCGACGGCCTGCTCCACGTCGGCACCTTCGAGCACCAGCAGCGGCGCGTTGCCGCCGAGCTCCATCGACGACGGCAGAGCCCGCCGGGCAGTCTGTCCGAGCAGCAGCTTGCCGACGACGGTCGAGCCGGTGAACGACAGGGTGGCGGTACGACGGTCGGCGAGCACGGCCTCGGAGACCGGGCCCGGCTGCGAGGTCGTGATCACGTTGACCACACCCGCCGGGGCGCCGGCCCGGCGCAGCACCTCGGCCACCCACAAGGCGGTGAGCGGGGTCTCCGCGGCCGGCTTGAGAACCGCGGTGCAGCCTGCCGCGAGGGCAGGGGCGAGCTTGCGGGTGGCCATCGCGGCCGGGAAGTTCCACGGCGTGATCATGTAGGCCACGCCCATGGGCTGGTGGTCGACGATGATCGTCTTGTCGCCGTTCGGAGCGAGGCGGAAGTCCCCGGGGACGCGGGAGGCCTCCTCGCTGAACCAGCGGAAGAACTCGGCGGCGTACGCCGCCTCGCCCATCGCGTCGCTCCACGCCTTGCCGTTCTCGACCACGATCAGCCGGGCACACTGCTCGAGCTCGGCGGCCATGATCTCGTAGGCCCGGCGCAGCACCTCGGCCCGTGCACGCGGGGCCGTGGCCGCCCACCCGCCGAAGGCGTCGTGGGCAGCACCGACCGCGTCGAGCGCCTCGCCGACACCGGCGTCTGCGACCTCGGCGAGCGCCTGGCCCGACGCGGGGTCGGTCACCTCGAAGGTCGCGTCGGTGGCCGCCCAGTCGCTGCCGATGAGGAGGCCGCGAGGCACCGGCGTAAGGGTCTCCTCGAGCAGGCGGCTCACTGGATCACCATGCCACCGTCGATCATGATCAGCTGACCGGTCATGTAGTCGCTGTCGGCGCTGGCGAGGAAGGACGCGGTGCCCACGACGTCCTCGGGGTAGGAGTACCGCTTCATCAGGATCATGTTCTCGGCCAGGGAGTCCATGGACTCCCCTTGCTTGTCGAACTTGCCGATCTCGACGAGGTCCTTGTCGAGCTGCTCCCACAGCTCGGTGCGGACGACGCCGGGGCCGTACCCGTTGACGGTGATGTTGTGCTCGATGAGCGCCTTGGCGCCGCCCTTGATCAGCGCCAGCACGGCGTGCTTGGAGGCGGAGTAGACGACGACGTCGTCGAAGGCCTCACGAGAGAGGATCGAACCGACGTTGATGATCTTGTAGGGGTAGTCCTGCTTGCCCTGGGCCTTCATCTGGCGGGCCGCGGCCTGCATGCAGTTCAGCGTGCCCCAGGCGTTGACGTCCATGATCTTCTGCCAGTTCTCCCGGGTGATGTCGAGGAAGAACAGCGGCTTGTTGATGCCGGCGTTGTTCACCAGGACGTTGATGCTGCCGAACGTCTCGACGGTGTGGGCGACCGCGGCCTCGGCGTCCTCCTGGCTGCTGACGTCGAGCTTGGCGTGCGTCGCCTTACCGCCCTTGCTGCGGATCTCGTCGGCGACCTGGGCCGCGCCGTCCACGTTGACGTCGCCCAGGCAGACGCTGGCGCCCTGGGCGGCGTAGTCGTGCGCGACGGCGGCGCCCATGCCCTGGGCGGCACCGGTGATCAGGATGTTCTTGCCGACAAGGCGGGTGGTGTCCATGGCGGGTCCTCTCGGGTTGGGTGGTCGGTCGCCCAGCGGGTTGTCGCTGGGGTGTCAGTAGGGGTTGGTGACGAACAGGTCCTGGGCCGGGAAGAGCGTCAGCACCACCGGGCCCTCCTCGGTGATGACGATCTCCTCCTCGATTCGTGCGGCCGAGAAGCCGTCCGAGGCGGGGCAGTAGGTCTCCAGGGCGAAGACCATGCCGACCTCCAGCTCGACCGGCTCCTTCATCGAGTTGAGCCTCGAGATGATGGGCCGCTCGTGCAGGCCCAGACCGAGGCCGTGCGCGAACTGCAGGCCGAAAGCCTCCATCTCGCTGCCGAAGCCGATGTCCTCGGCCTTGGGCAGCAGCGCGGCGACCTGGTCGGTGCCGACCCCGGCCTTGATGCCGTCGATGCCCCGGTCCATCCACTCCCGCGCCCGCGCGTAGGCGTCACGCTGGGGCGGAGTGGAGCTGCCCACGGCGAAGGTCCGGTAGTAGCAGGTCCGGTAGCCGTTGTAGGAGTGGATGATGTCGAAGAACGCCTGGTCGCCGGGGCGCACGATCTTGTCGGTGAAGTTGTGCGGATGGGGGTTGCACCGCTCTCCCGAGATCGCGTTGACCGCCTCGACCTGGTCCGACCCGAGCTCGTAGAGCCGCCGGTTCGCCAGCGCGACGATCTCGTTCTCGCGGACCCCCGGCCTGAGCGCCTGCACGATGTCGTGGTAGACGCCGTCGACCATCGCTGCGGCCTGGTTGAGCAGGAGGATCTCGTCGAAGGACTTGATGCAGCGGGCGTCGAGCATCGGCTGCTGGGCGTCCACGACCCGCAAGCCCTGGCGCTCCATCTCGAACAGGAACGGCGGCTCCACGATGTCCACACCGACGGGCAGGTCCGCGACGCCCGCCTCGACCAGCAGCGACTTGATCTCGGCGACCGCTGACTCCATGAGACCGACGGTGGGCGCCACCGCGCCCCGGAACCCGAGGAACCCGGCGCGATAGTTCTGCGGCGGCGTCCACTGCGAGTAGAGCTGGTGGTGCTTGACCGCGGATCCGAAGTCCCACAGCACCGGCTCGTCCTGGCCGCGAGCCAGGAGTGCGTAGCGGATCATCTTGTCGCCGAGTGCTCCGCCGATCCAGGTCTGGGTGGTGTAGCGGATGTTGTAGAAGTCGAACAGCAGGAAGGCGCCGCACTCGCTCGCCTCCAGCGCGGCCTGCGCCCGTGACAGGCGGTAGCGGCGCAGCCGGTCGAAGTCGACCCGGGACTCGTAGTCGACCCCCATGTGCCCGGGAGCGGGGATGGGGCGCCCTGCGAAGTCGAGACCGGGCGTCTCGACAGGTGTGGGACGGGTGATGGTCACGATGAACCCTCCGAGCGTCGTGGGGCATCAGGGACCGCGGCCTGAGCCGCGGTCCCCGACCCCTTGCCGGGTGCTGCGGTGGCGCACGACAGGTGCGCCGCAAGTGCGCCCATCGGCGCGTCAGTGCTCGCTGTGCGATGTCACCAGTTCGGGGCCACGGACGGGTCCGTGGCGTTCTCAGCGGTGACCTTGACCGAAGGCATGAACTTGTCGCCGTCGATCTCCTCGCCCGACAGCACGTCGTTGGCCAGGACCACGGCGTTCTCCCCGTCCCAGGCGGAGGACTGGAAGATGGTGCCGTCGAGCTCGCCGTTCACGACGAGCGGGTTGCCCAGCCTGGTATTGCCGATCGAGGTGATCAGGAGCGGCTCGGGGTCGATGCCCCGTGACTTGAGGGCGTCGATCGCACCGGCGACCATGGTGTCGTCGGCGGCGTAGATGCCCTGGACGTTCTTGGCTCCGGCGGCGGTCAGCATCTCCGACGTGACCGTCTGGGAGTCGTCCTTGTTCCAGTCGCCAGGCTGCGAAGCCAGGATCTTGACGTTGGGGCACTTCTTCGCGACCGTCTCCTCGAAGCCGGCCTTGCGGTTGATGGCCGTGGTGTTCCCGGTGAGACCTTCGATCTCGATGATGTTGGTCTGCTTCCCGCCGGCCAGCTCGCACATGATCTCCGCCGAGGCTGCGCCCTGGCCGTACGTGTCCGGGCCGGAGTAGCCCGCGGTGAGGCTCTTGTCCTGCTTCTTCACATCCGAGTTCGTGATGGTCACCGGGATGTTCGCGGCCTTGGCGCGCTCCAGGCACGGGCGGACGGTGTCGGCGACGGCCGGCCAGAGGATGATCAGTGCCGGCTTGGCAGCGACCGCGACCTGGCAGTCACTGGCCTGCTTGTCGGCGTCGTACTGGGAGTTGGTGATCGTCAGGTCGATCCCGTCCTTCTTGGCCTGGGCCTTCATGGCCTTCAGGTACTCGGTGCCGTAGGGCTGGTCGTTGCCCTGGGGAAGAAGGGCATAGACCTTCTTCTCTCCTGTGGCGGCGCTCCCGCCGCCGGCGCCACAGCCGGCTGTGAGGGCCCCGGCGGCGATCAGGGCCACGCCTACTGCCGCGGTTCGGGTGATGCGCATGGTGGTGTTCCTTTCTGTCATCACGAGGCCAGCGTGTTCGGTGGGGTGAGGTCGCGGTGTGTGGACCGCGCTCGCAGGCCCTGCATGAATGTGCGGATGGAGGAGCCGGCGGCCCTGAGGCTGGCGGGGTCGGTCATGACCGCCAGGAGCAGGACTCCGCCGATGAAGATCTGCTGGATGTCGACCTGGACGCCGGTGAGCGTGAGGGCGACCTCCAAGGTTCCGAGGGACAAGGCCCCGATGAGGGTGCCGAGGACGGAACCTCGTCCGCCGGTCAGGGCGACGCCGCCGATGATGGCCGCGGCGAAACTGGAGAGGAGCACGGTGGAGCCGGCCGTGGGGTCGGCTGCGGTGCGCTCGAGCGTGTCGATGGCGCCGGCACCGGCTGCGACCACGCCGCACATGACGAAGCCGGTGACCAGGCGGCGGTCGACGGGGATGCCGGCGTCGGCGGCTGCCTGTCGGTTGCCGCCAACGGCGTAGGCCTCCCGTCCGGCCCGGGCCCGGGTGAGATAGAGGTGCAGGAGGACGAACGCGAGGACGAAGATGAGGATCCGTGGCGTCAGGGCACCCACGAGCGGCAGGCCGAACTTGATCGCGAAGCCGATGTTGTCGAGGGGGATCGGCTTGGAGTCGGAGATCACGACGGCCAGTCCCTTGAGCACGAACAGCATGCCCAAGGTGGCGATGAACGAGTTGATCCCGATCTTGACCACGAAGAAGGCGTTGACCAGGCCGACCACCACGCCGGTTGCCAGAGCGGCGAGGATGCCGAGAGGGATGTTGGGCATCTGCGCCATGACCACACCGGCCAGAACGACGGTGCTGGCGACGCTCAGGTCGAGCTCGCCCATCAGGATGACCACCGTCAGGCCCAGAGCCACGAGCCCGATGAGGGCGACGCGGCTCAAGGTCACCGAGTAGGCGGAGAAGACCAGCGGCTCGAGGATGAGGGCGGCGACCGCGACGACGGCCAGCAGCGCTACGGCGCGCCCTTCGGTACGGCGGCGCAGGACACTGCGGATACGGTCGGTCCTCGTGGAGGCGGGGGCGTCCCCGAGGTCCAGGTTCTGTGAGGTAGTCACTTCTTGCTCATCCTCCGGGCAAGCGCGTCGACGGAAACTGCGAGGACGATCAACGATCCGATCGCGACCTGTTGCCACCCGTAGCCGACGCCCGAGAGCACCAGGACGTTGGTCAGGACACTGACGAAGACGACGCCGAGGACGGTGCGCAGAACGCTTCCCCTGCCGCCGAAGACGCTGGTGCCGCCGAGGATGATCGCTGCGAGGGCGCGGAAGTCGTAGCCGTCGGACATCGAGGAGACCGCGGTGTTCGAGAACGCCGCGAGGACGAAGCCGGCCACCATCGCCGCGAAGGCGGTGATCAGGAAGGCGCCCAGCACCACGTGGGGCGTGTTCACACCACTGAGCCGGGTCGACTCGTTGTTCGCACCGAAGGCCCGCACCACGAAGCCGAAGCTGGTCCGGCTGAGGACGAACCCGAGGACGAGGGCCATGACGATCAGCACGATCGCGGAGATGGGGACGGCGCCGACCTTGACGTCGCCGATGTTCGAGATGACCCCGTTCTTGGGGCCGAAGTAGATGCTGCCGCCCGAGAGCCAGCGAAGCATGCCCAGTCCCACATAGGTGGTCGCGAGGGTGACGATGACCGCGTTCGCCTTGAAGTAGCCGACAGCGACGCCGTTGACCAGCCCGTAGAGGCCGGCGACCACGAGTGCGGTCAGGAGGGCGATCGGGATCCCGTGGCTGTTGCTGACCCCGATGAGGATCACTGCACCGGTGGCCACCTGTGCCACGACGGAGAGGTCGAGGTAGTTACCGCTGATGACCACGAACGTCATCCCCACCGCGACGATCCCGATGGGGGCCGCGCGGTGGAAGACGTCGGTGATGTTCACAGGAGAGGCGAACCCGTCGATGAAGATCACGGAGGCCAGGATCAGCAGGAGCGTGAAGACGACGATGCCTCGCTCGGCGCTCCAGAGCAGGAGACGGGCCGCGGTCGAAGGCTGGTCGGTGTCGGTCCGGCGGGCAGTCCCCGACACGGTGGCGGTTCCCGGGGACTCGGCGAGTCTGGTCATGAGCTGCCCACCTTGCTTCCTCCTGCTGCCAGTGACATGACACTCCTTTCGTCGGCCTGCTCGCGGGTGAGCGTGCCGGCGACCTCGCCGTCGCGGATGACGTGGATGACGTCGGAGAGGTCGAGCAGCTCGGGAAGGTCGGAGCTGATGACGAGCACCGCGGTTCCCTCGTCGGCAAGCTCACGCACCAGCCGGTGGATCTCGGCCTTGGCGCCGACGTCGACACCCCGGGTGGGCTCGTCGAGCACGATCACGCCGGGCCGTCGACCCAGCCACTTGGCGATGACGATCTTCTGCTGGTTCCCGCCGCTGTAGTTGCCGGCGTCGAGCTTGACGTCCGGGGGTCTCAGCCCGACGGAGTCCGCGAGCTCCTTGGCGAAGGCGGTCTGTCTGGCCGGGTTGATCACTCCGGCCTTGGCGAGCGCTCGACGGTTCGGGAGTGCGATGTTGTCGCTGACCGACATCGTCAGCGCGAGTCCGTCCTGGCGTCGCTCCTCCGGTACGAACGCGATGCCGTTGCGTACGGCGGACTGATAGCCACCGATCCGCCGGGCTCGGCCGTCGACCTTGACCGTGACCTCGCCGCCGGTGCGGACGTCGACGCCCAGCATCGCGCGCACGAACTCACTGCGGCCGGCGCCGACCAGCCCACCGAGGCCCACGATCTCTCCCGCCCGGACGTCGAGGTCGATCCCCTCGACCTTCGGCGCGGTGATGCCCCGGGCCGAGAGGACGACGTCGCCGGGATGGCTCTCGCGCACGATCCCCAGGTCTTGCTGCAGCTCGCGACCGACCATCTTGTCGACGAGTGCGTCCGGAGTGGTGTCGGCGATGTCCATCGTGTCGATGCGGCTGCCGTCGCGCAGCACAGTGACCCGGTCGCAGATGGCGAAGATCTCCGGCAGCCGGTGCGAGATGTAGACGATCGCCAACCCGCCCTCGGCCAGCCGCTGCAGCATCTGCAACAGGTAGTCGGTCTCCGCCGGCGTCAGGGTGGCCGTCGGCTCGTCGAGGATGAGCACACGCGGCTTGCGGGCGACGGCGCGAGCGATCTCGATGAACTGGCGCAGCGACACCGACAGCCGGGAGACGGGCTCGTTGAGGTCGATGTTCACCCCGATCTCCTCCAGCGCCTCACCGGCACGCCGACGAAGCTCCTGGGAGTTGATCATCCCGGTCGCGGTCGGGAAGGCACCGAGCATGATGTTCTCGGCCACCGTCATCTCCGGCACGAGGCTGAGCTCCTGGTGCACCAACGCGATGCCCGCACCCAGTGCGGCACGGGTGCCACCGGCGATCGGGCGACCGTCCATCTTGACGGTGCCCTCGTCGGGGGTGAGCACGCCGGCGAGGATGCGCATCAGGGTGGACTTGCCGGCGCCGTTCTCGCCGACGAGAGCGTAGATCTCGCCGGCTCGTACCGAGACGCTCACATCGTTGACGGCTACGGTGCCGCCGAAGCGCTTGGTGATCGAGTCGGCCTCGATCACCACCGGCTTGGCCGTTTCGGTTGGCGCTCCAGACACGTGGGCGCTCCCTTCAGCTCGGGACAGTCGGTGTGTGGCGAGACCACCGTGTGGCCCTCGTCACATGAGTGACTGTACACTGAGAGAGCACGGCCAGGAACCCCTAACCGGGAATTTCTGTCCACTGCCAGAGAACACTGTTCTCGGGCCTCACCGTCTCACCGTCGAGCGGTGAGCGACGAGTCAGCTGCCGCCGAACGGCGTCCCGTGCGCGTGGCGGCTCACTGGCTGCCCGGTCCCGCCACGCTCCGGCTGGGGGGTGTCCCAGATGAACCAGATGCACCGCACCTCGTCGGAGGTCTCGTTCCAGAACCGGTGCGGGATCATCGAGTCGAAGGCGACCGAGTCCCCCGGACCCAGCTCGGACTTGTCGAACCCGACCTGGACCGTGAGCGTCCCGCGGACCACGACGCCGTACTCCCGGCTCGCGTGCTGCGCGAAGGTGACCGCGTGCAGGTCCGCCTCCTGCACGGGGGGATACACGACCTCGATGAACTCGGCGCCGAACTCCGGGCGCGGGGTCAAGCGTTCCCATCGGGTACCGCCGGCCAGCGGGAGCGTCGGACGCGCGTGGGCTCGCAGGACGATGCCGTCGCGCTCGAGGGAGTCGTCGACTCCGTTCGACCCGGCGGCCCGCCCCTGCACGGGGGCGACCGCCGGGGTGTCGTCGAACAGGCTGTCCATGGACACCCCCAGCTCGTTCACGACGCTGTACAGGGTGCGCACGCTGAACTTGGCCAGGCCGCGCTCCACCTGCGACACATGGCTGGGCGAGACCGCGACCCGCCTCGCGAGCTCGCGCACGCTCATGCGCGACGTCTCCCGCGCGCTGCGGATGCGGTCGCCGATGGCGACCCACTCGGACTCTGTTGGCTCGTTCACCGTCACCCAAAGACCCCCTCAGTGTTCACAAGTGCTGGTCACCTGCAGTGAACACTGTACGTCGGAGGTTCCCGTACTGCACAGGCTCTTCACGCAATTCGGACACGGGCGCAGAGCTGGACATCTCGCAGCCCGCGGCGGCGGCGTGAGCCGGCAGCAGGCATCGCCGCGTGGGCGAAGGGGTCAGCCGTGCGCGTGGAGCGGCTTGCCGGCCAGGGCGAGTGCCGCCTCGCCGAGCGCCTCGTTCTGTGTCGGATGGGCATGGACGAAGCGGGCCACGTCATCGGGCAGCGCCTCCCAGTTCACCCACAGGGCCGCCTCGCCGACTTGTTCACCCACACGTGAGCCGATCATGTGCACGCCGACCACCGGCCCGTCGGCCTCGCGCACGACCTTGACGAACCCGGCGGTGCCGAGGATCTGGCTCTTGCCGTTGCCCGCGAGGTTGTACTCGTAGGTGGACACGTCGCCGTGCTCGTCGCGGGCCTGCTGCTCGGTGAGTCCGACCGAGGCGATCTCGGGCTCGCAGTACGTGACCCGAGGGATTCCGGAGTCCTCGACGACCGGCGGCTCGAGCCCGGCGATCTCCTCGGCGACGAAGATGCCGTGGGCGAAGCCGCGGTGTGCCAGCTGCGGCCCCGGGACCAGGTCCCCGACGGCGTACACGCCCTGCACAGACGTGCGGAGCCTTTCGTCGGTGCGGACCCAGCCCCGGTCCAGGTCGATGCCCTGCTCCTCGTAGCCGAGCCCCGCGGAGGCCGGGCCGCGACCGACCGCGACCAGAAGGACGTCGGCGGCGATCGTCTCGCCGCTCTCGAGAGTGAGCAGCACGTCGTCGGTCCTCTCCTCGGCGCCCTTGCAGCGGGCGTCGGTGCGAACCCCGATGCCGCGCTTGCGGAAGGCTCGTTCGAGCTGCTTGCCGAGTGCGGCGTCCTCGAGGGGCACCAAGCCGGGCAGCGCCTCGACGACGGTGACGTCGGTGCCGAAGGAACTCCACACCGAGGCGAACTCGACACCGATCACGCTCCCGCCGACGACCACGGCGCGCTCCGGGACCTCGGTGAGCTGGAGCGCCTCGGCACTGGTGAGAATCCGGGACCCGGGCTCGAGCCCCGGCAGGGTGCGGGCGTAGGAGCCGGTGGCCAGGACCAGGGACCGCCCCGTGTACTCGTCGTCACCGACCCGGACGGTGCGCTGACCGACCAGGTGCCCCTCCCCCGCGACGAGCGTGACGCCGGCGGCGGACACCAGGCCTTGCAGTCCCTTGTAGAGCCGACCCACGACGCCGTCCTTGTAGGCGTGCACGCCGGTCATGTCGACGCCCTCGAACGTCGAGCGGATGCCACAGTGCGAGCCCTCGCGGGCGGCGTCCGCGAGCTCCGCGGCGTGCAGCAGCGCCTTGGTCGGCACGCACCCTTGATGCAGACAGGTGCCGCCAAGGCGGTCGCGCTCGACCAGGGCGACGCTCATGCCCAGCTGGGCCGAGCGCAAGGCGGTGGCGTACCCACCGCTACCGCCGCCGAGGATGACGACGTCGAACTCGTGTTCCATGTGAAAGGCCTCTCTCAGACCAGGAGCCGGAGCGGGTGGTGAACGGCCTCGACGAGCGCCGCGGTCCAGCGCGCCGCCAGAGCGCCGTCGATGGCGCGGTGGTCGACCGAGAGCACCAGCTCCACAGCGGTGCGCACCTTCACCTTGCCGCCCACCGCGACCGGCGTGGGGCGCGCTGCGCCGACTGCCAGGATCGCCGACTGCGGCGGGTTGATGATCGCCGCGAAGTCGTCGACCCCGTACATGCCGAGGTTGGAGATGCTGATGGAGCCGCCCTCGAGGTCGGACTGCTGCAGCTTGCCCTCGTTGGCCTGGACCACGAAGGTCTTCACCTGAGCGGAGATCGCCGACAGCGAGCTCTTCTCGACCCCGCGCAGCACCGGCGTGACCAGACCTCGCTCGGAGGCGATCGCGACCGAGATGTCGACGCTGTCGAACTGCCGCACCGCCTCCTCGGTCCAGATGGCATTGGCTTCGGGCACCTGGGTGTGGGCGACGGCCATGGCCCGGATCAGCAGGTCGTTGACCGAGATCCTGGTCGGCGACGCCTCGTTGAGCTGGGCCCGGAGCTCGAGCAGCTCGTCCAGCACGGCGGTGCGCCGGACGTAGAAGTGAGGCACCTGCTGCTTGCTCTCGGTGAGCCGCCGGGCCACGGCCCGTCGCAGCCGCGAGTGCGGTACGTCGGTCCAGCCGGCTCCTGCGCCGGGTGCGGTGCCGGCTGCGGCCGGCGCGGTGCCGGTCGCCTCCGGAGCCGTGGACGGTGCCGTCGCCGGCGGAGCCTGCTCGGCGGACGACGTGTCTGCTGCGGCGGCGATGATCGGCTCCACGTCACGGCGCCGGATGCGGCCGTTCGGCCCGGACCCCTGGATGCCGTCCGGGGTGAGGCCGGCATCCTTGAGGAGCTTGCGGGCGATCGGGCTGATGAACAGCCGGCCCCCCGCGTCCGACGTCGCGGACGTCTGCGCGGCTGCGGGCGCCTCAGGTTCCGGTGGCGCGGCCGGCTGGCGTGGAGAGTCCGAGGCGCCGGCCGGAGCCTCGGCAGGCGCGTCGTCGACCTCGCGACGCGGCGGCGCCGGCCGGCCGCCGGCGTGGTCGCCGACGCCGAGGTCGGCGAGGAGGGCGTCGACGTCGCCGCCAGCCTCCTCCTCGGTGCCGATCAGCGCCATCGGCGCGCCGACCTCGACGGTCTTGCCGGCATCGACGAGTGCCCGCAGCAGACAGGCGTCCGCCTCGGCCTCGACCTCGACGACCGCCTTCTCGGTCTCGATGACCGCGATCGGGTCGCCGACCTTGAACGCGACGCCGGGCTCGACCAGCCACTCGGCGACCACGATCTCGGTCGTGCCCGCGGCGATCTCCGGAACGGGGAAGATCTCAGCCATGACGTGTCCCTCTCGTGCTCTTCGACGTGCGCATAGTGGTCACTCGGCCGCGGTCGCGCGCAGGGCGGCGACCACCTCGTCGGTCTTTGCGATGGCGGCCCGCTCGAGCACCTTGCTGATGCTCGGCGAGGCCTCGGCGCCGGTGACCCGCTCGATCGGGGCGTCGAGGAAGTCGAAGAGCCGGCGCTGGATCTCGTCGGCCAGCCATCCGCCGTACGACGTGCCGACGGCACCCTGCTCGACGATCAGGACCCGGTTCGTCTTCTTGACGCTGGCCTCGATCGCCTCCCAGTCCAGCGAGGCGCGGTCCAGCCAGCGCAGGTCGACGAGGTCGGCGGAGATCTCCGGGACCTGGTCGAGCGCCTCGAGGCAGTGCCCCACCATGCTCAGGTAGCTGATCACCGTGAGGTCGTCACCGGTACGGCGGAGCGCGGCCTTCCCGACCGGCAGGTGGTAGTCGAGGTCGTCGGCCGGACCGACTCCCGTGCTGGTGTAGAGGTCCACGTGCTCGAGGACGACCACGGGGTCCTCGCAGGCCAGCGCGGTGTTCAACAGGCCGACGTAGTCGAACGGGGTCGACGGCGCCACCACCCGCAGCCCAGGGGCTGTGGCCAGGATGCCGGCCGGGTCCATCGAGTGCTGGGAGCCGTAGCCGGTACCGGCGGCCAGCTTGCTGCGCAGCACGAAGGGGACGGCGCTGTGGCCGCCGAACATGTGCCGCGCCTTCGCGACCTGGTTGAACAGCTGGTCGGCGGCGACCCACATGAAGTCGGCGTACATGAACTCCACGACCGGCCGGAAGCGGCCGTCGAGGGCCATGCCGCCGCCGAGTCCGGCGAAGGCGTTCTCGCTGATCGGCGTCCCGAGCACGCGGTCCGGTGCCACCTCGAGAGCCTTGCGGGTGGCGCCGTTGGTGCCGCCCTTGAGGCCGTCGACGTCCTCCCCCATGATCACGACCCGTTCGTCGGTCTCCATCCGGCGGCCCATCACGTCGCTGATGCAGTCGATGAACTTGCGCTCGACCAGCTCACCGGAGAACGTGTCCTCCTCCTCGTAGCGGACGCCTTCGAGCTCCGACAGGTCGCCGCGGACGCCCACGTCGACGAAGCCGGGCTCGGGCCACAGCGAGCCGATGATGCGGCGCTGGCCGGGCTTGCCGTCCGGCACCGCTTCCAGGAGGCCGTCGCCGATCTCCTGCATGACGGCGTCGATCTCGGTCTTCACGCCGTCGACCTGGTCCTGCGTGACGAGCTTGCGCGCCACCACCTCGCGGGCCAGCTGAGCGATCGGGTCGCGCTCGCGCCAGGCCTTCTCCTCGTCCTTGCCGCGGTAGCCGAACGCGGAGCCCGGGAAGGGGCCGTTCTGGTGGAGGTACCGGTAGAGGTCCGCCTCGACGATCGTCGGGCCGTCGCCGGCGCGCATGTGCTCCACGGCCTCCGACATGGCGGTGTGCACGGCCAGCGAGTCCATGCCGTCGACCCGCCAGCTGGCGATGCCGAAGCCGAGTCCGCGCGCGGAGAGCCGGGGCTCGGCCGTCGACTTCGTGACCGGCGTGGACACGGCGTACTGGTTGTTCTCGATGAAGAAGCAGATGGGCAGCCGCCAGGCGGCGGCCAGGTTGAACGTCTCCAGCACCGACCCGATGTTGACCGCGCCGTCGCCGAAGTAGGTCACCGAGACGGCGTCGGTGCCGGCGTGCAGCATGTTCCATGCGAAGCCGGCGGCCTGGGGCACACCTCCGCCGACGATCGCGTTGGTGCCCATCGCGCCTGCCTCCTGCCACTGCAGGTGCATCGAGCCGCCGCGTCCTCGGCAGTACCCGTCGGCCAGCCCGCAGATCTCGGCCAGCGTCTTGCGGAGCACCTCATGGACCTTGCTGGTCACGGTGGGCAGCTCGCCCGGCGTCGCGTCCATGACGTGACCGAAGGCCTTCGCCAGGAACTGGTGGTGGCCGCGGTGCGAGCCGGTGACGAAGTCGTCGGAGCGCAACGGCAGGACCGACCCGACGGCGCCACCCTCCTGGCCGATGCTCGAGTGGGCCGGTCCGTGGATCAAGCCCTGGCCCGCGAGCTCGAGGACGTACTCCTCGAACGAGCGGATCCACTGCGCCCGGGCGAGGAGCTGGAGCAGGACGTCAGGGTCCCCCGTGGCCCAGTCCTTCTGCTCGGTGGTCAGCTCGATCCAGGGTGCGGCCGCCTCCAGGGCGTGACGCTTCGACATGCGTTCCTCCAGGCGTGAGTGACCCGCCAATGAATCCATTTGTTTGCGGCGAGCTTCTGAGAATCATCGCTTCTAGGCTTGACCCGTCGTACTCTAGGGCCCCTAATGGATCCATCGCAAGGAGGAAGTGAGATGTCGGACACTCGACTACCCGGGGTGCAGAGGGTGGACCACGTCGGCATCACCGTGCCCGACCTCGCCGAGGCGCACGTGTTCTTCACCGAGGTGCTGGGCGCCGAGTACCTGTACCGACTCGGGCCCTACCAGCACGACGACGACTGGATGAGCCGTCAGCTCAACGTCGACGACCGGGCCGTGATGGAGCGGCTGCACTTCTACCGGCTCGGCGGACAGGCCATCTTCGAGGTGTTCCAGTACGCCGCCCCGGCCCAGGCGCGCACGCCACCGCGCAACAGCGACGTCGGCGGTCACCACGTGGCGATCTACGTCGACGACCTCGACGCGGCGGTCGAGGCACTGCACGCCAACGGGCTCACCGTGCTCGGCGAGCCCGTGAGCAGCTCGAGCGCCAGCGCCGGACAGCGTTGGATCTACTTCCTGAGCCCGTGGGGCATGCAGTTCGAGTTAGTCTCCTACCCCGACGGCAAGGCCTTCGACCACCACCCCGAGGACTTCGACTAGCCGACACCGCACCTGCCGAGCAGAGGACACATGGTCACCACTCCGAACGGCAACCCGGTCGCCAGCCAGCGGGTCGCGGAGGTCATCGCCGCCCGCATCCTGGGCGGCGACCTCGCCCCCGGGACGCGCATCAAGCAGGAGGAGCTGGCGGCGGAGCTGGGCGCCAGCCGCGTGCCGGTGCGCGAAGCCTTGCGCATCCTCGAGTCACGAGGACTGGTGGGGCTGCGCGCCAACAGCGGCGCATGGGTCGCGGAGATGACTCCGGGAGACCTGTCCCTCAGCTACCAGATCCGCGAGCGGGTCGAACCATTGCTCCTCCGCGACTCACTACCGCGCCTGACCGATGCCGACATCGCCGAGCTCCGCGAGCTCCAGGAGGCCATCGAGGCCACCGACGACGTCGAGGAGTTCCTCGTCCTGGACAGGAAGCTGCACTGGACCAGCTACCGGGGGCACCAGACCGCCCTCCTGGCCACCCTGGTGGAGCGGCTCTGGGACACCACGCAGCACTACCGGCGGGAGTTCATCCGGATCTCAGGTGGCCCCCGCTCGTGGGTGACCAACTCCGAGCACCGCCTTCTCATCGAGGCGATCGAACGCCGCGACGAGTCTGCCGCCGAGGACGTCCTCGGGCTGCACATCCGGCGCACCAGGATCGAGCTCGGCAAGCATCCCGAGCTGTTCACTGCCGGCTAGCGACCGCCCCCTCCACCATGAGCTCCCCTGCCACCGGTCGAGGCATCGAGCTGGGGCTGCGGCAGAACGCAGCACAGTTCACGCTGCTGGTGGCGGTCAACGCCCTGGTCGGCGGCATGCTCGGCCAGGAGCGGACCGTGCTGCCGCTCCTCGCCACGCAGGAGTTCGGGCTCACGGCGTACACCGCCGGGCTGAGCTTCATCCTGGCGTTCGGCGTCGCCAAGGCCGCCACCAACTACTTCGCCGGCACCTGGGCCGACCGCTTCGGCCGCAAGCCGGTCCTGGTGTCCGGTTGGCTCGTCGCCGTACCGGTGCCCTTCCTGCTGATCTGGGCGCCCTCCTGGACGTGGGTCATCGTCGCCAACGTGCTGCTGGGCATCAGCCAGGGTCTGACATGGTCAACGACCGTCGTGATGAAGATCGACCTCGTCGGCCCGGCACGCCGTGGCCTCGCGATGGGGTTCAACGAGGCCGCGGGCTACGCCGCGGTCGCGGCCACTGCTCTCACCACCGGGTACCTGGCCCAGGCCCACGGCCTGCGCCCGGAGCCGTTCTTCCTCGGCATCGCCTTCGCCGCGGTCGGGCTCGGGTTGTCGACGCTCGTGGTCGGGGAGACCCGGGAGCACGCCCGGCTGGAGGCGGCCGGTCACGTCGCCCGGGCCGACGGCAAGCACGACCACCTCCACGGCGACCTGACCAGCGGGCAGGTGTTCGTGCAGACCAGCTTCAAGGAGCCGGCGCTGTCCTCGGCCAGCCAGGCCGGCCTGGTCAACAACCTCAACGACGGGCTCGCGTGGGGGCTCTTCCCGATCCTGTTCGCCACCGCCGGTCTGTCCGTCGGCAAGATCGGCGTCCTGGCCGCCCTCTACCCGGCGGTGTGGGGAGTGGGCCAGCTGTTCACGGGCGCCCTGTCCGACCGGTGGGGCAGGAAGTGGCTGATCGCTGCAGGGATGTGGCTGCAGTCGCTCGCCCTCGCGGTGGTCGCGCTGGCCGACTCGTTCGCGCTCTGGGCCGCCGCGGCGGTCATCCTCGGCGCCGGCACCTCGATGGTCTACCCCACCCTGCTCGCCGCGATCGGTGACGTGGCGCATCCGGCCTGGCGGGCGCGCTCGGTCGGGGTCTACCGGCTGTGGCGTGACGGCGGCTTCGCCGTCGGTGCGCTGCTCGCCGGTGTGGTCGCCGATGCCCTGGGGCTCCACGCCGCGGTGTGGGCCGTGGCCGCCCTCACCGCCGGGTCCGGCCTGGTGGTGGCGCTGCGCATGTACGAGACCCACCACCGGAGATAGCGGCGGCCATCGCGAGCACGGTCAGCGTCGCTCCGTAGCCCCCGGCCACCAGGGCCTTCGCCACCAGCACGTGGGTACGCCGCGGCGTGGAGAGGAGCGTCGTGCGAATCGTGTGGTGCTGGAACTCGCCGGCGCTGGCCAGGATCGCCACCACGGCGACCAGGAACCAGGCCGGCGCGGTCACGGCGCGGGCCGCCTCGGTGACCTCGACGGCGTCACCGGCCTTCTGCGACAGCACACCATCGATCCCGACGGCCGCGGAGAACAGAAGTGCCACGGGCAGCAGGATGCGCGGGAGGAGGAGGGTGCCGTCGGCCTCGCCAGGTCCCAGCGCCCGGAGGTGCTGCTGATGGACGTCCCGATGCCGGTGAGGGACGGCATCGAGGCCACCCGTCGCATCGTCGCCGACCCGGAGCTCGCCGGTGTCCGGGTGCTGGTCCTGACCACCTTCGACCTCGACGCGCACGTGTACGACGCGCTGCGTGCCGGGCCAGCGGATTCCTGCTGAAGGACACCTCCCCCGAGGACCTGCACCGCGCCGTGCAGCTCGTGGCTGAAGGCGGGGCGCTGATCAGTCCGCAGGTCACCCGGCGACTGGTCGCCCAGTTCTGTTCACAGGCGCCGGCGGTGCGCCAGACCGAGGTCCTGGCCGCGCGCCTCACCGCCCGCGAGATCGAGGTCCTGACGCTGGTCGCCCGCGGGCTCTCGAACGCCGAGCTTGCCCGCGAGCTCACCTTGAGCCCCTTGACCACCAAGACCCACGTCAGTCGGATCTTCACGAAGCTCGGCTTGCGTGACCGCGCCCAGCTCGTCGTCGCTGCCTACGAGAGCGGCCTGGTCAGACCTGGTCGCGCACCCAGAGCCCGCTGACGAGCATGCGAGGACTCGCCCCGAGGTGGCCCACGTCAGGCTGCCTACACAGGGACCGCCGCGACCCTGTCAGTGGTCTCCTGTGGACTCACGCACTTTGGTCGCCGTGCACAGGAAGACGCCGAACTCGCGGTCGCCCTTGAGGATGGTCGTGGCGTCGATGAACCCGACGTCGGCGAACCCCGCGCGGGCCAGCTGCCCGGCAAGGCGTTGCCTGTCGAACCCGTGATGCCCGTCGAAGTCGGCCTTGTCGGCGTGGAAGGCACCGTCGGAATCCTCCTCCAGGTCCGCGATGCAGAGCCGACCCCCGTCGACCAGGAGCCCCGCCAAGGACCGCAGCAGTCGGTCCAGGTCCTGGACGTGGTGCATCGCCATGGAGCTCCACGCCACGTCGTACGGCCCCTCGACCTGGTCCGTCGTCAGGTCTGCCTGGACCGCCCGCAGCCGGTCGCCGAGCCCGGCGGCCTCTATCCGCTCGCGCGCGACCTGCACCATGCCCTCGGACGGGTCGGTCACGACCACCGAGCCGACCACGTCGGCGAGCAGGATGCTCAGCCGGCCGGTGCCACCGCCCACGTCTACCGCGCTCATCCGGGGGCTGAGATCCACGGCCTCCTTGATGGCTCGGGCCACCGCGACCTGCCGCTTCTCGTGGCCGGGGTCGTCGTCCCACGTTGCCGCTGCGTCGTCGAATCGCTCGTGTTCGTGCACGTGCTCGACCCTAGTCCCGGCGCGGCCGACCAGGGCACATGAGCGCCGCCGCACTCGTCGTCAGCGGTCCTCGCCCCAGTTGGCGATGACCACGGCGATCGGTGGGAGCAGAGCAGCAACGACCGACATGGCCACGGCCGCCGCCGTCGACCACAACCGGACGACGTTCCACGCCAGCAGGATGAGTAGCAGACAGACACCCATCAGCGCGAAGTACCACCGCTGACGCCGGCGCAGCCGCTCGCTCTGAGCCCTGCGCACCGCGCTGGCCGTCACCCGCTGGTGTCGTCTCATCGCCTCCACTCTCCCACGCAGGCCAGGCTGCAGGAACCCACGGAGGCGGCCTCGTGCGGGAGCGGGGGTGCCCGGCGATCTCACCGCTGAGCGGGACGTCGCGCATCGGCTTCCCGGAGTCCATCACCGCCGGCTCTTGGACTCTTCTCGGGTACTCATAGGGCCCCCTACCCGCCACCAGGCCCGCTCGCGCTGCCTCCCGGGCGAGCGACCACGGCCCGGTACCGCGACGAACGCACCCAGGAGCGCACCGACGCCGCCGCCTCGACCGAGGACGATCAAGCGGGCCGATAGGCGACACTGCCGCCGAAGCTGCTCCGGTCGCCGGCTGACGGTTGCTTGCCGGTCGGCTCGCTCATGACGAGGAGGCGGCCGTCAGGAGCTGCTCGATCTCCGCGGGCTTCGGGACGCGCCCCGAGACGAGGACCATGTCGTCGACGACCAGTCCGGGGGTGGCCATGATGCCGTAGCCCATGATCGCTGCGTAGTCGTCGACCTTCTCCATGGTGGCGTCCATTCCGAGCTGGTCGAGGGCCTGTCGGGTGGCGCGTTCTAGGTTCTTGCAGTTGTTGCAGCCGGGGCCGAGGATCTTGATGATCACGACGGTGTCCTTTCGTGTGGCGTCAGGCGAGCAGGAAGTTGAACAGGTAGCCCACGGCGACGATCGAGGCGCCGACCACGCCGATGTAGATGCCGAGCAGCTGGGGCTTGAGGACACGGCGCAGCAGGATCATCTCGGGCAGTGAGAGCGCGACGACGGCCATCATGAACGCGAGCAGGGTGCCCATCGGCAGCCCCTTGTCGTGCAGCGCCTCGACCAGCGGCAAGATGCCGGCCGCGTTGGAGTAGAGCGGGATGCCGATGCCGACCGCGATCAGGACCGCGAGGGGGTTGTCGGGGCCGGCGTAGGTGGTGAAGAAGTCTTGCGGGGCCCAGCCGTGGATGACCGCGCCGAGGCCGATGCCGACCAGCAGGTAGGGCCAGATCCTGCGCAGGATGGAGCCGACCTCCTCGGCGCCCATCTGGACCCGCTGGTTGAAGCTCAGGCCGGCGGTGGAGTCGATGACCTGGCCGCCCAGGGTGGTCTCGAACACGAAGGGCTCGACGTAGCGTTCCAGCTGCAGGCGTCCCAGCAGCCAACCGGCCGCGATCGCGATCGACAGCCCGGCGCCGATGTAGGCCAGGGTGATCTTCACCCCGAACAGGGTCAGCAGCAGCCCGATGGCGATCTCGTTGACCAGCGGGCTGGCGATGAGGAAGCTCAACGTCACCCCGAGCGGGACCCCGGCGGCCACGAACCCGATGAACGCCGGCACCGCACTGCACGAGCAGAAGGGCGTGACCACACCGAGCCCGGCGGCGAGCACGTTGCCTACGCCTTCGCGGCGCCCGCCCAGCAGTGCACGGGTGCGCTCGATGCTCATGTAGGAGCGCAGGATGGTGATCACGAAGATGATCCCCGACAGCAGCAGGGCGATCTTGACCGTGTCGTAGAAGAAGAAGTGCACCGTCTCCGTCAGCCGATCGGCGGGTGCCATCTCGAGCAGGTCGTAGAACATGCGGTCCCACAACCAGCCGTTCACCCAGTACGCCAACAACCACGCGCCGGCGACGCCGGCCAGCGTGGCAGTGCGCCCCTTGGTCGAGCTGGGCAGGTGAACGACGAGACTCATGGCGGACTCCCCCCCGGACTGACCGGGAGCGCTCCGAGGAGACGGGCGGCGGCACCCTCAGCAAGTGAGTAGTCGACCCACCGTCCGCGCCGGGCTGTGGTGACCAGCCCGGCTTCGCGGAGGACCTTGAGGTGGTAGCTCAACAAGTTCGCTGCCACCGGCACCCGCTCCTGCAGGTCACACACGCAGGTCTCTCCACGCATCGCCAGGTGATGCAGCACCGTCCATCGCACCGGATCCGCGATCGCGGAGAGCAGCGTCAGCGATTCCTCGACCTGCGCAGCTTGGCTGGCAGTGATCAGTTCAATGGGTTTTGATCCAGCCATGCTTGAAGTCTAAGGCTGTTCGCTACGGAAGTAGAGACCAAGTGACCTAGAGAACACCTCAAGCGGTCCTGAACTGAACTTGTGCCCAGCCGAGTCTCGATGACGCTGAAGGTCTCGCTGTCATCCCTGGCCTGCCACGACATGTAGCTACTCCACGATCATCGCCAGGCCGAACGGCACCAAGCCGGCGGCCATGATCGTGGCCGCGCCGAGGTTGACGACCTCGGCGCCGTCGGGAAAGCCGATGAGCAACACCCCCACGAGCAAGGGAACCGCCACCCACGGTGGGGTTGCGCCCGACACGAGCGCGGCGATCGCGAGCACCGCGAATCCGACGGGGATCAAGACGATGCCCCACAGCAGCCACAACCAGCCCTTCTTCGCGAAGATCGCGGACAAGGCCGGTCTCGCAGCCGCGAACTCGTCGTCGCTGAGGTCATCGAGGGCGCTCATCGTCAGACACAAGGCGCCCTTGTCGGCAGCAAGCGCCACGGTCCCCAGGACGGCCAGTCCGGTGCCGACCGAGGCTGCCCATCCGGCGCCGTCACGCGCCACGAGATGCCCGAGGTGCAGCGCGACGACCATCATCAAGGCGGTGTTGACGGTGACCAGAGCATGTCCGGCGTGCAGCAGGCGCCTCCCCCGCGCCCGGTCGATCAGCTGCTCCGGACCGAGCACCCGAGGCCGAAGCAGATCCGGATGGATCGCGAAGGCGAACACGAACACCAACGGCATCACCACGAACGCAAACCCGGTGCCGACCCTCGCGGCTTCCGCAGCGCTCATGCGCCGACCGACATCGCTTCCGGGTGCACGGGGCGGCCGCCATCCGCCGGCGCGTGAGCCACGGTGTGGTCGCGGACGCCGACGATGATCAGGTATCCAAGCCACCCGGAGCGGGTCACGAGCCATCCCATCGGAATCGGCCACAGGCCGAAGAACAGCGCCGCGAAGCCCCAGAGATGACCGCTGGACACGCACAGGAGCTGGACGGTTGCTGCCGTCCACCCGGTCACCGTCGACGACGCATCGCCGGCAGCGTCGATCGCGGTGGCGAGCAGTGCCGCGCCAACGAGGATCGCGACCGCACTGACCATCCCGAACACCAGCGGTGAACTGGCGGCGAAGCCGTCGACACGGCGGAACAAGCGGTAGAACCACACCGCGGTCAACGCTTGGGTCAGCACGATGCCCAGCTGCAAGGCGATGTCGATCCGCGCCAGCGACTCGTGTTGCGTCAGGTCGGACAACGTGCCCCGAAGAGTGGCCACCACGACCAGCCACGAACGCTCACGGCGACGAGTGATCGCCACTACGCCAGTCACGAGCGATGCCACCCGGCAAGCCAGATGGACACACCCCACGCCCCGAACGCCACCGTCCGAGCCGCGACTCCGGCAACGACCCCACGCTGGCACGGGTCTGCTGGATGGCCATACCCGCAGCCTCCTCGCACTGTGGTCCGGACCGTAGGGTCCTGAGTCCTCGCCCGGCGAGCACTGCTCGACGGCTTCCACCACGACGACGAGGCCACCGGCGTCTCCGGCGACGGCGTGCCCTGAAGCAGCCGGGCCCCGGCCGTCTCCGTGGCCCGGCCAGGGGTCGGGACCCGTCGCTCAGCGGATCGTGATGACCCGGCGGTTCGGCTGCTGGCGGCCGGGACCGGCCGGCTCCCCCGGCTCGTAACCGCCCTCGACGTTGCCCGCCTCGTCCACCGAGAACCACAGGAGCACCGTGCGGTCCTCGCCGATGGTCACCGGCGCGGCCCCGCCTCGGATCCCGTCCTGCACCACGGTCGGAGAGTCCCAGGTCGGCCGGGAGCCGTCGGTGGTGTAGTGGACGGTGGCCGCCTCGGAGGTGTCGAAGTAGACGTCGACCGGACCGCGGTCGGTGCCCCGACCCTCCACGAGGGCGGTCGAGCGAGGCGCCTTGTCGTCGAGCTCGAACTGCCGCGCGACCTCCAGGATGCCGTACCAGCCGTTGGCGAACTCCATGGCCTGACCGAAGCCCTCAGTCTCGAAGTCGGGCCAGAACAGGCCGCCTGCCGATGTGTCCCAGCTGTTCGTGGACTCGTCCCACAGCGGAACCCCGACCTCGAAGTCCCAGGCGTAGATGTCCGGGTCGTTGGTGAGTGCGTCGTCGTAGAACATCTCGTCGCCGGAGTTGCCGGCCGCGGAATAGAGCACGTCGACCACGGGCCCGGTGCGGCCCGGCCAGACGACCGTCCCGCGGAACTCCTTGATGCGGGACAGGATCGTCTCCGAGGCGTCGAAGAAGTACTCCTCGGTCGCCAGGTCCGGCCGGGGCAGCGAGGTCCGGTCCGCCTGGTAGGCGCCCGGGGACCACATGAAGTAGCCGCCGAAGCTGTGCGTGTTCATGGCGAACGTGATGTTCGGGTAGGTCTCGGTGAGCCAGACCTCGTTGGACGACTCCGCCTCGGAGAGCTCGCTGTCGCCGGCGTAGGTCAGGTTCCGGCAGTCGAACGAGGCGCCGACGAACCCGTCGCGCAGCGAGCCGACCGAGAAGTTGCGGTTGAGGTCGGTGCCCGCGTTCGTGGGCGTGGTGTAGGGGCAGCGGTCCACGTTCATGTTGGTGCGCTGGCTGCGGTTGTCGTAGAGGGAGTACGCCACCCCGTCGGGGTTGATCATCGGGATGATGAAGATGTCGAGGTCGTCGACGAGCGACGTCGTCGTCTTGTCGCTGCCGTAGTTGTGCAGCAGCCGCTGCGCTGTCTCGAGCGCGACGAGGGAGGTCACCCACTCGCGGGCGTGCTCCTGGGCGTAGAGCACCACGCCGGTCCTCGACCCGTCCCGATGGGCACCGATGCGCAACGCCTTCACGGTGTACGGCGTGCGCGGGTAGCCGCCAGGCGCCTGCAGCGCGGTTCCGTCCGGCAGGCGGTAGCCGTGGGTGTCGTGCGGCAGCTCGACGATCTCGGCGAGGTCGGGGTAGTCGGCCGCCAGGGACTCGATGACCGCGTCGCTCTGCGTGGCGTCGACGTACCCGTCATCGGTGAAGCCCCACTCGAAGCCCCTCGGGAAGCCATCGACCCCGCCGGGCGCCCACTCCGTGGTGCGCGTCTCGACCGTCGACCCGTCACCCGAGACTGCCGTGACCCTCCGCACCACGCCGTCGGTCGCCACGGGCAGCTCCATGCGGTGGTAGAGGTAGACGCCCCGGTCGGTGAACGGGCTCAGCGTGTAGCGCTGGCCGCCCTCGGTGCTGACGGTGACGGTGTCGCTCGCGCCTGCGTCGGAGCGCACCTCGACCGACAGGAAGTCGCCGTCGGCGGCCGACCACCGGTCGGCGCGCAGCACCGTGAGGGAGCCGCTGCTCGCGTCGCCGGGAGTCTTCGGGCCGGCGAGCGCGTCGTTCGCAGTGCTGGCCGGCGGTTTGGCCTGCCGCTTCTGCGCGGCGGTCAGCGCCGCGGCGTTCCCCTTGAGCTCGTCGGCGAGCTCCTCCTGGGTCGGCGCGGCCAAGGTGTCGAGGACCGTGCCGCCGTGCTCGCGCAGCGCCTGCAGGTCCCCGCCGGGCGCGATGACTGTGGCGTCGAAGGTGCCGTTCGGCCCCTGGGCGACCTCGTGCGTGACGTCGACGCCGTCCTCCGCCATGGCACGCAGGGCGTCGGTCGACCGAACCCGGACGCGGACGACGGTCTCGGCCGGCGCCTCCTGGTCGACGCCCGGCCCCGGACCCGGCGACCCGGTCGCCGCGGTGGTCGGGGAGAGTGACGCGACGCCCAGGGCGAGCGCGACGGCGGCCGGAAAGGTGAGGTACTTGCGCACGCTTGCCCTGCTTTCAGTCGATGAGGCAGCGAGCGTAGGCGGGCGCCACTGGACCCGGAAGCGATCAGGGACTGCAGGTTTCGGAAGTGCACGATCGTGCAGGACCCGATCGGCCTACACCGGGCGCGGCACGACGAGGACGGGCACGTCGCTGAACTCCAGCACCGCGCGGGTCACGGACCCCACGTAGGCGCGTCCGGGACCGCGGAGGTCTGAACGTCCCATGACCACCATCTGCGCGTCCCAGTCCCGTGCTGCCGCGAGGATCAGCCCGGCCGGTTCACCGGCGACACTCGCCGTCTCGGCCGGGACTCCGGCGCGCGCGGCCTCGGCGCCGACGTGGCGCAACAAGGAGGCGGCCGCCTGGTCGCGTTTGGCCCCGAGCCTGTTGTCGTGCCCGATCCTCGACAGACCGCGCACCAGCTCGCCGTCCCCCATCACGTGCACGAAGCGGATCCGGGCACGGTTGGCGTGTGCGAGGTCGACGGCCGCGTGCATCGCGGCCAGCGCCGCCGGCGAGTCGTCGACCGCAACCAGGATCCTGGTGAACGCCGGTGACGTCATGGCATGCCCTCCCTGGTTCGGTCGGCCGTGGCTGCGGGCCGCCGCCCGGCCGCCCAGCGCAGCCGCACACCGTCGGCGTGCTCCTCCTCCTCGAGGCCGAGCTGCACCGCGTCGAGCGCCTCCTGCACGCGCGGGATCCACCGGTCCTCGATCGCCCGGAGACGTCGGCGCGTCGCCGTCTCCTCGGCGAGGAGGATGCGGACGGCCGACTCGACGGCCGCGAGCTCGACGGCCGCCCGCAGGGCCCGGCGATGGGCCACCGCCGCCGCCACGAGCGCGGCGTTGCCGACCGGTGCCGCGTCCGGAGTCGCCTCGGGTACGTCGCAGGTCGCCTCGGCCGGGTAGCGCACGCCCATCGGCTGCCGCCACACGACCCGCACCTCGGCCGGCGTACGGTCGCCGCTGAGCCGGACCGACCGTTCGCCCCCGAGCAGGACGCCGCGCAGCAGCCAGCGGGCCGCCTCCCGGCTCGTGGCGTCCCAGACACCGGCGGCTCGCCGCTGCTGGAGGGCGAGCCGCTCGCGCTCCCCGCGGAGGATCCGCAGCTTGTGGTCCAGCAGGTCGGCACCCTGCCGGGCGACGGCGAGACGGTGCTGCAGCCACAGCCGCCCGGCTCGTCCCGGAGGCGCGTGCAGGACACCGGCCACTGCCCTCACCGCCCGGCTTCGGGGACGCCGTACCGCGCGTCGAGGAGGGCGGTCGGCAGCATCGTGAGCTCCCGCCGGGGAAGCATGCGCAGCGTCTCCCAGGCCCGGTCCAGCGTCTCCTCGAGCGTGCGCGACTCGTCGCGGCCCTGGTCGAGCAGCCGTTGGGCGACGGCCTGCTCGAAGGCCACGTAGAGGCGGTCGGTGCCGCTGAGCGCCTCCTCGCCGACGAGGTCGGCCATCTCGCGGGCCTGGCGCGCCCGTGCGAGGGACGCCAGGCTCTGGGCCGCCACGTCGAGGTGGTCCTCACGGGTCCGTCCGGAGCCGGCGCCCTTGCGCATCAGCCTCGACAGGGAGCTGAGCGGGTCGACCGGTGGGTAGACACCGGCCGCCTGCAGGTCGGCCGACAGCACGATCTGGCCCTCGGTGATGTAGCCGGTGAGGTCGGGCACGGGGTGGGTGATGTCCCCCGCCGGCATCGTCAGCACGGGGATGATGGTCACCGAGCCCGGCCGGCCGCGGATCCGCCCGCAGCGTTCGTACAGCGAGGCGAGGTCGCTGTAGAGGTAGCCGGGGTAGGCACGGCGGCCCGGGATCTCGCCACGGGCGGCGGAGACCTCGCGGAGCGCCTCCGCGTAGGCGGTCATGTCGGCCATCACCACGAGGACGTGCCGGCCCAGCTCGAACGCGAGGTGCTCGGCCACCGTCAGGGCGATCCTGGGGGTGAGGATCCGCTCGACCACCGGGTCGTCGGCGGTGTTCAGCAGCAGCACCAGCTCCCCCGCGGCGGAGCGCGCCTCGAGGGCGTCTCGCACTGCGGCCGCGTCGAGATGGGTCAGGCCCATCCCCGCGAACACCACCGAGAACGGTTCCTGCCCTGCGGTGGCCTGGGCCGCCACCTGCGTCGCGAGCTCGAGGTGCGGCAGCCCGGCCAGCGAGAACACCGGCAGCTTCTGCCCCCGCACCACGGTGGTCAGGGCGTCGATGGCCGAGACGCCCGTGATGACCGGGTCGGAGGGTGGTTCCCGGCGCGTCGGGTTGAGCGGAGCCCCGCCGACCGGAGCGCGCTGGCGGGCGACGATCGGCGGCCCGCCGTCGACGGGCTCCCCCCGCCCGTTGCAGACGCGGCCCAGCCACCCCGGCCCCACCGGGACGTGCAGGGTCTCCCCGGCGAACCGCACCCGCGTGTCCCGGGGCTGGATGCCGCCGGTTCCCTCGAGCACCTGGACGACCGCCAGGTCACGGTCGACCTCGAGGACGAGCCCGTTGCGCACCTCCCGCGCGCTGACCCGGATCCGCGCCGACTCGTCCCAGCCGACCCCGGCCACGCCACGGACCACCATCAGCGGCCCACGCACCTCGGCGACGTCGGTGTACTCAACCGATCCAAAGCCTGAAGCCGTCGAGGGCGCCGTCATGACAGCTCCGCGAGCCGGTTCATGACGACGTCGAGGTGGTCCTGCACCCCGCGCACGTCCTCGGGCCCGGTCTCCCCCGCCGCGCGCACCAGGTCCCCGAAGTCGGTCTCCTCGATCCGCGCCGCCGGCACCCCGGAGCCGATGAGGGCGTCGCACCGGTCGACCACCGTGAGGACCGCGTCGAGCAGCGCGGCGCCCTTAGCGGTGGAGCAGAACGCGTCGTTGGCGCTGAGAGCGCTCTGCTGGAGGACGGCTTCGCGCAGCAGCCGGCCGGCCAGCATCACGACCCGCTCCGCGCCCGGCATGGCCGCAGCTCCCACCAGGTCGGCGAGGGCTGCGAGCCGGTCCGCGTCCGACAGCAGCGCGCCGGCCCGTTCCCGGCGCCGGGCCCAGGAGGGATCGCCCTGGCGCGCGTACCACGAACCGAGCCCCTCGGCGTCGCGCGAGAAGGAGCCGGACCAGGCGACGGCCGGGTAGTGCCGGGCGTAGGCCAGGTCGCGGTCGAGCATCCACACCGATCGGACGAACCGCTGGGTGTGGGCCGTCACCGGCTCGGTCATGTCCCCACCGGCCGGCGAGACGGCGCCGATGATGGTGACCGAACCGGTGCGGCCCCCCAGGGTGGCGACGTGGCCGGCGCGCTCGTAGAAGGCGGCGAGCGCGGAGGCCAGTCCGGCCGGGTAGCCCTCCTCGGCAGGCAGCGCACCTGTCCGCGACGCGAACTCGCGCATCGCCTCCGCCCAGCGTGACGTCGAGTCCGCGATCACGACGACGTGGTAGCCCATGTCCCGGAAGTACTCCGCCACGGTCACCCCGGTGTAGATGCTCGCCTCGCGCGCCATCATCGGCATGTTGGAGGTGTTGGCGATGACCACCGTGCGGCGGCTGAGCCGGTCGCCGGTGCGCGGGTCCTCGAGCGACCCCAGCTCGTCGACCACGTCCGCCATCTCGTTGCCGCGTTCGCCGCAGCCGACGTAGACGATCACGTCCGCGTCGCACCACTTCGCGATCTGCTGGAGCAGCACCGTCTTGCCGGTGCCGAACCCTCCGGGCACCGCTGCGCTGCTTCCCCGCGCCACCGGGTAGAGCAGGTCGAGGACCCGCTGGCCGGTGTGCAGGCCCTCCGCGACCTCGAGCCGTTCGTGGTAGGGCCGTGGCCGGCGCACCGGCCATGCGGTGGTGAGCGGTACGGCGGTGCCCCCGACGGTCGCGACGACCTCGTCGGCCTGGTAGGAACCCGCCTCGGCCAGCCACTCCACCGCGCCGGCGACCCCCGCGGGGACGAGCACCCGCACCGGGAGAGGGCCGTCGAGAGTGCCGAGCTCGTCGCCGGCCGACACGAGACCGCCCTCGGTGCCCGTGGGGGTGAAGTCGAAGCGTCGACCGTCCTGCTCTCGCGCCGTCCCGGGTAGCAGGAAGTCCCCGGTCCCCGACAGCGGCCTCAGCAGCCCGTCGTACACCGAACCGAGGAGGCCCGGCCCCAACCGGGCCGAGAGCGGAGCGCCCGTGCTGGCGACGACGGCGCCGGGGGCGAGCCCCCCGGTGTCCTCGTAGGACTGCACGGTGACCTGGCGGTCGGTGATCGCGACGACCTCGCCCGGGAGCCGGTGCTCCCCGAGCAGCAGCACGTCGTGCATCGCCAGGTCGGCCAGTGGGTCGACCTCCACCAGCGAACCGGAGACCCGGAGCACCCGCGCACTCACGGCCGCCACAGCCCTTCGAGGTCCGCGCCGAGCGCCGCGAGCGCCTGGTCGGCCAGACCCACCAGCGTCCACTCGGCGCGGCGACCGGCCTGCTCGCCGACGACGCCGCCGTAAGGGCTCTCGGCCACGCGCGCGTCCGCGCCGAGCACCGCCCGCGCTCGCTCCCGCAGGCGCTCGCACCAGGCACCGTAGGCAGGGTCGGCGCGCAGGCCCGGCAGCTCGCGCAGGACCCGTGCCCGCAGCTCGTCGTGGACGTCGCGCTGGGCTGCGAGCACGGCGGCGCGCGCCCGGCGCCTGGCGCGTGTCCGCTCGCTCTCCAGCAGGGCCGCGGCGTCCGCCTCCCCCTGGGCGCGGGCGGCGGCGCGGATGGCGTCCGCCTCGGCACGGGCGCGGGCGAGGCTCTCGGACGCCTCCGCGTCGGCTTCGGCGAGCAGCGCGTCCGCGTCGGCCCGGGCCTGAGCCAGGAGCGCCGTGCGCACCGGGTCGAGCGGGTCGGAGACGTCGGGCCGGTCGAGGGGACCGACCGGCTGCACCGCGGTCACGTCGGCATCACCACCGTGAGCGGCATCTCCGCCTCCGTCCGGCGCGCCCCGAGCGCCTCCGCGGCACGGACGGTGAGGACCACCACCTCGACGTCGTCGGGGAGAGCGTCCCAGCCCCGCTGCACCGCCGCCCCGTCCTCGGCGAGCACGACGACGGCGCCGGCCAGGGCGTAGCCCGCCACCGCCGTCTCCTCGCCGATGACCGCGACCCGCCCCACGGTGCTCACGCCCGTCCGATGAGGATGACCGCGACGATCAGCCCGTAGATGGCGATGCCCTCGGCCAGCCCCACGATGACCATGGCGCGCCCGAACAGCTCGGGTCGCTCGCTCATGGCTGCCAGGGCGGCCGCTCCGGTGTAGGCGACGGCGATCGCCGCGCCCAGGGAGGACCCGGCCACCGCGATGGCCGCACCGAGCAGCGCCGCCCAGGCGTCCGGGCTGCTCTGCTGGGCGGCGGTCACCGCCGTCGTGACCTGGGCTCCGCCCGGTCCGGCCGTGGCGGTCACCGCGAGCACGACGAGTGCGGCGACGAGCAGCACCGCGTCCAGTCCGACGAGGAGCCGCAGGGTCTTGCGGCCCCGTCGACGCAGCAGCAGCCGGGTCACCACGAAGCCGGCGACGAGGACGGGTAGGGCGAGGAACCAAGCGCTCATGGCTGTCTCCTGCTGGCGGTGGCGGTGGCGGATGCTGCGGGCCCGGTGGCGGTGGCGGATGGTGCGGGCCGGGAGAGCGCGGACGCGGGGGCCGGGTCGGTGGGGACGTGCCACGGCATGAACGGCCGGCCCTCACCGGTGAACACTCGGGAGAAGAGCTCGTAGTACTCCAGACGCAAGGCCTGCACCCCGGCGACGAGGGCCTCCAACGCGAAGGCCACCGCGTTCCCGACCACGAAGACCGCGACCGCAGCGACGACGAGCAGGCCCCCCGCCGCCCAGAGGCCGGTGGTCGCGTCCCACACGATCTTGCCGATCGCCGCGTGCGTGAGGCCGAAGGCCGCGAGCCGGACGAACGACACCAGGTTGGTGCCCACCCGCATCACCGCGTCGAACACCTCGACCGAGGCCTGGGTGGCCCCCGTGGCGCCCCCTCCGGAGGAGGCGAAGAACCCGACGGCGACCAGGGCCACCCCCACCACCATCACGACCACCCCCACGGTCACCGCCCACCCGGGCCCGGCGATCGCGCCGAGCGCGACCAGGCCGATCCCGGCGAGCAACGCGCCCCCGGCGATACCGGACGGGGCGCTCAGGGCCAGCGGCCAGCCGCCCTCGCGCCAGCGGTTGATCGTCCCGAGCAGCTGGGCTCCCGCGAGCAGGACCGCGCCCAGCCCGAGGGCGACGGCCATCAGTGTGAACGGCTCCTCCAGCGGAGACAGCCACAGCACCGGCAGCACCCCGGTGGGCCCGAAGAACTCCCCGTAGAGCAGACCGAACCCGATCGCGACGACTCCGGACCCGGCGACGAACGGCCACGCCTTGCGGACGCGGGCGAGGCGGCGGATCCGGCCCGCACGCAGCAGGATCCCGGCGGCGAGGAGCAACGCGCCGTGGCCCGCGTCGCCGAACATCATCCCGAACATGAGCATGTAGGCGACGCCGGCGAGGATGCTGGGGTCGACGTCGGCGTACGGCACGGTCCCGTAGGTCTGCACCAAGGGTGTGAACGACGCGCGGGTGCCGCCCGAGCCGCGCAGCAGCGTCGGCGGGTCCACGCCGCGCGGGGTCGGCAACGGCACCACGGCTGCCCCGACCTCGCCGAGGCTGCCGGCGAGAGGAGGCACCTCGGCGGCGGGCACCCAGCCGGCGAGGGCGGCGACGTCGCCGCGGACCAGAGCCGCGTCGGCGTAGGCGGCGAGCGCCGCCTCACCCGCGAGCAGGTCGGCGCGGCCCTCGCGGGCGAGGTCGTCGGGGTCCGGAGCCGTGGCGCACAGGACCGGGGCGACCGTCCCCGCTCCCCCGGCGCCGGGGCCGGTGGTCCCGGTGCTCGCCGCGGTCGCGCCTCCGGCTTCCGGGTTGGGCCGGTCGATCTCCACGACACCGGCATCGGCGACACGCACGAGCTCGTCGCGCAGCTTCGCACGCGGGCTGACCAGAGCGACGCGCTGCATCCGGACCGGCGCGCCGGCCTCACGCCAGGTCATCGAAGGTCTCCAGCTCGGCTTGGGCGCCGCCACGGGCGGCGCTCTCGAGCGCGGCCCGCACCCGCCACGCGTCCACGGCGAGGAGCGCGAGGGCCCCCACGACCGGGCGACGGTCGTAGCCGGACCGGCGCAGCAGGGCGAACCCGTCCTGCTCGACGCGTTGCCACCACTGCGACTCGGCCCGCCACAGGTCGTCGATGCGGTCGATGCCCTCGAGCACCCACCGGGCGTCGCCGGGCAGGGCTGCCCGCACCACCGGCATCTCGGTCAGGCGCGCGGACACCGCCTCGACGGCGCCGGGCCCGAGCACGTACGTCGCCCGCACGGCCAGTGGGTGCGACAGCGGCCTGCCCTCCAGCACGCTCTCGCGGAGGACCAGCAGGGCGGCGCCGGCACGCGCCCACGGGGCCGCCTCCGGGACGCCGGCGACGACGCAGTCGGCCCAGGCGAGCCGGGGCCCCAGCCGCAGCTCCCGGCGCGTCGTGACGTCCCGAAGCTGCCAGGGCGAGGTGGCCAGCACGTCCGCCACCGCTGTCGGCGTGCTGGTGGACGACAACCTCGCCCATGCCGTGTCCAGCGTGCCGAGGGCGTAGGCAGGCTCGGCCGGTTGCCCGTCGAGCCGCGCGAGATGCTCGTCGAGGTTCGCCAGCTCGAAGCCGGCCGCGAGCAGCCGGACGACGTCGGCGCCGGCCCGCGGTAGCCATCCCGCCAGCACGCGCATGTTCCACAGCAGCGACGCGCCGACGGCGTGCTGGGCCTCGGCGAGCGTCTGGCCGGTGCGCACGTCATGCCCGTACGGGCCGGCGGCAAGCACCGCGGTCGCCTCCGCCAGCCCAGGTGCGGCGGCGACGGCACGGACGGCGCCGGCACCGAGCCTCCGCCTGGCCAGGGCCCTGGCCCGGACCACGCCCCCCACCCAGGCGGTACTCACGGCCCGGGCTCCTGCAGCGAGGCCCGGATCTCACGAGTGACCCGGTCGACGTAGCCCGGCAGCCGCTCGGTCGCCCGGCGCCGCACGGCGGCCGCGTCGTCCGCTCCGGCAGCCTGCGTCCGGGCGCCCTCGGCCTCCACCTGCCGCCGGACCCGCAGCGCCGCGTCGGCGCGCTCCGCCGCCGCCTCCCGGTGCGCGGAGGCGACGAGGTCGCCGGCGCGCCTCAGCGCCTCCGCGCGTCGTCTCTCGGCATCGTGCGCGGCCTCGGCGCGGATCCGGTCCGCCTCCGTCTGGGCGTCGGCCACCCGGGCGATCACCGGCGCCAGCTCGGCGGCGATCTCGGCCACCCGGTCCGCCGGCACGCCCGCCGCGGACGCCGCGCCGGGGGTTCCGGCGAGGCGAAAGCGCTGGAGGATGTCACGGGACCGTGGCATGCACCCTCCCGTCGTCGGGTCTCCTCCCGACACTAGGGCGGCCCAACTTGCGGTTGCAGGTCCACTGGTCGCGCGATCAGGGGACATACGTCCCGGCGACCGGAAGCTCGGCGACCCCACGCCGAGGCCGTCCGCCGGGCCGGAGCCGCCTCGTCCGGACCTGGAGGCCGGGGCGCGACCGGGCCGGGCTCAGCGCCGGGCCGTCGAGGGATCCGGCCCGGCTCGATCGCCTTCCTGCTCGACCACGCGACCTCGCTCCATCTGTGGCAGATGCTGCTCCACCTCGTCGGTGGCGCGGCACTGCTCGCTCTAGTCCTCGGGGTCCATGACCGGATCGAGCGATCGCAAACCGGCGCTGTCGACGGTGACCACGGGATTCGGCCTGATCTGGGCCGGACACCTGCTCGTCAGCGGCCTGGTGGCGCTCCCGGGCAAGCGTGCCGTCGTCGAGCTCGCTGCCGACGGTCCCGAGCTCGCCGAGAGCGGCTGGGTGACCCTGTCGGCGTCCAGGACGCGCTGGGCGGCGGCATGGAGCTGGTCGGCGCGATCTGGCTGCTCCTGGTCTCGGTGGCCGCCCTGTGCGCGCACGCATGTTCAGCCGCGGACTGGCGCTGCTCGGCTTGGTGACCTGATCCGCCGCCGAGCCCCGGCCCGGGATGCGGGAACGCGCCGATGTGGTGCAGGCCGGAGATCCCCGTGGCGTGGCCCTCCGCGTGCCCGGGCGCTCCGACGACCACCGGGGCTTCGCCGGCAACAGGCCGGCCTCGGTCCGGGCGCACGCCACGCCCGTCGAGCCGGAGCCGTCCGAGTGATGGACCGGCGGTACCTCGTCGAGCCGGCAGTCGCTCCAGCGGAGAGGGGGTCGAGCGCGACGTGGATCTTCATCGCTCCCCGGCCGGTGCGGGCCGGGACGCCGCGCGGCGTCCCGGCCCGCACCGGGCACGGAAGCTAGCGACGGAGTAGCCCGCGCCGCGCCGCCCGCATGGAGCAGCCACGGCACCAGGGGGTCGGGCACCACCCACGACGGAGCGCTGAACGGTCGAGCGCGCCGATCGTGCGAGGTGGCATCCTTGTTGGGCGGCGGCGATCCGGGGTCCGCCTGCGTCCTCGCACAGCGAGGGCGGGGCTGCGTCAATGCGTCACTACTCGGTAGTCCAGCCGTCCGAACCTCTCCGTGGTCAGCGGACTCATTCTTCCCTGGATCACCAGGGGCTGCGATCCACGCGGAGCAAGCTCGTCGGAGAGCGCCGTGATCGTGCCGAGACTCGTGCCATCGGCGTCCAGGATCACCACCGACACCTCGAACCGGGCAGCCTCGTCCGAGGTGTTCGTGATCGTGACCGCCGTGGTGGCTGTGGATCGCGCCGTCACGAGGACGGATTCCAGGCTCGCGACCCTAAGGGACCAGCCAGGACCGGTGATCGTCTTCGCTGCGATCGCGGCACGGCGACGTGCCTTCCACGCCACCGAGAATCCGGCACGGCCAGCGTGGCCCTGCCCGGTCACGAAGTAGATCACCAGCACGAAGCAGACCGCGGCAATGACCAGCATGACGAAGCCACTGCCCACCGCGTCCCCCTATTCCGAGAAGGACGATGATAGCCGGGCCCGAGATCTTCACCGTGGTAGGCGACAACGTCGACGGTGCTCTGGGGCACGACACTCACTAGTCGCTCACGATGCGTGGCCGCGTGAGGGGACGCCAGGGACATGGGATCAGGATCGCAGGCAGGTTCTCGGAGCCGCCGCCTTCA